>JAEUPL010000038.1 GCA_016790165.1 Burkholderiales bacterium
GAACAACAGCGCCGAGCGCACCGCTTGGCTGCCGTCCTTCCTGGCCTACTACAACGCCCGCAGGCCCCATTCGGCCTTGGGCCACAAGCCTCCAGCTTCCCGACTCAGCGGGAAGAACCTATTGCAACTTAACAGCTAGACGGGCGAACGACAACTGGCATTCGCTCCCACCTAAAATGCCCAAATGTCTGGAAACACTCTCGGAACCCTGTTTGCCGTGACCACGTTTGGTGAGTCACACGGCCCTGCAATTGGCTGCGTGATCGACGGCTGCCCGCCGGGGCTGCCACTGACGACGGAGGACATTCAACCTGACCTGGATCGCCGCAAACCGGGTACATCGCGGCACGTGACCCAGCGCAAGGAAGACGATGCGGTTGAAATCCTGTCCGGGGTGTTTGAGGGCGTGACGACGGGCACGCCAATTGGCCTCCTGATCCGTAACACCGATCAGCGCAGCAAGGATTACGGCAACATCGCAGAGACGTTTCGCCCCGGGCACGCCGACTACACCTACTGGATGAAATTTGGCCAGCGCGACTATCGCGGCGGTGGTCGCTCGTCGGCGCGACTGACGGCCCCCATCGTCGCCGCAGGCGCCGTGGCGAAGAAGTGGCTGGCGCAGCGCTACGGCGTTACGGTGCGCGGTTATTGCGCGCAGATAGGCGATGTCGAAATTCCGTTCGAATCACACGCTGACGTGAACGGCAACCCGTTCTTCGCGCCGGTTCGCGCGGACTCGCCCAAACTGGCCGAACTCGAGGCTTATATGGACGCGTTGCGCAAGAGCGGCGACAGTTGCGGCGCGAAAATTTACGTCGAAGCCGCGGGCCTGCCGGTCGGCTGGGGCGAGCCGCTGTACGACCGGCTTGATGCGGACATCGCCCACGCGATGATGGGGCTCAACGCTGTGAAAGGCGTCGAGATCGGCGCCGGCTTCCGCTCAGTGACACAGAAGGGCACCGAGCATTCGGACGAGATCATCGACGGCAAGTTCGCCAGCAACCACGCCGGTGGTGTACTGGGTGGCATCTCGACCGGCCAGCCAGTCACCGTCAACATCGCCATCAAGCCGACCAGCAGCACGCGGCTGGATCGCGTCAGCATCGACAAAGCGGGCCAGCCGGTGACGCTCAACACGCACGGGCGCCACGACCCCTGCGTGGGGATTCGTGCCACGCCCATCGCCGAAGCGCTGCTGGCACTGGTGCTGATTGAGCATGCGCTCCGGCATCGGGCGCAAAACGCCGACGTCGTCGTGGCGACGCCGCGCGTGCGTTGATGGCATGAGCGCCGCAGGCGCTGCAGTGCGCATGGTCGTGTCGCGGTGAGCCCGCTGACACTGCGGCTCTATCGCTATTCGTTCTGGCTGGCGCCCACGACGGCGCTTTCGTTCTGGCACGGCACGTCGGTCGCGCTGCAGGACCCGGCACGGCCGTGGATGACATGGTGGGCGCTGATCATCACCTACGTCGCGGTGCCGCTGATTGACCTTCTGGCAGGACGGGTGCCCACGCACTTCACCCGCGAGCAGCAGGCGGTGCTGGCAGCAGACCGCATGCTGCGCGCCATTCCCTGGTTGTGTGCCGCGAGCTGGTTTGCGACGCTGGCATGGGCCATCCACGTGTGGCCGCGGGTGCAGGCGTTGCCCTGGCCGCATGTCGCGGGCTTCGTCGTGTCGCTCGGAGTAGTCGGGGGCATTCTCGCGATCAACGTCGGCCACGAGTTGATCCATCGTCGCCATCCGCTCGAACGTTTTCTCGGCGGTGCCTTGCTGGCTACCGTCTGCTACGGCGTGTTCAAGGTGGAGCACGTGCGCGGCCACCACCTGCGCGTCGCCACCACGGACGATCCGGCCACGGCGCGCTTCGGCGAGTCGGCCTACCGTTTTGTGCCGCGCTCAATCATCGGAACGCTGCGGCATGGGTGGGCGCTTGAGCGGGACCGCCTGGCACGCAGCGGCACGCACGGCCTGCAGCGTCTGCTCGCCAACGAGGTTGCGCACTGGTTGCTGGCGAGTCTGGCGCTGACCATGATCGTGCTGGCTTGGCGCGGCGCCAGCGGTGTGGCGTTGTTTGCGGCGACTGCGCTCATTGCGGTGGTCGAGCTGGAGTTGGTCAACTACATCGAGCATTACGGTCTGTTGCGCTCGCGTGATGCCAGCGGGGCACCGATGCCGGTCGCACCGGCGCATTCCTGGGATTACGCCGGCTGGCTCACCAACGCGCTGTTGATCAATCTGCAGCGGCACAGTGATCATCATGCGCACGGCGGCCGTCCGTTCGCGGCGCTGAACAGCCATGCCGATGCGCCGCAACTGCCTGCCAGCTATGCAGCCATGATTCTCGCAGCGCTCGTGCCCCCACTCTTTCGCCGCATCATGGACAAGCGCATCCCGGCGGCGACGCGTGGGGCGAACTGAGGTTTATCGACTGCTGGCGACAGCCGTGTCCCCGGCAATGCATAGCACCTTTATGCCTGCAGCGGCGATGGAAAGGGGCTTGGTTAGCCATTTTTCCGAAAGTCGACTTACACAATTTCATGCAGCGAGGCCATATTGGTAAAGGCTTACAGAAAAAAGCTGTATTGCCCGCGCAGCGCCCGCGTTTGGTGCGCCACGTCAGGCCTACGCAAGAACTCACAGGCGATAATCAATCAAAGCGCTTCTTATCCACCACAGAAACAAGACATGCGACTCATTCTTCTCGGCGCCCCGGGGGCGGGCAAAGGCACGCAGGCGAAATTCATCTGCGAAAAGTTCGGGATTCCGCAAATTTCCACGGGTGACATGCTGCGTGCGGCGGTCAAGGCGGGCACGCCACTCGGTCTCGCCGCGAAAAAAGTGATGGATTCCGGGGCGCTGGTGAGCGACGACATCATCATCGGTTTGGTGAAGGAGCGCCTGACGCAGCCGGACTGCAAGAACGGCTACCTGTTCGACGGCTTCCCGCGCACCATTCCCCAGGCCGAGGCCATGAAAGACGCGGGCGTCGCCATCGACTACGCGCTCGAAATTGCCGTGCCGGACGAAGTGATCGTCTCGCGCATGAGCGGTCGGCGTGTGCATCTAGCCTCAGGGCGCACGTATCACGTGCAGTTCAACCCGCCGAAGGTGGAAGGCAAGGACGACGTGACTGGCGAGGATCTCATCCAGCGCAAGGACGACGAAGAGGCGACCGTCAAAACCCGCCTTAAGGTCTACCACGATCAGACCGAAGTGCTGCTCGGCTACTACGCCGAGTGGGCGAAATCGGGCAAGGCAGGCGCGCCGAAGTATGTACAGGTGAACGGCGTGGGGGACGTCAACACCATCACCGCGTCGGTGCTGGCGGCGCTCTCGTAGCGGGCACCAGGGAGAGCGTGCCACGCGCCGTGTGGCCGGACGTGGGCCTCAGCGACGCCCGAGTTGCTCGCGAAAACGGGCTCGCAACGCGGCGTCGTCGCCGAGCCGGGCCTCAGCCTCGCCGATGATCTGCCGGATGCGCTCCTCGCGGACGCCCACCGGGTCGCTGCCTGAGTTCGTGGGGGCGCGGGGCTCCGCGTTTGGCGGTGGCGTCGCGACGAGCTCATCTCGAAGTCGTTGAATTACTTCGTTCAATGCAGCGTTCAGGCGCGACTGCTGTGCCACGAGATCGTTCGCCGCGCGCGCCTCGGAGGCAGCGCGAACGGCCCGCTGCTCGGCGTCGTGCGCCGTGGAGCGGGCGTCATGACGCTGCCAAAGGCTGGCCGCCAGCGCGCCGACAATGCCCAGCGTTGCCACAGTAGCCAGCGCGGTAAAGCGCCAGTGTCGCTGCAGCCACAGCCGCATTGCATACCCTCGATCGCCGGCGTGTCGCGATGTGGGGCGACCCGTCATCCAGGCGTCCAGGTCCGCGGCGAGGGCGGCGGCGGTGGGGTAGCGCTCTGCGGGCGCGAGCCGCATCGCGCGCTGAATGATCGCGTCGAGATCGCCTTTCAGCCGGGCACTGTCGCCGGGCGGCGCGATGGTGTCGGGAATCGGCCGTGCGGGCTGCGTGTCCGCTACTGCGGAGGAGGCAAGCGGTGGATCGCTGTGCACCACCGCATATTCGAGGGCGGCCCGTGTGCTGCTCGCGGCGAACGGCCGATTGCCGGTGCACAGGTGAAACAGCAAAACGCCCAGCGAATACACGTCGCTGGCTGGCAGTGTGCGGTCGCCTGTGACTTGTTCCGGCGAGGCGTATTCCAGAGTCAGGCCACGGCCCGTGAGTTGCGTGAGTTTGGTCTTCGGCGCGTCCGGGTCGTCATCGAGCACGCCAGCGATGCCGAAATCGAGCAGTTTGACCTGCCCATCCCGGGTGACCAGCACGTTGGAGGGCTTCAGGTCGCGGTGTAGCACGTGCTGGTGGTGGGCGTGTTCGACCGCAAGTGTCACGTCACGGATCAGTCGGAGGCGTTGCTCAATGCGAGGCGCATGCGCCTCAACATAGTCAAGCAGCGGCTGCCCATCCACCAGTTCGAGAACAATGAAGGCCTGCTCGTTCTCGACACCGGCATCGAGCAGTCGTGCGATGTTCGGATGGTTCAGCCGCGCGAGCACCACGCGCTCTCGCGCAAATCGCCGTGAAAGCGTGTCGTGAGACAGGTCGGTGCGCAACAGTTTGATCGCGACCGCGGCTTTATAGAGACCGTCGGAACGTGTGGCGCGCCAGACCTCGCCCATGCCGCCCTGACCCAGACGCTTCTCGAGCGTCCAGGCGCCGAATTTCTGTCCGCTGCGATAGCCCGGGGCAGGCTCGCTGAGCGCGGCCTTCAGCGCCGAGTCGAACGGGGCAGGCGTCAGTGGCAAGGTCTTGTCGACGTTCGCAGCTGCGACCAGCAGCGCCATGAGCTCCTGCGCGGCGACGGGTTCCGACGCCCACAGCGTGCGAATGAACTGGATGCGATCCGCCTCGTCGAGCTCAATGACCTCGTCAAACAAATCAGAGACGCGCTGCCAGAGCTCCGGGGACAGTTCCGACAGTTTCTTTGGATCGACGCCCATCGTCAGGCGAGTCAGGCAGGCGGTGGTGTTTCGGTACCCAGTGAACGCGACAAGAGCGCGCGGGCCTTCAGCAAATCGCGGTTGATGGTACGCAGCGTCACGCCCAACTCACTGGCGACCTCGGGCAGGGACAGGCCGGAAAAGATGTGCAGCTCGACCACCTGGTAGAGTCGCTGGTCAAGTTTCTGCAGTTGATCGAGCGCCTCGTCCAGCGCCACCATGTCGGTCACGTCCATCCACGGTGCCAGCGTGCCATCGGCCGCCGACATGGTGAGCAGCGTCATGCCGCCGCCGCGTTTTTCCGCATCCCGCTCGCGCACAAAATCGATCACGATTGAACGCAAGACCTTGCCGACGTAGGCGAAAAATTGCAACCGCGTCTGCCCCTGCAGGCCCTCACGCTCGGCCATGCGCATGAAGCCTTCGTGCACCAGCGAGGTCGCATTCAGGCCGGTGACGCCGCCGGCCTGAGCCAAGCGGCTTCGGGCGAGCCGCTTGATGTCCGGGTAGAGGCTTGAGAATAGCTGGCGCATCGCCTCGGAATCACCGCCGGCGGCGCGCTGGACAAGAAGGGTTGGGGGAGTGGCTTGCACGATTCGATTCGCTACGGTTGCGCTATTGTGCACCGGAAGGACGCGAAACGGGCGGGTTTTGTGCCAGATGCTGGAGAAGGCTCTCGATCTCCGGGCCGTGCGGGACGTGTTCGACGTTTCCCCTAGTTGAGCAAGCTCGCCAGTGCCTGTCGATAGCGGCGCACGAGTTCTGGCTGCTCCTTCGCGAGAGTGAAATATTCGACCATGCGTTTTCGTGCCGCTTGCTCGTTCCATTGCCGGTCGAGCTCAATGGATTCGAGCAACGTCTTGAACGCGGGCTCGTACTGGCCTTGCGTGGCGTAGACGGCAGCGAGGTGGTAGCGCGCGTCGTGGTCGTTGCCGTCGCGTTCAATGCGCGCCTTGAGCGCAGCCGCTTCGGGCGAATGACCTGCATCCTCGGCGGCCGCGATGCGCGTGGCAACGCGTTGATACTCTTCTTCCATTCGGGTAATTGGCTTACAGGCCTCGAGGTAGGCGGTTGCTTCCTCGATGCGGTTGTCACGCATCGCGATGTCGGCGAGCATGATGCGCGCCGCATCGAGCTGCGGGTTGAGCGCGAGCGACACCTTGAGCTCGTCCACGGCACCTTCGATATCGCCCGCGTCAAGCCTGGCTTGAGCTTTACCTAGCCGCTCGTCGCTTTCGGACGGGACGATCTTGTCGAGAAACTGTCGCACTGCGCTTTCCGGCTGTGCGCCCTGAAACGCGCTCACCGGCTTCTGCCCCTTAAGCGCAATGACGGTCGGGATGGAGCGGATGCCGAACATGCCGGCGATTTCCTGCTGTTCGTCTGAATTCACTTTGGCGAGCCGGAAGCGGCCGCCATACTCCTCGGCGAGCTTCTCGAGAATCGGCGTCAGCGTTTTGCACGGGCCGCACCACGGGGCCCAGAAATCGAGCACGATCGGCGTCTGTTCGGACGCGGCGATGACGTCGGCCTCGAAGTTTTCAACGGTGACTTCGAAGATGTGCGGAGAAGGGCTCATGGGCGCTCGCTATCGATGCAGGTTGGATGGGTTCACTGGGGCGTGTGAACACGCCCTGGGTCGAATGTCGTGTTGCGTCGTTCGTTTTCAACACCACGCACGTCGCCGCGCACGTTCAGGTGCGCTGGTATCGGTCTTCCAGTCGAACGATGTCGTCTTCGCCGAGATAGCTGCCCAACTGGACCTCAATCAACTCAACCGGCGTATCACCTTCGTTGGCAAGGCGGTGCACGGTGCCGAGCGGGATGTGCACGTGGTCGCCAGCCTTGTACGTCTGCACCCGCTCCCCGAGGGTGATCGTCGCGATGCCTTTGATGATGACCCAGTGTTCAGCGCGGTGATGGTGCAGTTGCAGCGAAATCGCCTGACCTGGGTACACGCCAAGGTGCTTGACTTGATACGCGAGGGCGTCGCCGTCGGGGAGTGCCGACCCCAGCGAGTCGTACCAACCCCACGGCCGTTCGACGCGGCGATGCAGTTGTGCCCGGCTGTCGCTGCGCTCCGTGAGCACGGTGGCGACTTTCTTCACGTCCTGAGCGTGGTCCTTGCTTGCGACCAGAATAGCATCCGGCGTGTGCACGACCACGGCGTCATCGATGCCCACGCAGGCAATCACCGGCGCGTTGGGACCGGTTGTGCGCACGTAGGTGTTGTGCGATGCCTCAAAAATCGCCTCGCCGATCGCGGCGTTGCCGTGTTCGTCCTTCGCGGCGATCGCCCAGGCGCTGTCCCACGCCCCGATGTCGCTCCAGCCAGCGTCGAGCGGGACGACCACGCCGTCGATGCCCAGCGCGGGCATGCCAGCAAGTTTCTCCATCACCGCGTAGTCGATGGAGTTTGATGGGCAGGCCGCAAAGGCAGCTGCGTCGGGCAGTACATCGTCGCCCGCCGCGTTTGCCATTGCCAAGGCCGCTTCGCAGCTCGTGAGCATGCTCGGTTCGAGCGTGGCCATCGCTCTCAACCAGACTGAAGCGCGAACGACGAACAGCCCGCTGTTCCACAAGTATTCCCCGCTGGCAACGTATTGCCGGGCGCGTTCCAGGTCGGGCTTCTCGACGAAGCGCTCGAGCGCATACGCCGCAGGGTCAAAGGCGCTGGTGCCGCCGACCTTGAGGTAGCCGTATCCCGTTGCGGGCTCGGTGGGGACGATGCCGAACGTTACGATGGCGTCGCGTCCGTTGCTTCCGTTTCCCTTGGCCCCCGGCGCGACACCGACCGCCCGCAGCGCAACACCCACAACGCGCTGAAAGGCTGCCAGATCCGCGATGACGTGATCGGCGGGCATGACCAACAGAGCAGGGTCGGCGCCCGCGTGCAGTGAGCGAGCGCGCAGCGCTGCCAACGTAAGCGCCGGGGCGGTGTTCCGTCCGCTGGGCTCGGCGATCAGCTGGGCGTGGCCCTCACCGATTTCGATGAGCTGGCGCCGCGTGACGAAGCGGTGCGAATCGTTGCAAACGACGATTGGCGCGGTCGCTGTCGCGTCGAAATTGGCCAGACGTTGCGCCGTCGCCTGCAGCATGGTGGCCTCGTCGTGCACCGCGAGCAGCTGCTTGGGCATGTGCGAACGCGACAGCGGCCACAGGCGGGTGCCGCTGCCACCACAGAGGATGACTGGAGTAATCATCCAGCTATTTTGGCAAATGCGACCCACGCCGAGGCTTCGCATGGCGGGGTCGGGCACAATCGCGGTCATGTCCTTCGTTTCTCCTGCCGCTCTGGAACTCGCCAATCAGCGCCGCGCGATCACACTCATGATGGTGGGGCTGGCGCTGCTCTTGTGTCTGGATGCGAGCGGCAAATATCTGGGCGCGCACGGCGTGCCGGTTGGCGCGTCAACGTGGTCGCGCTATTTCGGGCACTTTCTGTTCGTTCTGATCGTCTTTCTGCCGCGCGACGGTGTGAGCATGTTTCGGCCGCGGCGACCTTGGGTGCAGTGGGTACGGGGCGTCATGATGGTCGGCGTGACCCTGTTCTACTTTGCCGCGCTGGGCCATGTTCCGCTGGCGGACGCTACCGCGATCTTTTTCCTCACACCCATTCTCACGACGGTCTGGTCCGCCTGGCTGCTCGGCGAGCGCCCCGGTCGCTGGACGTTGCTGGCGACAATCGTCGGCTTTGCCGGAGTGCTCGTGGTTGCACGACCCGGTTCGCAGGTGCCGTTGGTCGGCGTGCTTCTGGTGCTGGGCGCGGCGCTGTGCAACAGCGCGTATCAAACGCTGACGCGCGCGGCGACAGCGAGGGCTGGCGCCAATCAGGGCGCCGAAATCGCGAGCACCCAGCTCCTATGGTCTGGACTGGTCGGGGCTGTGCTGATGACGATCGCGATTCCCTGGTGGTGGCGCGACGGTTGGTATCTTGGCCAGAGCGCAACCACGTGGACGGTGTTCGCGGCGACCGGCATCCTAGGCGCGTTGGGCCATTGGCTTCTCATTCGCGCCTATCAACTGGCCTCCGCCACCGCGATTGCGCCGTGGATGTACATGCAACTGCTGGTTTCAGTGGCGCTCGGGTGGTTCATTTTTGGCGCCGTGCCCGATGGCGTGACGCTGGTTGGCATGGTGGTCATTGGCCTGGCACCCCAGCTCACCCGACTGTCCGGGCGGCGCACGCGTCTGCGGCCCACCTGACCGGCGTTGGTTGGTGCGGCAGGCGATACCGTGCGTCACGACGGCGCGCTACGCCCTTACAATCGCCGCTTCACGTAGAAGACGGTCCACAAGACCGAGCAATACCATGGCAACTTGGCCTCAGGAAACGACGGGGGGGCGAGTGCGCGCGAAGCACCTGATCGGTGCGGTCGCAGCAATCGTGATGGCGACACTATCGGCAGGCTGCGGGCAGTCGGCAAAATCGGGCGATGGCGCGTCGAACGTCGCATCGCCGGCGAAGTCGGCAGACGGAAAAAAGGTGGTTCGCTTTCCCTTCGTGATTGGCGAGTCGGGCTTTGACCCGGTGACGGCCCATGATCTCTACTCCAGCGAGGTGATCGACGGCATCTTCGACACCGTCCTGACCTACGACTATCTCGCTCGGCCTGCAAAGCTGGTGCCCAAACTGGCAGCCGAAATGCCGCTCGTCGAGGACGGCGGCAAGCGCTGGACGATCAAGCTGGTCAAAGGCGCGTACTTTTCGCCGCACGAAGTGTTCAACGGCAAGAAGCGCGAGGTGACCGCGCGTGATGTTGAGTACTCGTTCAAACGCCACTACGACGATTCGCTGAAGCCCGTCTGGCGGTTTCTGATCGATGGCAAGATTGTGGGCCTCAACGCTTGGTACGAAAAGAGCAAGAAGTCCGATGGGCTGCTCTGGGATGAGCCGGTGCCCGGTCTGGAGGTTGTCGATTCGCACACACTTCGCATTTCGTTGACAAAGCCCGACTACAACTTCGGTTATGTCCTTGCGCACGTGGCGATGAGCATCGTTGCGCGCGAAGTTGTCGAAAAGTATCCGAACGATGTGCAGAGCCACCCGGTCGGGTCGAGCGCCTATTTCCTCAAGGAGTGGGTGCGCGGCCAGCGCATCATTCTCGAAAGGAACCCCAACTGGCGCGGTGGTACTTGGGATTTCAAACCCAATGCCGACGATCCGTACGACGAGGTCATTGTCAAGCAGATGAAGGGCAAGCCCCTGGGATTGATTGACCGCGTCGAAATCTATCCGATCGAGGAGGAGCAGTCGCGCTGGCTGGCGTTCAAGAACAAGCAACTTGACTTCATCAACATTCCCTCGTCGTTTATCAAGCAGGCCATGCCCGGCGGCAAGGTCGCGCCCGACCTGGCCGCCGAAGGGGCACGCGTTGCCACCACTGTGGACCCGGAATACACGTACAACTACTTCCAGTGGAACGACCCCGTTTGGGGAGGCGCCGAACTGCACAAGGTGGCGCTACGGCGCGCGGTGGCGATGGCCATCAACCGCGGTGAGGAAATCGAAGTCGTGCGCAAGGGCACTGCGAAGCGTGCCGAATTCATCGTCCCTGAGGGCGTCGTGGGCCATCAGGCGGGCTACAAGTCGAGTATCGATTACAACCCGGCGCTCGCGAATGCATTGCTGGACAAATTTGGCTACAAGAAGGGGGCGGACGGCTATCGCAATACGCCGGACGGCAAGCCGTTCTCGTTCAAATACACGTCGACGCCGACGGCACTGGAGCGTGAGTTCGACGAGTTGTATAGCAAGAACATGGAGGCGATCGGCATTCGCTACGATTCGGACAAGGAGAAATTTGCTGACTCAATCAAACGCGAAAAGCGTTGCCAGATCATGATCCGCGGCGCAGCGTGGATTGCAGACTATCCCGATGGCGACAACTTCACGCAGTTGCTCTACAGCAAAAACATCGGCGAATCGAACAACGGCTGCTACAAGAGCGCGGCGTACGACAAACTCTACGAGCAGTCGGCTTTGCTGCCCGCTGGGCCGGAGCGAGACAAGATTTACCTCGAAATGCAAAAGCAGTTTGAAGCGGATACGCCATGGGTCCTCGGCGTGACGCGTTACCGCAACCAGATGGTCTACCCCTGGGTGCTGGGCTACAAGCGTCACCCGGTGATGCTTGCGAACTGGATGTACTACGACATCAATACTGGAAAGGGCAACTAAACGATGGGTGCCTATGTCCTGCGCCGCCTCTGGCAGATCGTGCCGACGATGGCGGGTGTGATCCTGTTGATCTTCGTGCTGTTCAACGTGGTTGGGGGCGACCCGGCGTATCTGCTTGCCGGAAAAATTTCCAACCCGGAACAGATTGCGAACATCCGCAAACAGCTCGGTATTGATGAACCGTACTGGATGCAGTTGCTGATTTTCGTCAAGCAGGTCGTGACCTTTGATTTCGGCGCGTCCTGGAGCACCAACGAGGTGGTTTCCAGCATGTTCGCTTCTCGCTTGCCAGCCTCGCTGATGATCGGGATTCCGCTGTTGATCCTCGAGACGATCATCGCCGTGACCATCGCACTTGCCGTGGCCTACGTGCGCGGCTCATTCACTGATCGTGCCGCCATGGTCACGTGCACCATTGCGCAGTCGGTATCCATTCTCGTGTACATCATCGTCTTCCAGTATGTGCTGGCCTACAAGTGGGGCCTGTTTCCGGTACAAGGCTGGGGTAATGGCTTCTTCGAGAATCTGTTCAAGTTTGCGGCGTTGCCGGTGCTGATCGCGCTTGTCGTCTCCCTCGCGCCGAACATCCGCCTCTACCGCACGTTTCTGCTCGACGAAGTGAACCAGGACTACGTGCGCACAGCGCGAGCCAAGGGCCTCTCGGAAAACCGTGTGATGTTCGTCCACGTGTTGCGCAACGCATCGATCCCCATCATCACCAACCTGATGATTCAGCTGCCGGGGTTGCTCGTTGGCCTGTTTCTCATCGAACGATTCTTTTCCGTGCCCGGGATTGGGCGCGAAGTGATTCTGGCGGTGGAGCGGTCAGATTTTCCCGTGATCAAGGCGGTTACGGTGTATGTGGCGCTGGCGACCATGCTGGCGAACCTTGCGGCGGACTTGCTCTACAAGGCTGTCGATCCACGCGTCGAATTGAAGTGAGGAGCGGACAATGAATGCTGTACCTATCGCTGCCTCCGCTGCCAGCACTGCCGGTGCTGTAGGCATTGAGCGCTCGCCTGGTCTGTGGTCATTGGCGTGGAAGCGTCTGATGTCCGATCGCGTCGCCATCGTCTCGATGGTGGTGGTGATTGTGTTTCTTCTGCTGTCGTTGGCGTCGCTGCTTGGGCTGGTCGCGAAAGACTGGAACCGTGAGGTGGCGGTGAACTACGCGCCACCGACGTGGTTCAAGGACAGCCACAAGCCCGCTGCCGACCTGAAAGCCGGTGCGCCGGACGCCGGCCCGGCGGTTGACGGTGCGGCGGCCAAGGTCGAGGTCGTGAACGATCGTGACCCGCTGCGCGAGGTCATCGCCGAACTGAAAACCCAGCTCGGTCAATCGACCGGCGGTGCTGCGAACGCCGACAGCGGCATCAAGGTCGTCGATCCACTGGCTGACGTGATGGCTGAATTGCGCAAGCAGTTGGGCCGGTCGGGTGACGGGGCTGCCACCCAGGTAGAGGAAAAGCGCGTGGAGCACTTGCCCTTCGGCGCTGACAAGTGGGGGCGTGACGTGCTCAAGAAGGTGATCCAGGGCTCCGAGACTTCGATTCTGGTGGGGTTCGCAGCGGCCGTCGTGGCAACGATTCTCGGCACGCTCCTGGGGGCGTTGGCCGGTTATTTCGGCGGCAAGGTAGATGATGGGCTGAACTGGTTCTATTCGATCTTCAGTTCCATTCCGTACATCCTGCTGGTGCTTTCGATCGCTGCGGTTCTGAAACAAAAGGGCGTACTGACCGTCGTGCTGATTCTCGGTTTGACGGGTTGGACCAGCATCTTCCGCCTGGTACGCGCTGAGTACCTGAAACACAAGGCGCGCGACTACGTTCGTGCGGCAAAGGCGATTGGCGCGACGGACATGCGCCGCATGTGGGTGCACATTTTTCCGAATATCTCGCACGTCGTGCTCGTGCAGTTGTCGCTGCACGTGGTGCTCTTTATCAAGAGCGAGGTCATTCTTTCGTTCCTCGGCTTCGGTGTTCCGGTCGATACGGTCAGCTGGGGCTCGATGCTTAACGAGGCACAGAACGAGTTGATCCTCGGTTACTGGTGGCAATTGGCAGCAGCAACAGCTTTCATGGCGATCCTCGTGACGGCGTTCAGTTTGTTCACTGATGCCCTGCGCGATGCGCTCGACCCCAAATTGAAGTAGCGAGGACACGATGACGAATCCATTGCTTTCCGTCAGGAATCTTCGCGTCAAGTTCCGTCTCGACAAGAAGAACAGCTTCGAAGCCTTGAAAGGCATTTCGTTTGATGTGATGCCGAACCAGACGGTTGCCCTGGTTGGCGAGTCTGGCTCGGGCAAGTCGGTCAGTTCGTTGGCAATTCTCGGGTTGTTGCCGAAAGAGAATGCGACCGTCGATGCCGCGAGCGTGATTGAGTTCGAGGGGCGCAATCTGCTGGCGCTTTCCAATGCGGAGAAGCGGGCGTTGCGCGGTAGCAAGATTTCGATGATTTTTCAGGAACCGATGAGTTCGCTGAACCCGGTTTTTACGGTCGGTTACCAGATTGAAGAGGTACTGCGCGAGCACAAGGGGTTGACCGGCAAAGCTGCACGCGACCGCGCGATTGCGCTGCTGACTGAGGTGGGTATTCCCGAGCCAGCCGTCAAGATCGAGAGTTATCCGCACCAGATGTCCGGCGGTCAGCAGCAGCGCGTGATGATCGCGATGGCGATCGCCTGTGAACCCAAACTCCTGATCGCCGACGAGCCGACCACAGCGCTCGACGTGACGATCCAGAAGCAGATTCTCGACCTGATCGCTGAGTTGCAGAAGAAGCACGGCATGAGCGTCCTCTTCATCACGCACGACTTGGCCGTGGTGGGTGACATCGCCGATCACGTGGTGGTCATGCGAAACGGCGAAATTCGGGAACAGGGGGCCGCGAAGGCGGTGTTTGCCGCGCCTCAGGACGACTACACGCGTGCGCTGTTGGCTTGCCGTCCGGTCGTCGACTCGCGCCCGAAGCGCTTGCCCGTGATCGACGATTTTCTGGCCGGTCGGGCAGATGCGATGAAACGCGAGCAACGCAGCCGCGGCGTTGCTGACACCGATCCCGTCGTTCTCGAGGTCAAGAATCTGTGCAAGGACTTCGTGTCGCGTGAGGGCCTCTTCGGAAAGCGCGTGTTTCACGCTGCGAAGAATGTGTCGTTCAAGCTGCGTCGTGGAAAGACACTCGGGTTGGTCGGTGAGTCCGGCTCGGGCAAAACGACGGTAGGCCTGACGCTGATGAAGTTGCACGACGCGACGAGCGGCGAAGCGTGGTTCGACGGCAAGAACATCCTCGCAATGTCCGAACGGGAATTCCTGCCTTACAAAAAGCGCATTCAGATCATCTTCCAGAATCCGTACGCGTCACTCAATCCGCGCTTCACTGTCGGGCAGATCATCTGCGAACCCATGATCGTGCACGGTATCGGCGCCGGTACGGACGAGCGCGCGCGGATGGCGTTCGAGCTGCTGGCCAAGGTGGGGCTTCCGGAGATGAGCTTTTACAAGTACCCGCATGAGTTTTCCGGCGGCCAGCGGCAACGCATCGCCATTGCGCGCTGCCTGACCATGAAGCCAGACATCCTCATTTGCGATGAATCGGTGTCCGCCCTCGACGTGTCGGTGCAGGCGCAGGTGCTCAACTTGTTGCAGGACTTGCAGGACGAATACGGCCTGTCCTACATCTTCATCTCGCATGACCTTGCGGTTGTGAAGTACATGAGCGATGAGGTCATGGTGATGAGTAACGGCGAGGTCGTTGAGCAGGGCGATTCAGACGCGCTCTATGGCGCTCCGCAACACGCCTACACGCGCAAGCTGCTGGAGTCGATCCCGCAGGGGCTCGCGCACCAGGCCTGACTGCCCGGGGGATGCGCGGACGCGCTGCCGCCCGCCGCGCCCGCCAGAACACTGCGGGTGCCACCCGCAGGCGCCCGTCGAAAAGCCGTATTGCGGTCTGCAGTCGATTGTGACGGTGCGCGAGCTGGCTCGTCGCCTAGATGTGATGTTTCAATAGGTTGTTCACCTGAAAGATTCTGGGAGACTGGAGTTAGCACGCTTCAGAACTCTCAGAGGAAATCAACCAGGTGAACAGCCATAAGAATGCCAGATTGACCGTGGAAGGACGCAAGTTGCT
>JAEUPL010000039.1 GCA_016790165.1 Burkholderiales bacterium
GAACAACAGCGCCGAGCGCACCGCTTGGCTGCCGTCCTTCCTGGCCTACTACAACGCCCGCAGGCCCCATTCGGCCTTGGGCCACAAGCCTCCAGCTTCCCGACTCAGCGGGAAGAACCTATTGCAACTTAACAGCTAGACACGTCGAGGCGATCCCTTACGGGCGGGGCAACCCAACCCGCCAAAACGGGGGCAACGACGCGCGGCCTGCCAACCGGCAAGTACGCCTGCTACACGCTCACAGGCAGCACATTGAACCATGCATTTATCGACATCCATATCGACAGCGCCAGCCGCTACCGCGACAAGAGCGGTAAGTCAGGTACTCACCGCAAGGACGAAAGTCAGAAAATTGCCTTTACTGGTTCATTGGCCGCTGCCAACGCCAAACTGCGCCCCGGCCCGCGGATCGGATTGAACATGAATTGCGGAAATTTCTACAACATCACCTGCAGCTTGAAGGGGTGACGCAGTCGCCCATGAGTCGCCCGCAGTTGACAGGTCACACGTTGAATCCGATTTCGCTCCCCGAATCCGCCGCGCACCGCGAGAGCTGCGCGGCCCGGGTGTCATTGAGACGGTGTTGCCGTGCATTCCACCGTTCAACCCGGCGCGCCTCCGCCATCAGCCCCACCAGGGCGAGTCAACACCATTTCCGCGAGCGCGGCGGTCGTATTTTCGATGCGCAGTCAGGCGCGGGGGCCGCCGTGGTGCCCGCACCACGAGGACTTCGCAGCAACACCGGGGGCGAAGATACGACACGCCCCGCAGGGTTGCAACGATACGGCGCGTCTGCCTCGTTGCGATGCCCGAACGTGGAACCACCACGTTCTTTGCGTCGCGCGTTGCAGCCATCGCCGTCTCGTTACAACGCATCTCGTGAAAATCGCGTTAACACGCCCTAGCCCCATGTCGCCGCATCGTTCCGCCCTCATGTGGTTTCGTCGCGACCTGCGCGCGTTCGACAATGCGGCCCTGCATGCGGCGCTCAGCGCCAGCGAGCGTGTGCACTGCGTGTTCGTGTTTGATCGCGACATTCTTGATGCGCTGCCGAGTCGTTCGGATCGCCGGGTGGAGTTCATTCGAGAGAGTGTGGCGGAGCTGGCGAGTGCGCTGGCCGCACTGGGCGGGCACCTTTACGTGCTGCATGATCGCGCCGTGGCGGCCATTCCCGCGCTGGCGCGGACGCTGGACGTGGACGTTGTGTTCGCGAACCATGACTACGAGCCCAACGCGGTGGCGCGCGATCACACCGTAGCAGCGACGCTGCGCGAGGCGGGCATTGCCTTTGCCACGCGCAAGGATCAGGTGATCTTTGAGCGCGACGAGGTACTGACCGGCAGCGGCAAGTTCTTTTCGGTGTTCACACCGTACAAGAACGCGTGGCTCAAGCGGCTCGAAGCGTTCTACGTCAAGCCCTACCCGGTCGACAAGTACCGCGCGCGGTTTGCGCCTGCGCCCGATGGGGCGCCGAACGACGTGCCCACGCTGTCCGCGCTAGGCTTTGAGCCCACCCATTTGCGCCTGCTCAAGTTGCCGACTGGAATGTCTGGCGGGGCTGAGCTGATGGCCGCGTTCATCGAGCGCATGGATCGCTACGCTGACGCGCGCAATTTTCCGGCGATCAAGGGCCCGTCCTACCTCTCCACACACCTTCGTTTTGGTACGGTGTCGATCCGCGCGCTGGCGGCCACGGCGTGGCAGCGCTGGCAGGAGGGTTCACGCGGTGCCGAGGTGTGGCTGTCCGAGCTGATCTGGCGCGACTTTTACTTTCACATCCTGCATCACAACCCGCACGTGGTCACGCGTTCGTTCAAGCCTGAGTACGATGCGATTCGATGGCAGAACGATGCGGCGCAGTTCTCGGCGTGGTGTGAGGGCCGCACGGGCTACCCGATTGTCGACGCGGCGATGCGGCAACTCAACCAGACGGGATACATGCACAACCGCCTGCGCATGATTGTGGCAAGCTTTTTGACCAAGGACTTGCTGATCGACTGGCGCTGGGGCGAGCGCTATTTCGCGCAATCGCTCAACGACTACGACCTTGCTGCGAATAACGGCGGCTGGCAATGGGCGGCCTCCACTGGCTGTGACGCGCAGCCGTACTTCCGCATCTTCAACCCGGTCTCACAGAGCGAAAAGTTCGACCCGGACGGCGCCTTCATCCGACGCTACGTGCCCGAGCTGGCGCCGCTGTCAGATCGCGACATTCATGCACCGTGGCAGCTCTCCCCCGTCGAACAACGGGCACGGGGTTTCCAGCTGGGCCGCGACTATCCGCCGCCGATCGTGGACCACGCCGCGGCGCGCACGCGCACGCTGGTCGAATTCAAACGGGCGCTCGGCAGCAGGGGCGACGCTGCCGTCAGCCTGGAGGAATAGAAGTTCGATATGATGCGCCGCAGCATCCCTTACCTTCAGGCCCATTGAGGCGCTCAGTCATGATGAAAAGTCTAGAAAATCGCGTCGCCGTCGTCACCGGCTCTACCAGCGGCATTGGCCTGGCGATTGCACGCCGCTTCGCACTCGCGGGCGCCGAAGTGGTGATGAATGGCTTTGGTGATCCCGCAGAAGTCGACCGCCTCCGCGAAGAAATCGCTGAGGCCGCGCAGACGCGCGTGCACTTCATTCCAGCGGACTTGTCGAAACCCGCCGAAGCGCAAATGCTGATCAAGCAAACCATTGCGCTGTGTGGTCGCATCGACGTGCTGGTCAACAACGCAGGCATCCAGCATGTGGCCGCCATCCCCGACTTTCCCGATGACAAATGGGATGCGGTGATTGCGATCAATCTGTCGAGCGCATTTCACACCTCGAAGATCGCGCTGGCGGACATGCAGAAGCGCGACTGGGGTCGCATCATCAACGTCGCCTCGGCGCACGGTCTGGTGGCTTCGGTCAACAAAGCCGCCTACGTCGCCTCGAAACACGGCATCATCGGGTTGACCAAGGTGACGGCGCTTGAGAACGCGACTCGCCAGATTACTTGCAATGCCATCTGCCCCGGATGGGTGGACACGCCGCTGGTGCGTAAGCAAATCGAGGCGCGCGCCGCCGCGCAAAACATTTCGGTGGAGGAAGCGACCAAGCAACTGGTTGGCGAGAAGCAGCCGAGCCAACGCTTTGTATCGCCGGAAAGTCTGGCCGAACTGGCATTGTTCCTGACCAGCGAGGCGGGTGGCTCCGTCACCGGCAGCGCCTACAGCATGGACGGCGGCTGGACCGCGCAGTAGCGGCGAGCACCGCTCACTCACCATTGCCGCGAGTTGTGGTGAGCGCCCGCGCGCAACGTCTGGTGCTCGACAGCAATGTGCTGGTCTCTGCGCTCATTTTTCGCGATTCACGCCATCTGCCGTTGCGCGACGCGTGGCAACGGGGTGACGTGCAGCCGCTGGTGTCGGTAGCGACGTGGCGAGAACTGCGCCGCGTGCTCGGTTATCCGCAGTTCCGGCTGGATGATGACGCGATTGGCGAGGCGCTGGCGCAGTTGGGGCCGCACGTGGAGTGGGTTGACGTGGATGAGGCCGCGGTCGCTGCGTTGCCGCGATGTAGTGATCGTGACGACCAGAAATTTATCGAAGTTGCGCACTGTGGCGCGGCAACGGCGCTTCTCACTTACGACCGGGCGTTGCTGAAATTGCGGCGCAAGCTGACGTTTCCGGTGCTGACGCCAGAGCAATGGCAGAGCGGGTAGCGCCCGTCCGTGGTGGTGCCTAAATTTCGGGCAGCCGAAACGCTATAATCCAAGGCTCGCCCATCGTTCCCCGCCCGCTTAATTTTTTCGCACACATGCTGCGCATTGGCCCTTATTCCCTCAAAAATCGGCTCGTGGTCGCGCCGATGGCGGGGGTAACCGACCGGCCGTTCCGTTCGTTGTGCCGGCGATTCGGCGCCGGCCACGCCATCAGCGAGATGGTCGCCTCGAAGCCGGAGCTGTGGCAGACACCGAAATCGATGCGGCGCATGAATCACGATGGGGAGGCCGCGCCGATCACCGTTCAGATTGCCGGCAGCGACCCGCAGGTGATGGCAGATGCCGCGCGCTTCAATGTTGCGCGTGGCGCGCAGATCATCGATATCAACATGGGGTGCCCGAAGAAGAAGGTCTGTCGCGTCGATGCCGGGTCGGCGCTGTTGCGTGACGAGGCGCTGGTCGCGCGCATCCTCGCTGCCGTTGTTGCCGCCGTCGACGTGCCTGTGACGCTCAAGACGCGCACTGGCTGGAGCCCCGACCATCGCAATGCGCTGCGTATCGCACAGATCGCAGAGGAGGCCGGTATCGCAGCGTTGACGCTGCACGGTCGCACGCGCGCCTGCGGATTTGACGACGGAACGGTGGAGTACGACAGCATTCGCGCGGTGAAAGCGGCGGTGTCCATCCCGGTGATTGCCAATGGCGACATTGACTCACCGCACAAAGCCAAGGCTGTGCTTGACTATACGGGTGCCGATGCGGTGATGATCGGCCGCGCCGCGCAGGGTCGGCCCTGGATCTTTCGCGATGCCGAGTGCTTTCTCGCGACGGGGGAAGTGCCGCCTTCGCCAGCCGTGGCGGAAGTGGCGGAGGTGATGCACGGCCACCTGATCGAGCACTACGCACTCTACGGTGCCGCCACGGGCGTGCGCAGCGCACGCAAGCACATCGGCTGGTATTCCGACGGTCTGCCGGGTGGAGACCAGTTCCGCGATCGCCTCAATCGAATTGACGATGCCGACGCGCAGCTCGCGGCGGTTCGTGACTACTTTTCCGGGCTGGCAGCCGAGCATGACCGGCTGCCGCTGACGCCTTACGTCCCGCTCGCGTGGGACGCATCCATCCACTGAGACCAGAGAACACAAGAAGAATGAAACGCGCAAGACTGAACGGTCACTCCGCCATTGCCGAGGCGGTGGGCAGCTCCCTGCAGGAGTACCTTGACAAGCTCGACGGCGAACCCGCCGATAACCTCTACGATCTGGTGATCGGCAGTGTCGAAAAATCGTTGATCAGCGACATCCTTCAGCGAACCAAGGGCAATCAGTCCGAGGCGGCCAGCATGCTCGGCATTAACCGCAACACGCTGCGCGCCAAGCTCGACAAACACAAGATCAAGCTTCCGCAAAACTGATCTGACTTGCTGACGGCTCTGCTCACCATGAATCGAAAAATCACCCGTGCCCTGCTCTCTGTCTCCGACAAAACCGGCCTGCTTGACTTCGCCAAAGCGCTTTCGGCGCATGGCGTCGAGCTGCTGTCGACGGGCGGCACCGCCAAACTGATCCGCGACGCTGGCCTCAGGGTGGTCGACGTGGGCGACTACACCGGCTTTCCCGAGATGCTCGATGGCCGCGTCAAGACCTTGCATCCCAAGGTGCATGGCGGAATTCTCGCCAACCGGCTCCTGCCGGAGCACATGACCGCGGTGGACGCGGCGAATATTCCGTTGATTGACCTTGTCGTCGTCAATCTCTATCCGTTCCGCGAAACCGTCGCGAAGCTCGGCTGCACGCTGGAGGACGCCATCGAGAACATCGACATCGGCGGCCCGACCATGGTCCGCGCCGCGGCGAAGAACTGGGAAGGCGTCGCCATCGTCGTGGATAGCGGCGACTACGCGGAACTCGCCGATGAGATGCAGGCAAATGCTGGCGCCTTGTCACGCAAGACACGCTTTGCGCTGGCCAGGAAGGCATTCACGCACACTGCCGCCTACGACGCTGCCATCGGCAACTACCTGACCTGTCGCGAACTCGAGGGCGAGCCACGCGCGTACCCGGACGTGCTGACGCTGCAGTGGCGCAAGGCGCAGGACATGCGCTATGGCGAGAACCCGCATCAGAGCGCCGCTTTCTACCGCGATGAAACCCCAGCCGCCGGCACGCTGTCGAAGTACACGCAGTTGCAGGGCAAAGAGCTCTCTTACAACAACGTGGCGGATGCTGATGCAGCGTGGGAGTGCGTACGCGCGTTCACCGATACCTGCTGCGTCATCGTGAAGCATGCGAATCCGTGCGGCGTGGCGCTGGGCGACAGCGCACTGGCTGCCTATCAGCGCGCCTTCGCGACTGATCCAACCTCCGCTTTCGGCGGCATCATCGCCTTCAACCGCACCGTGGATGCGGAATGCGCAGAAGCCGTCAGCAAGCAGTTCCTGGAGGTGCTGATTGCGCCGAATTACACCGCCGAAGCGCTTGAGTTGCTGGCGAAGAAGACCAACGTGCGTGTGCTCACCGTGCCGATCACGAGCCTCTACGATAGTGCAAACGGTCTTGAGATGAAGCGCGTCGGTGGTGGCCTGCTGGTGCAAAGTGCCGATACCCATCGCCTCGAGCCGTCAGCGCTCAAGGTCGTAACGAGCAAAGCACCGAGCAGCCAGCAGTTGAAAGACATGCAGTTCGTCTGGACGGTGGCGCAGTTCGTCAAATCAAACGCGATCGTCTTCGCCAAAGACGGTCAGACGCTCGGCATTGGCGCTGGACAGATGAGTCGCCTCGATTCGGCTCGCATCGCGAAGATCAAGGCCGAACACGCCGGGTTGACACTGGTTGGATCGGTGGCCGCGAGCGACGCGTTTTTCCCGTTCCGTGATGGCCTCGATGTGCTGGCCGATGCCGGCGCAATTGCCGTCATCCAGCCGGGCGGCAGCATGCGCGATGAGGAGGTCATCAACGCCGCCAACGAACGCGGTGTGGCGATGGTGACGACGGGTGTTCGTCACTTCCGGCACTGATGGGCTCGTGCCCAAGGACGAATGACGAATGACGAATGACGAGTTGGGGGGAATGCAGTGAATCGGAAGCGCTCTGCTGCGTATGGCGGTGACGTGCTCGACCTGCGGTGGCGCTGGCCTGCTTCGGCGAGGGGATCGCTTCGTCATCCGTCATTCGTCTTCCATCCTGCGCAGCATCCGGGGAGCGCGCCATGAAAGTTTTGGTCATTGGCTCCGGCGGACGCGAGCACGCACTGGCCTGGAAGCTCGCGCAAAGTGAGCGTGTGCAAAGCGTGGTCGTGGCCCCCGGCAATGCCGGTTCGGCCACCGAGGCCAATTGCGAGAATGCGCTCGCAAGCAACGTCGAGCAGTGGCTGGCATTGGCGAAGCACGAACGTGTCGGGCTGACCGTTGTCGGACCGGAAGCACCCCTGGCGGCCGGGGTGGTTGACGCGTTTCGTGCCGAAGGCCTCAAGATCTTTGGTCCGACGCGGGCTGCCGCGCAGCTCGAGTCGTCGAAGGATTTCGCCAAAGCCTTCATGAAGCGCCACGGCATTCCGACAGCGGACTACGAGACGTTCACGGACGCCGTCGCCGCGCACGCCTATGTCGAGGCGAAGGGCGCGCCGATCGTCATCAAGGCCGATGGCCTGGCGGCTGGTAAGGGCGTGGTGGTCGCCCTGACGTTGGCTGAAGCGCACACCGCGATCGACATGATGCTGGCCGACAACGCGTTCGGCGCAGCAGGTGCGCGCGTCGTCATCGAGGAATTTCTGGCGGGCGAAGAAGCCAGCTTCATCGTCATGGTCGATGGCAAGAATGTCCTGGCCATGGCCTCCAGCCAGGACCATAAGCGCTTGCTCGATGGTGACGCAGGCCCCAACACCGGCGGCATGGGCGCCTATTCGCCCGCGCCGATCGTGACGCCGCAGATGCACGCGCGCATCATGCGGGAAATCGTTCTGCCGACGGTGGCCGGGATGGCGAAAGATGGCATCACGTACACCGGTTTTCTCTATGCTGGCGTGATGATCGACGCGGCAGGTAACCCCAAAACGCTCGAATTCAACTGCCGCTTCGGCGATCCGGAAACGCAACCGATCATGATGCGGCTCAAGACGGATCTTGTCGATCTCGTCGAACACGGCATCAACGGCACGCTCGATCAGGTGGACGCAGAGTGGGATCGCCGCGTTGCACTCGGCGTGGTGTTGGCCGCGCACGGCTACCCGGACAACCCACGCAAAGGTGACGTGATTCACGGGCTGGGCGAGGTGGCGGAGGATGCCCATGTGTTTCATGCTGGCACGGCGTTCACGGAGGGCAAGGTCACCGTGGCGGGCGGTCGCGTGCTGTGCGTGACGGCGCTCGGCGACACGGTAAAGATTGCGCAAAAGCGAGCCTATGACGTGGCCGATGGCATTGCATTCGAGGGGATGCAATTGCGCCGCGACATCGGCTGGCGGGCGATCAAACGATGAGCGGTGGTTGCGCCGGTGTCGTGACCCGCGATGACGTCGCGCGGGTACGCGAGTTTCTGGTCGGACTGCAGGCGGACATCGTCACAGCCCTCGAGCGTGTGGACGGCGGCAGTTTCCAGCGCGATGAGTGGCAGCGACCGGAAGGCGGCGGCGGCATATCACGGCTGATTGAAGGCGGGCACGTTATCGAGCGTGGCGGCGTGAACTTCTCGCACGTTCTCGGTACCCGCATGCCGCCGTCAGCTACCGCGCAGCGCCCCGAGCTGAAGGGCGCGCCGTGGGAAGCGATGGGCGTGTCGTTGGTGATCCATCCACGCAATCCCTATGCGCCGACCACGCACATGAATGTGCGCTTCTTCATCGCGGCGCCAGAGAACGCCGCGCCGGTTTGGTGGTTCGGCGGTGGCATGGACCTCACGCCTTACTATGGCTTTTCCGAAGATGCCATTCACTGGCACACACAGGCGCAGACGTCGGTGCATCGTTTTGGCCCGGAGTTCTATCCGCGCTTCAAGCGGCAATGCGACGACTATTTCTTCCTTAAGCACCGCAACGAGCCGCGAGGTATCGGCGGCACCTTCTTTGATGACTTCAGCGAGTTGGGCTTTGACGAAAGCTTCGCGCTCATGCGCTCCGTCGGCGAGCACTTCGTCCCTGGTTACATTCCCATTCTTACCCTGCGTTGCGCCACACCACACGGCGAACGTGAACGCGACTGGCAGCTTTACCGGCGCGGCAGGTATGTTGAGTTCAATCTGGTTTGGGATCGCGGTACGCACTTCGGCCTGCAGTCGAACGGCCGCACCGAGGCGATTTTGATGAGCATGCCGCCTGAAGTGCGCTGGCGCTACAACCACGCGCCGCTACCCGGCACGCCCGAGCATGCCCTCTATACTGACTTTCTCGTCGCGAAGGACTGGCTGTGAGTGATACCGGTGCGCAGCCACGCGGTAGCGGGCCGAATCACGCAGCGATTGCGGAAGATTCGCATCTGGCCGAAACTTTCGTGTCAAGCGAAGAAATTTTTCGCGGCAAGCTGCTGCATGTCGTGCGCGACACGGTGACGTTGCCGAATGGGCGGTCTGCCACGCGTGAGTACATCAAGCACCCCGGGGCGGCCTGCATCGTTGCTGAATTCGAGGACGGCAAGTTGCTGCTTGAGCGGCAATACCGCTACCCGATGGGCAAGGTCATGGTTGAGTTTCCCGCCGGCAAGCTTGATTCGGGCGAAAACCCCCTGGTCGCAGCACAGCGCGAGCTCAAGGAAGAGACCGGCTATTGGGCGCGATCGTGGCATACCCTTGGTCAGATGCATCCGTTGATTGCGTACGCCGACGAAGTGATCCACATCTTCCACGCCAATGGCCTGGTTCAGGGCGACGCCAAACTTGATCAGGATGAATTTCTCGAACTGTTTGCTGCCACGCCTGACGAAATCGCCGCGATGATTGCAGACAACCGCATCACCGATGGCAAAACCATCACTGCCTTCTGTCGCTGGCAGTTGCTGCGCCGACCGGGGATCGTCTGATTTTTCCATGACAAGCAAGACTCAATTCGTCCTCGCGCTCTCTTGTCCCGACCGTCCCGGCATCGTGCATCGCGTGTCCGGCTTCCTGGTGGAACAGGGCGCGAATATCCTCGAGGCCGCGCAGTTCGATGATGTCGGGAAGGATCGCTTTTTCATGCGTGTTCAGTTTGAAGTGAGCGACGCCACCACGACGGCGTCGTCGCTGCACGAACGCTTTGCTGCCACCGCGAGCGAACTGGCGATGCAGGCGGATTTTTTTCCGACTGCGAACCGGGTGCGCACACTCATCATGGTGTCGAAGCAGGGGCACTGCCTGAACGATTTGTTGTTCCGCCACCGGAGCGGTCAGTTGCCAATTGACATCCCGGCAATCGTCAGCAACCACATGGACTACTACCAGCTCGCAGCCAGCTACAACATTCCGTTTTTCCACCTCCCCGTTACGGCTGACACCAAGCCAGCGCAAGAGGCGAAACTGCGTGAAATCGTGGCTGAAAAGAAGGTCGATCTGGTTGTTCTGGCGCGATACATGCAGGTGCTGTCTCCCGCCCTCTGCGAGCACCTGGCCGGCCGCGCCATCAATATTCATCACTCATTTCTGCCCAGTTTCAAAGGCGCACGTCCTTACTACCAGGCGCATGAACGCGGCGTGAAGCTGATTGGCGCTACCGCCCACTATGTCACCACCGATCTCGACGAGGGCCCGATCATTGAACAGGACGTTGCCCGAGTCAACCATTCGATGAGCGCCGAGGCGCTGACCGAGGTTGGCAGCGATCTCGAGTGCCGAGCATTGGCGCGCGCGGTGAAATGGCACGCGGAGCATCGCGTTTTGCTCAACGGCAACAAGACCGTGGTCTTTAACTAACTCACGTCACCCCCAACTGAACCGGATGACCTGCCGCACTACACTTTCCGCATGAACGCCCCCGATCGCGCGGTATTTCATCCCGCTCCCCCGGAAACGCTGGACGACACGCAGTCGTCGCCCGACGCACGGCACCTGCCCATTCAACGGGTTGGCATCAAGGCGCTGCGCTACCCGATGCAGATCATTGCAGGGAACGGTGAGACTCAGGGCACGGTCGCAACCTTTGCCATGTACGTCGGCTTGCCGGAGCACGTCAAGGGCACGCATATGTCGCGCTTCATCCAGTTGCTCGAAACGCGACGCGAAGCGCTCGATACGACAGGCTTCCTCGCGCTAGAGGCGGAAATGCGCGCCCGACTCGAAGCGGATACGGGATACCTGGAAATGTCGTTTCCGTACTTCCGGCGCAAGGCCGCGCCGGTATCGGGTGTGGAAAGTCTGCTGGACGCCGACGTCACCTGGCTCGTCGAGACGAGCTCGGCGCAGGGCACGCGTCTGACAATCCAGGTGGTGGCGCCCGTCACCAGCCTTTGTCCGTGCTCCAAGAAAATTTCCGACTACGGCGCGCACAATCAGCGCTCGCACATCACGATTCGTGCGGAGGCGGGCGTGGGGTTGACCGCAGAGGCGCTCATTGACATCGCCGAGCGCGAAGCCTCGGCGGAGTTATTCGGCGTGCTCAAGCGCGCCGACGAAAAATTTGTCACTGAGCGCGCGTACGACAACCCCAAGTTCGTGGAGGACCTCGTGCGCGACATTGCATTAGCCTGCCAGGCGCATCCGCAGATGGGCGACTTTATGGTCGCCAGTGAGAATTTCGAGGCAATTCACAACCACTCCGCCTATGCCGAAATATACGGCCGGGGCGGTTTGACGCTCGGCGTATGACGTGATTTTCCGGCCACATTGCGGATAGTCGGATTTTCTGGCTATAATAGAAGGCTTCGGGACGTTAGCTCAGTCGGTAGAGCAGCGGACTTTTAATCCGTTGGTCGGCAGTTCGAGCCTGCCACGTCCTACCAGTTACAAAAGCAAAAAACAAAAAAGGCCAGCTTTGCTGGCCTTTTTTCATTCGCGCTTCGACTAAACGATCTCAGCCCATTGGCCGAGCCGCCCGTAGCCATCGTCGTCGATTCGATAGTGCGAGGCGGGCAGAACGCGCAAGTCTGGCGCGATCCGTGGGCTGAACTCCATCTGCGCCAGGACATTCCGCTCAAGGTCTACACCGGGCGCGATCTCGAAGAGCTCCATGCCGAGGGTCGTCAGCCGAAAACTGGCTCGCTCGGTGAGGTAAAGCACTTGCTGCCCCCGCCGCAGCGCTTGCGGTCCGCTAAACGTTACCTGGTCTACCTCATGCACGAGCTTGCGCACGTCACCCTCCCGCGTCACGCGCAGGCGGCCGTCGCCAGTTTCCAGTTGCACGCCCTTCGCGGCAAAGGTGCCACAAAAGACCACCTTGCGGGCGTTTTGAGCGATGTCGATAAAGCCGCCCGGCCCCACCGTGAGCCCCCCCAGCTTTGACACGTTGACGTTGCCGTGCTGATCGAATTCGCCGAATCCGAGAAACGCGACGTCGAGCCCGCCCCCGGCGTAGTAATCAAACTGCGTGGGTGCGTCAAGCATGGCGCTGGCGTTGCGGGCGTAGCCGAAAAGCACGCCGTCGAGCAGACTGCCGCCGTACGTGCCGTGCTCAATGGTTTGGTAGATGCGATCCAATTCGCCGCGACGCACGACCAATTTGGCCACGGCGTCGGGTACGCCGACCCCGTAGTTCACCACGGCGCCTTCGAACAGTTCACACGCCGCGCGGCGCGCGATGGCCTGGCGCTCGCTGAATGGCTCGTCCGTTTGCGGAACAGGCGCGAAGCGCGCGTCACCCGTCAACTCGCCCGACAGTGTGGCGTCAAACGGAATGTCGTAGCTGGTGCGCTGCGCCGGATCGACCACGATGGCCGTTACCCATGCCGACGGGATGCGCACCTCGCGGGCTCTGAGCGCGCCGCGCGGTAACCGCTCGCGTACCTGCACGATCACTTTGCCACCGGAGGTCCGTGCGGCCAGTGCGATGGAGACTGCGTCAAGATTCGCCGCCTCGTGCTCGAAACTGATATTGCCGTCCTCATCCGCTGCCGATGCACGCACCAGCGCCACATTGACCGCATAGGGCTTGTAGCGCAGGTATTCGCGACCATCGAGCGTGATGACCTCGACGAGGTCATCTTTTGCGGCGGCGTTCATGCGGCCACCCCCGTACCGAGGATCGCAGACGGTGCCCAGGCCCACGTGCGTGATCAGGCCCGGACGCGCGCCGCCGATCTCGCGAAAGAGTTGCGAGGAGACACCTCCCGGCAGGATGTAGGCCTCGATCTTGTTGTCCGCTGCGAGCCGCTGCATGCGCGGGCTCCATACCCAGTGACCGCCAATCACGCGTTTGACTAGTCCTTCGTAGGCAAAGCAATTCATGCCGCGCGACTGCTTGTCGCCGATGCCGAGGGCGTGTACCAGTGTGAGATTGCGCGGGTGCGCGCTGCCAAGAAAACGCCGCTCCACGGCCTGAAACAGGCAGGTCGCCTCCATTAACCCGCCACCGCCGCCCATCAATGCCACGGTGTCGCGATCGTTGATGAGGGCGGCCGCCTCATCGGCTGAGACGAATTTTGACTTCATGGGTGCCTCGGTAGGGGGCGGTGTGGGCAGTGCTAGCGATGCAGGTCAAATAATGTCGGCCCGCGCTTGAGCACGCTACGCGCGATCACCGTGCGGTGAATCTCGCTGGTGCCGTCGAAGATGCGGTAGATGCGCGCGTCACGGTAGTAGCGCTCAATCGGAAGTTCCTTGCAGAAGCCCATGCCACCAAACACCTGCACCGCACGATCCACCACGCGACCCAGCGTTTCCGCTGCGAATACCTTGACCATCGCGATCTGGTCGCGCGCGTCGACGCCCTGATCGATGAGCCATGCCGTGTTTATCACCATCAACCGTGCCGCATTGATCTCAATCACGCTGTCTGCCAGCATCTGCTGAATCATCTGGAAGTCACCAATCGCCCTGCCGAACTGCTTGCGGTCGTTGGCATACGCGGTCATCATCTCCAGTACGTGGCTTGCCTTGCCCACGGCGCGTGCGCCCACCTGTCCAAGACGGACGACGCCGAGCACGCCCATTGCCATCTTGAAGCCTTGCCCCTGTGCGCCGAGCAGGGCGGCAGGCTCGAGCGGTACGTTGTCAAAGAAGAGCTCGACATGCGGCGTGCCGCGCAGCCCCATCATCTTCTGATCTTTGCCCACCGTGAAACCGGGCAGACCTTTGTCGACCATAAACAGGCTGATTTCCTTTTCCCCCGTGCGTGCCGAGACGAGAAAGAAATCGCTCCATTCGCCATCACTGATGAAGTGCTTGCTGCCGTTGAGCACCCAGCCTTTGGCGGTTTTTGTGGCGGTGGTGCGAATGCCCTGCGCGTCCGATCCGGCGCCCGGCTCAGTAATGGCGATGGCGCAGGTGCGTTCACCACGCACGGTGGGCTTGAGCCAACGCTCGATCTGAGTGTCCTTGCATGCGAGCAGCGCCTCGTACACATTGCCAAACGCGCGCCGGATCAGGATGTCGGTGGTGTGACCAAACTGCTCTTCACAGAGCATGCGGTCAACAGTACTCAGGCCGCCGCCGCCCAGATCGGCAGAAATATTGAGTGCGTAGAGGCCAAGCGCCTTCGACTTTTCGTGAATCGCCAGCGCCTGGTCGCGGGTCAATACGCCGGTGTTCTCAACCTTGTCTTCGAGCGGCTTCAGTTCGTCACGCACAAAACGACGAACAGTTTCGATGAGCATCTTTTGCTCGTCGGAGAGGGAAAAGTCCATACAGCGCACTACGTGGCACGCCGCTGCGTGACGCCCGAAGGCGCTCGCACCGTGAGCCATCGCTTGATGGGAATGATGAATCTCGGGCATCATACCAGAAAATCAGGAAAGCATTCCATTGTGGAACATCATTCCATTATGAGACGTAACCCCCATGAAGCAGCGCGCTCATGGAAAATTCAGCGCAACACGCCTAGCGCCGCCCTGCCACGCACCTTGGGAGTCACGATGTCCGGTGTCATGAAACGAACCATGGCGATCCTCGAACGCCTCGCACAGGGGGTGGAAGGCGTCCCGCTGGCGACCCTCGCCGAAGAGCTGAACCTGCCGCGCAGCGCCGCGCATCGCCTGCTGCTGGAACTCACCGAGCTGGGCTACGCACGACAGTCGCGCGAGCGCGGCGACTACATGCTCACCACCAGGCTGGTGTCACTCGGGTTGAACTACCTGAAGAACTCCGGTGTGGTGGACCTCTGCCAGCCGGTGCTGGACCGACTCGCCGAATCTGCCGGTGAACTGGTGCGTCTCGGCGTGGTGGATGTGGATCACATCACGTGGGTGTCGCTGTCGCAAGGCGCACGCGCCGGTCTGCGCTACGACCCGGATCAGGGTACCGACGCACGCCTGTCGTGTACCGCCTCGGGCCACGTGTGGCTCTCGACGCTGCCCGAGGATGATGCGCTGACGCTGGTTGCCAAACAGGGCTTCGGCAAGCCGAGTGACTATGGCCCCAATGCGCCCGCGTCGCCCACCGCCTTGCTCAAGGCCATCCGGCAGGCGCGCAAGCAGGGCTTCGCGCTTACCAGCGATACCTACGCGCCGGGTCTGTCCGCCGTGGCGGTGCCGATCACGGTGCCGGGGCGAGGCGCTGTCGGTGTACTTGCCATCTCCGGGCCGAGCGTGCGCCTGAGCGACATACGGATGCGCGAACTGGTGCCCGATTTGTGCGCTGCGGCCGCCGACATTGCACAGACCGGTGCTGCGTCACCGCTCTTCAAGCGGTCGTTCGCGCCGGCCTAGGCGAGCCGCCGCAGCGCAGCATCGATCGCGTGACCGCGCCCCGGCTGCCGGTCTGCACCGAGCAAAGCGACCACATTGGCGGCGGCGTTGCGGCCGGTCAGACCCGTCGCGGTCGGCGGCAGCGGGAAACATGCAATTGCTCTGTGACTTGCATTCGCTGCTCTCCTTTCATCAGAGTCCGCGCAGCGTGCGACGCACGCGCTGTCCAAGCGGGTCATCGCAACGTAGGGCGACCGGCGCCAATCAAGTGAGGCAGGGGTGGACCGTTTGTGGGCTCATACCTCGTTCAGTCAGCGGTGACGGCCCCGGCATCCTGAGGCCGGTGGCGAACGCGATGGGTTCGACCGCTGACGGTGGCGCGGTGAGCGGTCGCATCGCGCGCGGCGCGCCGCATGTCCTCCGTTGTTTCGCCCGCACCTTCGCTGCCATCCGCCGGTCGCCAGCCCGGCGGCATCAACACGTAGCCGACCGCACTGCGCAGGCTTTTCGCGCGGAACACGTCACCCAACAGGCTCCCCCACTGCGCGAATTCGATGCGCAGCAGGTTGTAGTCCGTAAGCGGTTTGACGAGACCGTAGCGACAGGGCAGATCGTCGCGCTCGGGGATGTAGGTGCCGAACAGGCGGTCGAACACGATCAGCACGCCACCGTAGTTGCCGTCGAGGTACTGCAGATTGGCTGCGTGATGCACCCGATGTGATGAGGGCGTGTTGAGCACGTGTTCGAGCCAGCCGAGCTTTGGAATCCACGTTGCGTGAATCCAGAACTGATAGAGCAGGTTCAGTTGTAACAACTGGAACACCAGTTTTGGCGAAAAGCCCAGCCACACGAGCGGCACGAAGAACAGCGCGGTGCCGGAAAATTTGCTCAATACGCCAATACGATACGCCGCCGAGAGATTTAGTTGGTTCGGCGAGTGGTGTACCGCGTGGTTTGCCCAGAACCAGCGCACGCGATGCGAAGCGCGGTGAAACCAGTAGTAGCAAAACTCCTGTCCGATGAAGACCAGTGCTCCGAGCAGGATCGCCTGACCCGGTTCCAGTGCGTCAAAACGGATCGTGGTCAGGCGATGGCGGTACGCGCACTGCAAGAGCGGCGTCGCGATCGACAGCGGCAGCACAATCTGGATGGTCACGCGTGCCAGCAAGTCAAGCACCGACACGCCGGCCGCCCGCCAGTCGTAGTGCTGTCGGCGCGACAGCGCCACCGCCTCGACCAGTGAAATCAACACAACGACGGGCAACGCAACAAACAGTAGAAGCTGGTCAATGAAATCCACGGCACACCCTCCCGGCGAACGGGTCAACTCGTCATCGGGAAATGCTGAACAAGTCCGCGCGACACGTAGCGCGTCGAATCGGGAAGAACGGGGCGTCGACAATTGCTCGCCATGGCGGGGCTATGGCGAGAAATCGTCGGCGCCCGGATCGCCCCGGCCCGACCCTGCGACGTGCGCGTGAGACGGGTTCAGCGTTTCCATCGGTGCAGTGTCGGTGACCGTCGGTCGCGCCGCAGGCTCAGGCGACAAAACGAACGATCCGCCGATGAACGGCATCCTGGCGGCGCGAGCGACGCAGCGTGCGCGGGTGCGCAGCGCCATGGCGGGCGCGGTACAGCTTTCAGCCGGCAACGACTGCCAATCGGCGCACTGCACTGCAAATCCGTGAAAGTCGACTATCTGCAAGATCGACTTAAAAACGCCGCCGAACGGTGCTTCGAGCCGTAAAGCTGACACCCACCCTGACCTGCCGCTACGCCGGTGGCGGGCTGCCTGGCGGTGCGACGAGTTGCGTGGTCAGCTGTTGCTCGGCAGCGCGCAGTACCGCGGCACGGGTGTCAGGCGGCAGCAGGAACGATGCCTCGTCGGCGCGCGCGCGAACCGTGCTGTCGAACTGCACACGCTCGTTGTCATCAACACTCAGCCAGCCCACGCGCATCAGCGCGTCGAACGCGGCGCGGAACTGAGTGCGATCCGAAAATTCCGGCGCGTTGAACACATGCGTCATCGCCAGATGCTGCGCCGCCTGCTGGCCCAGGGTCTCGATCGAACTGCGTTTGTGCGACCCGCTCGGCGCGCCCACGGCGAGCGCGAGCAACAACGCATGCCGCGTCAGCGACGAACGGATCGTCGCGGCGAGCCACGCCAGACGCATCGCCGCCTCGCTACCTGCCGGCGCGGCGGAGATCACATCGGCCTCGCTGGACAGCGACAGCCAGCCGTCGTCGATCAGCCGGCCCAGCGTCCGCTCGAAAGGCGCGAAGGTCATCGCCGCAGCGCTTTCGGCAACGGGTGCCGTCGCTGCGTCGTCCTCCAGCCGCCACGGCGGCAGATACAGCTCCGTCTCCAGTAGCGCATACAACTGCCGTGCAAGGCGGGCGAGCTTCTGCCGCCCGATCACGCCGTGCTGCGCGACCAGGCAGGCGATCACCCCCGGTAACGCAAAGCAGTGCAGTACGTTGTTGCGAAAGTAAGTGAGTGTGACCGCAGCGTTTTCGTCGGCCAGTACCACATCACCCAGCGGGTGCGTGCGTCGCGACAGGTAGGCCAGCCGCTCCGCGTGCGCAATCATCTCGGCGCCACTCAATTCGGTCGCCACCAGCTCGGGTGCCACGTCCGAGGCGAGCGCAACGCGGCGCAGGCGCTCGACGATGTCGGCGAGCTGCGCCGCGTCCATCGCATGGCGCGGTGTGGCGAGCAGCGCCGTCGCGACCAGTGCCACCGGGTTCAGATGCGCCGCACCGTTAATGCGCTCGGCGATCAGGCGTGACACTTCGGTCAGCGTGCGTCGCCGCAACCCCTTGTCCGCGACCCACTGTGTGATGTCGCGCGCGCCTTCCGCTTCGAGCACTTCAGCCAGTGAGATGGGCCGTGCAAAGCTCACGCCCACCTGCCCGTAGTACGCTCCGCGCAGATCGCGAATCGCACCCAGCACGCCGCCAATCGATTCCTTGCGCTTGGATGCACCCGACAGCTCCTCGGTGTAGCTGCCGCCTTCGATCAGTTTTTCGTACCCGATGTACACCGGCACGAACAAAAGCGGTCGGCTATGTTCACGCAAAAAGCTCTGCACCGTCATTGAGATCAGCCCGGCTTTGGGGGGCAGCAGGCGGCCGGTGCGCGAGCGCCCGCCCTCGACGAAGTACTCCATCGGAAAGCCACGCCGCAGCACCTCGTGCACGTAGGCCGCAAAGATTTCGCTGTACAACTCATCGCCCTTGATGGAGCGACGCAAGAAGAACGCACCTCCCCGGCGCAGAATGCTGCCAATCACCGGCAGATTGAGGTTCGCCCCGGCGGCGATATGCGGTGCCGTGAGCCCCACGTCATACACCAGATACGACAGCAGCAGGTAATCGATGTGGCTGCGATGACAGGGCACATACACCAGCGTGTTGTCCCGCGCCAGAGCCTGCAGCCGCTCGGCGCCACGCACCGTGAGACCGTCGTAAATGCGGTTCCACAGCCGGCCAAGAATGCGCTCGCCCAGCCGCACCACCACGTACGAATAGTCGGCCGCAATCTCGCGTGCGATGCGTTCGGCGCGCTTCTCGATTTTTTCGAGATTGCCCTTGTTGGCGTCGACCTCGGCGAGCATCGCGGCACGCACGCGTGGCTCGCGCAGCACGGTGCCAATGAGCGTGCGCCGATGCGATAGATCCGGCCCGATGGCGGCTTCGCGTTCATTGCGAAAGTGCGTGCGCAGCAGTCGCGCCGCTCGGCGCAGCATCAGGCTGTCATCCAACCCTTCGAGCTGTGCGCTGCGCACCACGGCGGCGAGTGAAACGGCATCAGCAAACTTGGCCACTACAGCCGTCCGGAAGAACACGATGGCCAGCAGCTTGCGAAGACGGGAGCGGCCCCCCCAGCCCTCGGCCGCCCAGATGCGCAACCAGCGCATGCCCCGCGAAAACGTGGCCCACTCGGGGTCGGCCGCTTCGCGGTCCGGCGCGCGGCCCCAATAAATGCTCACCGGCACCACGCGCACGTCGGTCACACGGCCCGCCAGCACGTCTGCCGTGAGCCGCGCCAGACGCGGCGACGCTTCGCGATGGCGATCATCGTAGAGCGCAAAGCACGCTCGCAGTTCAAGCCGGCCGCCCACATCGACGACCTGATGCGAACGCGGCACCGGCGAATGGCGCGTCAGATGATCGAGCAGCGCGCCGTCGGTCAGCGACGGTCGTGGCAACACATAAAACACGGGCGCGTCCGATGGTCCGTCCGCAATGCGCAATGGCTCCGGAAAGCACTGCACCTTGACCCACGCCGCAAGCGTGATGCGCACGAGGGCATGAAACGCGCGTTGTGGGGCGTAGAGTAGGCCGCGAATCGTCATCGTGGCGTCATTGTGGCATGCGGCTTCGCACGACCGGGGCGTCGTGCTTCGCTGCAATGGCGCCGCTACCGGGTGGCGGCGAACACCGCCGCCGCTGCGGCCACCGCGTCCGGCGCGTCGCAATGCACGACCTCCCCCGGAAAACTGCGCAGCCAGGTGATCTGCCGTTTCGCCAGCTGCCGCGTGGCAAACAGGGCACGATCCAGCATCTCCAGGCGCGGCGCACGGCCATCGAGCGCGTCGAGCACCTGACGATACCCCACGCAACGCATCGACGGCAGATCGGGTGTCAGCGCAGCGCCGTACTTCGCCCGCAGCGCCTCGACCTCGGCGACGAAACCTGCGGCAAACATGCTCGTCAGCCGCGCCTCGCAGCGCGCATGCAGCCACGCACGATCCGAGGGCAGCCAGCGCACGATGCGCGTATCGTACACGGCGAGCGCAGCGCGGCGCTGCCCCTGAAAGGACGACAACGGCGCACCCGTTTGCAGCCATACCTCGAGCGCCCGCTCGATACGCTGCGTATCGCTCGCGGGCAGCCGCGCTGCCGTCACCGGATCTACCCGCGCAAGCTCGGCATGCAGTGCCGCGACCCCTTCGGTCGCGCAGCGCCCCCGCACCGCCGCACGCACGGCAGCATCCGTCGGTGGCACATCGCTCATGCCGTGCACCAGCACGTTGGCGTACATCATCGTGCCGCCCACGAGCAGCGGCACGCGCCCGCGCGCATGAATCGCCTCGATCGCCGCGCGACAGTCCGACACAAATCGCGCCACCGAATACGTCTCGGTGGGCGAGATCAGATCAATCAAATGATGCGCCACCGCAGCCAGCTCCGCCGCACTCGGTTTCGCGGTGCCGATGTTCAGGTCACGATACACCAACGCCGAATCAATGCTCACAATCTCCGCGTTCAAGTGCGGCGCCAACGCCAGCGCCGCAGCGCTTTTGCCCGATGCTGTGGGGCCGACGAGAAGGTGGACGGGACGCACGGTCAGCGCCCGCGCATGAACAGTGCGTCCAGCTCCTTGAGCGTGAGCTGATACCAGGTGGGGCGGCCGTGGTTGCAGCTTCCGGCCCGTTCGGTGGCTTCCATTTCGCGCAGCAGGGCGTTCATTTCAGCCGTGGTCAGCGCGCGGTTGGCGCGCACGGCACCGTGGCAGGCCATAGTGGAGAGCAGTTCGTCGCGGCGCGATTCGACGAGGGCGCTGACGCCGAGTTCGTCCAGCTCGGCCAGCACGCCGTGCAGCAGCGCCTCGGGCGCGGCGTCGGCGAGCAGCGTGGGTACGCTGCGCACAGCGAGCGAGCGCGGACCGGTGATGCTGACGTCGAAGCCGAGCGCGGTCAGCGTGTCGCGATGTGCCTCCGCCGTCGCGACCTCCTTCTCACTGGCATTGAGAACGCTGGGGATGAGCAGCCGTTGCGTGGCGAGTGCGCCCGCAGATTGCATCTTGAGTCCCTCGTAAACAATGCGCTCGTGCGCCGCGTGCATGTCGACGAGCACGAGGCCGTTGGCGTTCTGCGCGAGGATGTAGACACCGTGCAATTGCGCGAGCGCAAAGCCAAGCGGATGATCCATGTCAGGCAGCGCAGCCGGTGGCGCCGAAAGCGAGTTCGATGCACCCGGCGCCGCGGCGTCGTCCGCAACGGCGGCGGCTGGCGCGAAGAAGTACTGGGTGATCCGCTCGGAGACACCGAAATCCAGCGTCGCCGCTCGTGGCGAGTACCGGCTCGACCCCGGCGCAGCCGACCCGTGTGACAACGCGCTCACACCCTGAGCTACCGGTGCGGTCTCCAGGTCGCCCGTCGCGGCGACGCGATCCCCGAACAGTTTCTGCGCGGCCGAGGGTGGAGTCTGCGCCGCCGCCGTGCCGCCGAGGGCCCGCTCTACCGCGCGGCGCACGAATTGATGCACCGCCTGGCTGTCACGAAAGCGCACTTCGGTTTTCGCCGGATGCACGTTGACATCGACCGCGCGCGGGTCGAGCCGCAGGCGCAATACAAACGCCGGGGCGCTGGCGCCATGCATCTGGTCACGCAACGCATCGCGTACCGCGTGCAGCACCACGCGATCGCGCACCCAGCGCCCATTGACAAAGAGATGCTGCGCGTCGCGATTCGGCACCGCGCTGTTCGGCGTGAGCACGAAACCATCCAGCGCCAGTACACCCGCGTCGGCTTCGATGGCAACGGCATGTTGCAACCACTCCGCGCCGAGTACGGCCGCCACGCGCTCTGGCCACGCTTGCACCGGCCAGCGGTGCACAGCGCGACCGTTATGGGTCAGTTGCAGCGCGATGTCGCTGCGAGCGAGTCCAAGGCGGCGCACGGCGTCGAGGCAGTGCGCATATTCGGTGCTCTCCGATTTCAAAAAACGTCGCCGCGCCGGCGTATTGAAGAAGAGTTCGGCCACGGTGACCGTGGTGCCGACGCGGGCGCTGACAGGTTCGGGCGCGCCGGCCTGCCCGCCTTCTGCTTTCAGGCGAAACGCGCTCGCCGCACCCGCTGGCCGGCTGACGATGGCCAGTCGCGCGACGGACGCCATGGACGCCAGCGCCTCACCCCGGAAGCCGAAGCTGACCACCGATTCCAGATCGTCGAAGCTGGCGATCTTGGAGGTGGCGTGCCGCGCGATCGCCAGCGGCAACTCATCCGCGGCAATGCCGCGGCCATCGTCGCTCACCGTGATCAGCGCAGCCCCACCGGCGGCAAGGTCCACGCTGATGGCCCGCGCACCACCGTCAACGGCGTTTTCCAGCAACTCCTTGAGCGCTGCAGCAGGGCGTTCGATGACTTCGCCCGCCGCGATCTGGTTGACCAAATGATCGGGCAGCGTGCGGATTTGTCGCAGGGCGGCGACAGCCGATCTGCTGGAAGCCCCAACGGATGCGGGTTCTGGCAGAATCGCGCTCGCCGCAGCGGCAGCGGTCGCAGGCGGATGGGACGCGCCCGTTGGGGTGTCGTCGTGATGAGGAGGCGCGTTCACGCGATCCATTGTATGTGGCTGATTTCGTGATTCGACGAAGCGGGACGATGGGTGTCTCGGGCATGGGTTTGCGCGCGCGCGGTCGCGGCGGGCGTTTCCTGCGCTGTGTGCTGTTCAGCGGTGCGGCCTTGCCACTGCTCTCACTGACTGCGGCGAGCGTTCGCGCGCAGCCTCCGCAGTCGCCGTCAAGCTCACTGCTGCCTGCGCCAAGCACCATGCTGGTCGACAACGCCCCGCCCGTGGCCCAGGCGCTGGCGCGCGATATCGCGCCCTACGGCGAGTTCAACGCCACACGCTTTGTCGGTTGGCACCCGCTCGCGCAGGAGATGCTGGTGATGCGCCGCGCCGGCAACACGCAGCAGTTGTTCCTGCTCACCGATGCGATGGGCAAGCTGCAGCAGCTGACGCGTGGGCGTGACCCGGTTCGCGCGGCGCAGTTCGAACCGCGGCGCGGCGACTACGTGTTGTTCAGCCGCGATAGCGGCGGCGACGAGGCCACGCAGTTATTCCGGCTGGACCTGAAATCGCTGCACGAAGTGGCGCTCACACCGGCAGGCGAGCAGTTCTCGGTGGGGCCGTGGAACACGGCGCGTGACAAGGTGATCATTACCGCCCGTCCGCTGGACCGGCATGGCAAGCGCGATCAGGCGACGCTGGAGGTGTTCGCGATTGATCCATTGCAGCCCGAGGCGCGGTTCCGCCTTGCGACGCTGAACGGCGCGGGCTGGCGCGTGCTGCGCTGGTTTGATGGCGAGAACCGCGTCGTGCTGTCGGAAACGGTGTCGCCCACGCGCAGCCGACTGTGGTCGATGGATCTCGGCAGCGGCAAGCGCACCGACCTCGGCGACGCCGACGCCGGACCGGAAGCGATCGGCGATCGCGACCGCTGGCTCTACCGCCGCCGTTTTGATGGTGAGTTCGCGAAGCTCTCGCGCGTTGATCTCAGGAACGGTGACCGGCAGTGGGTCACCAAAGAAATTGAATCCGACGTCGATGACTGGTCCGTCAGCACCGTCGGCCGGCGCATCGCGGTGCTAAGCAATACCCTGGGTGGCAGTCAGCTGCGTCTGTACGACCTGAGTGACAGTGCGAACATCAAGCCGATGACGGTGCCTGCGCTCCCGCCGGGGCTGATCACGAGCACGTCGTGGCATCGCAATGGCCGCGACCTGGCTTTCTCGGTCGAATCCGCCGATTCGCCGGGCGAGGTATTTGTGCTCGACACCGATCTCGGCATGGTGACGCGCTGGACCTATCCGTCCACGGTGGCGGGCGTAAAGCGTCCATTCACCGAGGCCGAGCCGATCAGCTGGCGCAGCTTCGACGGACTGGTCATCACGGGTTTCATGCACCGCCCGAACGCGAAGGAGTTCCCCGGCAAACGGCCGGTGATCATCGCAGTGCACGGTGGCCCTGAAGGGCAGGCGCGGCCGGGGTTCCGCGGTCGCGTGAATTACTGGATCAACGAGCTCGGCTACGCAGTGATCTTCCCGAACGTGCGCGGTTCGGCGGGATTTGGGCGCCGCTTTCTGGAAGCCGACAACCTGAAGAAGCGCGAAGACTCGGTCCGCGACATCGGCGCGCTGCTCGACTGGATACACGCCCAGCCCCAGCTCGACCCGCAACGCGTGGCACTGATGGGCTCCAGCTACGGTGGCTACATGGTGCTGGCGAGCAGCGTGATGTACAGCCCGCGAATCGCGGCCGCATTCAGTTCGTTCGGCATTTCGCACTTTGTGACGATGCTGGAAAACACGGAAAGCTGGCGCCGGGACCTGCGTCGTAGCGAGTACGGCGACGAGCGCGACCCGGACATGCGCCGCTTTCTCGACGGCATCTCGCCGCTGACGCACGCCGACCGCATTCGTGTGCCGCTGATGGTGACGCACGGCAGGAACGACCCGCGCGTGCCCGTCTCCGAGGCCGAGCAGATTGTGAAGAAGGTTCGCGCCAACGGCACGCCTGTGGCGTACCTCGTGGCCGAGGACGAAGGCCACGGGTTCAGCAAGAAAGTCAACGCGGATTACCAGTTTGCAGTGCAGACGGCGTTTCTTGAACGCTACGTGGGCAAACGCGTCTCGGCGCGCGCCGTGGTCGCGTTGCAGTGAACGGTTGCGGTGGGCCACGCGGGTGCCGTCGCTTTTCGTGAACGCGATGCGTCTGACCCATTGTCGAACGTCGGTCGTGATCGACCGACCAAACCAGCCGGCGCGCAGCGCCACGAACCAGGAGAATTTGCATGCGAGCGTCATCTGCTTTGATTCCATTTTGCGGCGTGCTGGCCGCCGGCCTGTTGGGTCTGGCCAGCGCCCAGTCCGTGCCCAACGCGCCCACCGTCGTCACAGCGCCGCCGGGGGCGCTCGGCAACACCCCCGCGCTCACGATGGCGGTCGACCTGGCCGTGAGCATCAAGGGCGTCACGTTTCAATGCCCCAAGGGGACGGGCATGAATCCGGACGGCTCGTACGTGCTGGTTGACCTCGAGGTTCGCAACGTGGGCGGGAACCCCCTGCCTGGCGCGAAGTTTGGCTACCAGACTGAGCTCACCGTCGACGGCGCGAGCTTTGCCTGGCTGCATCCCGCGCCCTTGTCGCAGATCGCGATCGACAAACTGAAGAACCCGACGCCGGGTGGCACGCCCGCGTACGTGCCGATGTCCCAGGTCAAGGCCGCCGCGCGACCGGACAACACAAAGCTCGGGCGGCCCAAGCCGGTCGACATCAAGGCGACAGTCAAAATGGTGGGCGACCTCACGGATGGCAATTCGGGCAACAACACCGCCACGACCTCGGCGACCGTTCCCGCGCATCTTTGCAAGTAACTCGTCAATCGCGTCGGCCACGAGTAATGAGGCCCCTTTAACAGCTTTTAGGCTCCATCGACCGCCGGGCGGTCGTTAGCGGTCATTTTGGTCGCTTGTCGACCCGTTCGCATTTCGCGCTGCGAGCGCCGTATTGGCCTCGTTTCAAGTGAAAAGCTGTTGATCCGGCGCGGTCGTCGTGCGTGGCGACCAACTGCGGACCTGCGCGACCACTCGCGGAAAGTCTCGCTCGTTTCGACCGTCTAATGGGTGTACGGAAAGCGTGTAGCGCGCAGTGTTGGCGTGCGCTCACCGACTGATTTGCTTTTCCGAGTAAATAAGTCGGGAACTTTCGGTATTATTAGCACTCTCACTCAGCGAGTGCTAATATGGTTCGCCGCGGTCACAAGCCGCACTGCCCGTTGCAGCACGTTCGCAACGCACGAAAACCGCCCGTGCATTTACGTTTTGGGGAGCATCGATTACATGAACCCGACCGCCACTTTGAATTTTCCGGTACCGTCCGCACTGGGCACCATTGACCAGTACGTCACGGCCGTCAACAAATATCCGCTGCTCACGCTTGAGCAGGAGCAGGAGCTCGGCCTGCGCTGGAAGTACATGCAGGACGTCGATTCCGCCCGCCAGCTGGTGATGAGCCATCTGCGTCTGGTGGTGAGCGTCAGCCGCAACTACATGGGCTACGGCCTGCCGCAGGGCGACCTGATCCAGGAAGGCAATGTGGGCCTGATGAAGGCCGTGCGCCGCTTTGACCCGGAACGCGGTGTGCGCCTGGTGAGCTTCGCGCTGCACTGGATCCGCGCCGAAATCCACGAATACATCCTTAAGAACTGGCGCATGGTCAAGGTCGCTACGACCAAGGCGCAGCGCAAACTGTTCTTCAACCTGCGCGCCATGCGTTCGGGCGAGCATCCGCTGACGCAAGCCGAAGCCAAGCGCATCGCCAAAGAGCTCAACGTCAAGCCGGAAGAAGTGTTCGAGATGAACATGCGGCTTTCTGGCCGTGATGTCGCGATGGACGGCACGCCCGACGACAGCGAAAGCGAAGCCGTGGCACCGGTGGCCTACCTCGCCGCCGACAGCGACATCGCCGATCCGGCCAAAGTGATCGAAGCCGAGGAAGTGCGCCGCGTGCACAGCGAGGGTTTGAAGCGGGCGCTGGTCAAACTTGACGACCGTTCGCGCGACATCATCACCCGCCGCTGGCTGGCCGAAGATCAGGAAGAAACGCTGCAGCAGCTCGCTGACAAATACGGCGTCTCGGCAGAGCGTATCCGCCAGATCGAGGTGAAGGCGATGAAGCAGATGCGCAAGGAGATTGAGGGCTAATCAGGCCCTCGCACGGTCCCAAAAAAACGGCCAGTGAACCTGGCCGTTTTGCTTTCCACCGCGAATACGGAGTGCCCATAATTACTGGCTTGACGTAGGTGACTCTGGATTCGGAGCAGCAATCGGTGGGCCGCATGTGCCGACACAGGAGTTGCTTCCGAGCGGATTGTCGTACGTGATGACCGTGAAGGAATTGGCGCAACACTGCACGGCCAACGGCATCACGGCGTTGACGCAGGTGCTGATGTTGGTCTGAGCGCCGGCCGACACGTCCTGCCCGTTGGCGATGCAAGCCAGCGAATAGCCACAGCTGTTGTTCAGGAAGCTGCGGATCGCTGGCCATGTGTTGCGCGGCGCACCCGACTGTGCGGCGGATGACACCGTCGTTCCGGTCATTCCGAGCATGACACGATTGAGAATGACGCCGTCGGTCGTCGCGTGAATCACGCCGTTTCCGTCCACATCGTGGCAGTTCGGCGGGGCGGAACAGGACACAAAGCTCACGATGGGAAACAACACCGTACACGTCCATGCATACGGCCCGGTTCCGGACACGGCACTTGCAAAACCAGCAGTACAGAGTCCCGTCGTCGGCGCGCTCAGCGCCGGTCGTCCGTTGGAAGGCCCACAGGTTTGCGCGCCGGCAGTCACCGCCGCCAGCACCGAAAACAGCGCGGCAAAGCGGCGCCAACTCAATTGCTGGATCAGGTGTTGCATGACCCCCCTCGCCTATCGATGTTAGACAGACGGGTAGCCTACACCGTGCCCAACCAAATTTCAATCAACCGGAGAACCGCGCCAAACGCGCAAGGCTTCAGTGTTTCCCTACGCCCGATACCCCGGATCAATGCGATCCACCAGTCGCTGCAGCGCGGCAAACGAGTCCGCTCCGGCACCATACTTCGGGTCGAAATTGAGCGCATCACGCACGCACTTCTCCAGCACTGGCTCCGGGATTGCGCGAAGTTTGCCGAGCTGCGAGGATGCGAGCTGCACTTCGCAGGCGCGTTGCAGCACCCACATATAGCTGAACGCCATCGGTAGCGTCTGACCGATGGCAACCGGGCCGTGGTTGCGCAGAAGCAGCACCGGCTTGTCGCCCGCACTGGCGAGGATGCGCGCGCCCTCGTCGCGATGCACGGTGATGCCTTCGAAGTCGTGATACGCGACCTTGCCCCACAGGTGCGCCGCATAGAAATTGGTGAACGAGAGCCCTTCCTCGCTGCAGCACACCGCCATCGTCGGCGTGGTGTGCACATGGATCACGCAATGCGCGCTCGGGTGCGTGGCGTGAATCGCGCCGTGGAAGGTGAAGCCCGCCGGGTTGATCGGCCAATCACTGTGGCCAATGATGTTGCCGTCCACGTCCACCTTGACCAGATTCGACGCCGTGACCTCGGTGTAGTGCAGGCCAAACGGGTTGACCAGAAAGTGCTTCGGTTCACCGGGCACGCGCAGCGAGATGTGGTTGTAGATCAGCTCGTTCCAGCCGAGCATCGCAAATATGCGATAGGCGGCAGCGAGTTGCACGCGGGCGTCCCATTCCTCCGCGCCGAAGCGCGCGGGGCGGCTGAACGAGAGCGTGCTCACTGGTCTAAGCCGTCACGCCGCCGCGACCAAAACGCTGTGCCAGCGCGCGCGCATGTCGGGTCAGCAGATTGACATCAATCCCCACCGCGACGAACAGTGCGCCCAGCTCCAGGTAGCGATGGGCGTCGGGCTCGTTGACGGCGAGGATGCCAGGCGCCTTCCCCGTCGCACGCACGCGACGGATGCCATCCTCGATGACCTGTTGCACGTCGGGATGCGCTGCATTGCCCAAGTGCCCGAGCGACGCCGACAGATCGGACGGCCCGAAGAACACGCCATCGACGCCCTCCACCGCAAGAATCGCGTCGAGATTCTTGACCGCGGTTGCGGTTTCCGCCTGCACCAGCAGGCACACCTGATCGTTGGCCCGCTTCAAATAATCGGGCACCGCGCTCCAGCGGGAAGCACGCGCGCTGCCGGCGCCAACACCGCGGATGCCGTGCGGCGGATAGCGCATCGCCCGCACCATCGCGGCGGCCTGCTCGGCCGTATCCACCATCGGCACCAGAATCGTCTGCGCGCCGATGTCGAGGTACTGCTTGATCAGCACCGGGTCGCCCACGGGCACCCGAGCCACAGCCTGCGGACCATAGCCGCTTACCGCCTGCAGATTCGCCGCCATCATCGGGATGTCATTCGGCGAGTGCTCACCGTCGATGAGCACCCAGTCGAAGCCGCAGCTCGCGCAGATTTCGGTGGCGTAAGCATTGGCCAGCATCAGCCAGAAGCCGACCTGCGGCTGGCCGGCCTTCATTGCTTCCTTGAACGGATTGGACATGGGAATCATGGGTGACGCTCTCCTGAAGATGGCCTACACAAATTTGAAACTGAAGCGCCCAAGCGCGCCGTAATCGGCTTCGAAATGGTCGCCGCGCGCTGCGTTCACCGGACGCGTGAATGAGCCGGCGAGCACCACGTCGCCCGCGTTCAACTGCTCGCCGTACGGCGCGATCTTGTTCGCCAGCCACGCGACGCCGATGGCCGGATGCCCAAGCACGCCCGCGGCAAGACCGGTTTCTTCGACCACGCCGTTCTTGCTGAGAATTGCCCCCGCCCAGCGCAAGTCGATATCGCTGACACGGGCACGACCCGGACCGACGATGATGCCGGCATTGGCCGCAAAATCGCTGATGGTGTCGAACACCTTGCGCATCGCTTTCGTCTCGCGATCAAACTGCTCGATGCGGGCATCGATGATTTCAATCGCCGGGGCCACATAGTCGGTCGCGTCGAGCACGGCGTCAAGCGTGACGTCGGGCCCCTTGAGTGGCGCTCGAAGAATGAATGCCAGCTCCACTTCAACGCGCGGCGCGATGAAGCGATCCAACGGCAAATCCGTATTCGCAGCGAAGAACATGTCGTCCATCAGCGGTGCGTAGTCCGGCTCGTCGATCTGGCTGGCCTGCTGCATCGCACGCGAGGTCAGGCCGATCTTGCGGCCCTTGATGTTGCGGCCGTCAGCCAGTTCAAGCTTTACCCATTCGCGCTGGATGGCGTAACCATCCTCGATGGTCATCTCTGGATACTGCTTCGAGAAGTGGCGAAGCTGGGTGCGCGATTTGCGCGCGTCGTAGAGCTGGCGGGCCAGTGACTGAACAAGCTCGGGAGTCAGCACGCTCAGACCTTCGGCTGAAACAGCGGGTGCAGCGAACTGTTCTTGGCATCGAACACTTCATGCCCCTCGTCGATCTGTAGCGTGATGCCGATGTGACGGCTGGCCAGGTGTTCGGCGAAATGGGCCCTGGTCGCCGCTTCCACCGCATTGCCGACCGCTTCATGCACAGCCGCGCTGCGTCCTTTGGCCATACGCAGATTCAGGTAGACGAAGGCGTAGTCGCCGTCGCCGCCTGCCCCACGCCCGGCCGCGCCATCATCGGCCACTGCATGGTGCATCGCGGGAAACGCGAGCACACGCGTACCACCCGTGGGGAACACCTGCTTGCCCTGTTCGTCGCGCGCGGCCAGCATGGTGTCGCACAACTTGCGACACAGCGCTTTCATGTCACTGCCGCCTTGTGCGGTGGGCCGATCGAGGTTTCCTGTGTAGAGGATAACGAGGTGTGGCATCGATGTCTTCGTTCTAAAGTCGGCCGATGGCCTGATACCCCAGCGCCGCCGAGGCCTGCGCGGCGGGGATCGCGCTGCCATCGTTCGGCGTCACCGGGAACACGGCGTTCAACTGCCCGGTCCCCGAGGCCCCAAAGTAAGGCGTGATGATCTCGGCTTTGCCGTCGTAATCCGACCAACCGAGCGCACCAAGCATCATCGCGGTGTCGTGCATGAAGCCTTCACCGTGGCCCTTGGTCGCGTACTCCGGCAGCATTTCACAGAACTTCTGCCACTCACCCCGCTGCCACATCGCCAGCACGCTGTGGTCCAGCGATTCGAGCAACGGGCTCCAGATCTTGAAGGCGAATTCAGGCGCCAGGCCGTTCTGTGCGAAGCGGTGGCTGAGGCTGCCGCTGGCAAAGAACGCGACGGTGCCGTCGTAGTGTTCCTCCACGGCGCGCCGCATTGCCCAGCCGAGCCGCGCGCTGTCATTGAGGTAATGCACAGTGCACATGGCCGAGACCGAGATCACCTTGAAGTGCTGGTCCACGTTCATGTACCGCATCGGCACGATGGTGCCGTACTCCGGGTCGAGCGTGGTGGCATCATGCGCCAACGTCTCCACACCCATCTCGTTGCAGGTCTTCGCCAGAATCTTGCCGAGCGCCGGATTGCCGGGGAATTCGAACGGCATGTTGCTGATGAAGTGCGGCAGCTCGTTGCTGGTGTAGAGCCCCTTGAAGTGCTGCGCGCAGTTCAGGTGATAGTTCGCGTTCACCAGCCAGTGCGTATCGAACACCACAATGGTGTCCACCCCCAGCTCACGGCAGCGACGACCAATCTCGCGATGACCATCGATAGCGTCCTGCCGCGTGCCCTTGCGCGGCCCGTCCAGCTCCGAAAGGTAGATCGACGGAACGTGCGTGATTTTGGCGACCAGTGCCAGCTTGCCCATACTCCCCCCTCAATTCCCCGCGCTGATATTGGCGCGGCGGATGACGTCTGCGTACTTGTCAATCTCACTGCGAATGAACGCGCCGAACTGCGCGGGCGTCCCCGCCAGCGACACAATGCCGCCATCGGAGAACGCCTTGACGACGGCCGGCGATTGCAACGCCTTGTTGATCTCGGCGTTCATTCGAGCAACGACCGCGTCGGGCGTACCGCTTCGCGCCAGCATGCCGCTCCACGAGTTCGACTCAAGCACCACGCCTTGCTCGGCGAGGGTCGCGATTTCGGAGGCTTGTGATGATCGCTTCGCGGTCGCCATGCCGAGCGCCACCAGTTTGCCCGCTTTGACGTGCTGACGGAACTCTGGCCAGTTGCCAAACATCATCGTCACCTGCCCGCCCAGCAGGTCATTGAGCGCTGGCGCCTGCCCCTTGTAGGGCACATGCGTCAACTGCACGCCGAGGGCGTGTTCCAGCATTGCACCCGAGAGATGGGCAGATGTTCCACTGCCGAACGAGGCGTAACTGAGTTTTCCCGGCGCCTTGTTGGCTGCGGCAGCGAGATCAGCCACCGTGCGCAATCCCGTTGCGGGATGCACGGCCAGCACGTGCTCGCTCATCCCCATCAACCCAACCGGGCGCAGGTCACGCAGTGTGTCGTATGGCAAATTCTTGACCAGCGTCTGATTCGCGCAGAAGCTGTTGGCGACGGTGACGAAGGTGTAGCCATCGGCCGGCGCCTTGGCTGCTGCATCCACGCCGATCACCGTGCCCGCGCCCGGCCGGTTCTCAACGATCACCGGCTGGCCGAGCGCCTTCGCCACTTCAGTGGCTACCAGTCGAGTCACCAGGTCCGTCGTGCCGCCTGGCGGGAACGGCACGATGATGCGCACCGGCTTCGCGGGCCAGTCAATCGCCTGCGCCGATACGCGGGTCATCCACAAGCCAGTCGCCGAGGCAGCGCCCAGCGCAGACAGTGCAGCAAGGACATTGCGGCGATCCATCACACGCCCCAGTGCGGAATGTGGTGGCTACCCAGGCTCACCGCCACATTCTTTGGTTCAAGAAACACTTCATAGCTCCAGGTGCCGCCTTCGCGGCCGGTGCCGCTGGCCTTGGTGCCGCCGAATGGCTGCCGCAGGTCGCGCACATTCTGGCTGTTGACGAAGCACATGCCGGCCTCTATGCCGGCTGCCACACGATGTGCACGACCCAGATTCTCGCTCCACACGTAGCTCGACAGACCATACTGGATGTCGTTGGCGATGCGAATGGCGTCGGCCTCGTCGTTGAACGGGATCAGGCACGCCACCGGCCCGAAGATTTCGTCCTGCGCGATCTTCATCTGGTTATCGACGTCGGCGAACACGGTCGGCCAGACGAAATTGCCCTTGCCCAGTGCCGGGGCAAGCTCCGCCGCGTACGACGGGCGGTCCAGCCCACCGCACAGCAGCGTCGCGCCTTCCTTCGGGCCAAGATCAATATAGCTTCGTACCTTGGCCAGATGCGCTGGCGAGATCATCGGGCCGATGATGGTTCTGTCGTCGAGCGGGTCGCCCACCGCGATGCGCTTCGCGCGCTCGGTGAACTTCTGCGCAAAATCCGCGTAGATGGACTTCTGCACGAGGATGCGGCTGCCCGCCGTGCAGCGCTCGCCGTTGTTCGAGAAAATCATGAACACCGCAGCATCGAGCGCGCGGTCGAGATTGGCGTCGTCGAAAATCACAAACGGGCTTTTGCCACCGAGCTCCATGCTGAACTTCTTGAGCCCTGCGGCCTGCACGATGCGGTTGCCGGTGACGGTGGAACCGGTGAACGAAATGGCACGCACATCCGGGTGCGCGCACAGCGGCTCACCCACCTCCTTGCCGTAGCCATGCACCACATTCAGCACGCCCGCAGGAATGCCCGCTTCCAGCGCCAGCTCGCCCAGCCGCGCGGCGGTCATTGGCGACAGCTCGCTCATCTTGAGCACCGCCGTGTTGCCAAATGCGAGACAGGGCGCGGTTTTCCACGTCGCGGTCATGAACGGCACATTCCACGGCGAAATCAGCGCACAGACGCCGACCGGATGAAACAGTGTGTAGTTGAGATGCGTTGGCGTGGGGTAGGTGTGGCCGTCGACGCGCGTGCACATCTCGGCGAAGTAGTAGAAGTTGTCCGCCGCGCGCGGCACGAGTTGTTTGCCGGTTTGCGCGATCACCTGCCCGGTATCCTTCGTCTCGGTCTGCGCGATTTCCGGCACGTGCTTTGCGATCAGATCGCCCAGCTTGCGCATCAGGTTCGCGCGCTCCGTGGCCGGCCGCGCTGCCCATGCCGGGAACGCGGCCTTCGCGGCAGCGACGGCCGCGTTCACTTCATCGGCGCCGCCGCGCGCCACTTCGGCGAGTGTTTCCTGCGTGGCGGGGTTGACGGTTTCGAAGTAGTCGTTGCCGGCCTGTGCTTTGCCGTTGATGAGGTGCTGGATTTGCATGCTGCTTCCTGACTAGCGACCGAACGCGTCGTCGCCCACAATGGTGTTGACGAGGCTTCCGATGCCTTCAATTTCGGTGACAACCTCATCGCCGACGTTCACATTGACCACGCCTTCCGGCGTGCCGGTGAGAATCACGTCTCCCGGTTGCAGCGTCATGAAGGCGCTGAGGTATTCGATCAGCGCCGGGATATCGTTGATCATGTTGCCGGTGTGGCCCTGTTGCGTGACGTTGCCGTTGACCAGGGTGCGCAGCGTCAGGTCGTGCGGGTTCTCGATGTCTTCCGCATCCACCAGCCACGGCCCCAGCACCGTGCCGCCGTCGCGGTTCTTGACGCGCAAATTCGGGCGGTACCAGTTTTCGAGATAGTCACGAATCGCATAGTCGTTGCACACGGTGTAGCCCGCAACATGCCGCATCGCGTCTGCGGCGCGGACCTTGTGGGCGGGTTGGCCGACGACCACCGCAAGCTCGCACTCGTAGTGCATGAACGTCACATCCGCCGGACGGCGGGTGAAACCGCGATGGCCAATCACTGCGCCCGGCCCCTTCAGAAACACCAGCGGCTCATCCTTCGTGGTGATTGTCAATTCCTTCGACAACTCTTTGACGTGGTCACTGTAGTTGAGGCCGAGCGCGATGAGGGTGCCCACTTCAAAGGGCGGCAGCCACACCACGTCGGCCTCGGTCAGAACGCGGCCGTCGGCGAGGCGGACGCCGCGCTCATGGGGGCAGGCGGCATGAATGGCGCCAGCATAGGCGACGCGCCCGGTTTTCATGCGACCTCCCGACGGCGGGCCGGTTGAATCACCGCTTCGAACATGCCGACGCCGGCGATCGCCGCGCGCATCCGCTGCCCGACCCGTACGACGGGCGCGCCGTGCGGCACGCCCAGCATGAGGACATCGCCGGGCGCCAGCGTCATGAAGTCGGTCACGTCAGCAAGCAACTTCTCGACCGGCCGGATCATGTTCGCCGTGCTGCTTTGCTGCGCCGGATCACCGTCGACGGAAACGGTGATCGCCAGTGCGTTCGGGTCGCCGAGATCGATTGCCGAAACCACGCGCGGGCCCACGTAGCACGAGCCGTCGCGCGCCTTGAAGCGTACCGATGGCCGATAGAAACTCTCATGCGGAACGCTGAAATCCACCACCATGGTGTAGCCAGCGATCACCTCGCTGGCTGAGCTTGCAGCCACGCGACAGGCGGTGTGCCCGATCACGATGCCCAGCGACACACCAACCTGCCATCCGTCGCCCTCGTCGGGTGCGACGACGGGCTCTCCTGCGGACAGCAACGTGTTGCGTGGCTTGACAAACAGCACCGGCGCCTTCGGTGCCGCCTTGTAGGGCGCGGCGTTGGCAGCGTCGCCCAGCGCCGCCAGCGCTGGCGCGTGGTTGAGCAGGGCGCCGTAGACGACGCCACTCAAACGCCACGGGCGCATGGGCATGTCGATGGCAGGACCGGAGCGCATGTTCATGGTTGCCTGATTACTAATATGTGAGTAATATTAGCGTTGACCTTTGCGCGCTGTCAATCTGCATTTCGCTATCACCTGAATGTCTGCCCCGCCCGCCGTACCGATTCGCCATCGTAATCTGCCGCTTCTATTGCTGCATGCGCGTGAGGCGGTGCTGTCGCGCTTCCGGCCGATCCTCAATGCGCATGGCCTGACCGAACAGCAGTGGCGCATCATCCGCGCCCTGCTGGAGCTGGGGCCGCGCGAGCCTCGCCAGATCGTTGACCTCTGCGGCATCTCGAGCCCGAGCCTCGCCGGCATACTCTCGCGCATGGCCGATTTGGGCCTGATTGCCAAGACGCCGGTCGACGGCGACCAGCGTCGCGTGCGCATCTCGCTCACCACAAAGAGCCGCAGTCTGGCGCGCCGCATTGCGCCGCAGATCGAGTCCACCTACGCCGACATCGAGGCGGTGCTCGGCCGCGAGTTCACCGACGCGACCTATCGCGCACTGGACGCGATGATTTCGCGACTGGGGCAGGCAACGAACGGCGGACTGGCGGAGTAAATTAGCGGGATGATTCCCCTTTCCGTGCTTGATCTTTCGCCCATCGTTGAGGGCGGCACCGCAGCCGATGCGCTGCGCAACTCGCTCGATCTCGCGCAGCATTGCGAGCGGCTGGGTTACCGGCGTTACTGGGTGGCCGAGCATCACAACATGGACGGCGTGGCGAGTTCCGCCACCTCCGTGCTGATGGGCTACCTCGCGGCCGGAACGCAGACCATTCGCGTCGGCTCCGGCGGCGTGATGTTGCCGAACCACGCGCCGCTGGTAGTCGCCGAACAAATCGGCACACTCGCCACGCTGTACCCGGGCCGCATTGATCTCGGCCTCGGGCGCGCGCCTGGCACCGATCAGCTCACCATGCGAGCGCTGCGTCGGTCGATGGCGCTGCAGGGCGACGATGATTTTGTGGCCGATGTGGTGGAGCTGGCCGAATACTTTCAGCCGCCGCCCGATTCGTTCCGTCCCGTGCGTGCGATTCCGGGCCTGGGCTGCGACGTGCCGATCTGGATTCTCGGTTCCAGTCTTTACGGCGTACAGGTTGCGGCGCACCTCGGCTACCCCTACGCCTTCGCGTCGCACTTCGCCCCGGTCATGCTGACGCAGGCGCTGCAGGTCTACCGCGCCCGCTTCCGGCCCAACGGCCAACCCGGCGCCCTGACCCAACCGCACGCGATGGTGGGCGTCAACGTCGTCTGCGCAGATACGGACGACGAGGCGGCCTATCTGTTCACGTCGCTGCAACAACGCTTTCTCGGCATGCAGACCGGCAAGCGCGGTCCGCTGCCCAAGCCCATTCCGGTCGCCGAAATGAACGCACTGGGTTCACCCGCAGAGCGCGCGGGCATGGATCAGATGCTCACGGTCGCCGCCGTCGGCGCACCCGCCACGGTGCGCGCGAAGCTGGATGACATCGTCGCACAGACTGGCGCTGACGAACTGATCGTTGCCAGCGCGGTGCATGATCATGTGGCGCGGAAGCGGAGTTATGAGTTGCTGGCGAGCGTAACCTCGTCGGACTGAGCCTGACGTTTGCGTTCTTCGTTACCGGGGACGCTAGCGTCGTCAAATTTCTTGTAGCCCAATCCCACGCAAGTAGTCGAATGTTGCGTCGTAAAACTCTGGGCTACGCGTTGGATCAAGTGCCTCACCAGGTGGTACGACGATAACCATGCCTTGTCGCGCTCGGGTGAGTAGTACGCGATAGGCATTCTTTAGGTACATCTGTCGTTCAGATTTGTGAATACGTTGCCACTTCGATCCGACAAACGAAAAGTGTTGCCAACCGTTCTCTGAATACCGAAAGTCGCCGTCCCAAACCACGCAAGCCCAATCAAGCTCTAGTCCCTGGACATGAAATTCGGTCGCGACATCCTCCAGATAGTACGACGATCGAACGTCCTCCTTGTCATCAAGAAACCAGTGGATCGGATCCATTGGTGAGCGGACATCTATCGCGTGGGGCTTGAGCCGTTGCGCCTGCGAGGATACGACCATCCCGTACCGCTCGGTCCCACGCGCTCTTTGCTTCAACCACGTTTTCGCGCGTGCGAGATCCCGCGTCATGACAATTGGGTAACGCGGTTGCACGCTGGAAAGAGTTGCACGCGCGGCATGCACGTCGCAATCCAGTACTTGCTTCACGAGCGTTGAAACATGTTCAGCGCGAAATGACCGCATTGAGACGCCCAGGTGTAGGCCATCGTCAAATTGAATGTTGTGGCGCCGTTCAAGTGCTTCGATCAGCGTCGTCACACCATACTCTTCGTCACGCAAGCGGGAGGAAATATGGAGGTCCCATGCCGGGAAAGAGCGGATAAGGGCCTGAAGCCACTCTGCGATACCTGCTTCGCCCCGATTGATCTCCTGACCACCGCCCACTAAGCAAACAACTACTGCCCAGTCAGGATGCCGGTCCAGACAAGAAATGAGGAACTCTGGTTCAGACTGCCTGAAGTTTGGCCGCTGCTTCTTCCTCAACATGAACGACGCTGTCTCGGTTTGATTCCATGCTCGCTGCGCCTCGTCAAATATGGCCACGTGTTCGATCGGCGGTGCGGCTAAGTCAATGAGGCAGTCATCGCGGAAGTGGTGAACGTTTTGAATGAACGCCTTGACACGACTTAGAGCGACGCCCTTCTTCAGCTTTCGTCCTGCCTCGCGTTCGCGCTGCACCTGATCGCGAGCGAGCGCTTCCTGCAGGATCGATACGAGCGGCCCATTTCCAGAAAGAAACACACTGTAAAGCTCACTACTTTTGTCATTGTGCTTCGTGGCGACGTCGAGACCGACGAGTGTCTTGCCTGCGCCCGGTACGCCGGTAACGAAGCAAATCGATTTGCGTGATGCGCGTTGTGACTCTCGAATAATCTTCGCAACCGAAACGGAGGTCTTAGCCAAGTTTGTCGCGCTCGCATCGCTGCGCGAAATGTCCGCGACGCCATGGCCGCTATACAAAGCGGTTGCGGCCTCAATAATCGTCGGCGTTGGCCGATACCTGCCCTGCTCCCACGCGTTCGCATCTATTGGGCTGCCACTGGCGAACAACAACGCGTCGCGCAGAACCATTGGCAGTTGACCAACTGTTGAGCGAATCGGAAGCAGCACGCCGTCGTTTTGCGCGGTCGTGCCGATCGTAGGTAACGCAGCCTTGGCTTTGGTCGCCAGCAGGATGGGAGCAACCGTGCGATCGTGTGTTGTTTCGTGAAAATTCTTGAGATCAAGTGCGTAGTCAACCACTTGGTCGATGGCACTAGCAATGAATTCCTTTTCGCCTACCTTGAACTCAACAACGAAGATGACGTGGTCGATAAGCAAAACCACATCGATCCGCTTGCCGAGGCGAGGAACCGCGTACTCGAAATAGATGTTTCCTCGTCCACTGTAAGTCTGAACGACAGGCCGCAATATCCGAATCTGTTCGATCCACGCGTCGCGTTGAGCGCTTTCCGTAGGAAACGGGTTGTTTCGGGCGATAGTCCCGAGGATTTCATCCGCGTTCTTTGCGAGGAAATCTGCAATCGAATTAGAGTAGTAAGCGCGATTAGTCACAGCTGTACGACCTTACCGAATCCGGCACAGCATACGTCAAGCATGCCGCTCAAGACGCGCTGACAGGAATCAATCTCCCGCTAAGCTTGCAAACGTATCATCGCGGCATCCGGTTCCACAGGCTCGCCACACCTACCTTATGCCCATCCCCACCATCAACACCGAATCCGACGACGATTCCCCCATCCCGCCCGCCGAACGGGCGGCGGCGGCTTCGCGCTCTACGTGGGTGAGCGTGGTGGTGAATGTGGTGCTCTCCACCGCGCAGATTGTGGTGGGCGTGCTGTCGAAATCGCAGGGGTTGATTGCGGACGGGCTGCATTCGCTCTCGGATCTGGTGAGCGACTTTGTGGTGCTGATTGCCAACCGCGCGAGCCAGAAGGATGCCGACGCCGATCATCCGTATGGTCACAACCGCTACGAAACGGCGGCGTCCCTGGCGCTGGGCGCGATCCTGCTCGCGGTGGGTGTGGGCATGCTGTGGTCGGCGGCGGTGAAGCTGGAGAACCCGGAGACGATTGCGCAGGTGCATATCGTGGCGCTGTGGGTGGCGCTGGGCGCGCTGGTGGCGAAGGAGCTGTTGTTCCGCTACATGCTGGCGGTGGCGAAGCGCGTGAAGTCGAGCATGCTGGTGGCGAATGCGTGGCACGCGCGCTCGGACGCGGCGTCCTCACTGGTGGTAAGCGTGGGCATCGTGGGCAATCTGCTCGGCTACCCGATTCTCGACCCGATCGCGGCGTTGATCGTGGGCTTTATGGTGGCGAAAATGGGTTGGAGCTTCGGCTGGGATGCGCTGCATGATCTGATGGACCGCGCCGTGGATGAAGCCGAGGCCGCAGCCATTCGCGCCACGATTCGCGACACGCCGGGCGTGAAAGCCGTGCACGACATTCGCACCCGCAAGATGGGTGACATGATTGTGGCCGATGCCCACATCGAGGTGGACGCCACGCTTACCGTGGAGCAGGGCCACGACATCGCCGTCGAGGCGCGCAAACGCGTGATGCTGCGGCACCGTGTGCTGAACTTGATGACGCACGTGGACCCGTGGAAGCGGCCCGATCTGGACCACGGCGCGGTGCAACGTAGCGGCCCGCCGCTGACTTAACGGCTTTGTGCCCGCAACGACGGCCCAGTGGTCGTTATAGCTCATTTGCGTTGCTAGTCGACATGACAAAAAAACAGCCTGCGAGCACCGGCCAGCGGTCGATAGACCTCAAAAGCCGTTACGGGTCACTCGCGTTGGGCGACGCGCCAGACGGGTGAAGGGTGGAGCGCATGCGCGCTCACCGATTGCTGCGCCGCATAAAATTGCAGGTTTCGCCACAACCGGGCACTGCACATGGCTGGCCGCACGCTCTACGACAAACTCTTCGACGCTCACGTCGTTCGCACCGAGAGCGACGGCACCGCGCTGCTCTACATCGACCGCCATCTGGTGCATGAAGTCACCAGCCCGCAGGCGTTCGAAGGCCTTAAGCTTGCCGGCCGCCAGCCGTGGCGCAAGGCCAGCATGATTGCCGTGCCCGACCACAACACGCCCACCACGCCCGGCTTCAAGACGATTCTCGATCCGGTGTCGCGCACGCAGGTGGACACGCTCGACGCCAATGCGCGCGAGCAGGGGCTGGTGTATTTCCCGGTCGGCGACATCCGGCGCGGCATCGTGCATGTGATCGGCCCGGAGCAGGGCGCCACGCTGCCAGGCATGACGGTCGTTTGCGGCGATTCGCACACGTCCACGCACGGCGCGTTCGCGGCGCTCGCGTTTGGTATTGGCACCAGCGAGGTCGAGCACGTGATGGCAACGCAGTGCCTGCCGCAGAAGCGCTCACGATCGCTGCTCGTGCGTTGCGATGGTCGTTTGCCGACCGGCGTGACGGCCAAGGATCTGGTGCTCGCCATCATCGGCAAAATCGGCACGGCCGGCGGCACCGGTTACGCGATGGAATTCGGTGGCGAAGCCGTGCGCTCGCTGTCGATGGAAGGCCGCATGACGCTGTGCAATATGGCGATTGAGGCCGGTGCGCGCGCCGGCATGGTGGCCTACGACGAAGTGACCGAGGCCTACGTCAAGGGTCGCCCCTTCGCGCCGAAAACCACGGAACAATGGGACGCCGCAACGAAATACTGGCGCACGCTCAAGAGCGACGACGACGCGACGTTTGACCACACGGTGGTCATCGACGCGAGCGCGCTGACGCCCTACGTTACCTGGGGCACCTCGCCCGAGATGGTGGTGCCGGTCGAAGGCCGCGTGCCTGACCCTGATCGTGAAAAGGATTCGGTCAAGCGCGAAGGCATCGCGCGCGCGCTTGCCTACATGGGCCTCACGCCCAACACGCCGGTCAGCGAGATCAAGATCGACAAGGTGTTCATCGGCTCCTGCACCAATTCGCGCATCGAAGACTTGCGCGCCGCGGCGGCGGTGGTGAAAGGCCGTCGCCGCGCCGACAACGTGAAGCTCGCGATGGTGGTGCCGGGCTCGGGACTGGTGAAGGCGCAAGCCGAGCAGGAAGGTCTCGACAAGATTTTTCTCGCCGCCGGCTTTGAATGGCGCGAGCCGGGCTGCTCGATGTGCCTGGCGATGAATGATGATCGGCTGGAGCCGGGCGAGCGCTGCGCCTCCACCTCGAACCGCAATTTCGAAGGGCGTCAGGGCGCGGGTGGGCGTACCCATCTGGTCAGCCCGGCCATGGCCGCCGCCGCCGGCATTGCCGGACATTTTGTTGACGTTCGCCGACTGGGTTAGCGGCACCCCAGGGCACCATCTGGCACTTGATCGAAAGGATCCGATATGAAACGCATTCTGATCTCTGCATTCGTCGCGCTCTTCGCCGTCGCGTTGGCCGGTTGCAACACCATTCAGGGCGTTGGCAAAGACGTGCAGAAGGCCGGCGAGAAAATCGAAGACGCCGCGAAGAAGAAGTAAATGGAAAAGTTCACTGTTCACACCGGGTTGGTGGTGCCACTGGATCGCGCCAACGTCGATACCGATGCGATCATTCCCAAGCAGTTCCTGAAGTCGATCAAGCGCACCGGCTACGGACCGAACTGCTTCGACGAGTGGCGCTATCTTGATGTGGGCCAGCCGGGCATGGACAACAGCAAGCGCCCGCTGAATCGCGAATTCGTGCTCAACCAGCCGCGCTACCGCGACGCCTCCGTGCTGCTGGCGCGGCAGAACTTCGGTTGCGGCTCATCGCGCGAACATGCGCCGTGGGCCCTGCTGCAGAACGGCTTTCGCGTGGTGATCGCGCCGTCGTTTGGCGATATCTTCTACAACAACTCGCTCAACAACGGTTTGCTGGTGATCCGACTGCCCGAAGTGGCCGTGGATCAACTGTTTCACGATTGCGCGGCGTTCGTGGGTTTCCGCCTGACCGTTGATCTCGATCTGCAGGAAGTGCGAACGACCGATGATCGCTGGATCGCGAAATTCGATATCGACCCCTCACGCCGCGAGCGGCTGCTCAACGGCTGGGACGACATCAGCCTCACCCTCAACCACCGCGACGCCATCGGCGCGTTCGAAGCCAGACACTTCGCCGCGCAACCGTGGCTGGCTTGAAGCAAGGACGAATGACGAAGGACGAGTGACGAAACTCGTTACCGTGATCTCTTTGTCTTTCGTCATTCGTCATTCGTCTCTCGTCCTTAACTCAGCATGAACATCCTCATTCTTCCCGGCGACGGTATTGGCCCTGAAATCGTTGGCCAGGCCGTTCGCGTGCTCGAAAAATTCAAAGCTGAAGGCGTGCCGATCACCCTGACGCATGGCCTGCTCGGCGGCGCTGCGCACGACGCGCACGGACATCCGTACCCCGAGGTGACGCAGCAGCAGGCGCGTACCGCAGACGCCATCCTGCTTGGCTGCGTGGGCGGCCCGCAGTACGACACGCTGCCGCGCGCCGTGCGTCCGGAACAGGGCCTGCTCGGTATCCGCAAGGACCTGAAGCTGTTTGCCAATCTGCGTCCGGCGATGCTCTATCCCGAGCTCGCCGCGTCGTCGTCGCTGAAGCCCGAGGTCGTCGCTGGTCTCGACATCATGATCATCCGTGAACTGACGGGCGACATCTACTTCGGTCAACCACGCGGTCGCCGCACCAACGCGGCCGGTGAGGACGAAGGCTTTGACACCATGCACTACGCGAAGAGCGAGGTGGAACGCATTGCGCACGTCGGCTTCCGCACGGCGATGAAGCGCAACAAAAAGCTCTGCAGCGTCGACAAGGCCAATGTGCTCGACACGTCAATTCTGTGGCGCGAAGTGGTCACTGAAATCGGCAAGCAATACCCCGAGGTGCAGCTCTCGCACATGTACGTTGATAACGCCGCGATGCAGTTGGTGCGCGCGCCGAAGCAGTTCGACGTCATCGTCACCGGCAATATTTTCGGCGACATCCTTTCGGACGAGGCGTCGATGCTTGCAGGCTCCATCGGCATGCTGCCGTCAGCGTCGCTCGACGCCAACAACAAGGGCTTGTACGAGCCAATTCATGGTTCCGCGCCGGACATCGCGGGCCAGAACAAGGCCAATCCGATTGCCACCGTGCTGTCGCTCGCGATGATGATGCGCTACTCGTTCAACCGCGAGGACCTCGCGCAACGCATCGAAGGCGGCGTGCGCAAAGTGCTCGGTACCGGCGCGCGTACCGGCGACATCGCGTTGCCGGGCGAGGCGGTCATCGGCACCCGGGCCATGGGTGACCTGCTGCTGGCCGCGATTTAGGCTGAGTCGTTCGCTGCCGCTTCCGTGCAGCGAACCGTCGGGGTGGATGCCATCGGAGCCATGCCGTCGTGAGCCTTGCACGCGACCAAGTCAAATCGCCTCGTCAAACCGGTGACTGCCGAGCGCCGCTGGGCAAGGCACCATTTTCACGGTTGACGCGGCTGGCTGACGACGGTCCGGGGCAAAAATCTGAAAACTGTTGTATGACGATGACATGCGACCTGATACGCTCGCATTCACAATATCTGGTAGCGGCACCGACTGCGAAACACAAGATGTGGTGTATGACCAGCGCTGGAACCGCTTGCGTGTGAGTGCAAACTAACTTGTCGAGGGAGTTAAAGCTGCTTCTGAGCTTGCGGCGGCAACTCCATGATGTTATTTTCCTAATCTACTTTCGATTTCTGAGGGCGGCATGTTGCGCCAAAAACCACTCGTCATATCGCTCGCGCTAGCAGGCCTGATCGCCACTGCGGACGTCTCCGCACTCGGTCTCGGCCGCCTCAATGTGACGACCGCGTTGGGGCAGCCGCTGGTGGCCGAAGTCGATTTGTCGGCCGTGACCGGCGACGATGTTGATTCCATCCGGGCGAACGTCGCGTCGCCCGCCGTGTACCGCTCGGCCAATGTCGAATATCAGGGCGTCCTGCAAAACATTCGCGCTCAGGTGCTTAAGCGCGCAAATGGTCAGCCGTACGTGCGCCTGACCAGTACGCAGGCAATCAACGACCCCTACCTCGACATCCTGCTTGAGGTGAATTCCAACACCGGCCGCCTCGTTCGCGAATACGTCTTCCTGCTTGACCCGCCAGGCGCCGCCATGGCGCAGGCGATTGAGCCGTCGCAGCCGGCGCGGCCGGCCATCGCGCCGCAGTCGGCACCGCCCGCGGCGCCGCTGCCGCGCCCGCTGCCGACGGCGCGCCAGACGCCGGCTCCCGCCCCTGAAGGCAAAGGCGATGCTGGCACCTATACGGTCAAATCGGGCGATACGCTGTCGGGTATCGCGGGACGTAACGGCCAGCCGGGTGTGTCGATCGAACAGTTGATGATCGCCATTCAGCGCGCCAATCCGAACGCCTTTATCGGCGGCAACATCAACCGCCTGCGCGCCGGTGCGTCGCTGGCGATGCCGTCGGCGAGTGACGCCCAGGGTATCGCGCAAAACACAGCCGTGAGCGAAGTGAAGGCGCAAGTGGCGAGCTGGCGTGGATACGTCGCTCGCGCCTCGGAAGCCATTCCAACGGTGGCGTCAGACCGCCCGAGCGCACGCGCTAGCGGTCGCGTCTCCGGCGCGGTGGCAGACACGGGCACTAACAGCGACACTGGCGACAAACTGAAACTATCGCAAGGTCAGCGCAACACACGCAGCAGCGACACAGAGAGCAAGGTCGCTGCCACCAAAGCGATCAAGGAAGAGCAGTCGCGCGCGGCTGAGCTGGAAAAGACCAAGCAGAAACTCGAACAGGCGCTGTCGCTCAAGAGCCAGGCAATGGCCGACGCGCAGAGCGCAGCCAAGGCAAACGCAGCCCCTGCACCGGCCCCTGTCCCGGCGAAAGTGGAGCCGCCGAAAGCAGTTGAGCCGCCCAAACCGGCCCCTGCGCCAGCTCCGGTTGCGGCACCGCCGGCTCCGGCCCCTGTGCCAGCACCTGCACCCGTTGTCGCGCCACCGCCACCACCGCCGGCTCCTGCACCTGCGCCCGTGCCTGCGCCAGCACCCACCCCAGTTCCCGCGCCAGCGCCTGTCGCTGCCGCACCCGCCGCACCGACTACGCCATCGGCATCGACCGATGCGACGAAGCCCGCCGAATCGGCCAAGGCACCGGCCAACAAAGCCACGCCGGCCCCCGCTCCAGCTCCTGCTGCGGACGACGATGGCATCCTCGGCTTCCTTGGCGATAACCCTTGGCCCGCAGCGGGCGCTGGTCTCGGCGTGCTCGGCCTGGGCGGCCTGTTGTTGTGGAGCCGTCGTCGTCGCAAAGCGGACATTCCTGAGGTGACCTCGCAGGTCGCTGAGCCGGTGGTCAACACCATGAACCCGGACACCGTGTTCGGCACGTCCGGCCTCGGCGTGATCAAGACCAACGACGTTCCGGTGCAGAGCCAGTTCAGCCGCTCCGGGATGGGTACCATCGACTCGGGTGACGTTGACCCAGTCGCAGAAGCCGAGGTCTATATCGCGTACGGTCGAGAAGCTCAGGCCGAAGAAATTCTGCGCGAGGCGCTACAGCGCGATCCGCATCGCATGGACGTCGCCGTCAAACTGGCTGAAATTTGTGCCATGCAGGGCAAGGGCGATGCCTTCGATCATCTGGTCGCCGACATTCAGGCGCACGATACCTCGGGCGAGTACCGCAAGAAGCTCGCGGATATCGCGACTGCGCACTTCCCGGGTCACTCCCTCGCCGCTGGGTCCGCGTCGCCGGCCGCTGCAACGGAGTCGGTACCGCATGCGCCGGCAATTGCCCCCGTCGCGGCCGCCGTGGCAGCCACTGCGGCAGCGGGTGCGGCTGGCGCCGCCGCCCTGCACCACGCGTTCAGTGGGTCGGCCGAGGCCGTTGCGGCCCCAGCCGCTTCAGCAGCCGAGGCGAAGCTGGACTTCGTTCTCGATGGCATGACCGTGGTCAAGCCTGCCGCCGCGCCAGCTCCGGAGCCGGCGTCGTTCGCGCCGACGCCTGTGGTCGCACCGGCGCCAGCCCCGTTGGTGGCCCCCGCCCCGGTCTTCGCTGCCGCAGCGCCGCAGCCGGCACCGGCGCCGATGAAGTCATCTCCCGGTCGCAAGTCGCTCGAAGATGACCTCGCCGACCTGGAAGCGTCGCTCAAGAAAGCGACAACGGCGGGTCAGCTTTCTGACCCCTCGATGGATTTCACGGACTTCTCCACTGCGACGCCGACCAACCTTGGCTCGGTCGGACCGTCAATGCGACCGGAGATGCTGGATCTGAGTTTCGATTCGGCGCGACAGGGATTTGTTGATCCGACGCCTTCAATCCTCGATGGACAGTGGCACGACGCGTCGACCAAACTCGATCTGGCGCGCGCCTACGAGGAAATGGGCGATCGCGAAGGTGCGCGTGAAATCCTGCGTGAAGTCATCCACGATGGTGACGAAGCGCAACAGGCCGAAGCGCGCTCGCTGCTCGCCAAACTGGGCGGTTGAGCACGGTCGATGTAACGCAGGTTGACGCTGCCCCGGCGGCGTCAACTCAGCGCTGGGCGCTGGGCCTTGAATACTGCGGCGGCGCGTTTTGTGGCTGGCAGCGCCAGAGTGCGCAAGCTTCGGTGCAGCAGGCGCTTGAGGGCGCGCTGTCGCAGATTGGTCAGGCCGAGATCAGCGTCGTCGCGGCGGGTCGGACCGATACGGGCGTGCACGCTTCTTTGCAAGTGGTTCACTTTGACACCGCGGTCGAGCGCGAGCCCACCGCGTGGGTGCGGGGTGGCAATCAATTCCTCCCCGACGATGTCGCGATCCGCTGGGCCGTGCCAGTCGACCCGCAGTTTCATGCCCGCTTTGCGGCACGGTCGCGGCGCTACGTGTACCTGCTTGCAAGCACGCCGCAGCGTCCGGGCCTGCACGAAGGCCGTCTCGGCTGGACCCATTGGCCGCTCGACGTCGCACGAATCGAGGCGGCGCTGCCAGCGCTGTGGGGCACGCATGACTTCACCAGTTTTCGGGCGGCTGAATGCCAGGCGAAGTCGCCGGTCAAAACCATCTACTCGGCGACCATCCGCCAGCGTGGAGGCGTGCTTCGTCTGGACTTCCATGCCGATGCGTTCCTGCATCACATGATCCGCAACATCGTCGGCGCCCTGGTCTATATCGGCAGCGGACGGCAGCCGAGCGGCTGGCTGCGCGAACTGATCGCGCAACGGGACCGCAAGCTGGCAGCGCCGACCTTCGCGCCCGATGGCCTCTATCTGGCTGGAATTGAGTACGATCGCGAGCATCGATTGCCAGAAAGTTTCGTTGACCCATGTCTCTGAACGTCGCTCAAACGCAGGCGCGGACCCGCGTCAAAATCTGCGGACTGCGTGAGGAGGAGCACATCGACGTCGCCGTCGCTGCGGGCGCGGACGCGATTGGCTTCGTGCTCTATCCGCCGAGCCCGCGTGCAGTTGCACTTGAGCGCTGTGCGGCGCTCACTCGACGTGTTCCGGCGCTGGTGAGCACGGTCGCCCTGTTCGTGAATCCGACGAAGGAACAGGTAGAGGCGGCACTCACGTCGGCCCGGATCGACCTCTTGCAGTTTCACGGCAACGAGCCAGCGGACTTTTGCGCAAGCTTCGGGCGCCCGTATCTCAAGGCGTTCGCGGTCAAAGAAGGCTTTGATTTACTACAATCGGCAAATCAGTACGCCTCCGCCTCGGCGCTCCTGCTGGATACGCCGAGCGCCGGTCACGGCGGCAGTGGAAAGACCTTCAATTGGCAGCTAGTCAACATTCCAAGCAGCGCAAGCGCACCCGGGCCTCGGGTCGTTTTGTCTGGTGGCTTGACTGCTGCAAATGTGGCCGACGCGATTAGCGCGGTTCGCCCCTTTGCGGTGGATGTCTCGAGCGGCGTGGAAAGTTCACGCGGCACCAAGGACAGTTCACTGATTCAGCAATTCTGCCGCGCCGTCCGCCTTGCCGACGAGCCTCTCGCGCCCTGACAATCGTCATTCGTCGGCAACCGCGCCGCCGCGGCTTCACGAAAGCCACCCATGAATCCCTACGACTTGCCCGATAGCCACGGCCACTTTGGCCCGTACGGCGGCACCTTTGTTGCCGAAACCCTGATCGCTGCGCTGGAAGACCTCAAGGCGCAATACGCGAAGTACCAGCACGATGCGGCCTTCAAGGCCGAGTTCGAACACGAGCTCAAGTACTTTGTCGGTCGCCCGAGCCCGGTCTATCACGCCAGACGCTGGAGCGAACTGCTCGGCGGCGCGCAGATCTACTTCAAGCGAGAAGACCTCAACCACACCGGCGCCCACAAGATCAACAACTGCATCGGCCAGGCGCTGCTTGCCAAGCGCCTCGGCAAGCCGCGCGTGATCGCCGAAACTGGTGCCGGCCAGCACGGCGTGGCCACCGCGACCATCGCCGCGCGCTACGGCCTCGAATGCGTCGTCTACATGGGCAGCGAGGATGTCAAGCGGCAGGCGCAAAACGTCTATCGCATGAAGCTGCTGGGTGCGAGCGTGGTGCCGGTCGAGAGCGGGTCAAAGACGCTCAAGGATGCGCTCAACGAAGCGTTGCGCGATTGGGTAACCAATGTCGACAACACCTTCTACATCATCGGCACCGTCGCCGGTCCGCACCCGTATCCCATGATGGTGCGCGATTTCCAGTCGGTGATTGGCAATGAATGTATCGCGCAGATGCCCGAGGTGGCCGGTCGCCAGCCCGACGCCGTGATCGCCTGCGTCGGCGGTGGCTCGAACGCCATGGGCATCTTCTACCCGTATATCCCGTACGACAAGACCCGCCTGATCGGCGTCGAGGCCGCGGGCGAGGGCATCGCCACCGGCAAGCACTCGGCGTCGCTCACACAGGGCGTGCCCGGCGTGCTGCACGGCAATCGCACCTACCTGCTGCAGGACGAAGACGGCCAGATCATCGAGACGCATTCGGTGAGTGCCGGCCTCGACTATCCCGGTGTCGGCCCCGAACACGCGTATCTCAAGGACTCACATCGCGCCGAATACGTGAGCATCACCGACGACGAAGCGCTCAAGGCGTTTCACGACTGCTGCCGCATCGAAGGCATCATCCCCGCGCTCGAATCCAGCCATGCGATTGCCCACGCGACGCGTATTGCACCCAGCATGGCGAAGGACCAAATCCTGCTGGTCAATCTCTCGGGCCGCGGTGACAAGGACATGCACACCGTGGCGCAACGCTCCGGACTGGAGTGGAAGTAATGAACCGAATTGACTCAACGTTCGCCGCGCTGAAAACGGCGAAGAAAACGGCGCTGATCCCTTTCATCACCGCTGGCGATCCCGCGCTCGACAGCACACTGCCCACGATGCATGCACTCGCGCAAGCGGGTGCAGATGTCATTGAGCTTGGCGTACCGTTCTCGGACCCGATGGCCGATGGCCCCGTCATCCAGCGTTCGTCCGAGCGCGCACTCGCCAAAGGCATGACGCTGCGCAAGGTGTTGGGCATCGTCCGCGATTTTCGCAGCACGAACCAGACGACCCCCGTGGTGCTGATGGGCTACGCCAACCCGATCGAGGCGATTGGTCAGGCGAAATTTGTTGACGCTGCGGAAGCGGCCGGCGTCGACGGTGTGCTCGTCGTGGACTATCCGCCGGAGGAGGCCGACGAATTCTCGGCGCTCCTGCAGGGCAAGGGCCTGGCACCGATCTTCCTGCTGGCGCCGACGTCCACGCCAGAGCGCATCGCCCATGTTGCGCGTCTGGCGCGTGGCTATGTCTACTACGTGAGTTTGCGCGGCGTGACCGGTGCTGGCCATCTGGACGTGGATGACGTGCAGCAAAAGGTCGCCGCGATCAAGGCGGCGGTGCCGGTGCCAGTGGGTGTCGGTTTCGGCATCCGCGACGGCGCTACGGCCAAACGCATAGGCGCCTTCGCCGACGCGGTGGTGATCGGATCGGCGCTGGTGCAGGCGATGGTGGATGACACGCCGAACGCGGCACAGCGCGCAGGCGGGTTTCTCTCCACCGTGCGCACGGCGATGGATTGCTAGCTCTCGCGATCAGCAGGCGAAGTATGGGCGCATGGGGCACGGCAGTTCTTGCGGACGACACCGTGGCAGATGTCGTCGGGTTTATCACTGATCGCCTGAAAGCAGGTGACGCGCTCCTCTTGGCGGTTGACAAGGCAAAGGCCAAATTTGCAGAACTCGACGACGATCCGGACGAAGGCCCGCTTCTCTGGATGGCGATTGCACACGCGCAATGGAAGTGGGGTGCTGTTGATGCGATCACATTGGCGCGCGTCCGGCAGGATATTGAAACGGGGCGCGGGCTGGATCGCTGGCGCGACGACGGCAAGACGCTTTCACAACGTCAGGTGGCACTCAACGCGTTTCTCGCGCGAATTGAGAGCCCCAATCCAAAGCCCTCAGCGATACCCAAACTTGTTGTTCGGCGCGCGCCGTTTCGCGCGGGCGATTGCCTCGCCGTCGCGCTCCAGAACGGCCACTACGCAGCTGCCCTCGTCCTTGCGGAAGACAACTCGAACCGTGAATACGGCAAGAACCTCGTCGCCATGCTGGACTATGACCAAGCATGTCCCCCGACTGTCGAAGTGTTTGAGCGTCGGCCCTGGCTGCTTCGCGTGCAGACACCACAGCGCCGAGAGCGCGATGTGTGCTGGTATTTGCCCGTAAAGTTCAAGAGTGTGAGCAAACGCTTGTCCGTTGTAGGAACGGTGCCACTCAAGTTGGGTGATCCCAAGCCCGATAAACTTTACCCTCACGCCGGCTGGCTTGGCTTTGGCGAGCATGTGTCTGAAGCCCGTGAACGGCTCGCGCTCCATCCACCCCCGCCACTTCGGGATTGGTTCGGATGGTGGCCGTGGCGCCAACGATGAAACCAGTCTGAAAAGGCTTGGGCTGACCAACATTCACAGCTAGGTCATGTTTTCGTGAGTCAACCACGGCCGGGCAAGCGGTCCAGCCGGATTGCCTCGAAAAGTCGACTCCTGATTGGCAAACTGCCTCAGCGAACGCTGATTGAGGCAGGAGAAACGGCAAGCGCCACAACTCCGTCATTCCCGCGAAGGCGGGAATCCAGTGACTTTGGTGTCCATGGCGAGCGTCCGTGGCGCGAAAAGTCGCTGGCCCCTGCCTTCGCAGGGGCGACATCGTGCTGGAACTCTCCGTACACGGCGCACGGCAGCGGTTTGCTGAGCCAGCCTGCCAATCAGGAGGCGACTATAGCGAAAATTGCCCGCTAACGACCGCCGGGCGGCGGCTGCGGGCGAAAAGCTGCTTCTCGGCGCGATGTCAGCGCTACGCTGCGACAGGCGGCCATCCCCCAGTATTGCCTACATGAACGGCATTGCGGGCTAGCGAAACGTCAGCACATCGATCACCGGCGGCTGAAACAACCGAAGCGGCATGGCAATCGTGCCGAGGCCGCTGGTGACGAACACTTGTTTGTCGTTGCGTTGGTAGAGGCCGCGCTTGAAGCCGCCCGCCGTGGCGCGCGCCAGTGCCCATTCGGTCAACAGAGGCAGATTGATCTGGCCGCCATGCGTGTGCCCCGACAGCATGGTGGTGATCTGCGTTCCACGCACTTGGTCAATCGAATCGGGATTGTGCGCCACCGCGACCATCGGTCGCGCGTCGTTGTCATGTGGCGGCACGCGGTCTTTGCCGGCCCAGCGATCACCGAGTCCGGCAAAGCGCACGCCGTTCACGTCCGCCGTGCGCCCGGCGATGGATTCCACGCCATACAGGCGCAGCGCGGCGTCGAGTTCGACGGCAAGCGGCGGGCCGGGCATTTCTTCGTCGTGGTTGCCTGGCACGGAAAGCGTTCGATGGCGCAACCGCTTGAGCGGCTCGAGCAGCTCGGCGAGCGGACGCGTGGGCTCATACGTCCAGTCCCCCGCCACGACCACGACGTCGACCTCGAGCGCATTGAGCGCGTCGACAATCTGCTCCACTCGCGCGGCACGCTGGAACAGGCCGATGTGCAGGTCGGCTATCAGCGCAACGCGCAACGGTGCGCCGACAGCGACTTCGCTTTGCCGCACAACGATTTGCTCCGACTCCACATAGCGTGCGTAGAACGCAGTCACGGCCAGCAGCGCACAGCCCGCAGAGCAGAGGGCCGCCCACCACCGGCGCGCACGCAGGGCCAGCACGATCAGCACCACGGCCAGCGCGGCATACGGCACGCAGAGCCAGAACACATCGTCGAAAAAGACGCGGTACACCTCGATCTTCCATGTCCGCGGTGCAGCGGCGCGCAGCAACACAGCGCCCAACAGCAGCGAGAACGGCACGTAGAGCAACGCGCGCAGCGCACGGTCGAGCCTGTCTCGATTCATTGTTCAACCCCTTCGACGGCACGTGCGCGTTTAGGCACTGCGCCACCTACAATCCGGACATCCCCCGTCGCGGCGTCGCCGGGCGGCGACCGGTTCGCTCGCGGGTTTTGCAAGCAGGACGTCGCGCCCGCAGGACGATGGCTGGTCGGAGTGCCCATCGCAAAGGAAGTTCCATGCCCATCCTGCAAGACAAAAAAATTCTTCTCACCGGCCTGCTCTCCAGCCGCTCGATCGCCTACGGCATCGGCAAGGCACTCAAGCGCGAAGGCGCCACGCTCGCCTTCACCTATGCTGGTCAATCGATGAAGGAGCGCGTCGAAAAGCTCGCGCCGGAGTTGGGCGGCGGCATGGTGATGAGCATGGACGTCACGAAGCAGGATGAGATTGACGCGGTGTTTGCCAAACTCGGCTGCGAATGGGGCGGGCTGGATGGCATCGTCCACTCCATTGGTTACGCCCCGCGCGAGGCGATCGCCGGCGACTTTCTGGACGGCCTGTCGCGCTCGTCGTTCATGACGGCGATGGACATTTCCGCCTACAGTTTCGCTGCGCTGGGCAAAGCGGGGCGCGAGCTGATGAAGGGGCGCGATGCCTCGATGATCACGCTCACCTACCTCGGCGCCGTGCGGGCCCTGCCCAACTACAACACGATGGGTGTCGCCAAGGCAGCGCTTGAGGCCAATGTGCGCTACATGGCGCAATCGCTCGGCCAGCATGGCGTGCGCGTCAATGGCATCAGCGCCGGCCCGATCAAGACGCTCGCCGCCTCGGGCATTGCCGGGTTCTCCACCATGCTCAAGAATTTCGCCGCAGCCACCGCGCTCAAGCGCGGCATCACCGCCGATGAAGTGGGCAACGTCGCGGCATTTCTGATGTCGGACTGGGCGCGCGCCATGACCGGCGAGATTCTCTACGTCGACAACGGTTTCTCGCAGATGGCCACCGGCCTCGATGACGGCGGTGAGAAGCCCAAGGAGTAACGCGCGGGCTACGTCAACGCCAGCCGCCGCAGCAATTCGCGCTTGAGCGGCGGCGCCAGTTGCAGCGCCATGAGCCCGAGACCGCGAGGGGCGTCCAGCAACCAGCCACCACGGTCAAAGCCGTACGCCAGCAGACCGGAAAAACCCATCCGCAGCACGCGGTCCACGCCGCGCGAGCGGGCATAGCGGGCGAGCCGCGCGCCGCGATCGCTCGTGATGCCTGCGCCGGCGCTGCCAGCCAGCTCTCGCGCCAGGTCGCGGGCGTCCGCGAGGCCCAGATTCAGCCCCTGCGCCGCAGCCGGATGCAGGCCCTGCGCCGCGTTGCCAATGGCCACCACCGCACCGCTCGCACGCGGCTCGACGATGCGCCATACGAGCGGATAGCTGCTCGCCTTGCTTTGCACCGTCAACGTGCCCAGCGCACGCCCGGCGGCGGCGTTGATTTCCTGCGCGAGTGACGCGCCATCCAGCGCCAGCAGGCGCTCGCCATCGACTTTGCTGCGCGCCCAGATCAGCGTCCACTGCCCATCGGCGCGTGGCACCAGCGCCAGCGTGCCTGCGGGCGTAAAGCGCTCGATGGCGAGTCCCGCGACCGGGGCGCTGGCGCTCACGCGGGCCAGCACGGCCATCTGCCCCGAATCGCGCTCGAAGCGTTTGAAGTCGGGCAGAAAATCCGATCCGGCGCCGTCGGCGAGCACCACCAGATCGGCGCGCAATCGCTCGCCACCCGTCAGGGCGACCACCGCGTGTGCGCCTTCATGCGCGACCGAGGCGACACGCGCACCGTAGCTCACCGGCAGCGCTGCCGCGCGCACCGCGGCATCCAGCGCCGCCTTGACCGCAGGATACGGGCTGGCCGCGCCGAGCTCCGCCGCACCGATGTCGCCGGCGTCGAGCGTGAGCAGGCCGAAGGCGCCGCGCTGCGTGACTTCGACGCGCCGAATCGGCGCGCGTGCGTCTGCCGCCACGGCGACGCCCAGCCGCGCCAAAAATCGCCACGACGACGCCGAAAGCGCGATGTTGCGGTCGCTGAATACGGTCTGCCCGTGCGGCGCGGCCTCAAGCACGGTGATGTCGTCGCTCACGCCTTCCTGCTTGAGCGCCAGCGCAGCTGCGAGCCCCACCGGGCCGCCGCCGACGATCAGAATTTTCACAGAATCACGCGCGATGGTTGCGCGGCTATCGCGCGCACGCCGCCTCAACCTCGGCCACGGTTTTCGGCGTGGCTGCGGTGAGATTTTCATTGCCGTCGGTGGTGATCAGCACATCGTCTTCAATGCGCACGCCGATGTTCCAGAAGTGTTCGGGCACGTCGGCGTCGGGCCGGATGTAGAGTCCTGGCTCGTTGGTCAGCACCATGCCCGGTTTGAGCGTCTGCCACACACCCTGCTTGCGATAGTCGCCGGCGTCATGCACGTCCATGCCAAGCCAGTGGCCCGCGCGGTGCATGTAGAACTTGGTGAAGGTTTTCTGCTCCAGCACCTCGTCCAGGGTGCCCTTGAGCAGACCGAGATCGAGCAGGCGCTGCGACAGCACGCGCTCTGCCACGCCGTGATAAGTGTTGAACGACTGTCCGGGCTTCAGCACCTCCATGCACGCGAGCTCGGCGTCGAGCACCGCCTGGTACACGTCGCGCTGCGGTCCGCTGAATTTGCCGTTCACCGGGAAGGTGCGCGTGATGTCGCTGGCGTAACCCGCGTATTCGCAGCCCGCGTCGATCAGCAGCAGGTCGCCGTCCTGCATCCTGCGATTGCTGTCGTTGTAGTGCAGCACACAGGCGTTCGGGCCGCTGGCGACGATGTGGTTGTAGGCGGGAGTGCGCGCACCGTGACGGATGAACTCATGCGCGATTTCGGCCTCGACTTCGTATTCGTACTGCCCGGGCCGCGCAAAACGCATCGCACGTGCGTGTGCCTGCGAGGCGATTGCGCCGGCGCGGCGCATCAGCGCAATCTCGTGACTGTCCTTGATCAGACGCATGTCGTCGAGCAGCGCGCGCAGGTCGGTCACCGTGCTGGGCGCCGACACACCGGTCCGGCTCAGGCCGCGCACCGCATTGATCGATGCGGAAATTTGTGCGTCCCACGACGCGTTCATGCCAACCGGCGTGTGCACCACGCGGCGGTCACTCAGCAGCGCCGGCAGGTCGTCCGCCAGTTGCGCGATGGGTCGCGCCTCGTCAAATGCGAACACCTCGCGCGCCGCGTCGGGCCCGTAGCGGTAGCCATCCCAGATTTCGCGTTCGAGATTTTTCTCCCGGCAAAAAAGAATCGCCTTGCGCTCGTTGCCGCCCACCATCACCAGCACCGCCTCGGGCTCGGCAAAGCCGGTGAGGTAGTAAAAATGGGAATCGTGGCGGTAGAGAAAGCCGGTGTCGCGATTGCGCAGCACTTCGGGTGCGGTGGGAAGAATCGCGATGTCGTCACCGATAGCGGCAAACACGCGTTCGCGACGCGCGACGTAGGGGGAGGTATCAACGAGCGCGTTCATGGCAAATGACAAAATACCGTCATGGAAGAAGCCCACGATTATAGGTTTGGCCCGGTGCTCGATCCCGATGCCATCGAGCCCACGGACGCGACGGAAACCGCAGCCGACGGTGCTCCCGGCGCGCCTGATTCGCACGATGTTGCGGTGCCCGAAGTGCCGGTGCAGGGCGACATGGTGCAGATGGCGGAAACCGCGCCCTCAATCAAACCGCAACTGCGGCAGGAGATGCGTGCCCGCCGCGACGCGTTGACGGATCGCGAGCGCAACGCGGCCACACGCCGCATCGTCGAGCGCCTGCTGCATCACCCCGACGTGCACCGAGCGAAGACCGTGTTGCTCTACGCGCACCACGGCAGCGAGGTGGCCACCGATGAGCTGGCGAAAGACCTTATCAAACGCGGCAAAGCGGTGGCGTATCCAAAGATGACGGCGGTGGCCGGATTGATGACGCTGTGGCGTGTGCGCAATCTCGATGCGCTGGTGCCGCACAAGCACGGTATCCGCGCGCCGGATGTAACGCGCTCGGCGCCCATTGAACCGATCAGTGTGGACTGCGTCATCTATCCCGGTCTCGCCTTCACTAAAGGTCTGGCCCGACTCGGGCAGGGCGGCGGCTACTACGACCGGCTGAGCGGCAAACTCGCCGACAACTGCGCACGCATTGGTGTCTGCTTCGAAACGCAAATCGCCGATCAACTGCCCGAGGACGAGCACGACGCGCGCATGCACTGGGTGGTCACCGAGGCCACCGTCTACCCCTTCGTGCCCGATCCACCGGTGATTGCGCCGGTGGCCGTGCCCGCCGCAAGCACGGACGGCGCGACGGCAGACGGCACACCGGCCGAAAGCGCGACGCCACTGCCTGATAGCGGCCTTCCCACGTCTGCCCCTCCATCCGATTCGCCGGCCAACCCCACTGCGGCGATGCCCGCTGCTCAGGAACCGAACCCATGACCGCCCACACCGCCATCCGCATCGACGGCAACGCCCTCGCCGCCAAAGTTCGAGACCGCATCGCCGCTGACGTCACGGCGCTCAAGTCGCGCGGCATCACGCCGGGGCTCGCGGTTGTGTTGGTTGGCGAAGACCCGGCCTCGCAGGTCTACGTGAGGAACAAGGTCGCCGCCTGCGCCAAGGTGGGCATGCACAGCGTGATGCACCGCCTGCCCGTGAGCACCACCGAGGCGGAGCTGCTCGCGCTGATCGACGCCCTCAATCGCGACGCCACCATTCACGGCATCCTCGTGCAATTGCCCGTGCCGAAGCACATCAACGAAAAGCGCGTGCTCGAAGCCGTCGCCGCCGCCAAGGACGTGGACGGCTTTCATGCCGAGAACGTCGGCGCGCTGATGATCGGCGAGCCGCGCTTTGTGAGCTGCACGCCTGCCGGTTGCATGGAAATGCTCAAGGACATCGGCCTCATTGGTGAGGGGGCCGACCTGCGCGGCAAACACGCCGTGGTCGTCGGCCGCAGCAACATCGTCGGCAAACCGATGGCGATGCTCCTCTTGCACGCCAACGCCACGGTCACCATCTGCCACAGCGGCACGAAAGATTTGGCCGCGCAATGCCATCAGGCCGACGTGCTAGTCGCTGCCGTCGGCCGCCCGCGCTTCATCACCGCCGACATGGTCAAACCCGGCGCGGTCGTCATCGATGTCGGCATCAACCGCCTGCCAGAAAGCGAAGGCGGCAAACTCGTCGGTGACGTGGATTTCGACGGCGTGAATCAAGTCGCCGGCTACCTCACCCCCGTTCCCGGCGGCGTGGGGCCGATGACGATCACCATGTTGCTGCAGAACACACTCGTCGCTGCTAACCTCGCGGCGAAGTAGCGCAGCGCGGCAGGTAGGTGACGACTTGACGTCGCTCCGGCCTGGTGTGCCCAACACCGCCCACGCGGTCTTGCCGCGACGGGGGCGTCTGTGCCCTTGTCTGATGCGCGCGGTGTGCTGTCAGTTCGCACCCTCCCGCCGACGCCACAGAAAAAAGTGGCCGACCATGAGCGCTTTGCGTGCGCGATCGTGCGTATGAGAATACGGAGCCAAACGTTTGTGCGGTGAATCCGGCGGACGGCGTGTCTCCGACGCGCAACGTGTTGCGAATTGGCCCGGCAGCACCGGCGGTGCCGCTGATTCACCCTGTCTAGGCGTAGTCATGAGTGCTTTCACCGATTCACCCGCTGGGAACCGTCGCGAGTTCCTGCGGCAAACGTCAGTCATGATCCAGACGGTCAATCGGCTGACGGTGCTGACCGCGGCGCTGACGCTCGGCGGCTTGGGTGTGCACAAATTCCTGCTCGGCGCCCGGCGCGAAGGGTTGATCTACCTCGCGCTGGTGTGGACGGGTATTCCGGTGCTGTGTGGTGTGATGGACTTCGTGGCGTTGTTGATGCAACCTGCGATCGGACGTGGGCTGGGCGGCCGAAGGCTCATCAAGCGGCACATTGCGGACATGGACGTGGTCGAGCGCGGCACCTGGTATCGCATGTTGGCAAGTGCCCTGCTCATGGCGCTGCTCGCAGTGGGTTACGCGTTAGGACTCGGGAAGGTGTGACATGAACCAGGCGAATACGTTGGGGATCGAAGCGGCGCTGGCTTGCGAACGGTGCGGCGGCAAGGGGCAGTTGCGGCACGCACCGCCACCGGCGCCGATGTCCGGTATCTGGTGCGCCCGCTGCTACACGCGCCTCGTTGCACGGTCACGGCTGCTCCACGCAATCTATCGTTGGCGCGTGGCGCTGATTGTCGCCGTCGTTGCCGTGGTGACGTGGGCGCAACACGCGCAGGCTCAACCTCAGGCTGCAGCCAAGAGCCTGCGCCTGGCGGTGGGAGACCGCGTGGAATACACCGTCGGCGGACAACAGGAGCGCGGCACGGTGACCGGCTTTTACAAGCGGGATGCCAGCGGTGCGGCGGAGAGTTTCTACGTTGTCAATGATCGAACGGGGTTGCCAAACCAATACGTGATCGTCTGGCTGAATCAGCCGCGCAAACTCGACGCTGCGGCGGCCAATGTGCACACCGCGCCGCCCATGCGTGCTCGCGCACCGTGCCCGAGCCGGACCGCGCGGCAAGGCGCGCGGGCCAGCGCCGAACTGGCTCGCGCCCTGATTCAATGCCATCTTGAAGACAATTCGGGCAGCTACGCGGGCTACACCGTGAACGCCGACATCACCGAGTTTCGTCCCGGCCAAACCGTGCGCGGCATCGACATGGGCAACGCGCTGGTGCGATACGCCGATCCGAATGGCTGGGTGACCAACGTATTCGTGCGCTTCGACACCCGCATCTACGGCAGCAGCGGTGTCACCGTGTTCACAGGTGCGGAGGGGCCGTACATGGTGTACGTGGACTACAACAATCGATGGACCGTCGGCAACGGCTACATCAAACGCGGAGAGCAGACGCGGCTGGCGCTGCCGCGGTAGCCCGGCCGTGGTTTCAGCTTTTTCGTGCCAATGACTGCCAGACGGTCGTTACAGGCGAAAAATCGTAGTAGTCGACAGCGCTGACAACAGCGGTCTAACGACCGCCCGCTGGTGCATACGTCGGAAAAGCTGTTGAGCGAGTTTGCACCCATTGGTGGCCCACGCGGCGCATTGCGTGACGAGTTTGGATGGACGGACTCGCCGCCACCGCGGACAAGTCAACGCATCGACTCACCACGCGCCCGGGCGACATGATCCTTCGGCACGACGACGAACCAGGTGTAGCCTGCGAAGACATGACGAAACAGCAGGTGGTGATCCGGGTGCAACAAGCCCGCGAGCCATGTCGGCGCCACCGTCACGGTCTCGCCGTGCGTGAAGTCATGCGGGAACGGTGCGCCCTGCGCGTTCGGATTCGGCGTGTGAACGTACAGCGAACTGCCCGCCATGTCGTGCGCCGAAAGGTTCAGCGCCAACTGGTGCGGTTGCCCCCATGCTTTCAGCTGCGCGGCGGCGCGTTGAAACATGCGAAATGCCGCGACGAGATGGCGTCGTCGATGCACGTGGCCGAGGCGGGCAAATCATCCCAGTCAAAGTGCGTGTGCCAGAGATCAAACCACGCCGCTTCGGGCAAATCGAGCGCAAATCGATTGGCTCGCTCGAACAGCGCACGGTAGTAGGCCGCGTCCGGACGCGTCGGCCACGGCCAACGGCTGGGAAGCCGGTGTTGGCGAGGTATTGCGTAGTGCCCCCATTCAAGCCGCTGCAGGAACTTGGGCGAACGATGAACTGGAAACTCAGGCACGCGGCCACACCACCGGAAATAATGCATGCGCCATCGGCGCCCCGGCGGGCAGTTCGTCGCGCAGCCCCGGAAATTCGGGCGATGTGCGCCATTCGCGCGGGGCGTGCACCATGTCGTCGCCGAGGTAGCGGGCGCCGAACACGCGGCGGCGGTGGGCGCTGCCTGCGCTGGCGTGCAGCGTGAGCATGTGAAACGCGACGAGATCGCCCGGCGCTAGCGCCCAGCCGATGACGCGTTGCTGATTTTCCGCGAGCGTCATGTCCGGCAGTTCGGCGAGAGAGCCCTCGGGGAACCACTTCGCCTGTTGCGTCATGAAGGTGCGCGGCATGTACCACTCGCCGCTGTGCGACCCGGCCAGAAATTCGAGCGTGCTCTCGCGCGGCACCGGGTCGACGGGAATCCAGAAACTCACGTTTTGTCGGCCGTCGACGTTGTAGTACGGCTGATCCTGATGCCACGGCGTGGGCTGCCGCGTGGCGGCCTCTTTCACCAGCAGATGATCGTGATAGATGCGCACGCTGCGGCTCGCCATGAGCTGCGCGGCGATCGCGGGCAGCGCGGAATCGCGCATGATCGACTCGTATTCGGCAATCCGCTGCCAATTGCAGAAATCTTCAAAGAAGCGCCCCGGATCGTCCGTCCGGCTCGCCACTGCGGCGAGCGGGCCGGGTGCGGCGAGATTCGCCTCGATGCCGCGCGCAAGCACGGCCACCTCGGCGGGTGTGAGCGCGTTGCGGATGACGACGGCGCCGTCGCGTTGGTAGGCAGTGAGGGTGTGTGCGCTGAGATTCATGACGCGCCGATTGTAGGCATTTGAACGGCCCAAAAATTCGGAAAAATCGCACGATGCAATGCACGCTGTCCGCCCGAGCGGGCGCTATGATGGCGCGCGGCGACGGTGCGCGGTTGGCGCGCATCGGCTGCGGTTCACGTCTGCGTCTTCAGACCGTTCTTCTTCCGCGAGGTATCGATGCGTTTCCCGCCCCCATCCGCCTGTGCCGCGCGCGTTTTCAACGTGCTGCGGCGTCATGCTGGTTTCAGCGCGGTGTTTGCTCTGGTCGCCGCGTTGGCGAGCAGTTCAGTCCCGGCAAAGCCGTACTCGTTCATCGCCCTGCACGATCAAAACCGCGTCGCGGTGTTCGATCACGCGACCAACGCCTGGGTGGGCAGCATCACGGTGGGCAATGCGCCGATTGGCGTCGGTGTGGGCGCGGGTGAGAAGACCGCCTACGTCACCAACCATTTGTCCAACTCGCTCTCGGTGGTGCGCGTGGCCAACCGCGCCGTTGTCGCGACCGTCCCGGTGGGCGCGCAGCCGATGGGTGTCGCTGTGGCGACGGGCCAGCCGCGCGCCTATGTGGCGAACTACGCGGCGAACACCGTGAGCGTGGTGGATGTGAACACGCAGGCGGTACTCGCCACGATCAACGTGGGTGAGGGGCCGACGGCGGTGCTGAGTTCCGCCACAGGCGACCGGGTGTTTGTGGCCAACACCATCGGCAATACGGTTTCGGTGATCGCGACGGCGAGCAACGTGGTGACCCACACCCTCAACGTCACCCACCCGGACAACCCGAACACGCGGCCCTACGCGCTCGCCTTTGTGACAGGCGGCGCGGGCAGCCGCCTGCTGGTGGCGAACAACAACGCAGCGTCGGTGTCGATTTTTGACGGCGCGACCTACGCTTCAACGGCGCTGGTCGCCGTCGATGCGCAGCCCACGGCGCTGGCGGTGGCGACGCCGAACAAGGTGTACGCGCTCGGCGCGACCAACGCCGTTGTGCACGCCATTGACCCGTACGCCGGCACCGTCATCGCCGGGCCAGTCTCAGCGGCGAGCGGGGCGATGTCGATGGCGACGGCCAGCAACGGCAGTGTGGGCAGCGTCGCAGGCATGCCCGCCAGCCTGCAACGGCTCAACACGACGAGCAACGCGCTGACCGCCTTGCCAGCGATTCCCGCGCCGTCGGGGGTACCGCTCACGCTGGGACAGTTTGTGGTCAACCCATCCTTCGAGTGCGCGCTGGACGTTAACGACGACGACGCCTTCAACGGCACTGACACCACACTGATCGCGCGTTACCTGGCTGGATTCCGCGGCGCGGGCTTGGTCGCGGGTGTGCCCGGTGTGACCGCCGGCACGGTCGAGGCGCTGCTGGCGACGACCTCTCTTGACGCCGACAATGATGGGCAACAACGGCTCGCCACCGACGGCGTTTTGCTGCATCGCGTGGCCAGTGGCGTGGTGGGCCCGGCGTTGATCGCCAACGCGCGTAACCCCGTGCCGCCGACAGCGTTCACCACGAGCACACAGCTCATCAATTGGATTGTCTCGACGCACGGCGCGAACTGTCTGCCGTGAGCGCCAACTGCGACGCCCCCTTTCACCGATTTCTGCCGTGAGGTGCATCATGTTGAAAAAGTCATTCTTCTCCCTCGCTACCGTCGCGCTCTGGAGCGCGGCACTGGCGCCCAACGCGTTCGCGCAATTGGGTAACGCCGACAAGGAACTGGTGTACACGCCCATGCCACCCTGCCGGATTGTCGACACGCGCGTGGCGGGCGGCATCATCGCGGCGGGCACGCAACGAGATATTGACGTCACCGCTGTGAGCAGCTATTCGTTTCAGGGCGGTGACGCGTCGAATTGCAACGGGTTTGGCACGGCGGGTTCGTTCGCCGCAGTCGCGCTCAATTTCACGGTCATTAACCCCAACGCATCAGGCACGCTGAAGGCGTGGGCGTTTTTCGCCACTGAGCCGACGGACGCCGTTGCCATGCACTTTGCGGCGGGCGAGGTGCGCAGCAATTCGAACATCATCAAGATCGATCAGGGCGCGTCCGCCAACGAGCTATCGGTGAAGCCGTCGGCCACGACGCATCTCACAGTGGACGTGGTGGGGTACTTCAAGGCGGCGACGTTGCCGGCTACGCCAACGCTGCAGTGCGTGAACACCACCGAAACCAACGACACCGTCGCCGCAGGGGGGACAATGAACACTCTCGCGCCCGCCTGCCCGGCCGGAACCGTGCAAACCGCGACCAATTGCACGACGACCAGTTGGCAGATGCCATTGGTTTATTTCAAAGACGGTACGTGTTCGGCCCAAAATAACTCGGGTAGCAGCGCAAACCTCAAAGCGTCGCGAACTTGTTGCAGGGTCGTTCCCTGACGCTGATCGCGTGTTGCGTGAGGCATCAGGTACGTTCAACCCGGTCGCCGCCGCTAGCGGCGGTACATTCAGTGTTCTCCGGGTTCGTCTGTCGATAGCACGTTCATGACCACATCACTCTCGCGCCGACACGCGCTCTCCACCATCGGTGCGTCGCTGGCCGCACTGGCCGCCGCCTCCCCCACGGCGGAACCGCCATCCGACGCCGCCCTCACCGAAGAAGTGCCCTACGTGCAAACGCCGCCGCACGCGGTGCGCCGCATGCTGCAACTGGCCGAGGTGGGCTCGGGCGATACGGTGTGGGACTTGGGTTCGGGCGATGGCCGCATCGTGATTGCCGCGGCGCGGGACTTCGGTGCGCGCGGTGCGGGCTACGAGATAGATCCGGGGCTGATCGCGCAGAGCCGTCGGCTGGCGCGGCAAGCGGGCGTTGCGGCGCGAACGCAGTTTCTGGAGCGCGATCTGTTCACGCTGTCGTTCGCCGCGCCTACGGTGCTGACGATGTATCTGCTGCCGGAATTCAACCTCAAGTTGCGCCCGATGTTGCTCGCGCAGATGCGGCCCGGTGCGCGCGTCGTCTCGCACGAGTGGGACATGGGCGACTGGCAGCCCGACGAGACGCTCACGCTGCCCGCGCCCGATAAGCCCTACGGCACGGCGCGCGAGCGAAAAATTTTTCTGTGGTGGATTCCGGCGCCCGTGGCGGGGCGCTGGCAGGTGGAGGTGCCGGGCGCGCCGTCCCATGCCGTGCAGCAGCTCGGGCTTGATCTCACGCAGCAGTTGCAGCAGGTGAGCGCCCGAAGCACGCAGGGCCGCGTGGCGTGGTCGCTGCTGCGCGGCACAGAGATGGCGCTGGCGTGGGTGGCGGCGGACGGACGCAGCCGCTGGCTCCTGAGTGGGCCGATCCGCGACGGCCTCTGGCGCGGCGAGGCGCAGCCGCTGGGTGCTTGGGCGAACACCACCAACGCCAATGCGGTGCGGTTCGTGGCGCGTCGCATGAGTTGAGCTCAGCGCCCGAAGCGTCCGGGCGCGACGTCAATCACCGCTGCAGGCAATACAGCTTTCGCGCACGAGCGACCGTCCTACGGCCGTTCGAAGCGAAAAATCAGCTCAGTCGACTGTGAAGAAAAACGGCGCTGAACGACCGGCTGCCGGTCGTTCTCGCCAAAAAGCCAGTGCGGCGCCGGGTTGGCGGATACCTGCGACAAGCTCGCGGTCGAACCCGAGCCGACGGTCTGCCCCTGCCGCGCTACGGCGCGATTGACAGACCGCATTGCGTGACAAGATAGGTGCGGATGTCAGCCCAGGTTTGGCGGCTCGCGTGCGAGGCAAACGCAATTCCGCCGATCACGGCGTTGCCGGTGAGGCCGAGGCTGACGCGGGCGAGGATGAGCGCGTCGGTGGTGGCGAGCACCACGCCGTCGCCGTCAAGATCGAGCTTGCAGTTCTGCGCATCGAACGGCCCGCCCTCATAGCGGGCGACACAGAAGTCGTAGTTGCTGCCGTTGCGGCAATATCCGGCCACAACGATCTTGCCGTCAGGTTGCACGGCGAGGGCACTGGCGCGGTCCACGTCTGAGCCGATGGCGGTGGTGACTTTGCCGCCGCTGCCAAAGCTCGCGTCGAGATCGCCATTGGCGTTGTAGCGGGCGAGACAGTAGTCGGCGTTGTTGACGCCGGGGCAGTCGCCCGCCACCACGATCTTGCCATCGGCTTGCAGGGCGAGGGCGCTAGCGGTGTCGATGAGGCCGAACGTGGTGATGACCGTACCGCCGCCACCAAACGTCGTGTCCAGTGCGCCGGCGTCGCCGTATCGAGCGACACAAAAATGAGTTTCGGTAGAGGCGACGACGCAAGTCCCCGCCACGACGATCTTGCCGTCGGGTTGCAGCGCGAGGGCGGAAGCGGTGTCGTTGCTGGCGCCGATGGCGGTGATGACTTTGCCGTTGCTGCCAAACGTCGGATCAAGCGCGCCACTCGCCGTGTAGCGTGCGAGGCAGAAGTCGCTGTTGCCGCCATTCGAGCACGACCCTGCTACAACGATCTTGCCATCGGGTTGCACGGCAAGAGCGCTGGCGGAACCGCCCGAACCCATGGCGGTGATGACTTTGCCCGTGCCGTTAAAGCTTGCGTCGAGCGCGCCGTTCGCGTTATAGCGGGCGACGCAGTAGGCGAAACTGCTGCCGTTGGAGCACCCTCCGGCCACGACGATCTTGCCATCCGTTTGCACGGCGAGCGAGGTGGCTTGTTCGCCGTTGGCGCCCATGGGCGTGATAACGATGCCGGCGCTGCCAAAACTCGTATCCAGCACGCCACCGGCGGTGAATCGGGCGAGGCAGAAGTTGCTGCTGCTGGCGACCGCACACTCCCCCGCCACGATGGCCTTGCCATCGGGTTGCAGGGCCAGCGCGAAGGCGAAGTCATGACCAGCGCCGATGGTGGTGATGACCTTGCCGTTGCCGTTGAAGCCCGTGTCCAGCGTGCCGTTGGCGTTGTAGCGGGCGAGGCAGAAGTCCATGTTGTTGCCGTTCCAGCAGTACCCCGCGCCGACGACCTTGCCATTGGGTTGCAGAGCGACGGCGGTAATCGCGTCGTCGCCAGTGCCGATCGGCGTTATCAGTTTTCCCGCGCCGAGCGGACTGAGCGTTGCCCACGACGCGTCCAGTGTGCCGGGTTGCCCCGGGATCGCGTAGCTCGCGGGGGCGAACCCACCGATGAGTGCTATGCCACACACAAGCGCGGCGAGCGATGCGCGTGCGCGGTCAGACGTGCCGGCGGCAGCGGTTCGTGGTGACTGGCAGGTTGCGGCGGCAGACAACATGGGGCTCCTCCTCAGGTGGGGCGCTGCGCCGGGGCGACGCCAAGCACAGTGCAACACATAACGACGAAAAAGCGCCACTGCTTCTGCCATGGGGGGTGCTCGAATCAGAATAGTCCTGACTCACGCTCGCCACATAAGACCGACGCGCCTCATTTGTCAAAAGCGCACGCACCGCAAGTGCGACCGCTGCACTTGTGAAAATGGCATCGCCGCGCCCGAGTGTTGCGAAGCGCGTGGACGCCTAGATGTTAAGTTGCAATAGGTTCTTCCCGCTGAGTCGGGAAGCTGGAGGCTTGTGGCCCAAGGCCGAATGGGGCCTGCGGGCGTTGTAGTAGGCCAGGAAGGACGGCAGCCAAGCGGTGCGCTCGGCGCTGTTGTTCCA
>JAEUPL010000040.1 GCA_016790165.1 Burkholderiales bacterium
GCCTTCGCTTCTCCGCCAAACTTGCGCGAGAGCACCGTGGTGATCGCCGCAGTCAACGTCGTCTTGCCGTGATCCACGTGTCCAATCGTGCCGACGTTCACGTGCGGCTTCGTACGCTCAAACTTGCCTTTTGCCATGATCGCTACCCTTGTGAGGTGAGTTTCAAAGAACTGGTGCCCATGACGCGGATTGAACGCACGACCTCTCCCTTACCAAGGGAGTGCTCTACCACTGAGCTACATGGGCGGATGTTTGGGGTCTTCGCAAAGATCACAAACATCTAACCATCAACGACTCGAAGCTGGAGCGGGTGAAGGGAATCGAACCCTCGTCATAAGCTTGGAAGGCTTCTGCTCTACCATTGAGCTACACCCGCGGGTCGTGTTCGATGTCACCAACTCTGCGAAAACCCGCACAGCCTCACTGGCGGAAAAGACGCGGTCCGCGTCGAACCTTGTCGCCAATTTCGCAGATGACCGAAGCAGTCACTGAAATTGGTGGAGAGGGCTGGATTCGAACCAGCGTACTCATAGAGGGCAGATTTACAGTCTGCTGCCATTAACCACTCGGCCACCTCTCCACGCGGAGGAACTAAAAATTATGCAGCAAAAGGCCGCACAGGTCAAGTCGACCCAGCGGCGGTTTCCGCCGTCTGGTGTGGTTAGGCTGTGGCTTCCTCGGCGGGTTCCTGAGGTGCATCGCTCTCGGGAAACGCAAGCTTGACCTTGCTGTCTTCATCGATATCGATTTTCACCTTGCCGCCGCCCACCAAGCGCCCAAAAAGCAACTCATCGGCAAGCGCCTTGCGGATGGTGTCCTGAATCAGGCGCGCCATCGGGCGCGCGCCCATTTGCGGGTCAAAGCCTTTCTTGGCGAGGAAGTCGCGCAGGCCCTGCGAGAACTCCGGATCCACCTTCTTTTCATGCAGCTGCGCTTCGAGCTCAAGCAGGAATTTGTCGACGACGCGCAAAATGACCTCGTGGGTAAGCGCGCCGAAGCTGATCGTCGCATCCAGCCGGTTGCGGAACTCCGGCGTGAACATGCGCTTGATCGACTCCATCTCGTCGCCGGCCTCTTTCGTGTTCGTGAAACCAATCACATTCTTGGTCAGCGTCTCGGCACCCGCGTTGGTCGTCATGATGATGATGACGTTACGGAAGTCCGCCTTACGGCCGTTGTTGTCGGTCAGCGTGCCGTGATCCATCACCTGCAACAGCACGTTGTAGATGTCCGGATGCGCCTTTTCGATCTCGTCGAGCAACAGCACGCTGTACGGGTGCTTGGTGATCCCTTCGGTCAGCTGGCCACCCTGGTCGTAGCCGACGTACCCCGGCGGCGCGCCAATCAAGCGGCTCACCGCGTGACGCTCCATGTACTCGCTCATATCAAAGCGCAGCAGCTCCACACCCAGGCAGTATGCGAGCTGGCGTGCGACTTCGGTCTTGCCTACGCCGGTGGGGCCAGAGAACAGAAAGGAGCCAATCGGCTTACGCGGATTGCCGAGACCGCTGCGCGCCATCTTGATCGCCGCCGCCAACGCATCGATCGCCTTGTCTTGGCCAAAGACCACGTTCTTAAGATCGCGGTCAAGTGTCTTCAGCGAATTGCGGTCATCGCTCGACACGTTCTTAGCCGGGATGCGCGCAATCTTGGCGACGATTTCCTCAATTTCGGTCTTGCCGATGGTCTTCTTCTGCTTCGACTTGGGCAGGATCTTTTGTGCCGCGCCCGCCTCATCGATCACGTCGATTGCCTTGTCCGGCAAGTGACGGTCGTTGATGTGGCGCGCCGAAAGCTCCGCTGCGGCGGTAATCGCAGCCGGCGAATATTTCACGTGATGGTGCGCCTCAAACTTCGGCTTCAGGCCACGCAGAATTTCCACGGTCTCGCCAATGGTTGGCTCGACCACATCGATCTTCTGAAAGCGGCGGGCCAGCGCATTGTCTTTCTCGAACACCTGGCGGAATTCAGCGTAGGTCGTAGCACCTACGCACTTGAGGGTGCCGTTTGCCAGCGCCGGTTTCAGCAGATTGGACGCATCGAGGGTGCCGCCGCTGGCCGCGCCTGCGCCGATGATGGTGTGAATCTCATCAATGAACAGGATGCCATTGGCCTTTTCACCCAGTTGCTTGAGCACCGCCTTGAGCCGTGCCTCAAAGTCGCCGCGGTATTTGGTCCCTGCGAGCAGTGCGCCCATGTCCAGCGAGTACACGACACAATCAGACAGCACGTCGGGTACCTCGCCATCGACGATGCGTTTGGCCAAGCCTTCGACAATGGCTGTCTTGCCTACGCCCGCCTCACCCACCAATAGCGGGTTGTTCTTGCGGCGGCGACACAGCACCTGTACCAGACGCTCAAGTTCTGCCGTGCGACCGATCATCGGATCGATCTTGCCAGCCCTGGCTTGAGCGTTGAGATTGACGGTAAAGTTTTCGAGCGCGCCTTGCGGAGCCTCTTCCTTCTCCTGCTCACCGCTACCGGCTTCGGCCTTCTCGGTCTTGTCTTTCGGCACTTTGCTGATGCCGTGGCTGATGTAGTTGACGACATCAAGCCGGGTGACGCCGCGTTGATTCAGAAAGTACACCGCGTGCGAATCCTTCTCACCAAAGATCGCCACGAGAACATTGGCACCAGTCACTTCCTTCTTGCCGGATGACTGCACGTGCAGGATGGCGCGCTGGATTACGCGCTGGAAGCCCTGCGTGGGTGTGGTGTCGCTTTCGCTGTTTTGTGGCAGACGCGGCGTGTGTTCGTTGATGAAGTTGGCGAGCGCCGTGCGCAACTCGTCGAGGTCGACAGCGCATGCACGCAACACTTCGGCGGCGCTCGGGTTGTCCAGCATGGCCAGCAGCAGATGCTCGACCGTGATGAACTCATGGCGCTTTTGCCGGGCATCGACAAACGCCATGTGCAGACTGACTTCCAACTCTTGCGCGATCATTGACTTCTTGCCTTCACTGCCGACGCGTTGCCGGCTCGTACCCGCGGCTGCACCATAGCAGCTTGGGCGGGATCACCTTGCCAGTTGCGTGCCACGGACGAATGCCCGACAACCGCAAGCTATTCAGGCTCCATCGTACACTGAAGCGGGTGCTGGTGAGTCGAAGCCAATTCGACGACCTGCGCCACCTTCGTGTCCGCCACTTCCCGCGTGTACACCCCACACGTGCCGCGGCCGCTGCGATGCACCTGAAGCATGACGTGCGTCGCTTTTTCACGAGTCATCGCAAACACCTGCTGCAGGATTGCAACCACGAAGTCCATCGGGGTGTAGTCGTCGTTCAGCAGCAAAACGCGGTACATGGGCGGCGGTTTGGTGGCGATCCGCTCGGCTTCGAGAACGGAGTCGTCGTGCGGTTGACCAGGTGTAACGCCCATAGCAATACGGCAAATATCGGTCGGCGGTTGTCGATTTCAAGAGCATACGACATGCCACGGCCGCGAAAACGCGAGCGACAAGCCTGCTTGTGCCACGAAACCGCACCGATTTCGGGATTCCTTGATCAAAGCCACTTGACGACTAGGGTTATCGCAGCTACAACCCTTGAAGCACGTACGAATTGAGGCAATTTCGACGTCGTAGCGCTGAATCTACGTTCAGTAGTTCCGGTCGCCACGCCCGAGCCCATCAACGGCGGCGACCCGTCGAAACTTGCAGGTCGCAAGCCGCAGAAGTAGTGCAGTAATTAGAGCAGTTCAGGGAGAACGTAGCATGACGACAGGTACGGTAAAGTGGTTCAACGACGCCAAGGGCTTTGGCTTCATCAAGCCGGATGACGGCACGGACGACGTGTTCGCGCATTTTTCGGCGATCCAGATGGATGGATTCCGTTCGCTTAAGGAGGGTCAGCGCGTCGTCTTCGAAGTCGTCGCCGGCCCGAAGGGCAAGCAGGCGTCCAATATCCAGGCGCCACCACAGTAGGGAGTCCGATGCTGGAGAGGTAGCACGCCTCAGTCGCGGCTACCCTGCACTCAGCCAGAAAAACGGCCACGTTGCGTGGCCGTTTTTGCTGGAGCCGCGCCGATCAGGTGCTCGCAGCCTCGAGCGCGGCGTTGAACGTCTTGCTGGGGCGCATCACCGCCTTGACCTTGTCGGCATCAGCCATGTAGTAACCACCGATGTCGACGGGTTTGCCTTGCACCGTCGCCAACTCGGCGACGATGATTTTTTCGTTGTCTGCAAGCGTTTTGGCGAGCGGAGCGAATTTCGCGGCCAGGGCCTTATCCTCAGTTTGCGCCGCCAGTGCCTGCGCCCAGTAGAGCGACAGATAGAACTGGCTACCGCGATTGTCCAGCTCGCCCGTTTTCGGCGATGGTGACTTGCGGTTGTCAAGCAGTTTGCCGGTGGCCGCGTCGAGCGTGTTGGCGAGAATCTTTGCCTGCTGGTTGCCGGTCTTGATACCGAGATCCTCCAGGCTGACCGCGAGCGCGAGGAATTCGCCCAGCGAATCCCAGCGCAAGTGGTTTTCTTCCACCAGCTGCTGCACGTGTTTCGGCGCTGAGCCGCCAGCACCCGTTTCGTACATCCCACCGCCGGCCATCAGCGGCACGATCGAGAGCATCTTCGCGCTCGTACCCAATTCCATGATCGGGAATAGATCCGTGAGATAGTCACGAAGAATATTGCCCGTGACGGAAATCGTGTCGAGGCCCCGCACGATGCGCTCGAGCGAGTAGCGCATCGCGCGTACTTGCGACATGATCTGGATATCGAGGCCGGTCGTGTCGTGATCTTTGAGGTAGAGCTTGACCTTCTTGATGAGCTCAGCCTCGTGCGGACGGTAGGCATCAAGCCAGAACACCGCTGGCATGCCCGATTGACGCGCCCGCGTTACCGCGAGTTTCACCCAGTCACGAATTGGCGCGTCTTTGACCTGGCACATGCGCCAGATGTCGCCCTGCTCCACGTTTTGTGTCAGCAGGACCTCGCCCGTGGCGAGGTCGGTGATGTTCGCTACGCCGTCTTCGGCGATCTCAAACGTCTTGTCGTGTGAGCCGTATTCCTCGGCCTGCTGCGCCATCAGGCCGACGTTAGGCACCGTGCCCATCGTCCTGGGGTCGAAATTGCCGTGCCATTTGCAGAAATTGATCATCTCCTGGTAGATGCGGGCGAAGGTCGATTCCGGCATCACGGCCTTGACGTCCTTCAGGCGGCCGTCGGCGCCCCACATCTTGCCGCCATTGCGGATCATCGCCGGCATCGACGCATCGACAATCACGTCGTTGGGCGAGTGGAAATTAGTAATGCCCTTGGCCGAATCGACCATCGCCAGCTCCGGCCGATGCTCGTGGCAGGCGTGCAGATCGCGCTTGATCTCTTCTTGCTTGCTCTGCGGCAGCTTGGTGATCTTGTTGTAGAGATCAACCATGCCGTTGTTGACGTTAATGCCCAGCTCGTCGAACAATTTGCCGTGCTTGGCAAAAGCCTCCTTGTAGAAGATCTTCACGCAGTGGCCGAACACGATGGGATGCGACACCTTCATCATCGTCGCCTTGACGTGCAGCGAGAACATTACGCCGTACTTGCGCGCGTCTTCGATTTCCTTTTCGTAGAACTCGCACAGCGCCTTCTTGCTCATGAACATGCTGTCGATCACTTCGCCGTTGAGCAGCGAAACCTTCGGTTTCAGCACAATCGTCTTGCCGCTCCGCGTGACGAGCTCCATCTTCACGTCACGCGCGCGGTCCAGCGTCATCGACTTTTCGCCGTGGTAGAAGTCGCCCGCGTGCATGTGTGACACGTGGCTACGTGATGCCTGCGCCCACTCACCCATGCTGTGCGGATTCTTGCGGGCGTACTCCTTCACCGCCTTGGGCGCACGGCGATCCGAGTTGCCCTCACGCAACACCGGATTCACCGAGCTGCCGATGCAGCGTGAGTAACGGGCCTTGATGGCCTTTTCGTCATCCGTCTTCGGATCTTCTGGATAGTCCGGCAGTTTGTAGCCCTTGGCCTGAAGTTCGCGGATGCAGGCGGTCAACTGTGCAACGGTCGCGCTGATATTGGGCAGCTTGATGATATTGGCGTCGGGCTCCAGCGTTTTTTTGCCAAGCTCCGAGAGCGTGTGCGGCACGCGCTGCTCGGGCGGCAGCAGATCGGCGAATTCGCCCAGCACACGATGCGCCACCGAGATGTCCGCTTTCTCGACATTAATGCCCGCGGGCTTGGTAAACGCTCGAATCACCGGCAGAAATGCACAGGTCGCCAACAGCGGCGCCTCATCAGTCAAGGTGTAGATGATTGTGGGCTGTTGGGTACTCATACGATGACATTCCTCCAAGGTTCAGGACCGCGAGACCAGTGCGGGGCTTTCCGGCCCGCAGCATGGATCGCGAATGGGGTCAATTGTGCCGCGCGTTTGCCCGGTGCCATCGCACCGCCAGCCTCCAGGCACCTTGCTTGGGCGCAAGTGTGCCTGATTTTGCTTGCAACGCTCTGACGCTGGTCAAATCGGGCGTACGGCGACTGACGCATTGGCAAGGCCCGCCGACCGGCTTACACTGGCCTGCATGACCTACTTCACCGACCTCCTCAGCAAGGACCGCACGTCCGACGCGGCGGCCCTCGACACCCTCATCAGCCGCATGCCCAAGGCGGAACTGCATTTGCACATCGAAGGCTCGCTCGAGCCCGAGATGATGTTCGCCAAGGCGAAAAAGCACGACATCTCGCTGCCTTACGCCAACGTGGACGCCCTGCGGGCAGCGTATGACTTTGACAACCTCCAGCAGTTTCTCGACCTCTACTACGCCGGGGCGGATGTCCTGCGCGATCAGGACGACTTCTACGACCTCACCTGGGCCTACCTGCAACGAGCCAAGGCCGACGGCGTGGTGCACGCGGAGATTTTCTTCGACCCGCAGACGCACACCGCGCGGGGACTGGATCTGGAGCCTGTCGTCGAGGGCATTGTGCAGGCGTTGCACGACGGTGAAGCCGAACTGGGCATCACCTGGCGGCTGATCCCCAATTTCCTGCGCCATTTGACCGAGCAGGATGCGATCGACACGCTCGCCGAACTGGAACCCCACTTCTCCCACTTCCACGGCTTCGGACTCGATTCCAGCGAAGTCGGGCATCCACCGTCGAAATTCCAGCGCGTGTTTGCCGAGGTGCGCTCGCGCGGCTACCCGGTGGTCGCGCATGCCGGCGAGGAAGGGCCTCCGGCCTACATCGTCGAGGCGCTGGATCTGCTGCATGTGGCCCGCATCGACCACGGCATCCGTGCGATCGAAGACGCCGGGCTGACTTCTCGCCTCGCACGCGCGCAAATGCCACTCACCGTCTGCCCGCTGTCGAACGTTAAGCTCTGCGCCGTGCCGTCGCTTGCCGCGCATCCGCTGAAGAAACTCATGGACGCCGGCTGTCTGGTGACCATCAATTCAGACGACCCGGCTTATTTCGGCGGCTACGTCGGCGAGAACTACCGCGCCACGACGCGCGCCCTCAACCTCAGCGCGGACGACCTGAAAAAGCTCGCCGCAATGAGCATTCGCGCGAGCTGGCTACACGATGTGCAGAAGGCGCGGCATCTGGCGGCGATTGACGCGCTTTAGCGCACTCACGTCGCAGCGATTACTTCGACCGAGCCGCCGGATTCGGAGGCGCGAACCACCGCACGAATCGAACTTCGCGCTCGAACGTGGTGGCCGTCTCCATCCGCCGCGCCGCGTCGGCAAACTTCTCCGAGATCGCAGCGACGTCGGCCCGCTGCCACGCGCTGCGGCGCATGCGCAGTGCGAGCTTTGCACCGACCGGCAGCAATATTCCGATGAGGACGCCATACGCGACGGGTGCGCTCAGGCCGGCAATGCCCCACGCGGCAATCGCATTGGCGGCGAACAAACCGCCCCCGGCCAGCACTGGGACCAACAGCATGGCGAGCAGTGTCCACAGGGGCGCGCGGCGACTGGCGAGTGCGCGCGGCGAAAGCGCGCCGATCACGCTCGCGGTGTAAGCCGCACCGTGGAGCACAAACGCGAGAAAGAGCGGCGCCCACAGCAGTTTGTCCGCCAAGGTGCGTTGGCCGTACAGCAGTGCCCAGCGATCAAGCCATGCCGGATAGAACATCTGCAGCGCCGCGAGAATGACCATGCCCAAGGCCACGCCCGTCGCGATCCGCACGCGCACCTGCCGAATCCACACTGCTGCGATGAGTTCGCCCGAGGAATGTTGACGCAGCCCAAGTGGTAACAACCAAAGCGACGCAATCCCGATCGGGCGTGGAATCGCGACGAACATGGCCACCACGCCAACAAATAGATCGGAGGCTGCCCCCCAACGCGACAGGGATAGGGGCTGTACGACGACCACGAAGTAAGCCAACATCAGTGCGCTGAACCACGAAAACCCCGTCGCGCTCGAGTCACTCAGCAAGGCCAGCGCCACGGCGCGCTTGTCCTCCCTCGCCCGGATGGCACGACGCAGGCGGTGGGCGCGCCAGCGTTCGCGCCTTGGTGAATGGCGCTCGGGCTTGACGAATACGTACATCGGGTCACCCAGCATGGGTGGCCGCGCCGGAGCGTCGTCGCGCTTGAACCGCGAGTAAAGCCAGAAGCCCCCGACCAACACCAATGCCATCAGCGCGGTGATCCACCAATATCGCACGTTCAGCTGCAATGCCCAGAGATTGAGCACGCCGTACAGCAGGTTTGGTGGAGTACGCAGACCGCGACCCAGCCATAGGGTCAGGCCGGCCCCCGCCAGCAGGTAAAGCGCCCAGGCTCGCCAGACGTGGGTGTCCACCATCCCCAGGGTGACCCACGTACCGCGCGGTGCGTGGGTCAGCGCATCGGCGAAGCCATGCAGAACCAGCGCTGGAATGAAGCTCAGCATCGCCAGACCGCCCAGCCGGAGCGACAGCGCGCGCAATCGCCGCTCGCCATCCGGCGCCAAGTGAAACAGGGGATGCCGACGCGCCTGTAGCCAAACCTGGGATGCCACGGCAGGTATCAGCAAAAACGCGAGCGATGCCGCATAGGCAGTCATCTGCGTACTCACGCTGCCTCGGCCAAGCGCGTAGGGCGGCCATATCAACGCGTACGCGAGCCCCGCCCAGGCCGCGACCCACGCCACGGCAGCGACCCAGATCATGTTGCGATCACCCATGAGCGCATGGGCGATTCGCCACAGTGTCCGCTCGGAGTCACGTGTCGCATTCATCGCGCTCATCCGTTCAGGGCGAGGTAAAGATCCACCAGGCTCAGCGCACGCAGATCGGCGGTTGGCGGCAACACGGCCGGATCAAGCACGCGCAGGTCGAGGACGTTTTGCCACGACCCGTCGGCCCGTCGGCGACTGCGCAAAACACCGGGCACGCGCTCCAGCGCTGCGCCGCTGTCAAACTCACGCACGCAGTCAGCCAGTTCGTCGCGTCCACCGAACAGTTGTACGCGCCCCTGTTGCAGAAATAGCAGATGGGTGACGACGCGTTCAAGGTCGTCCAACAGGTGGCTTGAGATGATCGCCGTGGCGGCCGCGTGGTGCAGGGTGTCATGCTCGAAAAGCAGGCGAAGAAAGTCACGCCGCCCCACGGGATCAAGGCTCGACACGGGCTCATCAAAGATGAGCAGATCGGGCCGATGCTGCATGGCCAGCACAATCGCCAGCCGCTGCCGCTCACCGGGCGACAAGTTGCCCACGCGCACGTCGTCGGGCAAGTCAAGACGCAAGCTCAGTTCGCGCGCATGCGCCGCCGTCCACCCGGGATAAAGTTGCCCAAACAGGGCCAACTGCTCGCGCACACGCAGCCAGTCGTAGAGCTCGGGCCGCTGCGCGACGTAGCCCAGCCGCGTGCGGACCGGGTCAGTCAGGTCGCGACTGTCGCAACCGTACAGCCGGCTCGCCCCCACTGTCGGGGGTGTCAAACCCAACAGGCAGCGCAGCAACGTGGTCTTGCCGGCACCGTTGCCACCGACCAGCCCGAGCACCGAGCCCGGCACCAGCGTGAAGCTCACGTCATCGAGCACGGTCACCGGGCCATACCGCATGCTGATGTGCACCGCTTCGACCGCGGCCGCCGATTCGTCTTGCGTGCAGAGGTCTGCCTGAGTGCTGGATTCATTCATGGTTTTTCTCCTGCTCGCTGTCCGCGAGTGTTTGCGCAAACGCACGGAGCGCGTCTTCGGGATCGATGCCGAGCTGCCGCGCCACCTTTGCGGCGTGTTCCAGCGCGGGTGCCAACAAGGCAAATCGGTCAGGTGCACCGGTCGCGCTGGCGGCAACCGCCATGCCCACCCCGCGCCGCCGCTCGACGACGCCCTGCGCTTCGAGCAGCGAGTACGCTTTCGATACCGTCATCGGGTTGACGACGTGGTCCTGCGCTACGGCGCGCACCGACGGCAACGCGTCGCCCGGTGCCAGCGTGCCGGCAGCGACGGCGCGCGTGATCTGCTCGACGATCTGGCGATAGATCGGCGTGGGCGAGGCGGGTTGCAGGTCGAGGCGGAACACGGTGACGCTCGGCGCAGGGTTGAAGCGATTTGTCTACTGTATCACTACATTAATACACAGACCGCGATGCGTCAATGGCATCGCCATGGCATCAACCCGGCGATACAGCTCACGTGCCTCATCGACAGTCAGATGGTCGTTACAGGCCGGAATATTGATAAGTCGACTATATCCAAAACCAGCCGCTATCGACCGTCGGCTGGTCGTTAAGACCACAAAGCCGTTGGCGACCGCAGAGCGACGGTCACGCGCGCCGTTCACGAAGCCCGGCGGCAAGTGGCGAACCGTGGCGCCCGGTTGGTCGTACGCCGCTGGTCGCATCGCCGTACGATTCGCACAATGCGCTCATGTTTCACCTCACCAAAAATCCAACCATGGACGACGACGAACTGACCTACCCCGGCATGTCTGAACGCGAGGCCGCGATTCGCCGCCGCGTGCACCGGCTGGCCGAGTTCTACCGGCACCTGTTCGTTTACGTGCTGGTCAACCTGCTGCTGTGGGCGATCAATGGCTGGCAGCTCTGGAATTCACCCGCCGCGAGCAAATGGTGGGCGTACTGGGCGTTGTGGCCGACGCTGGGCTGGGGCATTGGCGTGCTGGGGCACGGTCTCTCGGTGCTGCCCGGTGGCATGTTCACGCAGGACTGGGAAGAGCGCAAAGTCCGTGAAATCATGGCGCGCGAGAACAAGCAGTGAACGGGGCGCACGATGCGCGCTACAACGTGGCGCTGCACAACGCGCGCAAGCGGGTCAAAGAAATCCGCAGCTTCTATATCTCGCTCGCGATCTTCGCCATCATCATCCCCTGCCTATGGGTTATCAACGCCTTCACGCCAGGCCCGCGCTGGGCGCACTGGCCGACCATCGGCTTGGGCATGGCCATGCTCGTACACGGACTGTCGGTGTTCGCGGGCCGCTCGTTCTTTGGTACCGAGTGGGAGCAGAAAAAAGTGGACGAGATCATGGCGCGCGAGAAACTGCGCGTGGTCTCAAACGAAAAGCAGCTGGTTCAGGCGCAGATGCGAATGCTGCAAGCGCAGATCGAGCCGCACTTCCTGTTCAACACACTGGCCAATATCCAGAGCCTGATCAATCGCTCGCCCGAACGCGCGAATCTCATGATGGACAACTTCATTGCCTACCTCCGGCAAAGCCTGTCTGCAAGCCGGTCGCAGGAGGGCACCGTGAGGCAGGAGACTGAGTTGCTCCGGCACTATCTTGAACTCATCAAAATCCGCATGGGTGAGCGGCTGCACTACACCTTCGACGTTGATCCCGCATTGACGTCGGCGCCGCTCGCACCGATGCTGCTGCAACCGCTGGTCGAAAACGCCATCAAGCACGGGCTGGAACCGAAGGTTGAAGGTGGACGCGTCGACGTACGCATCGCACGCGAGCCCGGCGCCACTGTCGGCGCGGACGTGCGGATGCGGTTGACCGTGCGTGACAACGGGCTCGGCTTTGGCGAGCACGCCGACAGCGCGGACACCGGCGTCGGCCTCGCGAATTTGCGCGAGCGACTCCATGTGCTCTACGATGGTCGCGCCACGCTCACCGTCGCCGACGCCAACCCCGGCACCGAGATCACCCTTCGGGTACCGGTGTCCCCCCTGCAATCAACACCGTCCTCATGACCACCGCCCTCCTCGCTGACGACGAATCCCTGCTGCGCGACGATCTGCGCGACAAACTGGCCGCGCTCTGGCCGGAGCTCGAGATCGTGGCCGAAGCCACAAACGGCAACGAGGCCGCCGCGCTCATCGCCGAATACGCGCCTGACATCGTATTTCTCGACATCAAGATGCCCGGCCAAACCGGCATCGAAGTGGCGCAAGGCATCGAAACGGACAGCCGCATCGTCTTCGTCACCGCTTACGACCAATTCGCCGTCGACGCCTTCGAGCGTGAAGCCATCGACTATCTGCTGAAACCCGTCACGCGCAAACGGCTCGCGCAGACCGTGGCGCGGCTGAAGCACGCAGTGGCACAGCCAGCCGCACCGGCATCGCAAGCCGCCCCCGAACTGGCGCATCTCCTGAACCTGTTGTCACGCGCGGGCATCGCCGCACCGGCGGGCGCTGCAGCGAAGCCTCCGTTGCGCTGGATCCGCGCGAGCCGCGGCGACACCACCTATCAGATTGCGGTCGACGAGGTGCTGTACTTTCAGAGCGACGACAAATACACCATCGTCTACACCGCGAACGGGGACCACGTGATCCGCATGCCGCTCGCCGAGTTGGTCGCCTCGCTCGACGCCGAAACCTTCTGGCAGGTGCATCGCGGCACCATCGTCAATATCCGCAACGTACTCTCCAGCAAACGCGACGGCGACGGCCGCCTGTCGCTCAACATCAAAGGCGTGGCGAAACCGTTGACAGTCTCTCGCGCTTACCAGCATTTGTTCAAGCAGATGTAGCGAGCGCTACCGCAGTTCGCGCAGCATCGCCAGGCACGGATTCTGGGCCGACCAATAGTCGTCGAATTGCATGATGGGCTGAAAACCCATCTCCGCGTAGAACGCGCGCGTCTCGGCGTAGGCGAAATGGTTCACCGCGGGCGAAAGCGTGCGCACCGTCAGAAACCGCGCGTCACGCGCCCGCAACCAGCGAACCGCCCAATCGATCAGCGCCCGGCCGATGCCTTGCCGGTGTGCCGCGGGGTGCACCGCCATGCACTCCACTTCCCACGCGTTCGCCGCATGTTGGCGCAGCGTGATAAAGCCCACAACCTCGCCTCGCCGCAGCGCGAATGCAGTGGGCAAACGTGTCACCTGTGCCGCGTAGGTGGTGAGCGCCGATTCGATGGCGAACCATTGCGGCAACGCCCGCAGCAACTGCTCGCAACGGCCCTGCGCATCGGCCGGGGTCGCTTGTTCCGGGGCGCGAATTTCCAGCATGATTACGACTGACGCAACGCCGCCGCAACGCGTGCCGTGAACCCCGTCGCGTGCGCGGAGTCCAGCCAGCGCACGACAATCACCGCATCCTGCGCCGGCTCGATCCACACGTAGTGCCCGCCCGCGCCAATCATAAAGCTCGCCTCGCGCGAGGCGCCCGGAAACTGCGTGCCGTTGCGATTGAGCCACATCAGCCAGCCGTAAAACGGCGCCAGCGCGCACGGCGCGGTCATTTGCGCAAGCCAGGCGGCCGATACGATCTGCCGCCCCACATAGCGTCCGCCGTCGAGGAAGAGCTGCGCGATGCGTGCCTGTTCACGCGCGCTGATCGTGACGCCGCCGCCCCAATGGGTGCCGCCAGGAACGCTCTGCATGCGCCGCGCGACGCCAGCGCCGTCGATGACAGTCGTCCAGGCATCGTCGTAGCCGCGCCAGGCGAAGTCCCCGTCAAGACCAAGCGGTTGCCGAATGGCCTCGGCGAACACCTCGGACAACGGTTGCCGGAACAAATGCAGCAGCGCGAGCGACAACTGGTTGATGCGCACGTCGTTGTATTCCCAGTAGCTGCCCGGCGCGCACAGCGGTCGTGCGTCGCCCTTCACGCCACCCGGCGGACGAGGGTCATGCGATACCGCGCGATAACGGTCCACCGTGTCGGGCAGACCAAAGCAGTTGCCCTCCCACTCACTCGTTTGTTCCAGCAAGTGCGCCCAGGTGATGCTGCGATTGTGCGCACTGTCAAAGCCGATGCCCGGCAAGCGCGCCGACACCGGCTCGTGCACATCCGGCAGCAGGCCGCGCATATACGCCACGCCCGCGAGCAAAGCCAGATAGGTCTTCGCGACGCTGAAGGTCAGATCGGCACGATCCGGCTCACCCCACGCGGCCACCTCGCGGCCATGCTGCAGGATCACACCGGACACGCCGCCGCGCGCCTGCACCGGACCGCGCAGCACATTCCACGGCGCCGGATCGCCATGATGTACGCCAAACGGCATTTGCCCGGGGCCTGGCGCGGCCAGCGGGTCGCGTGGCCAGTTCACTTCGTGGGCCAGGGCGAAATCGATCGCATCGTGAAAATCGGTCATGACGGGCTGCATCCCGAGGTCAACCAAGTGCCGTCAATGCTACGACGCGGCGCAAACGCGACACAATACGCAACATCACTCAACCTCACGCGTCATCGCGTTTCGCTCATGCGCCTGCTGATTTTGGGGGGCACCGGCTTTATCGGTGAACATCAGGTTCGCTACGCGCTCGAGCGCGGGCACACGGTCACCCTGTTCAATCGGGGGCAGCGCGCCGCAACGCGCCTGCCGAAGGTCGACTACCTGGTGGGCGACCGCGACCAGAACGACTACGCGGCGCTGCGCGGACGCACGTTCGACGCCTGCATCGACAACGCGACGCTGGTGCCGCGTTGGGTGCGAAGCGCGGCCGCGCTGCTGGCCCCTCACATCGGTCACTACACATTGATCTCCACCGTCTCGGTGTACGCCAGCGACGCTGAGCCCGACGCCGACGAGGGCGCGGCACGTCAAACCTGTGATCGCGCCGACGCCTTCGACCTGTCGCCCGCCGACGTGCGGGCGGACATGAGCCTGTACGGGCCACTCAAGGCGCTGTGCGAGGACGAGGCGATGCGGCAGTACGACGGGCGCTGCGCCATGCTTCGGCCAGGATTGATCGTGGGGCCCGGTGACGAATCCGATCGCTTCACGTATTGGCCGGTTCGCATCGCGCAAGGCGGAGAGGTGCTCGTCCCGCCGCGCGCGGATCCGGTGCAATTCATCGACGTGCGCGACGTGGCGGCGTGGAGCGTGCAGGTTGCCGAGCAGCGGCTCACTGGGGCATTCAACCTGAAAGGCCCAGCGAGCGCGATGACGATGGGCGAGTTTCTCGACACCATCCGTTCCGTCGTCAATCCGGACGCGATCCTGCGCGAAGCCTCACGCGAATTTCTCGCGGCTCAGCAGGTCAACGCGTGGACTGACCTGCCCGTCTGGATTCCGGGCGTCGGCGAGACCGCCGGTGCGCATCGGCGCAGCAGCGCCCGCGCGCTCGCCGCCGGCCTGCCCTTGCGCCCCTTGTCCGTCACGGCCGCAGATACGCTGGCGTGGTGGCGAAGCCTGCCGATAGAGCGCCAGACGAAGTTTCCTGCGAAACAATTTGGACTGTCCGCAGCACGCGAACGCGCGCTACTTGCGGCGATGGGTTGATGGACGCAGCCGCCAATCAGGGTCGCAGCACCGCGCTCAGCAGCCGAAACAATCCATAGAAGTGTTCGTCAACGCAGAGCGACCGTGCAGGCGAGAACGCGGTGTTCCGCAGATAGTCGATGCTCAGGTTCATGGTGAAGGTGAAGAATTTCCACCACGGCTCCATGCCCGGCGCCTCGCGGAGATTCGGCCACAACAGATAAATCAGCAGCACCGCCCAGTACGCCGGCAGGGTGCGAAACGCACGCCGCCAGTAGAAATCCGCGAACGAGAAAGTTTCGCCGCGTGCCAGCGGCTTCAGCACCTGGGTGCCAATGAGGAAACCGCTCAACACGAAGAATAGGTCAACACCCATCCAGCCGCAACGCGATAACCACGACCACGACGGCCGAGTCCGCCAACGACAAACGAGTGGAACAGCATCACCCAGAGGATGGCGATGCTGCGGAGGAGGTCGAGTCCGGGGAGGCGGTCAGCGATGTTCAAAACGGGTGCCGGCGCACTGCAACTCGCGTGCGGGGTGCGCAATCAGTAGGGCGTGCCCTGATGAAAGCGCATCACCCAGCCCTGCACGGTGTGCGACCATATCGAACTGCGATGCGCGCGCTCGACGACGCCGTCGTAAACGACTTCGGAGTCATAGGTGACAAGCGCCGTGCAGGCATCAATCATCTTGATCTCCATGTTCGGTAGTGGCAGCTTCGCCGCGATCGCTTGTCCGCTCCGGCGAATGGCGTCGGCGCGGCGGTACACGCGCCCCGATCGTCCAAATTCCACGAAGTCGGCGGCAAAGCGCTCTTCCTGAAACGCCAGATCGAACCGTGACTCCGCTCGCCACATCGCTTCTTCAAGTTCGGTGAGTTCGATGCGCGCCTGTGGCGACAGCGTCGCCGTTTCTGGCCCCGACACTAATTGCCCCGCTCAAACACTGCCGCGAAAAAACCATCGCAGCCGTCACGATGCGGCAACAGCTGCGCAAAGCGTGCTTCGCCTGCTTCGTCGCCGCGCAACGACGTTGGCACCAGGGTCCAGTCCACATTCGCATCGAGAAATGCTTCCGCGATTTTCTCGTTTTCTTCTGCGAGCACGCTGCACGTCGCGTAAACGAGACGCCCGCCGGGCCGCACGAGGCGTGACGCCGCGGCGAGGATGCTGCTCTGCTTTTCGATGAGTTCCTTGACGCTTGCCGGCGATTGCCGCCACTTGAGATCGGGGTTCCGCTTGAGCGTGCCGAGGCCGGAGCACGGCGCATCCACCAGCACGCGGTCGGCCTTGCCGATGAATTTGTCGAGGCGCTTGTCGTGCTCGCTCTCGATGCGCATCGTCTGCACGTTGCTGGCGCCGCTGCGCGCGAGGCGCGGGCCGAGGTTATCGAGCCGCTTTTCACTGACATCACAGGCGTAGAGCCGCCCCGTGCTCGCCATCATGGCGGCGAGTGCGAGTGTTTTGCCTCCGGCGCCGGCGCAGAAATCGATGACCATCTCGCCGCGTTTGGCGCCGACGATTTGCGCGAGCAACTGGCTGCCTTCGTCCTGCACTTCGAGCGTGCCATCTTCAAACAGCGGGTGGCGCGAGATGTCCACGCGATGCGGCAAGCGAATGCCCACGGGTGAGAGCGGCGTGGCGCGCGCGTCGGGGAAACCTTCTTTCTGTAAACGGCCAAGAATGGCGTCGCGCTTGGCCTTGAGCGTATTGACGCGAAGGTCGAACGCGGCTGGTTCGAGCAACGCATCGGCCAGAGCGAGTCGCTCGTCATTGCCGTACTGCGCGCCGAGCCGATCCCACAGCCAGGTGGGCAACTCGCGGCGCGGATGCGGCCCGAGCGCTTCGTCCGCCTTCAGGAATTTAGCGTAGCGGTCGTCCTCGCCCGGCGGCACCTTGGCGCGGCGACGAAACTGCCGCGCCAGCGCGGCCAGCGCAATGGCATCGAACTTGGCGCCGTCGCCGGCAATCGCCTCCACCGACAGCCGATGCCGCAGCCACGCGTAGTAGCCCTCGGCCACGACGACGCGATCCTGAGAGCCCACCCGCTTTTCGCGCAGCACGTAAGACAGCGTGCGGTCGGCAGGGTAGTCGAACTTGGCAGCGGACTGGATGGCAAAGGCAAGTGCGCTGAGCGCGGAGGGTCGGGCAAGCATGCGGCCATTGTAGGAGCGGCACATGCCAAGTGTGCATGCTTCGAGATGACATACTCACTCACGTCCACCGACGATCATTGCGGTGACAGGGAGCTTGTCATGCTCATGCCCTCCAATCTGGATATCAACGTTGAGGCGGCCGCGTTGCGCCGCCACGGCCTGATCGGTCGTGGCGGTGAAATGGGCAACGCTTTGTTTGCCATCGACATCGGCGCTCTCCCTTCAGAGGCGCGACAAGCCATCAACCTCATTGCTCAGGGCGGACCGTTTCCGTATCCGCAGCATGATGGGCACCGCTTCGGCAACCGCTTCGGTGATCTGCCGACGGGTGGTGAATACCTGGAGTTCACCGTGCGGACGCCGGGCGTAACCAATCGCGGGAAGCGACGCATCGTCGCGCGACGATCCGGCGTACTCTTCTTCACCGCCTGTCACTACGAGCGCGTGCCTGGTCAGATGTCACAGGAGCATCGGATCGCAGCCACCGCACAGCTTGACGCACACTGGCGCAACGGCTTTTACGTAGTGACAGGTATTGACGCCCGAATGAGGAGCCGTCTGGCGGATGCGTTGCACGCGCTGCCGTAGGCGTCGCTCACTTCGCCAGCGCCCACATCTCCGCAATCAAATCACGCTTGCCCTCAAACCCAATTCCCGGTAACGAAGGCAAAGTCACATATCCGTTCTCGACACGCACGCCATCCGGGAAGCCGCCGTAGGGCTGGAACAAATCCGGGTAGCTTTCGTTGCCGCCGAGGCCGAGGCCGGCGGCGATCGCCAGCGACATCTGATGGCCGCCGTGCGGGATGCAGCGACTGGGTGACCAACCGTATTCCTTGAGCATGTCCAGCGTGCGCAGGTATTCGACCAGCCCGTAACTCAGCGCGCAGTCGAACTGCAGCCAGTCGCGGTCCTTGCGCATGCCGCCGTGGCGGATCAGGTTTCTGGCGTCCTGCATCGAGAACAGGTTTTCGCCGGTGGCGAGCGGGCCGGCGTAGCTGTCGCCGAGGTTGGCCTGCAGCTCGTAGTCGAGCGGGTCGCCCGCCTCTTCGTACCAGAACAGCGGGTACTGCGCCATCGCCTTGCCGTATTCGATGGCGGTCTTCAGGTCGAAGCGGCCATTGGCGTCCACGGCCAGTTGCTGGCCCGGCTTGAGCATCTTGAGCACGGCTTCGATGCGTTCGATATCGTCCTTGAGCGGTGCGCCGCCGATCTTCATCTTGACGACCGAATAGCCGCGATCGAGATAGCCCTGCATCTCGCCGCGCAGACCGTCGAGGCCTTTGCCAGGGTGGTAGTAGCCACCGGCGGCGTAGACGAACACCTTCGGGTTCGCCGTGCCGTTGCCATATTGCTTCGCGAGCATTTCATGCAGCGGCAGGCCTTCGATCTTCGCCACGGCGTCCCACACCGCCATGTCGATGGTGCCAACCGCCACCGAGCGCTCGCCGTGACCGCCAGGCTTCTCGTTGGTCATCATGCAGGCCCACACCTTGTGCGGGTCGAGGTTGGTGCCGGCCGCGTTGACCAGCGACGCGGGGTCGGCCTCCATCACCCGCGGGATGAAGCGCTCGCGCATCAGATTGCCCTGACCGTAGCGGCCATTGGAATTGAAGCCGTAACCGATCACCGGTTTGCCGTCGCGGATGACATCGGTGACAACCGCGACGAGGCTCAGCGTCATCTTGCTGAAATCGATGTAGGCGTTGCGGATCGCCGATTTGATTGGGCGCGTGGATTCGAGGATGTGGGTGATTTTCACAGTGTGTATCCGTGGCAATAAGTCTTGAGTAGCCTCGATGCAGCGAGGCGAAGTCGAGGGAAACGCGCCGCGAAGAGTCGCTATTGAGGCGGGTGCCGACGAACCTCGATTCCACTTCGTTGCATCGAGGCTACGACTACCTGTTCAGCGATGACCCGCCGCAAATCTGAACGTCCTGGCCGGTGATCGCCGCAGCGCTTGCCGAGAGCAGGAAGGTGACCAGTGCTGCCACTTCTGCCGGCTCAATCAATCGCCCAATCGGCGGCAACACTGGCGCTTCGGTCGCGCGCTTCGGGTCGGCGAGCATCCCCGTCGCGGTGGCTGCGGGCGACACCACGTTGACCGTCACGCCACGCGCTGCAACCTCGGCGGCCCAGCTCTTCGCCAGCGCGATCAGCGCGGCCTTGGTCGCGGCGTACTGGCTGCGGCCGGCCTTGCCTGCGGCAACACGGCTGCCAATCAACACCACGCGCCCGCTGCCGCGCGCCGCCATCGCCGGGACCAGCACATCGGCAAGACGGGACGCCGCGTCGACATGCAGCTTCCACATCAGTTCGCCACCCGCGTGATCGAGCGCACCGACATTGCCCACGCGCAGCACGCCCGCCGCGTGCACCAGCGCATCGACGTCCGCGTGCGCCTGCGCAGCGGTGGTGAGCGCCGCGCTGTCGGTCAGGTCGACGAATTGATGCGTGTAGGCGGTGTGGCTAATCGCGGCGTCGGCACGGTCGAGCCCGGTCACACGCCAACCGGCGTCGAGCAGTGCTGACGCGATGGCGCGACCGATGCCGGAACTGCTGCCGGTGACGAGCGCATGCTTCATCGTGCTGCGCGGTGAACTATTCGAACTTGATGCCGCTGTCGGCAATCGTCTTCATCGAGCGGGCGGTGTCGTCGCGCTGGAACTTCGCGAAGTCATCCGGCGTGCCGGCTTCGATAACGAGCCCGTTGCTGATCAGGCGATCTTTCATGTCACCCGCCAGCGCCTTGTTGGTCTCCGCATTGAGTTTTTGAATGATGTCCGCAGACGTCTTCGCTGGCGCCCACAGGCCGTACCAGCTGAACGCCTCGTAGCCCGGCACCGTTTCGCCCACGGTCGGCACGTCCGGCATTGACGGCACCCGCTTCGCCGACGTCACGGCGATCACCTTGAGCTGCCCCGCCTTGGCGTAGCCTGCAGAGCCGAGGATCGGGTCGATGAACCCGGCAATACGGTTGCCCAGCAAATCCTGATACGCCGGGGTCGAGCCCTTGTACGGCACGATCAGCAGTTCCAGTCCGGCGGCGCGGCGCAGTTGCTCGGTGGCAAGGTGTCCGGCCGACGCGTTGGAGCCGATCGCGAACGACAGCTTGCCAGGATTCGCTTTGGCGTGGGCGATCAGCGACTTGACGTCGGTGACCGGCAGCTCCTTGGCGACGGCGACAGCGAGCGGCGCTTTCGCCACCAGCGCAATGGGCGCGAAGTCCTTCACGATGTCGTACGGCGGCGACTTGAGCGCCAGCGTTGACGTGGTAAACGTGGACGCGTTGAACAGCAGCGTGTAACCGTCGGCGGGCGCCTTGGCAACGGCATCGGCGCCGATGGTGCCGTTGCCACCGGGCCGGTTTTCCACCACGAACGATTGCCCGAGCTGATCGCCGAGCTTTTGCGCCAGCAGCCGTCCGACGGTATCGAGGGTGCCGCCTGGCGGGAACGGGATGATCACGCGGACTTGCTTGTTGGGGTAGGCCTGCGCGGACGCGGCGGCGCCAACGACGGCGAACAGGCCAACGACGAGTGCCTTGCTGATGAAAGATGGGGTTTGCATTGAATCCTCCTTGCGATAGTTCCTTTTGACGGCGCGACGCGCAGCGCTACGCCTTCAACAACCCGGCTTGGGCGAGTGCGGCGCGGATCACCTCGAGCTCCAGCGCGCTCGGTGCGTGAGTGGGCGGACGCACGTGGTCGTTGGCAATCACGCCCGCCAGGCGCATCGCGGCCTTCATGCGGGCGTGTGCTTCCCCGGTCGGCTCGCCGGCGCCGTAGACGGCTTCCTTGATCGGGGTGATCTTTGCCTGCACCGCCATCGCGCGGTGCAGGTCGCCGGCTTTCACAGCGTTCCAGAGGTCGATGATCAGCTGCGGAATGGCGCTGGCAAAGCCCACCAGAGCGCCATCGACGCCCTGCACCATCGAGGCGAGCAGGTATTCATCGTGACAGGTCAGGATTGCCTTGCTGGCGTCGGCGTCGCGGATGGCCTTGATGTCGCGGGCGTATTTGCTCATCTCGCGCTGGCCGACCTTGAAGGCCTGTACGTAGGGCAACTTCGCGAGTTCCGCAAGCAACGCCGACGAGTAGGAGGCACGCGTCCAGGCGGGATACACATGCGCGATGAGATCGAGCCCGGTGGCGTCGTAGATATTCTTGAAGTAAGCCGTCGCATGATCGGCGTGAAAGCCGAAGCGCAGCCAGTGGTGCGGCGGCATCACGTCAATCCCGACAGCGCCGGCCTGCTTGGCCAGTTTGGCGTGATGCGCAGCGTCGGTCAGCCCTTCGCAGACCACGGATGAAATGACGGGCAGCTTGCCTTTGAGCTCGTCGGCGACGATGCGCGTCACCTCCGCGCGTTCTTTCGGGTCGAGCGCAAACACTTCACCCGTGTGGCCGTTGGTCATCACAGCGACGATGCCGTCGTGGCCGGCGAGCCAGGACGCGAGCTGGCGCAGCGCCGGCTCGTCGATGCGGTTGTCATTGGTGAACGGGGTGGAGATTGCGGGGATAATGCCGCGATAGTTGGCGATGGTAGGCATGCGTGCTGCGTGGTGGCGGTCGTCAAAAGGGTGGCGCATTGTTGCTGCGGCGGCGGCCGTCGTCCAATACCCGAAACAGATAGAACTATTCAATAAGCAGGAGGCAGAGCAACCGCGATGGGGCCCGGCAACCGACCGCTTGATCTGGATTGGCTGGAAGATTTCATCGTCCTGGCCGAGAGCGGCAATTTCTCGCGCGCAGCACAGGCGCGGCACATCGCACAGCCGGCGTTCAGTCGCCACATCAAGTCGCTCGAAGCCTGGGTCGGCGTTGAGCTGTTTGATCGCACAACGCATCCGGTGGCCCTGACTGCCGCCGGGAAGCACCTCTTACCCGAGATTGAAGACGTAGTGCAACGGCTCGAGGCCGCACGTTCCCAGGCGCTCGCTGCGCAGGAGCAGGCCGCAGTGAGTCTGCAATTCGCAGCGACGCATGCCCTGTCGCTCACGTTCTTCCCGACCTGGCTTGGCAAGATTGAGGCGCAACTCCCGGTCGGCCGCACCATGGGGCCGATCCAGATGGTGTCGGACAGCTTTGCCGCCTGTGAAGACCTGATGCTGCAGCGCCGCGCGCAGTTTTTGCTGTGTCACGGTCATTCCGAGGTGGAAAACCGGCTCGACCCAACGCAGTTTGACTTCGTGGCGGTCGGCGTCGATCGCCTGTTGCCAGTCTCCGCGCCAAACGCAGACGGAACGCCGAAGTACGCGGTCGCAGCACAGAGCAGCCGCAAAGCAGGCAAATCGCGCGCACCAGTGCCCGTCCTCGCCTACGGCGTCGCCTCGGGCATCGGACAGATCATGCACGCCATCTTGGGCGAGGCACTTGGCAAACCCCGTGGCGTGACGACTCGAAACGTGTTCACAGCGCATCACGCGGTGCTGCTCAAAACCATGGCGATGGAGGGCCGAGGCGTGGCCTGGCTGCCGACCAGCCTGATCGCCGCCGAGTTGGCGAGTGGTGCACTCGTCCGCGCCAGCGACGACACGTGGACGGTGCCGATCGAAGTGCGATTGTTCCGCCCGCGCGTGGCCTTGTCGGACGCCGCGGAGGCGCTGTGGCGTGTCGCCGCAGGCACGGCGAACTGAGATCGATTCAGCTTTGGACGTCCAGCCACGGCTGGATGGTGTTTTCAGGCCAATAGATTGACATGTCGACTTGGCGGAAAATCCGGCCCAATCGACCGCTGAATAGCCGATAGCAATAAAAAGCTGTTACTCCGTCGCAATCGCAGTGAGATCGAACGAAGCGCTGCGCCCTTTGCCATCCACCACCTTCAGGCGAAACGGGATGTAGTGAAATTCCGGCGCTAACCAGAACGTGGCGCTTCCGTTGGGCTGACCGTCGTCAGCCGGTTTTCGCGTGCCTTTCCAGAGCTGCGTGGCGACTTTTTTAAGCGCGGGCTTCCCGCTCAGCGCGTCGGTTTCGCCGGTCGGGACTTCGATCTCTTCCTCACCCGCGCGCTCCAGGGTGTACACATCCATTCGCCGCGTGGTGCCCACGGAGAGCGTCACCCGATCACTCTTCGGCGTCGAAAAATAGAACTGCACGATCCAGGTGAGCGCGTCGTGCGGCTGGCCCTCGAATGGCAACGGGTCTTTGTCGGGCAGGCGGAGCAAGCGCTGTTCATAGTCAAACACGACTTCGCGGCGCTTGTCCGGGTTGCCACGCTCCTCGACGAATTTGTCGGGGCGCAAGCCTTCGCCGGTAATCCTGCCCTCCGATTCGCCGGTGAACGTGCCGGGGTAGAGCAGCGCGGTCAAGCCGCGCCCCCGCCCGACGATGCGCAGCTTGTAGCGCCCGTCGTCATGCGTGAATTTGAGAGTGACCGGCCCGACCTCGAACTTTTGCTCGCCGAGGAAGGCGGTGTAGCCCAGATCAATCTTCTTGGGCGGCATGCGCGCTGGCGGCGGTTCCGGCGCAGGTGCAGGCAGCGCAGTTTCGGCGGGTGATGCCGCGGCGATGGGCTCAGACGCTGGCGCGCTGGCGGGCTCCTGCGCCGCGGCGGCAGGTGCCGCGTCACCCGACGGCTCGGCAGCCACTGCGACCGGTGACTCGGCCGCGACGACGACCGGCGCGGCGGGTGTGGCCACCGGGCGTGGCCGCTGCGGCTTCGGCTTGGGCTTCGCGGGCCGCGGTGGCGCGGCGCTCGGCACAGGGGGTGGTGGCAGAGGCATCAGCTTCGCCGCGAGTGTGATGCTCTTCTCGTCAGCTGGTTCGACGTCGGCCGCCAGCCCGAACAACAAGTGCAGCGCGATTGAGGCACCGAGCGCCAGCGCTAGCTTGCGGCGTGACGTGGCCAGCCACCCGCGCCGCCGCGCGACGTTGCGCGCCAATGCAAATTGACCGTCGCCATCAGCGGCCACGGCGGCAATCGCGGGAGTGGTGACGGCGTCAGACATGGCGGGCGCTCAACGCAGTGTGCACCGCCCGCGATGACAGGGTTGTCACGGTTACCGCATCTGCGCCGGTGACGGCGCGAACGCGCAGTCTCGCGTGCGCACACGCATGCCTTCCACCACCAGGCGGCCCTCACAGAACAGGCGTACCGCGTAGGGAAGCACCTGATGCTCCTGCACCAGCACTTTCGTGGCCAGCGTTTCTGGCGTGTCATCGTCGTCGACTTGCACCGCGGCCTGCATGATGATCGGGCCGTGATCGAGCTCGTTGGTCACAAAATGCACGGTACAACCATGCAGCTTCACGCCGGCCGCCAGGGCTCGGGCGTGAGTGTCGAGCCCCGCAAAACTCGGCAGCAAGGACGGATGGATATTCATCAGCCGACCCGCGAATGCGTCGACGAAGACCGGCGTCAAAATGCGCATGAAACCCGCGAGCACCACCAGATCGGGTTGGTACCTGTTCAGCGCAGTGACCAAGGCAGCATCGAACGACTCGCGGTCCGCGTAATCCTTGTGGTTGACGGCGATCGTGGCAACTCCGGCGTCACGCGCCAGCTCAAGGCCCGCCGCGTCGGCCTTGTTGCTGCCCACCACCACGACGTCTCCACCGCAATCATTGCGCAGCATCGCGGCAAGATTCGACCCACGCCCCGACACCAGCACGGCAATACGCTTGCGTGCCGGCCTCACCACAGCTGCCTTCCGTTCGCAGCACTCATCGCAGCTTCAGATCGTCGGTGCCGTAGGTCACGCCGATCGGTTCGATGATCGCCCGCTTGGGCCCGGCCTCCACCTGCCCCGCGACCCAGGCGTCGATGCCACACTGCTTCGCAATGGCGACGGTTTGTTCCGCCTGATCCGGGCGCACAAAGAAGGCAAACCCGGCGCCCATGTTGAGCGTGCCGTAGGCCTCGGCGGCGTCGAGCTTGGCTTCGCGCTGCATGAAGGCGAGCACGGGTGGCACCGGCGGCACCGTGTGGATACGATAGGTCAGTGCACTCGGGTGACGCAGCAGTTTGCGCCAGCCGTGACCAGTCACGTTCACGCAATAGTGCACGCCCACGCCGGCCTTGGCGAGCGCCTCGGTGACCGGCGCGTAGAGCACGGTGGGCGCCAGAATCGCCTCGCCAAATGCCTGTCCGTTGCCAATATCCGACTGGTACCCGTCCGGCAATCGCTCGCAGAGCTTGCGCGCCAGCGAGACACCGTTGGCATGAATACCGCTCGAAGCTAGCAGCACGATCGCGTCACCTGCGGCCAGCGTGTCGCCGAGTGACAGGCGCGACTTCGGCTGCACGATGCCGGTGCAGCTGGCGCCCAGATCAATCGTGCCGCCTTCCACCACACCGGCCAACGCCGGTGTCTCGCCACCGCCCCAGGATACGCCGCACACCTCGCAGGCAGCCTTCCAGCCGGCGATCAAATCAGTCGCGCGCTGGCGGTCGACAAACCAATCACTACCGCCCGCGGCCCAATAGGCCTGCACCACCAGTGGCGTCGCGCCAACCGTGATCAGATCGTTGACCGCCATCGCAATCGTGTCCTGGGCGATGGCCGCGTAGTAGCTCTTGCCGGCCTCACGATACACGGCGTCGGCCACGAGGATTTTCGTGCCGAGACATTCCACGATCGAAGCCAGATAAAACGGGCCGGCGTCGACCACGTAGGCCGACTCGCCGCGTGACGCTGCGATTTCGCTCACACCGTGTTGCGCGAGTTGCGCCGCCGTGGCCTTCGCGCTTTGTTGCGCCAGCAGCTTGATCGGGTCAACCTGGTCGTAGTTGACGCCCGCTTGGTCGTAGGTCAGGGCGTCAGGATTGCCGGGTGTCGCAGACGGGGGGGCCATAATGGTTCTTACGTGAACGTGTTGTAATGCCGCCCACCATGAACGCAGACGCGAACAGCAAATTGGACGAGAGCCGCAGCGGCGACGGTTCAGTCGAAGCCGGCGACGCGGGTCGCCACGGTGGCGAAGCGACCAAAAATTCTAGCCCGCCAGCCGTGGACAACCCGCCCGAGGCCGACGGACCTCCCGCTGCCGTACCCGCCCAAGCCCCGGTGGCCGGGCCAATGGCGCCGATCGCCAGCGCGGTGGCCCGCACCAACTGGTGGAGCGATCTGGCGCCCGGTCACCGGACGCTAGCGGTCATCGCCATCTTCGTCGCGTTCGGCTATCTAATCGGCGCCCTCGCGCCTGTGCTTACGCCTTTTATGTTCGGCGCCATCCTGTCCTACGTGGGAGCACCGGTGGTAGCCTGGCTCGAAACGCGCCGCGTACCGCGCACCGTCGGATCGGTGCTGGTGATTCTTGCCATCGCCGCCTTCGGCGGGGGGATGATGCTGGTGGTGGCGCCACTGATTTCCGCGGAGGTCTCGCGCATCGCGGAAAGAATGCCGGAGCTTCTGACCAAAATTCAGGACGAGTGGCTGCCGTGGGTCAACCAGACCTTCGGCACTGCATTCTCCTTCGACCTGTCGCAGCTGAAAACGCTTGCCAAAGACAATGCGGGTGCGATTAGCGGCCTCTCAACGAAGCTCGCGGGATCATTGCAGTTCGGTGGGCAACTGGTGATCGGCCTCATCGTCAATCTGACGCTGGTTCCGGTCGTGATGTTTTACTTTCTGCGCGACTGGCCGCAGATGATCGAGGGAATTGACCGCATGCTGCCGCGATCAGTACGGCCGACGGTACGGGATCTCGCCAGCGAAATCGACGCCGTGCTGTCCGAGTTCCTGCGCGGTCAGGGCATGGTGATGCTGGCACTTGCGACCTACTACTGCATCGCCCTGAAGCTTGCGGGACTGGAATTCGCGCTCCCCGTCGGGCTGGTCACCGGACTGCTGGTGTTCATTCCCTATGTGGGCTTTGGTCTCGGCCTGATGCTGGGCATGCTGGCTGCGCTGACACAATTCACCACGCCGGGGCCGATCATCGCGGTCGCTGCGGTCTTCCTGGTTGGGCAGGTGCTCGAGGGTTTCGTGCTTGTGCCCTACCTCGTGGGCGATCGAATTGGCCTGCACCCGCTCGCCGTGATCTTCGCGTTGATGGCATTCGGGCAATTATTTGGCTTCGTCGGTGTGCTGCTCGCGTTGCCGGCTAGCGCCGCGCTTCTGGTGGCATTGCGGGTCATGCAGCGCAGGCTGCTCGATGCGGAGGCCCGCGAAGCGCGGGCGGTGGGCGAAACGAAAGCCAACCCCTGACAATTTGCGCAAGACCCCGTCGTACCCGCCATGGCCAAGGCTCCGCAGATCCCGTTTGACTTTTTTGCGCCGACCGCGGCGAGCTTCGAGAGCTTCGTCGTGGGCGACAACGCCGAGGTGGTCACCGCCCTCTACACGCTGACCGACGCATTCTCACCGGTGAAAGCGCCGCCCGCCGTCGCGATCTGGGGCGCGTCATCCACCGGCAAAACTCATTTGCTGGCAGCCACCGCCGCGGCTGCGAATGCACACACGGGTGACTCGGCCCGGTTTCTGGCGGCGCGCGATGCCTTTCCGGTGGACCCGTTCGTGTCGAATCGACTGGTCTGCGTCGACAACGCGGATGAGCTCACTGCGGAGCAGCAGGCGTGGCTGTTTACCGCTTTCAACCATGTCGCCCCCATGGGCGGTTCCGTGATAGTGAGTGGCCGCACACCGCCGGCGCATTGGCCGTTGCGCGATGATTTGCGCACCCGACTCGGCAGCGGCCTGATTTTTGAGTTGGTCGCGATCCCTCAGGATGCGTTACCCCATGCCCTCGCAGAGCACGCGGCGCGACGAGGGTTCCAGCTCAGTAATGAAGTGCTCACTTACATTCTGAGCCGTTCCCGAAGGGACGTCGCGTCACTGTGGCAAATCGTGCATGGGATCGATGCGCTGTCGCTGGCGCGCAAGCGGGCGGTCACGGTGCCGCTGCTGCGCGAGTATCTGGCGCACAACGCTATCTCGGCGGAACGACCATCAGAAAATCGACCAGATTCGGCCGCACAATAAGCGTTTTCCCTAAAACGACGCTACAATCGCAGGCTGAGCTAGAAAAAGAACTTCGTCACGGAAGATGAGCGCAAGCAGGGGAGCTCCGGTTTGTGTTTTTGTTACTTTCTGTGTCAACCGGCCAGAAAGTGTCTTCGTTATCGGCTCAAGCTCGCAGCAATGTGAGCCGCGCAAAAAACCAACTCTATAGAGGATTTGAAAATGAGCAAACTGTTGACCGCCCTGATCGCATCGGCTTTCGCTGCTGTTTCTTTCGCCCAAGCTCCGGCCGCTCCGGCTGCTGCCCCGGCTAAAGCTGCTCCGGCTGCTGCTCCGGCCGCTGCCCCGAAAGCTGAAGAGAAGAAAGCTGCTCCGGCTAAGGCTGCTAAGAAAGCCAAGAAAGCCAAGAAAGCTGCTAAGAAAGCTGCTTAATTCGACGGCGCTCAGCGCTTCGAAGCAAGAAAGGCACCTTCGGGTGCCTTTTTTCATTTCGACACAGGATGTCGCCCGCTGTGCGGGGGAGGACGGAACTGGATTGCTCGCTTCGCTCGCGACCATCCCGCCGCGGCGGCGATTCGCTCCCGCTGCCGTTGCACGAAAATACCATCCATGCTCAAGCCCCTCCAACGCCCGCACCCCTTGCGTCCTGGCACGAAGCGCGCCGTCCTGGCCCGCGCAGCAGGGCGGCGTCGTAGCGCAGCGACGTCCTCGGCAACCGTCCTATGAAAGTCATCGTCGGTCTCTCGGGTGGCGTGGATTCCGCCGTCTCCGCCTGGCTGCTCAAGGAGCAGGGGCACGACGTGCTTGGGATCTTCATGAAAAACTGGGAGGACGACGATAACAGCGAGTTCTGCTCGTCGCGCGAGGATCTGGTCGATGCGGTGAGCGTGGCCGATCACATCGGCATCGATATCGAGGTGGTCAACTTTGCGACCGAGTACAAGGACCGCGTGTTCTCGTACTTCCTGGCCGAATACCAGGCTGGGCGCACGCCCAACCCCGACGTGCTCTGCAATACCGAGATCAAGTTCGCGGCGTTCCTTGACCATGCGATGCGGCTTGGTGCCGACAAAATCGCCACCGGTCACTACGCCGGCGTGCGAGAGGTCGCCGACGGCACCGGGCGCTTTGAGTTGCTTAAGGGTGACGACGACACCAAGGATCAGTCGTACTTCCTGCATCGCCTGAATCAGGCGCAACTTTCGAAGGCGATGTTCCCGCTGGCCACCATTCCGAAACGCGAAGTCCGCGTGATTGCGGAGCGCGTTGGCATTCCGAATTTCGCGAAGAAAGATTCGACGGGGATCTGCTTTATCGGCGAACGTCCATTTCGTGAATTTCTGGAACGCTATCTGCCGAAGACGCCAGGACGCATGGTCACGCCGGAGGGCAACGACGTCGGCACGCATCAGGGGCTCGCCTACTACACCCTGGGGCAACGTGGCGGCTTGCACATCGGTGGCTCGCGCGCGGGCTCGGGCGAGCCGTGGTATGTGGCCGGCAAGGATCTGAAACACAACACGCTCATCGTGGTGCAGGGGCGCGAACATCCTGCCCTGCGCCGGCGTGACGTGCCAATTGTCAATACGCACTGGATCAGCGGCCACGAGCCAGCAACCGGCGAACGCTACGGCGCGAAGACGCGCTACAGGCAACCGGACGCTGCGTGTACCTACGCCGCGGCGGACGACACACGCGGGCTCGCCGAGCTTGATTTTGACGAGGGGCAATGGGCCCCGACGCCGGGCCAATATGCGGTGGTCTATCAGGGCAACGTGTGCCTGGGTGGCGGAGTTATCGCATGATCGCGCCCATGGTAGTGGCAAAGCGCTGGCTGCGGAATGCGGCCCGTGATAGCGTTGCGTCTATGGCAACTTCATCTGCCCCACGCCGAGCGGTCGCGGCCCTGCTCATCGGCGCGCTGCTCACGCCCTCGTTCACTGTATTCGCGCAGTCGTCGCCCAACCAGCCGCAACAGGCACCGCTGCGCGTCACGCGCAAGGCCGCCGATCAGTACGCGGTGGTGAACAGCGAGATTGTGGTGCTGACCAAGTATTGCCACGAATACGTCACCAACGAAGAAGTGCTGCTAACCACGCGCGATGAAGGTGCGGAAAACCTGCTCTACTTCGCCTCGGGTGCCGTGTGCGAAGTGGTGGGCGTCGACAAGCCGAGTGATCGCCGCTTCGGCTTGATCGATTTCCTGATGCAGCTGGGCTTGCTGCTTCTGGGCAAGCGTTACACACCAAGCGCCCCGCCCGCGACCACGCCAGCACGGCCTGTGATGTAGCTTCACCGACAACCGGCGCCACTCGTCATCCCGACGCGGGGACAGGCGCAGCTCCGGCTGCGGAACACTATCGAACGCTGACCACCGTGCGTCCGGTCACCGCACCTTTTACATACGCATCGAACACCGTCGGTAGTTCCGTGAACGCCACGGTGCGGCAATGCGCCGCGAGTTTTTCGCACTTCCATTCATTCGCCAGCTTGTTCCATAGCTCCCGCCGCAGTGGCATCGGGCAGTTCACGCTGTCGATCCCGAGCAAGAGCACGCCGCGCAGGATGAAGGGCATCACCGTCGTCTTCACCTCCCAACCCTGGGCGAGGCCCACGCTGGCAATCGTGCCTCCCACCTTCATCACCCGCGTGAGCCACGAGAGCTGCTCGCCACCAAGGTTGTCTACCGCGCCGGCATACGTCTCCGGCCCCAGCGGCTTTTCGGTCATCTCGAACTGGCCACGCACCAGTACGTCGTCGGCGCCGATCGATTTCAGCAGATCGGCGTCTTTCTCCTTGCCGGTCACGGCGACCACCTCGTAGCCGAGTTTGGCCAGAATCTCAATTGCCACCATGCCGACGCCACCGGTAGCGCCGTTCACCAGCACCGGGCCATTGCCGGGACGCAGGCCATCATGCTGCATGCGATGCACGGCAAGCGCTGCGGTGAAGCCGGCGGTGCCATAGCTCATCGCGTCAAACGTGCTCATGCCCACCGGGGCCGGTACCAGCCACGCGGCTGGAATGCGCGCCTTCTGCGCATAGCCACCGTGGTGCGCCACGCCCACGTCGTACGAAGTTGCGATCACTCTGTCGCCGGGCTTGAACGCCGCATCACTCGACGACTCAACCGTACCGGCCAGATCGATACCGCCAACGCAGGGAAATCGGCGAATGATGCGTCCGGCTCCGGTTGCCGACAGCGCATCCTTGTAGTTCACCGTTGAGTGATCAACGTGGATCAGCACTTCACCGGCATCCAATTGATCAACCGTCATGTCGACGAGTTCGGTCTTGACCGTTTTGCCCTCTTGCGAGGTGAGATAGGCTTTGAATGCGCACATGATCGACCCCTGAATGCGCTGCGACAGCCGCGCAGCGAGATAAACATTTACGCCAATTATCGACTTATTGGCGGAGCCAGCGTGTCCCGTAGCCTTCGAGGGTTTCCATGCACGCATAATCAACAGTATCGTCGCGATCTTGCCTCGCGCTCCTCTTTTCATGCCCGCCAAAGAAGCCACCGCCCGCATCAAGATCAACCGCCTGCTCGAAGCTTCGGGCTGGCGGTTCTTCGATGATGCACGCGGCCCGGCGAATGTCTCGCTGGAACCCAAGGTCAAGCTCACCCGCACACAGGTTGACGCATTTGGCGACAACTTCGAGGCCACCAGCAACGGCTACATCGATTTCCTGCTGCACGACGAGCACGGCTTTCCGCTGGCCGTGCTCGAAGCAAAGTCGGAGGACAAAAACCCGCTAGTTGTTAAGTTGCAATAGGTTCTTCCCGCTGAGTCGGGAAGCTGGAGGCTTGTGGCCCAAGGCCGAATGGGGCCTGCGGGCGTTGTAGTAGGCCAGGAAGGACGGCAGCCAAGCGGTGCGCTCGGCGCTGTTGTTC
>JAEUPL010000003.1 GCA_016790165.1 Burkholderiales bacterium
GGAACAACAGCGCCGAGCGCACCGCTTGGCTGCCGTCCTTCCTGGCCTACTACAACGCCCGCAGGCCCCATTCGGCCTTGGGCCACAAGCCTCCAGCTTCCCGACTCAGCGGGAAGAACCTATTGCAACTTAACAGCTAGCTCGAGCATTTGGAGAGCGGACGAATCTCGCGATGGCACCCCTCGCCCGTGGCGCACCTCGCCGGTGCGTCGAGGCGGTACGCAATTATTTCAGCTACACGTGCCGCTCGGGGCCGTGCTGCCAAGGATTTCGTTGCCTTGAGCTGGTATCGCCGAGACTTGTGCGAGCAACCGCAGGCATCAGGCTGAAAACTTCACAATCGAATCCCAACGCTCAGACGCCACGCATCATCCAACGTGAAATTCGTCTTTGGATCGTAGGCCAGGCGGACGAAGTACTTCGCCCAGTCCCAGGTCACGGTCGCCCCCGCCCGCGCGATGCGGCTCCCGTCGACCAATCCGCGCTTGTACAGCACATCGACCGTGAGTCGCCTGCTTTCGCCGACCGGTTCCCGCAACGTCAGATGAAAATGCTGTTGATCCGGATTCTGGCGGTTGTCGCGAACGTACGACGCGCTGAGGCTGCGACCGCCGTCCGCGCGGTAGGCAGCGAGTAACGTCCACGAATCGTTTGGGTCGAAATTCAGGTTGTAGTACGGGCGCAGATTGGTGCGACCCAAACCGGCGCCAGCGACCCAAGTGCTACCGGTCTCGACATTGAGGCTGCCGCCGACGAAACCACCGGACGCGACCTGCACCGAGGGCTGCAAGCGCACGGCCTCACCAAAACTGCGATCCCACCCAGCCCGCCACTGCCGCGCTTCGATTGCCGGTGCCCGAAAATAACCGAGCCAGGCATTGCCGTAATCTGAGGAATGACGCAGATTGACGTCGACCGCATTGCCGTTCTCGCTCATGCGGTAGTACCCCGCAGTCAGCTTGAACGGATCGTCCCCCGCATGTACAGGCCCTGCCACCAGCAGTGCCGCGACGGCAAACAGCGGGGGGCACCTGCGCCGACACAAACAAAAACGGGCAGCGAAACGCTGCCCGTCGTTGCTTGCCCTGACTCGATTCGACATCGCCGTCGCGCCGAGCAGATCGTCGCCTAGAGACGCTCGAACACCGCGGCGATGCCCTGGCCGCCGCCAATGCACATCGTGACAAGCGCGTACTTGCCATTCACGCGCTGCAGCTCGTACAGCGCCTTGGTGGCGATCACCGCCCCAGATGCACCAATCGGATGGCCCAGCGCAATCGCTCCGCCGTTCGGGTTGGTCTTTGCCGGGTTGAGGCCAAGGCCTTTGGCGACGGTCAGGGCCTGTGCAGCGAACGCTTCGTTAGATTCGACAACATCCATCTGATCCACCGACAGTCCGGCTTTCTTGAGCGCAAGCTTCGACGCCGGAATCGGGCCTTCACCCATCACGTCATTCGGCACGCCGGCGACGGCATACGACACGAGGCGTGCGATCGGTTTGTACCCGGCGGCCGCTGCCAGACTTGCCTCGCCCAGCACGAAGAACGACGCGCCGTCGTTGATGCCCGATGCGTTGCCAGCGGTGACCGAACCGTCCTTCTTGAATGCCGGCTTCATCTTGGCAAGCGTTTCGGTTGTCGTGCTGGCCTTAACGTGCTCGTCGGTATCGAATACAACCTCACCCTTGCGCGTCTGCTTGACGATCGGCACGATCTGCGACTTGAAATGGCCGGCGGCAATGGCCGCGGCTGCGCGACGGTGCGACTCTGCGGCGAAGGCGTCCTGCTCCTCGCGCGTGATATTCCACTTGGTGGCAAGATTCTCGGCGGTGATGCCCATGTGACCCACGCCGAACGGATCGGTCAACGTGGCGACCATCATATCGATCATCTTGCTATCGCCCATGCGTGCCCCCGAGCGCAGCGCCGGCGACAGATAGCCGCCGCGCGACATGACTTCCACGCCGCCGCCCACGCCGTAGTCGCAATCGCCGAGCAGAATATTCTGTGCGGTCGTGACGATGGCTTGCAGCCCCGAAGAACACAGGCGGTTGACCGCCATGGCGACGGAATCCATCGGCAAACCAGCCTGGATCGATGCCACGCGCGCCACATACGGGAAGCGACTTTCAGTCGGGATCGTGTTGCCGACCGTGACGTAGTTAATGACCTTAGGGTCGACACCCGAGCGTTCAACGGCCGCTTTCATGACCGTACCGGCCAGTTCGGCGGGCTCGATATCGCTCAACGTACCGGAAAACGTGCCTACCGCAGAGCGGACTGCACTGAGAACGACGACTTCACGCTTGGACATGTTGGGTTCCTCCAGATGTGCGCCCCACCAGACAGGGCAAAAGGCGCGATTAGCACGATGCTTGGGCGATAGTATGCCCGCACGCGCTGACTCGTAGCTTTCGACGCCCGCACCCCGTGAATTCGTCGGCCTCGGCGACGGCAGACGCGCGTGGCAACGCTCTTTAGACGCGGCTGTGCGCCATGCGGCACGCCAGCGCGAAGGCGTTTTTCATGGCACCCATGTTTGCGATGCCCTGTCCGGCGATGTCGTAAGCCGTGCCGTGGGCGGGCGTTGTTACCGGGATCGGCAACCCGCCCTGCACCGTGACACCGCGCTCGAAGCCCATGAGCTTCATCGCGATCTGCCCCTGATCGTGATACATGGTCACGATGCCATCGTACTGGCCGTTTCTGGCCCGCACGAAGATCGTATCGGCCGGGAACGGCCCGTCCACCGCGCAGCCACGCGAGCGCGCTAGCGCAATGCCGGGCTCGATGACGTCGCCTTCCTCGCGACCGTAATTGCCGTTGTCGCCATTGTGCGGGTTGAGCCCGCATACAGCCACTCGCGGTTGCGACTTGCCTGCAGCACGCAGCGAATCCGTGATCAGCTGGGCCGCGTCGGCGACGCCCTCGGGAGTCAGCAGGTTGCTCACGTCCCTGAGCGCCACATGCGATGTCACGCGCGAGGTCCAGAGCGTGTCGAGCACATTGAGTTCGCCGGTGTAGCGGTGACAGCCCAGCAGATCTTCGAACCAGCGCAGCTCATCCTGCTGCTGCATGCCGCCGGCCCGCAGCGCGCCCTTATTGAGCGGCGCGAAGCAAAGCGCATCGGTCACGCCTCGCTGTGTGAGTTGAGCACCCAGCGTGAGCATGTCGAGCATGAACTTGCCGTTGTCCGCCCTCGCCTGTCCGATTGCGAAACCGCTCGCGTCAATCCCGGGCCAGTCCACCATCACTGGCGTGGGCTCCGACGCCGGGACGATATCGTCGGGCGCAACGACGGCCAGGTCAAGCCGGATCCCCGTCGCCCGCATCGCGTCGGCAAGCACGGCGCGGCTGCCGATCACGAAGATGTGTGCATCACTGGCAGCAGTATCGGCCAGCAGCTTGACCACCAGCTCCGGGCCGACGCCCGCCGGATCGCCGATCACCAGTGCAATCTTGGGTTTCATCGCGAGATTGGTCCGGTTCGATCGTCAATCGAGCTTCACGTTGGCATCCCGGATGAGCTTGCCGAAGCGCTCGTACTCGCTGCGATTGAGCGTGGCGAACTGTTCCACTGTCATGCCTCCGGGGTCGCCGCCCAGTCCACGGAGCCGCGCCTGCACATCGGCCAGTTTCAGGACACGCTGCGTCTCGTCGACCAGGCGGTTTACCACTTCCTTTGGTGTGCCGTTGGTCACGTACAGACCGTACCACGTCGTCATCTCCGCGGCGGGATGGCCCAGCTCGGTCAATGTCGGCACCTCCGGCAACTCGACAGAGCGGCGCGGCGACGTGACCGCCAACGGCTTTAGCTTGCCGCCCTTGATGTGCCCCATGGCCGACGACGTGGTGTCGAGCATGATTTGCACACTGCCCGCGATCAAATCCAGATGCGCCTGTGCACTCCCCTTGTACGGCACATGCGACATCTGGGTTCCGGTCGCCAGCTTGAACGCCTCCCCGGCGAGATGTTGGGTACTGCCAACGCCGCTCGATGCGTAGCTGAAGGCGCCCGGCTTCGCCTTCATCATCGCCACCAGCTCCTTGACGTCTTTCGCACCGACTTGCGCGTTGATCACCAACACGTTGGGCACGGTCACGATAAGGGCGATCGGAGTCAGGTCCTTGAGCGGGTCAAAGCCGAGTTTGATCAAATGCGGAGCAATGGCTTGCCCGGTGTTGGTCGCCACCAGGAGCGTGTGGCCGTCGGCGGGCGCTTTGGCCGTTACGTCAGCGGCAATGGTGTTGGAGGCGCCGGGTCGGTTTTCCACGACGAAGGGTTGCTTCAACTCGGCAGCAAACTTCTCTGCCAGCATACGTGCGATGATGTCGGTCCCGCCACCGGGCGAAGCGCCCACCATGATCTTGACCGGCCGGCTCGGATAGCCTTGCGCACTGGCCGGGATCGCGCTCGAAACCATGACGATGGGAACCACCACCACCATCCATGCTGCGCGCATCCGCGCTAAAACTCCCTGCGTCTGACACATTGCTTCCTCCATTGGGTGTTGCTGATGCCGCTTCAGTCCTTCGCCGCTGCCGGAGCTACGGTCGCGCCCTGAATGCCGTGTCGGACCAGTGACGCGGCGACGAAGCCACTTGCCTTCATCTCCTCGATGAATGCCTTGAGATAGTCGCTCGCGACGCCTCGGGCGCGCGGCGTGCCCATCGCCTGATTGATCGCCATGAAGCGGCCCGGCAGCAAGCGCAATCCAGCGAAACGCGCCGCGTCCATTTGCAGCTGTTGCTTGACGCCGGCGGCGACATCGAGGTTTTGCGCGATGAAGGTGTCGGTGACCGCCTGGGAAGTGCTCGCGTGAACGATCTTCGCGTTCTTCAATTGCCGCGAAAGGTACAGGTCGTAGGCACTGCCCTTCGCTGCGGCGACGCGGATTCCGGTACGGTCGACCTCGTCATTGGCGCGTAACGGAGAACCCTCTCGCACCAGATACGCGCCCTCGATCACCACATACGGGGCGGTGTAGGCGGTGGTGACTGCGCGTTCCGGATCAATAGCTACGAAGGCAATCGCCACTTCGTTGGCGCTGACCGCCTCGACCACCTTGCCTGCCGCCTGGAACGGGACGAGCTCCACCATGACGCCGAGACGACGGCCCAGCTCTCGCGCGAGGTCAACGGACACGCCGACCGGTTCGCTGGTTGCTGGGTCACGGTTGGCGAGAATCGGATTTCCAAAATTGATCGCCGCGAGAAGGCGGCCGTCCGGCGCCAGTGCGCGTACGACTTCGCGCGGCGGCGCGGACTGGGCGGGCGCCATCACCGTGCTGCAGCCCGCAAGCAGCGCCAGGCCGAACCAGACCACACCTCGCTCCGCGAGCGATCGTCGCCGCCTGGCGCCATGTGACAGTAGAAACATTTCCGCACCTGGTCCTCTCTTGTCGTGAATCAACGCGATATTCCGGCGGCGGAGGGCGCTGGCCGCGAGCGCATCAACTTGACGAGTTCAACACACGTCCTGTCGATTCGCTGCGGCGGCGCTTCACTCCACCTTGCCGATTCGCTGGACGACCTCCGCCATCTTGCGTGCATCGGCATCCCAGTATTGCCGGAAGGCCGGCGCGTCGAGATAGGCGAGCGGTGTCTGCAGCGCGACGAAGGCCTGCCGAAAAACAGGGTCATCCTGCGCGTCGCGGGCGGCCTTGCGAAGGGCGGCCACTACCACCTCTGGCGCGCCAGCCGGCGCGAACAGTCCAGACCACTGCGCATAGTCCGTCGTCATGCCCAGTTCGCGCAACGTCGGCACGTCGGGCAATGCGGCGTGCCGCTCGGTGCCCCAATTGGCCAGCACGCGCAACTTGCCGGCCTTCACGTGCTGCACCACGGTGGACGGGCCGGTCGCAACCGCATCCAGCGTTCCGCCGAGCAGTGCGGTAACGGCGGGGGCAGCGCCGGTGAACGGCACGTGCGTCATGCTGATGCCGGCGTTTGCGGCGAGCATTTCCATCGGAACGTGCATGGTGCCGTAATTCCCTGACGAGCCGTAGTTGAGTTTTTTCGGATTGGCCCTGGCATACGCCGCCCACTCGGCGAAGTTCTTCCACGGCGCCTCGGAGCGCACCGCCAGCACGACCGGATCGGCGGTAAAACGCGCGATGGGCACCAACTGGTCGAGCTGGAACATGGGTGCCCGCCCGAGCACACGATCCGCCTCCGGGATCACGGAAATCGACGAGAGCGCCAGCAGAAGTGTGTAGCCGTCCGGCTTCGCCTTCGCCACGTAAGCCATGCCGATGCCACCGCCCGCACCCTGCTTGTTCTCGATCACGACGGGCTGCCCAAGCTGTTTGCCAAGCGCCTGCGCCACCGGTCGCGCCACGTTGTCGGCCACGCCGCCGGGCGGGAACGGAACGATCAGCGTGATGGTGCGCGACGGAAACTCCTGCGCCTGCCCCGTGGCGGCCAGTAAAGCGATGATCATTGCCACGACCCACCTGGCCGCGCTGGTTGACGGTTTCCCCCCGAATTGATGCCTCATTGCCGCGCCCTCCACTGCCCGACGCACGCTCGCGTGCTAACGTCCAACTGATCGCGGTTATAGCCGACGGCGACGCCTTTTCGTGCGCTACGGCTCGAAACCATTCCCTGAAACTGATCGCGGGAACAACTTTTCGCATCCAATCGCCGCCCGCTGGTCGATGCAGGCCGATTTTCTTATAAGTCGACCTGCGTCATTGGCCGCTCACCGTGACTGTCGCTTTTCGTCGCGCGAAGGCGTCTATCTGACGTGCCGTATTGCTCGCGGTCCAGCCGCCGTGTCTACCTTTTGCACGGCCCCGCCGTTGCTGCTTGGCTAAACTTTCACACTTACAACGAGGTACTCATGATTCGAATGCTCGCCCTGTCGTCCGCCGCCGTTCTGGCGTTCTCGCTGAATGTTGCCAGCGCACAAGTGCCGAAGATCAACTCTGAACCCGGCAAGTGGAGCTACAGCACGCGAACAGAAATTCCGGGCATGGGCAGCATCCCGATGAGTTTTGAGCAGTGCGTGACGCAGAAGGACGTCGACGAGGGCCGCAACCTCGCGGCGCAGAAAGACGCCGGCATGGACTGCAAGTACCAGGATCTCAAGGTCACGGGCAACCGCTATCAGTTCACCGCCGTCTGCACAGGCAAAAATCTGCCGGAACCGATGGTCATGAACTACGACATGACTGCCAGCCCCAGCCAGTTCGACGCCAGGATGACGATGACTGGCGGCAACACGAAAGCCATGGGCGGCAAGATGAACATGACGATGTCGGCCAAGCGCGTCGGAGGGTGCTAGCGTGATCCCCCGCGCCCGCTCGCCGTCAATGCTGACCACAAAGATGACGGCGCTGGTAGGCGCCCTCCTCGCCTGCGTCGGCGCGTCGGCGCAGGACTTCCCGGCCCGCAAGCCCGGCTTGTGGGAGATCGTGATCGAATCGGAAACGCGTGGCACCGCCATGACTACGCGGATGTGCATCGATCCGAGCGTGGACCGGCGCATGATGGAGCGCGGCCATGCGATGAACGGGCCTGGCGGCCGCATGCAGTGCAGCAAACGCGACATCAAGGCCACCGCCAGCGGCGTAACGATCGATTCGGTTTGTACGCTCGGCGAGCGCACAATGACCACACACGCCGAAACGGTTTTTCAGGGAAATGGCGCCTATCGGACGGTGATTGACAGCAAGACCACACCGCCGATTGCGGGTCGCGGCGATTCGCGCGTGGTTCAAAACGCGAAGTGGGTTTCCGCCTGTCCAACCGACTGGAAGCCTGGCGACATGGAAACACCCATGGGCAAATTCAATGTCAACGCAATGATCGGTGATGGCTCGGGTGCCCGTTCCGCAGGCAAGCCGTGATGGCACCGTCTCGACGTCCGAACAGACCCGCATTGTTCGCAACGACGCTGCTGGGAGCCGTTTTGCTTTGTCCAGTCTCCGCGCAGATGCCCGGCGAGTGGCGCTACGTCATCGCCACGGAAATGAAGGACATCCCGCCCGACATGCGGATCAATTTTCCGACCATCAATTTCTCGGTCTGCCGTAATGCGTCGGATTTTGAGAACGGCACTGCGTTCGCGCTGCAAACGCTTGCAACCAGCGCAGAGCGCTGCCCCAGCACCGATTTCGAGCGCACGCCAACGCTCCACGGCGGATCAAACAAGTCATCAGCGAGCGCCGCAGCGACGATTCGCTTTCGTTATGCCTGCGACGGCGGCAAGACCCTCGATGGCATCGCACACGGGCAGGTGGCGGCCAAACGCTTCGACATTGCACTGGAGTCGCGCTATATCCCCGCCTCGCAGGGCGTTGAGCGCGTGCGGCAGCAGATGACGGGCACCTGGCTCGGGCCGTGCAAAGTCAAGCCGGATGCGGACGATCTGAAGGTCAAAGGCAAATAGTCCACGGCGAGTCCGCCCCTTCCCAATTCGCGTGCACGTCGGCTTGTAAGGATTCGATCATTGCCGCGACTGTTTCATGGCATCGGTTTGCTAACCTAGGCCGCCGAATCGCACCACCTCCCTCTTCTGGATCGCTATGCACGCCGTACTCCCCCGACTCGAAAGCCAGCGCACCACGTTCCCGCCGCTGCGCCGCCGCAGTGTCAGTACGCTTCAGGTGAACCTCGGCTACCGATGCAACCAGTCCTGCCTGCACTGCCACGTCGCGGCGAGCCCGCATCGCACCGAGATGATGGATGGTGCGACCGTCGATCTGGTGATCGACACGCTTAAACACCTCGGCGCCTCCGCACTCGACTTGACCGGCGGTGCGCCGGAACTGAATCCCTACTTCCGTGCGTTGGTGACCGAGGCGCGCGCCCACGGCGTGAAGGTCATCGACCGCTGCAATCTCACCGTACTCTTCGAGTCTGGACAGGAGACAACTGCGCAGTTTCTCGCTGATCAACGGGTGGCGATTACCGCCTCCCTGCCGTGCTATTCGGTCGACAACGTCGACAAACAGCGTGGCGACGGGGTGTTTGATCAAAGCATCAAGGCCCTGCAGCGACTCAACCGCCTTGGGTATGGCGATGGCAGCTCCGGGCTGGAGCTCAATCTCGTCTACAACCCGCAAGGTCCCTCACTGCCACCGTCGCAGGTGAAGCTGGAAGCCGACTACAAGCACATCCTCGGCGAGAACTTCGGCATCCGCTTCGATCACCTGTTTACGCTCGCCAATATGCCGATCCAGCGTTTTGGTTCAACGTTGATTTCCAAGGGCACGTTTGCCGGCTACATGACGCTGCTTAAGGATGCTCATCGCGACGAAAACCTCGATGGCGTGATGTGTCGTGATCAGTTGAGCATCGACTGGCAGGGCTACGTTTACGACTGCGACTTTAACCAGATGCTCGGGCTCGCCACGCGCGCAGAGGGCCGCCCTCGCACACACCTGCGTGACCTGCTCGCCAGTCCGCGTGACGCCCTCGTCGACGGCGCTATCGTCGTCCGCGACCACTGTTACGGCTGCACGGCTGGACAGGGCAGCTCCTGCGGCGGCGCGTTGGGTTAGCCGCCCGATCGCCGATGAGACCAGGCCGACGCTTTTTCGAATGGCCCGTCACACCCGCGGGCGGGCGTTGAAGCTATCCATTGTTCTACCGGTCCTCAACGAGGCGCAGCAGCTTGCCCGCACTCTGGGAGCGCTAGCGCCGCTGCGTGAACGTGGCTGCGAGGTGATCGTTGTGGACGGTGGCAGCACCGACGACACACCCGAAATCGCTCGACCGCTCGCCGATCGGGTTGTCGTTGCCTCTCGCGGACGCGCGAACCAGCAAAACGCTGGCGCGGGTGTGGCGCGGCATGAGGCGCTGCTCTTCCTCCACGCGGACACGCAATTGCCGGTCGGCGCCGACCGACTCATTCTGGCTGCGCTGGGTGGCCGCGCAGTATGGGGCCGTTTCGATGTGGCATTCCGCGATCTGCCCGACGAAGCCGCGCCCCTGCCTCGCATGCTCGACGTCGTCGCCCAGATGATGAACTGGCGCTCCCGCGTCTCGGGCATCGCCACGGGCGATCAGTGCATTTTTGTTGCGAAAGACGTCTTTCATCGCGTCGGCGGCTTTCCAGCGCAACCGCTGATGGAAGACGTCGAGTTGTCACGGCGTCTCAAAACAGTGTCACCGCCCGTATGCCTCCGCGCCTGCGCGAAGACGTCGCCGCGCCGCTGGCTGAAGCACGGGGTTTGGCGAACGATTCTGCTCATGTGGTGGCTGCGCCTGGCGTACTGGTTCGGCGCATCCCCCTCGACCCTGGCGCGCTGGTATGGCTATAGCTGATGCCTCCCACAGCGAGCGTCGCCGCAACGTCAGTAACACGACGTGGAATCGGCCCGCAACGTTTGCGACGCCGACATGCCTCGAGTTCCTTTCGCGGTGCAGCGGGTACGTCTGCCCACGGCGCCGGGCATAGACATGACTCTCCAAGGCGCGTTTCATATCGCCGTGTTTTGCAAGGCGCCCGTTGAAGGCCGGGTGAAGACGCGTCTGATTCCAGCGTTGGGCGCAGCGCGGGCCACTGCGATCTACCGTCAACTCGTCAGGAGAACGCTCGACACGGTTCGTTTGGCTAGCCAGCGCACCGGCGCTACTGCGTCGCTCTGGGTGGCGGACGATGTGGAGCATTCCGAGGTCGTGCAGTGGTCACACGAATTCAGGCTTTCACTATTTCAGCAGCAAGGCGACGACCTGGGCGCGCGCATGCTGCACTGCCTGCAAACCTGTTCGCGGCAGCATAGTCGAGTGCTGCTCATCGGCACCGACTGTCCAGCGCTGGCTGCGGACGATCTGATCGCTGCCGCGACCAAGCTCAACCAGGACTCTGTTTGGGTCTTCACACCCGCTGAGGACGGCGGTTACGTGCTCGTGGGCAGCCGCGCGCCGACTGCGACGCCGTTTACCCACATTGCGTGGAGCACCAACGCCGTGATGGCACAGACACGCTCTGCACTCAGCGCGGGACGCGAGCGCTGGGTCGAAATGCCCACGCTGTGGGACATCGACGAACCTGCTGACGTCACGCGCGCCATCGCGAGTGGATTGCTGGCTGCGGACAAGTTCTAAACTCCCACGATGATTGCCCACACCACAATCCACCGCCTTCCCGCCAACGGCATCATGCTCAACGTTCGGGCCAGCGACGACCGGAGCAAGCCGCCGTTACTGCTCCTGCACGGCCACCCGCAGACACATCTGATCTGGCACAAGGTCTGGTCGACGCTCAGCCAGACTTTCACGCTAATCGCACCCGACCTGAGAGGCTACGGCGACAGCGACAAGCCACCATCGGACGCCACCGTCAATCACGCACCTTACAGCAAGCGCGAGATGGCAAACGACATGATCGCGGTCATGCGGTCACTAGGTTTCGAGCGCTTTCGAGTGCTGGCGCACGACCGCGGCGCGCGCGTGACGCACCGCATGATGGTGGATCATGCCGATTCCGTCGTACGCGCCACGCTGCTCGACATCTCGCCGACGCTGGCCATGTACGAGCAAACGACGATGGAATTTGCCCGCGCTTACTTCCACTGGTTCTTCCTCATCCAGCGAGAACCACTGCCCGAGATGATGATCGAATCGAACCCGGAATTCTTTCTTGACAAGATGATGGGTAATCGCCACGCCGGACTGGCGGCGTTCGCGCCCGATGTATTGGCAGAGTATCGGCGCTGCATCCGTCTGCCCGGAATCGCACACGCCATCTGTGAAGACTATCGCGCCGCTGCAACGATTGATCTCGATCACGACCGGGCTGATCGCGCGGCCGGGCGCAAAGTGACGCAACCGTTGCAGGTGCTCTGGGGGGCCAACGGCGTCATTGATAAGTGCTTCAAGCCGCTGGACGACTGGTCGCGCGTCGCGCTCAATGTTCGTGGGAGAAGCGTCCCCTGCGGACATTACATTCCCGAGGAAGCGCCGGATGCGCTTCTTGACGCAGCGTTGCCTTTCCTTCGCGCCTAGGAGGTTGCCAGGGGCGGCGCCACACATTCTGGCCCCGCTACGCGCGACTTGCACACGTCACCCGCGATCCGTCGCAAGCCCCTCGCGGCCGTTGATGCGCTTGCTAGGATTTGTCCCGTTCGTCATCCCGCACCTCGACGACGAACCACCATTTGTGGAGGTGCCAGGGGGATTCATGCTCACCGTACTATTCGTCGTCGCCTTCCTCGTCGCCTGCGGTGCGCTGTTTTACTACGCGCCCGATCTGATCGGTTGGTTACTCGCCATCGCCTGCGGTCTGGTCGCGCTTACTGTGCTGGCACCGCTGTTTCTGGCGCTACTGATCCCCCTATCAATGTTCGGCATCGTGGTCGCAGCGTTCGCGATACTCGCGCTGGTCATCGCGGCTTTGTTGTTGTGGCCGTTGCTGTTTTTGAGTTAGGAAAACGCTCAGTCCGGCGCAACGCGCTCGAGGACTGAAAGCGTCATCCGCTAGACTGCCCGCGTCTGTTTTGAGCACTCGGAAGCGCAGCATCATGCCCCAGAGAATCGCAGTTATCGCCGGCGACGGCATCGGCAAGGAAGTCATGCCCGAAGGCATCCGCGTACTGGAGGCCGCCGCGAAGAAGTTCAACATCCCGCTCGCGTTCGACCGCTTCGACTTTTCGTCGTGGGACTACTACGAGAAACACGGCCAGATGCTGCCGGACGACTGGAAGGCGCAGATCGGCGGTCACGATGCGATTTACTTCGGCGCTGTGGGCTGGCCGGCCAAGATTGCCGATCACGTGTCGCTGTGGGGCTCGCTGCTGCTGTTCCGCCGCGAATTCGACCAGTACGTCAACCTGCGACCGGCGCGATTGATGCCTGGCGTCACTGCCCCCGTGGTGAAAAGAGACGGTTCACCCTACAAGGCCGGTGAAATTGACTTCTACATCGTGCGCGAGAACACCGAGGGCGAATACTCCAGCGTCGGCGGTCGCATGTTCGGCGGTACCGAGCGCGAATTCGTGTTGCAGGAGTCGGTCTTCACCCGCACCGGTGTTGACCGCATCCTGAAATTTGCCTTCGAGCTCGCGCAAAGCCGACCAAAGAAGCACCTGACCAGCGCCACCAAATCCAATGGCATCTCGATCAGCATGCCGTACTGGGACGAGCGCTGCGCCGAGATGGCGAAAGGCTACCCCAAGCTCACGCTCGACAAGTTTCATATCGACATCCTCACCGCCCATTTTGTGCAGCGCCCCGCATTCTTCGACGTGGTCGTGGCAAGCAACCTGTTCGGCGACATCCTGTCCGACCTTGGCCCCGCGTGCACCGGCACCATCGGCATCGCGCCAAGCGCCAACATCAACCCCGACCGCAAGTTCCCGAGCCTGTTTGAGCCGGTGCACGGCAGCGCGCCCGACATCGCTGGCCAGGGCATCGCCAACCCGATCGGCCAGATCTGGTGCGGCGCCATGATGCTCGAATGGCTTGGCCACAAGGCAGCGCACGACGCCATCCTCGCTGCGTGCGAAAAGAGCACTGCCAGCGCGGTGCGCACGCCCGACCTGGGCGGTAGCGCCAGCACGTCCGACGTCGGCAAGTTCATCGCGGAGGCGGTCGCGGCCGCCTGACCGGTGCGCGTACGGGCCGCTATACTTCGCGGCCCGCCGAGCCTCCCGCCGGCGGTATTGAACGATGGAGGTTCATCATGAAGAAGAACGCACCCCACCGCCTCGACTGCTTTCAGCGTCGAGATCACTAGCAAACGCCGCAAAGGTTTCCCTTCGGAGACCAGTGTCAAGCGTGGTGACCGCGTCGTCCACGGTAACAAGCATCTGAGGGAAAAGCTCGGCAGGAACGACCCCCTGTCCGTGCGGCAAGCCGCGCCGGTTTCAAGAACTGCTGCATGCGCTCCGGCGAGTTTGACGGTGTTGATCGCGATCACTTTTTTCCGGGAGTGAGCAAGGCGGCATCCGCACGCGCTGACCGCTCCATGTCGCGACCCTTATCCTGAGTATCAGCGTGCGCAAAGCGCACGCTTCTTGCTAAAGTACGGCAATGACTTTCAAAGCTCGTTGCCACCATGCCCCCTGACACCCCTACCGTCGCGGCGGCTTCACCCAAGCACATCCGCCTGACCTCGCATTCCAGCGGCTATGGCGCGCGGCAAATCGTCTGGGATGCCGCCACACCGGCCGAACGCGGTCCAATCGTTGGCACCACGACAACGCGCGCACATCGCAGCGTAATCGGCACCCACAGCGGCTCCTACAGCGTCTACCGTGCCCTCGCGGTCGCAGCGGGCGCGCTCAAGCGCGACCATCGCGCCGACCTGACCAACACGGCACCAACCGACGAAATCGGGCCTTACCCGCAGTGGAGCGAACCCGGGCGCATCGTCTCGCTCGACCCCTGGGGCGCGATGGTCGCCCAAGTCTTCGCGGACGATCTGGCTGCCGGCTACGACATTCGCCCCACGATCGCGGTAACGAAGGCGCATGTGATCCTGCCTGAGGTGATCGACGCGTTAGCACGTGGCCGTCTGAAGCCGGATGATCGCATCCTGAGTGCGAGCGGTGCCGCCGTGGTGACCAAGGCAGCCATCGAGCCCGTCTGGTATTTGCCCGGTGTGGCCAAGCGATTTGGCTGCAGCGAGGCCGATCTCCGCCGCGTTCTGTTCGAGGAAACGGGCGGCATGTACCCGGAGCTCGTCACCCGCTCCGACCTTGAAGTCTTCCTGCCACCGATTGGCGGGCAAACCATTTACATCTTTGGTAACCCGCGCGATCTTGCGAACCCCAATGTCGAGCTGACTGCTCGCGTGCATGACGAGTGCAACGGCTCGGATGTGTTCGGCTCGGATATCTGCACCTGCCGCCCGTACCTCACGCATGCAATCGAAGAGTGCATCCAGGGCGCCCAGCGTGGTGGCGTGGGTCTTGTGGCCTACTCGCGCAAGGAAGGCCGCGCGCTCGGCGAGGTCACCAAGTTCCTCGTCTACAACGCGCGCAAGCGGCAAGTCGGCGGTGACACGGCGGACAAATATTTCGCCCGCACCGAATGCGTCGCCGGTGTGCAGGACATGCGCTTCCAGGAGCTGATGCCCGACGTGCTGCACTGGCTCGGCATCAAGAAGATTCATCGCCTCGTCTCGATGAGCAACATGAAGTACGACGCCATCACCGGCTCGGGCATCGAGATCGGCACCCGCGTCAACATCCCCGACGAGTTGATCCCCGCCGACGCGCGAGTCGAGATGGACGCCAAGATCGCCTCGGGCTACTTCACGCTGGGGCTGGTGCCGGATGCAGACGAACTGAAGATTGCCAAGGGCCGCGGGCTGGGCGAATGAACGCAACGGCCGGCGCAAAATCGTCAACTCCCGCCACTCAGGCAGCGCTGCGTGAGCTGCGCTCGACCACAGCCGTTCGCAAGCGCGCGCATGCACTCCTCGCGCGCGCACGCGCTGGGGAGTCGACACACTTTTGGGTGGGCGACGACGCTACCCTCGAACGCGCGGCGCAACTGGTTGCCGAGGTGACGCGCGAGCGCTATGGCGACGGCCCGATCCCGTATCACAGCCGCTGGCGGCACTTTGAGGCGGGTGGCATTGATCGCCGAAGCGAGCTCGACCGACTGCTGGGCGAAGTCTCCACCCATGAACGCGCACGCACCCAGATTGACCTAACCGTCGTGAGCGTGCTGCTCGACGCGGGCGCTGGGGCGCACTGGAGTTACACGGAGACTGCGAGCGGACAGCGCTTCGCGCGCTCGGAGGGCCTTGGCGTTGCGAGTTTCCGCGCCTTCGTCGCGGGGGTGTTCTCGTCCGATCCAGCGCAGCCACTTCGCGCCGATGCAGCGGGACTGCGCGCTGTCACTGCGGCCAAGCTGGCAGAGGCGTTTCAGGTCAGCGAAGCCAACCCGCTGATCGGCCTTGAAGGGCGAGTGACGCTACTGCACAGGCTGAGTGATGCGCTGGCGCGCCAGCCAGCAGTTTTCCCGGCGCCGCATCGACCCAGTGCACTGTTTGACGTCTTGTGCCAAACGGGTCGCGAGACGATCCCCGCTCACGATGTGCTGGTAGCGCTGCTCGACACGCTTTCCGAAGTCTGGCCCGCGCCGAACCGCTTGGCCGACGGCACCTCGCTCGGAGACTGCTGGCGATTCGCGCCTGCGCGCGGCGATGGCGTCAGCGACGGCTGGATGCCGTTTCACAAGTTATCGCAGTGGCTCAGCTACTCGCTGCTCGAACCGTTCGAATGGGCTGGCATCACGGTCGACGGCCTGGATGCGCTGACCGGTTTGCCTGAATACCGAAACGGTGGCCTCCTCCTGGACGCCAACGTGCTGTTGCCCAAGTCACCCGCTACGCTCAGCACCATCTGGCAGGTCAGCGACGAATTCATCATCGAGTGGCGCGCGCTGACCGTCGCCCTGCTCGACGAGCTGGCACCTCGCGTACGGGGGATCCTCGGCCGCAGCGACGCCGAAATGCCGCTCGCCTGCGTGCTCGAAGGCGGCACCTGGGCGGCCGGGCGCGTGCTCGCGGCCCGCCTGCGTGGGGGCCTGCCGCCTGTCCAGCTCGCCAGCGACGCCACCGTTTTTTGAACCTCAACGCGATAACCATCATGAGCAAAGTCACTCTCGTCGATCACCCGCTCGTCCAGCACAAACTGACCCTGATGCGCCGCAAGGACGCCAGTACCAACAGCTTTCGCCGCCTGCTCAACGAGCTTGCGATGCTGATGACCTACGAGGTCACCCGCGACGTCGCCATGCAGGAGGTGGACATCGAGACACCACTGGAGCCGATGAAGGCCAAGGTCATCGATGGCAAGAAGCTGGTGTTCGTGTCGATCCTGCGCGCCGGCACCGGCATCCTGGACGGCATGCTGAGCGTGGTGCCTGGCGCGCGCGTCGGCCACATCGGCCTCTATCGCGACCCGAAGACGCTGACCGCCGTCGAGTACTACTTCAAGGTGCCGAGCCACATGGAAGACCGCGACGTGGTCGTCGTTGACCCGATGCTCGCCACCGGCAATTCGGCCATCGCTGCCATCGAGCGCGTAAAAGAAACGCGACCGAAGTCGATCAAGTTCGTCTGCCTGCTGACCTGTCCCGAGGGCATCAAGGCGCTGCAGGCGGCCCACCCCGATGTTCCGATCTTTACGGCCGCCATCGACCGTGAACTCAACGATCATGGTTACATCCTGCCCGGCCTTGGTGACGCGGGCGACCGCATCTTTGGCACCAAGTAGCGCGGTTCTTGCTTTCGCCACCCGTACACTTCCTTCTGCACCCACACACCCATCCTCAGGAGCCTTGAATGAACACTCGCCGCCAGCTCGTCCTGTCCGCTGCAGCCATTGCTGCGCTGTCCACGCTTGCCATGCCCGGCCTGACCTACGCGCAGGCCAAGCTGAAAGTCGCCGCCATCTACACCGTGCCGTTTGAGCAGCAATGGGTCAGCCGCATCCACAAGGCGCTGAAGGCCGCGGAGGCCCGAGGTGACATCGAATACAAGGCAACGGAGAACGTCGCCAATGCCGACTACGAGCGCGTGATGCGCGAGTATGTCGCCGCCGGCAACACCCTGATCGTCGGCGAGGCGTTCGCCGTGGAGGCCGCGGCGCGCAAGGTCGCCAAGGATTCGCCCAAGGTCTCCTTCCTGATGGGCTCGTCGGGCAAGCCGCAGGCGCCGAACTTCAGCGTGTTCGACAACTACATTCAGGAGCCGGCCTACCTCTCCGGCATGATCGCCGGTGGCATGACCAAATCGAACAAGATCGGCATGGTCGGTGGCTTCCCGATCCCCGAGGTGAATCGCCTGATGCACGCGTTCATGGCCGGTGCCAAAGAGACCAATCCGAAGGTTGAGTTCACGGTGAGCTTCATCAACAGCTGGTTCGACCCGCCCAAGGCCAAGGAGGCCACTTTCGCGATGATCGACAAGGGTGCCGACGTGCTCTACGCCGAGCGCTTTGGCGTCAGCGATGCCGCCAAGGAAAAGGGCAAGCTCGCCATCGGCAACGTCATCAATACGCAGGACAAGTACCCCGACACCGTTGTCGCGTCGGCGCTGTGGAACATGGAGCCAACCATCGACGAAGCGCTCAAGAAGGTCAAGGCCGGCAAGTTCACCGCCGAGGACTACGGCAAGTTCTCGATGATGAAGTACAAGGGCTCCGAACTCGCCCCGCTGGGTACGTTCGAGAAGAAAGTGCCGGCTGACATCGTTGCCAAGGTGAAAGCCAAGGAAGCCGACATCCTGTTCGGCAAGTTCACCGTGAAGGTGGACGACTCGCAGCCGAAGTCGACGGCGAAGTAAGGCGCCTGCGCATCGCCACCGCACAAGCGCGACCCCGGTCGCGCTTGTCATTTCGAGCCCCTGTATCGCGAGCACCGTGACCGAACCTGCCCCCGTCCTCCGCATTCGCAACATCAGCAAGCGCTTCGGTGAACTGCTGGCGAACGATGCCATCTCGCTGACCCTCGACAGCGGCGAGGTGCTGGCGCTGCTCGGCGAGAACGGCGCGGGCAAGTCCACGCTAATGTCTATCCTGTTCGGGCACTATGTAGCCGACGCGGGCGACATCGAAGTCTTCGGCAAACCACTGCCGCCGGGCAACCCCCGGATCGCGCTGAACGCCGGGATCGGCATGGTTCACCAGCACTTCACGCTCGCCGACAACCTGAGTGTGCTCGACAACATCGTGCTCGGCAGCGAGCCGCTGTGGCAGCCGTTCTCCAATCGGCGTGCCGCGCGAACCAAGCTGCTCGATGTCGCCCATCGCTTCGGCCTGCCGGTCGACCCGGATGCCCGCGTCGGCACGCTGTCGGTCGGCGAACGCCAGCGCGTCGAGATCCTCAAGGCGCTGTATCGCGGCGCGCGCATCCTGATCCTTGACGAACCGACCGCCGTCCTTACACCGCAGGAGAGTGAATCACTGTTCGCGACATTGGCGCAGATGGTGGCGCAGGGCCTCTCGATTATTTTCATCAGTCATAAGCTGGGCGAAGTGCTGCGCGTGTCCGATCGTGTCGCGGTGTTGCGCGCCGGCAAGCTCGTCGCTGAAGCCGCCACCAAGGGCGTGACGCAGGCACAACTGGCTCAATGGATGGTGGGCCACGGCGTCGATGCGGCCGAGCGGCAGCCGACGCGCGTGCGCGGCGGCAGCGTCTGTGCGCTCGAACGGGTGAGCACCGCCCGGCGTGGGCGCGAGTATCTGCGCGACGTGTCGCTCGCGTTGCACGCGGGCGAGATCGTCGCCATCGCGGGCGTCTCGGGCAACGGCCAGGCCGCGCTCGCCAACCTGCTGTGCGGCACGCTGAGCGCCGAACACGGATCGGTCACGTTGCTCGACGCGCCGCTGCCTGCAGAGCCAGATCGCCTGGTGCAGCTCGGCGTTGCGCGCGTCCCGGAGGACCGGCATGCGGTCGGCGTCGTCGGCGACCTGCCAGTGTGGGAGAACGCGCTGTCCGAGCGTCTGTCCTCGCCCGCGTTCTCACGCGGCGGCTGGATTCGCGGCACCGCTGCCCGCGCCCACGCACAGACAATCGTCAAGCGCTTCGACGTGCGCGGCGGCGGCCTTACCACAGCGGCGCGCTCACTCTCCGGCGGCAATATGCAGAAACTGATTCTTGGCCGCGCGCTGACACCGCCCGCAGGTGCCGTGGCCGCAAAGCTGATCGTCGCGCACCAGCCAACCTGGGGCCTCGACATCGGCGCCGTTGCCTTTGTGCAGCAGCAGCTCGTCGCGGCACGGGATGCAGGCGCGGCGGTGCTCCTGATTTCCGACGATCTCGACGAGGTGATGGCGCTCGGTGACCGCATTGCCGTGATGCATGCCGGCGCATTGACCGAGGCGCTACCCGCCGAACAATGGACGCGCGAGACCATCGGCCTCGCGATGGCCGGCTCACACGCCGCAAGCACTCCCGGAGCGGAGCGCGCTGCATGAGACTCGAAAAACGCAACGAATCCTCCGCGCTCGTGCTCATCGCGGCCCCCTTCGCGGCCGTCGCGTTCACGCTGTCGGTCGCGGCCCTGCTCGTGCTGTGGGCCGGCGCCCCAGTCGGAAGAACTTACTCGCTGCTGCTGCAGGGCGGCTTCGGATCGGTGTTCGCGTGGAGCGAGACGCTCACCCGCGCAACGCCACTGATCCTGTCTGGGCTCGCCGCAACCGTTGCCTTCAAGGCGCGGCTGTTCAACATCGGCGCCGAGGGACAGCTCTACGCCGGGGCACTCGCGGCCATCGCAGTCGGCGGCCTGCATGGTGGCACCGGCCTCGAATGGTCGCCGTGGATCCTGTTCCCATTGATGATCGTCGCGGCCGCGCTCGCGGGCGCTGCGCTGCTGCTCGGCCCGGCATTGATGAAGCAGAAGCTTGGCGTGGATGAGGTGGTCACCACGCTGCTGTTCAACTTCATCGTGCTGCTGTTCGTGGGCGCAATGCTCGACGGCCCGATGAAGGACCCGACGGCGATGGGTTGGCCGCAAAGCGTGGCGCTCAACGGCGAGCTGGAGCTGGGCAAGCTCATCGAGGGAACGCGCGTGCACAGCGGCCTGCTCTTCGCCGCATTTCTGGCCGTTGCCATGTGGGCACTGTTCCGCTTCACCACGCTCGGCTTCCGCATCCGCGCGGTGGGCGCCAATGCGCGCGCCGCCGCGTTCGCAGGCATCCCGGTCACGGGTACCGTGGTGATGGTCGCCCTGCTGTCGGGCGGGCTCGCCGGCGTCGCGGGGGCTATCGAGGTTGCGGGACGCACCGGCTATGTCACGCTCGACATGTCACCCGGCTACGGCTACAGCGGCATTGTCATCGCCATGCTGGCAGGTCTTCACCCCATCGGCGTGCTGCTCGCGAGCATCTTCGTCGCGGGCGTACTGGTGGGGGCGGACAGCATGAGTCGTGCGATCGGGGTGCCCACCTATATCGCCGACGTGATCGTGGCGACCTCGCTGCTCTCTGTGCTGGTCGCCACGCTGCTCACGCAATACCGGGTGCGCTGGAAATGATGGACTTCATCGGTTCGCTCGGCGACATCCTCGGCAACGCCTCGTTCTGGGTGGCCGTGCTGCGCATCGCGACGCCGCTCATCTTCGGCACGGTAGGCGTGCTGCTCTGCGAACGCGCGGGCGTCCTGAACCTCGGTATCGAAGGCATCATGGTGGCGGGCGCGTTCGCGGGCTGGCTCACGGTCTACGGCGGCGGATCGCTGTGGACCGGCGTGCTGGTCGCCGCATTGGTGGGCGCGGCGTTCGGCCTGCTGCATGCCTGGCTGACCGTAGGCCTCGCGCTGTCGCAGCACGTCGCCGGGCTGGGCATCACCATGCTGGCGACCGCTCTGTCCTACTACGGCTATCGCGTGAGCTTTCCCAAGGTGAACACGCCGCCGACGGTTACGCCGTTTGCGCCGATGGACTGGTTCCCTCTGCCGGTATTTGACGCGCAGACGCCACCCACCCTGCTCGCGCTGATCCTGGTACCGCTGATCGCGTGGCTGCTGTACCGCACGCCGATTGGCCTCGCTGTGCGCATGGTCGGCGAGAACCCGCAGGCGGCCGAAGGCCAGGGCGTATCGGTCGCCGCAGTGCGCACGGGTGCCATCGTCGCGGGATCCGCGCTGATGGGCGTGGCGGGCTCGTTCCTCACGCTGTCCGCGTTCAACGCGTTCTTCTTCAACATGATCAACGGCCGCGGGTGGATTTGCGTGGCGCTCGTCGTGTTCGCGGCGTGGCAACCCGGCAAGGCCCTGCTCGGCGCCCTGCTGTTCGCGTTCTTCGACGCGCTGCAGTTGCGCTTGCAGCAATCAGGCGACGCGGTGCTGCCGTACCAGTTCTATTTGATGCTGCCCTATGCGCTATCGATCGTCGCGCTGATCCTCGTCGCGCGCCGGGCGACCTATCCGCAGGCGCTGATGAAGCCTTATCGCAAGGGCGAGCGGTGACGACACTCAGTCTGCCTGTAGGAGCGGCTCTGCCGCGACCTTCGGCTGCACGCGAAGACCGGTCGCGGCAGAACCGCTCCTACAAGCCGACGATATTGCCCGGAGTTTGATTCGTATGCTCGACCTGCTGATCACCCACGCCAACCTGCCCGACGGTCGCGCCGACATGAGCGTTGCCGTGCGCGACGGGCGTATTGTCGAGGTCGCGCCACGCATCGACGCGCAGGCGCACGAGACGATCGACGCCGGCGGCATGCTGCTCACGCCTCACTTCGTCGATCCACACTTTCACATGGACGCCACGTTGAGCTACGGCCTGCCGCGCGTCAACGAGAGCGGTACCTTGCTGGAAGGCATCGCGCTCTGGGGCGAACTGAAACCGACGCTCACGGCGGATGCGATCATCGAACGCGCGCTGGCCTATTGCGACTGGGCTGTCGCCAAAGGGCTGCTCGCGATCCGGTCGCACGTGGACACCAGCGACCCGAGCCTGCTGGCGGTCGATGCACTGCTCGAGGTGAAGCGCCGCGTCGCGCCCTACCTTGACCTGCAGCTCGTCGCGTTCCCGCAGGACGGCGTGCTCAGAACCAGGGGCGGCGTCGACAACCTCAAGCGCGCGCTCGACAAGGGTGTTGATGTCGTCGGTGGCATCCCGCACTTCGAGCGAACCATGACCGACGGTGCCGCCAGCGTCAAACTGCTCTGCGAGATCGCGGCTGAGCGCGGCAAGTTGGTCGACATGCACTGCGACGAAAGCGACGACCCGCTGTCACGCCACATTGAGACGCTCGCCTTCGAAACGCAACGTCTGGGCCTTCACGGCCGGGTGACGGGTTCGCACTGCACGTCGATGCACTCGATGGACAACTACTATGTCAGCAAGCTGCTGCCGTTGATCGCCGAGAGCCAGGTGAGCGTGGTCGCCAACCCGCTCATCAACATCACGCTGCAGGGCCGCCACGACAGCTACCCGAAACGCCGCGGCATGACCCGCGTGCCCGAACTCACGACCGCCGGCGTCAACGTCGCCTTCGGGCACGACTGCGTGATGGACCCGTGGTACAGCCTGGGCTCGGGCGACATGCTCGAGGTGGCGCACATGGGCCTGCATGTCGCGCAGATGACCAGCCAGGATGCGATGCGGCGATGCTTTGCGGCCGTGACCACGAACGCGGCGAAGGTGATGCACCTTGAGCGGCATGGTCTCGATGTTGGGTGCGATGCCAGCTTTGTGCTGTTGCAGGCGCGCGATCCGATTGAGGCGATTCGGTTGCGGGCGACGCGATTGAAGGTATTTCGGCGTGGGCGACTGGTCGCTGAATCGGCACCGGCGCAAGCCAAACTGTTCGTACATGGCCGCGACCAGCCAGTCTCCTGGATGCGCTGATTACCGCCGCGCCTGATGTGCGGCGATGGCCGGCACCAAGGATATCGAGTCTGACCCCTCTGAATTGCGTTGATTTGCCTCATTTCTGCAGACGCTGCTGCGTATGGTCGAGCAGCATCCACGCATATTGAGTGGGTTAAGTGTTGCTTAACTCATCCGTCGGAACCGCAAGCTGTTCGACCTACTGTACTTCCGACCCGCAAAGCGTCAGCTTGCGGCTTGCTTGGCTTGCGATATTTCGATCAAGCGGCTCCTAAAAGCGGGATGAATTTCCCAATTCGCCGCCTGCAATCTATTCCATTTCGATTTTTCGACGTACGTGGGTTCTTCTTCGAAAAGAACATGACGAAAGTTCTTCGCGTTTCGACTATCTGGCTCCCGCGGATTAATGAATCCCGCCTCGTGCAGCAATCTGAGAGCACGCAGCGCGTCGTCGTCACTTCCAGGCTTTAACGCGATACCTCGAATAACTAAAGAAAATGATGAACACACTCGCTTCAGGTGATTGCGCAAGGTTTCGAAATCAGACTCAAACGGGATGTCAACAAACGATTCGATCAACGGTTGAATTTGCTGACAATCAGGAGCAAACTCTCCAACAAGGTCATCGATGCGTTCACGAGAGTAGATCGACATACCTTTTACGGCTGCTTCGTCACCGATTTTCGAAGTTTTGGGCGTGGCGTCGATCAACTTCCTTACCAGTTGAATTGCATCTCGTGGGCGCTCACGGGCGGACTTCAAGATGAATCCTTCCCAAGGGCGCTTCTCCTTGCTGTGAGGTAACGTCACGTCGTGGGAATCGAAAAATATGTCATACGGGTCGCGCAAACCTTCGCCGCCGTCTTTGACTGCGAGAGCCATCCTCTTTAGGATGATCTTTCGCATGTGCGCGTCGTCACTTTTCAGCCGAACAACAAGATTGCGCAAATGATCAGTTTGGTCTCTCTGGCCTTGAGCCTCGCTTTGAAGCCGGAGCCAAATTTCAGACCTCAACGAAACCAATACGCGAACGCTAGGACAATCCTTCGCGATCTTCCGCGCAGCAAGCAGTAGTCCCCACAAACGATTAAGGTGATCAAAGTTGCCAGGCGGTGCAACTTGGTCAGTATCATCAATCAGAAGAAAGACTACCCTTGAACCGTCCTTCAACAATTGCGAGTTCACTGCCTGAATAAGCTGCGCGTTTGATGGGTTGCCCGCAAGCTCCTTGGCCAATTTTGTTCCGTCAATACTCTTGACCGCCACGGATATTGCGGACAGCAGTTTGAGTGCATACTGGACCGCGTCATCTGAGGTCTGGCCAACTTTTCGCGCCTCTTCGTATAGCGTTGCAGCATCACCGACTAACAACCCTTCGAGTGTTCGGCCGATAACGACAGCAACCGCGCGCAACAAAGCATCGAAATAGTGCCGCTTTAGAGAGGCCAGATCTGTGACTGAGAGAGCCGGCTGGGTCGCGATGTCATCGGGCCTAACCAGAACACAAGGCAATTTGTGTTTGCGTGCGCACCGATCCAAGAATTCGAACAACGCGGTCTTGCCGATTCCCTTGTTGCCGACAATTAGCCGCATCGCTCCAGGCTCAATGCCTGCCACTTCCGCGAGCTGCTCGCTTGAGACAAATGCTTGTTCAAGGAATGGCAAATCTTCTTCGGCGGTACCGGTTAGAAAGTATCGCTTTAGGTGCTCTAGTGAAGCCAACGATTTCTCCTCTAAAGATCGGGCAGCGGCCAGGTACAACCGACAACGCCTCGTGCACCTTTTTCGCAACTTTGCCAATGATACAAACGCCGACGACTATAGCGTTAGGCAGTTGATGTAGCGAGCCCGTTTCAATAGTTGGAACGTTTCCGTGGCGATTGGCGCGACCGCTCGAACTGCGGCCGAGTCGAGACGCTTGCTCCCGCAAGTCGAGGTCTGGCTTCGTACACAATCAAGTCGAGGCTTCGGAGCGTAAACTGCGAGGCTTGAAGCTATAGGAACTTGCACGTGCCATGACCGCCCGCCCAGACACCCACCCCTTCAATTCCGACCAATCCTCCGCCCTGCTGCGTCGTGTGACGAAGCAGTGGGATGCTGACATCGTTCCGCAGCTGATTGACTACGTGAAGCTGCCGGCCAAGTCGCCTTCGTTCGAGGCGGAGTGGAAGCGTGCGGGGCAGATCCAGCGTGCGATCGATCAGGCGCAGAAATTCGTGGCGGCGCAGCCGGTCAAGAACATGACGCTTGAGGTGATCACGCTCGAGGGGCGCACACCGGTGCTCTTCTTTGACATCCCGGGCACCGGCGCCAAGGCGACGGGCAAAACGGTGCTGCTCTACGGCCACCTGGACAAGCAGCCCGAGATGACCGGCTGGCGCGAGGATTCCGGCCCGTGGACGCCACTCCTGGAAGACGGCAAGCTCTATGGCCGCGGCAGTGCGGACGACGGCTATGCCGTGTTCGCGGCGATGGCGGCGGTGCTGGCGCTGGATGCCGAGAGCATCTCGCGCCCGCGCTGCGTGGGCCTGATCGAAACCTGCGAGGAATCCGGCTCGTTTGACCTGCCGCCCTACCTCGACGCCTTGGCGCCGCGCATGGGCGACGTCGGCCTCGTGGTCGCGCTCGATTCCGGCGCGGGCAGCTACGACGAGCTTTGGGCGACGACCTCGCTGCGCGGCCTCGTCAACGGCACGATGACCGTGCGCATGCTCACTGAGGGCGTGCACTCGGGCGACGCTGGAGGCGCCGTGCCATCCACTTTCCGCATCGCGCGGCAACTGCTCGATCGCATTGACGATTCGGCGACCGGCATGACCAAATCGCCGGTATTCAATGCGCCGATCCCGGACGAACGCGTGACGCAGGCGAAGCAGGCCGCAGACATTCTGGGCGACGTGGTGTGGAAGCGCTTCCCCTGGCAAAGCTGTGGCGGCGCACATGAATTCACGCTGCCGACCACCAAGGACCCGGTGGAGCTGATCCTCAACCGCACCTGGCGTGCGTCGCTCTCCGTGACCGGCGCCGACGGCCTGCCGTCGACCAAGAACGCCGGCAACGTGCTGCGCCCGTACACCGCGCTGAAGCTCTCGCTGCGCATCCCGCCCACGGTCGACGGCGCCACAGCCGCTGCCGAGGTGAAATCGCTGGTCGAGAACAACACGCCGTACGACGCAGTGGTCGACTTCGCCGCCGATAGCGCGGCGACGGGCTGGAACGCACCGGCCTTCGCGCCGTGGCTCACGGTCGCGCTGGATGCCGCATCCATGCATTACTTCGGCAAGCCTGCCGCCTACATGGGCGAAGGCGGCACCATCCCGTTCATGGGCATGCTCGGCGCCAAGTTCCCAGCGGCCCAGATGCTGGTGACCGGCGTGCTCGGCCCCAAGTCGAACGCGCACGGCCCGAACGAATTCCTGCACATCGAATACGCGAAAAAGGTAACCGCTGCGACCGCACTGGTCATTTCGGCGCTGTAGTCGTTCCTCCTGAGGTGACGACGTGGCGGGCGTAGCCGCGATGCAGCGCAGCGGAATCGAGGCTTTTGTTCATCGAGCCGAGGTTGCCCTCGATTCCACTTCGTTGCATCGATGCAACAGTCCCTGCGTCCCCTGCTACGTCGCACGCACATGACCCTCCAAACCCTGTACTGCGACGCCTGCGGCAGCCGTGATCTCGTCCGCATGGATGATGAGCGCTACCGCTGCTCGCACTGCGGTGCATCTGCGCTGGTGTCCGAAGCTCGAGCAACAGCGCGTGGACCAATGCCCAGGGCGGTCGCCTCGCGCGGCTGGCTGTTCGGCGCAGCGGGCCTGTTTCTGGCCGCGTTGTTCGCCGTCGTCCTGTGGCGAATGAACCACAGCCTGCATGCGGATCGCGAGGTCGCGATCGATCCAGCGACGATCCGCTTATCGGCGCCACACGCTGTGACGGACCTCAACGCGCCCACGCATCGCGACAAGCTGTTGCTGATGGTGACGAATCAAGGTCAGCGTGCCATCCGGCCCCCGCAGATCGTGGCCAGGTTCTACGATGGCACCACGCGGCTCGAAACCGCCAGCGGCTACGCGCAGACTGGCGTCATGCTGCCTGGCGACTCGTCGCCGGTGTTGATCGATGTGCCGCGGCAGCGCGGCACGCGCCATGAAATCGTCCTTGGCGCACCGCCGGCCGCTGCGGAAGCGCTCGCCGGGCCGATCATCACTTTTGCGCAGTATCGGCTGGTCGAGCGCGATGGCCGGTTCAAACTGGCGGCGTTGGTGAAAGCGCCCGCCGGCAAGCACGCCATGCAGAGCTGCCGCGCAAGTATTTTGTTACTGGATTCGGCGAATGCCCCCATAGCGATTGGCGACGGGCGGTGCCGGGTACGTGACTTGCCGCCTGGTGAGAGCACCACGGTGGACGCGAGCTTCGTGCGGTTCAGCGGTGCAGCGGTGGCCGCGATGCGCTACCACATTGACTACGAACTGACACAACCACCACCCGCGCCGCCACGGGCAGTGGCAGCGGCCAACCGCGAAGTCATGGTCGCTGGCGCTGCAGAGCGCATCGCCACCTCGCAGTCATGGGATGCGCCCGATCTGCTGCGCGCGCCTTGAACCCGTCCGTACGGGTGCAAGGGCGGTTTATCGCCCTGCCCGACTCTCTGTTCGCCATCCCACTCACGCAAACGCGGTCAATGCGCATGCAGCGCGAAATCCTCAGGCACAAAAGAAAAAGGGTCAGCGGTTGTTAACCAGCAAACCCTTTGAGAGTATGGTCGGCGTAGCGGGATTCGAACTCGCGACCCCTTGCACCCCATGCAAGTGCGCTACCAGGCTGCGCTATACGCCGAAGCTTTGAATTGTAGCAGTGCAGCAATCGTCGCAGCGTTCTGGGGGATGTGCACCGTTTGATGCACCATACGGAGCGCCCGGACGATGGGTCACACCGCGCAATACTTGGACTGAATTTCGTCGTCGGCCAGCAACTCGGCGGCAGTGCCCTGATGGACGATACGGCCTTGATCGAGGATGTACGCACGATCCGTGATTGACAACGCACGTTCGACGTTTTGTTCGACCAGCAGAATGGTGACGCCATTGCGCTTCATGCGGGCGAACAGTTCAAACATTTCGTCGACCAGCACCGGCATGACCCCTTCCGACGGTTCGTCCATCAGAATCATGCGCGGCTTGGCCATCATCGCGCGCGCAATCGCGAGCATCTGCTGCTCGCCGCCGGAAAGCGATGTGCCCTCCTGCGAGAGCCTTTCCTTGAGCCGCGGGAAGGTCTGCGCGATCTCGTCGATCATCGCGTCCGTTGTGTCGCGGGCGCGGCTCGCGATGAGACCCAATTGAAGATTCTCACGGACGGTCAGACCGGGCACGATGCGGCGGTCTTCAGGCACGAACGCCAATCCGGCGTGAAAACGCGAAAACGCTGGCGTGGCGAGGATTTCCTGGCCATTGAACACAACGCTGCCGGCACGCTTGTCCAGCATGCCCATGATGCTGCGCAGTGTGCTGGTCTTGCCGGCCCCGTTGCGCCCCATCAAGGTCACCACTTCACCGGCATTCACATCGAACGAAATGCCCTGTACGACGTGGCTACGGTCGTACCAGGCATTCAGGTCACGAACAGACAGGATCGCGTTGGACATGGTGACTTAGTTCTTTCCGAGATACACACGGCGCACTTCATCGTTCGTGCGAATTTGCTCCGGCGTGCCCTCGGCCAGTAGTTCGCCGTGGTGCAGAACGATCAGGCGCTCACAGAGCCCCATGACCAATTTCATTTTGTGCTCCACCAGGATGACCGTGCGCTCAGTGGCGAGCTTGCGGATGAGGTTCATCATGGTGGTCGTCTCTTCTGGCGACATGCCGGCGGTTGGCTCATCCATCAGCAGCACGGTCGGGTCACTGGCCAGCGCCATCGCAATTTCCAGCGAGCGTTGCTGGCCGTGCGCCAATTCGCTGGCAATCCGATTGCGGTGCGCCGCGAGACCGACACGTTCAAGCAGATGGTCGGCCTTTTCGATGAGCGACTTGAACGACGCCCGTGCACGCAGGAAATCGAAGCGGGCGGTCCGCATTTGTGCCGCCACGCGAACGTTTTCATGCGCACTGAGTTGCTTGAACACATTAGTGATCTGGAAACTCTTGGCGATGCCGATGCGAGCGTATTCGTGCTGTGGGATGGACGTGATGTCTCGCCCCTCGAAAAAAATCTTGCCGCCGCTGGCCGGCGTTGCGCCAGTCAAGACGTTGAAGAAGGTGCTCTTGCCCGCGCCGTTGGGACCAATGATCGCTGTTAGCTGATGCTTGTGGAAGGCACAGGTGACGTCGTTGAGCGCCGTAAAGCTGCCAAACCGCTTGGTCACGTGCTCGGCAACGAGAATCGGGGCGTTCATCGCGCTTCCCCGGCGTGGACGCGGCGCGCCTGCCAGCGATGAATCAGCGTACCCCAAATGCCTCGTGGGAAGTAAAGCACGAACAGCATGAAGATCACGCCGACCACCGCCATCCAGTGGGTAGTGAACACGGTGGCAACGTCTTCCAGATAGAGAAACACGCCGGCACCGACAAACGGCCCGAAGAACGTGCCCATCCCTCCCAGAAGGCACATCATCACGGCCTGCCCGGAGAGAAGATAGTGCAATGAATCAATCGGTACGATCGACAGATGCAGCGCGCGCAGGGCGCCAGCGAGTCCGCATATCAGCGACGAGAGCACGAAGATCAGCAGTTTGGCGCGGGCCACGTCGTAGCCGCACGCCGCGCACCGCCCCTCGTTCTCGCGGATGGACTCGATGACCGCGCCGAACGGAGACGCGAGGATGCGCGACACCAGCCACAGCGCCGCCGCGACGAACACAAAGAGTACGTAGTACTTGGTAAGCGGGTTCAGGATATCGAGCTGAATGCCGAAGATGCCGAAATTCTCAACGGTGATGCCGCGGAGCCCGTTTTCGCCGCCGGTCCAATTCTCGGCCTTGTAAAAGGCGTAGTAGACGATCTGCCCAAGCGCGAGCGTCACCATCGAGAAGTAAATGCCCCGAGTACGAATCGCAAGAAAGCCAATCACCAGCCCCACCAGCCCGGCACATGCGGTGCCCACGGCAATGGCCATCCACCATGACAGACCGAAGCGGATGATGACGATGCCTGTGAGGTAACTGCCGACGCCGAAGAACGCGGCGTGCCCAAACGACAACAACCCCGTGTAGCCGAAAAGCAGGTTGAAGCCCACTGCGTAGAGCCCGAAGATAAGGATGTTCAGCGCGAGTGCCTCATACGGCATCACCAGCGGAAAGATCATGAGAAACGCCAACACGGCGGCAACGCGGTGCTTGGCGATAAAAGCAGTTGCCCGAGGCAGAAAATCAGTCTGTGCAGTCTTTGTCATGGCAACAACCCGTCAACCCATCAACCCGGCTTTGCCGAACAGCCCTTGCGGGCGTACCAGCAAGACAACCGCCATCAACACAAAGATGGAAAGCTCCGCGTACTCCGGGGCGAACAGTGAAGTCATCGAAAACACGACGCCAACCAACAGGCCCGCAACAACCGCGCCCGGTAGCGAGCCCATGCCGCCCACGACGGTTACGACGAACGATTCAGCGAGCACAGGAATTCCCATTTCCGCGTTGACCGCTCGCGTGGGCGCGGCAAGCAGACCCGACAGCCCCGCGATGGCGGTCCCGATACCGAACACGATGAGCCAGACCCGGGCAATGTCGACGCCAAGAATTCGCACAATCTCGGGGTCACGCGAGCCCGCGCGGATGATCAGACCGTAACGCGTCTTTTCGATGAAGAGCCAAAGCGCACCAATAATTACGGCAGTCGCGACGATCAGGAACAGGCGATACGTGGGGAAACTGCCAATGCCAAGATCGACGACGCCTTTGAGTTCCGCTGGTACCGAGGTGGGCACGCCCTCGAGACCGAACAGCACGCGCATCGACTCGATCATCACGTAGCTCAGGCCAAAGGTCAGCAGCAGCGGGTAGTCAATCCCCCGGCCGTATAACGGTCGGACCAGAAACCGCTCGCACAGCAGACCGATCGCCCCAACCGCGAGCGGCGTCAATACGAGACTGAACCAGAAGCTACCCGTGAGCCCGAGAAAGTAAACCCCGAGAAAGGCACCCACCATGAAGAACGCGCCGTGCGCAAAATTCACGACGGTCAGCATGCCGAAAATCAGTGACAGTCCAACGGCGAGAAGCGCGTAAATCGCCCCGAGCGCAAGTCCGGTCATGAGTTGCAGCAGCAGAAGCTGAAACGAAATTTCTGCCATAGTGGCGCACTTCCAGAGGCGGGGCAACGGCCGCGCCGAGATCAATCCAGCACTCCGGTGGGGCGATCACCGCAGTGTCAAGGCGACGCGCCGCGCCTGATGCGCGCGCGCCGTCACGTCGAGCCTAAATCACCTTGTGGCCGAGCTCGTCACAGGTTCGCAGATTGCTTTCGCTCGGTGCTTCGATCGAGAGAATCTTGAAGACATCGTACTTGTCCTTCATGCCCGTGGACTTGGACTCCACGATGATGATGGACTGCACCGACTGGTGATCGCAAAGGCGATAGAACTGGGTGCCCTTGTAGAAGTCGTAGCGCATCTTGCGCATTACATTGGCGACGGCGGTCGCCGTTGTTGAGCGTGCCTCCTGGATGGCCTGCAGCACACTGCGGATACCGGCGTAGCCCAGCGCGCCATAGTCCGACGGCACCGCTCCGCCATAGGCCTTGCGGAACTTGTCGTTGAACTTCTTCGCGCTCGGAATCGTGTCTTCCATGCCCCAGTAATAGCCTGTGCCGCCCAGGATGCCATCAAAAGCCTCGGCGCCGCCGGCTTGCCGTGCGGTGTAAAGCAGCACCGGCGCAATGACCTTCATCTGCTTCTTGAGCCCGAAGTCGGTAATCTGTTTCGCCGAGTTCAGCAGGTCGCGCCCAAAGTTACAAAGCACCAGGATGTCCGGCTTAAGCGCCTGAATGCGCGGCAGGAATGCCGAGTAATCCGCTGCACCCAGCGGATGGCGAATGTCGGCCAGGGTCTGCATACCGAACGCCTGGCCGGCGCGCTGAAAGCCACGCACCATCTCGTGTCCGTAGGCGTAGTCCGCCGTGAGGTAGACCACCTTCTTGCCAAATTTTGGAAAGGCGTAGCGCGCCACGGCGCCAGCAGTCGCGTGCGGCGTCAAAGCTTCGTGGAAGGTGTAGAAGCTCCAGTCTTTGGCCTCGTTAATCGCATCGGACTGGCTGATCGAGTTGAACAGGGTTTTGCGGCTCTTGCAGATTGCGTTAATCGAGAGCTGCGTCGCTGCCGAGAGCGAACCAACGATCAGGTCCACTTTATCCTTCTCGATCAACTCCAGCGTGCGCGTTGCAGCCTCACCGGGGTTGAGCTTGTCGTCGCGAACAAGCAGTTCGACCTTACGACCGTTGAAGCCACCCGCCGCATTGAATTCCTTGACCGCCAACTCCGCCGCCCGTACCTGATCCTGAGCCTCTGCCGAGAACGCACCAGTCAGCGGCGTCGGGAAGCCGATCTTGATCGGGAGTGATTGTGCGTAAGCAAGGCGAGACACAAACGGTGCGCCTGCGATAGCGGCGCCCGCCGCACCGCCGGCCAACAGACGGCGACGCAGTGGGGAGGTAGTGGAATCGGACATACAGGCTCCTGAACGAGAAATGACAAATGACTATGGCATGAATCTTAGAAAACGTCACCATGCAATCGCGGTGATGTGATCATTTTTGTGTTCCGAGCGTCGCGGGCACCACAGTAAACGGTGAATTCCGACGGCTCCGCGCGCTGGACGGCTGCTTCGACCGTGGAGTTTAGCGGGCCGGGCAGCCGCCTCAGAACCAGAGCGTGGCGGTATCGCGCATGACGCGCTCGACCTCACGCGGCTCCGACCGGCCGTTGACCGTACTCTGAGCCTGCATGTAGCGACCCAGATCGCGCCCGCGCTGCACGGTCTCTTGCCCCGCGATGAGACGAACGTCTTGGTAACGCTCCAGACCGGCTGGCGTCGCGCCCGCCTCGGCGATACTTTCGACCAGCGCAAGTGCATCGGCGGCTGCCTTGGTGACGCCTGCCCCCACATGCGGGCGGGCGACGAAGCTGGCGTCCCCCATCAAGGCGACACGGCCGAACGCGATTTGTGTGGAGGACACGTCATAAATCGCCTGCAGGAATGGTTGCGCAGTCTTTTCCACAATCTCGGCGAACTGAGGCGCCAGAATGGTCTGCGCATCGTGGCGCATCTGGTGCACTTTCCGCCAATTGACGCGGTGTGGCGGAATGCCTGTGGGGTAGTAATTGCTGTCGGCATCGGTTAGCAGCTCGATGAGCTCGGCTTCCGGGGCGCTCCGATACCAGACGAAGTTATACCGCCGCTCACCGACGACCGTAGAGTGTTGCGCGCCTGCGACCGGGTAGCCAATCATCTGCTCGCCATCGGGCAATCCAAAGCCAAAGCGGCCGAACAAGGTGTCTCGTGTGCGCTTGGAGAGCGATGCCTCGTCACAAACGCCGCGCCAGGCGAAGTATCCGGCATAGCACGGCTGAATCTCCGGAGCGAACTGCTGCCGCACTGTGGAACGCAAGCCGTCGGAGGCAATCAGCAGTTCGCCTTGGAACACGCCACGCGACGTGTGAGCAATCACGCCCGCGTTCGCCTGCTCAACGTTAGTCAACTCCACGCCGGTGTGATAGCGCGCATCTGGAAGTGCCGCGCGAAGCTGGCTATAGAGCCGTCCCCAGGAGGTCAGCACTTGTGGCAGCTCGATCACCGACGCCACCTCACCCGACACGTTGAGCGTCACCCGCTCGGTGACGCGGACACCCATCTCCGCATCTCGCGGCACCCCCGCACGATGCAGCGCGTCAACTAGCGGTGGATGGGTAACGATGCCCGCCCCCCGGGCATCGAGGGCCTGGGACGCCTTTTCCAGCAGTTGCACATCGTGCCCGGACCGATGTAGCAGGTTCGCCACCAGCAGCCCCCCCAACGAGCCGCCCACCACGATGATCTTGGCCATGGGATGTACCGGGTCGCCGACTACGCCGGGAAAGTGACGCCAGCAGCCTCTGCGGCGGGGTAGTTGAGCTCGATGACGACCCCGCTGGGATCGTCGAGAAACATTTGATGCAACCCGATTGAAGGAACGGTGCGATGGCGCGCGGACACGCCAAGGCGCTCCAGATGGGCCATCATGGTCGTCAACCCCTGGGCGAGAAAGGCGATGTGGTCGACCGCGCCCCCCCCAACGAGCGACGATTCGTCGCGGTCGCCGAGGTAGCCTTGCAGGCCGGCTGGGTCAGACTTGTCGATGCCGATGAGGTGCACCACCGCGTTGGTGACCTGATCGTGACTTCCGGAATACATCCAGCGGCCCGGAAATGGGAACGGCGGCCGCGGCCCGTCGGTCAGGCCCAGCACCTCGCTGTAAAACCGCGCGCTGCGTTCGAGGTTGGTGGTTCGAATCGAGAAGTGGTTGAGTGTCAATGTCACGGGAAACCTCGGAGTGTCGGCGAACAGAATGGCGCCGCAGAAAGGGCACATACAGGCCTTGATGTTATCGGTTGCCGCACGCCAGTTTCATGCGCTGGATCAGTAACCCGAGTAGCAAGCGACCGCCTCGGAGTGAGCATTTCGATATCCACGTGTGGCGCTACCTGCCACCCTGCGGCTCATTGATAATTGATTAAATCCAATATCGTCAGGTCACCATGGAACTCAGTGGCAACAAGCACATTTCCGCTCCGCCCGCAGTCGTGTGGCGTGCGTTGAACGATCCTGGATGCCTCGCGCGCTGCATCCCGTCGTGTGAGTACGTTGAGCGCGTCTCGGATACCGAAACGACGGCGCGCGTGCTGATGCGGGTCGGGCCGGTGCGCGCCCTGTTTGTCGGGCGGATTCTGATGAGCGATGTCCGCCCTGATCAGGGTTGCACGATGACCTTTGAAGGCTCGGGTGGGGCAGCTGGTTTTGCCAAGGGCGAGTCGTCGGTGAATCTGGCGCCCGCCGATGGTGGCACGTTGTTGTCTTACACCGCTTCGGCGTCTGTCGGTGGCAAATTGGGACAGGTCGGCGGCCGCATGATTGACGCATTCGCCAAGAAGATGGCTGATGAATTTTTCAGCAATCTGCAGCTAGAACTCCGCGTGCCGCCAGCCGAGCCGTCTGGTGCCGACCCCTCGCTCGCTACGTCCTCTGTGGCAGTCCCCGCTGCTGTGGCGGTCACGCAGGTCACACCGGGGCCGATTGGATACGGCCCGGCCGCGACCGGCAGCGCCGGGCAAACGCCTGAGGGCACACGCGTGCTGTGGTTCCTGCTCGGGGCAGGCGCGGTAGCGCTCGGCTTCTGCCTTGCACACTGGTTGCGCTAAGGAATGGCACCATGAAAGCCCCCGCATTTGACTACGCAAAGCCGGCACATTTGGCCGAAGCGTTTGCACTGCTTGCACGATACGGCGACGAGGCGAAGCTCCTCGCGGGCGGACAATCCCTGCTGGCGGCGCTGAACCTTCGCCTATCCGAGCCCAGTCTGCTGATTGATCTTTCGTGCATCGACGCATTGCGCGGGATCACGCTGGTGGGATCGAAGTTGCGCATCGGCGCACTGACGACGCACACCGCCATCGAATCGTCGCCACTCGTTGCGCAGCATGCGCCGCTATTGACGCTGGCTGCGCCGCACATCGCTCACCGGGCGATACGTAACCTAGGCACGATTGGCGGTTCGATCGCCTACGCCGATCCGGCCGCAGAGTGGCCCACGTGCGCACTTGCCCTGGACGCGGCGATCGTCGTTGCGAGCGCGTCGGGAGAGCGGCGGGTCGCGGCCGCCGATTTCTTTCAGGGTCTTTACCAAACCGATTTGCAACCGGGCGAAATTGTTTCGGCGGTCGAAGTGCCGGTGCGCGCCCCGCATCAGTGGTGCCAGTTTTCGGAGCTGGCTCGGCGGCACGGCGACTATGCGATCGTCGGCCTCGCTGCCGTGGCTGTCCGGCAGGCGAACACGCTGACGCAAGCCCGTCTGGTCCTGCTCGGCGTCGGGGCGGTGCCACTTCGCGCCCACGCGGCCGAACAACTGATTGAGGGAAAAGCACTCTCACCGGCCCGGGTTGATCAGGCCGTCGACGCCCTTCGTGACTCGATCACGCCGGTCGCCGACCTGACCAGCAGTGCCGAAACCAAGCGGCATCTCGCAGGCGTGTTGTTGAAGCGAATCCTCTCCCCTGTTGTTTCTGGAGTTTGAGCCGACGATGAACGCGACGCTCGATCAACGACTGATCCGCATTACAGTGAACAACGTCGTTCACCACGTGGCGGTCTCCCCACGCCAGCACCTTGTCGACTTTTTGCGCGACGAGCTAGGCCTGAAGGGCTCGCACGTCGGCTGCGAGCATGGTGTGTGCGGTGCGTGCTCGTTGCTGGTCAACGGACAGTTGGTGCGTGGCTGCCTGATGCTGGCAGTACAGGCAGACGGTGCAACCGTGCAGACGATTGAGGGCATTACGCAAAGCGGTGCCGCCGCTGACTTGCAAGCTGCATTTGTCGCCCGCAACGCGCTGCAATGCGGCTACTGCACCCCTGGAATGCTGGCCGCTGCGCTCGATCTCGTGAAGTCACGCCCGCACGCAACGCGCGCGGAGGTGCGCGAGTGGATGACGGGGAACTATTGTCGCTGCACAGGCTATCAGGCCATCGTGGATGCGGTCTGCGACGTGCTGGCGAAGCGCGCCGCAAAACAGTCTGCAGCTGGACAAACGGGAGTGCAGTCATGAGCAGCAATCGGCGCAACCTGCCGCCCGTGACTGGGCATGACCGCTATATCGGGACCAGCGCGAGCCGGCCCAACGCCGCGCGTCTCACCGAGGGCCGCGGTACCTATGTAGACGACATTGAACTGCCGCAGATGGTGCATGTGGCTTACTGGCGAAGCCCCGCTCCACACGCGCGAATCACCCGCATCGACGCTGACTTTGCCCGGCTAATGCCGGGTGTGGTGGCCGTTGTCGACGGCGCCGAGATGGCTAAGGTCTGCAAACCCTGGGTAGCAACGCTCTCGCACATGGTCGGCATGAAGTCAGCGCCGCAATACCCATTGGCGATGGGAACTGCCCGTTGGCAAGGCGAACCGGTCGTGGCCGTCGTGGCCCAAACGCGCGCGCAGGCGGAGGACGCGCTGCAGTACCTGGTCGTTGAGTGGGAGCCGTTGCCCGCGGTGGTCGACACGGAAACCGCGCTCGACGCGACGACACCAGTGATCCACCCCGAGTTGGGCGACAACCGCTGCTTCACGCGGACCCTTGACACGGGCGGCGTGGATGAAGCCTTTGCCCGCGCTGACGCCGTGGCGGAGATCACCTTCCAGTTCGGGCGCCACACCGGGGTGACGCTCGAGCCGCGCTGCCAGATCAGTGACTACAACCCAAGCGAAAAGCGGCTCACCGTCTATCACTCACAGCAGGCACCGCACATGATGCAGGATCTGTATTCCCGGCAGTTCGACCTGCCGGAATCGCAGATTCGCGTGGTGTGCAAGGATGTTGGCGGCTCGTTCGGCATCAAGGTGCACGCGTATCCGGATGACTTCGCGACCGTCGCCCTGTCGATCATGCTGGGGCGCCCCGTCAAGTTTGTCGCCGATCGGCTGGAATCGTTTACCAGCGACATCCACGCGCGGCAACACCGCGTGACCGGACGCATCGCGGCCGCGAAATCGGGCGACATTCTTGCGTTCGAGATCGACGATCTCACCGGCATCGGCCCCTATTCCATGTTTCCGCGCACCAGCGCGATCGAGGGAAATCAGGTAGTCAATCTGGTGGGCGGCCCGTATCGGCACCAGCAGTACCGCGCAAGACTAAACGTCGTATTCCAGAACAAGACGCCGACCTGCCAGTATCGCGGTGTGGGGCACCCCATTGCCTGCGCGGTCACCGAGGCGTTGGTCGATGCGGTTGCGAATACGCTGGAAACTGATCCGCTGCAGTTGCGCCGCCAGAACGTCATCCCCGACGATGCATATCCGTGCGCCGGGATTTCTGGCATCAAGTTCGAAGGGTTGTCGCACCAGGCCTGCCTCGACAAGATCACTGCGATGATGGACTACCCGGCGCTGCGCCGCGAACAATCCGAACTGCGCCAGCGCGGCGTGTTTCGCGGAATCGGATTTGCAGCGCTGATTGAGCTGACCAACCCGAGCGCCGCGTTCTACGGCGTGGGTGGTGCACGCATCTCGGCGCAGGATGGCGCAACCATCCGGCTGGAACCCACCGGCGCCGTGACCGTGATGGTCGGCGTCGGCGAGCAAGGACAGGGTGCCGAAGGCATCTTCGCCCAAATCGCCGCTGATGCGGTGGGCGTGCCGATGTCGGCCGTGCGTGTGGTCACCGGCGACACCGACGTCACGCCCTATGGCGGCGGCACCTGGGCATCGCGCGGCGCGGGAATCGGTGGCGAGGCGGTCCTGCTAGCCGGCCAGGCTCTGCAGCAAAACATTCTCGCGCTGGCTGCGGCAATCCTGAAGCGCGACGCGGGTACGCTCGAACTGGTCGACGCATCGATCATCGACGCTACGTCTCGCGAGGCAGTCATGGCCCTCAGCGAGCTCGGGCGCATCGCCTACTTCCGTCCCGATACGCTGCCGCCTGGCGTGGCGGGCGAACTGATGGTGACGCGGCACTACGCCCAGCGGGACTATCCGTTCATCTTCACCAACGGTGTACAGGCGAGTCTGGTCGAGGTCGACGTCGACACCGGCTTCGTCACCCTGCTCAAGCACTGGGTGGTGGAAGATTGCGGGCGCGTCATCAACCCGATGCTGGTGGACGAGCAAATGCGCGGCGCAATCGTGCAAGGCATTGGTGGCGCGCTGTACGAAGAGTGCCTGTACGACGACGACGGCCTGCTGCAAAACGGAAATATGGCCGACTACCTCCTCCCCATGGCGGCCGAGATGCCGGACATCGACGTGGCACACATCGAAACACCGACCCGTTCGTCGAAACTTGGCGCAAAAGGCGCAGGCGAAGCCGGTACGGCGGGCGCCCCCGCGGCTGTGATGAACGCCATCAACGATGCGCTACGGCCATTCAAGGCGTCGGTGTACTCGCAACCGATTACGCCGGAAAAGATTCTTCGGGCACTCGGAAAGGTTTGACGCCCGTATACGAACGAGGCGAGCGCTTCAGAGCAACAGCTTTTCCCGCTAAACGACCGGCTGGCGGTCGTTTTGCTCTGATTTCTTTTTGAGTCGACTTTGAACAAAAATTCGGTGATACCGTCGCCCAGCTTGGGTTAGCTCGCCGTTTACCAGGCGAGCCATTGACGGGCCTTCCGATATCGTTCAGCGCATGACCCCGCTGCGACCGATCACGGTTAGATCGACGTAACGGCTGCCTTCGTGCGCTCGACCGTTGTAGCGGACAGTGAAACCGCGAATATCGAACGAGTTCATGGTCTCCAGCGCTCGAATGAGGACCGGCGCGCTGGGCGACGGAGTACCAGCTCGGCGCAACCCCTCTACAAGAACCGCGGCCTCAATGTAGGCTTCCAGGCTGTAGAACGACGGTTCGCCGCGTTTCAGGGCCTCCAGATCGCGCAGGTAGTCGCGCACCACCATCATCGACGCGCCGGTTGGAATCGGCACAATTTGCGTCACACCCAGCCCCTTCGCCGCCCCCTCCGTTTGCTTCATCACCAATGTCGTATCCACTGGCGAAAAGGCGTAGGTCGACACGCCACGAATCTGCTTCGACATCTCCTTGAGCACCGGCACGGCGGCGTTCGACAGCATCGCCAGGAACACCGCCTGCGGATTGGCCTTTCTGACCTGCTCAACAATCGCTGGGGCAGTATCGCCGTTTGCCGACACCTTATGCTCCGTAAAACCAGTGATGCCCGCCGCCGTCAATGCAGCGGCAAAGGTGTCGCGCGTCGCCTGCCCAAAAGGCAGATCCTGCTGGATGATCGCAACCTGCGTCAATCCAATGAGTTTGAGATGGCCGACGATTGCCTTCGCTTCATCGGCGTAGCTGGCGCGCACGGGAAAGATGTAGGGGTTGTAGTTGGCGCGCAGCACGGCCGTGCCCGAGGTAAGACCAACGGTCGGGATCTTGAGCTCCGTAATCACCGGAATGGCCGCGGCAATGTTGGGCACACCGAACAGGCCGAGGAACGCCACAGGCCGTTGTTGTTCGGCCAACTGCTTCAGATTGGCCACCGTTTTGGCGACGACATAGGCGTCGTCCAGCGTCTCGACCACGATTTGATGGCCATTTACCCCGCCCTCGCGGTTGATCCGCGCGATGTAGGCGTCTGCACCATCGCGCTTGGCCGTGCCATACGTCGCGAACGGTCCGGTCAGCGGCAGGCTTCGCCCAATCAGGATGTCGGCCGTCGCCGCCCCGCTCGAAGCGATCACCAAAGTCGCGACCATGCCGAGGAAGGCGGTGTGAAGGCGCTGGGCAATGGTGCAAGGGCGGCACCGATCAGAGGTGTAATTCATGCGCATTCCATGCAAACGTCAACTCCGCTTATGCTAGATGCATGCCGCATTGCGGGCAACGATTTTTTCCGCAAAAGCAGCGCAACGAAGCAAGGTGTCGCGGCGAGGTTGCCGAGCTGGCGAGTGTCGAGACCCCGCCTATGCTGGCGTGGTCGTTGCGTCTGACGCCAGGAGCGACGCGATGGCGAGCAGTTCATTGCGCACCTCGCCCAGTTGCGCAGCACTCACGGCAGTCGCGGCATCCAGGCGGGCCTCACTGGCAGCGCGCGACGAGGCGCCGCGCCGTCGAAGCAGCGGCTGCGCGCCGTTGGCCTCTTCGTCCAATCTGCCGCGCGCGCCAATGATGGTGAAACCCTCACCATAGAGCAATTCGCGAATGCGACGTACCAGAAGCACTTCGTGATGCTGATAGTAGCGACGATTACCGCGACGTTTTACTGGCCGAAGTTGTGAAAACTCCTGCTCCCAGTAGCGAAGCACATGCGGCTTCACCATGCACAACTCGCTCACTTCACCGATGGTGAAATAGCGCTTGGCAGGGATCGGCGGCAGTTCAGCGAGCGGTGTGTTCTCGCTCGGCATGGGCAGTGTCCACCTGCGCCTTGAGTTTGTTGCTGGCGTGGAAGGTCACCACACGGCGCGCCGTGATCGGGATTTCCTCGCCGGTTTTCGGGTTGCGACCGGGTCGCTGTGATTTCTCGCGCAGGCCAAAAATGCCAAATCCGGACAACTTCACGTCCTCGCCCCGCTCCAGCGCCTCGCGTACCTCTTCAAAGAAGTAGTCGACCATGTCTTTCGCTTCACGCTTGTTCAGGCCAAGACGTTCAAATAGAACTTCAGCGAGTTCCGCCTTTGTGACCGATTCCGTCATCACCATGTCTGCAGTTATGCGCGTCAATGCTGCTCGCCGGTCTAGGCACGCAACGTAGCGCCTTGTTGTTGTGCTGCTTTTTCAAGCATCCGTTGGCATGCGCCCTCAATATCCGCATCTGCCAACGTACGTTCAGTATCTTGCATAAGTACCCGAATTGCAACGCTTTTTTTGCCTTCGGACAGTCCGGCGCCACGGTAAACGTCGAACACTTCAACGCCACGAACGAAGGCTGGGGCGCCTGCGCAAAGCGCACCGATCAACGCGTCCGTGTTCACCGCCTGATCGACCACCAGCGCCATGTCACGGCGCACGAGGGGTTGCTTTGACACGGCGACGTGCACAGGCAACGCGACGCACTGGAGCGGCGCCACCTCGAGCTCGAACACGACCGGCGCTGAGCTGAGTTCGAAGTTCGCCAGGTGCTTCGGATGTAGCTCGCCAAGCCAACCGATGGTGGCATCGCCCATGACGATACGCGCGGCGCGACCAGGGTGCAGGAGCGCATGCTCGGCCGCCACAAATTTGGCGTCGGACGGCAGCAGCGCGGCAAGATCCGCCTTGACGTCAAAGAAATCCACGGCTCGCTTCGGGCTCGCCCACTGCTCTGCCACGGCGCCACCCCAGGCCGCACCCGCGAGGCGCAGCGGCTGCGCGATGCCGGCCACCGCCAGCTCGCCGTCCGCGACGCTGGCATCGCGAACGAACACCTTGCCCAGCTCGAACACGCGCACGCGGTCGGCCTTGTGGCTGTGGTTGTAGTGGATATTGGCCAGCAGGCCAGGGATAAGCGAGGTGCGCATCACCGCCATCTGGCTGGCAATCGGGTTCAGCAGCTTGATGGGGTTGGCGTTGCCGAGCAGCTCGCGCTCCCAGCGTTCGTCGACGAAGCTGTAGTTGATGGTCTCGAAGTAGTCCGACGCGGCAATGGCGGCGCGCAACTCGTGCAGGCTGCGCGTGCACTCGCGCTTGGCGTGCATGGCGGCGCGAGCGACCGGCGGCAGCGCGGGGATGCTGTCAAAACCGTAAATCCGGGCGATCTCCTCGATGAGATCCTCCTCGATCTCGATATCGAAGCGGTAGCTGGGTGGGGTGACGATGTACGCATCGGCGGTTCGGGTATGCGCCAAACCAAGACGCTTGAAGATGCTCGCCATGGCGTCGGCAGAAACCGGGACGCCGATGACCTTCTGCGCCCGTGCGATGCGCATGGTGACCGGCTTGCGCTCAGGCACGTTGAGCGTCTGGTCGTCCATCGGGCCGGCCTGACCGCCGCAGATATCAAGGATCAGAGCGCAGATTCGGTCCAGGTGCGCCGGGATGGTCTCCCAATCCACGCCACGCTCAAAGCGGTGCCCCGCGTCGGTGGAGAAGTTGTAGCGACGCGCGCGGCCCTGAATGGCGATCGGGTGCCAGAACGCAGCTTCGACGTACACGTTTTGCGTGTCGAGCGACACCGCCGTGCTGTCGCCGCCCATGATTCCGGCGAGCGATTCCACGGCATGGTCGTCGGCAATGACGCCGACTTTGTCGTCAAGCTCGACGGTGTTGCCATTGAGCAGCTTGAGCGTTTCGCCCGACGTGCCCCAGCGCACTTCGAGCCCGCCGTGGACCTTGTCGAGATCGAACACGTGGCTTGGGCGGCCGAGCTCAAGCATCACGTAGTTCGAAATGTCCACCAGGGCCGTGATTGAGCGCTGGCCGGACTTTTCCAGCCGTTCGCGCATCCATGCCGGCGTGGAGGCCTTCGCGTTGACGCCGCGAATGACGCGCCCCGCGAAGCGACCGCAGAGATCGGGCGCGAGCACCTTCACCGGCAGCACGTCGGTCAGCGAGGCCTTCACATCGCCCGTGGGCGCAGGCGCCAGCGGTGCGCCGGTGATGGCGTGCACCTCGCGCGCGACGCCGTAGACACTGAGGCAGTCCGTCTTGTTGGGCGTCAGCTTGATCAGGAACTTGCTGTCGTTCAGCGAGAGGTATTCGCGAATGTCGGCGCCGACCGGGGCGTCTGCCGCCAGCTCCATCAAGCCGGCGTGATCGGTGGAGAGGCCCAGTTCGCGGGCGCTGCAGAGCATGCCGTTGGACTCGACCCCACGCATCTTGACCGGCTTGATCAGGAACGGCTTGCCGTCCTCCCCAGGCGGCAGCTCGGCGCCGACCAATGCGCATGGGATCTTGATGCCAGCGCGGGCGTTCGGCGCGCCGCAGACGATCTGCAGCGGCGCGGCGGCGTGCGGACCGACGTTGACCGTGCACAGCGAAAGCTTGTCCGCGTTCGGGTGCTTCTCGCGGGTGACGATTTCGCCGACGACGATTTTGGTGAACGGCGGCGCAGCGGGCATCACCTCCTCCACCTCCAGCCCGGCCATGGTAAGCGCATGGGCGAGTTCGTCCGTCGTCAGCGACGGGTTGCAGAAGCTGCGGAGCCAGGATTCGGAGAATTGCATATATTCGAGGACGAAAGATGTGTGAACGAGGACGAAAGACGAAGGACGAATGACGAATGACGAAAGGCGGCGAGACGGGGCGCTAACCAATATCGTCATTCGTCATTGGTCATTCGTCCTGCGCCAACGGCGCAAGCCCTGCGCCGCAGGCGCTCAGGCGAACTGCTTCAAAAAGCGCAAATCGCCCTCAAAGAACAAGCGCAGATCGCCGATGCCATAGCGCAGCATGGTGAGGCGCTCGAGCCCGGAGCCGAACGCAAAGCCGATGTAGCGCTCGGGGTCGAGCCCGAAGTTGCGCACCACGCTCGGGTGCACCTGGCCGGATCCGGAAATCTCCAGCCATTTGCCCTTGAGCGGCCCACTCTCGAACTTCATGTCGATTTCGGCCGACGGCTCGGTGAACGGGAAGTAGCTGGGGCGGAAACGCACCTGCAGGTCGTCGCTCTCGAAGAAGCGGCGCAGGAAGTCGGTGTAGACGCCCTTCAGATCGGCGAATGAGATGTTCTCGTCGATCCACAGGCCCTCGACCTGGTGGAACATGGGCGAGTGCGTGGCGTCGGAGTCCACACGGTAGGTGCGGCCCGGCGCGATGACCTTGATCGGCTTGCCCTTGCCGGTGACGTCACCAGCATGCATCCGGGCGTAACGCACCTGCATGGGCGACGTATGCGTGCGCAGCAGAAGCGGCAGGCCGTCGGTGCCGTTCATGTCCACGTAGAACGTGTCCTGCATCGAGCGCGCCGGGTGGTTCGGCGGGTTGTTCAGCGCGGTGAAGTTGAACCAGTCCGCCTCAATCTCGGGGCCGTCGGCGACGTCGAAGCCAATCGAACCGAAGATCTCTTCGACGCGCTGCCAGGTCTTGATCACCGGATGGATGCCGCCCTGCCCCTTGCCGCGGCCAGGCAGCGTCACGTCGATGGATTCGGCGGCGAGCTTCGCGTTCAGCGCAGCGGCGGCGAGCGCGTCGCGGCGAGCGGTCAGCGCGGCCTCGACGGCCTGCTTTGCCAAGTTGATCGCGGCACCGCGGGTCTTCTTCTCATCCGGCGTCAGCGCCGCCATGCCTTTGAGCAGTTCGGTAATGGCACCGGTCTTGCCGAGGTATTTCGCCTTGGCGTTCTCCAGCGAAGGCGCGTCGGCGCAGGCGGCGAAGTCGGCAGTGGCAGCAGCGACGGTGTCATCAAGTGACTGACTAATCATGTTCACAGTGAATTCCTACAGCGGAGTCGTTCTGGACCGCAGATGCGGAGGCAAGGCGGATTGGAGCGCCGCAACGTTGCCGGGTGGGAAGAAGAAAAACTTCTCGCCATATTGAAACTTGTAGTGCCCGATCGACGAGAATGAAGGCGTGATCTCGCGGGACGGAAAAAGCTGCCACAACCAGCCATGCACAACTAGCTCGCGCCGCGGTGCTTCGGACACCGATGTCATGTCGCTCCAGGGCACAAACTTCGGGACTCCGAGCAACCGCTTCAGCCTCACGCCGGCGTCGTCTAGTTCGAGTGCGGTGACGGAGAACGCCGCGAACACCACGTACATCGCAATCGCCGTCACCCATGCAACCGATTCACTGCCGGAAAGCAAATAGACGACGAGTGACGGCAGCGCAAAGAGGATCGCGATCTGGATCATGCCGATGACCGTCGACAGAATGGCGTCGGTTAAATCGCGTGGGACTACTTGGGGCTTGATGACTGTTTTCATGCGGTTCGTCTGCAGCGAGGAACAAAGAAAAAGGGAGGCAATGCCTCCCTTTTTCGGGTTGCTCGAGAGCGTTTGAAGTGGGAGGCTTTAGGCCGTCTTCACGCGCTCCACGAGCGCGGTAAACGCCGGCGCGTCAAAGACGGCCATGTCGGCGAGTACCTTGCGGTCGATCTCGATGGCCGCCTTTTTCAGGGCGCCCATGAAGGTCGAGTACTTCATCCCGGCTTCGCGGGCTGCGGCGTTGATACGCGCGATCCACAGGGCACGGAAATCGCGCTTCTTGTTGCGGCGATCGCGATAGGCGTATTGCCCGGCGCGCATCACTGCCTGCTTGGCGACGCGATAGACGTTATTGCGACGACCGCGATAGCCTTTGGCCAGCGCGATAATTTTCTTGTGACGGGCGCGGGCGGTTACACCACGTTTTACGCGAGGCATTCTTCAGTCCTCCTTATGCGTAGGGCAACATGGCCTTGACACGGCCCACGTCGCTCTCATGGATGGTAACGACGCCACGCAGCTGACGCTTGTTCTTCGTCGTGCGCTTGGTCAGGATGTGACGCTTGGTTGCGTGGCCACGCTTGACGCTGCCGCTCTTGCGGACTTTCAGGCGCTTGGAAGCGGCCTTTTTGGTTTTCATTTTGGGCATGATTGCCAACTACCTTCTTGTGGCCGGACGGTGACGCCCGGCGAAACGAACCTACAGAGGCGTTGCAGCACTACGCTGCAATCTTGGGGGCCCCAGCGGGTTTCGTTGACGGCGCTTTGTCGCCGGGCATAACACCCGGTGCTTTCGCCCCGCCTGCTGCCGCAGGCGCCGTGGCCCCTGCAGCGGGTTTTGCCGGTGCCGCCGCTTTTGCGGGCGCCACCTGCTTTTTCTTCGGTGCCAGCATCATCACCATAAGCCGGCCTTCCATCCGCGGAAACTGCTCAACCACGCAGATTTCCTCGGTGTCCGCCTTGATGCGGTCGAGCTGTCGTACGCCGAATTCCTGATGCGCCATTTCACGGCCACGGAAGCGCAAGGTGATCTTGACCTTGTCGCCGTCAGCGATGAACTCCTGAATCTTGCGCATCTTGATCTGATAGTCATGCTCGTCGGTTTGCGGACGCAGCTTGATCTCCTTGATCTCGATCTGCTTCTGCTTTGACTTGGCTTCCTGCAGGCGCTTGGCTTCCTGGAACTTGAACTTGCCGTAATCCATGATGCGGCAAACAGGTGGTTGCGCCGTCGGGGCGATCTCCACCAGGTCCAGGTCAGCTGCTTCGGCTTGTGCCATTGCTTCGCGCAATGAAACAATACCGGCCTGCTCACCGTCCTTGTCTATCAGTCGAACCTCGCGAGCGGTGATCTCGCCGTTGATTCGGGTGTCTTTATCGGCTATGTGACAACTCCAGCGTTAAATCGTCTTGTGCATCCCGGGTTTGTTATCGGAAACGGCCAGTTCGATGAACTTTTCGACCGGCATGACGCCCAAGTCGTGATTGCCGCGCCCGCGTACCGCGACTGCGCCTTGTTCCGCCTCTTTGCCACCCACCACAGCAATGTAGGGGAGCTTTTGCAGGCTTAACTCACGGATTTTATAGGAGATTTTGTCCGCCCTCAAGTCTGCCTCGGCCCGAATGCCTGCCGCCTTGAGCCTGTTTACAACGGTTTCGGCGTATTCATTCTGGTCAGACGTGATCGAGGCCACCGCAATTTGCCTCGGCGCCAGCCACAGCGGCAGCGCGCCGGCGTAGTTCTCGATCAGGATGCCGATGAAGCGCTCCAGCGAGCCCACGATGGCGCGGTGCAGCATGATCGGCGTGCGGCGCGAGTTGTCCTCCGCCACGTATTCGGCACCCAGACGGGCCGGCATGTTCGGGTCGACCTGCATCGTGCCGCACTGCCAGACACGACCAAGCGCATCCTTCAGCGAATACTCGATCTTGGGGCCGTAGAAGGCGCCCTCGCCCTTCAGCTCTTCCCACGGCGCGCCCGCGGCGTCGAGCGCGTCCATCAGCGCCTTTTCGGCGCGATCCCAGCTCTCCTCCGATCCGATGCGCTTTTCCGGGCGCGTCGAGATCTTGTAGATGATGTCCGCAAAGCCGAAATCCGCGTAGACCTTCTGCAACAGCCGCGTGAACGCCAGACATTCAGACTGAATCTGGTCTTCGGTCACGAAAATGTGCCCGTCGTCCTGCGTGAAGCCGCGTACACGCATGATGCCGTGCAGCGAGCCGGATGACTCGTTGCGGTGGCAAGAACCGAATTCCCCGTAGCGCAGCGGCAGCTCTTTGTAGGAATGCAGGCCGGCGTTGTAGATCTGCAGGTGGCCGGGACAGTTCATGGGCTTTACGGCGTACGTCCGCTTTTCGGACTCGGTCGTGAACATGTTGTCCTTATAGTTCTCCCAGTGGCCGGACTTCTCCCATAAGGTGCGGTCGAGAATCTGCGGGCCTTTCACTTCCTGATAGCCGTTGTTCTCGTAAACCTTGCGCATGTACTGCTCGACGACTTGCCAGATGCGCCAGCCGTTCGGGTGCCAGAACACCATGCCGGGCGCCTCGTCCTGCACGTGGAACAGGTCCATCAGCTTGCCGAGCTTGCGGTGGTCGCGCTTGTCGGCCTCCTCCAGCCGGAACAGATAGGCATCGAGGTCTTCCTTTCTCGCCCAGGCCGTGCCGTAGACGCGCGTCAGCATCTCGTTGCGATGGTCGCCACGCCAGTACGCACCCGCGACCTTCATCAGCTTGAAGTGCTTGAGCTTGCCGGTGGAGGGCACGTGCGGGCCACGGCAGAGATCCGTGAACGCGCCTTCCGAGTAGAGCGACACATCCTCGTTGGCGGGAATGCTGGTGATGATTTCGGCCTTGTACGCCTCGCCGATGCCCTTGAAATAAGCGACCGCCTCGTCACGCGGCAGCACTTTGCGCTCGACCTTTTCGTCCTTTCTGGCGAGTTCGGCCATCTTGGCCTCGATCTTTTCGAGGTCCTCCAGCGTGAACGAGCGCTTGTACGAGAAGTCGTAATAGAAGCCGTCTTCGACCACCGGGCCGATGGTGACTTGAGCCTCCGGATACAGCTCCTTCACCGCATAGGCCAACAAGTGCGCTGTCGAATGCCGGATGATGTCTACCCCGTCGGCGTCCTTGTCGGTGACGATGGCCAGCTGAGCGTCGCGGTCGATGACAAACGACGTATCGACCAGCTTGCCGTCCACCTTGCCAGCAAGCGCGGCTTTGGCGAGGCCGCTACCGATGCTGGCTGCCACCTCGGCGACGCTGACCGGTTTGTCGAAGGGGCGTTTGGAGCCGTCGGGGAGCTGTACTTGAATCATGATGTTCTTCGCGTAGAAATGAAAAAAGCAGCCGAAGCTGCTTTTTCTTGTCGTTTGGACACGTCAATGTGTCGCAGAAAGCCCTAGCTTCGGCGGTGGTTGAACCTTCCAAAAAAGCGAGTTCGCGGCATTCTTCGGCATCCCTTATTGAATTGTCCGACAGTGAATCTGGTAGAGACAATTGGATTCGAACCAACGACCCCCACCATGTCAAGGTGGTGCTCTAACCAACTGAGCTATGTCTCTGTGAGCGGTAAATTATAGCGCGAAAATTTCGTCACCGTCAGTCCGTATCGCAAGGAACGCTAATGCGCGTTCGGAAAGTCCACTGGAAACGGCAAACTGGCGAATTCGATGCCCTCTTCGCGCAGCGCCTCAGCGGTGTCGCGATCAGCGCGTCCGCGAATACCCCGATGCTCTTTCTCGCCGTAATGCATGGCCCGAGCTTCATCGGCAAACCGCTCACCGACGTACTCGGTGTTGTCTCGGACGTGCTGAGCAAACCCCAGCATCGCCTCGCGCAATTGCCCGAAGTCGATCTCGCCGTCCGGTTGCGTGGCCGCTTCCACAGCGTCTTGCCGCGTCACGGGCGCAGCCCCCGTATTAATGCGGGGGGCGTGCAGTTTTCGTTCAATTTGCGTTGAGCCGCAGACGGGGCACTCCACCAGCCCCCGGTCGCGCTGCTGCTCAAAGTCCGCCGGCGACGCAAACCAGCCCTCAAACGGGTGGTGCTGGTTGCAGGCGAGGTTGTAGACGATCATGGAAACGGGCCGAAAATGAGCCACTCACAGGTGGGTAGTTTAGGCCACCAACACTCGCCTCAAGGGCCGGCAAGCCTTGGAGTCGCCTTCGGGGGCGCCGGAACCTGCGTGTGGCGACGCATTTCGTGGCGCACGCCGCCGCACTGTCTCACCCTGACAACGGGTCGCCCACAACCGCGCCGGGCGGGCTTGCGCGCCCTTGCACGAACTTCCTCCCTGCGCCATGAACGCCAATGTGCACGCCCGGTTTAAACGGCCAGCGCAGGCTGCTAGCGCGCGATCAGTCGCGCGTCCGCAGGCGCGAACGCGAGCCGCACGTTCGTGCCGGCAGAGTACGGCTCGCGTCCGTGCGGCAGGAACACGAACAACTCGCCCAGCGCGGAATTCACGACGACCTCCACGCCCTTGCCGATGAACGACGACTTAAGCACGCTTCCCATGATCGACGGCCCCGTCGACGTGTCGCCATCCCCGGCACTCACCGTGAACACGTCAGGACGAAGCGCCAGTTTGGCCGACCCCACCTGGGCACCCGGGGCGTGGATATCGAATTGCGCACCACCCACTGACACCGTCGCTCGTTCACCGTTGGTGGCGGTGACGGTTGCCGGCACAACGTTCGCCTCCGACAGGAAGTCCGCCACAAACGCCGAGCGCGGCGAGAAGAACAACTGTGTTGGCGAGCCCATTTCGCCAATGCGTCCACGTTCCATCACGATGATCTGGTCGGACACCGCCATCGCCTCTTCCCGATCGTGCGTCACATAGACACAGGTCAGTTTCAGGCGTTGCTGCAGATCGCGAATTTCCTGCCGCACATGGCGGCGCAGCTTGGTATCCAGGTTTGACAGCGGCTCGTCAAACAGCAGCACGGCGGGCTCCAGGACCAGCGCGCGGGCGATCGCCACGCGCTGTTGTTGACCGCCGGACAACTCCGACGGCAAACGCCGCTCAAAACCCGTCAAGCCGAGCAACTTGATCGTCTCGGCCGCACGCGCCTCGGCGTCAGGCTTCTTCATGCCTTGTACCGTGAGGCCGTAGCACACGTTTTCCATGACGCTCATGTGCGGGAACAGCGCGTAGCTTTGAAACACGAGGGACACGTTACGCTCTGCCGCCGACTGCGACGTCACATCCTTGCCTCCGAGCAGGATCTGACCGCGCGAGGGTAACTCCAGCCCGGCAATCATGCGCAGGATGGTGGTTTTGCCGCAACCGGAGGGGCCGAGCAGCGTCACCAGCTCGCCGTCTTCGATGCGGAAATTGATGTCCTTGACGGCCGGCTCACCGGTGCCATAGTCCTTCACGACGTCAATGAACTGCAATGTGCCCTTGCGAACCGGGGCCGACGTGGATGCGGAGTCGTTGCTCATATCAAACCTGTGCGTCTATGCCAATACAAGACCGAAGATCGGCGGGAATCGGGATCGGAATGTGAGGCGCCGATCAGCCGCCCACCGCAACCGGGGCGACGGACGGTTGCGCGCCGCTGCGCCGCCCCAGCTTGCGGCTACCGACCAGCCACTGCACCAGCACGATGGCCAGCACCATGATCAGAATGAGTACCGCGCAGTAGGCGATCGCCACGCCATAGTCGCCGTTGACGACGCGACCGATGATGTACGTCGTGGCGACCTCCGTGTCGCCGGACACCAGGAACACGATAGCGCTCACCGTGGTCATCGACCGCACGAAACCGTAAATCAACGCACCAATCACCGCTGGCTTCAACAGCGGCATGAGCACGCGACGGAACGTCTTGGCCCCATTGGCGCCGAGCGTGGTGCTCGCTTCATCGAGCGACTTATCTAACTGCGACAACGCTGCGATCCCCCCGCGCACACCGACGGGCAGGTTACGGAACACGAAGCACAGCACAATGATCAGCCCCGTGCCGGTAATTTCGATGGGCGGCACATTGAACGCGAAAATGTACGCCACGCCGATCACGGTGCCCGGAATGGCGAACGACAGTAGCGTCAGGAACTCAAACGCGCGTTGCCCCTTGAACGTGGTCCGCGCGATCAGGTAGGCCGACAGGATGCCGATGATCGCCGTGATGGGCGCGGCTGCGAGCGAGAACTGGAGGGTATTGAAGAGCGAGTGCCACGCGGCACCGGTAAACAGCCAGCCGTTCGGCCCCTGGTCGATGGAAAACGCCTTCACGAAGTGATCCAGCGTGAACGTGTGATCGCGTCCCCACACCTTCACGAACGCACCGAAGATGCTCATGCCGTAGAGCACGACGGTCAGGGCCAACCAGGGCACACCCACGCCAATCGCGGTGCGCCGCACGCCGTCGGGCAGCGGGCTTGGCAAGCCAGTGTCGCCTTTGCCGGACACCGTGACAAAACTCTTCTTCGCCGTCGCCTTGCGCTGCAGCCAAAACGCGAACAGCGCAAAAGCGAGCAGGATCATCGAATACACCGCCGCCTTGCCCTGATCGAGCTGGGCCCCGACGATGGCGAAGTAAATCTCGGTCGCCATCACACCGAAGTTGCCCCCCAGCACCACCGGGTTGCCGAAGTCGGCAATCGACTCGATAAAGCCCACCAGAAACGCGTTCGCCAGCCCGGGTGCCATCAACGGCAAGGTCACCTTGCGGAAGGTCTGCCAGCGATTGGCATGCAGCGACTGACTCGCCTCTTCCAGCGTCGGGCTCACCCCCTCCACCACGCCGATCAACACCAGAAACGCCACCGGTGTGAACGCGAACAGCTGTGCCAGCAACACACCGGGCAAGCCGTAAATCCACCGCGTCTGGGGGATATTGAAGGCCCACTCAAGGAACTGATTGACCACACCGGCGCGGCCGAAGAGCATGATGAGCGCCAGACCCACCACGAACGGTGGCGTGATGATCGGCAGCACGGTGAGCAGGCGCAGCACTTTCTTGCCGCGAAAGTTCGAGCGCGTCACGATCAGCGCGAGCATCAACCCGAGGAAGGTGGTGCCGGTCGCGCACAGCAGCGCGAGCCAGAGCGTATTCCACGCCACACCGCAGCCACTGCCGCCCCACAGGCATCCCGGAACCAGGTTCCAGAGTTTCTTCTGGGCAAGGCGCTCCCACAATGCCGCGAGCGACAGCGCGCGGTCCTGATCGACGAAACCCTCGTAGAGCACCCGCGCGACGGGAAAAAACACAAACAGCACCACCAGCACGACGATGCACAGCAGCGCCGAGGCAACGAAGCGATCGCCGCGGAAATAACCCATCGACGCGATGCCATCCGCGCAGACGAGCACGAAGCCAAACCCCACCAGCAGCGCGCCCGCGCCCATGCCGAATTGACCGCCCGTGAGTGCGGGCAACATCGCCTTGAGCCAGTCAAAGGTGTAACCCGTCGCCCCGATCGCGAAGCCTTGTGCCAGCACGTAAAGGCCACCGATCGCGCCGAGGGCCGTGACCGCACGGCCCCACGTGTGCAGCGCGCCTTCGGCTGCCGATGCTGGGTTCACCGGCCGCGCATAAAGCCCCACCGTCGCCAGCAGCAAGGCGGGCAGAAGAATGAGCCAGCCCTTGCCGTGCCCTGCGATCTGCAGCAGCGCGGGCGCCTGATCCTTGCCTGAGAACTTCCCTAGCCACTTGAACGCGTAGAAACTGTCCTGCAACGCGTACCACGGCACAAGCGTGAGGCCTGCGGCAATCAGTAGCAAGGCAATGATTCGGTAAGCCGTCATGGCAGTGTGGTTCCCCCAGAAATGACCCGATCATCAGACACGCCGGCCCGCTGGCCCGCACGTTTGACGGCGTTCGGCGTGCTCCCCGTCTCCGATTCGTTGAGCACTGTCGACGCAGTGTAGCCGCTGTAGTACGCCGGAAATGGCAGCGATTCGATTCGCAACAGCTTTTGCGCGTCACGACCAGCCGGCGGTCATTGCAGGCTAGAAACGGCCCAAATCGACTTTGGCCGTTTCATGCAGAAAACGACTGATCGGCCGTCGTAACAGCACTAAAGCTGTATCGTGATCACGCCGTCAGACGGTCACCCGCTGCCCGGCAAACCCCGTGAATTCGAACGATTTCAGCCAACCTTGCTGCCCTTCGAGCGACTTGGCCTTTTCCGCCTTGAGCCACGCGCGGGCGACGTGTTCGCCGAGCAGCAAGCCCTGCCACGCGTCGCTCCGCCAATGGATGCCGGCAAAGTTACGGCCCATCGCGACGTTCATCGCCAATTTGTTCAGCTCGCTGCCGACGGTCGGTGCCGGGAGATTGGGGTCGAGACTTTCCCAGTCTTTGCCGTCGCGCGTGGGCTGTAACGGGAAACGCAGCTTGCGACGCTCGTCGAACATCGCCTTGAGCACGGTGACACAGGCGCCGGCGATGGAGGCATGGCCCGAGGGATAGGCCGGGTGCGCGGGCGCCCCTTCGGGGTAGGACTGCGGCAGCAGCGCTGAGCCGTGACGTGCCTTGACGCGCTTTACCGCCTCGGAATTGACGATCAGCGGATGAATGCCCACCGTCTCGCCGCGCGTCGCTCGATCCACGAGCGCGCCGTACGCCTCGGGGCGCAGCGCGCGGTGCCGCAACCACTTCTCATCCCAACAGGCCTTGAATGCGAAGTCGCTGACGCTGCCCATCGCGTTGTGAACGTGCGCCGGTCCGAACGAAACAAACCCATTCATCGCACGCGAGGATTTGTACGGGTTGGCCGCCGACCACCCCTCACGCGGACGGTGCGGATTGCCGAGCAAGATCGACGACGCGTCGATAAACGCCTGGTACGAAAAGTCCCAGTGCACATACTCCGCCGCATCGCGTCCACTGCGCAGGTAGAACAAATCAGCGTAGTGATTAATGATGCCCGGCGGCCATTCGCCGCTCGCCACCTTGAGGTACTCGTCCCAGGTGGTCATGAAATCCGTGCCCCGGAACGCCACGCGGTATTGCTGCCAGCGGTTCTGCGCGCCATAGGGAACGGGCATCCAGAGCAACTGCGAAAACCAGTGGCCATCGCCGTCGCCCGTCACGCCCAGACGAAACAAAGTCTGCGGCGTGACGCTGGCGAACGTCTTCGTCCTGCGCAGCTCGGCCACCGCATCGCGCACGAGACCGGCGCGGTCGTAGTCCCATAGCGGCACGTCGCGCAATAACGCCATCCAGTAAAGCTCCAGCGCCTCGTCGGCCAGACGTTCCGAATCGAGCGCCGGAAACGGCGGCAGCTTGGGCACCTCGCGTGACAACGGCTCCTTCTCCCAGCTGTACGCCGCCAGCGGATTCACCAGGCGAATCTCATGATTGACGGGTAGCTGCTCCCAGTCGGCGATCTGCGCTGTCTTGGTCGCGGTTTCGAACTGCGCCATGTCGGCCGCTGCCACCGCCCCGCGCGCATCGTGCGGCAACGTCTTGGCAAACGCCGCCGCGCCAGTCGCGCGTAGGGACACTGCACCGCTGGGTACGGCCGTCGGCTGCGCCACGACAGCGGGCGCCACGCCCGCCGCCACCGCGCCACCGGCGGTTGCTGCAGCACGCTGCAGCCACAGCCGACGGGCGGCATCGGACGGCGCATCGGTTTCCGTGACAGGCAATGCGGTCGCTGATTCAGTCGAAGGCTGTCTCATCGCGGATTCATTTCGTCGAAGTTTCGGGGTACACGGCCAGCGCTACCGGCCCAAATCTGCGCTCATACGGCCTCGCAGCACGCATGATTGTAGGTTTGCCGGATTGGCCGACGTCGTGCTCCAACAGGCTCGCATCTCGCCGGGCGTGGGATTCGCGGTGCTCATGCGACTTCGGCATCGCTGATCGCCGAACGGACATCGACACCCTACGAATGAGGCGCTGACCTGATTTAAAGTTGACGCTTATCCACCCACCTGATCCCACCGATGTCACGTTTCGTTCGTATCGCTTTGTTGTTCGCTGCCAGCGTTTCCCATGTCGCACAGGCTGCCCCGGTCGCCACGCCGGTGCGCAACGTGCCGCAGACCTATCACGGGACGGTGGTGGATGACCCCTACCGCTGGCTCGAAGACACCGACGCCGCGGAGACCAAAGCCTGGATGCGCGCGCAGGCCGATGCCACGCAGCGCGTCATTGATCGCATCCCGGGCCGGGCACAACTGCTCAAGCAGATGCTTGACGCCGAGAACGCGGTGGCCGCGCGCGCGCTGGACGTGACGCGCACCGCCTCGGGGCACGTCTTTTTCACGCGTCGCGCGGTCGGCGCTGCACATCCCGCGCTGTACGTTCGCTCATCGCTCAACGGAGAGGATCGTATGCTCATCGACGTTGCCGCGCGCGGCGCGAAGACGGCGCTGGATTACTTCTTCCCGTCGCCGGACGGAAAACGCGTGGCCTATGGCCTCTCCAGCGCAGGCTCCGAGCGTGCCGCGCTCTATGTGATGGACGTGGGCAGCGGACGCGACATCGCCGGGCCGTTTGCCGACGCCATGTGGAATGGCAATGGCGTGAGCAAATGGGAGCGCGACGGCAAGGCGTTTTCATTCATCACGCTACGCGAGCCAGGCACCGCCCGCAGCAAGACCGAGGCGTTTGAGTGGAATCGCACCTGGCGCTGGAGCGAGGATCGTCCGGCCGCGCCAACCTTGGTGTTCGACGCCGCCAAACCGCTCGGCCCCGCGATGATCGCCACCGAGTCGGCACAAGTATTTCGCTATCCCGACAGCGCGTGGGAAATCATGCAGGTTGAGGACGGGGTACGTCGCGACTCACGCGCGCTCAAGCGCAAAGTGGGCTCCGGCGAAAGCTTCGCACCGTTTTTGCAGTTCGATGATGGTGTCAGCCGCTTCCAGGTACGCGGCGACACGATCTATGCCGTTTCGCGCATCAATGCGCCGCGCTATCAAGTCGTCGCCACCTCGCTCGTCACACCCGACTGGAAATCGCCGCACGTGGTGTTGCCCGCCGGTGATTACGTGGTCGACAACCTGCACGCCGCCCGCGACGCGCTTTACGTGAGCGTGCGCGACGGCGCACGCTTCCGGCTGTTCCGCATCGACTATCGCAGCTTCGCGCGCGAGGAAATCGTGCTGCCCTTCCCCGGCACCCTGCGGTTGCACACCAACGACAACGCGCAGGTCGGGGTGCTCGTCTCGCTCGGTGGCTGGACGAACGTCACACAGCACTACGCTGTAGGCCCGAAGGACAGCGCCGTGCAGCTCACCACGCTGCAGCCGCGCAGCGGTGGCGACAGCCTGCCCGGCATATCGAGTCGCGTTGAAATGGCGCGCAGCCACGACGGGGTGATGGTGCCCCTGTCGATCGTGCAGAAGGACGGCGCCGCGAAAACCGGCAAGACGCCGACGCTGATCTGGGCCTATGGCGCCTACGGTTTTTCGCAGAACCCATCGCTGCGCAGTGAGTACGCCGGATGGCTCAACGCTGGCTACGCCTACGTGAACTGTCACGTTCGCGGCGGTGGCGAGTACGGCGAGGCGTGGTACACCGCCGGCAAGATCGCAACCAAGGCCAATACCTGGAAGGACTTGATCGCCTGCGCCGAGCACCTGATTGCCACGGGTGTCACCACCCCTGCCAAACTTGGCATTGTGGGACGCAGCGCGGGCGGCATCGCCGTCGGGCGCGCGATGACCGAGCGCCCGGAGCTGTTCGCGGTGGCCGCGCCGGGCGTCGGCGTGCTTGACGCCGTTCGTGCCGAAACCGAGCCCAATGGCGCGGGCAACACCATGGAATTCGGCACGGTAAAGCAGCCCGACGAGTTCAGGGCCCTGCTCGCCATGAGCGCCTACCATCATGTGAAGGCCGGCGTGAAGTATCCCGCCGCGATCCTGCCGCACGGCGTGAACGATTCGCGCGTTGCGGTGTGGCAGTCGTCCAAGATGGCCGCGGCGTTGCAGGCCGCCCGGCCGGATGCCAAACCCGTACTGCTCGACCTCGACTATCAGGCCGGGCACGGTCGTGGCAGCTCGCGGGAACAGCAGCTGGCGAGCTTCGCCAACGTGCTCGCCTTTTTCCTGTGGCAGATGGGCGAGCCCGGATTTCAGCCGGCCGCGCCGTGACGATAGCTGGCGCGGCCCGCGTTGCGGCGGCGCTCTGCGTGCTGTTGCTCGCAAGCGGCTGCGCAACGGTCACTACGCCGGCCACGCCCCCGGCGCCGGCCGTGCCCTGGGTGACGACTGAGCATTGGGGCGGCGAACGGGTTGGCCCGGACACGGCACCCGCGCTGCGGCACCACATCACGCACATCACGCTGCATCATGGCGGTGTCGACTTCCCGCGAAGTCGCGACGCGAAGGAGTATCTTCGTTCGCTGCAGCGCTGGTCGCGCGGCACGCGCGGCTGGATTGACTTGCCCTATCACGTGCTCATCGACCTTGACGGCGTCGCCTACGAAGGCCGCGATCTTCGGCTCGCCGGTGACACCAACACGGAGTACGACCCGACGGGTCACGCTCTGGTGGTGCTGCTGGGCAACTATGACGAGATCGAGCCGTCAGCCGCGCAGATTGACGCGGTGGTGCGCGTTGTTACCGATCTGGCGCGGCGCTATGGCGTGCCGGTTGAGCGCATCGCAAGCCATCGCGACTACGCACAAACGACTTGCCCTGGCCGCTACCTCTACCGAGTCATCGAGAACGGCAGCTTGCGCGCGCGCGTGGCGGCCGCGCTACCGATGGGTTCGCAGTAGACGAACGAAGGCGCTGGCGACGGCCGAAATCGCCGCGACGCAGAGCGCCACGAGCGTCGGCAAGACGGCGCCGAAAGTCCATGTCATTGCGAGCACGAAACCGAGCAGATACTGTGGTCGATAGAGCGGCACCACACAGCCGACCACGACGATCGCGAGCAACAGGTAACCCGCCATGTCATGCTGATGCGTCAGAAACAGCGCGACCACGGTTAGGCCCGCCACGGCCGCACCGGCGGCACCTGCGAATGCGACCCGCCACGGAAGGCCACGCCGCTGACTGTCGGCTACGGCGAACCACGTGAGCAACGGCAGCAGCAACAGGCCCCAGGCGTTGGACACGGCTGGCCAGTCCGCATTGTTGAGCAGGTGGTGCGCACGAATACCGCCGTGCACATGCTCCCAGGACAGATGTGCGGCCTCGGCGAGAACCACGGCCAGAATCAGCGCGAGTTGGTGGTGGCGTGCGTTCAGCATCATCGCGTTCTCCCGCGCATTCGTGAAGGCTTCGGATGTCGCTGCGGGCGCCACAGCGTCAAGACGCCTATTGTCAACGCGGAACCGGCATGACGCCTGGCAGATGCGACTGAATCCCGATGGTTGCGACGGATCGCGGGGCAGCCGGGACCTCCCGGATCCCGCTGATCCGTGCAGATGCGCAGCGTGGCTGCATCAACGCGCCGCATCAATCGGGTGGCAATGACTTTTCAGCGCTGTCGACGGACTGGCGGTCGTTCGCAGCGAATTTTCAAAGAAGTCGACTTCTTAGCAAAAATGCACCAATGCACCATTCAGTCGCGGATAGCAGCGAAAAGCTGATCCTCGCTAGACTGTCACCGACGCCAGCGCGCGAAAGTACTCCGGAAACGTCTTGTTCACGCACTGCGGGTCATTGATCCGCACCGGCACGCCGCGCGGGCCAAGGCTCGCCAGCGAGAAACACATCGCGATGCGGTGATCATCGTAAGTATCGATGGCGACGTTCGGCGTGATTGTGGCGGGTGGCGTGACCGCGATCCAGTCGGCGCCCTCCTCCACCTTCGCACCGAGTTTGCGCAGCTCGGTGGCCATCGCAGCGATACGATCGGTCTCTTTCACGCGCCAGCTGCCGATGTTAGTCAGCCGCGTGGTTCCTTCGGCGAACAAGGCCACGACCGCGAGCGTCATGGCCGCGTCGGGAATGTGGTTCATGTCTGCATCAATCGCGCGCAAACGGCCGTCCGACGGCGCTTCGGCCGTAATGGCATGGTCGTCCCACTTTACGTGCGCGCCAAACGCGGCGAGCGCATCAGCAAATTTCACGTCGCCCTGCAGCGCCGCGCGGCCGACGCCCTCTACTCGCACCGGCCCGCCGCCGATGGCTCCCGCTGCCAGGAAATACGACGCCGACGACGCGTCGCCTTCCACCGCGTACGCGCCCGGTGAGCGGTAGCGGGCCGCGTCCCCGCCGGGCACCGTGAAGCGAGACCAGCCGTCGCGCACCACAGCCACCCCGAACTGCGCCATCATCGCGAGCGTGATCTCGATGTACGGCTTGGATATCAGTTCACCAACGACCTCGATGGTCGCCGCCTGCCCGCTGCGGGCCGTGACCAGCGGCAAGGCCATCAGCAGCCCGGTGAGGAACTGCGACGACACATCACCGCGAATCGGAATCGGTCGATCCACGCGAATGTCGCCGCAGCGAATGGTCAGCGGCGGAAAGCCGGCGTTGCCGGTGTAGTCAATCGCGGCGCCGATGGCGCGCAAGGCATCGACCAGGTCGCCGATCGGCCGTTCGCGCATGCGCGGCACGCCATCCACGCGGTAATTGGCGCCATTGCCTGCCGCCAAGGCCAGCGTCGCCACCAGCGAGCGCGTCGCGGTCCCTGCGTTGCCAACGAACAAATCAGCATCCAGCGCCGAAAACACGCCGTCGCAGCCCGCGACCGTCAACCTGCCATCGGCGCTGCGGTCGCTACAGGCAACGCCGAGCTTCGCCAGCGCATCGCGCATCACCCGCGTGTCGTCCGAATCGAGCAACCCGGTCATCATCGTCGCTCCTTGCGCGAGCGCTGCGAGCAGCAAGGCGCGGTTCGAGATGCTTTTGGAGCCGGGGAGGTGGATCGTACCGCCCACGCGCCGCTGAGGAGGCAAGTCAAGGAATGGCATGGCGGCTAAATTCTATGAAAGTGGCGGCAGCCGCTGGCCCGTCGTCGTCGCTGCGGACGACCCGCGGGGTGGACATGTAACGGTGTGTAACGTCGGTGGTGTTGTTTCGTGCCACGGCATTGCCTACCCTTCCGTCCATCAGAAGACAGAACCTGCCGGGGTGGCGGTTCTTCTCAACGGGAGCACCCAACATGATTGACGCCAGCAATTGTTACTACGGAACGGAGCGCGCCACGATCAAGGTCAGCCAGCTCAAGGCGCGCTTCTTTCAGGAGCCACAGAAGGTGGCCGTGTGCGCCAACATGCAGAGCGCCTTCGATTTCTACTATCGCGCCCATCAGGCGATTCAGGCGTTCGGCGCCCGGCAATACGACTCGAAAGTCTCCGCCGCGACACGGAAAATCATTGGCGACGTCTGCTGGAAGATGCAGAAAGATCTGTTGGCCGCAGCAGACCCGGGTGTCAGTACCTATCTGGTATCCGGTCACTTGAAGTGGGCGTTTGAGCACTTGCAGTCCACCGGGAACGTCTGGACGGACGACGGTTTCAACGGCTGGCACGGGCTGACCATGCCCTCCTCAATCGTCAATTTTCTGGAACACGTGGAGAGTGCAGGGCAGGAAGTTGTGACCAGCTACAAGGATTGGAACAACACCCAGAACCGGATCAAGGAAGCGAAACGCAACCAGCAGTGGGATCAACTCGGAACCCAGATCGGCTACGCCAAGACGGCGTTCGAAACCGTCACTCCCAAGCTATGGGCGTGGATGGGTGCGAGTGCGGAAACTGCCAGCCGTGCCGGTGAGATCGGCGGGAAGTGGCTTGGTTACGGTGGCTCATTGCACAACTATGCCTCGCTGTATCTGAAAGTTCGATACAACAAAGACGGTGCGGCGCAGGCGGCGCTGGCCGAGGCGGCTGCATTTGTCGTCGAAAAATTACCGGTGTTTGGCAGCCTGTACGGGGAGGTCATTCGCGGTATCCCGGGCCTCGTGACGTGGTTTAAGGGCTACGCCGAACAGCAACGTCGCGCCGTCAACATGGACTTCCGCTAAGCGAGCGCGGATCGTCGACAGATCGTCTCAGCATAAGGTTCGCGACGGGTTCGTAGCCCGTGTCCATCCCGCCATCCACCGACATCGTTCGGGTGAAGGCGAAAAGCGATGCGGTTGCTTGGGCGCCACCTGACGAGGTCGGCATCGGTCCGCCACGCTCCATGCGACGCGAACCGGGCTATTCCGAAAGCCCCTCCAGCGCGTCATGCAGATCCCAGGCGGCGAAGAACGTCAGCGAGCCTGCCGACAGCGCCATCCCGGCGCGGCGGAGCAACTGTCCGCGATAGACGCGCGCAGCCTCCTTCGCGACCTGCGCCTCGATCTGGCGTTCAGCCTCCTTGGCCGCCTCCGCTTCCACTTTGCGTAGCGCCTGTTTTTCAGCCTCTGACACGGCTTTCAAACTTTTTTTCTCGGCCTCGAACAACCGCCGCGATTGCTTGGAGTTGCGTTTGGGGCCCCGCGCAATCACATCCTGTAGCTGCTTGTCGGCATCTCGCACCCGCTGCTGGGCTTGTCGCGCTGCCTCGACCTTTGCGGCTTCGATAACCTCCTTCGCGGCCGCCGTATCGTCGGCGGATGCCACCAGCAGAGAGGTTCCCCTGGCGATCCCCTCTCCGCCGAGCGCGCCGCTGCCCTCGTTGGTCGCCGCTTTCCCCACCTCGAACCCAAGACTCAGCGCCTTCGCCCGCTTGCAGTCGTCCCAGGTCTTGATCGCGGCAAAACTTAACGACTTGGTCAAGCCGATGACGGGCACCGCCACGGCCGCGCCGGCTTGTGAATAGAAGACGCCAGTCGCGCTGGTCGCCAGCTTTCCCGTGACCTTCGCCCACAGGCCGACCGCGCCCACGGCCACCGTTCCGTAGATCAGCCCGAGCTCGGCAACGAACCGGGCAAGTTTCAACTCCTTCACGCTCCGATCCAGCACGTTCAACGTGTTGCGATTGATCTGGTTGAACTGACTGACTTTGTAGAAGTAGTTGTCGAGCCAGTGATCGCGAATCTCGTACTGCTTCAGCAACCAGTTGCACAGTGCCACCGGTCCGTTCTGCGCAACGCGCACCATCTCAACAGCGCGCGCGATCGTCTGCGCCTGAATGGCTTTGCGCAGTTCACTTGCATTCGGCACCTGAGCTTCCCAAATGCCGATCTCGCCGGTCCAGTTGGTCATCAGTTCAATATGCCGCCATCCATAGTGAGTTGACTCCGCAAACACATGCGCCGCGGCTTGCTGCCGCAGGATCGGCAGGTGGGCCGCAAAGTCGACCAGCATGATCTCAATGGGCTTGGTACCAGTTGCCATCTCCAAATCTCCCTGACCGGTGAACAGGTAGGCGCGACGTGATTGCTGCTCGAATCACCCGCCCCAATCTGTTGGCGGTTGATATCGCCGCGCGACGATAGATTGTGCGCGAACTTTCCGGCGGAACCAAGCGAACGGGCGTTACATCCCGTTACGCCAGTGGTATGGCTAACGCATCGCGTGGTTTGGCACGGACGATCGTGACCTACTCAACCTGCCCACCGTTAGCGAGCCGCGGCATGGGTTCACCGTGTTCAATGTGGCGCTGCCACGCGCGGCGGGCGGTCGACGCCCGGGTGTAGGATCGCTCAATCGCCGCGACGTCTGGTCCGGCGGCCGTGGTCAGCCAGCGATCAAAGTCGTCGAGGCGGGCACGGTAGACGGCCAGCTGTTGCCGCAGTGCATCCCGGTTGGCGATGGAGATGTCGCGCCACATTTCAGGCGATCCAGCGGCGATGCGCGTGAAGTCACGAAAACCGCTGGCGGCGTAGTTGAAATATTGGTCGGCGCGTGCGCTGGCGGCAAGCAAGTCGACCAGTGCAAAAGCCAGCAAGTGCGGCAGGTGGCTGACCGCCGCGAACACGTCGTCGTGCTCGGCCGCAGGCATGCGATGAATCAGCGCACCGGTCGCCTGCCACATCGCCGCCACGCGGTCTACGGCGGTCGGGGGCGTGTCCGCGTCGGCACAAATCACCACTTTGCGATCACGGTAGAGCGTCGCAAACGCCGCGCCTGCCCCGGTCTTCTCGGTGCCGGCAATCGGGTGCGCCGCGACGAACTGGTTGAAACGCCCACCGAACACACTGCGCGCCGCCGCGATCACATCCTGCTTGGTGCTGCCACCGTCGGTAACAAGGGTGCTGGGGCCTAAATGCGGCACGAGCGAGGTGAACACCGCCGGCATCTGCGCCACTGGCGTCGCCACGAAAACCACATCCGCGCGCGCCGCCGCCTCCAGGCTGACCGCTTCGTCGATCAGTCCCAAACGGAGCGCCTCATCGAGGTTAGCCTGCGAGCGACCCACACCCAGCACCCGGCCGACGGCGTGTTGCTGTTTGAGCGCGAGCGCGAGCGAGCCGCCAATGAGCCCGACGCCGACGATGGCGAGCGTGTCGATCCGCATGGCCGACACCTAGACCACGGCCGCCGGGTAGCTGCCGACGATCTTGAAGTAACTCGACTGGGCTTTCACGTCGGCCAGCGCGGCGGCAACGCGTGCGTCGCTGACGTGGCCTTCGATGTCGAGGAAAAAATAGTACTCCCACAGCCGGTCCGGCGACGGGCGCGACTCGAGGTGCGTCATCGATACGCCGTGACGCTTCAGCGGTTCGATGAGATCGACCACGGCGCCGGGCCGATTCGGCGCCGAGAGGATCAAGCTGGTTTTGTCGCGGCCGGACGCCGCAACATCCTGCTTGCCAAGCACCCAGAAACGCGTGGTGTTGTTTGGGGAATCTTCGATGTTGCGAAACAGGATCGGCACGCTATAGCGCGTCGCGGCCATTTCGCCGGCGATCGCCGCAGTCCCCGCAGTGATCGAGGCCAATCGAGCGGCCTCGGCGTTGCTGGCCACGGCGATGCGATCGGCGTTGGGCAAGTGACGAGCGAGCCAGCCTGCCGTTTGCGCCAGCGACTGCGCGTGCGAGAACACGCGCGTGATCGTGTCGCGAGACGGTTCCATGGACATCAGGTTCTGCTGGACCCGAAAATCGATCTCGGCGCACACCTTGAGCGGCGAGGAGATGGAGAGGTCCAGCGTGCGTGCGACGAATCCCTCGGTAGAGTTCACCACCGGCACGACGGCATAGTTGGCAGTGCCGGCCTCAACCTGACGAAACACCTCGTCGATCGTGGGACACGGCTCGAACGTGGGCGCGGTGCCGAAATGCTTGGCAGCGGCAGCATGGCTGAACGTCCCTTCCGGGCCAAGAAAGGCGATGACCAGGGGTTGCTCCAGCGCCATGCAGTTGCTGATGACTTCGCGGAAGATTCGGGCCACGGCGTCGTCCGAGAGCGGGCCTGCGTTCGCCGCCTGCATGCGCCGCAGGATCATCGCCTCACGTTCCGGCCGGTAGAGCGGCGAGCCCGGTTCCTTGACGTGCCCCACCTCACGCGCGATCGCCGCTCGTTCGCTCACCAGTTTCAGCACCTGATCGTCGATGCTGTCAATCTTCTTGCGGAGTTCGGAGAGGTCAGGCATGGGCAAAGAACCAAGGACGAGAGACGAATGACGAGTGACGATATCGGGCGCGACCTGTGAAGCCCGGGCGTGATACACGCGCCGACCCAAAGGCCTGCGTGCGCCGGGGAGGACGTTGGCGAAACGACCGACTCTTTCGTCGTTCGTCCTTCGTCGTTCGTCCTTCAACGCGAATGCGTTGCCTCAAATTCTCGCACGGCGGTCACCAGCGCCTCGACACCCGACAACGGCATCGCGTTGTAGAGCGAGGCCCGCATGCCGCCGCGCACGCGATGCCCCTTGAGAGACTTCAGCCCGCGCGCGTCGCAGAATGCCACGAACGCGGCGTCGGTGTCGGCGTTGCCCGAATCAAACACTACGTTCATGCGCGAGCGGTCGGTGCGGGCGACCGGTGCCTTGAATAGCTGACTCGCGTCCAGCGTGTCGTAGAGCAATGCCGAACGCGCGATGGCGCGGCATTCCATCTCGGCGAGACCGCCCTGCGCCTTGATCCACTTCAGCGTGAGCGCCGTAACGTAGATCGAAAACACCGGGGGCGTATTGAACAGCGATTTGTTCGCCGCCATGTGCTTGTAGTGAAAGACCGAGGGAATGGTCATGGGAGCGCGGTCGAGCAGATCGTCGCGCACGATCACAATCGTCACTCCGGCCGGCCCAATGTTTTTCTGCGCACCGGCGTAGATCAGTCCGCAGGCCGCTACGTCCATCGGGCGCGAAAGAAAATGCGACGAGGCATCGATGACCAGCGGTGCCGGCAAATCGCGTGGCAGCGTATGGATCTCGTTGCCGTACACCGTTTCGTTGCTACAGGCGTAGATATAGCTTGGAGGCTGCAACGACTGACCAGCGGTCGTTTGAACCCCATTTTCAGTCCAAGTCGACTTCCACGTATTTCGCGCTGGAACGCTTGTATAGCCGTCGCTCTCGCTCGAAGCCAATACATTGACCGCGCCAAACTTCGCTGCCTCCCCCACCGCACTCTTTGACCAACCGCCCGACACCAAATAGTCCGCCGTTTCGCCGGGGCGCAGCAGATTCATCGGCACCGCTGCGAATTGCCCCCACGCCCCGCCCTGCATGAAGATCACACGATAGTTCGCGGGAATCGCCAGCAGATCCCGCAGGTCCTGCTCCGCCTCAGCGATGAGCGCTTCAAAGGCCTTCCCGCGATGCGACACCTCCATCACACTCGCGCCCTGCCCCACACCATGCCAATGCCACTCCGGCAAATCGGCACGCACCTGATCGAGCACCTCCGGCGGCAGCATCGCCGGGCCGGGGGAGAAGTTGTAGGGAAGGCTCATTGTGAGTGGCTCCAGTAAGGGATGAGACGTGGCGTCGTGCTCATGGTGTCTGCGCGGCTCGTGGGTGCGCAATCGCGGGTGCGACCCGTTCTTGCACCTGCGCGACGGTCGGAACTTGCCCACGTCCGCCGAGGCTGGCGACGTAGCCTTGCCCGGTGATGCCCACCAGGCCCGGTTCGTGGTCGCAGTAAATACCAATCGTGGGCACGCCGAACGCGGCGGCAATGTGGCTGAAGCCGGTGTCGAGGCCAACGCAGACCGCCGCACCGGCAAGCACCGCAGCCGCATCCGCCACCGTCAAAAAGGGCGGCACATCGCCGCCGGCCGTCGCGGCCAAACGCTGGCAGCGCGCCTGCTCTGCCGGGCTACCCCACAGCCAGACCAACCCGTAACCCGCCTCACGCAGCATCGCGGCCACGGCCAGCCATGACGGCTCCGGCCAGAGCTTCTCCTCGCGACTCGCGCCGGTGATCAGCACCGCATAGCCCGATGCCTCGGGCCGCCAGCCGCCCACCGGCGCCGTCAGCGCGAATCGGGCCGGTGTGGTGCCGATGTCATAGCCGAGGTGGTATGCAGCGAGGCGGCGGGAACGTTCCACGGCGTGCAACGCCTTCGGCACACCTGCCGTGCGCCCGTAAAACATCGCGGCCAGTGGTTCGCGGGCACTGGCCCGGTCATAACCGGCACGCGGGCCATGGGCTTGCACCGCCCAGAGGGCGCTTTTGACCAGGCCTTGCAGATCGAGCACCAGGTCGTAGTGTTCAGCCTGAAGGGCGCGGCGCGCCTCGGCAATGGCGGCGCGCGTGGCGCGCTGCCAGAGTGATTTGCGCCACTTTCGCCAGGCAATCGGAATCACCCGCCGCACTGCCGGATGCATGGCGGGCAGCGCGGCGAACGGCTTTTCCACGACCCAGTCGATGATGGCACCGGCCCGATGCTCGGCAATGTCCGAAATCGTGGGCAGAGTGTGCACCACGTCGCCCATCGATGACGTCTTGACGATGAGGATTTTCATGCCGTGCGTGCAGCTCGGCTGCGGCCGACCGGACCGGACACGATCACGTTACTGCTGCGCTGCCGCCGCCTGCTTGCGCGCCGCTTCGGCCACAAGCACGGGGTTGAAACGCGGGTCGTTGTACATCTTGAACTGGCGATAGACCTTGAAGTACGCGCGACCCGCCCTGCTGTCCGCCAGCAACTGATCGAGGCAGGCGCCAAGGTCGTTGCGCTGCTCGTTGAGGCGTGCGAGTTTTTGCGCCGACGCGTCGCGGTGCGCCTGGTCAACGTCCGTGCGGACGGTCTGCGCGGTCATCGCCTTGATCTTCAACGACATAATGGACATGCGGTCGATCATGCTGCCCGCGGTCTCGCTGTTCAGGCGCGCGTTGGCGGCGACGCGTGCTTGCGGCTGGTCGGTGCCCGCCGTCGCCGGATCAACGAGGCCCAGCGCCAGCAGCAGGAATTCGTCGACACGCTCGGTCGCGTCATTGCGCGCCTGGTTGTAGCGATCAATCGCGCGTTTGTTGGCCGTGATCTCGGCGTCGGTCGCCAGCGTTCGCCGTGCGAGGTCCTCCTCGTCCCACAGCAGGCAGTTGTTGCGGTGATTGGTGGCGACCCAGCGCCAGACGCTGGCCTCATCGATCGCCGGCATCTCGCGCGGCCAGGAGGCATCGCTGAGGCAGTGATCGTGAAAGGCGGTAACACTCGAGGCGGACACAGCGGTCTGAAGCGTATTGGCAAGCATTGCGTTCGGAGGGAAAGATTCGCGCAGCGCGCGACGCATTGCGCAATTATCTTCGATCAAGCAGCGCTGGGCTCCCGATGGCGTCTATGTCCCGCCGCCTACAATGCGACCATGAACGACGCAGGGACCGCGACAGCGACCAACCCGAATATTGGCGGCGCGGGCGACGATCCCGTGACGCTCGATCGCCCAAGCGTCGCTGTCGTCGTGATCGCGTTAAACGAAGCGGCGCGCATCGCCCACTGCCTCAAGAGCGCCACTTTTGCCGATGAAATCGTGCTGATCGATGCCGGCAGCGGCGACGATACGGTGCGCATTGCCAGAGAGTGCGGCGCACGTGTCTACACCTATGCTGACTGGCAGGGCTTTGGCGTGCAGCGCTCACGCGCACTTGCTCACGTTGAGAGCGACTACGTTTTCTGGCTGGACGCGGACGAGGTGGTCACGCCAACGCTCGCGCAGCAAATCCTCGCTTGCCTCAACGGCGTTCGCGACGGCCGCACGTTCGACGCCGCCAGCATGCGCTGGCAGCCGTTTGCCTACGGTCGAATGTTGCGCCACTACCGCGAGCAACAGTGGAATCTGCGGCTGATCCGCCGCGCGCTGCTCGCCGGCTACGACGGCGTCGTTCACGAAGCCCCGGTGTGGCGCAGCGGTGAGGCGCCTGAGGCGATCCGGCTGAGAGGGCGACTCGAGCACCACACACGCGAGTCCGTCGCCAGCACGCTCGCCAAAGTGCGGCAATATGCGATTCTCGGCGCACGCAAACGGCGTGAGGCGGGGCGGCGGGGCGGCGTGTTGCGCGGTATGGCCGCCGCGACGCGCGTATTCGTACTGCACTATTTTGGCCGCCTGGCCTGCCTCAGCGGCGGGGCTGGCTTTCTCTTTGCGCAATCCCTCGCGCACGAGGCGTTTTTCAAGTACGCGATCCTCGGCTACGACAGCGACGTGGCGCTGGCCCGGCGCGATTGACCTTTCTGATGACAACCCCGATTCTCATTCGACTGCCGAACTACGTCGGCGACACCGTGCTCTCGCTACCTGCGGTGAACCACCTGGTTGAACACGGCTTTTCGCCGGTCTTTGTTGGCAAGCGTTGGGCGATCGACCTGCTTGGCCCGTGGCGCGCGAACGACTGGCAGGTTCATACCTATCCGGCGCGCCTGCGCGATCGTGTGATGTTATTGCGGCGGTTGCGGGTCGAACAAAAGATCAAGCACGCGCATGCATTGCTGATCCCCAATTCGTTCTCCAGCGCGCTGGAGGCGCGACTCGCGGGTTTCGCGGCAACCGGCTATCGCGCCGACGCGCGCGACCTGCTGCTGCGGCGCGGGCTGGTCAAGGCGACGGGGCGGCACGAGATGGATGCCTTCCTCGACCTGGCTTTCGTCATGACCGGCACGCCGATTCCCGCGCAACACGCTGATGCCGCGACGGCGGCGATGACGGCCTACTACCGCACCGACGCAGAAGAGACGGCGCTCGCTGACGACCGCCTGCGTGCCGCGGGAATCACCGGGGATTTCATCGCTGTCTGCCCCTTTGCGGGCGGCAAGTTTGAAGGGCAATCCAAGCTCTGGCCAGGGTTTCCGGAGTTGGTTGCACGGCTGTGCGCGCGTGGTCCGGTGGTGATTTGTCCGGGCAATGCCGATGAGCAGGCCATCGCCCAGCGCGACTATTCGGCAGCGACCCTCCTCAACGGTGTTGGCCTGGCTGCACTCGCCGCGCTGCTGTCGCGCGCGAGCTGCGTGGTGGCCAACGACACCGGGCCCGGGCACCTGGCGGCCGCCGTCGGGGCACGGCTGATCAGCGTACAGGGGCCAGGCTCGCGCGACAAATACTTTCCGCGCGGGCCGTCAGTCACACTGGCGCGGCGGGCAGGCGGCTGGCCGACGGTCGATGCGGTGATGCGGCTGGTCGGGGCGTAGCGCTGTCTTCTGCGGGCTTCTACGGGCGTGGCGCAGGCGCCACCCGCTCGAGCACACGCCAATCCTCATGCGGGTCGCTCGCGGCTGCGGCAAACAGGCCGAGCATCAACGGGAAGAAACTACCCTCGGTCGCGATCCACAGCGTCGAATCAAGCGCCGAGTGAATGGCAAAGGTGACCACGATGCCGAGCATCATGGTTCGATCCGTGCAACCGAGCCGCAGCGCCAAACTACCGGCCGACACGAGCAATGCCAACATGGCCGCGACGCCGAACACGCCCTGCTCGACCGCAAAAAGCAGATACTGGTTGTGCGGCCGGACTTCACCCTTGTTGCACCAGGACTTGGGCTCAATCGTGCGGCAAAACTCTGCCGGATAACTGCCGAGTCCGTGTCCGTAGAACGGCCCCCGGCTCGCAATCTCGCTGGCAACGACCGCATACGTCCAGCGCTCCCCGCTTGAGGTCACCGCCTTGTGCTCGCGAAACGCCTGAAGCTCGGTGGAAACAGAATTCAAGCGCGTGCGGAACTGCTCGGACGTGAAGAACAGTGACGCAAACACCGTCGCCGCCGCAGCGAGGAACACAATGCGTCGCCGACCGCCCAGACCGAAGACGAACACGACCAGCACGTTCGCCACCAGCGTGATCTGGCCTGTGCGTCCGTGCAGCAGGGTGGTGATGTTGATCGCGGCCAGCAGCGCAACTGCGAACCAGAGATAGGCGCTGCTCGACCATGCCTCGCGCGCGAACACCCGGCGTCCGTTCAGCGCGAGCATGCAGGCCAGCAAGGCCAGCAGCGACATCATCATGCCCTGCGTGATGTAGGTCTTGAAAATGCTGTGGCTGTGCGCCAGGGTCTCGCGCGTGGCGCGCGCCCAGGCGAACGGCCAGGCGGCATGCAACCACGACAGCGCGAGCGTGAGCAGCATGGCCAGCGCGAACGCCGCGAGCGCGCGGCGGCGCCACGCCGGCGAGTCGAGCAAGGCAACGGCAATCGGCAGATAGAGCAGTCGCGAGTACTTCTCGATGTGGCGCCACTTCTCTGCGCCCGATGCGGGCGACCAGAGCGCACTCAGCACAATACAGAGATAGAGCGCCGCAAGACACCAAACCACGGGATTGCCGCGCACACGACGCCAGTAGACCGCCCCTTCACCACTCATCAACATCGCGAGCAGCAGCAGCGCCGACAATCCAAGCGTCAGCGCACCGCCCAGCGCGACGCCGGCGAACACCGACACCAACAACCACTGCGGCAGCGACCGACGGTCGAGCACAAATCCGCGCGCAATGGCGGTGCCGCTCACGCCGACGCCCTGCGCCGCTCACCGCACAAGCGAATGCACACTGAGCTAGTGGTTGAGCAAAAGCGCTCGCAGCGGGGCACACCAGGGGACACGATCAAGCAAGCCGCTGCGCAGCACCGGGCGAGTGAACAATCAGATGATTCTATGCGGCCCGCGTCGCGCGCGGGAGCGCGCCGCTCGCCGCCGTCCTACAATCGCCTCATGACCTCCCAGGCATTTTTCTCTTCTCCCGAGGACTGTTCGCGTGCGTTCTACGAGGCGTTTTCGCAGGCTGACCTCGATGCCTTGATGGCGGTTTGGGCGGAAGACGAGGAAATCTGCTGTGTTCACCCTTCCGCCGCGCCCTTGTATGGCTTCGCCGCCGTGCGCGCGGCTTGGGAAGCGATCTTTCGCAATTCGGCAAAGATGCGCATCGAACTGCGTGACGAAGCCTGGCACGCGACCGTTGGCATGGTGACGCATCACGCGGTGGAGTGGATTTACGTCGGCGACGAGCCGCAGCCACGCGGTCCGGTGTTTGTCACCAACATCTTCCTGCGCGCGCCCCAAGGCTGGCGCCTGCTCGTGCACCATGCTTCGCCCTTGCAAACCGGCTTGCCGGGAGCGGCGGGGCAAGTCGTGCTGCACTGAACCCACGGCTCGTGCGGCGGTTCGCCACCGCTCCAACTCGGGCACTTGGCAGTGGTTCGCGTATCCGTCGACAGCTTTTCCGCACCAAGCACCAGCCAGCGGTCGATTGGCGCTGATTTTTCGTGTTTTCGACTGCGTGCAGAACCGGCCTGTAACGACCGCTGGGCCGTCGTTATCGCCAAAAAGCTGTTACCGAACGGCTGCGTTCGGTTACGGCGTCGCTTCCTGCGCCGCGAAACACGCGACATCCCGGCCCTTGAAGCTGACGGTCTGCGGCCGTGACTGGTCGCAGGGCGCAAAGCGCTTCGGGCAGCGCGGGTTGAAGGCGCAGCCGGCGGGCGGGTTGAGCGGGTTGGGTACTTCACCCGCCACGGGCGTGCGGGCTTTGCCGGTCATCTTGAGATCGGGGATCGCGTCGAGCAGCATGCGTGTATAGGGGTGCTGCGGGTTGCCGAACACCTCGCGTTTGTCGCCGATCTCGACCACACGTCCGAGGTACATCACGCCGACCCGATCGGCAATGTGGTGCACGACCTGCAGGTTATGCGAGATAAACAGATACGTCAGACCCATCTCCCGCTGCAAGTCCTTCATCAGATTCAACACCTGAGCCTGCACCGACACATCCAGCGCCGACGTCGGCTCATCGCAAATCAGAAACTCCGGGTTGCTGGCGAGCGCGCGTGCAATGGAAATCCGCTGCCGCTGGCCGCCCGAGAATTGATGGGGATATTTCTCGCCGTCTTTGGCCGTGAGTTTGACGAAACCGAGGAGTTCGGCGACTCGCTTGTCGAGCGCGGCCGGGTCGGTGATCAATTTGTGCGTACGGATCGGCTCCGCGACGATGTCGGCGACGCGCCAGCGCGGATTGAGGCTGGCGTACGGATCCTGAAAGATCATCTGTACCTTGCGCCGCAACGCGCGTGACGCGTCGGTTGACTGGGCAGCCGACTTCATGTCTTGACCATCAACCGTGACGCTGCCCTGGCTGGGGGCGTACAGGCCGACGATGAGGCGCGCGACGGTGGATTTGCCGCAGCCCGACTCGCCGACCAGTGCGAGCGTCTCGCCCCGGCGGATATCAAAGCTCACATCGCTGACCGCATGCAAAAAGGTCTGCGGTTTGCGCTCCAGCACCCGGTTGAGCCACGGCGCGGAGACGTCGAACGTCTTGCTGACGTTGTTGAGTTGAACAAAAGGATTCATCGCGCCGCTCCCGCATGCAGCCAGCACGCCGCCTCTGAGACACCCGCCGGCAAGAGATCGGGCCGCTCCCGTTTGCAGCGGTCATGCACACGGGTACAGCGGGGATTGAACGCGCATCCGGCGGGAATCGCGTCCAGCCGCGGCATCGCGCCGTCGATCTGGATCAGTCGTTCGCGATCACTGTCGAACTCCGGGATCGAGCCCATCAACCCCACGGTGTAGGGATGCTGCGGCTTGTGGATGACGTCAGCAACCGGCCCAATCTCGGCAATACGACCGGCGTACATGACGGCGACGCGATCCGCGGTTTCGGCGATCACGCCCATGTCGTGCGTCACCAGCATCACGGCCGTGCCATGATCGCGACACAAGCGCTTGAGAAGCGTGATGATCTGCGCCTGAATGGAAACGTCCAGCGCCGTCGTGGGCTCATCGGCGATGATGACTTTGGGCTCGGCGGCCAATGCCAGCGAAATCACGACGCGTTGCCGCATGCCGCCCGAGAACTGGTGCGGGTAGTGGTCGATTCGCTCGCGTGCAGCAGGAATGCCCACTTCTTCGAGCAGCTTGACGGCCCGATCACGCGCCGCAGCGTCGCTGAGGTCAAGATGGGTCTGAATGGTTTCGGTTAGCTGGCGACCGACGGTGTAGAGCGGGTTCAGCGAGGTGAGCGGATCCTGAAAGATGGCACCGATCTGCCGGCCACGAATCGTGCGCATCTGCTCATAGGGCAAATTGTCGATGCGCTGGCCGTTGAGCAGAATCTGCCCACTGGCTATTCGCCCTGGCGGCTCGAGCAGCCCGATGATCGCCGCGCCCGTCAGCGACTTTCCCGCCCCCGATTCACCGACGACGCCCAGCACCTCCCCCGGCGCGATCGAGAACGACACGTCATCCACCGCCTTGAGCACGCCGCGCCGCGTCGGAAATTCGATGTGCAGGTTTTTGACTTCGAGAACGGGTTGCGCCATGAGTGAGGAGTGCGTCGATATTGGGCAGGGCGGGCCGCGGCCCGAGCAATGGATGAGCCGGCTATGGCCGTTTGGGCATGGGGATCGGCTGCGGGGGTGGGATTTTCGAGAGATCACTCGGCACGAGCACCGGTTGGCTCGGGGGGCCGCTCGTCGGGTTACACCCAGGAATGACTTCCGCGTTGTCGATCACCAGTTCGAAATCGTGCGAGTAGGCGCTCGGACGTTGTGCTGCCAGCCAGTAGCGAACGCATTTCTCCGCACGGAAGGTGAATTCCTTGCGGTCGGGCAGGTGAAAGCCCGCCACGGGTTGCGCGTCAACGGTCAAGCGGCGCACCCCGGCGTCGATTCGCACGGGCACCAGCGAGGTCGAAACGCCATCCACCGCAGCAATGGTTACCGGGTAGCGGTGCAGGTGAGTTCGGGTGTAAAGCCGTCCGTCGAGCGTGCTCTCCCATTGATGCGCGCAGCCGCTCGCGACCACAAGCGCCGCCGCCAGAAAAGACATTGAAGCACTTCGTCGCATAGTTCCTCCCGCTATCGCAGCTTGGGGTTCAAAGCGTCGCGCAGCCAATCACCAAAGATGTTGACTGAAATCACCATGACGATCAGCGCTGCGCCCGGAAAGACGGTAATCCACCACTCGCCAGAGAAAAGAAAATTCTGCCCCTCGCTAATGAGTGTGCCCAGAGACGGCTGCGTGGGTGGCATGCCAACGCCGAGGAACGACAGCGTTGCCTCTGCGATGATGGCGTTGGCGATATTGAGTGTCGCGATCACGAGCACCGGGCCGAGCACATTCGGCAGCACATGACGGAACATGATCGAGCTGCTCGACACACCGATCACGCGCGCTGCCTGAACGTATTCCTTGCTCTTTTCCACCAGTGTCGCGCCACGCACCGTGCGCGCGTACTGCGGCCACCCGGTCAGGCCGATGGAAAAGATGATGACGTACAGGGCCATTGCGTCCTGCATGTCCCTTGGCACGAATTGTCGGGCGACCCCGCTGATCAAAAGCGCGACCAGGATCGCCGGAAACGTCAGCTGGATATCCGCAATTCGCATGATCAGGCTCTCGATGCGTCCGCCCGCGTACCCGGCGACCAGGCCGAGGCTCACGCCCATCAGGATCGACATCGCCACGGCGCACACCGCAACGAGCAGCGAGACGCGAGAGCCATACATGATCGTGGACAGAATGTCCCGACCCTGCTGGTCGGTGCCCAACTTGAACGACGGATTGCCGTTGGCCTGCCACGCCGGTGGCAGATTCGAATCGAGGAGAGATATTTGTGCCAGGTCGTACGGATTGTGCGGCGCCAGCACCGGCGCAGACACCGCGCCGAGGATGCAAAGCAGTGCCAGCACCGCGGCGACCACCGTGACCGGCGACCGCTTGAAACTCCACCACACATCGCTATCGAAGAATCGGTTCAGTGCTTCCACAGTTGTTTTCAACGCATTGGGTTCAACGCAAGGCCAGCGTCACCATGAATCGAGCGGTGACCGGCTCGCCTACAGTGGTAACCCCGTCTCGACGAGACGGGAAAAATAGCGAACGCCATTGGGGATGATGGCATCGCAGAAGTCGTAGCGCGAGTTGTGCAACGGCACAATCGGCTGTCCAGCAGGCCCCTGGCCGATCACCGAATAGCACCCGGGACGCTCCAGCAGCATGTACGAAAAATCTTCGCCGCCCATGGACGGCGAGTAGTTCGCGTCGGCGTTGTCCTCACCCCAGACTTCTGCCGCCACGCTGCGGGCGAACTCAACCTCTGCCGCCGTGTTGATCACCGGTGGGTAGCCGCGCTCGTAGCGCAATTCGCCCTGTGCGCGATGCGCGGCACACACGCCGGCAACCATTTCGCCCAGCCTGGCCTCGATCAAGTCCTGTACTGCCTTGTCGTAGGTGCGCACGGTGCCTGTCAGGATGACCTTGTCCGGCACCACATTGGAGGCAGGCAGGTTACCGCCTTCGACGGCACTGATCCCCACCACGGCCGTCTCCAGCGGGCTCACGTTGCGCGACACAATGGTCTGCGCCGCGAGAATCAGGTTCGCGGCCACGACCATCGGATCGCAAAGCAGGTGCGGTCGCGCCGCGTGACCGCCACGACCGGTAACTTCAATGGTGAAACTGTCTGCCGCAGCCATGAACGGCCCGACACGCGTGCCCCACTTGCCCAGTTGCAGATCGGGCCGGTTGTGCACCGCGAAGATGCGATCGCAATCGAAGCGCGTGAACAGACCCTCCTCACACATCACTCGGCCGCCGCCACCGCCTTCTTCGGCAGGCTGGAAGATCACGTGCACCGTGCCTGCGAAGTTGCGCGTTTCCGCCAGGTAGCGAGCCGCGCCCAGCACCATCGTGGTGTGACCATCGTGGCCACAGGCGTGCATGATCTTGTTTGCCTTCGAAGCGTAGAGAAACGTGTTCTTCTCCGGCATCGGGAGCGCGTCCATGTCGGCGCGCAGGCCCATGCTGCCGCCCTTGCGCTTGCCGCGAATCACGCCGACGAGCCCGGTCTTGCCGATGCCCGTGTGCACTTCGTCAACACCGTACGACCTCAGCCGCTCAGCGACCAGGGCGGACGTGCGGGATTCCTGAAACCCCAGCTCCGGATTGGCGTGAATGTCGCGCCGGATTGCGACGAGATCGTCGACGAACGCGGCGGGTAAATCGTTGAGTTTCATCGCTTCATTTTCGCTTCAGTTCGTCACGAAGCTGCTTGAACCCTGGCGGTTCGTCGTTGATGTAGAGCCACTGCGGATCGCGCGCGCCGTGCCGGATGAGCCAGCGCTGCAAGCGCGGCCAGATCAACGCGTAGAGCGCCGCAACAGCAATCACCCCTGCGTAAACTCCGAGCATGACCTGAATTGCGACCATCGTGCACTCCTGTACTTGTGCGCCTACGTCGGGCCGATCAGGCGAGTTCCCGCTCAACAATCGCCGCCAGCAGGCCCGCGCCGTTCGGGATCACGCGGTCATCAAAGTCGTAGCCGGGATGGTGCAGCGGGCAACTGGTGTCGGTACCCTGCCCGATCCAGATGTAAGCACCCGGCACTGCTTCGAGAAAGAACGAGAAGTCTTCGCCGCCGGTATTCGGGAATATTTCGGTGATGACGTTGTCCGCGCCGAACACTTCGCGCCCCACGTCCGCCGAAAGCGCCGCTTCGCGCGGGTGATTCACCGTCGCCGGGTAGCCGTAGATGAAATTGACGTCACCCGTCGAGCCAAAGGCTGCCGCGGTGTTGGCGACGACCATCTTCAGCTTCTCGATGACCAGCGCCTGCGTTTCCTTGCGGTACGTACGCACCGTGCCTACCATCTTTACGACGCGGGGGATCACGTTGTAAGTGTTCATCTTGCCCGCTTCCAGCGCGCACACGGAAATGACCACCGAGTCGCACGGGTCCACGTTTCGCGAGGCAATGGACTGGATCGCGGTGATCACGTGCGCAGCGGCCAGCACCGGATCGCTCACGAACTGCGGCATGCCGCCGTGCCCGCCCTTGCCTTCGATGGTGATTTCCATGCGGTCCGCCGCGGCCATCATTGCGCCGTTGCGCACGGCCATCTTGCCGTAGGGCACCCACGGCGCGTTATGCAATGCATAAAACGCATCGATCGGGAAGCGCGTGAACAGGCCGTCGTCCATCATCGCCCGCGCACCGGCCATGCCTTCCTCGGCGGGCTGGAACACGCTGTAAACCGTACCTGCGAAGTTGCGAGTTTTCGCCAGATACCGCGCAGCCCCGAGCCCCATGGTGGTGTGACCGTCATGTCCGCAGGCGTGCATGTAGCCTTGACTCTTGGACGCATACGGCAGGCGCGTCTCTTCATTCATGGCCAGACAGTCCATGTCGGCGCGCAGACCGATGGCTCGCGAGCCGGGACGACTGCCACGAATCACCCCGACGACGCCGGTACCGCCGATGCCGGTGTGCACCTCATCAACGCCGTACGCCTTGAGCCGCTCAGCAACCAGCGCAGCGGTGCGAGTTTCCTTGTAGGCATGCTCGGGGTTGGCGTGAATGTCGCGGCGAATCGCCGTCAGATCGGCGTGATACTCGCGGATCGCCTCCGCCACTTTGTTCGGGTTGTACATCTTGAGTCCTGAGGTCTGAACCGTGTGGCGTCAATGGGCGCCAGCCGCGCGATCAAAGCGCAGCCGCGGGTCAACCACGTAGTAAAGCAGATCGACGATCAGGTTGATTGTGACGAAGACCAATGAAATCAGCACCAGATAAGCGGCCATCACCGGGATGTCGGCAAACTGAACGGACTGGATGAACAGAAAGCCCATCCCCGGCCACTGAAACACCGTTTCCGTGACGATCGCGAAGGCGATGATGGAGCCCAACTGCAAGCCCGTGATCGTCATCACCGGCACCAGGGTGTTCTTGAGCGCATGCCCAAAGTGCACCGCGCGGTTGGTCAAACCGCGCGCGCGCGCGAACTTGATGTAGTCGGTGCGCAGCACTTCAAGCATCTCGCTGCGCACCAGGCGCATGATCAGCGTCATCGGGAACAACGACAGCGTAAACGCAGGCAACACCAGCGCCTTCAGTCCGCTGGCGGTTAACAGGCCAGTGCTCCACCAGCCAAGCATCGTGACATCACCGCGCCCATAGGACGGGAGCACCTGCCAGCTCACCGCGAAAACCAGAATGAGCAGGATGCCGATCAGAAAATTGGGCAGCGACACGCCGATCAGGGAAACGGTGAGCAGCAGTTGCGACAGCCAGCCATCTCGTCGCAGCGCCGTGTAAACACCCATCAGCAAACCGCCTGCGAGCGCGATCACCGCCGCGGCCAGCGCCAGCTCAAGCGTGGCCGGCAAGCGCTCCTTGATCAGCGTCGATACCAGTCGTCCCTGCTTTAACGAAAGACCAAACTCGCCCTTCATTGCGTTCTTGACGAACACTGCGAACTGCACGTAGTCAGGCTGGTCGAGGCCGAGTGACTCGCGCAGATCCTTCTTCTGCTCCGGGGTTGCGTCCTGCCCGAGCATGAGGTTGACCGGGTCACCCACGTAGTTGAACAACGAGAACGCAACAAAAGCCACGGCCAGCATCACCAGCGCGGCCTGAAAGAGTCTTCTTAGTACAAAGGCGAGCATGTCACGTCAGATTTCCCCGATGTACGAATAGTACCCGCCTTGACGCGAAACTTACGCGCCGATGGTTCGTTGCGGTGTCGATTTTGGATGCGTGCCTGCCCGCGCCGCTTGCGTGGCATAGAGGCACACAGCCGTTGCGACGGAGACGTTCAGGCTTTCGACAGCGCCCAGCATCGGAATGGCGACGAGCGCGTCACAGTGCTCTCTCGTCAAGCGTCGGAGCCCCTTGCCTTCGTTGCCCATCACCCACGCCATGGGCCCGGTCAACGGCGTGTTGAACAGCGTCGCGTCGGTTTCCATTTCAGCGCCAAGCACCCACACGCCCGCTGCTTTGAGTGCCTCGATGGCCTGCACCAGATTGCCCACATAGCACACCGGGGTCGTTTCTGCCGCTCCGCTGGCGGCCTTGAGCGCCACGGGCGACAGCGGCGCTGAACCATGCCGCGGCACGATCACCGCATCGGCACCAAAGGCATCGGCGCTCCGGATGCAGGCACCCAGATTGTGCGGGTCCTGAATCTGATCCAGCAGCAAAAACAACGGCGGCGCGGGCCGCCCAACCGTGGCAGCGAGCACCTCGTCAAAATCAGCCGCGATTGTGCCGTCGGCGGCGACCTCCACCAGCGCGACCACGCCCTGATGGTCATCGGACTGTGCCAGTGCCTTCAGGCGCCCGGCATCGACCGCCTGCAGAGGCACGTCGGCCGCGTCAGCCAGCGCCTGCAATTGTGCAAGTCGTGCGTCGTTGCGCGCCGAGGACACATAGATTTCAACCACCGACGACGCGCGTCGCGTGAGCCGCGCGGTGACGGCATGAAACCCCATGATTCGAGCAAGCTTCATCGCGCGTGGAATATTTTTGAGGGCATGGCATAATTATGGGCTACGCAACGCAAAGATTCTTCTTGTGCCGTTGCGACAGTCTCGGATGGCCAGGCAGCAGCCCGGCAGCCAAAGACGCCGGTGTAGCTCAGTTGGTAGAGCAGCGCATTCGTAATGCGAAGGTCGTAGGTTCGACTCCTATCTCCGGCACCAATCGCACCATGCGTGTGATTCGCACGCGTCACCGACGCCGCAGTCCGCCGCCCTCTTTCCCGTGAAATGTGCGATTCGTTTGCGTAGGGCGTCGCGCCGTTCGTCGCTGCGGGCGTACCGAAGGCTGGCGACATTGAGGGGCCGAACAGAGATTGCAGCCCGCGGGCCCGCCTGCCTCGCGTCTGGTTCAGCGGACGGGCAAATTTCTTTCGATGGCACTTGTCTGGCATGGCGAACACCCGCCGGACACTGTAGTTCACGCCCTCGCTCACAACGGCAACCGATGCGCCACCACTAATCGTGATGCGGAACTTCACGCCTTTGTTCGATGCTCACATCGCCTTTGCCTGGAACTCGGCGGCGCTCGTGCGGGCGGTGCGATGCACGGTGACGCCGACAACGGAGTTGAGTGATTGGCTTTTCGCCCCCATCGACCGCTGGATGGTGATTTGACGCATGTTTTGGCATAAGTCGCCTTTCGCGATTGTTCAACGGAAACGACTACCCTGCTGTGGTTCGCTGCCAAGAGTTGAATGCGGCCTTCCCATTGCCCTGTCGCCACCCGCGGATCACGCGCGTTCGCTACCAGGCGCCTGCTTCCATCCGTCGAAATGCATTTCCACCGCCGTGGGCGATTAGGTAGACTGCGCGACTTGCGCCTTTGAGAATTTGCCCATGCCCACCCGTTCCCTGCCGTCGCTCGATGCGAATGCCCGCACGCTGGCGGCTCCGGCGCGCCGTGCCAAAGCAGCGGCGGCGGCGTCCGCCAGTGGCGGCGTACAAAGCCTCACACGTGGCTTGTCCCTGCTGGAAAAACTGGCAGAAACCGAAGGCGGCATCACGTTGACCGAGATAGCCAACCGTGTCAATCTGCCACCGTCAACGACGCACCGGCTGCTCAACACGCTGGCCGACATGGGCTTTGTGTACCAGGCCAAGGATTCGGGGCTCTGGTACGTGGGACTCAAAACCTATCGCGTGGGCTGCGCGTTTATCTCCAACCGCGACTTTGTGGGTGAAAGCCACGCCTATCTGCGCAAGCTCATGGAGGCGTCGGGCGAAACGGCGAACCTGTCGATCCTCGATGGCACCTACGCCTGCTTTATCGGCCAGGTGCAGTGTCATGAGGTGATGCGCATGCTGGTTCGCCTGGGCTCACGCATTCCTGCCCACGCCAGCGGCTCAGGCAAAGCGATGCTGGCGGCGCTGCCCGAGGACGAGTTGGGCATTGTGTTCGCGCATTCCGATCTGGTGCAGCTCACGCCAAAAACCATCACCGATCCAGGCAAGCTGCGCGTGCAATTCGCTGCGATCCGTGCACGGGGCTACAGCTACGACGACGAAGAGAATGCGATGGGGCTGCGCTGCGTGGCCGCGCCGATCTACGACGAGTTTGCCGAGCCCCTCGGCGCGATCTCGCTCGCCGGGCCCATCGCACGGCTGACCGATGAGCGCATCCTGAAGCTTGGCCCGCTGGTGGCGCACACGGCGCGCGAAATTACCGAGCGGCTCGGCGGTATGGTGCCCGTCGCGGCGTAGGCACCTGCGCGAGCCGCTAGCCGGTCACTGCCACACCACCCAGCGCTTCGATTAGTTCGGGCACCAGTTGCCCAAGCTCGCCCGTGGCAATGGTCCAGTCCGTTTCGAAGCGGTCCGCCGCCTCTTCCCGCGATTCACCGCCCGTGTCGGCCGGGTCGCTGTCAGGGAACACGCCGTCGAGAAATTTCAAACGCTTGACCACGGACGTGTCGGTCAACACCAGTCCGACGCGGCCATTCCAGGTGAGCGCAAGGCGCGTGGGCAGTTTGCCGTTCTGAATGTGCTTGCGCACCTCTGCGTTGTTCAGCGAATGCTTGCTGTAGCGCACGACGGCCTGCGAGTCGTCGGTTGCCTTGAGTTCACATTCTTCTTCGATGTCGAAGTGCCCCGGCGCGTCGTGCGCAATCAGCCACGCCGACATCTGCACCGCCGGCGAGGATTGCGTCTGCACTGGCGAGAGCTCCAGATCATCGAGGCAGCGCAGCAGTGCTGCCACCACTTCGTCGGCCCGCGTTGGCGATGCGGTATCGAGACACAGGAAACCGTGCGCACGGTCAATCCACACCCAGGTGTGGGCAATGCGTGTGAACGCGCGTGGCAGTAACTCAAGGCGCATTTCTTCGCGGATGTCACGCTTCTCGGCACGCCCCAGCGTGCGGCCGGTTTGCGTTTCAAGCTTCTCGATGCGTTCCTCGGCAGCGCGGCGCACGACGTTGGCTGGCAGCATTTTGGTTTCGGTGGTGAAGCGAAGCAGCAGATGCCCGTTCACCGCTTCCGCCAGCATGGCGTGCGCCTCGCCGCGCGGCTCGCTCCAGCCTACCGATTTTTCCTGCGTGGCGCCGCACTGGGCGAATCGAACGAGGCTCAGCCCGGCTTCGATCTGGGCGGTCGTGAGTTTCCAGCCCGGTTGAATTTGGTAGACAGAGAGGTTCTTGAACACAAAAAAACGGGACCCGGCGGCCAGTGCCGCACTCGAAAATTGAAGGGAAACCACTGGGGGCACGTTCACACGCCCCGGCGAGGATCAGTCTCTATTTTCCATGTTCTCCGGCGCGTCCAGTCACGCGTTGGCCAATCGAGAACAGGATCAGCGCCAGCGCCCCCGCCACGACCCCCACCACACCTTCAAGCAGCGCGCCGATCAGCCACGACCCCTGCCCCGACGCCAGGCCATCAATGGCGTGATGCACGAAGGGCAGGCCGTGCGCAATGATGCCACCGCCGACAAGGAACATCGCCACGGTCCCTGCCACCGACAATCCACGCATCAGCCACGGCGCACCGCGCAGCAAGAGTGAGCCGATACGGTAGCGAAAGTCACCGGGCTCACTGTGGCGTGTGAGGTACAGGCCCGCATCGTCAATCTTCACGATGCCAGCGACCAAGCCGTAGACGCCGACCGTCATCGCCAGCGCGATGCTCACCAGCACGAAGAGCTGCGTATTGAACGGGGCACTCGCCACCGTGCCGAGCGTAATGGCGATGATCTCGGCCGACAGCACAAAGTCGGTGCGGATCGCCCCGCGCACCTTGTCGCGCTCCAGTTGCACAAAATCGACCCCGGGCTGCGTCAACGCTCTCTCCAGCTCGGCGTCATGCGCCGCCGCCTCAGCCCGATGCAGCCAACGGTGGGCCAGCTTTTCGGCCCCTTCGAAACAAAGGTATAGGCCACCCACCATGAGCAACGGCGTCACCGCCCACGGCGCATACGCACTGATCAGCAGCGCCAGCGGCACCAGAATGGCCTTGTTGAGCAACGACCCCCGGAACACCGCCCACACCACGGGCAGCTCACGGTCCGCGCGCACGCCGGCCACTTGCTGGGCGTTGAGCGCGAGGTCGTCTCCGAGCACGCCTGCGGTTTTTTTCGCGGCGACCTTGCTGAGCACCGCGATGTCGTCAAGGACGGTTGCGATGTCGTCGAGAAGGGCAAAAAGGCTACTGGCCATGGCGATATAACAAGCAGGTTTCGACGCCCTACGTGCGACGCAGGGTCGTCTGGGCAAATCCCCGCACGCCAATACGAATTGCACGCGCGAGCTTCAGTTGATAGTCGGGGGAGCGAAGCTTGGCCTCCTCCTCCGGGTTGGAAATGAAGGCCGTTTCCACCAGCGCGGATGGCACATCGGGCGCGCGCAACACCGCGAATCCGGCGTGTTCCACGACCCCCTTGTGCATCTTGCCCACCGGTTTCAACGCTTTGACCAGGCCGCGACCGAGCTTGAGCGACGCGTCATTGGTCACCGACTGATGAATTTCGAACAGCATTTTCGCCAGCGCCGGATCGCGTCCCGCGAGCCGCACGCCGCCAATCAGGTCGGACTGATTTTCCTTGTCGGCGATCCACTTCGCCGCCGCACTGGTCGCCCCGCGTTCGGACAGCGTGAAAACGGAGCTGCCACGCACGTCGGGCCGGGTAAACGCGTCCGCGTGAATGGAGACGAACACGTCGGCGTTCACGCTGCGCGCCTTGCGCACGCGCTCGGCGAGCGGCACGAATACGTCCTCCTCGCGCGTCATGAACACCACAAACCGCGGGTCCTGCTCGAGTTCACGGCGAGCCGCCTGCGCCACCGCGAGCACAACGTCCTTTTCGTAGGTGCCGCCCGGCCCAATCGCGCCGGGATCCTCCCCGCCATGACCCGGATCGAGTACCACGACGAACGGCTTGCTCACGCGCCCACCAACGCGCGCCGGCGCGGGCTTGGGTGGCTCAGGCACAGGTGTGGGCGCTGGCGCCGCGGCGCCCGGCGGCGGTGCGGGTGGCGGCGGAACCGTCGCCTTGTCGGGCCTGGCGGCGGTCACCGAAGCCTGCCGCTCCAGCTCGCTCTCCCGTTCCACGAGTTTGGCCAGAAAGGCCGCGATCGGATCGTCAGCGTCAATCGGTGTCAGATCAATCACCAGTCGGTGCCGGTAGGGCCCGGCCGGGGGCAGCACAAACGAAGCGACCTCGGCTCGCGCTTTGAGTTCGAGAACCAGCCGCGCCGTGTCGGGCCGAAATTGTCCGATCCGCGCGCGCGCCAACACACCGGTATCGCTGCGCAGCGCATCCAGCGCTTTCTGAAAGGTGGCGTCGGCTTGCACATCGGACAGATCCACGACCGCGCGATCAGGACTGGCGAGCGTGGTCAGCAGATACCGCAGTTCGGTATCAGATTCAATCGTGACCCGCGTGCTTGCCTTGCCGGGCCAGGCACGAACCGCCAGGACGCGCGGACCCGCCCAGGCTAACGCGGCAGGCGTGGCGGCCAGCCACGCAAGCAGTTGCAGCAGCGTGCGCCGATTCACGCCGCGTCCCACACCGTCTTCGGACCGGGCGTCACCGTGACCTGCCGCCATTCGCCCGCGTAGTCGATCCGCACCTCGATATCGAACTGGATGGCCCCGTTAAGCATCTCGGGCCACTCCACGAGGCGAAGCGCGGGTGCGTCGAAATACTCAAATCCGCCACGTGACTCGAAATCTGCCCGCCCATCGATGCGGTAGGCGTCGAGGTGGTGCACCGGACCGGCGGCCGTGTCGTAGCTTTCAACCAGTGCGTAGGTCGGGCTCTTGATCGGTCCTACAACGCCCAGTGCTCGCAGAACGCCACGCACGAACGTGGTCTTGCCTGCGCCAAGCCCGCCCACGAGCGCCACCGAGCAATCCAGCCACGGTGGCGTGCGCTCCGCACTCGCGCGAGCCAACAGCGCGTGCGCGAAATCCGCCGCAAAGGCCAGTGTGGCAGCCTCATCGGGAAGTTGCACCACGCTTCTTACAATCGCAGCCATGTCAGACGACACGAATATCCACGCTGCGGAGGCGGATCGCCGGGCGCAGGCGATCGTGGCGCTCGGGCAGCGCCTTGGGTGGTCGGCCGTGGGTATCGCTGACATCGCGCTCGATCACGAGGCGACAGGCTATCGGGCGTGGATTGCGGCCGGTCATCATGGCGAGATGGAGTATATGGCCCGTCACGGCGAGAAACGATGGCGCCCCGATGAATTGCAGCCGGGAACGCAGTCTGTCATCTCCGTCGCCCTCGACTACTGGCCGAAAGATGCTGCCGACGCGGACGCGACGCTTCAGGCACCTGCACGCGCCTATGTGTCGCGCTATGCCCTCGGCCGCGACTACCACAAGGTGCTTCGCCACCGGCTGCAGAGCTTCGCCGAACACATCGGCGAGGAGGTGGCTAGCCACCGTTTTCGCGTCTTCACCGATTCGGCGCCGGTGATGGAAATCCCGCTCGCGGTGAAGGCGGGCCTGGGATGGCGTGGCAAGCACACGTTACTGCTCAATCGCGAGCGTGGCTCCTTTTACTTTTTGGGCGAAATCTACACATCGCTGCAACTCACGCCGACGCCAGCGCAAACCGCGCATTGCGGCAGTTGCACCGCCTGCATCGACGCGTGCCCCACCCAGGCCATCATTGCACCGCACCGCCTCGACGCGCGGCGCTGCATCAGTTACCTGACCATCGAACACCCCGGCAGCATCCCCGAAGCGCTTCGCGCTCCGATCGGCAACCGCATCTACGGCTGCGACGACTGTCAGTTGGTGTGCCCGTGGAACAAATTCGCAGGCACGGCGACGGTGCCCGACTTTGCGCCACGCAACGGGCTGGACAGCGCCGCCCTCGTCGAGCTCTTCGCGTGGACAGAGGCCGATTTCAATGAACGTCTGCAAGGCAGCCCCATCCGCCGAATCGGGCATGAACGCTGGCTGCGCAATATCGCGGTGGCGTTGGGCAACACGTTGCGTCAAGCCCATTCGGACCCAGATATGCACACATTGACCTCGTCGTTGCAGCAGAAACTGGATCATCCAAGCGCGCTGGTGCGCGAGCATGTGGCGTGGGCGTTGGCGAATGGCCAGGAGAACAAACGTGGCGACTAATAGCGAATCACGGCCAGGTAAACGGCCCGATCCGGTGACCATCGAGCCGACCCGGCGTTCGGCCAGACCCTCGGCGGTTGCAATCTTTCGAGCACTGGCGGGCGTGCTTGCCGGCTGCCTGTTCGCGACAGTGGCTCCGGCGCAGCCGTTGCCTGCTGCGGCGTCGTTGCTGCTCAATCCCAGCTTCGAGCTTGTGATCGAGGGCAAGGCCAGCGCGCCGCGCGACTGGCATAAAGCGGGTCCCGGCGCGTCGTTTGCAATCGACGCCGACGTGAGACGCAGCGGGGAGCGCAGCTTGCGCCTTGAGCGAACCGATGGCACACCGTTCACGGCCGTGAGCCAGAGCTTGCCGGTGGCAGCCTTGCGCGGGCAAGTGGTTTCGCTGCGCGCATGGCTGCGCGCAGATCGGGGTGATGCGGGCAGTGGCGCGCTGATGTTGATCGCGCAAAACAGCGAACGCAAGTCGGTGGCCTTTGTTCAGTCCGAGGCGGATGTTCTCGCCCGCCCCGGCGAGTGGCAAACCGTGGAGGTACGGTTGCTGTTGCCAGCGAATGCGGAACATTTGACAGTCGGCTTTCGTCACGCAGCAGCTGGAACGCTGTGGGTCGACGATGCAAGCCTGAGTGCGTGGCCGGTAGAGCGGGCGGAAGCTCCGACCGCAACTGCGGCAAGCTACCTGAATGACGCCATCGCGACGATCCGCGCCACGGCGCTCTATGCATCGCGCGTGGACTGGCCACAGGCGAGTGCGCAGGCGCGGGCGTTGGCGGCCGGCGCAACCACCCCGGAGGCCACCTATCCAGCCATTCGATACGTCCTGCGCCTGCTCGCTGACGGTCACAGTCACCTCGTCACGCCAGCGCAAATCGCTCGCGGCAATTCGGCTGCGGCCAGCACCATCGCCGGCGTGACGTCCCAGCGCATCGCAGGCTATCCGCTCCTGTCGATCCCGGGCTTTGCCAGCACCGATGCCGATGCGTCTGCCGCGTTCGCGAACCGCATTCGTGACGAGCTCGCCACGGCATCGGCAGGCCGTTGCGGGCTGCTGCTGGATTTGCGGGGCAACACCGGCGGCAACATGTTTCCCATGTTTTCGGGGCTGACCGCACTCTTCGCCGATGGCCCGGTGGGTGGACTTGAACTGGGCGATGGCAGGAGAATTCAATGGCACTTTGTCGACGGCAAATTTCTGACGACCGAAGCCGGGCCGCTGGATCGCGCCGACAGCGGCGCCACAGCGGTACAACGAATCGCCAGCGTCGCCGCGCCGCTAGCGGTGCTGTTAGGTGCCCGAACGGGCAGCTCCGGTGAGGCCATCGCCATCGCGCTGGTGGGGCGCGCCAACACGCGGAGCTTCGGCGCGCCAACCGCCGGGCAGACGACGGGCAATCGCGGCGTCACGCTGGCCGACGGCGCGAAGCTCGCGATTGCCTCGTCCGTGATGCTTGATCGCAATGGCAAATCCTATGGGGGCAAGCTTCAGCCCGATGAAGTGGCCGGGGCTGCAGCGCCGGCTGCGCAGCCCGACGCCGATCCAGCGGTGAGCGCGGCGATCACCTGGCTGAATCAACACCCTGCCTGCCGCAAGTAGCCAGCTGGCACGACTCTACAATGCGGGCTTGTCGTTCAGGAAGCCACCATGCCCCGCGCCCCATTTCGCCGCAAGAGCGGCGGTCGTGAAGCCAATCAACTCGTTCGCCTCGCCGAAGGTCTGGCGACGTCGAAGAGTCGTGCCGAGGACGTGTTCTGGGAGCGCGAGCTGGAGTCGGCGGTGACGCAGCATCTGGAAAACAACGACGAGGATGCGATCAATCGCGCACTCGACAAGGCACACGATGCCCCGGATGCGACCTTCGACGCGCTCGCCGACATGGTGGAATCGCTGACCGAATCGTTTGTGCTGCCATCGGAGGCGGGCGCGCAGCGCGTGACGCTGTTCTGCGCGCCGATTCTGGTGTGGGGCCGCACCAAGGTGCCGACACGCACGATCCCGAAGCAGCAACTTCAGGACATCTCGGTGCAGTTGTCAGCACACGTGTTTTCGTCGAAAGCCCGAATCGCGCTGGCCGACTACCTGTTTGCGCCGGACCAGCTGCCGCACAGCTACAGCGCGTCGCGCGAACTGCTGCAACTGCTCTCCGAGGCGATCCGCGAACGCAAGCATTTCTCGGTGCCGACCGAAACGCTGGACGAAGCGCCGGATGTGGTCTGCGACATGCGCATGATCGTTGGCGCGTTTCAGGTGGCCGAGGGTGAACCGTTCTACGCCTGGCAGGAGATGACGACCCCGGTCGAGGAAGCCCGGCAGGCCGCACTGCTTACGTGGCGCACGCAGGGCGGCAACGCCGTGAAGCCGCTGCTCGTCGGCTACCCGCATGAGCTCACGCTGCCGCGCTCGTTTTTTGCGGCCTGCCGCGAGGCCGATCTGGCGTCGCGCGCCTACTCCATCGGTGCGTCGGTGTCTTACCTCGAAGCCGTCACCGGCACCGCGCCCGAAAAGATTACGGCGACGGTCGGTGGTTGCTGGGGCAAGGGACTGGAGGAATACCGCATTGGCTTCACGCTGGGCGACAGCGAGGAGGTGGCGCACGGTTGCGTCTGGCCGCTGGTGTCCGACGAAGACGATGACACGCCGGTGGTGGACGAAATCGAGAGTCTGCTCAAGGCCGCCAACGTGGGCACAGTGATCGTGCTCGACGAACAGTTGCCGCTGGAATTCTGCGATGACTGCGGCGCCCCGCATTTCCCCAATCGTGAAGGCGAAATGCTGCACGCGCATCTGCCCGACGACGCCGACACCGGCGCCGTGCATTTGCACTGAGATGCCCGTCACCCCGGCGGGTCGGGCCTCGGACGCATGCACCCGCGCCCACACAGCTATTGCGCGCTATCGACCAGTCGACGGCGCTTTGAGCACGATTATTGATGAAGTCGATTGTTTGCCTTTCTGACCTGGAACGACCGCTTGGCGGTCGTTGCCAGCGAAAAGCTGTTAAGCCGAGCAATCGCGGCTCATGACGCTGCAGCGCCGTGAGCTCGGGCTCTTCATCGCCGTGGTGCTGCTGTGGGGCGTCAACTGGCCGTTGATGAAGATGGCGCTGGCGGAGCTGGACTTTTGGGTCTTCCGCTCGTACTGCGTCATCGCTGGGTTGTGCTGGTTTGTCGGCTATTGCGTGAGCCGTGGCGTGTCGCTCAAGCTCCCGCGCGAGTACTGGTTGCGCATGGGCTTCTGCGCCCTCTGCAACGTGGCGGCGTGGAACATTTTGTCCGCCGCTGCCTTGCGCGCGCTGCCGTCCGGGCGCGCCGGGGTGCTCGCCTACACCATGCCGCTTTGGGTCGTCCTGCTGTCGCGTTTCTTTCTCGGCGAGGCGCTCACGGCAACCCGTGTGGCAGCGCTCAGCATCGGCATGGGCGGCATTGGCCTGTTGCTGATCGATGAGATGAACGCGCTCCGTGGCGCGCCCGTCGCCGCGCTGATGATGGTGGCATCCGGCCTGCTCTGGGCCGTCGGCATCGTGCTGTTCAAGGGCTTCCCAAAGTCCCTCCCCACCGCCACGCTGATGGTGTGGAGCCTCGTGCTGGGTGGCTGGCCACTGCTGGCCGGGCTGGCGATGTTCGGGCATGGCCCGTGGCTGCCGAGCGGCGCAGCGGCGTGGACGGGCCTGCTCTTCAACGTGACGGTGGTATTCGGCTTCTGCTGGTTCGCCTGGAACGAACTGGTGCGCGCCCTGCCCGCACAAATCACCGGCATCAGTTCGCTGGCGGTGCCCATCGTGGGCTTCGCCAGCGGCATGCTGTTACTGGGCGAGCGGCCGCGCCCGTTTGACTACCTCGCACTGGTCGCAATCGTGGCGGCAGTGGCTCTCGTACTGAAACCACAGAAATCGCCTTTGGCTTAGGGAAACGCTGAACAAGTCCCACGCGCACGTCGCATCAATGGGCTTGGGCGATCTGCAAGCCAAAAATTTCTCGTCATAGCCCCGCTATGACTACAAATTTTCGACTCCCAGCTCATCCCAATCCGACGCGCGACGTATCGCGCAGACGTGTTCAGCGTTTCCTTAGGCGCGTTTGGGTACGCCGCTCAGGACTGAGCGGCCGTCTCTTCTTCGTCGGGCCAGTTTTTGATGTAGCTCTTGAGCATGCGGTTTTCGAAACTCTGCTCTTCGAACACGGCTTTGGCGACGTCGTGGAAGGAGAGCACGCCCATCAGCGTACCGCCCTCCATGATCGGGATATAGCGTGCGTGTCGCTCGAGCATGGCGCCGCGCAGCGCGTTGACCTCCATATGCGGGTCGGCCGTCAGCGGGTCACGCTCCATGATGGTGCCCACCGACAAGGCTTTCAGCTCGGCGCCGCGCTCGTCGAGCACCTTGATCAGCTCGCGGAAGGTCAGCATGCCGACCAGCTTGCCGCGCTCCATGACCACGAGCGAGCCGATGTCCTGTGCTGCCATCGAATGCACCGCCTCGGCCACGGTCATGTCCGGCGTTGCCGTAAAAAGGGTGCTGCCCTTGATTCGAAGAATTTCGCTGACGAGCATCGGGTGCCTCCTGTAGGGTGTCTCGGGATTCGGCCAGTGGCGTCGTGCAATCGATGTGTTGTGCGCGATCAGCGACGCGTCTGTTTGCTGCGAAGCGTACACCGATTTTGCGCCGCGCGTCAGCGGCGCGACCATCGGCCTGCGACACCGCACCTAAAATGCCAGCCATGCCTGACCCGAGTGCGAATCGCGCCCCACATCCTGCGTTGGTCAGTCCGACTGCACGCGCGCTGCGCCCTGAGCGCGACTGGTACGTCCACGAATGGATGCTGCTTGCCTTTGCGGCGGGCATGATGCTGTTGATTTACTTCGTAGCGCAGCACGAACAGGAGTTCGAGAAGGCAGAAATCAGCCGTGATGCCGCCGTGGTGGAACAGTCGATTTCACGGCGCCTTGACACCGACCAGCTCTTTTTCGATCGTGTCGCGCTGGATCTCGGCGGGGAACGCATCTCGTCGCAGGAATTCGACCGTCTGATCAGTGAGCGCGCGGTCGAAACGGGATACATCGTCGACGTCGTGCGTGTCACACCTGATTTTGATGTCATTCTGCATGCGCCAGGTTCACATTCGCTTGAGGCGGTGTCGCGCGGTCGGGCTCCGTTTGCAGATCAGGTCTGGATGACCGGACTCACTCGAAAAACAGGCCGCAGCACGTATTCCCAACCCTACCGAAACGACCTCGGCCGCTACTTCATTGAATACGCAGCACCCATCGCGGCGCAGGGTGATTTTGTCGGCACGGTCAACGCCATCATTTCGTTCGACGCACTGTTGGAAAAGGCGGCACCGGACTGGGCGGGACGCAAGTACCGTATCGTCATTTCGGATGTCACCGGACAAGGCCTCACCAACGCCGAGGCGATGCACGTCGGCACGAGTGCGGTCAAGCACACGGTACCGTTGTCGCTACCCTGGCGTGACCTGCAGATCACCCTGGTGGGCGCGAAGCCCTCGTCGCTATTGCCGAACCTGACGCTGTCAACGGCGGTGCTGGCGCTGACCGGCCTGATGATCTGGACGTCGATCGGGTTGCGCAAGCAGCAGCAGATGCGCAAGCGCGCGGAAACGGAGCGCGATGACGCCTATGCTCAGTCGATCGCCGATCTGCAGAACACCAACGAGCGCTTCGAGACCGTGCTGGACTCGCTGGACGTGTCCGTCTACGTCAGCGACCTCGCCAGCAACGAACTGCTCTACTGCAACACGCACCTTCGCGAAACCTTTCCAGAACTGAGCGTCGGTGTCGATGCCACATCGTTTGAACACGGGTTCGCCCCGATTCCCAGCGAAAAGTATCCTGCCGCAGCCCTTCTGCGTGACGACGGCGCGCCGGGCGGCGTGTTCAAGGACGAAGTCGAGGAATTGCCCGGTCGCCGCTGGTTTCTGATGCGAACGCGCGCGGTGCACTGGGTGGACGGACGGCTGGCGCGGCTGACGACGCTGGGCGACGTGACGGACCGCGTGAACGCCGAGCGCATCCGGCAAACCCAGCAGGACAAGCTGACGCGGACGTCGCGTCTGATGACGGTCGGAGAAATTGCCTCCACGCTGGCGCACGAAATCAACCAGCCACTGGCCGCCATCGCCAACTACGTGAACGGGTGCATCCGCCGACTCAAGAGCAGTGGCAACGCGGACGCCAGCGTCATCGGCGCGATGGAGAAAGCCGACGCTCAGGTGGCGCGAGCCGGTGCCATCATCGGTCGCGTGCGCGAATTTGTGCGCACACGCGAGCCGCAGCGGCAGCCGCTCGACATCAACGCGCTGGTCGGTGACGTCGTGAAACTGGTCGCAAGCGACGATGAGACACGCGCCCTGAAATGCGATTTGCGTTTGGCACCCGGGTTGCCGCCGGTGTTTGCTGACCGCATCATGATCGAACAGGTACTGGTCAATTTCCTGCGCAACGCGCGAGAGGCCATGCAGCATCTACCGCCCGCGGGACGCGTCGCCGAAGTTCGCACCGCGTTGGTGGATGAGCACCACGTGTTGGTCGAAGTCGCCGACCGCGGCGTGGGTTTGACTCCAGATGCGGCGCAGCAATTGTTTTCGCCTTTTTTCAGCACCAAGGACGACGGCATGGGTATGGGACTCAACATTTGCCGCTCGCTGATTGAGTATCACGAAGGCAACCTCACTTTCGGTGACAATACGCCGTGCGGCGCCGTGTTTCGCTTTTCGCTGCCGCTGGCTTCAGCGGATGAACTGGCGGCAACTGGCACAACGTAAGGAATCGCGAATCGCATCGGCCAACAAATGCGGCCGAGTGCATCCGCACCGTGCCGCGACGGCGGCGACAGCAATGGAAACTTTGGCATGAGCATTCACCCCGGTATCGTGTACGTCGTCGACGATGATGAAGCTTTTCGCGATTCAGTTGCCTGGCTACTGCAAACCAACGGCTATCAGGCCCGCCTGTTTGCCGACGCCGAGCAGTTCCTGGCCGAGGTCAAACCGGGGACCGGCGGGCCACCGCGCTGTGTCGTGCTGGATGTACGCATGCCCGGTCTCAGCGGTCCGCAGACGCAGGAGGCGCTGGGCGAGCGCGGCGTGCGAATGCCGATCATCTTCGTCACCGCTCACGCCGACGTGCCGATCGCGGTGACCGCGATCAAACGCGGCGCGTTTGACTTCATCGAGAAGCCGTTTGCCGAAAGCGAACTCCTCAAGCGCATCGAAGAAGCACTCTCGTTTGCCGTGGAAACACAAGCCCAGCACAGCCAGATCGCATCGATTTCAGCGCGCCTTGCGGCGCTGTCCGACCGCGAACGACAAGTGCTGGAAGCCGTCGTCGCCGGCAAAATGAACAAAACGATCGCCTACGATCTCGATATCAGCATCAAGACCGTTGAGGCCCACCGCGCGCGAGTGATGGAGAAGATGGAGGCCACCTCTCTCGCCCACCTGATCCGAATGGTGGCGATGACCGGCGGCTAGGCAACTCATCGCCTGTGTTAAGCCCGGCTTAATCGAACCTCGACACAATTCTCCCGTTCCCATTTCTGTGCCTGTCATGTCTACTCCCCGCCACTGCCCCCTTCTGATTCTCGGCTCCGGCCCCGCCGGCTACACCGCTGCGGTCTATGCCGCTCGTGCCAACCTCAAGCCGGTGTTGCTCACCGGCCTGCAGATGGGCGGCCAGCTGACCATTACGACTGAAGTCGACAACTGGCCGGCGGACGCAGATGGCGTGCAGGGTCCCGAGCTGATGGAGCGATTCCAGAAGCACGCCGAGCGATTTGGCACCGACATCGTTTTCGACACCATCCACACGGTTCATCTGAACGAGACGCCCAGGCGACTGATCGGTGACGCGGGTGAGTACACCTGTGACGCCCTGATCATCGCCACCGGCGCCTCCGCGAAATACCTCGGTCTGCCCAGCGAGGAGAAGTACCAGGGCAAAGGTGTGTCCGCCTGTGCGACGTGCGACGGCTTCTTCTACAAGGGCCAGGACGTGATTGTGGTCGGCGGTGGCAACACGGCGGTCGAGGAAGCGCTTTACCTCGCCAATATCGCTAAATCCGTCACCGTCGTGCACCGCAGGAACAAGTTCAAGGCGGAGGCCATCATGATTGACCGCCTCATGGCCAGAACCAAAGATGGCGGCAACATGCGCGTCATCTGGGATCATTACGTGGATGAAGTGCTGGGCGATACCTCGGGCGTGACTGGCGTTCGCCTCAAGAGCGTGGTTGACGGCAGTTCACAGGAAGTCAAAGCGCCTGGATTATTCGTCGCGATCGGTCACACGCCCAACAGCGGCATCTTTGAGGGCCAGCTTGAGATGAATGGCGGCTTCATCAAGGTCAAGTCGGGCACCGAGGGCAACGCCACGGCCACTAGTGTGCCCGGGGTGTTCGCCGCAGGTGACGTCGCCGATCACGTCTATCGTCAGGCGGTGACCAGTGCCGGCACGGGTTGCATGGCCGCGCTGGACGCACAGGCCTATCTCGAGGCGCTGCACGGCTGATGGCAATACCGCCGACCGTGGGTAGCGAGTGCGAGCGGCATGACTGCGGTGCCTGAGAAGCCTGCCACCAACGATCTCGCAGACCTCGCCCGGCTGATCAAATCCGAGCGCAAGCGGTTGCGCAAAGCCGTGCCGGTCGGGGCGACGAGGTCGCCTACCGCCAACAATGTGCCTGCCGCGTCGGCAACCGCGCCGGGTGAGCGCTTTGCCGATCTGTTCCGCCCCTTGCCGCCGTACGCACCACCCGACGCGGCCGACATCGCGGCGTTTCACGAGGCGGTCAAGGGTGCCGTCCCCCTGCGTGAGGCACATCGCCGTCGTCACCCTGCCGGCCTCGGGCGTGCACGACCCTCGCCCCATGCTCGCCAACGCGATCGTGACGAAGCGGCGGCGCTGCAAGCCAGTCGCGATGCGGTCTATCCGAGCCCGATGAGTTGGGACATCGGCGCCGACATCGAAGATGAACAGAGTTTTCTCCGTGGCGGCGTCAACCCCGATCTGCTGCGCAAGCTCCGGCGCGGCGAATGGCGAATCGACGCCGAGATCGACCTGCACCATCACAATCAGGACGAGGCGCACACGGCTCTGCTCGAGTTCATGCGCATGTCGCGGCTCGCCGGCTGGCGCTGCGTGCGTGTGATCCACGGCAAGGGCTTGTCGAGCCATCAGAAGATCCCCATTCTGCGCAGCAAAGTTCGCCGATGGTTGCAGCAGAAAGACCAAGTGCTGGCCTACTGCGAGCCCCGTCCCCACGGTGGCGGCAGCGGCGCAGTTCTGGTTCTGCTGCGCGGCCGGAGCAAGTGACTGGAGAACCCCATATGAAGAGGCAAACATGCCGCTAGCCCCCGCCCTGAACCGCGCCCTGCGCGTCGCTGTCTTCGGTGGCCTCATGGCGCACTGCGTCAGCGCTACCGCAGGCCTGCCACGAGAGTCGCGCGTGCCCGGTGGCGTGGCACTGGTCGATGTTGGCGCCAGTTCAGAAGGCCGGCCCACGGTCACGCGCGACGGTGCGCCAGTATGGGTTGCGCACCGCGACTCGCGTTGGCTCGCCGTGGTGGGCCTGCCGCTTTCCATCAAGGCGGGCGAACAAGCGCTGCAAGTCACGCCTGCTGCGGGCGGCGCCCCACGTACCGACCGCTTCGACGTCGGCGACAAACGCTATCCGACGCAATACGTCACGATCAAGGATCGCGCGATGGTCGATCCACCGGCCGACGTGATGGCACGGATCGAACGCGAATCCGCGCACCTGAAAACCGTTCGCTCGCACTGGCGCGAGAGCAGCACGACGGACGCGTCGTTCACCGTCCCCGCAGCGGGGCGGCTCTCTGGCCGCTTTGGCGGTGGGCGGGTACTGAACGGGCAACCGCGCTCGGTGCATGCAGGCCTCGACATCGCCGTCGGCACCGGCACCCTGCTCAAAGCCCCGGCCGATGCGGTCGTACTCGACATCGGCGAATATTACTTTTGTGGCAAAGCGATGTTCCTTGACCACGGCAACGGGCTCATCAGCATGTACTGCCACCTGAGCGATTGGCTCGCCACCCAGGGCGCCACAGTGCGCCAGGGGCAGGCCATTGCCCGTTCCGGTGCCACGGGTCGTGCCACCGGCCCGCATCTGCATTGGTCGGTCTACCTCAATGGGGTCAGCGTTGAGCCGGAGTTGTTTATTGCAGCACCGCCACCGCAGGAACCTCGTCGCCGGGGAGCGCAGTGACTACCCATTGACCACGCGTGCATCCCGGCACGCAGATCGGCCCGATCCCGTCCGTGGTGCTGTCAGCGATTCATGGCAACGCAGCGGCTTTGCAGCCAGCGTCAGCGCAATCGAGGGCTACGAAGACCTCAGATCGGATGATCCACTGACCGTCCCGCTTTACCCACTGGGCAGCGTACTTGCCAGAGAGAATGGGTTTGGAGTCCGCACGACCCACATGACCAGACCATCGCCCTTCTTCATAAGCCAATGGCCAATTGGAACTGACGTTGACGACCGCGCTTTCCCGCTGATAGACGATTGTTGACGCAGTCACAGGCCCCGCGGGCTCCAGCAACTTGCGGGCAGCTGCTGCGCCCTCTACGGGATGGCCGAGAGCGCGACGGATTGTGATCGCAGGATCCCAGTACTTTACAACTGTGTCCAAATCATTCTTCGCAAGCGCCTGCGTCTGGACTCGCCTCGCTTCGCGGATTGCAGCCTCATCTGCGCTAGTGCTCGCGGGCTGGGCATTCGATGTCAGCGCGGTAACCGAAAGGAGGGCGGCGGCGAATGGACGATAGTTCATGGTTGTAAGTGGGCTTGTTGAAGTCTGTGAACAATGGCTTGTTGCAAAGCGGCGCGAAGGAATGCAAACAAACACGATTTGAAATCGCGATCACGCATTTGAAGACCTATCTTCCCGACATCCCTGAGCAAGCTGACTGTGCCAGTTTAGCGATCACGTAGCGCAATTCAAGTGCGCGCCGAAGGTGTTGAATTCCACCCCCCGCTCAAGCGCATTGCGTTTTGCGGCGCAACGCGTACCCGCTACGCCCTGCGTTAGCGACGCTCTCCCCACAGAGCGGCCCTGATGTTCGAATGGCGCGGACAGTGGCAGGCCAAGCCTGACAGTAGCGTCAAAAACTCGACCCGAACGCTACGGGGCGGCTGGCGTTTCCGTTGTCCCTCGCACCGGCGCCGCCCCCTCGCCTGCTCCGGCAGCGCGTGCCGCGTCCGTACCGCGAGTTTGCCGGACTTCCGGTTTGGCCCATGTGCCTTTCACTTCGAACTCCTGCATGAGCATGCGCTCGATCGGGTCGCGCGCGAGCTTTTGGCCCAGCAGTGCAGCCGCACCGATGGCGGGGTTGGCTGTGGCCAGCCCGATGCCGATGGCGGTGGCGGTGGATAGACTCGGGTACACGCGCACCTGCAAGTCCTGTGTTTCGGCGTTCAGATCCGCACTGCCGCGCAATTGCACGCGGGCCGAGGGGCCGTTAATGGTGAAACCATCGGTGCGCGCGATGCCACCAGCGACCGCCACATCTGCCCTGATGTCGTCGAACGCGTAACCCTTGCCAAACAGATCCTCGAAGTTAAACGACAGTCGGCGCGGCAGTGACTGCAGTGAAAGCACGCCAAGCAGTTTCGCAAGCCCTGGCTCCATTTCCGTAAAACGGCCGCCGGTGGTTTCCAGCGAAAATTTGCCGCCAAGCTTGCCATAGGCGAACTGTGCGGGACTGCCCGGCCAGCTCAGCGAACCGGTCAGCGAGCCTCCGCCACGTTCCACCCCTTTGGGCAAGCCGAATCGGGCCATAAACCTCCCCGCATCGCCCCAATGAAGATTGACGTCAACCTCGGTAGCACCCGCACCGCCCACGGCCCCTTGAGAGCGCGTCCGCCAACGGCCCTTCGCCTCAATCGTGCCGTCCGCGCTCGCGAGTTTGACCTGATCGATTTGCCAATCGTCGCGCGTAGGCTGAGCGCGGACCTCGAGCTTGCCCAAGTCACGTCCATCACTCAGGAATGAGTCTGCGACCAAGTCCAGCTTGGGCCAGCGCGCGCTGGCTGCAGTGGGGGCACCCGGTGTCGTCATCGCGCTGCTCGCAACCGGGATCGCCTGTGGGATCGACAATCGCTGCAGGCGGATAGCGACGGCATCCACCGCGCCCGAATCGGGTGCCATGTCGAGCGCGATCGCGCCAGTGGCCTCTCTGCTGCGTAGTGCCAGCCGCCAACGCTGTCCGGACGGCTGCGCCCTCAGCGTGACGTCGTTGAAGCGATGACCGTACAGAACCGCCTCATCCGCGCGCAGGCTGACGTTCACAAAGTCCGCGCTCTGGCTATCGCTATTGAGCCCACCCACCGCGCGATGGCCGCTCGCAGACGGGCTGCCGAACAGTGCGATCGTGGCATCGGCATCAATCCGGTGCACGTCGCCGCGCAGACTATATCCACGCGCCGGAAGCGCCGTCTTCTGTGCGCCCAGATCAATTACCGCACGTTCTACAGTACGGACGCCCGCTGCGCCCGGCGCAGATCGCTCGAGGATGCTGTGCAGTTGGCCCGGCACATCAAGCTCGACGCGGTCGCGACCGCGATCGAGCTGTGTGCGTGTGATGCTTGCTTTGATGACGCCAGCCGGATCGCGCGGGACGCTGCCCACCTGAATCATTGCATCCAGCGGCCAGCGGGGCTGCACCGTGGTCATCGCGATCTGCAAGGCGGAGTCTGCTGCACCGCTGCGCCCGCCATTGGACATATCGAGCGTCCACTGCACGGTGCCGGCGAGTTGATCAAGCAACGGGTAGCTGAATTGGCCGCGCACGCGGTCAAAATTGGCGACGCCGCTCGCCCGGGTGCGAATTCGCCCAGCTTCGGTGCCAACCGACAGGCGTAGCGGTCCGCCCAGGGCCTCCGCCGCGAGGTCGTTCACACGCACTTCGTTTTGCGTAAAGCGGACACGTCCGTTCACTGCGTCCATGGGCGGAATGTCACCGCCGAGCGCTACGTGATTGCCATTTAGAACGATTTCGCCGTTGAGTTGTGTCTTCTCTGGATGGTCCAGCGGCATTGTCAACGCCAGAATCAGACGCGCATTGCCAGTGCCGTGCGCGTTCTGCAGAAATCCGTCCAGCCAGCCGTTCACGGGGCTCTCTGCCGCCCAGCGCAACATCGCATCCAATGGTCCAACCGCCGCCCCCTTGATGTCGAGCACGGGCGGCGACCCCGACATGTCGTTGATGCGAACCTCGGTGGCAGCGATCGGGGTACCGGCCATCACCGCACCGGCGACGCGCCCCGTCATGCTGGTTCCGCGAAACGTGAGGCGAGTATTGATAGATTCGGCGCGCGGCCAGTGATCGGCGTAGTCGAAGATGCCACCAGTCACCTGCGCGTCGATCTCAAAAACGCCGTGCTCGTCATTGTGAAACGGGAAATGCCAGAGCGGCCCCTTTACGATGAACTTGCCGTTGCGGGCAGTGCCCGCGACAATCGCATTCTTCAGATACTGCCGCGTCGATGGGTGCATGTGCATCGGCAGGTAGCGTGGCACCGCCGTCGTCTCCGCACGTGACAACGTTCCAGTGAAATTGGCGAGACCTGGCCCGAGCCGATCGCTTTCCCACGTGCCTGACAATCGCGCCGCCGCATCAGCGTTTTCGACATCAATGTCGGTCGCATCGATGTGCAGCGCTGCGGTGCCATCGCTTCCAACCGAACGCTTCCACGCCAGTCTGCCTCGAGCCCGATCAAAGCGTAGCGGCGCCTCGAATACGCCGGCGAAGTCAAGCACCAGGGGGGGTACGACTGCCGGCGCGCCGGGCTTGCCGCCAACCTTTGCGGTCGGTGCAGCGGATGACGGGTTGCTACCTGAGGTCAGCAGGAAGTGGCCTTCGCGCGAGTTTCCCGACAGTGTGCCGCTGAGTCCCGTGACGCCAGGTGCACTGCCTTGCGCGCGCCAACCCACCGCGTCGAGATCAACTTTTCCCTCGACGACGATGGCGCCGAGCGGAGGCGATGCTTGCCCCGGCATCGACTCATCGCGCCAACGCACGTCAATGTTATTGAGTCGCCCGGTTGGTTGCAGCGCTTGCCAGCGAGCAGCGAAGACTTCCGGGAGTGGCAGCGATTTGAGCAGCGCTGTCGCCGCCGTCAAGTCGGCCTGCGCGGTCCGCAACGAACCACCCACTGGCTGCCCGCTCCGTAGATCAAGCAATAGCTCTCCGCTACTCGCGGGCGAACGTTGACCGGCGCGAGTGGTCGCTGTGACATCGCGCAGTGACCAGCGTTGCTGCGTGAGCGGTGACCCCGTGCTGCGGCCGCCTACGGTCTTTTCACGCCACGACAACCGCCCGGAAAGCGCCGCGAGGTCAAGCGGTTCCAGCGCTGCCTGCGCGGGCGCTGCGCCAGACGGGGCAGCCACAACGCTGACCGGAGCGCCAGCAGGCAACTGCAACCGCGCGTTCTTGACTACGAGATCTGTGGTGACGGCGACCGGCTGACCGTCTTCGAACTCAAACCACGCGCGAATTCCACCCTCGCCCTGCGCGATCTGCACTGGTAACGGGAAATATCGAGTCAGCAATCCGAGGTTTGCGTAGTCCGTACGCAGGTACGCGAGGCCATCCCAGTCGGCGATACGCCGCAAATCGCTCCCGCTGAATTCGCTGCGCAAATCAAGCGGAGAAGCAAGTTCGCTTGGCGGTGTTGCTGTCATGCCGATCTGGTGACGGGTGCCGCTGTTTTGCAATCGAACATTGACATTGCGCAGCCTGAGTGGCGGCAGCTTGCGCCACTCGTCCTGCCACTCCAGCTCGCCGCCAGCGATCTGCACCAGCCGCTGTCTGAGCAACCATTCAACAATCCCGGTATCGCCTTCTGACTGCGCCGAGACGTCAAGATCGATGCCCGCGACCGTGAGTGCATTGGCAGCCGTCCGTCGAACAACTACACGCGGCGCCCGGATGGTCAGTGCGCTGAGACGGGGTTCAAAGAAAAACAGCGAGCGCCACGAGATCGTGGTGTCAACCTCGGGCAGCTGCAGCATGGTGCGGCCTCGGGGATCAAGGATCTGCAGCCGGGTCATCTTGAGCTCGGGCGACCAGCCATTCCAGCCCGCCTGAAAACCGTCTATGACAACGCGCTGTCCGGTCAAACGGGACAACTCCTGCACCACGCGCGGTCGAAAATCGTCAGCGTTGGGGATGAGCCAGAAGCGCGCCAATGCAATCACTCCAGCAAAGAGGAGCGATGCGGTCAGCGTGGTCCAGAACGTGAGCCGGATGCCATGGCCAGTCCAGCGCCGCCAGACGGCGGTTCGCTGTGTTCCGACGGGCGACGCGCCCTGCCGCGCAGCGAAATCAGACGATTCACCACCGACCGACGTGGCGGGCGCGGCATCTGCATCCTGGCCGGTGTTCTGCTGCATACTTGGGGGATTGTATCGGCGCGATCCTGTTTATATGAGTGAGACTGACGCAGTCGAAAAAGCGTTCACCTACAGCCGGTTTGCACAGAGAGCGGAGCGTCGTGATGCCTCCCTGGCGCAGCGCGTTCGCGCCACACCCGCACAGCGTCCTCCCGTCGCCGAGTGGCGACGCCGCTTCCTCAGCGCCAGTGCCGATGGCGCCGCGCCTGTTGCCGGCGCCGGGCCCAATGACATCGACTCGCTGCTTCGCACACTGCGCCGCGAGTTGATGCTACGAACGGTGGTTCGCGATCTGGCGCTGCGGGCTCCGTTTGACGAACTCGTATCCGACTTGTCCGAGTTCGCAGACCTGTCCATTGCACTGGCCACGCAGGCACACAGCTCGGCCATTTTCGGCAACGTGACGCCGCCGCATGGGTTTTCGACCGTGGCAATGGGAAAGCTCGGGGCGCAAGAGCTAAACGCCTCATCCGACATTGACATCGTGTTCGTCTGCGAGGAGCCCGCTCCCGACGCGATGGACAATCTCAACCTGCTTGCCCGGCGCATCACGCGCACACTGACCCAGGAGCAGGATGGTGAATTCGTGTTCCGCGTCGACACCCGGCTTCGCCCCTATGGCGACGCCGGTCCGCTGGTGCCAACGCTCGACTTTCTGGAGCAGTATTTCGTCGCTCAAGGGCGCATGTGGGAGCGCCTGGCATGGCTCAAAGCGCGGGTTGCAGCTGGCCCGCTCGGCGCTGACCTCGCGGCGCTGACAGTACCGTTCGTCTTTCGTCGTTATCTCGACTTCGATGCCGTCGCCGGGATGCGCGAACTGCACGCACAACTACGCGCCGAGAAAAGCGACCCCAACAACATCAAGCTTGGGCGCGGCGGCATCCGCGAACTCGAGTTCGGCACCCAGTTGCGGCAGCTCGTACGCGGCGGCCGCCAACCTCTGCTGCGTTCCAAGCCTACCAACCCCGCGCTCAATGCGCTGGCACAGGCTGGCAACATTGGCCCACGCGAGTGCGCGCAATTGAACGAAGACTATCGCTGGTTGCGCCGCCTCGAGCACGCGTTGCAGTACCGCGACGACCAGCAAACGCAGACGTTGCCATCTTCGGAAGCCGAATTGAGTGCGCTGGCGGCTGCGCTCGATGATGCGGAGTTGCCCGGCTTCCAGACGCGGCTCGCGGCCGTCCGTACACGTGTCGCGCACTACTTTGACGGCACACTGACTGGCGCGTTCGGGGCGAGTGACGACACAGCATCGCGTATCGCGCGTGGCAGCGAGGCTGAGGCCAACGCGGCCGGCGACGTAGCGCTGGCGCCAGGCACGCTCGCAGCTCTCGGCTACGCGGCAGCGGACGACACAGCTGCCTACGTTCGAACGACGCTCGACAGCGCCCGCGTGCGAGCACTCCCTGCCGCAAGCCGCGAACGGTTCACCCGCCTGCTGCATGCCACCCTGCGCTACGCCGCACGCTGCCGCGAACCCGACGCGGCGTGCAAACGAACCCTGGACTTGCTGCTTGGCGTCGCGTCACGCTCCAGCTACCTGGCTCTGATGATCGAACGGCCACAGGTGCTGGAACGGGTCATTGACCTGGCAGCTGCCAGCGACTGGGCGCTTCGGTACGTCGGACGCCACCCGTTGCTGCTCGACGAACTGATGGACGGCCGCACGCTCACCGCACCGGTGGACTATGAGCAATGGCGGCTCGACCTGCGCACGCGCTTTGACAGCACGCATGGCGACACCGAGCGCATGATTGATGAGATCCGGCACTTCCAGCAAGGCGAAACCTTTCGTTTGCTGCTCAAGGATATCGCCGGCTTGCTGCCGCTGGAAACCCTCTCCGACCATCTCAGCGCCCTCGCCGACACGGTCGTCGATGTGAGCCTGGGGCGCTTGATGCAGGACGCGAAACTGCCAAACGACGCCCGGCTGGCGGTGATCGCGTACGGCCGCTGGGGTGGCAAGGAGTTGGGATACGCCAGCGATCTCGACCTGATCTTTCTAATGCCTGACAGCGCACTCGAACACCGCGAGGCGCTTACGCGCGTCGCGCAACGACTACAAAGCTGGCTTACGACGATGACGGCTGCCGGTCGCGCCTACGAAATCGACGTGCGGCTCCGCCCGGACGGCGCCGCCGGACTGCTGCTGTCGACCGCCGGCGCGTTCGAGACCTATCAACGCGAGAAGGCGTGGACCTGGGAACACCAGGCTCTGACCCGCGCGCGCTTCGCAGCGGGCGACCCTGACACGGGGGCGGTGTTCGAGACGATCCGCGACGTCACCATCTCCCGTCACCGCGAGTGGCCAGCACTGCGCGAAGAAATCATCGCCATGCGCGCACGCGTCAGCGAAGGCCACCCGAACCGCAAGCCAGATCTTTGGTTCGACATCAAGCACGACACGGGCGGTCTGGTCGATCTGGAGTTTGCGGTTCAGGCGATCGTATTGCGTGAATCCGCGTCGCACCGGGCTCTGCGCGAAAACCGCGGCAACATCGCGCTTGCGCAACGCAGTGAGGAACTCGGCCTGGTAGGAGCCGGTGTCGGCTTTCGCGCCGCCGACGCCTACCGCCGCCTGCGTACGGAACAGCACGCGATTCGTCTGCGCGGCGCCGAACGCGCACAAGTCGCCGTCTCGGAGCTCCGCGAGGAGCGAGCCGCGATCCGGGCGTTTTACGAGGCCGCAATGCGACCGTGACGTGGCGGACACGCACTTTGCGTCTAATCACCACCACTGCCGCCAGCCGCCGGCACTTTGAAAGGAATTGAAAATGACGATCACCTTCCGTCCCCGCGCGCCGCTGCTCGCGTTGATCATGGTCACCGCCACACCACTTCTCGCAGTGGCCGACGACCTGCGCTGGTCAGCCGCCGACACAGTTGACGGGAACTACGTCATCGCACCCGGAAAGTCCGCGGAGCTATGCGGCATGATCGACCCGCGTCTGCCGGTAGATTGGCAATTTCAGGCCAGCGGCCCCGTGGAATTCAATATCCACCGCCACGACGGCAATGACATCGTCTATGCCACGCGGAGCTACCGCACGCGCGAGCAAACGGGCCGCTTTAGTCCAACCCTCAGCCGACACTGGTGCTGGATGTGGAGCAACGAAGGTACCACCGAAGTCACCGTCAGGGTCGCGCTGAAGCGCTAGTCGCCGTCGAGCCTGCGTCGGTCGCTCGCCAGCATTGCGGCGTGTTGACGCGCGTCAATTCCGCCCGCGACCCGTCGCCAGACAATCAGCGCCATCCAAGAAACGTAGACGCTGGAGGCGCTAGATGTTCAGGCATATTTTGTTGCCCGTGGATGGTTCGGCAACGGCGCTAAGTGCGACTGACGCTGCGATCGAATTGGCAGCGACCATGGACGCGCGCGTCACCGTGTTACACGTGGTTCACGTCTATCCCTACGTGGGTCTCGGCGAGGGTTATGCCGAAGGACTGTCGCAGTACCTCGCTGCAGCCAACGCGGCGGCGAATCATGCGGTCGCGCAGGCGCGTGAACGCATTGAAGCTGCGGGCCTCACGTTCGAGTCACGCGTAGTCGAGTGCAACGCCGTCTGGCGCGGCGTGATCGACGGCGTAGCGAACTGCGGTGCCGATGTGATCGTGATGGGCACACATGGACGCGGCAAGATTGACCGACGGCTCTTGGGCAGTGTGGCGCAACGTGTGCTAACACATTCGCCAGTGCCCGTGATGGTGGTGCACGGCGACGACTGAACGCCGTGGCGCGCCACTGCGCCGACTCTGATTTAGCTGGAAAAAGGGGGCACCGCGCGTTCGCTGACGCGCGGGACGTCTATCATCGCCGTGAGGAGGAACTGATCGATGCCCGCGCCCCTGAACGCGCACGGCGCCGCGCGCGCTGTTGCCCACAAGTCAAAGCTGGTTTCCGCCGACGAAGCTGTCCGCCTGATTCACTCCGGTGACACGGTTGCCACCGGCGGCTTTGTAGGCATCGGCTTTGCCGAGGAGATTGCGATTGCGCTTGAGAAGCGGTTCGACACAGAACAGGTGCCGCGTGACCTGACACTGGTCTACGCCGCGGGACAGGGCGATGGCAAGCATCGCGGGCTCAACCACCTCGGCCACCGCGGGTTGCTCAAGCGCGTGATTGGCGGGCACTGGGGGTTGGTGCCGAAACTGCAGGCCCTAGCTGCGGCAGGCGAGATCGAGGCGTACAACCTTCCACAAGGCGTCATCACCCACCTGTTCCGCGACATCGCCGCCGGGAAGCCCGGTTCGCTCACGCGCGTGGGGCTCGGCACCTTCGTCGATCCGCGGCACGGCGGCGGAAAAGTCAACGCCCGGACTACCGAAGACCTGGTGCGCCTCATGCCAATCGACGGCAAGGAGTACCTCTTCTACAAAGCTTTTCCCATCTCCGTCGGAATCATTCGCGCAACCACTGCTGACGCGGACGGTAACCTGACCATGGAGCGCGAGGCGCTGACGCTGGAGGCGCTCGCCATCGCGATGGCCGCACGCAATTCGGGAGGTGTGGTGATCGCCCAGGTGGAGCGCGTCGCCGAGCGTGGTTCGCTCAACCCCCGGCAAGTGAAGGTGCCCGGGGTGCTGGTTGATGCCGTCGTCGTCGCCACCGATCCTGCCCATCACATGCAGACCTTCGTCGAACCCTACAGCGCTGCGTTCGCTGGCGAAATACGGGTGCCGATGGATGACGCACCGGTCCAGACGCTGAATCTGCGCAAGCTGATCGCGCGCCGCGCAGCGCTGGAACTGCATGCCCACAACGTCGTGAACCTTGGCATCGGCATGCCGGAGGGAGTCGCTTCCGTCGCCGCCGAAGAACACATCATTGACCTCATCACCCTCACGGCCGAACCGGGCGTGATTGGCGGAATCCCTGCCGGCGGCCTCAACTTTGGCGCTGCCGTCAACACCCAGGCAGTCATCGACCAGCCGTACCAATTCGATTTCTACGATGGCGGCGGTCTCGATGTCGCGGTGCTAGGCATGGCTGAGGTGGATGCCGAAGGCAACGTCAATGTGAGCAAGTTCGGGCCTAAACTGGCAGGCGCGGGTGGCTTCATCAACATTAGCCAGAACGCGAAGGCAGTGGTGTTCGTCGGCACGTTCATGGCCGGAGACCTGCGTGCGAGCGTCGGCGATGGCACCCTGAACATTTTGCAAGACGGCAGCAAAGGAAAATTCGTGGCCAGCGTGGAGCACCGCACCTTCAGCGGCGCCGAGGCTTTGCGCCGTGGCCAGCCAGTGCTCTACGTCACGGAGCGCGCTGTCTTCCGACTGATCGATGCAGGCGGCACGCCAGGTCTTGAGCTGGTCGAACTGGCGCCAGGCGTCGAGCTCGAGCGCGACGTGCTTGCGAAGATGGCATTTCTGCCACGGCATGCTGCCAGCATAGGCGTGATGGAAGGGGCGCTGTTCAACGAGGCCTCCCTCGGCCTGCGCGAACGCATTCTCGCGACGCCGCTCACGGATCGTTTCGACCTCGACACAGCGCACAACACGCTCTACATCGATTTCAGCGGTCTCTCCATCAACGCACCTGCCCAGATCGACGCCATTGAAGGTTGCGTCGAGGAGCGGCTCGGCCGCCTGCAGTCGCGTGTCGCGGCGGTGGTCAACTACGACCACTTCAGCATCGCACCGGAACTGGTCGATCCGTACGCGGCGATGGTGAACCGCCTGACCACCCGCTTCTACAGTCGGGTCACGCGCTATGGCACAGGTGGCTTCCTGAAGGCGCGGCTGGCGACGCCTGCACCTGCACGCCCCTAAAGGCTCCTCGCTTGAACGCACCCATTGTCTATCTCGGCCACCGCTACATCCAGCGTTTGTCCCACGCAACAAACTGATCCCCTGCCCAAATTGCGGCATGGAACCGATGGATCGCGGTATCGCCCGTGCCAAATTGAATGCGCTTGCCCAAGGTGCTCAGTTGGCAAGGTCGCTCTATGGTTGATCCGCCACGGCGAACTGCGTCGGCAGTACAGGGTGACACCGTCGCCCTCTACAACGCGCAGCCATGCGTGCACGCCGTGCGATTTATGCTTAGCATCGCACTTGCCAACAGCACTGCCAATATTGTGGAGATCGCTATGCCCCGTCGCCTGAATACCGCCCTTACGCTGCTCGCCGCGTCCGCCACCCTGCTGGCAACGACGTCACTGTTTGCCGCCAGCACGACCGAATGCACCGCCAATCTCAAGCTTTGTTACTGCGTCAACGAAGACTTCAAGCCGGTCATCGAGGAAAAGGTCAAGTTCTACCGCCAGCAGATCGCTGACGCACGTTCAAAGGGCAAGGCCGTTGCCTACATGAGCTTGCCATTGTCCACCCTGGGCGGTGGCTTCTTCGACGTCAACACCGAAGTCGCCAAGAAGACCAAGGACCGGATTGAGGCGCGCTTCGGCGTCGATTCCGTCTGGGTGTTGAGCCCCGGCACCAAGGAATCAGATCTCAGCCTGCCGTCAGGCGCCCGCGGCACTAACGACGACTACATGCTGATGTGGACGCGCATCCTCGAGGGTGTCAAAGGCCTGGGCGAAGACTTCGACTTTGTCTACTTCGTCGGCCCTTCGGACTTCGGTGCTTTCTTCGGCTTTGACGGCGTCGCCGACATGAAAAAGGTCGATGCGTATTTTGATGAACGGATCAAGACCGACAAGAATCTGCAGCGCGAGGTTGAGCGTGGTCGCGTCACCAAGCAGACGTTCCGCAACTATTACGGATTGAAAGGTTCGATCACGGTCAGCAACGGCGCGCACGAGGAGTGGAACATCTTTCGCGCCTTGAATGAGCGTCGCCGCGCCGAGAAGTCCTACGGTATCGGTAACCAGATTCCGATGCTGTTTGACGGGAAGGCCGTTCCCCCTGCCACCGCTGAAATCGGGAACACGCCAGGCATCAGCGGTGCGTGCAAGGTGGCGCCTTAGTCTCGGTCTCGCTCGCGCGAATGCCCCGGAGATTCGAGGCGCCCAACTGGCAGAGAACGAGACCAAACCAACGGCTGCAAGTGTTGCAGCTCCTCTCAACGCGACGGCGGCCAATCCGGCACAGCGGCGCGACGCCAAGGTGCTCTGCTCACTGCCGGGGCAGGCCACTGGTGAGTCGCATCGCAAGTGGAGCCCGTCCATCGTGGGTTACGGCAGCTGTCACTACCGGTACGACAGTAGGCGCCAGCGTGACGCCTGTCTGACTGGATCCGCCGTGCGCAAGAGCGCATTCACGGTCTATCTGGTCACGACGACCGACGAGCAAACGACACGACTCGCGAGACTAGGCAGACATAGAAGGGGAAAGTCCTGCTTGTACATTCGCCGACGGGAAGACGTTGACCACCAGGTGCTTGACGCGCTAGTTGTTAAGTTGCAATAGGTTCTTCCCGCTGAGTCGGGAAGCTGGAGGCTTGTGGCCCAAGGCCGAATGGGGCCTGCGGGCGTTGTAGTAGGCCAGGAAGGACGGCAGCCAAGCGGTGCGCTCGGCGCTGTTGTTC
>JAEUPL010000014.1 GCA_016790165.1 Burkholderiales bacterium
ACCGCAGGAAACAAGCGAATCCCCGGGGTCGCCTTCTTTTGGTTACTTTTCTTGGCGAAGCAAGAAAAGTGACTGGCCCCGCGCGGCCACAGAGCGCGCTGGTGGCATACATCAAACATCATTCCGTCAAACCCTTCGACACGCTCAGGGCGAACGGTTCGGGTGCGATGGTTGCGCTTCGTTCCAAGTTGGCGTGTGTCAGCTTGTGGTGGGTTGAAACCCACCCTACGGGCTTACGAACGCTTCGCGGGGGCCGCGACGACCGCTTTCGCCACCGCTTCCACCATCCCCCGCAACCACCGATACGGCGCGTCGTCTTGATGCTTTCGGTGCCACACCAAATACATCGGCATCCGGGGACATTTGATCGGCACCTCTGCGTCTGCCAGGCCGCTCAGCAGATGCGTGCGCAGACGCCCCGGCGCAGTGGTGAGCAGTTTCGTGCCGCGAATGAACGGCGCGACGCCCGCGTAGCCGGGCACCATGACGCGAAAGTTGCGTTGAATGCCGCGTGCGCTCATCCACTGATCCAGATCGAGGGCGCGTTTGGGTTCGTAGACGACCGTGACGTGCTCGCTGGCCAAGTACTCGGCGCGCGTTGACGGCGCGCGGCGTTGTGAGGCGTCGAAGAATACGCGGTAGTCGTCTTCAAATAATCGCTTCTGCACGATGTCGCTGCCGTCCGGCGGACGTGGCGTGATGAGCAGTTGACAGCGGTCATCGCGCAGCATGTCTAGCGTCGGCACGCCGGAGGCGATCACGCGCAGCGAGACGTTAGGCGCGTGTTCGCGAAGTTTCGCCGCGACCGCAGGCAGCAGCAAATCGCGCTGAAAATCGTTGGCGGCTATGGTGAGGGTGGCGCTCCATGTGGCCGGTTGCCACTGCGCGCCGTGGCCGAATTGTTCAAGTTCGCGCAGGATGGCGCGGGAGCGCTGCGCAAGCGCATTGGCGTGCGCGGTGGCGACGATGCCGCGACCGGACTTCACGAAGAGCGCGTCGTTCGTAATTTGGCGCAAGCGCTCAATCGTGTGGCTCACGGCCGATTGCGTCACGCCCAAGCGCGTTGCGGCGGCCGTGACGGAACCTTCCTCCACGACGGTGACGAGCACCGTGAGTGACCACGCGTCGAGTTTTAACCAATCGAAATTGTTCATGCGACGTATGATGAAGCATGTGTTTATCTTTTGCAACGAGCAAGCAAGAATTCGTTGAGTTGAGGGGCGCTGTCGCGCAAACACACGCCAATCACCGTCCATAAAGCCCAAGGAGATCAACGTGTCCGCAACCAAACTTCCGCCGATTCCCGGCACCACGCCGTTCGATGGCGAGCAAGCGAAAAAAGGCTACGCGCTGAACAAGATGTGTTTCTCGTTTAACTCGGCGGAATGCCGCGCGGAATTTTTGCGGGACGAAGAGGCCTACATGAAGAAGTATTCGCTCAACGAGGAGCAGGCGGCGGGCATTCGCGCACGCGATGTGCTCGGGTTGATCCGCGCGGGCGGCAATGCGTACTACCTGGCAAAGTTCGCAGGCATTCTGGGGCTGAACATGCAAGACATCGGCGCGCTGCAAACGGGAATGACCGTGGAGCAGTTCAAAGCCAAGCTCGCGGCATACGCCTAAGCCACTACACCTCAGCCCGAACACACAAACTTACGGAGATTTCTCGTGGCAAGAATCGTTGGCATGCTCACCACTTCGCACGTACCGGCCATCGGCGGCGCGATCGCAAAAAATCTTCAACAGGACGCGTACTGGAAACCGTTTTTCGATGGCTTCCTGCCCGTTCGCAAATGGCTCGATGAAGTGAAACCAGACGTCGCGGTGGTCCTCTACAACGACCATGGCTTGAACTTTTTCCTCGACAAAATGCCGACGTTTTCGGTCGGCGCGGCGCCCGAATATCACAATGCGGACGAAGGTTGGGGCATCCCTACGCTTGCGCCGACGCGTGGTGACGTTGACCTCTCGTGGCATTTGATCAACCACCTGATTGAGCGTGACTTTGACATCACAACCTGCCAAGAAATGTTGGTCGATCACGCCTTCACGATTCCGCTGAAACTCTTTTGGCCGCAAAGTCCGTGCCCGATTCCTGCGGTGCCCGTGTGTATCAACACGGTGCAGTTTCCGTTACCGAGCGCGAAGCGCTGCTACGCCTTGGGCGAAGCGGTGGGCGACGCGATCCGCAATTGGGATTCAGACAAAAAGGTTGTCGTGATCGGCACCGGCGGCCTGTCGCACCAGCTCGACGGCGAACGCGCAGGATTTATCAATAAGGATTTTGACCTGAAGTTCATGGACAGCATGATCAACGACCCGAAGTGGGCGACGCAGTTCTCGATTCATGAACTCGTTGAGAAAACTGGAACGCAGGGCGTCGAACTCTTGATGTGGCTCGCCGCACGCGCAGCGGTGCCGGGAACGTTGAAGAGGGTGCATACGAACTATCACATCCCGATCTCAAACACAGCATCGGGCTTGATGGCGCTGGCGACGCTGTAGGGCTGCAGATTCGGCGTGACCTGACGGTACTCGCCGGCGCGATGTTCGCGGTGATGTGCTGCGTTGGCACAAGTGCAAACCACGCGGCAAAAACTGCGCATGGCTGAACAACAGGAAGGAAATTGGTCGGGGTGAGAGGATTCGAACCTCCGGCCTCTACGTCCCGAACGTAGCGCTCTACCAGGCTAAGCTACACCCCGACTGTGTCCTTGCGGACGGGGAACCGATTTGCCGTACGGCCACGACCGATTCCTGACGGCTAGACGTTGCGTCCAACCGAGTAAGAACATAATTCTAGCATCCATCGCCTGGCTTCGCTATCGGGCAGCGCTGCGAGCTCCGTCGCCGCGCGTTCCGCTTCCACTTTGGCGCGATCAAGGCTGGCGTTGAGCGCGCCGCAACCATCCAGTACGGCCATGACGCGCGCGAAGTGGGCCGCGTCGTCGCCGTGCGGGTTTGACATTGCATCGCGAATCAATTGCTGTCCGGCAGCGTCGGCGCGTTTCAACGCCACGATGATCGGCAACGTGAGTTTCCCTTCGGCAAGATCGTCACCGAGCGCCTTGCCCAGCGTGTTGGCCTCGCCCCGGTAGTCGAGCACGTCGTCGGCGATCTGAAACGCCACGCCGAGTCGCCGCGCGTATTCAGCCAGCGCGCGCTCGGTGCCGGTGCTCGCGCCGGCGGCAATGGCGCCCAGCGCGCCCGAGGCTTCAAACAGCTTCGCCGTCTTGGCCTCAATGACGCTCATGTAGTCGTCTTCAGACAGGTCGAGCCGACCGAGCGCCATCAATTGCATCACCTCGCCTTCAGCGATGCGATTGGTGGCTTCGGATAGCAGCTCGAGGACGCGCATCTTGCCCACGCCCACCATCACCTGAAAGGAGCGACTGTAGAGAAAGTCGCCGACCAGCACGCTGGCGGCGTTGCCAAAGGCGGCGTTGGCTGTGGCGCGGCCACGACGGAGCGAGGACTCGTCCACTACATCGTCGTGGAGCAAGGTGGCGGTGTGGATGAGTTCGACCGTTGCGGCGAGGTCGACGACGGCGGGAGACAAGGAATCAGCACCGGCCGCCTTGGCTGACAAAAAGACCAAAATCGGGCGCAATCGCTTGCCGCCACCGGTCACGATGTAGTCGGCGACAGATTGCACGAGCGACACGTCGGAGGACAGCGTGGCGCGCAGGCGACGATCCAGAGCAGACAGTTCGGGAGCGAGGAATTGCGCGAGTGCAGTGGCCGTTGATTGCGAAGCGGCGCCGGACGTAGAAGGCATGCAGGGATTGTAGCGAGCGATACGCTGCGCGATTGTCGTGCCGCCGGGCGTTTGCAGGGCGAGGCGGTCCGCCAGGGTGCGCCGCCGGCCGCTAGGGCAGGCTCGGCGGTGAGGCGTTGCGCCAGCGCGCCGGACAGGCTATAATTTATGGCTCACTCGGGATGGCTCGCCGCGCTTTCGCGCGGGCGGTGTCAGCCCGGTGCTTCTTAATCATCCAAGGTTTGTTATCCATGTATGCGGTCATAAAAGCCGGCGGGAAGCAGTATCGCGTCTCCGCAGGCCAAAAACTAAAGGTAGAACAGATACCTGCAGACATCGGCGCAACCATCACATTCAACGAAGTGCTCGCCGTCGGGTCGGGTGCTGATGTGGTGTTTGGCGCGCCCCTGGTTGCCGGGGCCAAAGTCGATGCAACGGTCATCGAACACGGCAAGGGCGACAAAGTTCGCATCTTCAAGATGCGTCGTCGCAAGCATTATCGGAAGAGCCAGGGCCACCGTCAGGGCTACACCGAAGTGTTCTTCTCGGCGATCTACGGCGCCAACGGTGCCGAACTTGCCAAAGCCGATGCGCCCGCTGTTGCAGCAGCGCCGGTCGCCGCCGTTGCTGGTGGCAAGCGCGGCAAGAGGCGCGACGGCAGCGACAATCTCGAGCTGATCGAAGGCGTAGGCCCGAAGATCGCGGGCCTGCTGAAGGCGGCCGGGATTACCACATTCGCAGCGCTGTCCACGACGCCGGTCGACAAGATCCAGTCGATCCTCGACGCCGGTGGCAGCAAGTTCAATCTCGCCAAGCCGGAAACCTGGGCTGAGCAGGCAGCGCTTGCCGCCAAGGGTGACTGGGCAGCGTTTGATGCGCTCACCAAAGAGCTCGTCGGCGGCGTGCGCAAGTAACAGGAGTCAGTCATGGCACACAAGAAAGGCGGGGGCTCAACCCGCAACGGTCGAGATTCCGAATCGAAGCGCCTGGGCGTAAAGTCTTACGGTGGCGAGTTGATCAACGCCGGCACCATCATCATGCGTCAGCGTGGCACCACGATCCATCCCGGCGTCAACGTCGGCATGGGCAAGGATCACACGTTGTTCGCCACGGTGACGGGCACGGTGCAATTCGTGGTGAAGGGTGCGAAAAATCGCAAGGTCGCCAACGTGATCCCGGTTCCGGCTGCGGAATAAGCCGCAGCTCATGTACCAATCAAAACGGCACCTTTCGGTGCCGTTTTGTTTTTCGTCGGGCGGATCGTGGCGCGGAGTAGCGTGCTCGGGCAAACGTGTATCCAGCCGTGTGGCTAGCGTCGTTCCAGCCGCTGCAGCATCAGTGCACCGACGGACAGGAAGATCAAGCCGGGCAGCATCGCGCCGAGGAAGGGCGGCCACTCGTGCAGCAGCGCGAGGTAAGAAAACAGCCGGTTGAACACAATGAACGCCAACCCGAGCAGGATGCCGATGAAGATGCGCGTCCCAACCCCGCCCGCGCGCTGCTGAATCTGCGCGAACGGCAGTGCCAGCAACATCAGCACGCAGGTGGCGAGGGGGTAGAAAAATTTTCCCCAGAGGGCCACCTCGAAGCGTCGCGATTCCTGGCGGTTGGCGCGCAAGTGCGTGATGTATTCCCACAGTCCGCTGATCGACAGGCGGTCTGGCTCGACCTGCAGCACCGATAGCATGTTGGGCGTCAGTGCGGCATTCCAGCTGAGCTGCGCGTGCTGCTGCACCTGGATCGGCGTGCTGAAGCGGGTCTCCGTGACGCGCTCCAGCGCCCATTGCTGCCCGCCGAGAAAATTTGCAGCCTCCGCTGAAAGCATGCGTCCCAAGTGCGTGCCATCGCTGTACTCGAAGACGCGAACGGTGCGCAACCCGCCGTCGGGTAGCACCGAGCCGATGTTGATGAACGTATTCCCGTCCTTGAACCAAAAGCCGGACTCGAACGCCCGCGCGACGTACGGTCGCGATCCGGAGAACGCACGTACGCGTGACACCAGTTGCTCCGCTTTGGGAACCACGTATTCGCCGACCACGAACACGCACGCCGCGAAGACCAGGCTCACTGAAAGCAGTACACCCCCGACCTGTGCGATCGATACCCCCGATGTACGCATCACGCCGTACTCACTGTTGCTGGCAAGCTGAGCCAGCGCGAATAGCGATCCGATCAGCGCTGCGACAGGAATCAACTCGTAGAGGTGTACGGGCACGGTGGCCGCGACCAGAACGAAGGCTTGCGCGGCGTTGAGATTGCGCAGCGAGCCGAGCTCAGCGAGCAGGTCGTAGAACAGCCACAGCATGAGCAACGCGACCAGGACGGATAGCGTCGACCACGCCACTTCGCGCGCCAGATAACGCCCGAGCGTCTTCATGCGGGGCGCTCCCGGCCAATGCCAAATAGCCGCATGCCGCCGCCGAACACTGCTCCACGATAGCGTCGATAGAACGCAAAGGCCACAAGGGCTGCCAGCGTCGTGTGAAACACGAACAATGCGAGAGGCAACGAAAGCGATTGGCGGTCGATCAGCGACTGCACAATGTTCATCACTTGCAGTCCGCTCATCAGCAGCAGCACCGCCATCAGCAGATTGATTGAGCGCCCCAGCCGCGGGTTCACGTAGGCGAGCGGGATGGCGAGCATGGCGAAGGCAACGCCTGCAAGCGGTACCGAGAGACGATAGAACACTTGCCCAAGGCCCGTTGGCGTCGCCTCACGCAGGAGCGTCAGGGTGTCCTTGGCGCGTTCCTCCAGCGGGTCGTCGCGGACCTCGTTGCCCGACATCCGCACACCGTAACGACGGAAGCTCGCCAGCTCGTATTCGGTGGCTGGACTCTGCTTGTTGATCCGCTTGACGCGATGGCCATTCTCAAGAATGACGTAGCGCTCACCACACTCGCTGGGCTGGCAGATGCGTCCCTCAGCGGCGCGGGTCAACCACAGGCCGTTGGGGTCGTCCGCAAAAACGAACACGTTCTTGATCTTGCCGTCGATCAGGTTGACACCCTCGACAAAATAGACCTGATGCGTCTTGCGCATCTCCTGAAACAGTCCCGGCGCCACCAGCGAAAGCTCGTCGCGCGAATCGAGTAGCCGGCGATATTCGATCGAGCGGCGCTCGGCCCAGGGTGAGAGGACGGTGGACAACACCAGCGCGATCACGAGCAGCGGGCCGGCAAACGTCAGCACCGGGCGGACCCAGGACATGAGGCTCTGTCCGCTCGACATCCAGATGGCCATTTCGCTATCGCGCCAGGCTCGCGACAACGTCAGCAAAATCGACGTAAACATCGCGATCACGATCAGCGGTGGCAACTGTGAAATCAGCCGAAAACCGACCAACGGAATCAACCCATCCGTCGGGAGCGAGCCCGCGGAGGCCGCACCGATCAGCTTGATCAGGAATTGCGTGACGAGAATGGCAACCAGCACCACAAAGATGTAGATTGCATTGGTCGTCAGTTCGCGCAGCAGGGCGCGTCGAAAAATCATTGATGTGGTGTTGCGAAGCTGGACCCGGGCGTTGCTGCGCCCACTTGGGCCGGTCAGATCACCCGCCCGAGCCACCGAGCAGCGTGGCACGAAGCGCTTTGGCGATAATTTACGAGTTTACCTGTAGACCCGCTGCGGGGCGCGCGAGTTCTGCCCGTTCCGACCACCGGTCGACAATTCATCAAATTTGTAGGAAGTGATCACACCATGATCGAATTTTCGTTGCGCACGGCCCATCCATCGAATACCAGGACCGATGTCGTCGCCGTCGCCGTGCATGAGGGCCAAAAGCTATCCTGGGCGGCACAGAATATTGATGCAGCCAGCCAGGGCGCCCTGTCGGCAGCGCTCAAAGCCGCGTCATTCTCCGGGCGTGCGGGTGTGGTGCTGCCGCTCTTCAATCTGAGTGGCGTAACGGCTGCGCGCGTGTTTGTCTACGGCGCGGGCAACGCTACGGCGCTAAGCGCGAAAGATGCTCGTGCGAGCGGGCGTGCGCTGGCGGCTGCGGCGGTGGAGCAGGAGCTTCTTGAGTTGACCATCTACCCCCTCGCCGACAGCGCACAGGATGCACTCGACGCCCTGCGGCAAATGGTCCTCGGCGTGTCGGATGCGACCTATCGCTTTGAAGAAACCAAGGGCACCAGTGCCAAGAGCAAACCGAGCTTGAAGCGCGTGCGCTTTGGCTTGCCGGAGAGCGTGGAGGCAGCCGCAGCGGCGGCGACGCTGAAGACGGCGGTCGCCACGATTCATGGCGTTGAGTTCACCAAGTACCTGGGCAACCTGCCACCCAATCACTGCACACCGGCGCGCCTCGGCGAAGAAGCGAAGAAACTTGGCAAGTCGCATGGTCTCAAAGTGACGGTGATGGACCGCAAGGCCATCGAAAAGCTGGGCATGGGATCGTTCCTGTCGGTCACCAACGGCAGCGACGAGCCGCCTCGGTTCATCGTCTTTGAATATGGCGGTGGCAAAAAAGGCGACTCGCCGACGGTCTTTGTCGGCAAGGGCGTCACTTTTGATACCGGCGGCATATCGCTCAAGCCCGCCGCCGACATGGATCACATGAAGTGGGATATGTCGGGCGCCGGCACCGTGTTCGGTGTGATGAAGGCCGTCGCCGAATTGAAGCCGAAGCAGAACATCGTCGGCCTCGTCGCGGCTTGCGAAAACATGCCCTCGGGCAAGGCCACCAAGCCGGGCGACGTGTTCAAGAGCATGAGCGGGCAGACGATCGAGGTGCTCAACACCGATGCCGAAGGCCGCTTGATTCTTTGCGATGCACTGACCTACGCCGAGCGCTTCAAACCGCGTGCGGTCATCGACATTGCCACCCTGACGGGCGCTTGTGTGGTCGCGCTCGGTAGCCACAATGCCGGTCTGTTCTCGTCGAATGACGCACTGGCCGACGCGATCCTCGCTTCAGGCAAGAAGGTGAACGACCGCTTTTGGCGCATGCCGCTGGAGGAGGACTACCAGGAAGCGCTGAACTCCAATTTCGCTGACATGGCGAACGTCGCCGGACGTGACGGCGGGGCCATCACGGCAGCCTGCTTTCTGTGGCGGTTTGCCAAGAAGTACGACTGGGCGCATCTCGACATCGCCGGCGTCGCCTATAAGGGCAGTGGCAAGGAAAAGGGCGCGACGGGTCGGCCGGTTGCCGCCTTGGTGGATTACGTGATGTCGCTCTAGCGCCGGCGTTGGAGTCGACGACTGCGAACGCATGACTGAAATCGCCTTCTACTCGGCGGTGCTGAACCCGATCGGCTCCACCGCCAAACTGATCGCCAAGATCGTTGCGCAGCAGCGGCGGGTGCGTGTGCTGACACCGGATGCGGCGGCCACGGCGGAGCTGGGGCGCCTGCTTTGGGAATCGCCCGCCGAGGGCTTTATTCCGCATGTCACGCTGGCGTCGCCGCATGTCGCACACACGCCCGTGGTGATTGATCACGCTGCAACGCACGAGGGCACAGCGGACGTCCTGATCAACCTCGGGCTCACGCCGCCGCCGTTCTTCGCACGCTTCGAACGATTGTTCGAAATCATCGGCCAGGATGAGGGGTTGGCCAACGCAGGACGCGAGCGCTGGAAGTTCTACAAAGAGCGCGGCTATGCGCTGACGCATACGGTGATGCGGACGTGACGCACCATGACGCTGGCATCGTCTTTGGCACATTGTGGTCGGCCAACGAAAAGCCGCGCATAATCCGCGCATGAGCAACACCGCCGCGAAAGACCTTCTCGCTCAGGCAGATCGGCTGATGAAGCAGCGCCTGCCTGAGGAGTTGCCCGTGTTGACTGATCTGGTGGTCGAGGAAATCGAGGTTCCGAGTCTTGACCGCACCATCTCCGTCGGCGGGCAAGTATTCGGCCCGGACGATTTTTCTCGGCCCGCACGCACGCCGGCGCAACCGCCAACTGGAATCGCGCCCGCCGCAACGCCCGTCGTCGTGCCGCCGCCGGCAGCGGTGCCTCTGGATGCCATTCCGGTGATGACCGAGCGCGTGTTTTCGCCCCCGACCCCGCCTGCGGTGTCCGTCGCGGCGGCGGCGCCGGTTTCTGCACCGCCGGTTGTGGCTGCCCCCACGGTGTCTACGCCGGCGCCCGCGCCGGTGGGCGACCCGTCGGCGGCGCTCACTGCGATTCCGAATGTGCGCGAGCAATTCAATGCGCAGCTCGCCACCAAGCTGGAGGAACTGCGACACGCGGTGTTCAATCAGGCGATGCAGCAGCTTGAGTTGCACGCCGATGGGAGCCTGAAGAAGCACCTGCGTGATTCGCTCTCGTTGGCACTCGCCGAGCTGGTGCAGGACATGGCCGACCAGGTCGCCGAAGACACTGCCTCGCGCGTGCGTGAGGTGGTTGGGCGGGCGGTCGACACCGAAATCGCGCGCTTGCGGGAGCAGCTGAGCAAGCGTCGCGGGTAGCCCGCCTGCGTTGGAGCCTCGAGGGACCACGAGTTGGCGCGCCATACAGCTTTTTGGCTGCGTCGACGGATGCATGGTCGTTGCAGCGCGATTTTTTGTTAAGTCGACATGAATCCTAATCGCGCTGTAACGACCGTGCAGTAGTCGCTAGCGCTGAAAAGCTGTAAGTCCGGCGATTACAATGTGGCGTCGTGTGCCGTGCGCGAGCGCTTGGGTTCAGGTGATTGGCGTCTACCGATGCCAGTGGGCCTGCGCAGCCGCAGCACGCGCGCTTTCTTCGTAACCCTTGTTTCGCGCGCCGCGCGTTTCGTTTGCCATGTCCACCACGCCCGCCTCGCCTCCGGCGTCGTCCGCTGCTACCAGCGCGCTCGACGCCCTCGCCAAGTCCTTCGAACCCAAAGCCATCGAGGCGAAGTGGTATCCGGTCTGGGAGCGCGCAGGCTATTTCGTCCCGAGCGGTGACACATCGAAACCGGGCTACACGATCCAGCTGCCGCCGCCGAACGTGACCGGCACGCTGCACATGGGCCACGCCTTCCAGCAAACGCTGATGGACACCATGATCCGCTACCACCGGATGAAAGGTGACAACACCAATTGGGTGGTTGGCACCGATCACGCCGGCATCGCCACGCAAATCGTGGTGGAGCGGCAACTGCAGGCGCAGGGCACCTCGCGCCACGACCTCGGCCGGGAGGAGTTCACCCAGCGCGTGTGGCAGTGGAAGGAGCAGTCCGGCTCCACCATCACGCGGCAAATGCGTCGCCTCGGTGCGTCCGCCAACTGGGGCTTCGCCGATGCCAGTGGCGCCCATCAGGGCTACTTTACGATGGACAGCCACATGTCGAAAGGCGTGGTCGAGACCTTCGTGAAACTGTTTGAAGAGGGCCTCATCTACCGCGGCAAACGCCTGGTGAATTGGGACCCGGTGCTGCAGTCGGCCGTGAGCGACTTGGAGGTGGAATCGGTCGAGCGCGATGGTCACATGTGGCACATCCTCTACCCGTTCACCCATGGCCCGATCGATGGTGTGCGCGGCATGCACATCGCCACCACGCGACCGGAAACCATGATGGCCGACGGCGCGCTTGCCGTCCATCCGGAGGACGAACGCTACAAGCACCTGATCGGCAAGCGGGTCGACATCCCGCTGATGAACCGCAGCATCCCGATCATCGCCGATGACTTCGTGGACCGCGAGTTCGGCTCCGGTTGCGTCAAGATCACCGGCGCGCACGACTTCAATGACTATGCCTGCTCGCTGCGCCACAACCTGCCGCTGATCACCATCTTCACGCTCGACGCCCACGTCAACGAAAACGGCCCCAAGGCCTATCAGGGCATGGACCGTTTCGACGCGCGCAAGGCGGTGCTGAAAGACCTCGAAGCGCAGGGTTTCCTCGAAAAGGCGGTGCCGCACAAGCACATGGTGCCGGTGTGCGAGCGCACCGGCCAGATCGTCGAGCCCATGCTCACCGATCAATGGTTCGTAGCCACCAGCAAGCCCACGGCCAAGCACGACAAGGGTCTCGCCGGCCGAGCGCTCGATGCCGTGAAGAATGGCGACATCCGCTTCTTCCCCGAACACTGGGCGCAGACCTACAACCACTGGCTCGAGAACATTCAGGACTGGTGCATCTCGCGTCAGCTCTGGTGGGGCCATCAGATCCCGGCGTGGTACGACGCCGACGGCAAGGTCTACGTGGCGCGCAGCGAGGCCGACGCGCTGCAGCAGAGCGGTGGCAAAGCGCTGACCCGTGATCCCGACGTGCTCGACACCTGGTTCTCCTCCGCGCTGGTGTGCCACACCACGCTCGGCTGGCCGGACGAAGCACGCTTCGCGAAAGACAGCGTCTATCTGCCGAGCAACGTGCTGGTCACCGGCAACGACATCATCTTCTTCTGGGTCGCCCGCATGGTGATGATGACGCTGCACTTCACCGACCGCGTGCCCTTCCGCGACGTCTACATCAACGCGATGGTGCGTGACGCCGAAGGCAACAAGATGAGCAAGTCGAAGGGCAACGTGCTCGACCCGATCGACCTGCTCGACGGTATTGAACTGGAGCCGCTGGTGGCCAAGTCCACCACCGGCCTGATGCTCGCCTCGCACAAGGAGAAAGCGGAGAAATACATCCGCAAGAACTTCCCGACGGGCATCCCGGCGTACGGCGCCGATGCCGTGCGCTTTACCTTTGCGTCGCTCTCCAACATGTCGATGACGCTCAACTTCGACCTGAGCCGCTGCGAGGGTTACCGCAACTTCTGCAACAAGCTGTGGAATGCCACGCGCTTCGTGCTGATGAACGTGGAAGGCAAGGATTGCGGCATCGGTGGTGGCGAGCAGGCGCTCTCGTTCGTTGACCGCTGGCTGCTCGGTCGCCTGCAGTTCGCCAAGCGCGATATCGCCGAGGGCCTCGACAGCTACCGCTTCGATTTCGCGGCCAAAGCGCTCTATGAGTTCGTGTGGGACGAATACTGTGACTGGTACGTCGAATGTGCCAAGGTGCAGATCGGCGAGGCCGAGAAAGCAGGCAATGCGGCCGCCGCGCGGGCCACGCGCAGCGTGCTCGTGCGCGAGCTCGAGGCAACGCTGCGTCTGGCGCACCCCATCATGCCGTTCATCAGCGAAGAGCTCTGGCAGACGGTGGCACCGCTCGCGGGCAAGTCGGGGGCGTCGATCAGCACCCAGCCGTTCCCGAAGTTTGGCTCCGAGCGCGTGAATGCCGAGGCTAATGCGAAGATGGCCGTGCTCAAGGAGCTCGTCACGTCGTGTCGCACGCTGCGCAGCACGATGAAGATTTCCCCTGCCGAGCGCGTGCCGCTGGTGGCGATGGGCGACGCATCATTGCTGCGCGAATTCTCACCCTATCTCGCCGCGCTGGCCAAGCTGTCCGACGTACGGATCGTCGACGCGCTGCCGGCCAACGACGCGCCGGTACAGGTGGTCGGCGACTTCCGCCTGATGCTCGAAATCAAGGTGGACCCCGTGCAGGAACGCGCGCGTCTCGACAAAGAGATCGCGCGCCTCACGGGCGAAGTGAGCAAAGCCACCGCCAAACTCGCTAACCCGGCGTTCGCCGACAAGGCGCCGGCCGCCGTGGTCGCGCAGGAAAAAGAACGGCTCGCGGCCTTCGCGGCGACACTCGAAAAGATCACGGCGCAGCGGGCGAAGTTGAGCTAGCGACGATCCGGGCGCGTCAGGGGGCCTCCGGCGAATCGCGCAACCGCTCCCGCACAAACGCGCGGAAGATCGCCATCGATGGCGCCTCGGTACGACCGTTCAAGGTGACGAAAGCGAATTTCGCGCCACCCTCGAACGGCGGATCGACGGGCAGCTCAGCGAGCTCGCCGCGCATGATCGAAGCCGCCGCCGTGGCCGCAACGCCCAGAAAAATTGCGTCGGACTGCCGCACCACCGCAAGCAACTCGGTGATTTCATCGCATTGCAGGTGCACCGCCACGTCGGGCGCAGCGTCGGGGCCATAGCGGCTGACGAGATATTGCGCGACCTCGGTGCTGATCGGTGTGCACGCGAGGGGGTAGCGTCGAACGTCAGCGAACGGGATGCGACGGCGCCGCGCGCGTGTGAGGAGCGGGTGACCTCTACGACACAGAAATGCGGCGCGCATTTCGCTGATCGGTTCGATGCGCAAGTCCGCCGCGGCTGGAATGCGGCGCGAATCAATGGCGAGCACGTCGAGCTGCCGGTCCCGCAGCAGTGCCAGTTGCTGCGCGGGTGAACCGCGCGACACCACGACGCGCACGCCAGCATGGTGCGTTGCCATGTGGCGCATGAACGGCACCAGCAACACGGCGCTTGGCCCGGCACCGAGGCCGATGCGCAACTCGCCCAGCGCGGCCGTGCGTGCCAGCTCCGCCGTGCGGCGCAGTTCGGCGGCGTCGTGCAGCAGTTGCCTGGCACGTGCTGCTACCGCCTGACCCACCGGCGTCAGCTCGTTCTTTTTGCCGATCCGATCAATCAGCAGTGCGCTCAGGTCGGCTTCCAGGGCCTGAATGCTGCGGCTCAGCGCCGACTGCGTGAGATGCAACTTATCCGCTGCGCCGCTGAATGAACCGACGTCGGCCACGGCGAGCAGGTGATCGAGTTGGCGAAGGTTCATGCTGGCTGCAGCGAAGTGGTCAATGCATTCTACTCATACAAAAAATTGAAACAATGCATTGGACGAATCATTGTCGTGCGTCTACGATGGCAATTTGGACGCCGCTGCGCCGCAACTCTGCGGCGCGACTGCCAGACGCGGTCTCGCTGCGGGCCTTGCCAACGAGCAACTGGTGTTCGCTGGATCATTAAGGAGGAAGAGATCATGACGTTTCATCGTGCAGTGGCCGGCGCCATGGCTGCCATCATCGCTACGGCGGCATTCGCGCAGGACGCATTCCCGGCGCGCCCGGTGACCCTGTTGGTGCCCTATCCGGCTGGTGGGCTATCGGATGTGCTGGCGCGCATCGTCAACAACCCGCTTGGCAAGGCGCTTGGCCAGACGGTCATTGTGGACAACGTGGGTGGTGCCGGTGGCGCGATCGCTGCGCAGAAGGTGCTCTCGGCTCCAAGCGACGGCTACCTGCTCTACCAAGGCTCGCCGAACGAGTTGATTCTCGCGCCGCTGGCGATGTCGGCAGTCAAGTTCAAGAGCGAAGATTTCCGCCTGGTGCCAATGATCGGCACTGCGAACATGGCCATCGTCGCGCGCAAGGATTTGCCGGCGAACACTGCGGATGAACTGGTCGACTACGCGCGCAAGGCGGCAGCGGAGGGCAAGCCGCTCACCTACGCCAGCGTGGGCAATGGCTCGTTCTACCACCTGCTCGGCGAGCAGATGTCGAAGCAGACGGGCGTGGCGATGACTCACGTGCCGTACAAGGGCGGCGCGCCGGCGCAGCAGGATTTGCTGGGGGGTAGCGTCGACATTTTCATTTCACCGTTCGGCGCGCCGCAGGTGGAATTGGCCAACCAGGGCAAGCTCAAGTTCATCGCCGTGCTCTCGCCGAGCCGTCAGAACCTGATCAAGAATGTGCCGTCGGTCAACGAAAGTCGGCAGCTGAAAGGGTTCAACCACGCGATCTGGACGGGTTACTTTGTGAAAAGGGATACGCCGGAGCCCGTGGTTCAGGCGCTGCACAAGGCGGTATCCGCCGTGCTGGCCGACCCCGTGGTGCGTGGCAACGTGGAGGCCAACAATCTCGAATTCGCCAAACCCATGACGCTGGCTGAAGCCGGCAAAGCCTACACCGACGGGATCGCACAGTTCCGCGCGATAGCCAAGGCGATCAACTTGCAGCCGCAATAGCGTTCATCTACCCAGCCCGATGGATCGACCATGAGTACCCTGCTCGAAGCGCTCTACGCCCAGGCGGACGAGTTCGTCGCGATTCGTCGCGATATTCACAGCGAACCTGAACTTGCATTTGCCGAGTTCCGCACCGCGGATCTGGTCGCGGCGCGACTGGAATCGTGGGGCTACGCCGTGCATCGCGGGCTGGGTGGCACCGGGGTGGTTGGGCAGTTGCGGCGCGGCGATGGCAGCAAGCGCCTTGGCATTCGCGCCGACATGGACGCGTTGCCCATCGTCGAGGCCAACACGTTCGGCTACGCCAGCAAGCGGCGTGGTGTGATGCACGCCTGTGGCCATGACGGTCACACCGCGATGCTCCTCGCCGCCGCGAAGTACCTGTCGCAATCCGGCCGCTTTAGCGGCACGCTTAACCTGATTTTCCAGCCCGCGGAGGAAGGCAAAGGTGGCGCCAAGCGCATGATGGACGAGGGCTTGTTCACGCGCTTCCCGTGCGACGCCGTGTTTGCCATGCACAACGCACCGGGCATACCGCAGGGACATTTCACCGTGCGTGAGGGGCCAACGATGGCCTCCGCCGACAACGTGACGATCACCCTCACCGGGGTGGGCGGGCACGGCGCGATGCCGCATCGGGCCAACGACTGCGTGGTGGCCGCGGCGAGCATCGTGATGGCGTTGCAGACCGTCGTGTCGCGCAACGTCGATCCGCAACAAACGGCGGTGGTCACCGTTGGCGTGCTGCACGCGGGCACGGCCAACAATGTGATTCCGCAACGTGCCACGCTCGAACTGAGTGTTCGTGCGCTGGATCGTGGCGTCCGGGCGTTGCTGGAGACACGGATCCGGGCTATCGCACAGGCACAGGCGGAAAGCTATGGTGTGCGTGCGGACATAAATTATCAGCACGGCTATCCGGTGCTGGTGAACAGCGCACGTGAGTCCGAGTTTGCGTGCACCGTCGCGCGCGATCTCGTCGGCACGGATCGGGTCGTCTGGAACGCGCCTCCGCTCACCGCGAGCGAGGACTTCGCGTTCATGCTCGAGGCCGTCCCGGGCTCCTACCTCTACATTGGCAACGGTGACGGGGCTTCGCCCGGCGCATGCATGGTGCACAATCCGTCATACAACTTTAACGACGACAATGTGGCCGTGGGATCGGCGTACTGGGTGGCGCTCGCCCAGCGGTATCTGGCCGAGTAACCACGCGCATGGCGGGGGCGTGGCAGGCGCGACACGGCCCCGACAGCCGGTTCCCTATACTGTCGGCCCAGCCGCCTTGCGGCGACACGCAAGTGCCCTAGCTCAGGGCACTCGATCCGCTTCATGTTCGACCGCATTCGCGAAGACATCCAGGCCATTCGCAGCAAAGACCCGGCGGCCCGCTCGGGGCTGGACGTCTGGCTGTCCTATCCCGGCTTTCATGCGATCCGGCTGCACCGCGTGGCCAACGGCCTGTGGCGGGCGGGCTTCAAACGCACCGGCCGCTGGGTTTCGCACGTCTCGCGGTTTCTGACCGGCATCGAAATTCATCCGGGCGCGTTCATCGGGCGGCGAGTCTTCATCGACCACGGCATGGGTGTGGTGATTGGCGAGACCGCGGAGGTGCACGACGACTGCACCATCTATCAGGGGGTCACGCTAGGTGGCACGTCGCTCGAGCGCGGCGCCAAGCGGCACCCGACGATTGCCAAAGGCGCTATTGTCAGCGCAGGCGCCAAGGTGCTTGGCAGCTTCACGGTCGGCGAGGGCGCGCGCATCGGCTCCAATTCTGTGGTCTTGAAGGCGGTGCCACCGGGGGCGACTGCGGTCGGCATTCCGGCGCGAATCATTACTGCCGAAACCAAGGAAAAACGCGAAGCCACCGCGCAGAAGATGGGTTTCTCGGCGTACGGTATTTCTGCGGACCTCGACGACCCATTGGTACAGGCGATTCACAAGCTGCTCGACCACAGCGCTGAGCTCGATGCGCGCCTGAACAACATCTGTGCGGCGCTGGAAAAGCAGGGCGTGGACTGCTCTTCCCTTCGCGGCAAGAACGTCGATGCCGTGGCGATCGACAAACTTCTCGATGCGGACTGATGGTGAGCGTTCGAGGCCGTCCGATATGTTGATCTGGAATAACAAAACGCCGCATGGAATGGGTTAACCCGGGTGACCCCTCATAAAATTACCGCAATGCAACAAAGTACCGCGTCAAATTCCGGCGCTGCCACGATGGACATGACTGTCAACCCCGCCATTCCTGAAGCCGTCGCCGCTGCTGGCGGCCCCATCGAAGCCGATGCCGTGATCGTCGGTGCGGGCCCGGTCGCGCTGTTTCAGGTGTTCGAACTCGGCCTGCTGGAAATCAAAGCCCACGTCATTGATTCACTCACGCAGGTGGGTGGACAACCGATTGAGCTGTATCCGGACAAGCCGATCTACGACATCCCGGCCATTCCGGTGTGCACCGGCAAGGAACTGACGGATGGGCTGATGAAGCAGTGCGAACCGTTCAAACCGACGTTCCACCTCGGACAGGAAGTCAGCAAGGTTGCCAAGCGCGAGGATGGTCGTTTTGATCTCGAGACTTCGGCGGGCACGCGGTTCATCACCAAAACGGTCTTCATTGCTGCGGGCGTCGGTGCCTTTCAGCCGCGCAAACCCAAGGTTGAGGGCCTTACGCAGTTCGAGGAAAACGGCCAGCTCGCTTACCGCGTGCGTGATCCGCAGCAATACGCCGGCAAGAACGTGGTCATTCTGGGCGGCGGCGACTCGGCGCTCGATTGGGCGCTCAATCTACAGCCGATTGCGGAGAGTGTCACCTTGATCCATCGCCGCGAGGAGTTCCGCGCGGCCCCGGCCAGCGTCGCCAAGATGAAGGCGCTGGCGGCCGATCACGAAATGATGCACCTCACGGGGCAGGTCACCGGTTTCGAGGCGGAAGAGGGCGTGCTCAAGGAAGTGAAAGTGACGAGCCTTGACGGCGTCACCCGTCGCCTGCCGCTCGATAACCTGCTTGCATTCTTTGGACTGTCACCCCGCCTCGGTCCGATTGCCGAGTGGGGGCTCGATATCGAGCGTCGGCAGGTCAAAGTCGATACCGAAAAATTCGAAACCAGCATTCCAGGCATCTTCGCGGTGGGGGACATCAACACCTATCCGGGCAAGAAAAAGCTCATCCTGTCGGGCTTCCACGAGGCGGCGCTGGCCGCGTTCGGCGCCGCGAAGTACATCTTCCCTGAGAAAAAAGTGTCCTTGCAGTACACCACCACCAGCACCAAACTGCATGAAGTGCTCGGCGTGGAATCGCCGGTGTTCGACTGATTCTGCCGCGAATTTCGGGCGCTTTACCGCGCCGTGCGTGCGGAATCGAGCTTCAACGCGTCACGCAAGAACCCTGCCGTCACGGCGCGCGCTTGCGGCATGTTGAGCAATGTGTGTGGCGCGCCGGGAATGAGGGTGACCGTCGAGAGCTGGTTGTCTTTCAGGGCGTCACCGCAGTGGCCTTTCGCAATGGCGTGTCCGAGCCACGTGTTTGCGCTCGAGAAAAACGGGTCCGATGCGCTGATCAGGTTAAGCACTGGGCGATCCTGTGGTAGCGCGTTCTTGGGCTCGCTGACGAAATAGTTCGGCTCGCAGCTCCACGCGAAAATCATCCGCGCCGCAAACTCGTTGCCGGTGTAGCGCGCCACCGGTACACCGCCTTCGCTCGATCCCGCGAGCACCAGTTTGGTCGCGTCCGCCCACGGCTGCGCCCGGATGGCCTGCAAGGCGGGCGCGATTTCGGATAGTCGCATGCCGTGAATGCGTTCGTACTGCACTTTGTCGATGGGTGATTTGTAGGTCACACGCCCCGGCAATGCGAACGAGTCCGGCGCGACACTGGCAACGCCCAGCGTTGCCAGCCATTGTTGCCACTCGCCAATGGCTTTCAGACTGAGACCGGACGAGCCGTGCATGAACAGCACCACCGGCACGCGCACGCCGTTCGTCGGCGGCGCGTCCTTGAGCTTGCCGCGCCACACGGTGTTGCCCGTGGCCTCGGATGGAAGCACGACATCCGCCAGTTGCGCGCTGGCGGCGAGCGATTGTACGGTGTGTTCCCAAGCCTCGCCTGTCACCGCGCCGACTGGCGTTGCAGCGGACGGGGGCGTTTGTGCGAGTACCACACAACCGAAAAGGGACACGGCAGTTGCAACGCAGGTGAGGATGGCGGGGCGGGAATGACGCATGGCTGGGATGGCGAAAAGAGTGGATTCCATGAGGTACGCAGATCGACGACGTGACAGTGTAGCGATGCATCAGCTGCACGGAGGTGATCCGCTTCCTGCGACGACGATAATGCGCAGATGGATATCCGCCTCGAATCTCCGAACCAGCCCGATGTCATGGCGCTCATTGCCGCCCTGGATGCCTATCAGTCGTCGCTCTACCCGGCCGAGAGCAACCACTTCGTAGACATCGCGACCCTGGACGCGCCGACGGTGTTGTTCGCCGTCGCGCGTGACGATGCGGGCTCGGCCGTCGCGTGCGGTGCAGTGATGTTGCTCGACGATGGACAGGGCGGTGCCTACGGCGAAGTGAAACGGATGTTTGTCCATCCGACGCATCGTGGTCGCGGAACCGCGGCCGCGCTGTTGCAAGCGCTCGGCGATGCCAGTCTGGCGCGCGGCGTTCGCTGCTTGCGCCTGGAAACCGGCATTCACCAGCAGGATGCGATACGACTCTACGAGCGTGCGGGATTCGTTCGTCGGGGGCCGTTCGGCGACTATCGGCCGGACCCATTGAGCGTGTTCATGGAGCGCAACCAGGAAATTGTCCGTAAATAAGCTGGGGCGCCCGACTTCCCCATTTTGCTGCGCTCTTCGTTGCTCTCTATCGTCGCAGCCCGCTCGGGCGTCGCAAAACCACCTCGATGGCAACAAAATTCCCGCGGGGGTCATCGCGTCCCATCCATGGACAAGATCCTGGTCGTGCGGTCAGTTAACCCCGTTCTTTCGGCTCCGTCGTTTCAGTCACTACCGGCCCGCGTAGCTGTGGGCCGCGCGAGAAGAAAACGACATCAATACCAAGGAGTCCTCATGAACATCAAATCAGCCCTGCGCACGCTGTCCGTAACCCTGCTTTGTGCACTGGTCGCGCCCGTTGTGTTTGCGGGCAATGACAAGCCCGTCAAGGAAGTCAAGGATCCGCCAGTACCGCAGGTGGTCAAGGACTGGGGCGACATGATCAAGTGTGCAAGCTGCCAGTCAAAGCCCGATCCGACCCCGAAGGAGAAGAAGGACTGTACGTCTGCGTGCAAGCGCGTCGGCATGGATCCCTGATGCATCCCTCGTGTTGACGTGCCCGCCTCTAGCAGGCTGCTGAAATACTTGCGCGGACGGGCAGGAATGCAGATCGGGCGCAGGGCAAGGTGGCTTTTGCAGCCCATAGCCGTCGCTATGGGCAAAGAAACCAACGCCGCCATGCATTCGAGGCTGCGTTTCTGCGCGCTGCGTGGAGTATTTCAGCAATCGGCTAGCGCCGCAGCAACGTAAACAGGGGGCTTGACCATTCGCGTCCGCTCTCCCCGGTGACTACGTAGCGATACTGGCCCGCCGGATACTCCGCCTCCGCCCGACAGGATTCATCGCATTGCGACGCACAATGTCGCCCTGTCCAGGGCAAGGCGGTCAGCGAGGCGCCGGGCGCCAAGACCAGGATGGTTTCCGGTTTGGGCACGCACGTACTACGCAGCAAGAGGTTTTGCACTGCCAAACGCTTGTGTGTTCCCGCGCCTGCATCGACAGACTCAACCTGCAGCACGCTGCGTATGCGAACGGGGGCGCTACTGACATTGCGTACCGTCAGCGCGCGCGACGCACTGACGCTCAACTCCAGCGTCGCTTCGGAGCCTGGGGCGGCGGCTTTCGCGGGGCTCGCGCCGGTGATGCCCATGGCCAGCGCGAAGCCTGCGCTACTGAGCGCCAGAGCGAGTACGCCGATCTTCATCGTGTAACGTCGAAGTTGTCCCATACGCGAGATTGTCGAATATTTGGGTTGGACGCGGCATGCGCCGCCACACCATTGCAGTGAGGCGCGCTGGGGGTGCCAACGATGACGTGATTGAAACGCCGGTCGTCGCTGCTGCCTTGATACACGGGACTCGCGGCTGCGCCTTGACCGCGCCCGTTCAGAGTCACCTGCCAGCGCGCGGACAAATCGGAAAAATTGCTGGGAAGGAAAGTGCCCTGCCAGCGCACGTTCCAATAAAAGTGCGCCAATTGATGCACACGCTTGCTCGGCGACAGCAGCACCAGAATGGCGCAAAACATGAATTCGAGCTGCGCTTCACGCAGAAAATTTTGTTTGCCGGTGAGCGTGTTGGTGGTCTGCAGCGGAAAGCTCTCGCCAGGCTTGTCATAGTGGCCCGCAGTGAGCGATGCGGGCAGCGCCGTGGCCGAGGTCAAATTCATGGCCTGACCGGCGGTGACGTCGTTGTAGATGGGCACGCCCGCAGTGATTGTGTCGCGACAAGCCCGGCTGGTCCGTGCAGGCGTTCGCCCGCGTTGCCAGAACACACTGCCGTCGCCATTGTGCTGGCCGCGAAAGTAAGCCCAGTTGGTTTCGCACCATTCAGCCTGCATCCAGCCGAAGGTCCATCCGGCCGGAGTCGCGGTTTCGACGGAGAGCAAGTCTGCGGTTCCGGTGGCGGTGATCTTGGTGCAGCGAAACAGCATATCGGTGCCGTCTGGCTTGGGCGTTTCTACCGTGGGCCGGTCGTGAATTTGAATTCGCGCGTTTCGAACGCTGGGCATGCTCTGGCTCCTGTGTTGTTCCGGAATGTCCCGGTCGACGCGTACGCCGCAACGCAGTGCTGACTTGCCGGGATTGGCCAAGTCCTGCAACGCGTCGCAGGAAGCGTACGACCTTCCCGTCCCACAATCGGATAGACGGCAACGGAGCGCCGGTTGCGACACGTCAAGGGGCGCGTTGCCCCTCCATCCCCGGGGCTTGGCTGACGGGGGCAAGTCCGCTAGATTTACGGCTCGTTGATCGGGAGAGACGGGATGGAAGACACACGACCGAAGGCGTCGCATTCGCGCAAGATTGCATCATTTGCCTCGCTGGCACCCGGTGCCGTGATTACCTTTCGGTGGGACAACCCGCCGTGGGACACCGTGCTGCAGTACACGGCCTATCCCCTGACGCGTCCTGGCATGACGCCGGGCGACGCCACGAAAGCGGTCATCGAGGTGGTGCGTGTGCGCCTCTGCATTGAGCGCGACGGTGCCGGGGAGGAAACTCGCTATGCGCTGGTTGATGTGCGCAACGCCGGCACCGAGATGTGCGGCTTTGAGTTGTTTCAAAGTTGGTTGCAGCCGCTGCCCGAGTAGACCGCGGTAGCGCTTCGTGGAGGGGTTCGCTGCGGGCACCCCCCAAAAAAACAGGGGATCGAGAACGATCCCCTGCCCTCAACCCTCGCGCTCAGCGAGCGCGCGTCGACGGGTGCTAAGCCACCCAGCGGCGGCGGCGGACGGCAACTGCAGCGAGCCCGATTAGCGCAGACAACCCAAGCAGTCCGCCGGTCGACATGGTGGGTACAACACTCGCGCGGAGATCTTCGTTCAGTACTTGGCCGACCTGAGCGCCAGTGGTGCAATTCCACTGTACCGTGCTGCGATACACGGCACGTTGCCCCGTGGTCGGATTGCCCGTGGGCGCCGCACCTTCGTAGGCGGTAATGACGCCAGACATGATCGTGTTTGCGGCAACCGCGGTCGAGCTGGCGTTGATACCGTAGCCCTGCGGTGATCCGTTGTTCGATGCCCACCCCATCGTCTCACCCGTCCACGTGAAGTGAACTGCCCCGTTTGCGCCAATCGTGAAATTGTCGGAATGAGATGCGTTGCCATACGCGATCACCGAGACGCTCACACCAGGGGTCGAGCAGCCACCATTGACGGAGCTAATACTCTGGATCTGAATGTAGGGTGCCTGCTGCGCAAACGCATGGCCGCTGGCTAACGCCGTCGAGACACCCAGCAAGCTGAGGACGGCGCGAAGATTCTTTTGCATGGGTGCTCCTTGAGCCGCACAATCGCGGGCGTTTCGGGGAATGGTCATTCTTGGAACCGGCTGAGCGCGCCACTGCGATTTACAGCCTGCGTCGGCTCGTCCGGATAACGATCTCAGACTAATCCAAGGATTATAGGAGTCGGGGAAGGCGGATTGTTCTGCGACGTGCAAGACGTTTGACGTCGGATGCCGACTGTTGCGCATTTGACGCAGATTGTGGACATCACGGTCGTCGCCGCAGAGCTTCATCTCGTCTGCTTGCGTCGAACAGTGGCCCTCCGCCCTGGACCGCCGGGTTGCGGCCAAACGGCGCACGGTCAGATGCCGTGATAGCGATCGGGTCGGTGATTGATGGCGATCACAAAATTGAGCGCTGCGGCAGCCAGCACCGACAGCGCCACTCGATCGGCCGGCAGCACGATGAGTGCGCCGCCGAGAATTGCGATGTCGCAGGCCATCTGCACGCTGCCGGCGCGCCAGCCCCTGCGTTGCTGCACGTAAATCGCCATCACGCCCAGGCCGCCGAGGCTTGCGCCGTGCCGAATGAGGATCAGTATCCCGGAGCCGGCGAGCAGGCCGCCCATCACCGCAGAGAACACCGGATCGAGCTGCGCAAATGAAATCAGGTGCGGCAGCGCTTCGGCATACGCGGAAAGTATTGCCACCGCAGCGAACGTCTTGAAGGTGAAACGCGGCCCCATGGCCCGCCACGCAAAGACATAGAAGGGAAGATTGAAAACGAAGACCGCGGCGCCGAGCGACCACCCCGACACATAGTGCGCAATGAACGACAGGCCCGCAACGCCGCCGGGCAGCAATCGGCTGTCGCGCATGAACATCAGCGACAACGCAACGAACAGACAACCCGTCAGAAGCGCCTGCGCATCTTCGAGCGGCGTATGGTGTGGGGTGGCTGTCACGAAGCGTCTTTCGATGATGCGCATATCTGCGCGGCTGGCCGATGTATGGTGCTGGAGGCATGCGCAATTACGCAGATTGCCGGCATTCTGGCCATCCGGTGTCTGACATGTACCCGGCCGCACCACAGCAGGATCAACGCGAGCGTACCGAATTTACCCGTTGGATTGATGTCGAATCCAGCGGCGCACCTTAGCATTGTGCCGTCACCACTGCGTGCGCCCGGAGGTCATTGATGTTGCAAGTCGGTCGTTTGTTCCAGGGTCTTGTCGTCTTCTGTGCGCTGTTGCTGGCGGCGGCGAGTGATGCACAACCAGCAGGTTACCCGGCCAGGTCGGTCACCTACGTTGTACCGTATCCCGCCGGCGGCGCAGCCGATGTATTCGCGCGCTCACTCGCCGCAGAGCTTGGCAAGCGCCTGGGTCAACCGGTGATCGTGGAAAACCGCGCCGGCGCCAATGGCAACGTGGGCAGCGCCTTCGTCGCGCGCTCGGCACCGGCGGACGGCTACACGCTGCTGCTGGGCTCCCTGTCAACGCTCGCGATCAATCCGCACATTTATTCGAGCATGGGCTACGACCCGTTGAAAGACTTGCAACCGGTCTCGCTCACGCATCAGATGGCGAATGTGCTGGTGGTCAACCCGGCGACGCAGTACAAGACCGTGGCGGAATTGATCGCGGCCGCCAAAGCCCGGCCGGGCGCCCTGAGCTATGCCTCCGCAGGCAATGGCAACACCATGCACATCGCTGCCGAGCAGTTCAAAGCGCAAAGCGGCATTGACATTGCGCACATCCCTTACAAAGGCGGACCACCGGCACTGAACGATGTGCTCGGTGGGCAAGTGCCGATGATGTTTAACAACCTGCCCGCTATCGTGGAGTTGGTGAATGCCGGCAAGCTGCGTGCGCTCGCGGTGGGGGATGCGCGCCGCGCGCGTCAACTGCCGCAGGTGCCCACGATGGAAGAGGCCGGCCTGAAAGGCTACAGCTCGATCGTCTGGAACGGTGTGCTGGTGCGCGCGGGCATGCCGCCCGACGTGGTGCAGTACCTCGCGAAGCAGATCGCAGCCGCGCTCGAATCGCCCGCGCTTCGGAAGCCGCTGGAAGATCAGGGCTTCGAAGTGCTCTCGTCGACTCCCGAGAAATTTGCCGCCCTGATCAGAAGTGAGCATGCCGCCATGGCGCCGGTGGTCAAGGCGTCGGGCGCGAAGCTGGATTGACGCACACTCTGGTCGAGCGGTGCTGCTACAGCGACTTTCGCGTGCACACGATGTCGCACAGTCCCGCAGCGTCCAGCGCCTCAAAATCAGACTCCAGCAATTGTTGGTCGGCCACCCGATAGCACTTCATGCCAGCCGCGTGGCAGAAGTCGTACAAAGCCGATCGCGATGTGACACCGTCGGCAGACACCAGAGCTGCCGAGTGCTCGAGCATCAGCACCACCTCCGGGTTTTCGCGGAGTAGCCGCTGCGCGCCGCGCAGGCAATGCAACTCTGCCCCCTCGGCGTCGATCTTGATCGCATCCACGCGCACCCCGGCAGGCACGATGTCATCCAGCCGCCGGGCGTCCACCGTGATCACATCGGCGCTATCGTTCAATTTCCGCGCGTACGCGTCCGTCATGAACAACGATGAGCTCGCGATGTGGTCGCGAAGGCACGAGAACGGTAACGTCGTATTTTCAGAGTAGGCCGCCGCCTGCACGACCTCCGCGAAGGCGCTAAAGCCGTTGATTTCAAGGTTGTCGCGTGTCAACTTGGCCATGTGCGGATTCGCCTCGACCGCGATCACGCGACCGCGCGGCCCAACGCATTGACTCGCCAGCAGGGTGTAATACCCCACGTTGGCGCCCACCTCCACGAAGTGCATGCCCGGCTTCAGGTGCCAGCGCAGAAACTGCGTGTTCGCCATTTCCCACGTTCCGTCGAGAATGAGGTGCGGCGTCAGGCTCAGGTCGCGGCTGTCGACAAACATCTTGAGGCTAAACGCATTGCGGAGCAGCACGCGGTGCTCGCCGATGTAGGTGGCCTGGGTATTGACAGCGGTCCCCTCCGGGCGGGCGGGAGCCGCGGCAGCCGGGGGACGCTGCGCGGAGAACAAGTTGGCAAATCCGGGGGGTGTCGACATAGCGTTTTCGATCTCTTTGCTGCGATCAGCGTTCAGAATGACAGGACATGGCCCAGTCGAGGCGATACCTGGCCAGCCATCACCTCGAGCGTGGTGCGCGCAATCGCCTGTTCGCCCTGACCGAGCACCACGGTGAGCCAAGGCGCCGACGGATTGCTCGCATGTGCAAGGAATGCTTGCCAGGCCTCGGCGAGGCGCCGTTGGAACACCGCAATCCCCCACTCCTGCGAACGCTTCCTGGCTTGCGCTGGCGCGAAGAACAACACCGGTCGCGGGCCGGGCAGGGTGCCGGCGCCGCCGAGTGCGTCCCAGTGCGTGCCGCCGATGCTGCAACTGTACGCGAGCGCGTCGCCGCAGTGTTCGTGAAACTGTGCGCGCAGGGCGGCGTTGCCTGCGAAATCGCAATACACGCTGCGTACTGCGGGGTCGAGCGTACCGAGCTGGTCGTAGGTCTGCACCTGCGTGTAGCACTCCAGCGAGCGCACGAACCCGGCATTGGCCGGCGACGTGAGGCCGATCACTTCGATCCCGCCGCGCGCAGCCAGACGGGCGGCCGTGCCATACGCCGTCTTGCTCGACGCGCTGGACAGCACCACACGCGTGGCACCGAAGAACGCGTTGTCCGCCAGAAAGTCGTCGAGCAGAAAACTGGTGGCAAACAGCGGGCGAAGGACGGCCTGTTCCGGCTCGCGCCCAGCCGCGTACAGCGGATCGGTCTGCGTGTTCAGGTATTGGTTGTAGATGGAAGGCAGCGCCGCGCGATGCGCTGTGCCGTCCACAAAGCCCTGCGCGCCCGCGCGCTCCGGCCACACGCGCAGGTGCGTCGACATGGGGTAGTACCCGTAGAAGCGCTCCCCTACCGCCAAGCCAGCCACCGCTGATGCCACAACGCGCGCAAAACCCCAGACGGGAATGCTGCCGTATGCCGCATCGTCGGTTGGAAAGAAATCCCAGTAGTGCATGCGCTCACCAAACATCGCGTAAGTCACGTTGTTGGCGGTGAACGAAAACGACTCCACGGCGAGCACCGCTTCGCCCGCGGCCGGAGGGGCGACAGGCGATTGCGACCAGCGCGACTGCGACGGGGCGTCACGATGGACGGTGAAATGGCGGGCGATGAGTTTCGTCGACGTCACGGTGTGAGGCTCCAAATTCGCACGAAACCAGCATAGCGCAAAGGGCGAAGGCGCATCACCGCCGTCAGAGTTGGCGGTACTTGTGTTTCTGCCGATGCGACAAAGTGAACTGGATCGGCGTCGCTTTGGGTGCGTTTTGGCATCCGCGGAGGCGCTTGCCCATCGGTCCGGACTCCAATGACACAACAGGCCACGCGGCCCAACCGCTGACTACGGCCAGCGAAGCATCCAGGCCAGCGGACGCGACGCCGCCATGACGATCCCAAGAATGCGTGTGTGTCATGTCGGCCTCGACCCGATCAATTTGCGTCGCGCGGTGCCTCGGTGTGCGCCGCCTTACTCCAGGGAGATGCTCAAGGTACCCACCCGTCCCGGCAGCAACGAGATGAGCTGGGCGGGGGTGCGCACGGCGATCATTGTGCTGCCGATGGGGATGGCGGTAGTGGCTGCGGGAATCAGCACCGTCATGTCTTTGATGGCCAGCGCTTCTGCATTCGTGAAGATGGCGGCGAATGCGGCGTCACGCGGTGCCCGGAAGCGCAGCGTCGCCTCGTTCGGCGTTTCCGGTTTCGGCACCTGCACGGGGCTCACTTCGATCAGTTCGCGCTTCGCGTCGAGAAACGCCACGACCGGCACGAAAATTTCGCCACCCATGCGTCCGGTGGCGGAGTCGACATATCGCCGGGCGCTGACTTGGGTACTCACCTTGAGGTGACCCCGGTCATGCGTGAGTGGCTCAAACGCCACCAGCGCGTAGTACGAACGAAAGCCGGCGAACTCCAGCGCCTGCGTGGATGGCCAGACGCCCGGTGAAACCACAAACGGGCGCTCAGCATCGGCGCGTCCGTGTGGGCGCACCGTGGTGACGTCGTCGCAGCAGGCCTTCGGCAAATTGAGTTCGCGCGCCTGCGACGCGCGGCGCGCGAAAAACTCTGCTGCTTGATCGCGTTCAATTTTTGCCGTGAGTTCGCGCACGCGCGCTTCATCAACGCAGCCGCCGAGGGCAGTGGCGACGAACAGGACGACCAGCGATGAGTACGCAGCAGATGCGCGGGCGAGTGGTTGCTTCATGTAGCGGTGAGGGCGTGCTGATCGTGTTGAGGCGTGCGATGCATAGGCGGCGCAGCCGCAAGCTTATGCCACAATGGCCCGACACACGACCGCGCAAGTCGATGCGGCGCGTTGGCGGGGAGGAATCATGTTGAGCAGCACGGTTGCCGTTCCGTGGTGGCTGGCACTGCTGGTGGTGGCACTGGCGCTGTGGGCGCTGCTGGATCGGCTGTTGTGGCCGACGGTGCGCTGGATGATTCGCAGCCGGGCCAACAAAGTGCTCGACGAAGTGGGCGCGCGGCTCAGCATCCAGATCCGCCCGTTTCAGCAAACCAGCCGCCGCGCACTGATCGACCGTCTGGTGTTTGACGACAAAGTGCAGCAGGCGGCCAGCGCGCACGCCGCCGAGCACGGCATGCCGCGCGAGGTGGTGCAGCACGTGGTCGAACGCTATGCGCGCGAGATCGTCCCGGCCTTCAACGCGTACTTCTACTTCCGCATTGGCTACTGGCTCGCCAAAAAAGTGAGCCGCGTGCTCTACCGTGTGCGCATCGGATACTCCGATGAAGCGGGCCTCGCGGCGGTGCCCGCCAACGCGACGGTCGTCTTCGTGATGAACCACCGTAGCAACATGGACTACATCCTCGCGGCGTACCTTGCCGCCGAGAAAGCTGCGCTGTCCTACGCAGTGGGCGAATGGGCGCAAGTGTGGCCGCTGCAGCAGGTGATTCGCGCGATGGGCGCGTACTTCGTGCGGCGCGGCTCGGGTGATGCGCTGTATCGCCGCGTGCTGGAGCGCTACATCGCCATGGCCACAGCCGAAGGCGTGACGCAGGCCGTCTACCCCGAGGGCGGCCTCACCCGCGACGGCGCACTGCGCGAGCCCAAATTCGGTGTGCTCGACTACATGCTGCGCGGTTTCTCGCCCGATGGTGAGCGCGATCTCGTGTTCATCCCGCTCGGGCTCAACTACGACCGCGTGCTCGAGGATCGCAAGCAACTGAGCACCCTCGATCATTCCGGCGGCAAGCCACGCGCCTTGCAGACGGCGCTCAACACGCTGCGCTTTCTCGGCACCCAGCTCGGCCTCATGCTGCGCAGCCGCTGGTACCGCTTCGGCTACGCCTGCGTGAACTTCGGCACGCCAGTGTCGATCAAGGCCTACTGCGCTGCGCGGCAGCTCGACTTTCGCGCGCTCCCGCGCGAGGCCCGCGCGCGCGAAGTCAGCGCGCTCGGCCACCATCTCATGGCTGAAGTCGGGCAGCTCATTCCCGTGCTGCCCGTGCCCCTCGTCACACGCGTGCTGCTCGCGGCGGGGGACACCGCCTTGTCGTCACTCGAAATCAAGGCCCGCGTCAGCGCTGAGGTAGATGCCCTCAGCCGCCGCAACGCCCGCATCTACGTACCGCGCAGCGACTGGGACTACGCCGTCGACGCCGGGCTGCGCATGCTCACGCTGCGCCACCTCGTCATTGAAAACGACGGCCTCTACCGCATTCGCCCTGACGAAAGCGCGTTGCTCCACTACTACGCCCGCTCCATCGCGCACCTCTGAACGCGCCGCATCGCGCGGCTGCGGGTGGCACACCCGTGCGCGTGCATTGGCTTTTCAGCGAAAACGACGGCTCGGCGGCATTTTGCGCCAAGAAATGCAATAAGTCGACTTGAGGCGAATCGACGGTGAAAGCATTGCTGGCTGGTCGGTGCGTGGTGATTTTAGGTAAAAGCTGTATCGGCTGTTGTAGGCGAATCGCCAGCCGACCCGTGCACGGCGGCCTGTGCGCAGGCGGACCGCGAGCGTCCCGCCCTGTCTCGCTGTGTCAATTTGAGCGGGAGAAGATCGCTGGGTTGCGTGTGAGCCACAGGCTGGAGGCACCAGGTAGATTGTGCGGCAGCCAGCGGAAAATCGAGACGGGCCGCGTTGATTCACCCTTGATTTGACCTCGCCGTAGTCCGTCGGAAAATGCTATATTGCAAGACCTGACCCCGAGGTCACCTGCTTTGGGCGCGGAAATGCAATAAGTCGACTTGAGGCGAATCGACGGTGAAAGCACCGCTGGCTGGTCGGTGCGTGGTGATTTCAAGCAAAAGCTGTATCGGCCGTTGCAGGCCAATCGCCAGCCGATCCGTGCACGGAGCCTGCGTGCGCGGGGACCGCGAGCGCCCCGCCCTGTCTCGCTGTGTCAATTTGAGTGGCGGAAGATCGCTGGGTTGCGTGTCAGCCGCGGGCTGTGGGCTACGGATAGATTGTGCTGCAGCCAGTGGAAAATCGAGATGTGCCGCGTTAATTCACCCTTGATATGACCTCGCGGTAGTCCGTCGGAAAAAGCGACATTGCAAGACCTGACTCCGATGTTGCAAGACCTGACCCCGATGTCGTTAGCGGATAGTCGAGCAGGGCCGTATCGACGCACGCTAGATTCCATCTCGCGGTCGTCGGTCCGGAATGCGATATTGCAAGACCTAACCCCAATGTCCTCCGACGGAGTGCGCCGGCCACGCGGGATGGTTTGATGTCGAGCCATACAGCGTGCGGTTGGAATAAATCGCCCCCTCTTGAGCTCGCCGACCTCGCAGTCGTCGCTCGGAAATGCGATATTGCAAGACCTGACCCCGATGCTCCTTGACCTCGCCGTGGTCCGTCGGAAAATGCTATATTGCAAGACCTGACCCCGAGGTCACCACAATGCGCGTCTAATCCGGGCTACGGCACTATATGGCGTTGATTGCTATCTCGTAGGAGGAGGCATGCGAATATCCAGCGCTGGAAAGAAAATCGAAATAGGATTTGTCACGACTATACCTTCGAGCGCGCCACGTACCTGCGTCGCCAATTCGGACTGATAAGTCGGCATATTAGGCACGAAGTTATAGACATCCGAGTCGTCAATCATGATGGTGCGCACTTGATTGACGTCGAAGGGTATCTTGTCCCGCTTTCTACATATTTGCACGACCGGTAACTTCGTCGCGTGGCGAATAGCCATTTCATAGAACACGTTCGGATTGTGGAACGAGAGATCCACAATCACAAGTTTTGAATACAGGATGTGCTGGAGAATTTGTGAAGTGATCACTCCGGGCGCGGCAATTTTGTCCGCGCGAACAACATCAAGTCCGAAGTTCTTGAGCGCAGGAGTGACCAGGTGATTGAGGAAAAGATCGGAGTGCTTTCGCTGTTCGCTGTCTTCGTCACCAATTGCAGTGATATAGAAGCACGTCTTGTCCCAGTTAGGGGCGGCAGCTCCGGATTCCGCGCCGATTGACGGGACAGGTGCGGTCATCCCGGAAACCTCCGTGGACACCGCCCCGTGCCCAGGTCGAATGGCACGCCGCAGTTCGTCTAGATGTTAAGTTGCAATAGGTTCTTCCCGCTGAGTCGGGAAGCTGGAGGCTTGTGGCCCAAGGCCGAATGGGGCCTGCGGGCGTTGTAGTAGGCCAGGAAGGACGGCAGCCAAGCGGTGCGCTCGGCGCTGTTGTTCC
>JAEUPL010000015.1 GCA_016790165.1 Burkholderiales bacterium
GGCCGCCGGCATCAGCCCCATGACAGCGACGCGTTCGATCAGCAACTTGCGTCCTTCCACGGTCAATCTGGCATTCTTATGGCTGTTCACCTGGTTGATTTCCTCTGAGAGTTCTGAAGCGTGGTAACTCCAGTCTCCCAGAATCTTTCAGGTGAACAATCTATTGAAACATCACAACTAGTCCGCTTTCGCGCCCGATGCCTTCACCACCTTGGCCCACTTGTCGATTTCCAACTTGATGTGCGCGGCAAACTGCTCCGGCGTGTTACCGACGCCATCGGCGCCTTGACTGGCGAGACGCTCCCTCATCTCCGGCGTTTGCAGCATCCTCTGGATTTGCGTCGACACCTTGTCGACGATGTCTTTCGGCGTACCTGCGGGTGCCAGCAAGCCGAACCACGAACTCGCCTCAAAACCTGGCAAACCGGCCTCGGCGATCGTTGGCACATTGGGAAGCGCCGGCGTCCGCGTGCTGCTGGTCACCGCGATGGCCTTGAGCTTGCCGCCCCTGATGTGGGGCATCACCGAAGGCGCGTTGTCGAACATCACATTGACCTGACCACTCATCACATCGGGAAGTGCCGCCGACGAACCCTTGTACGGTACGTGCGCCATCTGCACGCCTGCCAACTGCTTGAACAGCTCGCCCGAGAGGTGAATCGATGTGCCGGAGCCGCTGGAGGCAAACGTGACCTTGCCGCCCTCCTTCCTGCTCAGATCAATCAACTCCTTGACGCTGTTGACTGGAAACGGGGGTGCCGCGACGAGTACGTTCGGCACGGCGGCCACCAACGACACCGGCGCGAAGTCTTTCACCGCGTCATAGGGCATCTTCGCGTACAGCGCCATGTTGATTGCATGCGTACCGACCGTGCCCATCAGGAAGGTGTAGCCATCCGGGGCGGACTTTGCGACTGCATCAGCCCCAATGTTGCCACCGGCGCCGGCCCTGTTTTCCACCACCACGGCTTGACCAAACGCTTTTTGCAGGTCCGCCGCAACGGCGCGCGCCAGAATGTCGGTCGTACCGCCGGCCAGAAAGGGCACAACGATCTTGATCGGTTTGTTGGGGTATTGCGCGAACGCCGCAGCGCTCAACCACAGTGCGCTCAACCCCGCCAACAACGCGCGTTTGCAAACTGATTTCATAGTTCCTCCTCGATAGCTTTTCATTGTAGGAGTGGCGAGCGGAGATCAGTCGACGCGTTGGCGTCGGCCTCGCGGCAGACCACGGCTACACCCGACGCGCGTTCTGCACGCCTTTCACCTGTGTGACCTGAGTGAGCGCCACGCGCAGTTGGTCCATGCTGCGCACCTCGGCAGTGAACTTCATCTTGGCTACGAAGTCGCGGGTCATCGTGTTCACCGCGGTCACATTGATCTTCTCGCGCGCCAGAACGTCCGACACGTCACGCAACAAGCCCTGCCGATCATGTGCGATCACTTCAATCTGCACACTGAACAAATCACTCTGCGCCGCTTCGCCCCAATCCGCGGTGATGATGCGGTTGGGCTCATCCGACTGCATGCGCAGTACGTTCGCGCAATCGGCACGGTGGATCGTAATGCCTTTGAGGCGCGTCACGAAACCGACGATCGGATCGGGCGGCACCGGCTTGCAGCATTTCGCGAGCCCGGTCATCAGTTTGTCAACGCCCACCACCAGAATGCCGCCGCCACCGGCCTTGGCGCGACTGCGTGCCGTATGCACTTCGCGCGCCTCGCGGGCTGCGGCACCCTCCGTCGTCGTCTCGCCGAGCAACCCGGCCGCCTTGCGAATCGCCAGATCAAGCTCGCGATGGTTGATCTCCGCGCGACCGACTGCCACGTAAAGTTCATCGGGCGATTTGAAGCCCGCCTCGTGTGCCAAGCGGTCGAGGTTTAGCGCCGTCTGGCCATGCCGTTGCAAGTCCTTTTCGACTGCAGCTCGACCGCTGGTCAGGGTCTCCTGCATGTCGAGGGCGTTGAACCACTGCCGCACCTTGCTCCGGCCACGGTTGCTGCGCAGGTAACCGTTCTCGGGATTCAGCCAGTCGCGCGAAGGCCCACCTTCCTTGGCCGCGGTAATCTCTACCCGCTGGCCACTCTTGAGCGGCGTAGTGAGCGGCACCATCGCACCGTCCACCTTGGCGCCGCGGCAGCGGTGACCCAGCCCCGTGTGCACGGCGTAGGCAAAGTCGATCGGCGTCGCATCACGGGGCAAATCGATGATCTTGCCTTGCGGCGTCAGCACGAATATGGTCTCGTCAAACAGCGACGACTTGAATCCGGCGAGCAATTCCCCCGGAGAACTCACGTCCTTTCCCCACGACAGCACCTGTCGCAGCCCGGCGATCTTGCTGGCGAATCCGGCATCGCGCGCTGCGTTGCCACCTTCCTTGTAGTTCCAGTGCGCCGCGACGCCAAACTCGCTGGATTGATGCATCTCCTGGGTGCGAATCTGCACCTCCAACGCCTTGCCTTGCGGCCCGATCACGCTGGTATGCAAAGAGCGGTAGTTGTTGGCTTTGGGTTTGGCGATGTAGTCGTCGAACTCGCCGGGAATCGGCTGGAACATGCTGTGCACGATACCCAGCGCGGTGTAGCAGTCCTTGAGCTCCGGGACGATTACGCGCACCGCGCGGATGTCGTAGAGTTCCTCCACCGCCAGATGCTTGCGCTGCATCTTTTCGTAGATCGAGTAGATGTGCTTCGAGCGACCCGTCACTTCGGTTGGAATTCCCGCCTGGCCCAGTGCGTCACGCAGCAGCGCCTTGGTCGTGTCGATATAGGCTTCGCGCTCGATACGCGTCTCGTCCAGATAGTGGGCAATGGCGTGATATTTCGTCGGCTCCAGCAGGCGCAGCGAGAGATCTTCCAACTCCCACTTTAGCTGCCAGACGCCAAGGCGGTTGGCAAGCGGCGCAAAGATATCCATCACTTCGCGGGCTTCGGCCTGTGCGCTCTCGTTGCGCCGCGCCTCCGGCGAGAGGGCAACGGCGCGCAGCGACACCAGCCGCTCTGCCAGCTTGAGCAACACCACGCGGATGTCGTCGACCATCGCCAGCAGCATCTTGCGCAGCGCTTCAGTCTGCTGCGCCTGTTCGCCCGCGGTCGAAGCGGTGGCCGCGGAGTTCTGGGCAGCATTCGTGCCCGGTGTTTTGACCGGTCGTGACAGCCCGCGCAGGCTGTTCATGCGATGCACGCCGCTGAACAGCGCGGCGATGTCCGCGCCAAACTGAGCCTGCACGGCCTGTTCAGTCTCACTGTCGTCCGGCAAAGCAATCAGATGCGCGGCAGCGACGCACTCGGTGCCAAGCTTGAGCTTGTCCATCAGTGCAGCGGCCGCTTCGCCGCGCGCAGCCGCAACCGGACCGGCACGCTCTGCCACCCACCGCACGACCGCCTCCGGTGCTGCCGCGTCCGCCGCGGGTGAGGCTATGGCGAGCGACGCACCGCGCTCGCGATCATGCTGGTTAGGAGCGGTCATTCACGGATTATCCGTAAGGACGGCAGGACGCACCGCGATGCTCAAGGCGCCAGCCAGACAAATGCCGCCATGCGTCCCGTCACGCGGTCGCGGCGGTGCGAGAAAAACCGGGTGGCGTCGCTGTAAGTACATGCGCCACTCGCGGCGACACGCGTGACACCGGCACGGGCCAGACGCTGCCGGGCGATCGCCGGCAAGTCGCATAGAAACTTGCCCGGTGTCGAGCGCGCCAGAAAGTGCTGCGCCGCGCCGGCGTCGCCGCTGACGAATGCCTCGCGAACATCGTCCCCGACCTCGAACGCTGCCGGGCCGATGCACGGCCCGAGCCAGGCGCTCACTCGCGCCGGATCGACCGCCATGCGCTGCAGTGTGTTTTCGATCACACCCGCCACCATCCCGCGCCAACCCGCGTGCGCGGCGCCGACGCAACACCCGTCGTCGTCCGCGAAAAGCACGGGCATGCAATCAGCTACCTTGATGCCGCACACCATGCCCGCGGTGCGGCAGACGATGGCGTCGCCCTCAATACCGGTCGCACCGAGCGGCGTGTTTGAGGGCAGTGATTCGGCCGCCTGCACACCGGCGCCGTGCACCTGATACACCCAGCGCAACGCGTCGGCCCCAACGCCAAGTGCGGCAGCAGTGATCCTTTCGTTCTCGGCCACGTCCTCGCGGCGGTCGGCGGTGGCATAGCCGAGGTTCAAGCCGTCAAACGGCGCTCTGCTCACCCCGCCCTGCCGCGTGGTGATTGCCGCCTGAACGCATGCTGGCGCCGACCATACAGGTCGGATGAAACCGGGCAACACGTTATTCGCGGACATAGATCACCTCGACGTCGCCCTCATCGCCCAAATCGTCGTCGCTGTCGTCACCTGTACGCGTCGCGTTATCCCGCTCGGCACGCAGGTCGCGCAGCAGGAATTTCATGTCACGCGGTATCGGCGCACTAAAGCGCATCATCTCACCCGTTAGCGGATGCGCCAGTGTCAATCGCCACGCGTGCAGTGCCTGCCTGTGGAACAGTACATCCCCGCGCTTGCCATAGGTGGCATCCCCGACCAGCGGATGCTTGATGCTGGCCATGTGCACGCGAATCTGGTGTGTTCGCCCGGTTTCCAGCTTGCATTCGATCAGGGTGTAGTGTCTCCCCTTCAAGGCCGGACCGCCAAAATGTTCGCGTACTTTGTAGTGGGTGACGGCCGACTTGCCCCCCGTGACCACCATGGCCATCTTCGTCCGGTCGCGTGCGCTGCGACCAATGGCCCCCTCAACCGTGCCGTTGCGGCGGACTTCACCATGCACCAATGCGACGTATTCACGCGACGCCGAATGCGATTGCAGTTGCCGCACCAACTGAGTCTGTGCCAGCGGGGTTTTCGCCACCATCATGACGCCGCTGGTATCCTTGTCGAGGCGGTGGACGATACCAGCGCGCGCGACGTTGGCCAATGACGGCGCGTGATGCAACAGCGCGTTCAGCAATGTTCCCTCGCGATTGCCGGCCCCCGGATGCACCACGAGCCCTGGCGGCTTGTCCAGAACAAGGAGGTGCTCGTCTTCGTGCAGGATGTCGAGGGGAATGTCCTCGGCCTGCGCCTCGATTTCGATGCCGGCGTCGGGTAGCGTCAAGCTAAGCAATTCGCCGCCTTCCAGCCGCGTTTTACCAGCCCGAGTCTCACCATCCACCAGCACATGCCCGTCCTCAAGCCACGCTTTGAGGCGGCTACGCGAATGCTCCGGCAGCAATGCAGCGAGCGCAGCGTCCAGCCGCAATCCTGCCAGTGACATGGGCACCGCCATCGTGCGGGCTACGACGGGAATTGCCGGCGCGGCGCCGCTCACCAGAGCCTCCCGCCAAGCGACGAAGCCCCCGCAAGTGCCGTCGCGATGGCCTGCCGCCGCGCACCTATAATCGTGGCTCTTCTGCTGCGGCACTCGCCGCGACGGGCGATTTGCCAGAAGCGGCTACCGCGCGGCAACATCGCCCCGGCGAGCGCGTGGCAACACTCAAGGAATTCCATGCGCTTTACCGCGAAAGTACAAACGTTTTTTCTCATGCTGGCAGCCAGCGTGCTCCTGTCCGGCTGCGGCTGGTTCAGTGGCATGTTCGCCAAGACGGAAGATCCGCAGAAGATGGCCGTCGAAGGATTGTATCGACGCGCAAAGGACGAGCTGAATTCGGGCAACTACGCTGCGGCCATCAAGTTGTACGAAACGCTGGAGTCTCGCTATCCGTATGGCGTGCAGTCGCAGCAGGCAATTCTCGATACGGCCTACGCTCAATACAAGCTGGGCGAGCGGACGCAAGCCATCGCGGCTGCGGACCGCTTCATCAAGCTCTACCCGAATCACGAGAACGTTGATTACGCCTACTACATCAAAGGCCTCTCCAACTTCATCGAAGACCTTGGTTTGCTCTCATTCTTTGCGACGCAAGACTTGTCTGAACGCGACCAAAAATCTGCGCGTGAGGCGTACACCACGTTCAAGACGTTGACTGAAAAATTCCCGCAAAGCCGCTACCACGCTGATTCGTTGCTTCGACTGCGGTACCTGGTGAATGCCTTGTCGCAGAATGAAGCCCACGTGGCGCGCTACTACTTCAACCGGGGCGCCTATCAGGCCGCCATCAACCGCGCACAGAGCTGCATCACCAATTTCCCGAACACCCCCGCCAACGAAGAAGCCCTGCGCATCATGGTGCAAAGCTACCGTGCGATGGGCAACACCCAACTCGCGGGCGATGCGGAACGCATTTACAAGGCGACCTACGCGCAGGCCGCGTCCAGCGAGCGACCCTGGTGGAAGTTCTGGTGAGTCTTGGCGCCGGTTAGGCGTCAACGCGTCCGCTGGATGCGAAGAACACCGCCACGTCCGATAGCGCACGAGTAAACGGCATCGGTGGAAGGCTGGCACGCAGCACGCGACCATAGCCCTTGCTGACCAGGCGGTCATCGCAGATGGCCAGGACGCCGCGGTCGCTTTCTGACCGGATCAACCGCCCCGCCCCCTGTTTGAGCGAAATGGCGGCCTGCGGCACCTGCCAGTCCATAAATGGGCTGCCGCCTTGTTCCTCGAGGTACTTCATGCGCGCTGCGAGCACCGGGTCATCCGGCGGCGCAAACGGAAGCTTGTCAATCACGACCAGCGACAGGGCATCCCCGGCCACGTCAACGCCCTCCCAGAAACTCTGTGAGCCGATCAGAACCGCGTTACCAAGCGTGCGGAAGCGCCGCAGGAGCTCGCCCTTTGGCGCGTCGTTCTGGGTCAGCACGGGAAATTCGAGATCACGCTCACGCAACTTTTGCGGGAACACCTCTGCGCATTGCCGTAAGGCGCGCAAGCTGGTGAATAGCAGGAACGCTCGCCCACCCGACAACGCCACCAGTTCAAGCGCCGCATCGATCACGGCTTGGGTATGCGTCGGTGAATTGGGCGGAGGCAGCCCCTGTGGCACATAGATGCGCCCGGCATTGGCGTAGTCAAACGGGCTGGGCCAGGATTTGGCGGGCGCCGCATCGAGTCCGAGCTGGCGAGCGAACAACGAAAAGTCGCCACCCGCCGAGAGAGTCGCGCTGGTGAATATCCAGCTCCGCGCCGTACCCACAGTCTCCTTGCGAAAGACATCGGCTACCGACAGCGGCGTCGCGTGCAACTGCCAGCCGTTCGCCGAGATATCGGCCCAGCGGATGAGGTCACCGCGCGAATCGTCGCGCCAGGCGGAAAGCCGCTCCGCAAGGGCACGGGTTCGCTTCAGCAAACCTGGCATCTCCTCGCTGCGCTCGGCCTGCGACTCAATGCCGTCCGCGAGTGTCGAGAGTTCGTCAATCAGTCGATCCAGCGCGTCCACGAATTCGCGGCGTGAACGCGTGTCGTCCCGCACGATTTTGGCGCTGCCCAAATCGAACCCGAGCCGTACGGCGCGCGCCGCCATACCCACGGCCAATGCACTGTCGAGCAGATCGGAGGCCTCGCGCGCAACGCGTCGCTGTTCCAGTTCAACATCGCGCGCCAGCTCCGTGACCTGCAGCATGCTGGTCGATTCGCCGAAAAACACCGTGGCCACGTCCGGCGCGCGGTGGGCCTCGTCAATAATGACCGTGTTGCACGCGGGCAGTAACTCCCCCAAGCCATCGTCCTTGAGTGCAATGTCAGCAAAGAGCAGATGGTGATTCACGACGACAACGTCGGCCGTCAGGGCCTCGCGCCGCGCCTTCATCACGAAGCACTCCTTGTAGTGGCCGCACTCGCTGCCGAGGCAGTTGTCCCGCGTCGATGTAACCAGCGGCCACACGGGTGAGGATTCCGGGACCGTTTCGCAGTCGGCCCGATCTCCGGTGTTGCTGCGTTCGGCAAAGGCGCCAATGCGTTGCACGTGGGCAATGTGTTCGCGCGCGGTGAAACGCCCTTCGCTGCGCGTGCGTGCAAGATGGTAATGGCACACGTAGTTGGTGCGCCCTTTGAGCAACGCGGCTTCGATGGGCAGTTTGAGTGCGTCACGAACGCGCGGTAGGTCGCGATCAAAAAGCTGATCCTGCAGCGTCTTGGTGCCCGTCGCGATGATGACTTTGCCGCCCGATAGCAGCGCAGGTACCAGGTACGCAAAGGTTTTGCCGGTCCCAGTCCCTGCCTCGGCCAGTAGCTGACCGTTGCTGGTTATCGCTTCGGCAATCGCCTCCGCAAGCTCAATTTGCTGCGGTCGCGCACGGAAATTGGGCAAAGCCTGCGCCAGCGCGCCGTCGGGGCCGAAGATGCGCGCCAGATCGGATGTCATGTCGTGATTTTATGGATAGCCTCCGGCGGACAACACAGACGTGGCACCGTTAACGCAGCAGGGCTGTTGGCCACGTCGCGACCAGCCTAAAATCAGGGCTTCACGTCAACCCAACGATTTTTCCTGTGCTGAAATCGCTTTTCTCGGGCACGCCAAAGTGGCAAAGCCCGAACGCCGACGAACGGCTGACCGCTGTGGCCGAACTGGCCGCAGAAGATCCCGCCCTCAACAACCTGCTCGCCAGCGACGCTGACGCACGTGTTCGCGCCGCCGCGGCCGCGCGGACAGCAAGCATTGATGCGCTGCGCACCGCGCTCGCCGATGCCGACGCGTCAGTCCGCACCGCAGTCGCGGCGCGCTGGGCCAATCTGGCTGCCCCCGGCGACAATCTGCCGCTGGCCGTCGTTGCGGCTGCCGCGCGTGATGACGCGTCGGACGAGTGGAAAGCGGTGGCCGCACGCGTTGCTCAGGGCGATCTGACCGCGTGGCTCGGATCCAACGCGAATGTCGCCAGCAAGCTGGACGCCATTGGCGCAAGCCAGGATGTCGTACAGCTCGAAAAATTGCATCTGCACTGGCGCGACCATGACAAGCGCCTGGGCAAAGCCTGCCACGATCGTGTGGCGGCGTTGCAAGCTCAGGACAAAGCCGCACAGGAAGCGGATGTGCTGCTGGCACAAATGCAAAGCTGGGTTGAGGCCGAGGAAGTACCGCTTTCACGCCTGGTTGATACGCAGCGCGCCTGGGCAAAGCTCGCGGTCGACGGCGAACGCAAGACGCGCTTTGACGGCATGCTCGCATCGCTGCAGCAACGTATGCAGAACGAGGCTGTCGCACGGCGCATGCATGAGGCGCTGGCAATGCAGGTTGCGGGGCTCTCGCTCAAGAGCAAGAAAGCGGCCGAACTTAGCCACGACGAACTGACTGCGCTGGCCACCGAGGCCACGCTCGCGCAAAGCTCGCCCGTGCTGGACGCGGGCCTTGCGCAACAACTGCAGGCGGTGCACGCCGCCATCGCCACTGAGCAGCAACTGCGCGAGCGCAATGCCGCTGGCGAAGCGCTGCTGGCAGCCCTTCCGGTCGCTCCGGTTGCACCTGCAACCCTGAAGCGTCCGCGCAAAGAGCCGACGAAAGAGGCAACCAAGGCGACACCGCAATCGTCGACGGCCGCAGCCGCTGATGCTGGGTCCACGTCCGACGCGGCGAAGCAGCCCGATACCGAACCGGCGACGAATGATCTACCCGCAGCGCCAACACCTGAGGCGAACGTCGCGCCGACGCCGCCGGATGCAGCCGCAGAGCCGACCACGACGCCCGCGATGGACGGGAGCCAGGTCGAAACCGTTGTCCCCGACTTACCCGTGGCGTCGACGAACACCGAGCCCACCGCGGCCTCGGCCGCAACCGACGACGCAGCGCACGAGGCGTTTTCACGCGCACAATCGGACTATCGCGCCGCCCATGACGAATGGAAAACACGCTGGGCAGCCTGGCTCGGCACGGTGGACGCCACGACGCGCGAACACTTCGAGAAGCGCCTGCATGCCTTGGAAAAGCCAGCCCACGTCAAGCCGGAACGTCAGGCGGTAGCACGCGCGGACGATGCCGATCTGGCCGCGGCCAATGAAGCGCTCAACAAACTTGCGGAACTGGTTGCTGCGGGGGATGTGCGCGGCTCGCGCCAAGCCGCGACCCGGCTGTTCCAGCAGTTCACGGCAAAGCGCTATCCCAAGCTTGAAGAGCAGCGACTCAACGAATTGGACGGCGAAGTCAAGCGACTCGAAAGCTGGCTCAAATGGAGTGACGGTCAGGCGCGTGATGGCCTGATCGCACGCGCCGAGGCGCTCAAAGCCAATCCGCTGCCGGTCGATGCCTTGGCCAAGGAAGTTCGCGCCATTCAGGACGAATGGAAAGCGCTGGACAAGAAGAACGGCGGCGCGCCGAAACCGAAATGGGACAAGTTCAACGCGCTGTGCAAAGAAGCCTACGCACCTGCCAAGGCGCACTTCGACACCCTGCGCAAGCAACGCAACGAAAACGCATCGGGCCGTGAAAAAATCATCGAAGCGATGAGTGCACTCGGTGACGAAGCCGCGGCACCGCTGGCCGAGGGCCAAACTCGCGACTGGCTTGACCTCGAACGACGCAAGTCGGCCTTGTTCGACCAATGGAAAAAGGGCGGTGGCGTTGCCAACGCGGCGTGGAAAGCGCTCGACGAAAAGTTTGAAACCGCGCTCAAGAAACTCGATGGCGCGATGGACGGGGTGCGGGAGCCCGAAATCGCGCGCCGCAAGCGCCTCATCGCGCAGGCAGAGGAGCTCGCCAAAGCCACCCCGTCACGCGAAACCACGGACGCCACTATCGCCCTGCAACGACGCTGGAATGGCGAACGACCGATCGGGCTGCCGCACCTTCGCCGCAAGGACGAGCAGCGGCTCTGGGACGAATTCAAGAAGCACACCGACGCTGTGTTCAAAGCACGCGACGCGCAGCGCGATCAGGTCAAAGCGCAGTTTTCTGAAGCCACCAAAGCCCGCTTCGCCGTGATCGACGAGGCCAAGGCCCTCGCCGGGGGTGACGACGCCAAAGCGATTGATTCCGGCATCGCGGCCGTACGTACCAAGTGGCGCAATCTGCCTTTCGTGGAACGCGAAAAGGCGCGCGACTTCGAACGCAAGTTCGATGACGCCGTGGCCGCCGCCCGCAAGCGCGCTACGGTGCTCTCGCGCGGTTCGGTGATCGAAGCGATGAAGAACACGTTGGCGGGCATTACCGCGACCGACACGGCGGACAAGACGGCCGCTGCGCTGGTCATCGACGCCGAGCTGATCGCCGGCATTGATTCACCGACCGAAATCGCCGCCGCACGGCGCATGCAGCAGCTGCGCTGGCTCTCCGAACGCCGTCAGTTGCCCACCGCGCCCGACGCCAAGATCACGGCAATCCGAACGCTGCTCGGCGCCTTCAACGCTACCGGCGCCAAAATTACGCTCGGTGAACGTGAGCGCCTTACCCGGGCAATTGAATCCGTCGGCGCGGCGTAGTGCCCGCCGCTAGCGCGCGGTGCGTCACAACGTATTTCTGCCGTTCTCGTTGCCTCGCGATGACACAACGCTAAAGGCGTTGTGTCGTGGACTCCCGGAGCACCGAGACCTCGCTGTATTGTTCCGCAACGCAACGCTATCACCTACGGTCGGCAGCTGGAGCGATGCCGAGCGCGAAGCCCTGGGCGGGGGCGAGCGCGATTTGCAGGATGCATTGCGGCTGCTACCGTACTCGCCAGCCGAAGCCCACGCCGGAGAATTGAAGACGGTCGCGATTGCGTCGCCGATGTCCGCAACGCTCGGGCTGACTGATTTGACGCCGCTCGACGCCAGTCGTCTCGCGCTCGACGACAGTGACGCCAGGGCCCTGTGTACCGCCTGCGATGCACATCTGGCAAACGAAGGCGTTCGCCTGACATTTGTAGACAGTCAGCACTGGCTCGTTTCCATCAATGAAATCGTCTCGGCGCTCACAGAGCGGCCAGACTGGATCACCGGTGAACCGCTTCGGCCCAACCTGCCACGCGGCGCCGACGCGCGGCGCGTAGAACGGTGGATGAACGAGCTGCAGATGCTGCTCTACACCCACCCGGTCAATGTCGCTCGCGAAGACCGCGGCCTGCCACCGATCAACGTCGTCTGGTTGTGGGCGTTTTCGACAGTTTCTGGTGGCGATACCGTTCGTGGTGCCCCTTCGACAAGCTCAGGGGTAAACGCTGAACTCACCGCTCGCTCCGTTCACGGTGAGCTTATCGAACGACGTTCCGACATGGCGTCTATCACCACCTTCGCGCAGGCCTTTCGCAACGGCGACCTCCCGGCGTGGCAGCTCGCATGGTCTGCGCATTCCAGCTCGCTCTTGCAGGCGAACCAGATCATCCTCGGTGACGCACACCCGCGTCTGAAACTCACGCCCCATGTGCCGGGGTGGCTGCAAACCGTGCGCGCGCGATTTGCCCGACCACCCACGCTCGCCGCCGTGCTCGGCGATCTGCATGCCCGCGCTCGGGAATTGTCGTCATGACACGGTCCCCCGTACTGCGGCAACGCGTGGTAGATACGGTGGCAGAGCAGGCGCTCCGCAGCAGTGGTTTCTCTCCCCTGTTCGCCCGGCTCTATGCTGCGCGCGGTATTCAGACAGCGACAGACATCGAATGGAAGTTATCGCAGCTCCCATCGCCCGCCTTGATGAGAGGTATGGACGTTGTTTGCGATCGCCTGATTCGTGCCATCCAGCAGCGCGAACGCATGCTCATCGTGGCGGACTATGACGCCGATGGCGCCACGGCGTGTGCGGTGGGCCTGCGTGGCCTGCGCGCGATGGGGGCTGAGGTCGGTTACATCGTTCCGAATCGTTTCGAGTATGGCTATGGCCTCACGCCCGAAATTGTCACGTTGGCGGCGCGAGAATCGCCCAGCGTGATCATTACCGTCGATAACGGGATCGCGAGCGTCGATGGCGTGGCAGCCGCACGTTCGAGAGGCATTGACGTCGTGGTGACTGACCATCATTTGCCCGGCGACACGCTGCCGGACACCCCCGCCATCGTCAACCCCAATCAGCCGGGTTGTCCGTTTCCGAGCAAGGCGATCGCTGGTGTGGGCGTCATGTTCTACGTGCTACTCGCGTTGCGTGCACAGCTGCGCGAACACGGAACGTTCTCGGCTGCGACACAGCCGGACCTGAATCAGTTGCTTGACCTGGTTGCGCTAGGCACGGTGGCCGATGTGGTGCCGCTAGACACAGTGAACCGCCGTCTGGTCGAGGCGGGGCTGCGTCGCATGCGCGAGGGCCGGGCCTGCGTCGGCATCAACGCCTTGTTCGACGTTGCCAAACGCGATGCACACAAAGCCACCGCCTATGACCTCGGGTTTATGCTCGGCCCGCGCATTAACGCCGCCGGCCGCCTGGATGACATCTCACTCGGCATTGAATGCCTGAGCACGGACGATCCCGCGCGCGCCGTCGATATCGCCATCGAACTGGACCGCCTGAATCGCGAACGCAAAGGTATTGAGGCGGGCATGCGTGACGAGGCCGACCAGATGCTGGCGCGCAATGCAAGCGCCAACGCAGGTACTGCCGACATGACCGCGCCAGCGGACACACCGCCTGCTACGCATTACAGCATCGTAGTAAGTGACCCGACCTGGCATCAGGGCGTCGTCGGCATCGTGGCCGGGCGCTTGCGCGAGAAACATCACCGCCCGACGATAGTGTTTGCGCCAGGCAGTGAAGGCGAACTCAAGGGCTCGGGCCGCTCCATTCCGGGCTTTCATTTGCGTGACGCGCTGGATCTTGTCTCCAAACGGGTGCCTGGTCTGATGCGCAAGTTTGGCGGGCACGCGATGGCGGCCGGGCTCACGATGGACGAGGCGAATTTCGACGCGTTCGCCAAAGCGTTTGAACAGGTTGCGCGCGAATCGCTGACGCTGGCTGACCTGGAGCAACGCGTCGAGAGCGACGGCAGTTTCAGTCTCGATGAATTCGATTTCGCCACGGCGGAGGCATTGCACAAGCATGTCTGGGGACAAGCATTTCCGGCGCCGCTGTTCGACGACGAATTCACCGTCATGGATGCCCGGATTGTCGGGATGAAACACACCAAACTCCGGCTCAAGCGTGGCGGCCGAATCTTCGACGCCATCCGTTTCGGCATCACTGAGCCACCGCCGCAACCCATGCGCGCGGCCTATCGCGTCTCTCTCTCGGAGTATCAGGGGACGCAGCGGCTCGAGTTGATTGTTGAACAGTGGTGGGCCGTAAGTTAGCACTGTGAAATCGCTACACCCGACTTTTGCAACGCTTTCGGCGCTTTGGCTCTCCACGCTTGCAGAATCAGGTCGTGCACCGCGTCGGCATTCGCGTCGGCAAGGTTGACGCGCACGCCAGCCACCTTGTTGCCCCAGAGTAGCTTCTCCACAAACGCAGGGTAAAGAATCAGCGCTTTCTCGCGCGCTTCGTCTGGCACGAACACGTGGATGTGCGTGGCGTCAGGAGGCACAGTCACAAATATCTTTTTCTTCACCCGAAACGACGCATAGTGAAAGTGCGGCGCCTCGACCGCCTCGGGCAGTGACAGCGCGTAGCGACGTACGGCAGTGATATCCATGCCGCGAAGATAGCGATACGTCCGGCCTTCGACAAGGCAGCGGCTTGCATTTCCAAAAAATACTGTATAAACTTACAGTTATGGACGCCGTGTTTTATCGCCACCTGACCGACAGCCACCCGTTGTTGCGGGAGCATGTGCGGATGGGCGAGTCACTGGGCACCTTGTCAGCCATGAACGCAAGCGTGCCGCCAGCGGGCATTGCCAGCGGCTTTGCCGTACTGGATGCCTTTTTGCCCTGGCGCGGTTGGCCCCCCAGCGCCATGACTGAAATCATGACCGATATGCCCGGCTGCGGCGAATTGTCTCTGCTGATGCCAGCCATGGCACGACTGACTCAGCAAAAACGTCCGATCCTGTGCATTGGTGCACCACACGAATTGTTCGGGCCCGCATTACTGCAGGCGGGTATTGACCCGGCTTTTGTTACCCAGATTCACCCTGCCCCCTCCTCCTCAACCCATCAAAGAGAAAACCTATGGGCCACCGAACAAGCTTTGCGAACCGGTTTGCCGGGTATGGTCGTGCTCTGGAGCCCGCCTCGCGCCACGCTGGCTCCAGAAATCTTGCGTCGTCTGCATCTGGCCTGCATGTCAAGCCAGTCGACCATCGGTCAGTCGGGCTCACCAACACCCGCGACGATGCTGATTCATTTTCGTGGCGCTGGTTCCATGTCGCAGCCCTCACCGGCCTGGTTGCGCTTTGGCTATGCGGCGGATGACCGTCATATTCGCTTGCAAGTGCTCAAGTGCAGGGGTCGGGAGTTGACACGACCGTTGATTACCCTTGATCGAGCCGCTGTGCAAGATCGACTATTCGGGCAGCTGCGCGCTGCCCGGTGGCTCGACAACATGATTGAATTTGGTACCACAGCCCTCGTCGACGTTGTCGCAGCCAGCCAGTGCACTGATGACGCTCTGGAGACGATCGCCAGTCAAGCCACGGCCAGCATGCAGCGGCAACCCAACGATCCAAACCGTCTGACTGCCGGAGCGATCACCGGCCTGGATGCCCCGCGGGTTCTCGCGTCGCATTGATCAACAGATCCTCCGTCGAATCAGTCGATCGAAACCATTTCGCCGCTCATGTGGCTCGCGCTTTACGTGCCCGGCCTGCCTTTGCAGGCCTTCTCCCGAGAGTTGGCACGATCCGCACCTGTCGTCGTATTTGATCGATTCGGACGACGCGATGTTGTCATAGCGCGCAATCGGGTTGCAGCTGCGCTTGGCATCAAGCTTCACTGCACACTCGCCGAAGCCCACGCACTGAGCGCAGCACTCATCGCGTTACCACGAGCAGCCGAGCGCGAGCGTGCCACGCTGCACCGGCTCGCCGATGCGCTGGCAACACTGACGCCGAACATTCATGTCAGCGCCGATTTCGGTTTGCTGCTCGATGTTGCCGCGTCACTGACCTTGCACGGTGGTGCTGAGGCCTTGTTGCAGCACGCGATCAAACGCATTGAGGCGCACCCCTTGCGGGTGCACTGCGTACTGGCGCCGACCGCGCGTGGCGCTCGCTGGCTGGCCACAGCGCACCGTCAATTGTGTGTGCCTGGACGCATTGATGAGTGGCTGGATGATTTGCCGCTGGCTTGCATGGACATTCCGCGATCGCTCATCGCTGAATTGCGTGAACTCAATCTGCATCACCTCGCTGCCGTACGCCGCCTCGACCCGGCGGAGCTCAATCAACGCTTCGGGGTTGAGCTTACCAATGCACTCGATCAAGCCTATGGCGTCGTCACCGAATCGCTGTGTTTTCGGGACGCATCTCCACGTTTTCACGAGTATGTCGAATTTCTCGATCTGGCCCGCGAGCAGGCCCATTGGTGGCCGGGCGCAGTCATATTGTTGCGTCAGTTACACGAGTTTCTTCGCCTGCATGTTCGCCACGCACGGGCATTGCAACTCAAGTTTTCGAATGGACAACAGCAAAGCACCGAACTCACGCTGGTATCCGCGCACGGCAGCCATCATGTCAACGAATGGCTGCGCCTGCTCGAAGTCCGCCTCGAACGACAGCCGATTACGCATGAGCTATCGCGCATTGACCTGGTGTGCACAGAACTCGATCACGCTGAAGTTCACGAGTTCGATTTCTTCGATCACGGAAAAACACATCAACTGATCTGGCAGTCCCTGCTTGACCTGATGTCTTCGCGGCTTGGTCAGGCGCACATTGTGATCAGGCCGCGTTATCCCCACAACGCTGTGCCCGAATCGCAATCAATGGCGGATACAGTCCGCGCTGTCGCCTCAGATGCATATCATGCATCCACGTCGGCGCTGCGCCCGCCATGGCTGGTAGACCCCCCGCGCCCGCTGAATGCGACCGCGCTACAGCGATTGCGCCATGCTTTCAACCGTCGACAGCCTGAGCGCATTGTGTTCGCCTGGAATGGTTGCTACGGCGACACCTCGGCTGTGTGCCGCGACTACTACATCGCAGCCGCTGACCATCACAGTTACTGGTGGATATTCCGCGACCGACGGACCGACCGTTGGTTTCTACACGGCATTTTCGCCTGAGCACTCCGTCTCCCGCCTCTGTGGGAAGCAAACAAGTCGCCTGGCTGCACTTACAACCCGATCAGCGTGTCACCCCGTGAAGACCTCCTACGCCGAGCTGTTTTGCCGTTCGAATTTCAGTTTTCAGTACGGCGCCTCTCACCCGGAGGAATTACTCCGCACCGCCTGGACACATGGCTACAGCGCTATTGCCATTACAGACGAATGTTCACTGGCCGGTGGAGCACGAGCACACCTCGCCTGGTGTGACCTGTGCGCCGAACACGGCGTCGCGATTGACGATGCACCACTTCGCCTCATCCTCGGCGCCAGCTTTCGCCTCGATGACTGCACACTGATCCTGCTGGTTGAAACAAAACGCGGCTATGAGCATTTATGTCAGCTGATTACACGTTGTCGCCTGTCAGCAGAAAAGGGCAGCTATCACTTTGATGTGCAATCGCTGGCAAACCTGCGTGACTGCTTCGCGCTCATCGTGCCAGGTAGCCAGATCGAACCGGTGATCGCGCACACGCAGGCGCTCAATCGAGCGATCGGCTATACGCGCCTGCTCACGGCGAGCGATGCGCGGCGTTTCGAGCATGCAATGAAGCTCGCCCAGGAAAATGAGCTGGCCTTGATCGCATGTGGCGATGTATTGATTCACGAACCATCCCGTCAGCCCCTGCAAGACATTCTTGCGGCAACGCGGTTGCACTGCACCATTGATCGCCTGGGCGAGTTGGCACAACAGAACGCCGAACGCTACCTGCGGCCACTGGCGGCGCTCACACATCTCTACCCCGCCGAACTCCTGCTCAACAGTGTTACCGTTGCCAGACAATGCCGGTTCACGCTACGGGAACTGCGCTACCAGTACCCCGAAGAATTCATCCCCTCCGGGCATACCGCCGCCAGTTACCTGCGCGAACAAACCCTGCTTGGGGCACAGCAACGCTACCCCAGCGGGATTCCAGAGCATGTTCAGGCGCTGCTGGAAAAAGAATTCGCTCTGGTCGCCGACAAGCGCTATGAACCCTACTTCCTCACTGTGTACGACATTGTGCGCGAAGCCCGAAGGCGCGGCATCCTGTGTCAAGGACGGGGATCGGCAGCCAACTCAGCCATTTGCTATTGCCTGCACATCACCGAACTTGACCCACAGCGCAGTCATTTGTTGTTTGAGCGCTTCATCTCCAATGAACGGGACGAGCCACCTGACATTGACGTCGATTTCGAGCATGAACGGCGTGAGGAAATCATCCAGCACATTTACCAAACCTACGGACGCCATCGCGCGGCCCTGTGTGCCGTGGTCATTTGCTATCGCACCAAAGGCGCAATTCGTGACGTTGGACGTGCCCTCGGTTTTTCGCAGGATCAACTTGATCGTATCAGCAGCAATTTGTCATGGTGGGACAACAAGACCGAATTGGATGACCGCCTGCACGAAATGGGGTTTGACCCAGCGCTCCCCCGGGTACGTCAGTTGATTCACTACACCGGGCAGCTTCGTGGATTTCCGCGCCACCTGTCGCAACACCCCGGGGGCTTTGTACTGGCTGATCACCGGCTCGATCAGCAAGTCCCCATCGAAAACGCCACCATGGCCGACCGCAGCGTCATTCAGTGGGACAAGGACGACATTGAAGCCCTTGGCATGATGAAAGTGGACGTGCTCGGACTGGGCATGCTCACCTGCATACGCCGCGCGCTGGCATTGATTGGACAGCAGTTGGGGCAGACATTCGGCATGCACGATATACCGGCCGAGGACCCACAGGTATACGACATGCTTTGTCGTGGCGAAAGCACAGGCGTATTTCAGGTTGAGTCGCGCGCGCAAATGAGCATGTTGCCCAGGCTTAAGCCGCGCAATTTTTTTGATCTGGTCGTGCAAATTGCAATTGTCCGCCCCGGCCCAATCCAGGGCGGCATGGTGCACCCCTACCTCAAGCGGCGCCAAAAAACCGAGGCCGTACGCTATCCCTCACCTGCTGTAGAAAGCGTACTGAAACGAACGCTCGGCATCCCCATTTTTCAGGAGCAGGTGATGGAACTCTCCATGAAAGCCGCAGGGTTCACGGCCGGCGAAGCAGATAACCTGCGCCGCTCAATGGCCGCGTGGAAGCGCAAGGGAGGCCTCGGCCATCTGCGCGAAAAACTGATCAATGGCATGCTGGAGCGCGGATACAGCGCGGCCTTCGCTGAGTCGGTCTACAAACAGGTTGAAGGCTTTGGTAGCTACGGTTTTCCCGAATCGCATGCCGCCAGTTTTGCCATTCTTGCCTACAGTTCTGCGTGGATGAAATGCCATTTCCCGGCCGCGTTCTGCTGTGCGTTGCTTAACAGTCAGCCGATGGGTTTTTATTCCCCATCGCAACTGGTTCAGGACGCGCGCCAGAACGGCGTGCACGTGTTACCGATTGACATCAACCACAGCGACAGCGAATGCAGCCTGATTCTGCCCACAGATCCGATGTTGGCACGCAGCGCACCGTGCCTGCGCCTTGGATTCAATCTGGTCAAAGGGTTAGGACAAGCGGTGGCCGAACGTATCATCAGACAGCGCGGTGCACAGCCGTACGCCGACGTGCGTGATCTGGTGCAACGCGCGGGTCTCGATAGCCGCGCGGTCAAAGCGTTGGCGGATGCAGATGCATTCAACGCGCTGGCGGGCGATCGAATTCAGGCGAAATGGATGGCAGCGGCGGTGCAGCACCACGATCTGCCCCTGGCCCCCAGTGTGAGGACGCCAGTTTCGCTCGATGCACTGCATGCGCCGCTCAAGCCACTCACGCTGGGTCAGGAGGTCATCGCTGACTACCGAAGCACTGGACTCACATTACGTGCCCATCCGTTGCATTTGCTGCGTGGCCTGCTGAAGGGCACGGAAACGGCGGAACGCCTGAAGCACCTGCCTTCCGGACGTAACCTGCGCGTCGCCGGGCTGGTCACCTGTCGCCAGCGTCCTGGCACGGCCAGCGGTGTCACCTTTGTCACACTGGAGGACGAAACCGGCAACACGAATGTCGTCGTCTGGCGCGATCTTGCCGAAAAGGAGCGCCGGGCACTGATCGCTTCCCGTTTGATGATTGTGCACGGCAAACTGGAGCGTCAGGGGCCAGTGATCCACCTCATGGCAAGTCACATGGAAGATGCTTCACATCTGCTGGCCGACTTGCAGGTTTCGTCGCACGATTTTCACTAAGACCCGCGCTGCGGGTTGCAAATGGTCATCTGACATCCCGTCGCGAGACAATACGGCACAGCGATTGCTACTCAAGTGCTGCGATGCACCACTTTGTTGCATCGCAAGCTATCCGAGCACTGAACAGGCCACCCACGCACCATGACCATCCACGTCGCGCTCAACCACGTCACCCACTACCGCTACGACCGTCTCGTCGCGCTCGGGCCACAGATTGTTCGCCTGCGCCCGGCACCACATTGCCGCACGCGTATCCTGTCCTACAGCCAGCGCATCGAGCCGACTGATCACTTCTGCAACTGGCAGCAGGACCCGTTCGCGAACTACATGGCGCGGCTGGTGGTGCCAGAGCGCACGCGAGAGTTCAAGGTCACCGTCGATCTGGTCGCCGAGATGGCGGTTTACAACCCGTTCGACTTCTTCCTCGAACCTTCGGCTGAGAAATTTCCGTTCGACTACTCGCGCGACAGCAAGGCTGAACTGGCGCCCTACCTTGCCGCGGCGCCGATGACGCCGCTGGTTGACGCGTATCTCAAGAAAATCGACAAGAGCAAACGACGCACCATCGACTTTCTGGTCGACGTGAACTCGATGCTCTACAAGGACATCCGCTACCTGATCCGCATGGAACCGGGCGTGCAGACGCCGGAGCAGACATTAACCTTGAAGTCCGGCTCGTGCCGCGACTCGGGCTGGCTACTGGTGCAGCTGATGCGCCACCTGGGTATCGCGGCGCGCTTCGTATCGGGCTACCTCATTCAACTCACCCCCGACGTTAAGGCGATCGACGGCCCGAGCGGACCCAGCGCCGACTTCACCGATCTGCACGCCTGGTGCGAGGTCTATCTGCCCGGCGCCGGGTGGATTGGCCTTGATCCCACATCGGGCCTGCTGGCGGGCGAAGGCCACATCCCGCTGGCCTGCACGCCGCAGCCGTCATCCGCTGCACCGATTGAAGGCGGGGTCGACAAGAGCGAGGTGGAATTCAGCCACCACATGGCCGTGACGCGCATTTACGAATCGCCGCGCGTCACCAAGCCGTACACCGACGCGCAGTGGGAAAAGGTGCTCGATCTCGGCGAACAGGTGGACCGCGACCTCGTGGCGGGCGACGTTCGATTGACGATGGGTGGCGAGCCGACCTTTGTCGCGGACCGCGACCGCGATGCGCCGGAATGGAACACGGCGGCGCTTGGCCCCACCAAACGCGGCTACGCCAACGCGCTGGTGCAAAAGCTGCGCGCCCAGTATGGCGACGGTGGCTTCCTGCACTTCGGGCAGGGCAAGTGGTATCCCGGCGAGCAGTTGCCGCGCTGGGCGTTGTCGGTGTTCTGGCGCAAGGACGGGCAACCCATCTGGCACAACCCCGACCTGTTTGCCGACGAGCGTAAGCCCGGCGGTTACAGCAATGTCGATTCGGGCCGCTTCATCCGCACGCTGGCCGGCAAGCTCGGCCTCACGGACGAGTTCGTCAAGGAAGGTTTTGAGGACACTTGGTACTACCTGTGGCGCGAGCGGCGTCTGCCGGTGAACGTCGATCCATTTGACGCGCGCCTCGGCGACGAGCTGGAGCGCGACCGCCTGCGCAAGGTGTTCGATCAGGGGCTGAAGCACGTCGTTGGGCACGTGTTGCCGTTGACGCCCGGCACCGCGGTAGGCTTGCGCGGCACGCGCTGGCAAACGGGCCCGTGGTTCTTCCGCGACGAGCGGATGTATCTGATCCCCGGTGACAGTGCGATGGGCTATCGCCTGCCGCTCGACAGCCTGCCCTGGACATCGGAGGGCGACTACCCGTACTTCATTGATCGCGACACCTTTGATCCGCGCAGCGAACTGCCGGCGGCGAGGACGTTTGCCGAGCGCTATGGCGTCGCGCGGGGACTCGATGTTCCAGCGACGGTGGCGATGCAGGGCTTGCCGACGGCGGCTGGTTCCGCTGTTCGCGGTGCCGCCATCGAACCGCCCGGCGGACCCACCGCCCGCACAGCGCCGGGTGGGCAATTGGAGGGAATAACCGGCACTGCAAACGCGGACAGCGACGATGCTGATCGGGCTGCCCAGTCTGCGCGGCACCAATACGTCCCCGCCACCGCCACCCTGATGCCGCAGCGCTTCCAGTCTGCACACTGGCTGACGCGGACCGCCCTGTGCGTCGAAGCACGACAAGGCCACCTCTACGTCTTCATGCCGCCGATCGCGTGGCTTGAGGATTACCTTGATCTGCTGACGGCGATTGAGGCTACCGCCGAAGCGCTCGACGTTCGCATCGTGCTCGAGGGCTATCCGCCACCGCGCGATCCGCGCCTGAAGCTGCTGCAGGTGACACCCGACCCCGGCGTCATTGAGGTGAACATCCACCCAGCCTACAACTGGAACGAGCTGGTCGAGCACACCGAGTTTCTCTATCAGGCCGCGTTCGAAGAGCACCTCTGCGCCGAGAAATTCGCCCTCGACGGCCGCCACACCGGCACCGGCGGCGGCAATCACTTCGTGCTGGGTGGTGCAACGCCAGCCGACTCGCCGTTTCTGCGCAAACCGGAGCTGCTGTCGAGCCTGATCGCCTACTGGCACAACCACCCCAGCCTGTCCTATCTCTTCAGCGGCCTGTTCATCGGCGCTACCTCGCAGGCGCCGCGCATTGATGAGGCGCGTAACGACCAGCTCTACGAGCTGGAAATCGCTCTGTCACAAATCGAGAAGAACCGTGCGATCTACGGCACCGAAATGCCGCCCTGGCTGGTCGACCGCACGCTGCGCAATATTCTGATCGACGTCACCGGCAACACGCACCGCAGCGAGTTCTGCATCGACAAACTCTACTCGCCCGACGGCCCTACCGGCCGCCTCGGGTTGCTCGAGCTGCGCGCCTTCGAAATGCCGCCGCACGCGCGCATGAGCATCGTGCAACAACTGTTGCTGCGTGCGCTCGTCGCGCGCTTCTGGAAGCAGCCGAAACACCATTCGCTGTCGCGCTGGGGCACGGCGCTGCACGACCGCTTCATGCTGCCGACGTTCATCCGCATGGACTTCGAGGATGTGCTCGAAGACCTCGCCATGCCGGAGAACGGTGGCTATCAGTTCGACCCCGCGTGGTTCGCGCCGCACTTCGAGTTCCGCTTCCCGCTGTTCGGCGAGATCGCGGTGCGCGGCATGGAGGTCGCGATTCGCGGTGCACTGGAACCCTGGCATGTGATGGGCGAAGAAGGCGCGATCGGCGGCACGGTGCGCTATGTCGACTCGTCGCTGGAGCGGCTGGAAGTCAGCGTCACCGGCCTCAACGACTCGCGCTACGTCGTGACCGCCAATGGTCAAGCGCTGCCGTTGCAACCCACGGGCACGGTGGGTCACTTCGTCGCCGGCGTTCGCTACAAGGCGTGGAGCCCGCCGTCGGCGCTGCACCCGAGCATCCACGTCCACGCACCAGTCACATTCGATATCGTCGACACCTGGATGAACAAGAGCCTCGGTGGCTGTCAGTACCACGTGCAGCATCCGGGCGGGTCGAACCCCGGCGTGTTCCCGATCAACGCCTACGAGGCGGAGTCGAGGCGGCTGTCGCGCTTCCTGCGCATGGGGCACACACCTGGGCGCTTGGTCGTACAGCCCGCGCAGGTGAATCACGAGCATCCGTTCACGCTGGATTTGCGGCGGGCTTAGGCGCGAGGACATGGCTGTTCGTTTCGATGACGAATGGCCGTCGCCCCCCGTCGCGGCGGCCACCGCTACACTGCGGCCATGACGTCTCTGTTCGATGATGCTTCGGCGCCTGCAACAGCCACTGCGGATGCGGTGGCTGCCATTGCGCGGCACGCACCGATCGGCCACTTCGACGAGCTACGCGGTACAGCGACCACCGAAGCCACCATCGCGCTCACCCCCAGTTGGAGAAGCTTTTTCTCGGCAACGGCTGCCGCGCTGGGCACCACGTCAGCGGACGCGCTGATCTCACACTTCGCGGCACAGAACGACAGTCTGCTGCGACGCATCGCCGACAACGGTGTCACCTACAACCTCTACTCCGATGCGCTGGATGGTCCACCGCGGCAAGCGAGGCCGTGGTCGCTGGATTTGTTGCCATTGCTGATCGACGCGCAACAGTGGGTACAGATCGAACGCGGCGTACAACAGCGCGCCCGCCTGCTCAACGCCGTGCTGAGCGATGTCTACGGCGCGCAGGCACTGGTGCGCGAGGGCATGTTGCCAACAGCGCTGGTGCACGGGCATCCTGCGTTCTTGCGCCCATTGTGTGGCAGCCGACCTGCGCAGGACACCTGGTTGCATGTCGCCGCATTCGATCTGGCGCGCGGGCCGGACGGTCATTGGTGGGTGATGTCGCAGCGCACGCAGGCGCCGTCCGGATTGGGATACGCGCTCGAAAACCGCATGATCGTGTCGCGCCTGTTCCCCGACGCATTTCGCGCGCTGCATGTCGACAAACTGGCTGCGAGCTACAAAACGCTGATTGCAAGCCTGCTGGCGCATTCGCCCGGCGGCCGTGACACACGCATCGTGCTGCTGACACCGGGGCCCTACAACGAAACCTACTTCGAACACGTCTATCTGGCGCGCTACCTCGGGATCGAGTTGGTCGAGGGCGGCGATCTGGTGGTGCGCGATGCACAAGTCTGGCTCAAGACGCTGCACGGACTCGAGCCGGTGCACGCGATCCTTCGCCGCCTCGACGACGACTTTCTTGACCCGCTGGAATTGCGAGCCGATTCCGCGCTCGGTGTGCCCGGTCTGGTACAGGCTTGGCGCGCGGGCAACGTGGTGCTGGCCAACGCACCGGGCACGGGTTTTCTTGAATCCACCGCGATTTTTGGCTTCCTGCCTCGCCTCTGCGAGCGGCTGCTCGGCGAGTCGCTCACGCTGCCGTCGATCGCGAGCTGGTGGTGCGGCGAACGCAGCGCACTCTACACCCTGTTGCCGCAAATTGCGGACTATGTGATCAAGCCAACGTACAACGATCGCGGTCGCCGCTTTGTGCCGGCGCTGGGTCACGGGCTGACCGCCCGCGAGCGCGAGCAGTGGGTGGGGCGCATCTCGATGCGACCGGAGGACTTCTCAGCACAGGCCTACGTGCCGCTCGCGCACAATCCAAGCTGGCAGGCCGCGCCAGCACGGGGTGACGGCGGTGCCGCGGCAATCGCGAGCCGCGCGGTCATGCTGCGCGTCTTTGCGTTGTCCGATGGCCCCGGCCGCTGGCGCGTACTGCCGGGCGGTCTGGCGCGGCTGGCCCCACCCGGCAAAGATGTGGTGTCGATGTATCGCGGTGGCAGTTCCGCCGATGCCTGGGTCACGAGCACAGAGGCCACGGCAGTCGAGCCGCGCGACACTCGCCCGCTCTCCACCACGCTCACCCCCCTCACCACGCAGCGTGTCGGTTTGGGTGTGTCCAGTCGGGCGGCTGAAAATCTGTTCTGGTTTGGCCGCTACACCGAGCGCCTGGAGAACGCCACGCGGCTGGCGCGCGCCACGCTCGAAGCGCTTGCGGGTGACGGCATGGATACGCCCGAGACGCAGCGCTGGCAGCGCTGGATCGGTGGCCTGGCACGCAGCAATGGACTGGTGAGCACCGCCGTCCCATCGCCTGAGCAGGCGCCGCATCTGTTTGAACGAGCGCTGGTCGCCTCCCTCGGCGATGCCGACGGCCGCGAGGGCGCCTACAGCGTCGCCGCGATTCTCGGCGCACTCAAGCAGTCCGCATTCGCAGTGCGAGAGCGCCTTGCGCTGGAGCAATGGACATTGGTGGCGGCCAGTGCCGAGCGCTTTGTCTCAACGCTGCGCACACCGGCTGACGTCGGCCCCGCGAGCGTACACACAGCGCTCGCCGCGCTTGATCAGTTGGGCGTCGACATCATGGCGATGACGGGCGCCCAAACCGACCGCATGACGCGCGACGACGGGTGGCGACTGCTTTCGATCGGTCGCCACATCGAGCGGCTCAGCACGCTGGCCGACGTGCTCGCGGAAGCGTTGGCCGGTGGAGCGCTGGATAGCGAGACGGGCTTTGCGCTGCTGCTGACGCTGTTCGACAGCACCATCACCTTTCGCGCGCGTTATCTGCAACGGCGCGACACCGAAGCGCTGATTGACCTGCTGGTACTCGATCGCGGCAATCCACGCTCGCTGGCCTGGGTGGCGCAAACGCTCGCCAGCCGCATCGCCAAGCTCGACGACACCGCCATCGGCAGCACGCCGACACTGCTCAGCGCCATCGAATTGCCGCATCGCTGGTCGCCCGATGCGTTGCGACACGCTGCGCGCAGCGATGAGCCTGCAACCCGCGAAGCGTTAGTGAATCAACTGCGTGACGCCACGCGCAATGCCTGGGCACTGTCTGACGCGCTGTCGCAACGCTATTTCAGCCATGCCGAGGCGCCCGCACAGGCGGTGGGCGCATGAAACTCACCGTTACCCACGAAACGCGGTACGTCTACGCGAGCCGCGTCGAGCAGGCCCACCACATTGCGCATTTGCAACCGGTCAGCAATGACGTACAAACGCTGCACAGCCATCACCTGAGCATCAGCCCAACGCCCAGCGAGCGGAGCAGCGGCGCCGACGCCTACGGTCAGCCGCGCGAGTACTTTGAGCTGGCCACGCCGCACAGCGAACTGGTTGTCACGGCGGACAGCCTGGTCACCACAGCGCCGCTGCCTGCAGCATTGATCGGGTCAGACGCCGACGCAACCCTTGCGCAAGGCACGCCGTGGGAAGCGCTGGTCGAGCGTATGCAGTACCGTGCCGGTCAACCATTCGATGCGGCGCGCGAATTTGTTCATTCGTCGCCGCTGGCCCCGGTGCATGTCGAATTTGCGCGCTATGCGGCGACGCTTGCCACGCCCGGCCGCAGCGTGCACGCGCTGGCGCGCGCGCTCTGCGCCCGCATCCACGCCGATTTCCGCTATGCGCCGCAAAGCACTGATGTCAGCACGCCACCGCTGGACGCGCTGTCGCGGCGGGAGGGCGTATGCCAGGATTTCGCGCAGGTCATGATTGCCTGCCTGCGCTCACTGGGCCTGCCCGCCCGGTATGTGAGCGGGTATTTGCTGACCTCGCCACCGCCCGACCAGCCGCGGCTGGTCGGTGCTGATGCCTCGCACGCCTGGGTGAGTGTGTATTGCCCGAGCAAAGGGTGGCTGGAGTTTGACCCGACCAACGACTGCCTCGCGGGCGAAGGCCACGTGCGGCTTGGCTACGGCCGCGACTACGGTGACGTGCCGCCGCTGCGCGGCGTGATCCGCGGTGGCGGCAGCCATCAGTTGTCCGTGGCGGTGACCGTATCGTCGCTGGCCGATGAGACGCCGGGTAGCCGTCCAGTCACGGGCCAGTCGCAATCTCAAACCCAGTCACCGTCGCGGGCGTAGCGACCGGCCCCGCGGCGGCGGCGCGCGCCTCAGCGCACGGGCGCAACCATCGTTTCGCCGAGCTTCAGCTCACAGCCCGGCGCGTCAAACAGCGCGGCCCTGCCGCACACCGAATTGAACATGCGGTCCGCATCGTGCGCAACGCCCGGCACCTCCACACGCGAATGACGCAGCGTCGCCGACTGCTGCGCGGCACGCTTTTGCACGTGTGCAAAATAATTGCGGCTGCGATCCATGCGGTTCGCACCCTGTGCTTCACCCATGCAGCTTTTGTCGAGCGCCGAATGGTTGGGGTCGACGTCGTTGCCGCCGCTCATATAAATCACTCGGCGGCCCAGGTAGCGCCGCTCGAGCCCCACGGCCAGGCCGTTGGCGCCCGCGCTGCTCGCACCCTTGGCCCCGGTCGCCTGCTGCGTGACGTACGGTACGAAATCGTTCATGCCATAACGCCAGTGGTCAGCCTCGCGGCAGTGCCCGACAGCGACCGGCCGCCCGGCGTCGAAATACACATACGACGAGGGGTTGGCAATCACGTAGCGAACGCGCATCACCGGCGCCGCGCCCGTGGCGGTGTCCGTCGCGCCGTCAATAAACGGTTGCAGACCTGCCGCAGTCAGCACCTGATCGGCGCGCCCGACGACGGCGTAGCGCTGCACATACTGCGCGCCGCCGGAATGTCCGGCGATCACGATGCGTTCGAGCTTCGGAAAGCGCGTGCGATCCGCCAGCTGCGCGATGACGCCGTCGATAGCCTCGAACGAACTCATCGGAAGGGGGCTCTTGGCGGGTTCGCCGCCCATCCATCCGTCACGCTTCCAGCGCGGCACGCTCGCGGCGACGTCGTGCCGCGCGCCGTCGGCGCTTGACAGCATCTGCGGCGCAATGACCACGGTGTCGCCGCTGGCACCGCTAGCGGCAGTCACGCGCTGAGCGACATCAAAGTAGCGATCCGCGTCGCGCAACCGCCCGTGCATCAAGATGAGCGCGCGCTTGATCTCAGGATGTGATTTGTTCAGATCCACGCTGCTATAGAGCGGAATGGTCGCCTCGCCGGCTGCCGTCTTGACCTTGAGCCGATCCGGCGCGACGACCTTCACCGGCCGCCGCTGCGGCGCATTTTCGTCGACCGCCCAGCCTGGTGCCGCGAGCATTGCTGCGCTCACGCCAACCAGCAACGCCAGCGCGCGGCAATGACCACGCACTGCTCCGCCCATCACGGCCTCATGCATCTGCGTGCGCATCCGCATCGTCACCTCCTCCATCCTCACTCCAACCAACGCTATCTTTTGTTTGACCTGCGAATCGATCGCCGGTTTCGCCTACGGCGACGCCTTGCCGAACCACGGCGCCATCTCGGCAGGCAAGCGCGCCGGTCGACCGCTCGCGCGATCCAGCGGGCACCATTGCGTGACCGCACGCGCCAGCACTTTCTCACCACCGTCCGAAGACCGCCGAATTATCTCCGTATGCCGCGGATGGCGCAGGCCCTGCGCCGTACCCGTCCAGGTGCGCGCAAACACGGTGTCGCCGGGCACGGCTTCGGCAAGGTAGTCAATTTCGTGCCGCAGCGCCACCCACACCACGCGTTCGCGCTGCGCGGCCGTCGTCAGCTGCTGCCAGTGCGCAATCGCCACGTCCTGCACCCAGCCGAGGTACACCACGTTGTTGACGTGCCCGAGTTCGTCAATGTCGCTGGCAGCAATGGTGAGCGGCAATTCGAACGGCGGAATTGGGCTTTGCGCGGGCGTGGGGACGGTGACCATCCGCGCATTTTCGCTGCCGTGGAGGTTCGATTCAGCTTTTTGTCATGAACCGCTTACCAAAAAGAATTTCAGATCATTTTTTTATGTAGTCGACTTTACGAAAACTGTGGCTCTAACCCTTGCTGGCTGGTCGTTTATCCTGAAAAGATGTATTGCGCCAGACGTCGGAAAATCCTGTCCGTCGTCCCGCTATGCTTCCGGGCGATGACTGATCCCACGCGCGCCCCCGCTCCTCCGCCGGCCAACGACATTCGCGACGACAGCGATGCCGTCCTCTCCGCGCGCTGCAATCGCGGTGATGCGGCCGCATGGGAGACGCTGGTACAGCGCTACCAGCGGCTCGTGTACACCATCGTCCGCCGCGTCGGGCTCGACGAACACATGGCAGCCGACGTGTTCCAGACTGTGTTCATGCGCCTCATGGAGCATCTGCCGCGGCTCACGCAGCAAGACCGCCTGCAAGCCTGGATCGTTACCACTGCCAAGCGCGAAGCCCTGCTGCAGCGCTCTCGCGGCCTGCGCACGGTCTCGATCAGCGCCGACGATGACGACGGCGGCAGCGCCGCGCTCGACATTGCCGATGACGCGCCGTTGCCGGAAGACACTCTGGCCGAAGTGCAAACGCATCATCAGGTGCGTCTCGCGCTCGACCGGCTCGACGCGCGCTGCCGCGACCTGCTTAGCCTGCTTTACCGAGACGTGGACGAGCCGGTCAGCTACGACGACATCGCCGCCACACTGGGCATGCCACTCGGCAGCATCGGCCCCACGCGCTCGCGCTGCCTGGGCAAGTTGCGCACGCTGATGGAGCAGGCATGAAGCGCCCGCCCGGCACCGCCATCGGGCGCGCGGCCATCGTCGCCAGGGATGTATTTTGTCGCCGGGTCGCGACTCTGTTGCGACAACCCTCAGGAGCACCCGCGCCATGAACCTGCCCCCGAACCCAAGCACCGCGCCGATGCCGACGCTCAGCGATGCCGACGCGCTGGGCCGCGCCATCGGCGGCGCCTTGCGGCTGGAAGACGCACCTGCGGCCGCGATCACGGCAGCCGTCGGCTTGTGGCCCAGCCAGGCCAGCGTGCAGGCCGCCGCCGCGGCACCCGGCAGCACGCTCATCGGCAGCCTGCAAAGCGCGGTCAAACGGATTCAGGCGGTGCTGACCTTCGATAGCTGGGCCACGACGCCTGCGGCGCTCGGCCTGCGCTCGGCGGGGCTATCGCGGCAATCGCGGCATCTCATGTTCAGCGCCGAAGGCCACGACATCGACCTGCGCATCGCCGGCAGCAACGATAGCTACGTCCTCGCCGGACAAATGCTCGGCCCGGACCACCACGGCCCGGTCTCCATCACCGTCAACACCGCCGCCAACGACGACGACCACGCCACCGAGCCGCACCGGCAGGCCGAACTGGATGAACTGGGCAGTTTCGAGCTCGACGCCGTGCGCGCCGGGACATACTGGATGACGGTGCGCATGGGCCACGACGTAGTGGAATTACCGCCGATTGAGGTGGGGCAGCGGTAGCCCGCGTTACGAACGCAACAAAAAACCCGCCGCAGCGGGTTGGTGGCCGGTTTGGTCGAAGTGGTTTAGACGGTCCAAGCGTGATTGCGAGGCTCAGGGGCGTCGCCACCACCGATCTGATCCAGCACCGAAGCATCCAGCTCGATCAACTGCTCGCTTTGCGGCGCTTCGTGCCGAGTTGATGCGTCGCGTTGCAGCAGGCGTTTGAATGATTGAATCATGGGTCTCTCCACAAAAACGCCAGCGCTCGGCGCCGTGAGGCGGGTGTGGTTGCTAGCGTCACCACGGCCCAATACTATCGCCAAGCGGCGCGCCAGTCAAAGCCACGCTGCCCGCGCGGGCCGATCTTGCCGCGGCAAAATAGGCGGATGACCGATGGTTCGTCCGCCCACTCATTCGATGCTAAGATCCTCGCGCAAGCGCTGGCCAGCGGCAACGGCTCGCTCCCGACTGACATCTCAGCAAACCAGCGAGAAGCGCTCGCCTGGGAGCTAAAAGACGCCGCCCTGGCGTGCTGGAGCACGAACCCCACACAGGTCTCGTCGATTGCCGCAGCGTTGCAGCAGCTGCTCGCGCTCGACGATAACACGCCGGCCAGTCCGATCCCTGCGCTGCGCGACAGTGTCGCGGCATACGAAGCGATCGCAGCAGGCCGGATGACGGAGGCCGACACGTTGTTGCAGCAGGCGGCCGGCAAGTTCCGCGCACTCGGACTGGCGTCTGCCGCCGCGCAAACGCAGGTGCCACGTGTGCTGGTGCTCTGCATGCAGGGCAGGCTTGACGATGCGGAGCGGTGCGGTATTGCCGCGCGTGATGAACTCCTCGCGCTGGGAGACACCCACGCGGCTAGTCGGGTGAGTTTGAATCTTGGGCAGTTGAGCTGCGAGCGTTCACACTTTGGCGTCGCAGTCACACACTTTGAGTCCGCGATCGCCGGGTTTCGCCACGCCGATGATCGAGAGCGCGCAGCGCAGAGCAGCATCGGACTCGCTGACGCGCTAGCAGCAACTGGCGAGTTCGAAGCTGCACTGCAGCATTACGCAGAGGCTCGCGGAGAAAGAAGTACTGGCAGTTGGCCAGTGCTTGCCGCGCTATGCGACGAGTCAGCGGCACTGATTCGACTGGCCCGAGGCGAATATGCGCCCGCGCTGGCGGGGCTCGAAGAGGCACGGCGCCAATACCAACAGCTCCAGATGCCACAGCATCTCGCCAACGCCGAGCGTCAACTTGGTCAGGTATACCTTGAGTTGCATCTGTTGCCAGAGGCAATCGCCCTGCTTCAGAACACGATCGATCGATTCATGTCGCTCGAAATGCATCTCGAAGCCGCATGGACGCGGGTTGAGCTCGCGAACGCGATCGCCCGGCAGCACGCGGAGGATCCGCGCGTTGATACTGTGCTTTCGCAAGCGGAGCACGTCTTCGTAGCCGAAGCGCAGGTGGCTGGCCAAGCGACGGTCGCGCTGGCACGTGCTGAGCAAGCCACGAACCTGGGACAAGTCGATCGTGCGCTTAAACTCGCCTCTGGCGCAGAAGCGACGTTTCGTCGGCTAGATATGCCAGCAAGCGCGATTCGCGCCGCGTTGCTCGTAGCTGAGTGCGCCGGCGCGCGTAACGGCGCAATTGATGCGCGCGACACGTTTTCTCACCTGCTTTCCAGCGCACATTCCAGAGGCCTTCTGTCAATTGAATTGCGTGCGTTGTTGCAATTGGGCTACTTGGCATGCGGCGAACGCGACTACGACCTCGCCAAATCTCACTTCGAACGCGCCGTCGCGCTCGTGGAGGAACAACGCTTCCGCTTGGTCGGCGACGATTTGCGCTACGCCTTCCAGAATTCCACCGTAGCTCCGTACCGCGAGCTGCTGCGATTGGCGCTTGGCGCCGATGGCGAACAAAGTAACACGTTCGCGATAGTTCTGGCGCTAGAGCGCTTTCGCGCGCGCGCGCTCGCGGACCGGCTGGGCAGCGTAGCCACTGTCCAGGGTGGCACCAACGCGCGACTTGACGAGCTGCACCACCGACTTTCATGGTCGCAGCGCCGGTTGCGCCGACTGCATGAGGAGGGTGAGGATACCGGAGTTGCAGATGCCGAGCTCCGCCAGCTTGAAAATGAGTATCTCGAGGTACAGCGACGATCTCGGCTCGTTTTGCACGAACGGGGTGCAAAGCCTGCAGCGACCAACATTGATCATCGGATGCTGACCGCTCTGCAGGAGGCGCTCCGGGAAGCCGCAGCAGTCGTCGAGTACGGCGTCCTTGATGACGAGCTGTTCGCTTGCATCGTGGACGGCCAATCTGTTCGCGTCGTGCGTCACATTGCGCTTTGGAGCGACGTGGAGGGAGCCATCCGTCGCGTGCAGTTTCAGATGGACGCGATGCGCACCAGCCGGTTGTTGCCGCAGCAACATGTGCGGCAACTGGAAGCCCGCGCCCGGCATGCATTGCAGCAATTGCACGCTATGATCTGGGCTCCTCTCACGGCCACGCTGGGCGAAGCCAAACGCCTGTTGGTGGTACCGCACAGCAAGCTTGGGGCCATCGCCTTTGCTGCGCTGCATGACGGCAATGGCTACCTCGGCGAAAACGCGGAGATCGCCATCGCCCCGAGTCTCGCCGTCGCGGCCCAGGTGCTCGCCCGCCGTGCACCTACCATCGCAGCCCCGCTGGTGCTGGCGGATACAAAACGTCTGGCGCACGCCATCGCGGAGGCGGACGCCGTGCAGGAAATCTTTCCGCGAGCCCAGGTCCGCACGCGTGACGACGCCAGCGGCGACGCGTTGCGGCAGTTGGGCCGGACGGCTGAGTGCATCCATTTCGCCTGCCACGGCGTGTTTCGCTCGGACAACCCCATGTTCTCCGCGCTGGAGCTGGCCGATGGCAATTTTTCTGCGATCGACGCCGAGAAGCTCAACCTGACCAACCCACTAGTGGTGCTCAGCGCCTGCGATAGCGGCGTTGCGACCGAGGCCGAAGGCGATGAAGTGTTCGGCCTGGTCCGCGCCTTTCTGATAGGCGGCGCCTCGCGCGTCGTGGCGAGCCTGTGGCCGGTGGATGATGATACGACGGTCGAGTGGATGAAAGTGTTCTATCGATCCCTGCAGGCCGGAGCAGCGCCCGCGCAGGCGGGACTGCAGGCGCAGCAGGCCGTACGTGAGCAGCATCCGCACCCGTTTCATTGGGCCGCGTTCGTGACCTTTGGCGCCTGGTAGTCAACCGGGCTTGGCACCCGAAATGGTTCGAATGCGAACAATTTGCCCGTTTGGTGTATTTTCGTGGCTCGCACCTGCTCTGTCGGACATTTCCCCGGTCGAAATCCCATGCCCATGATCCGCCCCTGGATGACGTTCAGCCCGTCAAGTCTGCGCCGCATAGGCCGCGCGTTGGTCGCCGGGATCATCTGCGCGATTTCGTCGCCGGCGACTGGCGCCGACTTCAAACCCGACGAAATTGTTGTCAAGCTAAGGACGACGACTGCCCTACCCGCGATCCAGACGCAATTGAGTGTCGTACAGACGATCCAGTTCGGCAGCCGTCCCATTTACCGACTGAAATTGCCGGTCGGCAGTGACGTCAACGCTGCTGTTGCTGCCGTGACGGGCAACGCCGATGTACTGCTCGCGGAGCCGAACTACTTGGCCGACTCGCCAGAGGCTCGAAAGAACCGTGCGTGGACGCTCGGTAGCGCCTCGGCCTACGCGGCCCAATGGGCCCCGACCGCCATGCGCCTGAAAGAGGCCCACCTGTTCACCCGCGGCAACGGGGTGCGCGTCGCGGTGCTTGATACCGGCATTGACACCTCCCACCCAGCGCTCGCCGGCAAGCTGCTGCCGGGCTACGACTTCGTCGATGGGGATGCCGATCCGAGCGAGGTTGGCACGCCCTGCCCGCCGGGATCGACGACGGGTTGCAATCAGGGCTTTGGGCATGGCACGCATGTGGCGGGTTTGATTGCGCTGGCGGCGCCGAACGCGAAGATCGTGCCGTACCGGGTGCTTGACCCGGACGGCGTGGGCAATGTCTGGGTGCTGGCCGAGGCGCTGCAGAAGGCGATCGACCCCGACGGCAACCCGGCCACAGACGACGGCGCGCATGTGATCAACCTGAGCCTCGGGACACCGCTGCGCATGAAAGTGCTCACCTCAATTGCCAAGCTCTTCACCTGCGAGCCGCCGGACGACGCTGATCCGCTGCTGAATTTCTCGCACAGCGGCTACGACGACGACAAAGCGCGCTGCGCTGCGGGGATCGCGCCGGTGATTGTGGCAGCCGCGGGCAACCTGGGGCCGGGCGATTCGCCGGCTAAAGAGTACCCGGCGGCGGAAAGCGTGTACGGCCTGCTCGCCGTTGCCGCGAGCGACAGCACCAAGCACCTCGCCTCATTCAGCAACAGTGGCTCGTGGGTTGGCGTGGCGGCGCCGGGGGACGCCATCACCAGCGCGATGCCCACGGCCGCGTCCGCCAATGGCTACGCGACCTGGAGCGGCACGTCGATGGCGGCGCCGCTGGTGGCGGGTACGGCGGCGCTGCTTCGCGCGGCGCAGCCGGAGCTCACGCCCAAGGACGTGACGCGCAAAATTGCGCGCACTGCCACGGCGCTGACCGGCACCAACATCCCGCAGGTCGACGCTGCGGCGGTGGTGGAGACCTGCTCGATGGACGTCGATGGTGACGGTCAGGTGTTGCCCACCACCGACGGCCTGATCATCATGCGCGCGATGATGGGCATGAAAGACGCTGCCGTGAGCAGCGCGGCATCGCCGACCGCCGCCCGAAGCACGTGGGACAGCCTGCGCAATTACCTGAAAAACGTTTGCTTGATGAATCTGCCGTGACTGTAGGACGTTCGCCGACCGGCGGACTGACACACGCGCACGGAAGAAGGCCACCGCTCGGACGCGGCGTCAGGGCATAGTTTCAGCTTTTTAGGTCTACCCACTGACCCACTGTGCTTTCAGGCTGTTTTTGCGGCCAGTCGACTTTCGATTTTTTGTCGCCGTTTGTGGCGTGTAGCAGTCATTGCACCGAAAAAGCTATACGGCGAAATATGACAATGTATTTTCACCGGTGACCGGCGCTCTGTCGGGTACGACCCAGCCGACTCACGCGGCCGAGGGTCTCCCTTCGACAACCGCAGGAGCCCCATGAATTTTCTTCTCCGACATCCACTTGCTGCCGCCGCATTGGGCGGCCTCGCCCTCGCCGCCAGCGTTGGCGCACAGGCACAGACGGCGACCATCTACGGCTCGCTCGGCAACTTCGACGTCGTGAACAACACCGGGCAAAACGCCTGCGGCTTCGAGGTAGAGCTCGAGGGCGTTGCACCGACCGCCATCCCGTCCACCTTCACCGTGCAGCGCTACGGCGTACCGACGATCAGCGCTTACACAGCGGGCACGGTATCGGGCGCCCGCGTGCGTTGGGAAAGTCGCGACTGCAGCTTGACCAAAACCGTCCCCCACGCACCGGGCACCGGGTTCGCTGGCACCTGCTACCAGTGGAACACGGCGACCTACGACAACGCCGGCTGCGAACATTTCGGCGTGCATTACTATGGCGCCGCCAGTCGGGTCACCTCACGCTGGCTGGTGGCAGACCCGGCCAATCCGGGGGCCAACGTCCCGCACGACCCGCCGATGCCGATCGCGTGGCCGAACTACACCATCCAGCCGCCCGTGGCGGTCAACGTCGCGCCGGTCGTCGTCGCGGAGGTGCAGGCGCCGGAGCCACCCGAAGCGCCGGAACGCTACGGCAACGCGCAATGGATGAAAGTGTTCGTCCGGCAGTTGCCAAACACGGTGACGCTGGACGCACTGATCACCGAAAACCCGACCACCGTGCCGATGGATCCGGCGCTGCTCGAGGTGCAATGGGACGTCATCCAGGCCGAGCCTCTCTCTGGCAGCAACGGGCGGCAACAACGCAACCGCAAGACCGGTTCGACCAACCTCGACCCCACCACGCGCACGGTGGTGCGCCGCTATGAGCTGTACGACTACACCGGCGCCGTAGACCCCGTGACGAACGAGGCGCTCTGCGCGGATCTCACGTGCAGTGCCCCACAAGTGGGTGAAATCGGAGACTTCGTCAGTGCACAAATGACTGCCGTCGAGGTGCAGGGCGACAATCTCACGGTGAAGTCTGCAGGCACAGGCAGCGGACGGGTAGAAAGCGCAGACAAGGTCATTTCCTGCGGCAGCAAGTGCGTGTCGGCTTACACCGCAGGCACGGCGGTCACACTCACCGCCAAAGCTGACAGCGGCAGCAGTTTCGCCGGTTGGAGCGGCGCGTGCAGTGGCACGCAGTCCATCTGCGCGGTCACCGTGCGTGGAGCGGTCCTCGCCACGGCCAACTGGACGCAAGCGGCGACCGGTGGAGGCGGCGGGGGCGGCGGGGGCGGCGGTGGCAATGGCAACCAGGGCGTCACGGTCAAAGTCACCACCAGTAACTCGGGCACCGTCACCAGCAGCGTCGGGGGTATCAACTGCGGGTCTGTGTGTCAGGCGAACTACGCGGCTGGCAGCAGCGTGACGTTGACTGCATCCCCTGCCGCTGGCAAGGCGTTCCTGGGTTGGTCGGGCGCCTGCACCGGAACGGGCACGACGTGCACGTTGACGGTCAACGCGAATCTCTCCGCAAAAGCGAACTTCAGCAAGTAATTCCTGCACGACGTGGCTGCAGCCGACGGGCGCCGAAACGCGTGTCGGCTGCATTGCATTGTGCACCGCGCGGACCCTGTCGCGTGGGACGGCGCGTGCGTTCGTGGCCCCGCCAAAAAAATTGTCCATGACAACGTATTTCCTGGCGTCCAACCCGCTCTGTCGACAACGGGGGATCAGACCACCACCTCCACCCTGCCCACCAGACGCCTGGATCGGGACATCGGACGAAAGGACACATCATGCGACTATTGCCTACATCCATCCCTTCCGCGCTCAAAGCCTCGCTTGGCGCTGCAATCGCTTTGTGCGGCACCGCCCCGGCGCTTGGCGCGACGCCACCAGACATGACGGTGATGGAGTTCTTCCACGCCCCGACCGGGCATTACTTCATGACCGGGTCCGCTGACGATCAGCGCGTACTGACCACCGCACCGGCAAACCAATCTTTCCTGCCCACCGGACGCAGCTTCGCCGCGTGGTCAGACAGCAACAAAAATCGCCCGGCCAACGCCGTCGCCGTGCAGCGCTTCTTCAACCCGGCCACGGCGTCGCACGTCTTTACCGCAAACGCCTCAGACATCGCACTGCTGCGCAACCTGCCGCTCGCGAGCAACCCCAAAGGCTTCAGCGACGAAGGCGTTGCGTTCTTTGCCCTCGCGCCAACCTCGGGCCGCTGCGAAGCGGGTGCGCGACCGGTATTTCGCGGTTTCAATAACCGGGCCGATGGCAACCATCGTTTCAGCAACGAACTTGAGTTGCACGCAGCGACGGTGCGCACCGGTTTTTCCGACGACGGCGTCGCGTTCTGCTCCACAGCCGTGGGCAGTGACGTTGCGGTCGAGAAGCGCGCTGGTACGCCACGCCCGACGGGCGAGGATGTGACGGTCAGCGGCAACGTCAGCAACTTTGTATCGGTGTCGTCGTTCAACGTCGGGACGCAGGCGGTAGACGCTTCACAGGCCCGGTTTGAAGGTGGCACCAGCGCGGCGCTGACCAACGGTGTGGCCGCGAGTGTAGAAGGCGTGCTGGTCAACGGCACGCTGAAGGCGACGGAGGTTCGTCTGTCGCTCGGCAACTCACCGGCGGTAGGTGTGGATGAGTTGCACGGATTCGTCACGGCTTTAGGCACGGCGGGCAGCTTGTTTGTCAACGGCACCGCTGTTGACATTTCGCGGGCGACGATCACGGGCGGGACCGTGGCACAAATCGTCGTCGGCGCCGAGCTGGAAGTCCACGGTGCATTCATTGATGGTGTGTTCGTCGCCAACACCGTTCAGATTGAGGATGCGCCGAGCAGCAACGCGAACGCTGTGGTGACGGGTTCGTCGGAGATCGACGGAACCATTTCGCTGTTCACCAGTGTCAGCAACTTTACGATCTCCAATCAGCGAATCGACGCCAGCAACGCGGTGTTTGAAGATGGCGTTGCCGCCGATCTCGCCGTGGGCATTCGTGCCGAAGTGCATGGTCGTGTGGCGAGCGGAGTGCTGATCGCCGATCGCGTCGAATTCAAGCGCACACGAACCACGGCGTCTGGCAGCAGCGGCTCGAACGGAAGCGGCAACGGCAATGGCAACAGCAACTCGACGGGGACGGCGTTTGAAGCCTGGACTGACCCCGATTTCACGGACACTACGTGTTTGAAGAAATTGAAGGAGTCAGGGAATGGGTGGAAGGACAAAGCCGCCGTACGCGGAGGCGTTTCGGCAGCAGATAGTTGAACTGGTGGCGAGCGGTCGTCGGCCTG
>JAEUPL010000033.1 GCA_016790165.1 Burkholderiales bacterium
GTGGAACAACAGCGCCGAGCGCACCGCTTGGCTGCCGTCCTTCCTGGCCTACTACAACGCCCGCAGGCCCCATTCGGCCTTGGGCCACAAGCCTCCAGCTTCCCGACTCAGCGGGAAGAACCTATTGCAACTTAACACCTAACTCGGCGACGGGGATCACGGCCATTCCCGTCACCCGGCCGCCTTCATCCCACGTTGGTTTGACGCCCATCGCGTACAGGATTTGCGCCTCCAGCATGCCGAGGTGACGCATGGTCTCGGTACTCCACATGGTGAAGGCGAGTTTTTCGGGGAATTTGCCGTGCGTCGCCTGATAGGTGGTGATGAGCTGTTGCACGGCTTGCTTGCCCGCCTCGTACGCGGCCTTGGTGGGCACACGGCCGGGGTCGAAGCCGTACATGTTGCGCCCGGTGTGCAGCGCGTCGGGGTTACGGATCGGGTCGCCCCCGTACGACGGGTCGATCCAGCGCGCGGAGAGACCCTTGCTCACGCCCTCCACCTCCCACGCTGCGCGCAACGCGATGGCGAATTCGCGCCCACGCTGTGCCAGTTTCTTCAGCTGCGGATCGGTCAATTCGTCCAGTGGTTTGTCGGCAAACACGTAGTCTTCGACGAAGCGGTACGGTTTGGTCTGCTGCAGCTGCTTGTAATCGCCCTTGAATGCCGCTTTGGCGTTCTTGACGCCGGTCTTTTCGTAGAGCGGCTGGCCGAGCATCTGCATCACGTTGCTGATCTGGTGCGCGCGTTCGGCGTCTTTGCCGAGCGTGTGCAGGCCCAGTGGCTGCATCGCCGCGCCGAGGTCTTCGAGGTAGTCCTCAATGTCGCGCAAGAACTTGTCGAAGTCGCGCTCGAGATCGGCGACCTTCCACTTGAGGTCTTTGTGAATATTCATCTTCACCGCCTGCTCGATGATGAGCTTGCGGTTGTTGTCTTTGACCAGCCCGCTGTCGAGGGACTGGTACTCGCGGATCTGGTCATTGATCTTGACGAAGTCGTCCGACAGCCCGGCGGGCGCAAACGCGGGCGTCTGGTGACTCACGATGACGCCGCGCCCGCGTCGCTTGACGTGAATGGCCTCGCCGATGTTGTCCACGATGTAGGGGTAGATGATCGGCGTATTGCCGACCAGAATGTTCGGGTCGTCGTAGGCCCAGAGGCCACGCTCCTTGCCCGGCGTCCATTCCTGCGTGCCGTGCGTGCCGAAGTGCACGATGGCGTTGGCCTTGAACTGCGCTCGCGTCCACAGATACGTTGCCATGTAGAAGTGATTGAGCGGCACCTTGGTGTCGTGAAACATCTTCTTTTCGTCTTTTTCGCTGGCGGCGCTTTCGCTGCGCATCGGTTGCGGCATGATCACCAGCTTGCCGAGCTTCATGCGCGGAATGACAAAGCCCGTGACACCGTCTTTCTTGGCGATCCAGTAACTTTTCTCGGCGGGGCCCCAGAACTTGTCCGTCGCCGCGCGGATCGGCGCGGGCAGGGTCGCAAACCAACGCTGGTAGTCCACCAATGGCATGAAGTCCCAATGCGCGGTCTTCATGAGTTCGGGCAAGGTGCCGGGCCGGTAGGCCGGACGCAGCATCTGCCCGACCGCAGCGATCACCGCTGCCTCGTTCGTTTCATCGAACGCGTAGCCTTCCGCACGCAATCGAGCGACGAGGTATTCCAGCGAACGCGGGACGTTGAGATTCGACGCGCCCTGATTTTTCTCGCCGGGCGGGTGGTTCCAGAAAAAGAGCGCAACCTGCTTGTCCGTATTCGCGGCCGTTTGCAGACGTGCCAGATTCACCGCCTTGCCGACGAGCAAATTCATCTGCTCCGGCATCGGCGTGAGCTCGCCGCCTTCGTTGGCGGTCAGCACCACCGGGTCCTGCAGCCCGATGTATTCGGCGTTGGTGAGCGAGAACGGCAGGTAGAAGCTGCTGACGCCAACGTTGTCCTTGTAATACTCGGCACGCGTGCCCGTGCGGTAGGAGAGCACGTTGATCACCGGCACGCCCATCGCCTTGTGCCACGCCTTGCGCGCCTCGGGGTCGACGCCGAGAAACGTGTTGACCATGAGCACCTGCGGCAGCACCTTGCCGCGGTACGTGATGAGCGGTTCGTCCACCGCGACGGCGGCGACTTCTTTGGGGTTCGGGAACTGGGTGCCGGCGCTCAGTAGATCCTCTTCGGTCGCCGTCGCCGCTTCGGTCGCAGCGGGACGCCCGCCGCCCCCGCCACGCGGCGGTCGCCCGGCCGCGGCGACGGCGGCGGTGGCCGTCTGTCCGGCAGTGGCCGCGCCTGCGCCCGCCCAGACGGGGCGTCCGCCCGTCGCGCCCTGCGTCGCGCTCGCAGCGACCGTCGGCGGCCCGCCCGCGCTGGCCTCCCGCGTCGCGCGCGCGGTGCGCGAGCCACGGTAGAACATCAACGGAAACGCACCCGCCTGTTCGATGGCCTGCACGGTTTCGTCGAGCATGCGTTGCTGGCCGTCGGAGATGTAGCTCGATGACATTTCGACACCGATGATCGGCGCGGCGACCCATGACCGCCCCGTCTTTGCGTCCCACCAAGTGAGGTAATCCGCGAGTTTGTCGAAGACGAGCTTGTCGTACGCCGGGTGGTAGATGCCGCCGTTGGGCAACGCCATCGGCGGCTCGATGGACGCGGTGTCCTTGTTGTTGATGATCGCACTCAGGTACTGAAACAGCCGCTCATGGTTGATGCGCGTGCCGCCGACGTAATAGTCGAACACGCGCTGCGCCTGCGCCTTGTCCATGGCGATGGCACGCATGCGCACCGGCGGGCTCATGACGTTGATGCTCGTGGTGGGCAATGCCTTTTCGCGCAGCCATTTGCCGGCCACGCGTTCGATCTGCGCGCTGTCGTCGCTGCGCGGCGCATCGAAGAGCACCATGCGTGCACCATCGAGCACGCGCTTCGCGCCCGCCTCGCCCTCGGCATCGACTTGCGTCCACGCCAACTCGATGCCGTGCGATTTCGCCACCGTCTCCATGAGCTTGAACTTGCGCTCCAGCACAAACTTGGTCGACAGAATCGCGACCTTGTCGGCCGCCACGGCAGGCAGACTGATGAGCGCAATGAGCAGGGTGGCGATCCAGTGTTTCATGGTGTTTGGTCTCATGAGTGGCCGCTTTCGTAGGGTGGGCAGGCCTCTACCCACCGGGACGTTGCGGGGCCGATGTGGTGGGCACGGGGTGCCCACCCAACGACTTGTGTTTACGCTGACTTAAAACCGCAACGAAATCCCCGCGCGCCAGACGCGGCCCTGATCGACGGTGATCGACATGTCTTCGCTGTTGTACTTGCCGTCGTACTGGAAGTTCGTGGCGTAACTCTGGCTGTCGTTGGAGCCGCGCGCGATGCTGTAGTAGCGCTTGGCGAATACGTTGTCGACGCGAACGAAGGCATTGAGCGTCGCGCCTTTGAGCCACGAGACTTTGCGCGTGTAGTCAGCCGTGAGGTTGAACAAGGTGCGGCCCGGCCACTTGTTGATGTTCACTTCATCGGCCCACGCCGTGGAGCGGTAGTCGATCTCTGGAGAAATCTTTAACGTCTCGTGCGCTTTCCATGTGGCGCGCAGATTCAGGCTGTGCGGCGGGGTGCGCGGCACGGCGTTGCCGGTGTTGTTGTAGCTGACGAGTTGGTAGCAGTTGTTCCAGTTGATGGTGGTCTTGCAGTTTCCAGTGCCGACCAGAACGCCGCGTGGGTTGCCTAGCGAGAGGTTGTAGTTGTCGTAGCGCGTGAAGTAGGCGTCGAGGTAGGTGTAGGCCATCTCCCAGGCAAGCGCTTTGTTCACCGCGCCGCCAAGCGAGAGCTCCACGCCGCGTGAGCGCGCGCCGCCGATGTTCTCGTAGCGCCCGATGTTGCTGCTGTTGGAGTTGCCGTATTGCCCGCTGGTGTCGAGGATGAAGTCCTTGCGGTCAATGAGGAACACCGTGCCGTGCACATGGGCATCTTGCCCCATGAGCTTGAAGCGGTGGCGCGCGCCGAGTTCGTAGTTGATCGCCTGCTCGGGCTTGAGGTTGGGGTTGTTGGCAACGCTGCTGGTCGGGCTGATGCTACCGCGATAGAGTTGATCGACGGTCGGGGCGCGAAAGCCGGAGGAGACGTTGCCAAACGCGTAGGTGCCCGGCGCAATCGTCCAGTTTGCGCCGACGCGGAAACTCGTGCTGTTGAACGCTTTGCTTTCGTTCAAGGCGACGTTGCCGTTTCCGCTGACGGGCTTGGCGCTGTAGTCGAGCTTGATGTGGTCGTAGCGCAGGTTGCCGGTGAGCGTCCAGTCCTTGACGGGGCTCCACTTCGCTTCGGCGTAAATGGCTTCGACGCCTTCTTTGGTGACGTCGTCGCCGAAGATGGTGCCCGCGACGGTGGTGGCACCCGTCGGGCTGTTGCGGAAACTGGTGAGCGCGCTGGTGAGGTTCAGGTACTCGTTGCGGCGGAATTCGCCGCCGAGCATGAATGCCGTGTTGCCAAGACTGGTGCGAATTTCACTTTTCGCGCCACGCTGCGTCTGGTAGTAGTCATTGAGCGTGGTGTACGCGTCGGAGGCGGTGACGGCAGCACCGGTCGCACTGAACCGCTGCGGCGACGACCAGAATTTGGTCGTGTCGGTGAACTGGTATGCGAGCGCAAGCAGATTGGTTTTGTCGGAGAGATCGTTGGAGTAGGTGGCGTTGATGCGCTCAAGGCTCACGTCGTAGTGCCGTGAGAAGTCGCGTCCGAGCGTGCCCTGCGGGTCTTTTTCGGCGGCGGTGACGCCGGTGACGGTGCCGTGTTTATCACGGAATCGGTCTTCCTTTTCGAAGCCGAGCGTGAGGTCAGAACTCGGCGTAATGTTCCAGCGCAGATTGCCAGTCAGCGCGTCCATGCTGTAGTTCGACTGGAAGTGATAGTCATCCGCACCGCGTCGTGTGAACTGCACATGTCCCGAGAAAGTGTCATTGGCGAAGCCCGCGCGCGCTAGGTAGCGCTCGTAGCCGTAACTGCCCTGATCGGCCTCGACGGTGAAGCCCTTGTACTTCGCGCCGCGCTTGGTAGTGATGATGACTGCGCCGGAGAGCCCGTCGTCGCCAAAGAGGTACGACGCGCCGCCCTTGATGAGTTTGATCGACTCAATGTTGTCGAGATCAATGTTCACGCGACCCGTGCGCTCGAACACCGGCACGCCGTCGATGACGATGGCCACGCCGGGTTTTTCGCCCATGTAGCGCTGATTCTCGATGCCGCGAAACTTGATCTTGATGTCATCGCCGCCTGCGGAATCGACCGTCATGCCGGGAATCGCGCGCAGCGCTTGCAGCAGGTTGTCAACGTGCTGGCCCTCCACATTGCGCCCGGAGAGATTGACCACGCTCGATGGTTCACGTGAACCATCGCCAAAGCGGTCGTCGATGGCGGAGCCGGTGATGGTGATGGCTTCGATGCGTTTGGGTTCGTTCGCGTTGGGGGCCTGCGCGTGCACGGTGGCGGCCAGCGCGGCTGCGATAGCGAAAGCAATACGCGTGGGGCGCAGCACAAGTGGTGGGGCAGTCTTGTTCATGATGGTGTAGAGGGGTTGATTCGCAGAGATTTCGGTGCGCCGCGTTCGGGTTAGTGCTTGTGCTCGCCATGGCCGCTGGCTTTGCCGGGCATTGCATTGAGCGGTCGCGCGGGCGCCTTGATCTCCATGGTGTGCTTCTTGTTGTCGAGGCCGACGAATTCGAGGGTGATCGGCACGGTGTCGCCGTCCTTCACTTGCTGCTTCAAGTCCATCAGCATCACGTGATAGCTGCCCGGTTTGAGCGCGAGCGTCTGCCCGGCGGGAATTTCAATGCCGGGAATCTGGCGCATCTTCATCATGCCGTTTTCCATGGCCATTTCGTGAATCTCCACGACGCCAGCGACCGGCGACTTGCCGGCGACCAAACGCATGCTTTGCTCTGCCTTGAGCTGCATGAAAGCGCCCGTGGCTTTTTGTTGCGGCACGGTGGCGCGTACCCAGGGCTCAGTCACCGTGACCTGCGCGGCGGCGCTGGCGCCAAGGAGCACTGAAACGAGCAGACCAAACGAACGAGAAGTGCGAAGTGAATACATGAGGAGTCCTTTCTATTGAGACCGAAAACTGGGGTGTGGGTGGCGGTATCGGGTGAATACGAGTGGTTGGCGCCGTGTTATCGCTCGCGCAGCAGCAGACGCACGTCGTCAGCCACATCGGCCGCGGATGCACTGTGGGAGGCGACCAGCCGCAGGCGGCCCGCTGGATCGAAGAGGTACGACGCCGCGGTGTGGTCCATCGTGTAGCTCGATCCGGTGGGCACTTTGGCGTAGTGCACGCGGAATTCGTCGGCGGTCTTGCGGGTTACGTCTGGCGTGGCGTACAGCGCGACGAAACCTGGATCAAATGCCCGCATGTACTCGCGCAAGATCGCGGCGGTATCGCGTTCCGGGTCGACGGTCACGAAGATGGGCTGAAAGCGCTCACCATCGCTGCCGAGCAGACGCTTGATTTCGACCGCACGGGTGAGCGCGGTGGGGCATACATCGGGACACTGCACGAATCCGAAAAACAGCAGAACGACTTTGCCGCGAAAGTCGGCGAGCGTGCGTTCCCCGCCGTCAACGGCTTGCAGTCGGAAGTCTTTGCCGTACGGTACGCCGGTCACATCCGCAGCGTGAAAGCGCACTGCTTGCCTGGCTGAATCGCAGCCAACCATCGCGGCGGAAAAAAAGAGGGCAATCAGAAGCAGGAATGGGCTGACGCGCGTTGGTGCGAGGTGCATGCGGGGTCGGAAGTCTGTCGTTGGACACTGGCAACTCGCGCAACATCGCGATCCGGAGTCGTGGACGGACGCACACAAGGGTGCGTTCCGGGTCTCGACCGGGCGTTGAAAGCGGGAGTGGCCTGAGGGAAGCGTCAGTGCGCGATCGCACACCGACGCGGTGCGGCGATTAGCCGATCAGGGGTGGCGCACGCGAGCGCGTTGGAGCCCAGGCGTGGCTGGGACGGGGGGCATCGTAGAACCGGTCGGGATAGGTGGCTGCCGGGCGTCGCAACGGAAGTGGCGCATTGGCTGCGGGTTCCGGCAACACGACGCTCGTCGCCTGCAGTTGGCAATACGGGCAGTGCGCCGCGTTCGCCTGCTCCGGGGCATTCGACTCCGGGCTACCGGTTGCGTCGCCACTCGTGGTGACTGGCGTGCCGGAGGCGTCGATCGCGACACGTTTAGTGCCTTGACCGGAGCACAACTCGACCCACATGACCGGCGAACTGCGACCGAGGGCGTTCGCCATCGACGGCGCCAGCGCAGCAAACAACATCACCAGCGCGGAGAGGCTGGCGATCAGGCGTTGAGTCATGCGGCGGCGCAACATAGTGGCGAATTCTAGCGCCGGGGAGCCCAGACGTTCAGCTGATTGCCTGATTTTGGTCAACGGATTGCGCATCGCCCGCACACAAAATTAGCCGACAAAGTTGCTCAGTTATTTACTTGACAAAAATGATCGGGTATGAAATAATCCGACTAAATCAATCAAGTTTGTGCGGGTAGACGCCTCACGACCTGATGCCCTCACCTGGAGCTCCTCGCGTCATGAAACTTACCACCAAGGGCCGTTTTGCCGTGACCGCCATGATCGATGTGGCGCTGCACAATCATGAAGGGCCGGTCACGCTGGCCGAAGTGTCGGAGCGGCAGAAAATTTCACTGTCTTATCTTGAGCAGTTGTTCGGCAAACTGCGCCGGCACGGGCTGGTGGAAAGCGTGCGTGGCCCGGGTGGTGGCTACAACCTGGCCAAGCCGCCGTCGACGATGAGCGTTTCGGACATCATCCTCGCGGTGGACGAGCCGATCGACACCACCAATTGCGGTGGTGAACGAAATTGCAACGACGACGGCAGCGTCTGCCTCACGCATCACCTGTGGTCGAGCCTCAACGCGCACATCTTCACCTACCTGCAGGGCGTGAGTCTCGCGTCGCTGGTGGACGATGCGCGGGAACGCAAGAACCCCTCGATCCACGTCGTCAAAGACCTGCGCAAAACCAACAACGTACCGAGCCTGTTGGCGTGACGTTGTCGCCCGATTTTCGTCACTCGTCTTTCGTCATTCGTCCTGGCAGCAGAACATGAACCTACCGATTTACATGGACTACAGCGCCACCACGCCGGTGGACCCGCGGGTAGCTGCGAAGATGATCCCGTGGCTGACCGAGCATTTCGGCAACCCGGCGTCGCGCTCGCATGCCTACGGCTGGGAAGCCGAGGCAGCGGTGGAAGAGGCGCGTGAGCATGTGGCCGCGCTGGTCAATTGCGATGCCAAGGAGATCGTCTGGACGTCGGGCGCCACCGAGTCGATCAATCTTGCCGTCAAGGGCGCAGCCCAGTTCTACAAGGAGCGCGGCAAGCACCTGATCACGGTAAAGACCGAGCACAAAGCCACGCTCGATACCATGCGCGAGCTGGAGCGGCAGGGCTTCGAGGTGACGTATCTCGATGTGCAGGAGAACGGCCTGATCGACATGAATGCGTTTCAGGCAGCGCTGCGGCCCGACACGATTCTGGTGTCGGTGATGTTCGTCAATAACGAGATTGGCGTGATTCAGCCGATAGCCGAAATCGCCGAAATCACACGCAGCAAGGGCATCATTTTTCACGTCGACAGCGCGCAGGCAACCGGCAAGGTGGAAATCGACCTGCAGGCGCTCAAGGTCGATCTGATGAGCTTTTCTGCGCACAAGACCTACGGCCCGAAGGGCATGGGTGCGCTGTTCGTGCGCAAGAAGCCGCGCATCCGCCTTGAGGCACAGATTCACGGTGGCGGCCACGAGCGCGGCTTTCGCTCGGGCACGCTGGCGACACACCAGATCGTCGGCATGGGCGAAGCGTTCCGCCTCGCCAAAGCTGAAATGAAGACCGAGAACGAACGTATCCGCATGCTGCGTGATCGTCTTTACAACGGGCTGAAAGACATTCCCGAGGTGTTCATCAACGGCGACATGGAGCAACGCGTTCCGCACAACCTGAACGTGAGCTTCAACTTTGTCGAGGGCGAAAGCCTGATCATGGGCGTGAAGGAAGTGGCGGTGTCATCCGGCTCGGCGTGTACATCGGCGTCGCTGGAGCCCAGCTACGTGTTGCGCGCCCTCGGCCGCAGTGACGAACTGGCGCACAGCTCAATCCGCATGACGGTCGGTCGCTTCACCACCGAAGCGGAAGTCGACAACACCATCGCCACGATGAAACGGACGGTGGAAAAACTGCGCGCCATGAGCCCGTTGTGGGATATGCACCTGGAGGGGATTGACTTATCAACCGTGCAATGGGCGGCGCACTAGGACGTCGCGCTGCGCGCTAGGACGACGGCCCGCTTCGCGGCCTAGGACGACGCCCTGCCCATTGGGGCGGGCTAGGACGCAAGGTGAGGCGAGATTATTGAAAAGACTGTTTTTGGAATCGAATTAGAGAGAACGACACTCAAGCAGTAGGAAGTCTGCAATCTGCTCGCGTCCTCGGTGGCAAAGCCGCCAACGTCCTAGACCGCGAAGCAGGTCGTCGTCCTAGCGCGCAGCGCGTCGTCCTCAAATTTACGGAGTAAATTTGCAATGGCATACAGCGAAAAAGTCGTCGACCACTATGAGAATCCCCGCAATGTCGGGTCGTTCGCCAAGGACGAAGCCGATGTGGGTACCGGCATGGTCGGTGCGCCGGCCTGCGGTGATGTGATGAAACTGCAGATCAAGGTCGGCGCCAACGGCATCATCGAGGATGCGAAGTTCAAGACGTATGGTTGCGGCTCCGCCATTGCATCGTCATCGCTGGTGACCGAATGGGTCAAAGGCAAAACGCTGGACGAAGCGATGAACCTGAAGAACACGCAGATCGCCGAAGAGCTGGCATTGCCGCCGGTGAAGATTCACTGCTCGATCCTTGCAGAGGACGCGATCAAGGCTGCCGTGCAAGACTACAAGGCCAAGCACGCGGCCAGCGCCGAAAAGCAATCCGCGTAGTCAGCCCGCCATTCGTCATCCGTTTTTCGTCCTGCGAGTCATCATCATGTCAGTCACCCTCACTCAAGCCGCCGCCAATCACGTGCAGAAGTACATTGCCAAACGCGGCAAGGGCATCGGCATTCGTCTCGGCGTGAAGACGACGGGATGCTCTGGCCTCGCCTACAAACTGGAGTACGCCGACGAATCGCAGCCCGAAGATCTGGTGTTCGAGAGTTTCGGCACCAGGGTGCTGATCGACCCCAAAAGTTTTGCGGTGCTCGACGGTACCGAACTTGACTTCCAGCGCGAGGGCCTCAATGAAGGCTTCAAGTTCAACAACCCGCGCGAGAAAGCCCGCTGCGGCTGCGGTGAATCGTTCACGGTCTAGTTGTCGTAGTGAACAGCTTTGCCGAGTTCGGCATTGAACCGACGTTTGCCCTTGACCTGAACGCACTTGCGAGCCGGTATCGCGACCTGCAATCCGCCGTCCACCCCGATCGTTTCGCCAACGCCACCGATGCGGAGCAGCGTGCCGCCATGGCGCGCGCCGTCGAAGTCAACGATGCCTACAACACGCTGAAGGACCCGGTGCGGCGGGCGATGCATTTGTTGTCGCTCAAAGGCATCGACGCGCTCGCCGCCAGCGACACATCGATGCCAGTCGACTTTTTGATGGAACAGGTTGAGTGGCGTGAAGCCCTCGCCGATGCGCGTTTGAAGGAAGATACGGATCGCCTCGACGCGTTGGGCGCCGAGATTGCCAGCATCCTGCGCTCGCTCGGTGACACCTTTGCTGCGGCGTGGCGTGGCGAACACCTCGGCGTGGCCACCACGCTCGCGCGCAAGATGCGCTTCATGCAGAAGCTGGGTGAAGAGGTCGATTCCGCATTGTCCGATCTGGAACAATAGCCGCCCATCGCCGCCCGCTACACAACGAGAATAAGGGAAGACCGCGCATGGCGCTTCTGCAGATTTCTGAACCGAACGAGAGCCCGGAGCCGCACACGCGTCGGCTCGCGGTCGGTATCGACCTGGGCACGACGAACTCACTGGTGGCCACGATTCGCAACGCGGTGCCGGAATGCCTGCCGGATGCGGAGGGTCGCAGCATGTTGCCCTCGGCGGTGCGTTACGCAGAAGGCGGCGCGATTGAGGTGGGTGCCGCCGCGCTGGCGCATCGCGGCGATGACGCTCTCAATACGATCACGTCGGTCAAACGCTTTATGGGGCGCAGCGTGGCCGATTTGCGCGGCGACGCCACCGCGCGCTATCAGTTCTCCACGCCAACCGGAGACGGCAAGGGCCAGCTCAAGATCACCACGCGGCAAGGGGCAATGTCGCCGGTGGAAATCTCTGCGGAGATCCTGCGCACACTGAAAGAGCGTGCGCAGCAGAGCCTCGGTGGCCCGCTCTACGGTGCCGTGATCACCGTGCCGGCCTACTTCGATGATGCGCAGCGGCAGGCGACCAAGGACGCCGCCAAGCTCGCCGGTCTCAATGTGTTGCGCCTGCTCAACGAGCCAACGGCCGCCGCTGTCGCCTATGGACTCGACAAGCAGGCCGAAGGCACCTTCCTGATTTATGACCTTGGCGGCGGCACCTTTGACGTGTCGATTCTGCGCTTGTCGCGTGGCGTGTTTGAAGTGCTGGCCACGGCGGGTGATACGCACCTGGGCGGCGATGATTTCGACGCCGCGCTGGCAAAGTACGCGTTCGACACCTGGGGCCTGACGCGCGCGCTCTCACCGACCGGGCAAGCCAACCTGCACGCCGCCGCGCGCGCCGCGAAGGAGCGGCTCACCAGCGCCCACACCGCAACGATCAAGGTCAACTGGGGCTGTGGGTTTGACAGCTCGCTGGACGTTGCCCGCGAGCAATTCACGACGCTGACGCAGCCGCTCGTGGACCGCACGCTCACCGCCGTGAAGCGGGCGCTGCGCGACGCCAAGGTCAAGTCTGACGACATCGACGGCGTTGTGCTGGTCGGTGGCGCAACGCGCATGCCGCATGTGCGTGCCGCACTGGAGGCACATTTCGGTAAGCCACCACTCGCCGACATGAACCCAGACGAGGTGGTCGCGCTCGGCGCTGCGATTCAGGCTGACCAGCTCGCGGGCAACGGGAAGAGCGGTGACGAGCATTTGCTGCTGGACGTGATCCCGCTGTCGCTCGGGCTGGAAACGATGGGTGGCCTGGTTGAAAAAATCATCCCGCGCAACGCCACGATTCCGGCCGCGAAGGCGCAGGAGTTCACCACCTTCAAGGACGGCCAGACGGCGATGGCGCTGCATGTGGTGCAGGGCGAACGTGAGCTCGTGGCCGATTGCCGTTCGCTGGCCCGCTTCGAATTGCGCGGCATTCCGCCGATGGTGGCGGGCGCCGCGCGCATTCGTGTCACCTTTCAGGTGGACGCCGATGGTCTGTTGTCTGTGAGTGCGACCGAAACCACCAGCAACGTGCGCGCCGACATCGTCGTCAAGCCGAGTTACGGTCTGGGTGACGGCGAGATTGCCAGCATGTTGCAGAGCGCATTTGCGGCGGCCGGCAGCGATATGCAGGCGCGCGCGCTGGCGGAAGCCCGTGTCGACGCGACTGCGCTGATCGGGGCATTGGGCGCCGCCGTTGAGGTGGATCGCGCGCTGCTGAGCGACGCGGAGCACGCCGCGCTGGTCTCGCAAATCGCCCATCTGCGGCAACTCGCCGACGGCAGCGACCACCGAGCCATTGTGCGCGCCACCGAGGCGCTCAACATGGCGAGTACCGAGTTCGCCGGTCGCCGCATGGACCGCGCCGTGCGCGAGGCGCTGGCCGGGCGACGTATCGACAGCATTGAGAAGATGGTTTGACCGCGATGGCCACGATCAAAGTTTTGCCGCACCCCGAGCTCTGTCCGGACGGCGTTACGTTCACCCCGACAACGGGCGTCACACTGTGCACCGCACTGCTCGACGCCAACATCGGCATTGAGCACGCCTGCGATCAGTCGCTCGCGTGCACGACCTGCCACGTCATCATCCGCGACGGCTTTGCCAAAACCGGTGAGATGAGTGAGGACGAGGAGGACCTGCTCGACCGCGCCTGGGGACTGACCAGCGTGTCGCGCCTTTCTTGCCAGGTGAAAGTGGGAGATGCCGACCTGACCGTTGAGTTGCCGAAATACACCATCAACCACGCGCGGGAGAACCACTGATGCCAGCGCAAGCCCTGAAGTGGACCGATTCGCTCGAGATTGCCATTCAACTCTCGGAAGCGCATCCCGACGTCGACCCGGCGCAGCTGCGATTCACCGCACTGATGAAGATGGTGCTCGCGCTGCCCGGATTTTCGGATGACCCGAAGCATTGCGGCGAACGCATTCTCGAAGCGATTCAGCAAGCCTGGATTGACGAGGTCGCCTAGCAGCTTTTTCGGTGCGGCGGCCTAGCTACGGTGCTTCGCGCCTATATTTGCGCAAAGTCGACATGACAAAAAATTGGTACAGAAGCCCCGATAAACCGTCGATAGCTCGGGAAAGTTGTATCGACTGCGTACCTGTTCCGTTCGCGTCCGGTAACACCATGTAACTTGCCCGGTGGGCCGTGCGGCTGGAGAATCGCGCAAACCAAATATTTCCGGCAGAAACGAGGTGCCGGACGAGGGGTAGTCATGATGCACGGCCGCGTCAACCGAATTGTCTCGCCAGCTGTCGTAGCGTTCTGCGTCGGTATGTTCGCGGGTGCCGTCCATGCGGCGTACACCATCACCGGCGGCCCAGGGCCGGCGCCATTGAACGCGACGACACCGAATGCCGACTACGCCGACCTGGACAGCATCATGACGCAGTTCATGCAGAACGCCAATGTGCCGAATGCGACGCTCGCGGTTGGATACCAGGGCAAGTTGATTTTCTCTCGTGGGTACACGGCAAGCACGGCGGAACGGCCCCTGCAGACGGGTGTCACCACTGCTCCCCCCACGACAAACACCTACGACGAACCGCCGTACGTGACCACTCAGGTGGGCACTCGCTTCCGCGTGGCGAGCCTCTCGAAATTCATCACCGGCCTTGCAGTGCAGCAGTTGGTGCTTGACGGCAAGGTGGCGCTCAGCGACAGTGCGTACACCATCCTGCGCGAAGGCGCGACGGTGACACCGTTTGACGCGGCACCGGCGGACGCCCGGATGCTGAACGTGACAGTGGCGCATCTGCTGAATCACGAGGCGGGTTTTGATCGCGACTGCGTTATCTACCCACCCCCTTGAATTGCCACCCAGCTGGGCAACCGGCCGACATCGTCAACTACTCCGACCCGATCTCGGCCGTGAAACCGTGGCCCTATCCCTACAACGCCGCAACGCTGCAAGAGTGGGTGAAGTCCTGCAAGCGCCATCTCGAGCTCGACTTGCCGCGGCGCCTGCTGCACTACACACCCGGCTCGCCACCGCCGCAGAACGCCGACTACTACCAGTACTACACGAACCTCGCCTACTGCTGGGCGACCCGAATCGTGGAGATCCAGTCTGGCATGCCGTACGAGGACTACGTCCGGCAAAAGGTGCTCGAGCCGTTGGGGATGAATCTGCCGCGCCTGGTCACCGCCGATATGCGGGACCGTTGGTACGCAGGCGACACCGCAAACGCCGAGGTGGCAACTTACTACGATCAGCCGGTCAGCATCGACAGCAACGCGACCTTGACCTATATCTGGTGCGCGGTCTACGCGCGTGCGCCGTACTCGCCTTGCGTCGTTCCCCGTACCCTCGATCGGTCGCTCTATGACGCCGCAGGGGCAGGCGGTTGGGTGTTTTCAGCCCCCGAATACCTGCGGTTGATGCTGTCTGCGAAGGACCGAACCCGCGGGCCGCATTTACTGGATTTCCCGGGCTCGAACGTCACCGGCTCGGATGCCCTGTACCAGGCCGGTCCGGTGGTGGAAGCCGCCAACCCGGCGAATTCCTACATCGGCGGTCGATACACGATCGGCGTGTATACCGACGAGTATGCGGGGTCGGTGCCGGGTACCAACATCAGTCACAGCGGAAGTTATCCCGGTGTGCGCGCCACGTTCCAGTTCAACCGCCGCGGTTGGTCGTTTGTGGTGCTGCTCAACACCAATCCTGAGTGGGGGCTGCCCGGCAACGAGCGATCGTGTGCGACCGCAACGACGACGCGGGTCAAATATTGGTGCTTGTTGCGAGGTAATTCAGTGACGGGTATCACTACGGGGGTCAATAACTCTCTCCCCAACCAGTTGACCGCGATGTACAACGACAGTGCGAAACGAAACACGATGGCCAGCGCGGCGGACCTCTGGGTGAATCAGACCGCCTTGCCTTGCAATCTTGACGTCAACGGCGCGGGCAATGGCGTGCGCAATGGTGTGGCCGATGGCCTCATGATCCTGCGTGCAATGCAGGGCGGACGAGGCGCCGCCATCGCGAGCGGTGCCAGTGGCAGCACATCCGCGGCAACCACGAGCTACGACCGTGCCGAGAAGAACGCGCGGGACCTCGTCAGCACCAAAGTGGTTGACGTGGATGGGGACGGTACCGTCAACCCGGCGGTTGATGGCGTGCTGTTGCTGCGTGCGATGCTCGGTTTGAAAGGCACGGCGGTGACGTCGGGCTTAACGATTCCAGGGCCGCGCAATACTTGGTCGGCCGTACAGAGCTATCTGAATTCGACGTGCGCCAGTGCGTTTTGACATTGCTCGGACGCTGGCTCCCAACCGCGGCGCGCGAGGGCTGCGGCTCGGCAGCAACTCCCACCAGAACAGGTGGGGCTAACTTCGCGTGCGCTCTCTACATTCGCTTGCACGGTGCGGGGCATCATCGGCACGCGTCCATCGACGTGCTTCTGACGCGCTTCCGGCCATCGTAGTTCAACACCGATGCAAGGGGATGTATGAAACACCGAATCTTGGCCGAGCGCAAACGCATGGGCGCGCTCTTGAGGGGCTTCGTGACCATGGGTGCACTGGCCATCGCTACCTGCGCTGGTGCGGCAACAATCACCGTGAACAGCCTGCTGGACGACGTATTCGTCAGTGCCGCAGGTGCCACATTCTCTGATGCCGCCTACACAGTGGGGGTGTCGCCGACCTACTGCACGTTGCGCATGGCGCTGGCGGCAGCTAACCTGGACCTGGCTGTTGGCGGCTGCACGGCCGGAGCAGGAGCTGACGTGGTGGACATCCCAATAACAGGCACCATCGAACTAGCAAATCAGTCGATGGAGCCAGCGCCCGTTCCGCCGTCGGCGAGCCCCTCGTGGTTGTTGTTCGCCTCCAATGCCGTCACGATTCAAGGGCCAGTGAGCGGTACGCTTGTTGTGAGTGGTGCATCCGCCGGTCTTGCCTCCGGCAAGCGGATACTCGTCATGAGCAACGGGAGTGCGACGTCCGATGTGGCGATGGCGATCAGCCGGATTCGATTCGAAAAAGGGCGCAGTGTCGGCGGTTCGGGTGGGTGCGTGTTTTCGCGCGAAAGCCTGACGTTGACTGACGTGGTGTTTGATCGATGCGAGAGCGTTGGCGTCGCCCCGACGAGTGGCGGCTTCGGTGGCGCACTCGGAGTATTCGAAACGAACGCAGCCGGCAATATGCGCCCGAATGTCACGCTAACCCGAGTGAAGGCGTATGGAAACCGCGTGGTGCGCGGTACGCGTACCACGCGCACCGAAGGAGGCTTCGCGACACTCGGCGGTGGCGGCGCCAACTGGGGAGGTGCGATCACGATCACTGAGGGAGAATTCATTACGAACTCGGCAGAACGCTATGGCGCACTCTTTATCGCCGGCGTCACCTCGGTCACGATGACTGACACCCTCACGTCCGGCAATCACGCCACAGGTATCGCGAGTGAGTCCGCTGGCCGCCAAGGCGGCTTCGGCATCGTAGGCGTGGATGGCAACGTCAACATCACGGGCGGCGGTGTTTCAGGTAACGTCGCGAACGACTCGCGGGCCGGATTCTCTGTATTCACGGTCGGCGGGACGGTCACCATTTCCGACGTCATCGTCTTCGGCAACCTCGCGCTGGCGGCCAACGTGGGCGGATTCGAAGTGTCCACCGATGAGTTCAACCCGGTGTCGCCGTTCAATTGCTTGAACACAAAGAAGAACGCGGTAAACATTTCCAACGTCGCAGTGCGCGGCAACATCGCGACTACCGACGCGGGCGGGATGCGCTTGTTCTGTAGCGGGGCGGTCACTCTGACCAATGTCGCATTGGAGGCTAACGAAGTGCAGGGAAGCAATGTCGTTGGCGTCAACAGCGGTAATGGGGCCGCGAACATTTTCGACAACACCTCGGTGAACTGGTCCAACAGCACTATTTCTGGCAACAAGACATTCGCCAGCCTTGATCCGAACACCAGTGGTTTTGGCATGGTGCGCGTTTTCAACAATGGCAGTTTCGTGGGCGACCGATTGGTGGTGAAGGGCAATTGGGTTCGTCGCAACGAAGGCGGCATGTCGCTTCGCGCCGGGGCGAGTGGCCAAACGATCACGATCACGAATTCCTCGTTCTATGACAACCGCGCTGAGTTCGCGACCGCACTATGGTTGCAAGGCCCTGGCGTTTTCACCTTCCAGAACACGACCATTGCTGGAAACTCAAGTACGACCAATGTCGGCGGCGGCGCAGTTGGAATCAATGGCTGGGTCGCGCCCGGTCAGGTGAGCAGTTTGACGCTTGAAAATGTCACCATCGCCAGGAACGGCCCGAACGACAGCGCGTTCGGCGATGGTGGCTTCGGGGCGGGATTGGCACCGAACTTCACGTTAAATGTGAAGAACACCATCCTTGGCCAACATCGCTTTGGGGTTGGACCTGTGGCTTTCCTGACCGGCGGCTCGGGCTACACCTACAACTTCCAGAATAGCTTGATTGAGGGGGGCACCGTTCCATCGGGCATCTGTGGCGTAAATAACGTGACTTGTAATGTAGATGCCAAACTCGAAAGTCTCACCAACGCAGGTGGGGACACGATGGTTATTCCGCTTCGTGCGGGTAGCCCAGCGCTCGATACCGGCGCGACGACAACGCTCACCACCGATCAGCGTGGCGGCACCTTCGCCCGCGTCATTGGCCCGGCCCCGGACATGGGCGCTTATGAGTCGCCCGCGTTGACGGCTGCGCTTCCTTGCAAACTGGATATGGACGGCGACAACGTGGTGAGCGCCACGAAAGAGGGCTTGGTGCTGCTTCGCGCGATGTTGGGCTTCTCGGAAGTGAATGCGGTGGCCAATTCGGGCATCACGCAGTCGCAATGGAACGCCACTCGGACCAATCTCAACGCCAACTGTGGCACCAGCTTCGCGCCGTGAGCCGATTTTCAGACGTCAACGCTATGACCTGGTACGACAAACGCCAGCCCGACCGTATGAGCACGCTAACCGCGCCCGCCCAAGCGCCAGGTCGACGCCCTTGTGGGGCATTGCGAGCGTCATACACGTCGCTTTCGCGCCGCGAGAACGGCGGCCGACGCCACATTGACAAAACGAAATTCGGTCGACGCAGCTGCTTTCCCCGTGATTGTCTTGAAAACCGTCGGGTTTACGTTTTTACAGGTGCCGTTTGTCGGCGGTTTGATCGCGACCGCGCTGTCCGAGGTTAGCGTGTCGCATTCTCGTGCGATGCGCCGATGTCAACGTCATTTTCCACTTCCAAAATTCAGCCACCTTGTGTAGCATCCAGCAATCCTCAGGGGAACTTTACGCATGAAGACTCTCAAGTTTTTGTCAGGCGTTGGCGTTGCGACGGTCGTCGCATTGGCCGCAATGTCGGCTCACTCGGCGCAGGTGCTGAAACCCAAGCACGCCGGCGGGGGGCTGACGGGAACGACGCCGATCGCCGCAGGTACCGACATTTCCTCGGGTACCGTCACATTGCCCGCGACGTCGACGTTGTATTTCGACATGGAGTACAGCGTGACGGGTAGCCAGACCGCCAATGAGGCGGGTATCGGCTTCAAGATCGGCTACGACTCAGCGTTCTTCGATCTGGTGGTTCCAGCGACCAGCATCACGGCCCTGCACACCAAGTGCATGATTGCATCCCCAAGCGATCAAGCGGTATCCGGCACGCAGCGGGAAGTGGTGTTCGGCTGGATCGACACCAGCATCCGCACCACGCCGACGGCGGGTGCCGTGGGTTGGCCCGGCACTGCGGACCCAGCGGCTCCTGGCGCCACGAATGGCTGCCTCAACCCCGGAAACATCGTGACAGAAAGTGGCGCCCTCGCGGTTCCCACGAACCTGTTCCGCATCGGACTCAAGAGCAAGTCAACGTCGGTCGTGGGTGTTAACACCACGGTGACGATCAATACGGGTGGCAACATTTCCTACGCCAATGCGGGAAATACCGACACCGCAAAGACGATCACGATCACCGGGGCGGCAGCACCGAGTTGCAACCTGGATGTTGACAATAGCGGGTCACGCACTGCGTTTGTCGACGGGATTCTCATCGTCCGCCACTTGCTTAACCTGAGTGGGACGACGCTTACCAATGGGGTTTCGATCACCGGTACACGCAATGTGCCTGCTGATCTCACCAACTTCATGGCTGCTATCAACTGGGATATGACGGGCGCTGGCGGCCAGTCCGCTTTCCGTGATGGAATCATTCTCGTCCGGTTGATGCTCGGGATACCCGACACAACGCTGCTGAACGGCGTGACAATTCCAGTCGGTGCTACCCACCAGACCGCCGCCGCCATTCGCGCTAATGTCAATAGCAAGTGCGGAACAAGTTTCTAGAAACCATCTGAGCCATCAATGAATATTCTTTCCAAATTGCTTGCGGCCGCCACGTTGGTGGTGGCAACCGCGACTGGCGCACAGACCGTCTCCGGCAGCTTCTCGCAGTCGCCAGTCGGTCCAAATACCGCTTCAACACTGACGTTGAACTATGCTGGCTTCACCCCCCAATCATCGGGCGCGGTGTTCCGGTTCTACTATCGCGCCAGTGACTTCACTGGGACGCCCGCGTTTACGTCTACCGCGTCCGACTATCAAGGCTCCGGCGCACCCACCGCTGGCACCTTGGCTGGATGTGCGAACGCGGACACGTACTTCACAATGAACTGGGTTAACTTTGGCAACGCGTGGCCATCGGCTGCGTCAGGCACGCTCGGTTCGGTTGCGGTCACTACCAGTGCTGGATTTGCGGCTAATGCAGTTGTCTGTGTGCAGGACGACGCGGGTTCTCCGGTGGCCCGCGCTGGTGTTAACACCAGCTACACGCTCGCCTACGCCGAGCCGTCACCCTCGGTCACGATCGGTGCATTTACGGACAACACGTGTACGACGGCGTCTCCCGCGCTGACCGACTCGGCTGCTCAGGTGGCGACTATCTGTGTCACGTCGTCGCTGACGCGTGTCAACCCCTTGACCGTGAACTTGACCCCGGCCGCAGCGAGCGGTCGTTACAGCACGACCTGCGGAGCCACTATTCAGATCGCAGCAGGGCAGAGCCGTGCCACGTGCACTGTAACGGCGACGGCGAACACCACGGCGTTTGATGGCTCAGCGACGGCGACGACCGCGTTGGCTACCGGGACTGGCTACACGCTGGGCGCGACGACAAGCGCAGCTGTGACCATCAACAATGATGATCTGCCGACGGTCAATGTGACACCAGGTGCAGTCAACCAACCCGATAACGGTGGCAGCACGACGGTGACCGTGACGATTAGCACTGCGGCACCGACGGGCGGCTTTACGGTACCGCTGGCAACTTCGATCTCCAACGCGGCTCGTGCTTCGTCGACCTGCGGACCATCGATCACAATTGCCGCAGGCCAAACCAGCAACACTTGCACGGTGACAGGCACGGCTAACACGATCGCCAATGATGGCACTGCAACCGTGACCGTTGCATCCGCGTGCGTCGGTACGTGTACTAACGGTACCTCGTCCGTCGTGACCATCACCGATGACGACATCCCGGTGATCACGGTGTCGTGTACTGCCGCAACGTTGACCGACTCTGCCGGACAGCAGTCGATCTGCCGCGCAACGACCGACAAGGCGCTCAGCGCTGCAGGTCTGACGATTAACGTTACTGCACCCGCCGCCAACGCTCGCTACTCGCTGAGCAATTGCGCCGCAACCGCGGCATTTGCTGCGAACGCCGCTGCCAACAGCACCGTGAACATCTGCACGATTGATGCGGTTGCCAACACTGCGCTCGGCGATGGGAACGCGACTGCCACGGTGGCTGTGGCCAGTGGTGCAGGTTATTCGCTCGGTTCACCCGCCTCGGCGAACGTGGTCGTGCAGAACGACGATCTGGCGTCGATCAGCGTTGCTTCGGCGCCGGCTTCGGTCGCTGAAAATTCGGGCACACCGATTGTGTTCACGTTCACTGCAAGCGCAGCTTCGCCGAATGCGACGAACATCCTGTTCACCCCGCCTGTCGCGAACGCAACGCGGTACACCACGGACTGCGTGAGCCCGATCGTGCTGCCGGCCAACGCAACGACCGTGACGTGCAGCGTGACGCCAGTGAATACGACAGCGGTTGACGGCAACGTGACTGCGTCCGTTACGGTGCTGGCCAGCGCTGGCAACTACACGATTGGCACCGCCGCCGCATCCGGCACGATCACCGACGACGAAGTTGGTGTGTCGGTGGTTGGCACGGGCGCAGTGGAAGGCAGCAATGTGTCGTTCAACATCACCTGCACCGGGCCTGCAAGTTCCACGGCGACTGTGACGTTTGCAATCTCTGGCCAGGATGCGGGTGCGACGATCACGCCGGCGCAGGGGCCGGTGACCGTGACTTGCGGAACGCCGACGACAGTGACGGTTAGCACGGTGAACGACGCGACGATTGGTAACAACCGGTCGGTGAGCATTACCCTGAGCAACCCGGTCGCGCCGGCCGTATTGGTTACGTCGACTGCATCTGCTGCGGTGGCCGACAACGACCAACCGACACAGATCCCGACGCTCGGTACGCTCGGCCTCGGCCTGATGAGCTTGATGCTCGCTGGCCTGGCAGCGTTCCAGCGCCGTCGTTTGAGCAAGTAGTTAATAGAACGACGTTTGCGGCGCCGCCATGCGGCGCTGCCAAAAGGGCTCCTTCGGGAGCCCTTTGTCGTTGTTGCGCTCGCGAGATTGACGCCGCCCCTGCGGCGCCTCCGGCGCCTGCGTCAGCACGCTCCAGAGGTCACAACCGGTTCGCCTCGCGTTCGGATTTTCCTTGCAGCGCTCGGGCTCCCGAGCGTTACACTGCCCGCATGAACATGTCTATCTGGCTGTCTGCATCCGATACGGCCCTTCAGTATGCGACCGGCGTGCGCAAAGCCGTGGAGACGACGGAGGTGGTGTTCCAGCGCATGAGCGACTGTGAGGGCAAGCTCAACGCGGTTTACCTGCAAAAGCGTGAAAGCGCGCTCACAGCGGCCAAAGCCAGCGACGTGCGTTGGCTGGCTGGCACGCCGCTATCTCCGCTGGACGGAATCCCGATCACGCTGAAGGAAAATCTGTACACGGCCGGAGATCCGGCACCGCTCGGGACGGCTGCGACCTCGCTGGCACCGAAAGCCGACAACTGCCCGGTCGCAGATCGGATTCGCGAAGCGGGACTGGTGTTTGTCGGCAAAACCACCATGCCTGACTTCGGCATGTTGTCTTCCGGGCAATCAAGTTTTCACGGCGTGACACGCAATCCGTGGCAACTCGACCGCAATCCGGGCGGCTCCAGTTCGGGAGCAGGGGCGGCGTGCGCCGCGGGCTACGGTCCGTTGCACATTGGCACCGACATCGGCGGCTCGATCCGCTTGCCAGCGAGCTTTTGTGGCGTGTTTGGGCTGAAACCGTCGCTGGGGCGCGTGCCGATCAATCCGCCCTACCTCGGACGCGTTGCCGGGCCCATGACGCGTACGGTGACCGACGCGGCGATGCTGATGAATGTGATCGCGCGGCCCGACCCGCAGCACCGCGACTTTATGAATCTGCCGCCGCAGCCAGTCGACTACGCCGGCGCGTTGGAGCAGTTCAGCCTCGAAGGCAAACGCATCGCCGTGTTGACCGACATGAAGGTGGGGTTGTCCGTGCAGCCGGACGTAGCCGCTGCCGCGTGGGATTGCGCACAAAAACTCGAAGCGCACGGTGCGCGCGTCGATGTGATTCCGCCGTTCTTGAGCCGCGCGATGCTGGACGGCATCTGTGGTTTTTTCGAAGCACGGAGCTGCTCCGACGTCCTGCGCATGGACAAGGCGACGCGCGAGAAAATCTTGCCGTTCATCGTGCGCTGGGCAACCTACCGTGCCAAACAGTTCACGGGCGATGTGGTGATGGGTTTCTACACCCAGATCATGGCGATGCGCGAGGCGACCGTCGCGGCAACCCATCGTTACGACTTCGTGATTTCTCCGGTGTCACCCGTGCCCGCGTTTGAGGCTGCGTTCTGCTGTCCCGGCAACGACCCGGAACACGCGCTCGAGCACATCGCTTTCACCGTGCCGTACAACATGAGCGAGCAACCCGCCGCGTCCATCAACTGGAGCTACTCAACCTCTCGCAAGACGCCGGGTTTGCCCATTGGCGTGCAGGTGGCTGGTCGTCGCTTTGACGATCTGGGTGTTCTACAACTCTGCCGATTTATTGAAAAGATCCGCCCGGTTCAGCGGCCTTGGCCCGGGCGAATTTCCTGAGTGTCGTCGCAGCACCCAACCATTTCGTTTCAATTCACCCCCGCAGCGAACAAACCGCCGTCCGCACAGATGATGAACAAACTAGGAGGTTCCATGAAGTTCACCAAACTACTCACCACCTCGGCCCTCGCGGTCGGGCTCACCATGGCAATGCCCGCGATGGCTCAGCAGAAAGTGCTGAAAGTGGCGCCGCACGCATTCCCCGCCAATCTCGACCCGTTTAACGTGACGGCATACATCACGCGCAACCACGGTTATATGGTGTACGACACGCTGTTCGCGACCGACGAGAAGGGCGCGATCAAGCCGCAAATGGTCGACAAGTGGACGGTGAGTCCTGATGGCAAGACGTACACCTTCACGCTTCGTGACAAGCTCGAGTTTCACGATGGCAAGCCGGTGACGGGCGAGGATTGCGTCGCCTCGATCAAACGCTGGGGCGCGCGCGACACCTTTGGTCAGAAGCTGATGACGTTCGTCGACAAGATGGAAGCCGTCGACGCTAAGACCTTCCGCATCCTGCTCAAAGAGCCCACCGGCATCGTGCTCGACGCATTGGGTAAACCGTCGTCCAACCCAGCCTTCATCATGCCCGCCCGCGTGGCGGCGACTGATCCGTTCAAGGTGATCGATGACTACACCGGCTCGGGACCGTACGTCTTCAAGAAGGACGAATACAAGCCCGGCGTGCAGTCGATCTATCTGAAGAACAGCAAATACGTGCCGCGCAGCGAGCCGCCGTCGGGCCTCGCCGGTGGCAAGAAGGTGTTTGTCGACCGTGTCGAGTGGCTTGCGCTGAAGGACGCGCAAACGCAGCTGAACGCGCTGCTTGCTGGCGAGATCGACATGATCGAGCAGCCCGCGTTTGAGCAGTACCCACAACTGCGCAAGGACTCGCGGGTCAACATCGTCGACACCGGCACGGTGAATTACCAGTACGTGATGCGCTTCAACCACCTGGTGCCGCCGTTCAACAACCCGAAGGTGCGTGAGGCAGCGCTCTGGGCGATGAATCAGGAGGCGTTCCTGCGTGCACAGGTCGGGCCGGAGAACGAAGGCATGTTCTTTACGTGTCCAAGCATGTATCCTTGCGGCACGCCGCTGGCGTCGCCCAAGGGCAGCGAGTTCATGGTCAAGGGCAACATGGCCAAGGCGCAGCAACTGCTGAAGGAATCCGGCTACGACGGCAAACCGATCGTGGTGATGCGCCCGACCGATTTGCAGTCGATCCACAAATTGCCGCTGGTCGCCACGCAACTGCTGCGCCAGGCCGGCTTCAAGGTGGATCTGATCACGATGGACTGGGGTTCGCTGGTAGCGCGTCGCTCGAAAAAAGACCCGGCCGATCAGGGTGGCTGGAATATCTTCCTGACGGCTTGGGTCGGCGCCGACATCATGAACCCGCTGACCAGCGCGCCACTCGGCGGCAATGGTGAGAAGGGTTGGGCAGGCTGGGCAACGGACGCCGAGCTTGAAAAACTCCGCGACCAGTACGCCCGCGCCACGACCGAAGCGGACAAGAAGCGCATCGCCGAGCAGGTGCAGGTGCGTGCCACGCAGGTGGGCACGCATGCCATCCTCGGGGAGTACAAGAACCCAGCGGCCGTGCGCAAGAACATCACCGGCGTGCTCAAGACTGCCGGATCGGCCTACTGGAACATTCAGAAGAACTGATCGGCGCTTCTCGGCCGGTGGGCGACGGCTCGACGTCGCCTGCTCGCCGGGTGGATCGTCGCCAAAGCGCGGTCACGCCCGTGCTGACCGGGTGCGCGCCGCGCGATGAACTGGGCGCCGTGGTTCCTAACAGCTTTATCCATCGTCTCGCGGTCGGCGGCTGATGCCGGGCTGAAAATTTAACAAGTCGACCTATTCGCTTTTCGACGCCTAACGACCACCGGACGGTCGGTTGAGGGGGAAAGTTGTTATGGATTCTCTAAGCTTTCAGTCCGTTCGCGAACTCTCCGCCATGCTGGTCTCTCGTCGGCTGTCCGCGCGCGAGCTGCTTGATGCCTGCCTCGCCCAGATCGACCGGCTGAACCCGGCGCTCAACGCGATCGTCACACTTGACCGCGAGGGTGCCTACGCTAACGCCGACGCCGTCGATGCTCGGCGTGCTCAAGGATTGCCGACGTCACCGCTGGCTGGCTTGCCGATCGCCATCAAGGACCTGGAACCCGTGCGCGGCATGCGCACCACGATGGGCTCGCCGATCTTCAAGGACTGGGTGCCGGACTTCGACTCCATCATGATCGAGCGCTTCCGGTCGCACGGCCTGACGATCCTTGGCAAAACCAACACGCCGGAGTTTGGCCTCGGAAGTCAAACCTTCAACGCCGTGTTCGGTGCGACGAAAAACCCCTGGGACACGTCAAAAACCTGCGGCGGATCGTCCGGCGGCGCCGCCGTCGCCGTCGCGTCGGGCATGCTGCCGTTTGCCGACGGCTCGGACATGGGCGGCAGTTTGCGCAACCCGGCCAATTTTTGCGGTGCGGTCGGGCTGCGGCCGTCGCCAGGGCGCGTTCCCACGTACCCGACGCTCAACCTGTGGGGCACGATGGGCGTGCTCGGACCGATTGCGCGTACCGCCGAAGACGCCGCCTGGCTGCTTTCGGTCCAGGCGGGCGACGACCCACGCGTCGCCATCGGCCGCTGCGGCGATCCGACGGTGTTTCGCGAGCCGCTCGATCGGGATTTCAAGGGCACTCGGATCGCGTGGAGTCCGACGCTCGGCGGCCTTCCGGTGGAGAAAAGCGTGCGCAACGCCCTGAAAAAATCGCTCTCACGGTTCGAGGCGCTCGGCGCGATCATTGAGGAAGCCGAACCCGATCTGTCCATCGCCGATGATGCCTTTCAGGTGCAGCGCGCGCTGCACCTCGTCAGCTCGCTCGGGGTGCACTATCGCGAAAGGCGGCATCTGCTGAAAGACACTGCGGTGTGGAACATCGAGCAGGGCCTCAAGCTCACGGGCGAGCAGGTGGCTGCGGCGCAGGCTGCGCAATCGAAGTGTTTCGAGCGCATGCAGCGCTTCCTGACACGCTACGACTACCTGATCTGCCCGGTGAATCAAGTGCTACCGTTCGATGTCACGACGCCGTACCCCACCGCGATTGACGGAACGGCGCTGGGGAGCTATCTCGACTGGATGAAATCGGCTTGTCGCATTACCGCCACGTCGCATCCGGCAGCGAGTGCGCCCGTCGCGTTCGCCGACAACGGCTTGCCCGTGGGCATGCAGATCGTGGGGCACTTTGGCGCCGAGCGGGACGTGTTGCAACTGGCCCACGCCGTGCAGCTTCCGCTCTCGGAGCGCATTCCGACGCAGGCGCGCGGTAGCCACTGACCCGTATCGCCGGCGGCGCGTTTCGCGCTAGGAAAAGTCTTGTTTTTCCTGCGTTGCGGCCAGTTATGCGCCCAATCGATCTGCCGTTGCAGATTTATTCCGTTTCCTCACTCATAATGCCACTCTAGGTATCAGGGGTAAGACGCGCTATGAAAGTGACGCCGGAACAATACCGGACGCACTATCTGGAAGCGGACATCGCGCAGTGGCGATTTGCGCTGGTGTTGTTCGCCGTTCCAAACATTATTTTTGCCTGGATTGACTACACCGTTATTGGTCCGGGCAGGATGTTGCACGTCTATATGACACTGCGCGCGATTCTGGTCGTGTTCTCTGCGGCGCTTTGGCACTACCTGCGTACATTGCGCGACTTCCGCCGCCTCGACTGGCTGATGTTGCTGTGGAGCCTGACGGGGCTTGCCGTGATCTTTCTCAACGTCTTCGGTCGGCCCGTTGACTATTTCGGGCACTACGCGTTTGAGGTTTTCGCCGTGCTGGTGTTCTTTGCGGCCTGCCCGCTGCCGCCGTCAAAGCAAGTGATTGTTGCCGCGTGCTATCTGCTGCCCTCGATCGTGCTGCTGCTCAACTACAAAACGCGCAGCCTTCCGTTCTATACGTCGAACCTATTGTTTGTCATGGTGCTTGCGGTCATCAGCGGCTATCTGATTTCGGTGCGCATCAACCGCTATCGCATGTCGGCGTTTGAGGCGCAGCGCAATCTCGAATTGCAGGCCAAATCTGATCCGCTGACGGGCATCGCCAACCGTCGTGCGTTTCTCGACGCGGCGCGCGGCGAGATGGCGCGCGTGGAGCGCACTGCCGAGCCGGCCGCGGTGCTGATGCTGGACATTGACCACTTCAAAGCGATTAATGATCGGCACGGTCATGAACTGGGCGATTTGCTGTTGATTGCGTTCACGCAGCGCATCCAGGCGGCGCTGCGCCCATACGACCATTTCGCGCGGTTTGGTGGCGAAGAGTTTGTGGTGTTGTTGCCCGGCACCGCCGCCGCCGACGCCGCCGCTCTCGCGGACCGTTTGCGGCGTGTCATCGGCGACCAGCTGTTTGTCGTCAGCGGTCAGGCCGTGCCGATGACCATGAGCGTTGGTGTGGCGGCGGTGCGTCCAGACAATGCGTCGCTCGACTGTGCGCTTCGGCGCGCCGATGCAGCGATGTACTCAGCCAAGAAGCATGGGCGCAATCGAGTTGAAGTCGACGCTACGTATCGCGATGGCGCCACCATGAAGGCGGCGTAGTCGCGGCGCGCTTCCCCTCTAGGGCCGAATCTTCACGCCGCTGACGCGCTCCTGAGCAGTCACGAGCTCGGGAACCATGCCGTCGCCCAAGCCAAGCGTGCACGCCTGCACCAGAGACTGGTGTACGGCTTCGCCCAGCCAACTGGCAACGGGCAGGCTCTCCGTGAAGTGCGTGTAGTAGCGAAGGTCCTTGCGCGCGTTGTCGAGCTGGAACTTGAGTCCCTGCATGTCGCCGTCGAGCGTCCGCGCCATCGCCTGAAACAGCCCGGAATTGACCCCCCCGGCGCTCACCACGCGCACGAGTTGTTTCGGGTCCACCCCGCCTTTGACGGCGGTCGCGAATGCTTCAGCCGTGGCCGTGCAAATGGCCTGTGCGATGAAGTTGTTGAGCAACTTCAGTTTGTGACCCGCGCCCGGTGGGCCGACGTGAAAGATGTTCTCGCAATAGGCCGCCAGCACGGGCTGGATTGCCGCGAAGGTAGTGTCGCTGGCGCCGACCATGGTGTTAAGTTTGCCCAGCTCCGCTTCGACGGGAGTCCGCGCCAGCGGTGCATCGACGAATTCGATTCCGAGCGCGGCGAAGCGCTCCCGCAGCGACGCGGTCGCGTTCGGCTCCGCCGTGGACGCGTCAATCACGATTTGTCCCCGGCGTGCAGCGTGCGCCACGCCGTCGGCGCCAAAGCAGACGGTCTCCACTTCGGGTGAGCCAGTGACGCAGATGATGACGACGTCGCTCGCGGCTGCAACCTCGCGCGCGGTTGCAACCGGGTGAGCGCCGAGTGCAACCAGATCATCACCCGCCTCCGGCGCGCTGCGCCGTCGCATGAAGGTCAGCGCGAAGCCGTTGCGTGCGAGACTTTTGGCGATGCCGTGGCCCATCAGGCCAATGCCGATCACCCCGATGCGCGCGGACTTGCCATTCATGGCTTCAATAGCGATCACGAGTGGGGGATTGCGTATTGTCGTTGCTCGGCATGAGGCCGAGCAGGACCGGTTTCAGGCTGCTGTCGATGGGGTTCGGGCCGACCCAAATTTGCAGCAGCGTGTGAAAGAACGACTCGTCGCTGAACGGCTCACCGATCCGCTTGCCGTTCACGTGAATTACGATGCCGGTGCCGGGAACTCGGTCGACCGTGATGGTTTCACCCTTCTTCATCGACGGGATTTGCCCGAAAATGCCGCCCAGCCGGAGCAGGCTGTCAAAGTGCTTTTGTTGCTCCGACTGCGACACGTTGGCGCGGATGCCGCCAAGGAGGCCTTTCGAAAAATCGTTGGCGTTGATCTCGCGCAGCAACACCAGATGGATGCGTTTCGCACCGGGTAGTGCGGCAATCTCAGCCGGCGTGGTTCGCTTTTGCGGCAGGTACAGTTCGGCGACGTACACCCGGACGAGGCCTGCAGCGGCGTAGCGAATGCCGGCGCCGTTGAGCACAAGCTCCTGGTTGGCGACGCGTGCCCGCTCGTCGACCTTGACGCCAGCGACGTCGAGGGCGAGGGCAGTATTGAGGCAAAGAAACGGGATCAGGACGACCCGCAGCAAGTGGCGCTGGAGAGCGCCGTTCGTCTTGAACAAGCACAGAACGCGCATGACGAGGCTCGTTTGGGAGTGGGTGGGCGCGTAGTATGCCGTCGCGGCTAAGTATTTTCTTATTTAAAACGCATTGCTCGGCGCCGTCAGGCCGAGTCTCGCTGGATCGCCTGTACCAACGCGTACGAGCACCGGCTCGTCACCCGTCAGGTCAACGACCGTCGTCGCCAGCGCTGGACTCTGGCCGGCGTCGAGCAACAGACCGAGCGCAGCGGGCATTTGCTCGGCGATCAATTCCGGATCGCTCAAGGCGTCGGTCTCGCCGGGTGGAATCAGTGTGGCCGAAAGTATCGGCTCGCCGAGCTCCGTCAGCAGCGCTTGCACGACCGGATGATCAGGTACGCGCAGGCCAAGCGTTGCCCGCTTCGGATGCAACAGCCGCTTCGGCACCTCACGCGTGCCTTCGAGAACGAAGGTGTACGGTCCCGGCGTTCCCTGTTTGAGGATGCGAAATGCCCGGTTGTCGACGCGGGCGTACTTGCCGAGCTCAGACAGGTCAGCGCAGACCAGTGTCAGATGATGCTTGTCATCCACGCCCCGCAACTGGCGCAGGCGCTTCACGGCATCGGCGTCGCCGAGGTGACAACCGAGAGCGTACGAGCTGTCCGTCGGGTAAGCGATCACCGCGCCGTCGCGAAGCAGCTGGGCCGCCTGCCGGATCAGCCGCGGCTGGGGGTTATCCGGATGGAGGTAAAAGCGCTGAGTCATAATATGAGTATTCTATCGTCGCATAAGTGGTGTCAAGGACGAAGGACGAGTGACGAATGACGCCAGGTGCGGAACCGGCGCCCGTTTGACGCCGTCGGCTGGTCTGATTGCGGTTGATTCGCCGCCGCACGTCGCGCTCTTTCGGTCATTCGTGATTCGTCTTTCGTCCCGCCGTAGCCAATGAACCTCCAGCAAATCAAATACGTCTGTGCAGTCGTGGAGAACGGCTTTAGCGTGTCGGAGGCCGCAGTTGCCTGCTTCACCGCGCAGCCGATCGTGAGCAAACACATCAAGACTCTGGAGGACGAGCTCGGCCTCGAAATCTTCGAGCGGAGAGGCAAGCGCTTCATTGGCCTGACCACCGCGGGCGCCGAGGCGTACGCCATTGCCAAGCGCCTCAATGGCGACGCCGCGAGCCTGAAATCGCTGGCGTCGGACATGACCAATGCGAAGGAAGGCGTGTTGACCATTGCCACCACGCACACGCAGGCGCGCTACGTCCTCCCGCGCGTGGTGACACAGTTTGGCGCGAAGTATCCCGACGTCAAGCTCAAGCTCAAGCAGGGGAACCCCAAGCAGTGTGCGGACTGGGTGGCAGGCAGTGAAGCCGATCTGGCGATTGCCACCGAGGCGCTGTCGCTCGATCCGTTGCTGGTGACGTTGCCGTGCTATCGCTGGAATCGCTGCGTGATTGCACCGCCCAAGCACCCGGTGGTGAAGGAAAAAGTGCTCTCCATCGAAGCGCTGTCGAAGTATCCACTCATCACCTACGACACCGCGTTCACCGGGCGGTCGCAAGTCGACCGGGCGTTCGCCAGCGCCGGCTTTACGCCCAACGTGGCGCTGACTGCGCTTGATTCCGACGTCATCAAGACGTATGTGCGGCTCAACGTGGGCATCGGCATTCTGGCCGAGATGGCCTACGAACCCAAGGTTGACGCGGACTTGAAGCGGCTGGATGCATCGCATCTGTTCGCGCCCTCGGTCACACGGGTCGGGTTGCGGCGCAACGCCTTTCTTCGTCGCTTCGCCTACGACTTTATCGTGATGTTCGCGCCCTCGCTCAAGCGCACCGAGATCGAAGAGGCTGTGTTTGCCAAGCCCTGACCCTTCGCCCGCACCCCCGGCGGAGTCGCCTCTAACCGCATCGCACCATTCGCACGCCCAACTGGTTGAGCGCTATGCCGACGGACGTGCCCGCCTGCGTCTGACGTGGCTGATGGCGGCGCTCTCGATGCTCGGCCCGTTTTCGATCGACACCTACCTGCCGGCGTTCCCTGCGATGCAGGCGGCATTGCCCGCGAGCGAAACGCAGATGCAACTCTCGCTCACGGTGTACTTCATCGGATTTGCGATCGCATCGCTCTTTCATGGAGCGATTAGCGACGCGGTGGGACGTCGCCCGGTGGTGATCGCGACGCTTGCGATTCATGCGGCGGCCTCCGTGGGCTGCGCCTTGTCACCTTCGATTGGCGCGCTGCTCGCGTTTCGAGCGATTCAGGGTTGTTTCGCCGGTGCGGGCTTCGTGGTGGGGCGGGCGGTGGTCCGCGACCTGTTTCCCGGAGACGAGGCGCAGCGCCAACTGGCGCGTGTGCAGATGCTCTTCGCGCTGGCACCGATTGTGGCGCCTATCCTCGGTGGCTGGCTGGTCGCGCATCAAAGCTGGCAAAGCATTTTCTGGTGCCTCGCCGCGTACGGCGCACTGCTCGCGCTGTGGTCACATCTCGCCTTGCCGGAGACGCATCCGGATCATTTGCGATTGAGTCTGGCGGTCGCGCCGCTGGCGCGCACTTATCGCCGCATGTTGTTCGATCGCCGGTTCTTGTTGCTCGGGGCGGTACCGGGCATCAACTTCATCGGCTTTTTCACCTACATCGCTGGCGCGCCCGCCTTTTTGATGCGACATCTTGGCTTGAGCAGCAAGGACTTTGCTGTGCTGTTCATCCCCGGCATCATCGGAATTACCGCGGCGGCGTGGTGGTCCGGCCGGCTCGCGGGACGAATCGCGCCTCGCCGCCATGTGCGCTGGGGATTTACAGTCATGGCCGTTGCCGCGCTGGTCAATCTGGTGATCAGCTCCGTGTGGCCCACGCCGTTGGTCGCCAGCCCGGTTTCGTCGCTCTCTGCTGGGGCGGGCGACGTTCCGTACGCCGCGCTCGCCGCGTACATCCTGCCCATTGCCACGTATACCTTCGGCATGGCGTTGGTGACGCCGGTGCTCACCATCAAACTGCTCGACGCCTTTGCTGCGGCCCGTGGCAGCGTGTCCGCGCTGCAATCGTCGACGCACGTGGCGTTGATGGCATTCACGACGGCGCTGGTGGTGCCCTTTGCGCAGCAGAGTTTGCCTCGTTTTGCCCTGACCATGCTGCTTTCGGTGACGGCGGGCGCGCTGGTCTGGCACTTTTATCTGCGCAGTCATCCGGATTCCCCATAATGTGCGTTGTGGGATCTGGCACCTGTCTTTCCGTTGTGGCCGCCACCTGTCGCCCTCAGTTCATTTGCCGCTCTTCATGAAAATACGCCTCGCCCGACTGTACGCTTTCGCTTCCGCGATTGCGCTCGCCCTGTTGCCCGCGTTAGTACCAGCGGAAGCGGCGGCGCAGGTCAACAAGAACTTGCCGGTTGTCGAACTGACAATTACCCAGGGCGCGACGACCGCCAAGCTCAAGGCCGAAGTCGCTGCCGACGGCAACTCGCGCACGATCGGTTTGATGAACCGGTTTTCACTCGCGCCCGATAGCGGCATGCTGTTCGTATTCGCGCGCGCCGAACCGCTCGCGTTCTGGATGCGCAATACCTACGTGCCACTGTCCATCGCCTACCTGAACGACAAGGGGGTGATCCTCAATATCCTCGACATGAAGCCGCACGACGAATCGACGCATCCCTCCGCCGGACCAGCGATGTACGCGCTGGAGATGAAGCAGGGCTGGTTCAAGGAACGCGGCATCGTGGCCGGTGCCCGGATCGGTGGACTGGACAAGGCGGGCCGCGCCAAGGACTGATCCGCGGCTTTGGCGAAACTGGCCGTTCACGATTGGAAGGCGGCACGCCTGAGGGTGGATCGCGCCATCTGCGAGTCACGCTCACGGTGTCGATCCGGCCTCGCGTTGCGGCAGGTCGACATCAGCTCTTTCGTGCCGAATTGGCTACCAAATCGGCGCGAGAACAAAGTGGTAGGTCACGTGTTTCTCGTGCCTCCGGCTCATTTGTGGGCGTTGTCTTGCGACGGCGAAGCCTGACTACCGGGCCGACGATTCAGATGACCTCGATAGCGTGCTGGATTCACAGTACTGACGCGCGTCGGACGCAACGGCGCTACCGAAAACTGACGATTTGCCGGAGCCAGCCGTGGAAGCGTCCATCAGCTCGACACCGAAATCCTCGAATCGCTGGCGCTTGTGCGTCGTGATGTCCATCAGCTGGGCGCGCAACCACACGCTACCGCTGTCTTCGTGAGTTCGGCGGTGCCACGCCATCGCCAACTCGATGGGTGGTGCCTTGAACGGTAATGCGTACGCATCAACGATGGCACTGAAGGCTCGTGCGATGGACAGTGGCACGGTCGCGACCAGATCAGTCGAAAGCAACAAATCCAGTCCCTGGCCGGTGTGCTCAAGGACGACGGATACTTTGCGGCTTAAGCCGAATGGTGAAAGGCGATCGTCAAGCTGACGGGTCGCCAAAGTCGTATTCGCCGCAAGGACGTGTTCCAGCGCGCAGTAGCTTTCGAGAGTCAGCGCTTGCGACCCGCGCGGGTGGTTGCGCCGTTGCACCATGACGAGCGGTTCCGAGGAGAGGGTTCGGGCATGGAGTCCTGCAGGTAGCAGGCCAGGCAGTGAGATCAACAGATCGACGCCACCCGACTCAAGCAGGGTCATCGCTTGGGCCGGCGCAAATGACTTGAGCGAAAAGGTCATGCCGGAATGCACGCGCTCGCGTACGTGCTTGATGAGTTCGGAAGCCAGGCAGCTCGATGCAGGTTCGGCTTCAATCACTCCGACGCAGAAATGTCGATCCGAAGTCTCGGGAGAGAAAAAGCTGCGGGGACGCATCAGAACGTCAAGGCGCGGCAGCAAGTCATCGAGTTGTTCGCGCAGCGTTAGAGCAAACGGTGTAGTCACCATACCGCGGCCATTTTCCGCAGGGATGAGGAGCTTGTCACCAAACGCCTCGCGCAAGCGCGCGAGTTGCCCGGATACGGCAGATTGACTCAGGCAGAGTCGCTCCGCAGCGCGAGTGACGCTCTCAGTCATGAGCAATGCGTGTAGCGAGGGGAGGAGGTTGAGATCGATGTTCCGCCATTGGCTCACGGGAGGCTCCCTGAACGCGATGTGTTGTTGCACGCTTCATGTCAATAACTGCACCGCCAGGCAGTGTCGGTGAACACACTTTCGCATTGATGTCGTTGTCAATTTCACCTTGATCAATGTCTGCTGTCGGGGCGCGTGACGTGGCACCGGGTAAACACTCATTGGCGTTCGCGATAGACGGTATCACGTTGCGCTCAGCCTTTCGTGGGCGTCGCACACCCCAGTCGGGGTAACGCTTCCGCTCCGTTCCACGAGCTCAGACCGCCCCTTGGGGGGCACCGCTTTCCCGAACGGTCAGTTCGGCCCAGCCAGAGTCTGACGACCACATCCGGCGCTTTTCACAACGATACGTTGCGCAGCGTGGGCAAACCCTCATCGGCCTCCGTGATGGGAGCCATCGCTAATCGCACGGCCCACATACGAATTAACGCGCGCTGCCGCGCCTAAGATCGCATCGTTGCCTTTCGAGGATAACGCGTCGCGATTTCGATAGGCGTTCGAACGCAGAAGGGATAAGGGGAGTCACCTGAATATGTTTGCTCTGAATCGGTGTATTGCTGTTGTGGGGATCGTTTTCGCGATTGCCACGACGGGCCAAGCACAAAACTACTCCAACTACGGGCGCGTGAATCCGACGCCTGACGGCATGATCGACCTTGCCATCAATCAGAAGGTGCTGGCGGAAACGGACTATCAGAGCGCCTACACCGGTCTCATCGTGCAGCGCTGGAAGCACTTGACCACGGGCAAATGGCGCTGGAAATTCGACTCCATGATTGGCTATCTGCCCGACGACAGTCGTCCTGGCATCACGCAGCAGGCCGAGGACTTTATGACGTTGCAACTGCCCGAACGCCAGTTGATTCTGTATGAGGACCAGGCAAAGAATCGCGCCAACGGCATCTTCGAAACTTTCAAGAAGGGTACGCCCGACAGCGAAGGTCGGTTCGTTATCCAAGTGACCAATCCGGGGACCGACGCGGTCACCACGTATTCGCCCCACAAGAGCATCTTTGTCGCCAACGATGGAAACGTCTATACCGGGGATGTGCCAGACACATTCAAGAAGCGCTATTTCTACTACCGCATCGTGTCCGAGCAGTTTCGCGACGGCACGATCATTCGCTATGACTGGAACAACAACAACGACTGCTCCGACGTGACAGTGCGCCACCAGCCCAGCAATACGGCGTATGTCGTCAGTCGATCCGCGTTTGCTCACATCCCCCCTGAAGTGACGACGCAACCCCGGGCCGGGTGGGACTACTGCCGCGTGGATGCCATCACGTTGCCGAACTCGATGAAGCTGGTCTATTCATACGCTGATCGCGTGCCGGCGGACTGGGCGCCGGGCCAATCGGCCTACGTTCGACTGAACAAAGTCTCGGTTGCGGCACCCGGTGACGCAGGACCCACCGTGCTCCGCCGCTACGAGCATCGCAGTGATACCTTTGAACGCGACAACCCCGGGAAGTACATGGCGGTCTCAAAAATCATCAATGCGGACGGTCGCGTGGTACAGCGCTTCACCTTTGATGCCTCTGGTCGCCCCAACACGTCGAGCACGGGCGGCAAGAATCCGATATGGATCACGTACAACGCCGATGGCAGCCGCACCGTCACCGATGGCGACTCGGTCGCCCGCAATTTTTTCTACCAGAAGATTGCTGGCGTACGGCGACTGGTGGGCATATCGCAACCGTGCAGTTGGTGCGCCGTGCCGCACAACACCATCGAGTACGACGCCGCGACGGGTCTCGTCAGCAAGACGACCGACTTCGCCGGCGTCGCGACGACCTATTCACGATTCCCTGCTGACCCGCGGCGCAGGGTCAAACGCGTGGTGGAGGCAGCGGGAACGCCCGATGCACGCACCACCGACTCGGAGTGGCATCCCGTCTTCAATCTGCCGACGAAGGTCGTTGTCACACAAGGCAAGCAGAGTTACACGAAAGCCTACGCCTACGACGGGTGGGGTCGGGAGACCGTCCGTCGGTTCGACCAGACGACGAACGGCACCGCGATCTCCAGAACTACGACCACGACGTATGTCAACCACCCGTCCAGTCCAATCGCCAAGACGATCACCGTTCGCGAACCACGGGATGACACGATGGTCGAGTCTGTCTCCAGCTTTGACGTCGCTGGCCGATTGCGTTCGAAGACCAATGCGCTCGGGCACACAACGTCCTACGGCGACTACGATGTGCATGGTCGCCCGAGGTCAATCACGTATCCCAACGGCCTTACCGCCAGCCTGCGCTACGACTGGCGTGGCAAGTTGCTCAGCCGTACCTACGACGGCGTAACAACCAGCAACGAGTATTCGGCCGGAGGCCAACTGCTCAAGTCGACGGCGACGCTCGGGGACGGCACCGTGGCGTCCTCGGAAACTTACACCTACGACGCGGGTGGACGCGTCACGAGCGTGACCGATGCGATGGGAAACCGCATCGACAGCGAATACGACCAGATGAGTCGCCGATTGAGCCATGTTGTCCGTGACCCGTCTACCAACATCAATCTCGTGTCCGAGGGTTACCTCTACGGCTACGACGACGGCGGCCGCACCATCACGTCACGGCCGGTGCTGGTGCCAACGTTTACGCAGACCAAACTGAACAACAGATACCTCGTCAAGTCAGTGTCAGAGCCGTACCGACTCAGCGTGGAAGAAGCGCGCAAGACGACGATGGGGTACGACAACCTCGGACGCTTGTCGGACAAGGTCACGAGTGCGGGTGTCGTGCAGGCCATCGACTACGACGTGGCCGATCAAGTCACGCAGAGCACCTACTGGGCCAGTGGCAGCGCGGCAGTGGATGGCGAGACCCGGCGCGATTTTCTCTACACCACCGATGCGGAAGGGAATCCGCTCGCCCGGTCTGATCCGGACTCTGGCGCCGAGACATATTTGCTGACGCCTGCTGGCAGCGTACGCAGCAGCAGCAATGCAGGGAATGGCCCGCGCTGGCAATTTAGCTACGACGCGCTGCGGCGACCCGTGCGGCGATCAATCGTCGACGCCGCAGGACATGAATTGGGCTACGTCGCTGCCACGTACGACACGGTACCCGGCGACGTCAATGTCGCATCGGCGCCGGGCAAGTTGACTGGCCTGACAGGAACTTTCGGAGACATTGACTACCGCTACTCCAAGGCGGGTCGCGTGACGATGCGCATCACCCGCAAACCGGGGGGGACCAGCGCGGACACGCATACGCAGCTCTTCTACTACGATGGCTTCGGGCGTCAACTTAGCACACGCTATCCATCCGGGCGCTGGGTCTGGACAGCGCTGGACGGACTCGGGCGTACTGCGGAAATCTCAACGGCCGCAGCGCAAGGCGTCGCCGGTACCTACGTCGCCACGGGCATCCAGTACTACGCTGCGGGCACTGAGATTCGCAGCCTTCAACTCGGCGGCAACCAAAGTGCGCAGTACACGCGCGATTCGATGCGGCGCCTCACTGGCTACGCGTTTGCGGGGCGGAGCTACGCTTTGTCTTACGAGCTCGACGGCAAACTCAAGTCCGTCGACAAAACCTATTCCAAGCCCGTATTCGTAACCTGTCCGGCTCCGGTGCCGGGTCGCCCCGGGTTGCCGCAGAACAATTGCACGCCCGGCTGGGCAACCCAGGAGGTGAAGGAGCGGCAGCAGGAGTACGTTTACGACGCCGCGTCGCGGCACCTCACCAGCGCGGCAACCTCAGGTACGCTGCGCGCCTACGTTCACGATGCCTACGGCAATCTGCTCAGCGGGCCCAGTGGGTCGTTTGCCACCAAACCAAAATCCAATCAGGTGGCACGATTTCAATATAACTACGGCGGTCGGGTCACTAACGACGGCGTAAACCAGATCGACTACGACGTCCGCGGGTACATCAGCCGGATCGTCAATGCTGGCGGTACCACCACCTACACCTACAACGCCGAAGGGCAGCGCGCGACGAAGACAAGAAACGGGTACACGATCTACTTCCACTACGATGCCAATGGGAACCTGATTGGCGAGCGCGACAGCCTGGGCGTGTGGCTGCGCGAGTATGTGTGGCTGGGCGCACGGCCGCTGATGATGATCGTCCCCGCTACCGCGACGTCGCCGGAGGCGCGCTACAGCGTTCACGTTGATCATTCGCTCGCGCCTGTGGCGCTTACTGACGTGAGCGGAAAGCTGGTCTGGGAATGGGAGCGCGGGCCCTACGGTGAAGGCCAGGCTGTGTCGTCGGTATCCGGATTGACGATGAACCTGCGCATGCCCGGGCAGTACTTTGATGCTGAGAGCGGGTACTTCTACAACCGTACTCGGTACTTCGACCCGCGCAGCGGGCGTTTCTTGCAGCCCGATCCGGCGGGAGAAGCGGGCTCCGGGCCGTCGTTGTACGCGTACACCCACGGCGATCCGGTGAACTTTGTCGATCCCAGCGGCAACCTGCCGCTTGCCGCGTGGTTTGTCCGCGCGCTGCAGGGCGCATTTATTGGAGGGTTGTCGGGCTATATCAGCTCCGAGGGCGACTTTCGTGTGACGGCTGCGGGCGTGGCGAGCGGATTTCTCACTGGCGGCCTTAGCCCGTTCGGTGGACAGACCCAAGCGTTATTCCCGGGCGCGTCCGTCGGTGTGATTGCCAATGCGGGATTGTCAAATATCGGCGCCCAGCTCATGAACGACTGGTCAGGGCTTGACACCTACAAGACGGCGGCCTCGTTGGCTGGCCAAAGTCTGGTGCTTAACGCCCTCTCTGGCGGAAACGCATGGGCGCTGGCCGGGTTGCGCGGTTCGGCCAGCGGCGTCGCGCAGTGGGGCTACAACAAGACGACCCAACTGTTTTTGCGACAACCGGCAGGCCCCGACGCGTCCTCTTTTGATGCCTCCCCTGTGCAGTACGGTATGGCTCCGTTCGGCGTTTCTGCGCTTCATGATTGGGGGTATGAGTCGCGCTTCGGTGGTTCGCCGCTAATGATGACTTACCTGAACCCGGCGGACTTTTACGGCGCGGCGCACGAGAACGTTGCCGACGTTGTTGGCTGGCCGACCGGCACGGACGAAGAAAAACTTGCCGTGGACATCTCGGTGATCATCACGCCCGACAACTGCACGTTTTGCAACTAGCCCGCGTGTGGCCGGGCCGTGCGCGGGTCGGCCGACGGTGGCGCCGGGCGCCACCGCACCCCGCCGGGCTTGGGGACGCTAGGGGGCTCCTGTACCGATCGAGTTCGGCGGTTGTTACAGCTTTTGCCGCGAAACGACCGTCAAATGGTCGTTGCATAGCTATTTTGTCAAAAGTCGACTTGGCGGTTTTTCCGATACAAGGCAAGCAGACGTGCCACTACATGGCAAAAGCTGTTGCGGCCTGCACTCGTGTTGCGTCGCTGGCGCCCATGAAACAATACCGGCATGCATTCCGCCCTCGTTCTTCCCAAGCACGTTCCCATTGCGTTCAGCACGCGCGGTGGCCACGTTGAAAACGTGTTTTACGGCTCGATTGCCGTCGTTGACCGCGACGGTCACCTCATCGCGCACGTCGGTGACGTCGAATACCCGTTGTTCACACGCTCGGCGCTCAAGCCCCTGCAGGCGTTGCCGTTGGTCGCGCACCTGCGATTTCCAGATTTCGGCCTGACGCCGCGCGAAACGGCGCTCTTGTGCTCCAGCCATAACGGCGAGCCCATCCATGCCGAGACGGCGGAGCGGCTGCTTGCCAAAGTCGGGCTGACCGAGGCGGCGCTGCAATGCGGCAGTCACACGCCGTACTGGTACCAGTGGAACAACCAGCGCCCCGAGGCCGACCGCCGTTGGGGGCCGCTGTTTCACAACTGTTCCGGCAAGCACTCCGGCATGCTGTTGCAGGCGAAACTGCTGGCCGCGCCGAGCGATAGCTACCTCGACCCGGCGAATCCCGTGCAGCAAGCGATTCGCGAAGCGGTCGCCTACGCTTGCGATCTCGGCGATCCGGCCGGCATCGCCTGCGGCACCGACGGCTGCAGCGCACCGAACTACGCGGTGCCCCTCGGTAGCCTCGCCCGGGCCTTCGCCTGGCTGACCCGACCGGACGATGATGCGCGCTACGGCGCTGCGCCGCGCACGCTGTTCGATGCCATGGCGGCCCACCCGGACATGGTTTCCGGGGCGGGGCGCAACGACCTCGCGCTCGCCGCTGCGGGCGGTGGCCGCTGGGTGAACAAGGTGGGGGCCGACGGCGTGCAGACGCTGGCCTGCCGCTCGCGCGGCATTGGTATCGCGGCCAAGGTGAGCGATGGCAACCTGAAAGCGCTGATGGTCGCGTTCTGCAGCGTTTTGAAGCAGCTCGATCTGCTCGATGACGCCGCGCGCAGTGCACTCGCGGACTGGGCTCGGGTGCCGATCAAATCGATTCGGGGTGTTGAAGTCGGGGCGATTGAACCCCATGTGCTTCTGAAGTGACGCCGCACCCGACGGCCTCTCGATTGATCAACGAAGGCGCCGGAACTGAACTTTCGCGCCGCATTGCAGTCTGTTGACGGGACCGGACGCATTCCGGGGCGATGGCGGCTGCCATTGACCCCGGCTCGGCGAGCACAATAACAAAGGGATAGCGCTGATGAGCGACCGGGTGGTCGATCAGGAACTCGTTGAACGTGTACAGGCTGGCGACAAGCGTGCCTTCGATTTGCTCGTCCTCAAATATCAGCGCAAGGTGCAGCGCCTTGTCGCGCGCTTCGTTCGCGACCAGGGCGAGATCGACGACGTCGTGCAGGAGGCGTTCATCAAAGCCTACCGCGCGCTGCCGACCTTCCGCGGTGACGCCGCGTTCTACACCTGGATTTACCGCATCGCGATCAATTGCGCCAAGAACTATTTGGCCAGCCCGGGCCGACGCATCGTTCCGCAGAGCGATCTGATCAGCGATGACGACGATGATGCGGAATCTTTTGACCGAAATGACGGTCTACACGACGTGGCGACCCCGGATGCCGAATACGCGAGCAAAGAAATCGCGGAAACGGTCAATCGGGCGATGGCCGCCCTGCCGGAGGATCTGCGCACGGCCGTCACGCTGCGAGAGATCGAAGGCTTGAGTTACGAAGAGATCGCAGAGGCGATGGATTGCCCGATCGGAACGGTGCGAAGCCGCATCTTCCGGGCGCGCGAAGCCATCGCCACCGAACTGCGACCGTTGTTGGGAACGCGGGAAGACAGGAGATGGTAGCAATGAACGAGACCCCGACTCAGGTCGCCGGCGCCTTGCCGGTGGCGACGAGGGAGCAGATTTCGCGCTGGCTCGATGGCGACATCGCCGCGCATGAAATTGAACTGGCGATGACGACGCTGTCGCGCGACGACGGCCGCTATTGCTGGGCGGAGATGCACTTTGTGGGCGATTGCATTCGCGGCCTCGAACCCACGGCCTCCGGTTGCGCCGAACGTGTTCGCGCTGCCATCGCGGCAGAGCCGGCCATCGTCGCGCCCGCCGGGCGGCGTTTGCGGCGCGAAGCCGATGCGCAGGTGCATCGCCAGCGCGGCGTAGCCGCGGCGATGCACTCGATCGGCCGAGGTGGCCGTGCCTGGGCGACGGCCGCTGCCGTCGCCGCCGTGGGCTTCGTCGGCACCGTGGTTTACAAAGAGCAGATCAGCCCGCCGGGACAGGTGGCGGTCGCGCCCGCCGCGACGGGCGTCAGCGCCGTGTCGACGCGCCCGTCGCCGGAATTCAATGCCTATTTGCAAGCGCATCAGGAAAGTGCCGACTTGTCGAGTCTTTCACCGATGCGGCAGTATCTTCGTCCCGCGGTGATCACGCAGGGTCAATAGTCGAACCGTCAAAGCGCGAACAACACCGTGGCAGTATTGACCTTGAATTTCTGGCCGACCAGCGCGGATCGCCTTGCCGTCCCTGTGGAGGCGTCGGCTGGCCGCTGGCGTTTGCACCTCAAACGCCTGACGCAGGTCCCCGTGCTCGCGGCTGCCTTTGCGGGCAGCGCCGTCAGCTGGGCGCAAGCGCAGGGCGCGAGCGGCGCTTCGTTGGTACTGCCGCAGGGGGCGGCCGGGACCGTACCCAGTGTGGGCCAGATTCTGCAGCAGGCCGCCAGCGCCGCCGCGTCTCTCAACTACTCCGGCACGATTACCTACCAGCGGCGCGGGGCGGTTGAAACCTCCCGCATCGTGCATTTGTTTGAGAACGGTGTGGAGACGGAGCGCATCACCACGCTCGACGGCCCCCCGTTCGAGGTGGTGCGCGTGAACGATGAGTTGACCTGCTATCTGCCCGAAGCGCGGCTGATCCGCATCGAACCACGCACCGGACGACAGGGTTTTCCGTCGCTGTTGCCGCGGCAACTGACGACGCTGGCGCAGCAGTTCAGTGTCAAGAAGCTCGAAATTGAGCGTGTGGCCGGGCAGGACGCCCAGGTGTGGCTGTTCGAGCCAAACGACGAATTCCGCTTCTGGCACAAACTCTGGACCGAGCTCAAGACAGGCCTGTGGCTGCGTGGTCGAGTGCTTGATGAGCGTGGCAACATCATCGAAGAAATCACCTTCAGCGATATCCGCATCGGCGGCAAGATCGATCGCGAACAACTCAAGCCCACACTGGCGCAGGGGGTTGCAAACTGGCGCGTTGACCGCAAGTTGCCAGTCAACGCAATGAAGGTGGACACCGGTTGGGTGACGAAATTGCTACCTGCCGGGTTTGTCAAGGTGAGTGAGTCTTTCATGCGCGCATTGCCTGGCCGCAGTGAACCCGTGTCGCAGCTCGTTTTCTCGGATGGATTGAGTTCGGTTTCGGTGTACGCGGCTGCACTGGCGCCGGGTGAAACTCCCGCCGTCGGCGCCAGCACGCAGGGCGTGCATCAGGTATTCACTCGGCAGGTGAACGATCATCTGATCACCGCGTTCGGCGATGCCAGGCCAGCAGCGGTGAAGGCGATTGCCAATTCGCTTGGCCGTCGTTAGTCTGATTCGTTTTTTTTGTTCCTTCACGACCAGTTCCAGGAGAAATCGCCGTGAAAAAGTCCGTTGTTGCTTCGGTGGTCGCGGCATCCGCGTTGGGTGTCACGATAGGTGCCTTTACTTCTTCCCATTCGCCGGCGGTCGCGCAGGCACCTGCGGCGGGCAACGCTGCAGCCACCGCCGGCGCAGTTCGCGGCCTGCCGGACTTCGTGTCACTCTACGAAAAGAACAGTCCCTCCGTCGTGTCGATTAGCGTGTCGAGCACCATTGGGCGTAACCGGCCGCGCGCCGGGGGCGACAATGCGACGCCGGACCGCGAAGACATGGAGGAGTTTTTTCGCCGTTATTTCGGCCAGGGGCGGGGGGCGCCGCGCGAGTTCCGTCGTCAGGGCGGTGGCTCCGGCTTCATCATCTCGTCCGATGGCCTCGTGGTGACTAACAACCACGTGGTGGAGGACGCCGATGAAGTGCTGGTCAAACTTACCGACAAGCGCGAGTTCAAGGCCAAGGTGCTCGGTACCGACAAGCGCACCGACGTCGCTGTCATCAAGATCGACGCGACGGGGCTGCCGGCTGTCAAACTGGGCAATCCGGCTGCGCTCAAGGTGGGCGAGTGGGTCGCCGCCATTGGCCAGCCACTCGGGTTTGAAAGCACGCTAACGACAGGTGTGGTCAGCGCCAAAGGTCGCGCCAGTCGCGGCGGCGACTCCACCGGCGATTTGGTACCCTTCATTCAGCACGACGCCGCAGTGAACCCCGGGAATTCGGGGGGGCCACTGTTCAACACCAACGGTGAAGTGGTTGCGATCAACTCCATGATTGCGACGGTCAGCGGCGGCTTCCAGGGCATTTCATTCGCGATTCCGATTGACCTCGCGATGGAGGTGGCCAACCAGCTCAAAGGCGGTGGCATGGTGAAACGCGGCATGCTGGGGGTGCAGATTGGTCCGGTGACTCGCGACCTCGCTGAAGCGTTCGGCTTGACCAAAGCGCAGGGTGCACTGGTGGGCTCGGTCACCAAGGGTAGCGCGGCCGAAAAGGCCGGCATCAAAGAGGGAGACGTGATTCTCAAGTTCAACGATCGCGTCGTGGAAGACTCGCGCGATCTGCCCCGCTACGTGACGTCGGTGCGACCCGGTACCGCCTCGAAAGTCCAGATCTGGCGCGATGGCAAGACGCAGGACGTCAGCGTAACGCTGGATGAATTCAAGGATGCCGCGACGGTTGCCAGCGTCGCACCGAAGGCAACCGGCAAGGCGGATGGAAAAACGGATTCGACCAAAGCCGACGCGCTCGGATTGACGCTGCGAGTTCCTAATGAAAAGGAACGTGCAGCGGCCAAGCTCGAATCGGGTGGTGCCGTGATTGCGGACGTGTCGGACAAGTCGCCGGTGCGCAACCTCAACGAAGGTGACGTTATCGTCTCGGTGATGCGCAAGGGCCGTTCGACGGTCATCAAGAGCCCTGCGCAGCTCGCGGAAATCATCAAGGACGCCGAGAAGGGCAGCACGCTCGCGTTCCGTGTCAAGCGGCCGGCGGATCGGGCCGGCGGTGAATACACCGAGTTCTTTGCGCCGGAGAAGCTCCCCGAGTAGCCGCGCGGCGGCAGCCCCCGGCTAACCGCTAAAATGCGTGGTTAGCCATGAGGAGGCCAACGGGCTGGACGCCTTGTCCGTGCTCGCTGGCCTTTTCCGTTTTTTCGCATGCAGAACATCCGCAACTTTTCGATCATCGCGCACATCGACCATGGTAAATCCACGTTGGCCGATCGCTTCATCCAGCGCTGTGGAGGCCTCTCCGATCGCGAGATGACCGAGCAGGTGCTCGATTCGATGGATCTCGAAAAAGAGCGCGGGATCACCATCAAGGCGCAGACGGCTGCGCTGAGCTACAAGGCGCGCGACGGGCAGGTGTACAACCTGAACCTGATCGACACACCGGGACACGTCGACTTCTCCTACGAAGTCTCGCGCTCGCTCTCGGCCTGCGAGGGCGCGCTGCTGGTGGTAGATGCTTCGCAGGGCGTGGAAGCACAGACGGTGGCCAACTGCTACACGGCGATCGAACTCGGCGTCGAAGTGGTGCCGGTGCTGAACAAGATCGACTTGCCCAGCGCCGATCCGGATCGCGTGAAAGAAGAAATCGAAGACGTGGTTGGCGTGGACGCGACCGACGCCGTACCGTGCTCTGCCAAGACCGGCCAGGGCATCGACGACATCCTCGAAGCGGTCGTGGCGAAAATCCCGGCGCCAACGGGCGACCCTGAGGCACCGCTGAAGGCATTGATCATCGATAGCTGGTTCGACAACTACGTTGGCGTCGTGATGCTTGTGCGGGTGTTCGACGGCACACTTCGGCCCAAGGAGAAAATCAGTTTCATGGCCACCGGCCGATCGCATTTGTGCGAACAGGTGGGCGTGTTTGCGCCGCGCTCAACGCAGCGCGAATCCATCTCGGCCGGGCAGGTCGGCTTCGTCATCGCCGGCATCAAGGAGCTTGATTCGGCCAAGGTGGGCGACACCATCACGCACACGCAGAAACCAGCGGCGCAGCCGCTTCCGGGCTTCAAGGAAGTTAAGCCCCAGGTGTTTGCCGGTCTGTATCCGGTTGAGGCCAACCAGTATGAGGCGTTGCGCGAGGCGCTCGAGAAGTTGAAACTCAACGACGCCTCACTCCATTTCGAGCCCGAAGTGTCGCAGGCGCTCGGCTTCGGTTTCCGTTGCGGGTTCCTCGGCCTTTTGCACATGGACGTGATCCAGGAACGCCTCGAGCGCGAGTACGACATGGATCTCGTCACCACGGCACCGACCGTGGTGTATCAGGTGGTGCAGCGCGACGGCACCGTCACCAACGTCGAGAATCCGGCCAAGCTGCCTGATCTGTCACGCGTTGAGGAGATCCGCGAACCCATCATTACCGCCACCATCTTGATGCCGCAAGACTACGTTGGCCCCGTGATGACGCTTTGCAACGAGAAGCGCGGCACTCAGGTCAACATGCAGTACATGGGTCGGCAGGTGATGCTGACCTACGACTTGCCGATGGCCGAAGTAGTGATGGATTTCTTCGACAAACTGAAGAGCGTGTCGCGCGGCTACGCATCACTCGACTACGAATTCAAGGAGTTCCGCGCCGCCGATGTGGTGAAGCTCGATATCCTGATCAATGGCGACAAGGTGGACGCCCTGTCGGTCATGGTGCACCGTGCGCAGTCCGCCTATCGGGGGCGTCAGGTCGCAGCCAAGATGCGCGAACTGATTCCGCGCCAGATGTACGACGTTGCGGTGCAAGCCGCCATTGGCGCCCAGATCATCGCGCGGGAGAACGTCAAGGCCATGCGCAAGGACGTGCTCGCCAAGTGCTACGGCGGCGACATCACCCGAAAGAAGAAGCTCCTCGAAAAGCAAAAAGAGGGCAAGAAACGCATGAAGGCGGTCGGCTCGGTCGAAATCCCGCAAGAGGCGTTTCTGGCCATTCTGCAAACGGGCGACAAGTGATTGGCGTGACCACATTCCCGCTGGCGCCGCGGGCGCACCATCCGTCGCATCGCGGGGCCACGCCGAACCGGTTGCCACACAATGGCGACCAGGCGCTCACGTCAGGTCCGCCGACTGTTCTGGCTTTCTGTCTTGCTGACCACAACCTCTCAAACTGAGAACTCGGCCGCGCGCCATCACCGCATTTCTACTCAACGACTATGAAGTACCTTCCGTCACTTGCTCTCGCAATTCTCGTGCTCACCGCGATACGGGGTGTGTTCAGCGGCGCGCCAGTCAACTTTCCGCTGCTGCTGCTGCTGGCAGTCGTGGTGTGCGGGATCGCGTGGGCGGCGGACAAGTTCTTCCTCGCCAAACGCCGCGCCGCAAACGAAGCGCTGCATTGGGGCATTGAGGTGCCGGCATCGATCTTTACCGTGCTGCTCGTCGTGTTCCTGCTGCGGTCCTTTCTGGCGGAGCCGTTTCGTATTCCGTCGAGCTCAATGCGCCCCGGGTTGGTGACTGGCGACTTCATTCTCGTAAACAAATTTTCATACGGCGTCCGGCTGCCAGTGGCAGACAACAAAGTGATCGAGACCGGAAGCCCGCAGCGCGGCGACGTTGCGGTGTTCAAAGCCCCCCACGAGCCCGAGAAGGACTACATCAAGCGCATCATCGGCTTGCCGGGCGACACCATCGTCTACAAGGATAAGAAGCTCACGCTCAACGGTCAACCGGTGTCACAGGTTGAGGACGGTACGTACAGTTACGTCGAATTTGGTCAGTTCCTGACGACCATCAAGTTCAAGGAGAAGCTGGGCGACCACCAGTATGAGATTGCCCAGTTCCCGCAGTTTCCATCATTCATTCCGTCGCAGAAGTATCCTGGAACGCCGGTGCCGACGTGTAGCGATGACGGTAACGCGATCACGTGCAAGGTGCCGTCTGGCCACTATCTGGCGATGGGCGACAACCGTGACAACAGTCTTGATGGCCGTTACTGGGGTTTCGTGCCGGATACGCATCTGCGTGGAAAGGCCTTCTTTATCTGGTTCAACTGGGACGATGTATCGTCGTTCGCTTTCAAGCGCGTGTTTCGCGGCATACAATAAAACGTTGATCACCAACCCAGCGAACCGCCTGTGAAATTTCAGCGTCAGCGTGGTCTGAGCCTGATCGGCTTCATCTTTCTGGCCTGCATCGTCGCCTTCGTCATGTTCACGGCGTTCCGTTGCGTGCCCGCGTGGACCGAGTATTTCTCGCTCAAGAAGGTGCTGCAGGCGACGGCCAACGAATTTACAACGGATGCTCAGGCGCCGGCGATCCGCGCGTCGTTTGACCGGCGGGCTACGATCGACGACCTGCCGATCAACGGCAAGGACCTCGACATCCGCAAGGACAACGGTCGCATCGGTCTCGCCGTAAATTACCAACGCCGTGTGCACGTCGCGGGCAACATGAGCCTGCTGTTCGACTTTGAGGCGTCGGCGACGGGGACGCGTTGAGTCTGGAATCCGCACTCGGGTACACCTTTCGCGAGCCGCGCCTGCTGCGCGAGGCACTGACGCATCGCAGCTTTGGCACCCCGCACAATGAGCGGCTGGAGTTCATCGGCGACGGTGTGCTGAACTGCACGATCGCACTGGCGCTGTACGACAAGTTTCCCGAGCTGCCCGAGGGCCAACTCTCGCGCATGCGTGCGAATCTGGTGAGTCAGCCGGCGTTGCATTCGCTGGCACAGCGGCTGGACATTCCAAGGCACATCCGTATCGGCGAAGGCGAAGAGAAGAGTGGTGGCCGTGAACGGCCGTCGATGCTGGCTGATGCGCTCGAAGCCATCTTCGGCGCGATTCTTCTCGATTCAGGATTCGATGCGGCACAAGCCACCATCAACCGGCTCTACGTAAACCGCATTGCCCAGGTCAACCCGAAAGAAGGCGGCAAGGACGCGAAGACGCGGCTGCAGGAGTACATGCAGGCGAAACACCTGCCGCTGCCGGTGTATGCCGTCGAGCGAGTCGACGGCGAAGCCCATGCGCAAGTGTTCACCGTGCGCTGTAGCGTGCCGCAAGTGGATCAGGAGGCGGTGGGCAAAGGCTCGTCACGCCGCGCCGCCGAGCAGCAGGCAGCCAATGCCGTGCTGAACAAGCTCGGGGTGTAGGGCGATGACGACTGAGACGCCTGACATCCAATGCGCGGCGACGCCGCGACCGGTACGTTGCGGACAGATTGCCGTCGTGGGCAAGCCGAATGTGGGCAAATCCACGCTGCTCAACCGGCTGGTCGGTGAAAAGGTGTCGATCACCTCACGCAAAGCACAAACCACGCGCTTGCCCCTGCGTGGCATTCTCACTACCGATTCGGCGCAGTTCGTGTTTGTCGATACCCCGGGGTTTCAGACCAAGCACGGTGGCGAGATGAACAAGCGCCTCAATGGCAGTGTTCGCCGCACGCTGGACGAGGTGGACGTCGTACTCTGGTTGTGGGATGCAACCCGGCTGTCAGCGGCGGATCGGGCGGTGCTTGATCTGATTCCGATTAAGGTGCCGGTGATTGCCGTACCGAACAAGGTCGATTTGATCAAAGACCGCACAGCGCTCGCGGCCGCGGTGAGCGAGCTGGCGACAGTCCGCCAGTTTGCAGCGGTCGTGCCCGTGGCAGCCGCCCGAGGAACGCAGACGGATGCGTTGCTGTCCGAAATCGAGAAGCTGCTGCCGGAGGTCGGTGAAGGCGATCTGATGTTTGACGCCGACGACCTCACCGACAAGCCCGAGCGCTTTTTGGCCGCCGAAATCATTCGCGAAAAAATCTTCCGTCTGACGGGTGATGAGCTGCCGTATCGCGCTGCCGTGATGATCGACAAGTTCGAGCACGAAGGCAATTTGCGCCGCATTTTCGCGGCGATTTTGGTCGACAAGGCCTCGCAGCGGCCGATCCTCATTGGTGCGGGTGGCGAAGTGCTGAAGCGTATCGGCACCGAAGCCCGCATCGATATGCAGAAGCTGTTCGGCGGGCCGGTGTACCTGGAGCTCTTCGTCAAGATCAAGAGCGGTTGGTCCGAGAACGCCGCCGTGCTGCGTGATCTGGGGATTCACTAGCGGCTTCGCCGCAGGACGAAAGACGAACGACGAATGACGACAGGCGCGCAACGGTCTTTTGTCGGCGCAATACTGGCAGGAAGGTTGCAGTTTTGCTCGCTCTTGCGGGCGGGGGTTTGCCGTAAACGCAGCAGCGTTTGGTCAGTCGCCATTCGTCGTTCGTCCTGTCAAGCGCAAAGCGCTTGATATGGCATGGCCGTTCAGGCGAAAAAGTCCCATCCGCAGCGCGCCTTCGTGCTGCATAGCTATGCCTACTCCGAGTCGAGCGTCATTGTTGATCTGTTCACGCTTGACAACGGCCGCATGGCCGCGATTGCCAAAGGCGCCAAACGGCCCGCGTCGAATCTGCGCGGCGCGCTGCTCTCGCTGCAACCGCTGGAGGTCATCTTCAGCGGACGAGGCGAGGTGAAGACCTTGACCCAGGCGCAATGGCTGCCTGGGCAGCCATGGTTGACGGGCCGGGCGCTCATGTGCGGTATGTACCTCAACGAGCTCATCATCAAGCTCCTGCCGCGCGAAGACCCCCACCCCGAGCTGTTTGAGCGTTACGCCGCGGCGTTGCTCACGCTCGCAGCGAGTGACGAGCACAGCGCGATCCTGCGTGAGTTTGAAACGAGCCTGCTCGCGGAGATGGGCTACGGTCTGCAACTCGACCATGACGTGAAAAGCGGGCAACCGATCAGCGGCGACACGCTGTACCGCTACGACCCGCTGGCCGGGCCGTCGGCGCAGAGTCATGGCATCGGCCCACTCGTGCGCGGCGAGGCGTTGCACGCGCTGGCCAGCGGCCGCTTCGCAACGACTGCGGTGACGGCGGAGGCGCGTGACTTTGTGCGTGCCATCATCCAGTTTCATCTCGAGCGACGCACCGTGCGATCGAGCGCGGTCATGCATGACTTGCAGGCGCTCACGGAACGGCTCGACAGCAGACCCCGGCGCAGCACGAGCAGCACTCGCTCGGCGCCGATCGAGGGCATTTCAGCCGAAGGGAGCAGTGCCCCATGATCATCGGAATCGGTACCGACATCGTCAGCATCACCCGCATCCGCGTTGCCCTTGACCGGCATGGCGCCCAGTTTGCACAGCGCGTGTTGAGTGACGCCGAATTGCTCGCACTCAACGACGTCAAGGACCCGGCGCCATGGCTCGCCAAGCGTTGGGCCGCGAAAGAAGCGTTCGGCAAGGCCGCAGGCAGCGGCGTTCGCGCGCCGCTCACCCTGGCTGGCATCGGCGTTGGACACAACGCCGCAGGGCAACCGCAATTTGAAGTGAACGACGCGATTGCTGCCCACCTGCGATCATTGCGCGTTGCGCGCACCCATCTCACGCTCTCTGACGAGCGCGACGTCGCCGTCGCCTTCGTTGTCTTCGAGAGCAGCTAACCGCGTTTGACCATGCCAGGAAAATCCTCGACTGCAACCCAACTTTCCCTCGGTCCGATCATGACGTCGATCGAGGGCACTGAGCTCACGGCCGAAGACCGCGACGTGCTGCGCCACCCATTGATTGGCGGCGTGATCTACTTCGCGCGCAATTTCGTCGACAAGGCGCAGCTCGCCGCGCTGTCGGCCGACATCAAGTCGCTGCGCAACCCGCCACTGGTGATTGCCGTCGACCAGGAGGGTGGCCGTGTGCAGCGCTTTCGCGAGGGCTTCACCGAGATTCCGCCAATGCGGTCGCTCGGCGACTTATGGACAACGCACGCGCCGTCGGCGCGTGCCCGCGCGTTTGAGCTCGGATTCACGATCGGCCACGAGCTGGGTGAAGTTGGTGTGGACTTCAGTTTTGCGCCCGTGCTGGATCTCGACTACGGCGAATCCACGGTCATTGGTCATCGTGCCTTTCACCGCGACCCGATTGCTGTTTCGGCGTTGGCAACCGCATTGATGCAGGGGCTGCGCGCCGAAGGCATGGCGGCCGTCGGCAAGCACTTTCCCGGGCACGGCTTCGTAAAAGGTGACACCCACTGGGAGCGGCCGACGGATGATCGCAGCTACGATCAGGTCGAGGCGGCGGATTTGATTCCGTTTCGGGAGTTGGTTGCCGCGGGCCTCGATGGGGTGATGGCGGCCCACTTGATCTTTCCGGGCATCGACGCCCAGCTCGCCGGCTTTTCAACGTTCTGGCTGCAAAACGTGCTGCGCAACAAGCTGCACTTTCGCGGCGTGATCTTCACCGACGATCTCGGTATGGTCGCCGCGCACGCCGTTGGCGACCTCACGGCGCGTGCCGAAGCCGCCGTGACGGGGGGCGCGGATATCGTGCTGCCGTGCAACGACCGACCGGGCCTGATCGAACTGCTGGATCGCTGGAAACCCGCGCCGGAAACGAGCCTTGCACGAAAGTGGGAGCGCATGCGCAAGAAGGCGGCGGGTCGGCGCGGCTAGTCCGGGGGGCAGCGACGCGCCGACGATCATTGCAGGCACCAGGCGTATTGGCTTTTTGTTTCCATCCGCTGATGGTTGGTCGCCGCAGGTCGATTTTCGCCATTGTCGATTTCCACGAAAATCGGGCTCCTGGCGCCATTGGGAAGGCGTTCTAGCTAAAAAGCTGTTGACACCCGTAATGTTGCTGAGATGACTGACGCGATCGATGACACCCTGAAGAGCCTGCCGCAGCGCCCCGGCGTCTACCGCATGCTGGGCGCGACGGCGGCTGGCGAGGAGACGGTGCTTTACGTCGGCAAGGCGAAGAACCTGAAGTCGCGCGTGTCGAGCTACTTCGTCAAGAGCGGTCACAGCGCGCGCATCCAGATGATGATTGCGCAGATCCAGCGCATCGAGACTACGGTCACGCGCAGCGAGGCTGAGGCGCTGCTGCTTGAGAACAATCTCATCAAAACGCTGGAGCCCAAATACAACGTCGTTTTTCGTGATGACAAGAGCTACCCGTACCTCTGCATCAGCGGCGACCCATTCCCGCAACTCCGTTTCTTCCGCGGCAAACCGGACAAGAGGCATCAGTACTTTGGCCCATTTCCGAGCGCCTGGGCCGTACGTGAGGGCATCAACACCCTGCAAAAAGTGTTTCAACTGCGCACTTGCGAAAACACCGTGTTTGCGCACCGCTCACGACCCTGCATGCTGGCGCAGATTGGGCGCTGCACAGCGCCCTGTGTGGGGCAGATCAGCGAGGCGGACTACGCGGCAGACGTCAAGAGTGCATCCATGTTCCTGCGCGGCCAGCAGGACGAAGTGACCACGGATTTGACCGCGCAGATGGAAGCGGCCGCCAGTGCGCTGCACTTTGAGAAGGCCGCTCGCACGCGCGACAAAATTGCGCGTCTCAACCGCCTGGTCAGTAAGCAGTTCGTCTCCAGCGTCGCCGACCGAGATGTGGATGTGCTGGCCCTGGTGCAGGCGGGCGGTATGATCGCCGTGAATATCGTGGTCATCCGCGGCGGACAGCATGTGGGCGACCGCACGCACTTTCCGGTCAAGAATGCCAGCTCCGAGCCGATGACGGATGAGGAGCTCATCGATGTGCTTGAAAGCTTCATTGCCCAGCACTACATCGGCCGGGAGGTGCCGGCGACGATTGTGTCCACGCTCGAGTTTGACGTCGAGGCGCTGGCCGAGGCGCTCTCCACTCAGGCCAACAGCAAAGTGAGCGTGCTTTGCAACCCAATCGGCGAAAAGCGCGTGTGGTTGCAGATGGCCGAGGAAAACGCCCGCCTCGCGATCGCCGCGAAGCAGCGGCAGAGCGACACTGGGAACGAGCGCCTGCAGGCGCTGATTCACGCGCTCGACCTGCCCGACAGCACGCAGCGGCTTGAATGCTTCGACATCTCGCACACGATGGGCGAGGCCACGGTCGCGAGCTGTGTCGTGTTCGATCACAACGCCATGCAGACCGGGCAATATCGCCGCTTCAATATCCAGACCGTCAGCGACGGCGACGACTACGGCGCCATGAAAGAGGCCCTCAGCCGCCGCGCGGCACGCATCGCCAAGGAAGAAGTGCCGCACCCCGACGCGTGGGTGATCGATGGCGGCAAAGGGCAGGTCGCGGTCGCCGCGCAGGTGCTCGCCGAGGCAGGGTTGCACGACATCGTGCTCTTCGGTTCAGCGAAGGGCGTGGAGCGCAAAAAGGGGATGGAACAGATCGTCTTCCCCGAGCGTGAAGACACCGTGCGTCTCCCCGCCGATCACCCAGGTCTGCATCTCATCCAGCAAATGCAGGACGAAGCGCATCGTTTCGCCATCCAGGGCCATCGCGCGAAACGAGCCAAAGCGCGCGAAGGCAGCGCGCTGGACGACATCGAAGGCATCGGCCCACGCAAGCGCGCTGCACTACTCAAACGATTCGGCAGCGTACGTGGCATCGCCAGCGCCAGCGTCGAAGACATCAAGCGCGTGCCCGGGATTTCGGACGAGCTGGCTGAGCGGATTTATGGGGCGTTGCATTGACAAATGCGTGTGGCTGCAACGAAGAGGTTGTTTTAGTGTGAGTCAGGGGAAACGCTGAACAACGTCTCACGCACACGTCGCTTGAATGGCCTTGGGGGATCTGCAAGCCAAAATTTTCTCGCCATAGCCCCGCTATGGCTCCAAATTTTCTGCTTCGAGCTCATCTCAATCCGACGCGACATATCGCATGGACCGGTTCAGCGTTTCCCTAGCCAAAGATTCCGCAATCGCTTAGCAGCGTACGCCGGCGAGGGACGACATGGTCAATCGCCAGCGAGCACTCCTGCTAGAACCGTTTCAACCAGGCAAAAAACTCCCGATACCAGAGCCGCGAATTCTGCGGTTTGAGGATCCAGTGATTTTCGTCGGGGTAGACGACCAGACGCGACGGGATGCCTTTGGCGCGCAGCGTGTTGTAGTACTCGAGGCCTTCGTAGTACGGCACGCGGTAGTCGAGCTCGCCGTGGATGACGAGCGTCGGTGTCTTGAAGTTCTGCGAGAAGGCGTGCGGTGATTGCGACTGGTATTTGCCGAGATCCTCCCACGGCCAGCAGCCCAGCTCGTGGTTGAGCCACAGGTAGCCGTCGTCGCCGAACTGGCTGACCCAGTTGTAGACGCCGGCGTGGCAGACATAGGCCTTGTAGCGATCGGTGTGGCCGTTCATCCAGGCGACCATATAACCGCCGTAGCTGCCGCCGGCCGCGTAGAGCTTGTTCTTGTCGACGACGCCTTCCTTGATGAGCGCGTCGGTGACGGCTTCGGTGTCAGCCAGTTCTCGGTGACCAAGATCGCCGTCGATGATGCCGAGGAAGCGCTCGTCAAAGCCCGACGAACCGTGATAGTTCACGGCTGCGACGACGTAGCCCTGCGCCGCGAAGGCGTGCACGTTCCAGCGGTAATGCCAGGTGTCCATGTGCGCGGCGTGCGGTCCACCGTGGATGCTGTGCAGCAGCGGGTACTTTTTCTTCTTGTCGTAATTGGGTGGATAGCAGACGAAAGCCTGCACCGGCTCGTTGTTCCAGCCCTTGAACGTCCGGCTTTGCCACTGGCCTAGCGGGACCTTTTCGAGGAAGGCGTTGGTGCGGTCGAGGCGGCGAGATTGCTCCTTGGCACCGCCCTCACCCCCGCCACCTCTCCCGCTCGCTGATGCGGCGGTAGCGGGAAGAGCCATTGCGCTCAGTCGCGCGGGATGATCGATGGAGCCGTGTGTGTACACCGTCGTCGTGCCATCCTTCGACTGCGAAAACGCCATGACGTGGCCACCCTTCACGATGGCGGTCGGCTGTTCCGCAGCAAGTGGCAGGTACCACAGATGCTGCACACCCGAATCCTCAGCGCAGAACAGGATCGCGCTATCGTCCGCTGTCCATGCCGGATTGGCGCTGCCGTAGGTACCGACCGAGCGTGACCACTTCGCGGCGAGTCGCGCTGCTTTGCCGCTCTTGCGGTCGACGAGCATCAGGCGGGTGTGCTTGCTGGGAGCATCGTCCGGGGTGGCGAGCACGGCCAGACGCGTGCCGTCGTGCGAGTACACGGGCGAGGCGAGCCACATCTTGCCAAGATCAACGGTGCGTGTCTTGCGCGACTTGAGCGAGAGCAGCGTCAGCGTGCTCGGGTCGATCAGGCGCGTCACGTCCTTTTGCTGCACCCACGCGACCTCGGTGCCATCCGAGGAAATGGCGTAGTCATTGCTGCCCGGATCGCCGAGCGGCAACGACCACGGCTTGCCCGCAAACAGGTCCTTCGCGGCACCGGACGCGACGTTGATTTCGAAAAGATGAGGCCGCGTGCCGTCGCAGATCCAGCTATCCCAGTAGCGGTAGTTGTCCGCTTCGACCACCTTGGCCTGGACTTTTGAGTCCTTCTTTTCCTTCTTGCGCTTGGCTTGCTGCGCATCGGTCTTGAGATCGGGCCACACCCAGCTGATGGCCGCGACGCGCTTGCTGTCGGGGAACCATTTGATGCTGCCGACACCGGTGGACAGCGTGGTCACGCGACGCGCCTCACCGCCGTCCGGGGCGATCACATAAAGCTGCGGCTCTTCATCGCCGTCCCGTTTGGCGCAGAAGGCAACCAGTTTGCCGTCCGGTGACCATTGCGGTGCGGTGTTCTTCTTGCCCGCGCTGGTGAGCTGCTTGCGCGCTTTGCCATCCGTGGAGTAAAGCCAGAGCTGTGTCGCGCTCTCATTGGTTTCCATCGAATAAGTCGTCTGGTCGACGACTACCCATTGCCCGTCAGACGAGACGCTGGGGGTGCCAATGCGCTCGCATTGCCAGAGGTGTTCGACGGTGAGATGTTTGCCAGCCTGATTCGCTTTCATCGCAGTTCCGTGTGAAGCATTGGAACCGCAAGCGTAACCGCTCGGTCGTTGTGCGACGCGGCGTTGCGACGAAGTACGGGTTTGGACGGCTGCGTGGGGACTGCACGCCCTAGATAGCTACACGATTCAGCAGTGTTTTGAGCGTCGCCTGGGGATCAAGCATGAATTCACGAGTGACGCGAAAGTGCTCGGTTTCCTCGTAATTCACACGCCACAGGCCATCGGGCGTACAGGCGTAAATCCATGCGTCTGGATACGCCATGAGGATTGGCGAGTGCGTTGCGATGATGAACTGTGAGCGTTCGAGCACCAGATCGTGCATGCGCGACATCGCAGCAAGCTGGCGCTGGGGTGACAACGCCGCTTCGGGTTCGTCAAGGATGTACAGACCCTGTTCACCGAAGCGATTGTTGAGCAGGGCCATGAAGGATTCGCCGTGCGATTGTTCGTGCAGCGAGCGCTCGCCATAAGACTCGCCTACGTTGAGGTTCTCAATTTCCGTTGCGACGTTGAAGAAACTCTCGGCGCGCAGGAAGTATCCGGTGCGTGGTCGTTTGATACCTTTCGATACACGCAGAAATTCGTGCAATGTTGAGTGTGATGCACGCGTGCTGAACCCGAAGTTTCTGCTCCCGCCTTCCGCATTGAAACCAAGGGAGACCGCAAGTGCTTCAAGCAGTGTTGATTTGCCGGATCCATTCTCGCCAACAAAGAACGTCACCTTGGGGTGCAATTCGATGTAGTCGAGATTGCGGACGACCGGCAATGACAGCGGGTAGCTGTCGAATGATTCGATGAGCTCTGTCTTCAGCGCAATGCGCGAGACGAACTGGTTCGAGATCATTGCTGAACGCTACATCACGCCTTCAAACAGCTGCACATCGACCACCGCGCCTGGCTCGACATTGCCTGTTTCCGTGCTGAGCACAACAAAGCAATTGGCCTGCACCATCGAAGAGAGGATGCCTGAACCCTGATCACCCGTGGTGCGCACCTCGTAGCCGTCGGTGCCCATCGTCAGTACGCCACGCTGGAACTCGGTGCGGCCGGGCAGCTTCTTGACCTTGTTGGTGAGGGTAGCCTTGCAAGTCGGCGGTAGCGCGTAGTCGGTGCGACCCTGCAGCGTCGCCAGCGCGGCGCGGACGAATTGGTAGAAAGTGACGGTCACGGCAACAGGGTTGCCGGGCAGACCGAAGAAATACGCGCCGCCGACCTTGCCGACGGCCATTGGACGACCGGGCTTCATCGCGATCTTCCAGAACAGCACCTCACCCATCTCGTTGAGCATCTGCTTGATAAAGTCTGCTTCGCCGACGCTGACGCCGCCGCTGGTGATGATCACATCGGCCTGTGTCGACGCCGCCTGAAAGGCGCCGCGGATGGCGTCCGGATCGTCGACGAAGTTGCCGAGATCAATAGGCTGGCAGCCTGCGCGTTCCAGCATGCCGTAGATGGTGTAGCGATTGCTGTCGTAAATCTCGCCGGGGCCGAGCGGCGTGCCGACGGTCTTCAGTTCATCGCCGGTGGAGAAGAACGCAACGCGCAGCTTGCGATACACGTCCACCTCGGGGACGCCGAGGCTTGCGAGCAGGCCCAATGCCGCCGGGCCAATCAGCCTGCCTTTGGGTAGCGCCACGGCACCGGTTTTCAGATCCTCGCCTCGGAAGCGCCGGTTCTGCCCGGCTTTCAGGTCGTTCGGAATGCGAACGCCCGCGTCATCCACCGTGACGCGCTCCTGCATGGCGACGGTATCGCAATCGGCCGGCATCACCGCCCCGGTGAAGATGCGCACGCATTCGCCTTTGCCGACCGGGCCGAGATAGGGCTTACCGGCGTAGCTGGTGCCGACGCGCTGCATCAACGTCACCCCATCACGGCTGCCCACGTCGGCGTGGCGATAAGCCCAGCCATCCATCGCCGAGTTGTCGTGGCCTGGCACATCGATGGGTGAAATCACGTCCCGTGCAGCGACGCGGCCCAGCGCGGCGCGGATGTTCAGTCGCTCAGCGACCTGAATGGGGGCCAGAAATTTGCTGATGAACGCACGCGCCTTGTCGACGGGCATCGAGTTCGGGTCGTAGTCGTCGGCGCAAGACAGTTCGCGAATCGTAGCGGTGCCGTTAGGTGCAGACATGAGGACGCTGTGCTGGGAGAACAATGTGCAAAGTGTATGCGCCCGGTGCCGGACGGGTGCGTCGCGTCCGCTTACCGGCGTGCAACCACAGAGAGCCCGCCAGGGAGCACACTGATGTACGCGTGCAGTGTCTCGCCGAGGTATTCACCGTCGACAGCCAGTGGCACGGCGGGCGTAGCGTGGACGTCGAGTTCGCGAAACGGCGCCGTGTACAAGCGGGCGTCGCTCAGGTGCCGACCAGTGAGCAGGCGCGGCAGCATCACCATGGCGCTTGCCCGCGAGAAACGACTAGCGACCAGCAGATCGAGCTGACCATCCATCGGGTCAGCATGCGGCACCGCCGGGATGCCGCTGCCAAACGTGGACGTGTTGAGGACGGACGCGAACAGCGCGCTTCCGGCACGAAGTAGTTTGCCTTCACACTGCACAGTGAGCTGCCAGTGGCGCAGGGCGATCAGCTCGCGCAGCGTGGCTAGCAGATAGCGTGGCAGACCACGCAGCCATCGGGGCCCGTTCAGCGCACGCAACGCCACAGCGGAATCAAATCCACAAGTGCAGCACGCCAGAAACGGCACCTCCCGAAAAGCCCGATCACTGCGCTCGTCGGCGCCGGGGCTTGCAAAGCTGAGCCACCCGAGATCCATCGGTGCCGCTTCTCCACGAAGCGCATGTGCGAGTGCGTCAGTCCAGGGGAGGCCATAAACACCCAACGCGCGTGCACCATCGTTGCCGCTTCCCGCCGGCACGATACCCAGCGAACGGTGACTATTGACGAGGGCGGGCAACATTCGGTTGACCGTGCCGTCGCCGCCAATCAAGACGACGCGTGCATCCTGCTGGCTGTCGCGTATCAGTGCGAGGCCTTCATCCACGGTGCTCGCAACTACGAATCTCGCGCCAGCATGATCGGCGCGCAGCCGGGCCCGAATTTCTCCCTCTAGCGCCAGTGTTCGGCCACCGCCAGCGAAGGGGTTCAGCAATACGAGTGCCTGTGTCATGGCGCGCGAGTATAGGCGGGTAGCATTGACGCCCACCTCAAGAAAACTGGCTCCCAATGATTCTCGAAGTTGCTGATATCCGGATTGCACCGGGCAAACAGGCTGAATTTGATGCAGCGATCCAGCGCGGCGTGGAAACCGTGATTGCCAGAGCGGCAGGCTTCTGCGGCTATAAAGTCAATCGCGGCGTCGAATCGCCCGAGCGTTATTTGCTATTCATCTACTGGGCTACGCTCGAGGCGCATACGGTGGATTTCCGGCAAGGACCGTTGTTTCCAGAATGGCGCGCGATCGTCGGCCCATTCTTTGCGCACCCGCCGGTGGTGGAGCACTTCGAGCTGGTCAGCAAGTCGGCATGACGCTGGCGGCTGTCATCACCACATCAGATGCAGGTCGCGCTCGCGTACCCAATCGTTGTCTCCGTTGTCGCGGATGATGGTGACCGTGCGCAGCACATCGCGAAACGATTCACGGGTGACGACGGCTGCCGCCGCACATAGCGCCTCATAGCGATCGGCCTCGGTAGCCTGCGCCAGCGTAATGTGCGGGGTGTAGTCGAACTCGGGCCGCAGGAATTCCTCCAGCGGGCCCCGATACAGGCGGTCGTGCATTTCGATGATGGCGTCGGTCCCCACTTGAGTGGCGATACCGATGAACTCGTTCTGGGCGGACCAGAATCCATGCATCACCACCGGAAAGCACGGCCAGGCGCGCAGCACTTTCTGTGCATGTGCGGCGATTTGGTCGAGCGTCAGCCGTGAATGAAACGGGAACACCAGCGTCAAATGTGGCGGTAGCGCCTGTGCCTGCGAATCGTACGATCCGCGGAAGCGGTCGATGGCTTTCTGGTTGGCGAACTGCGGAAACCACACGATGGCCCGACGCGGCAGCGTCGGACGCAGGATATAGGTGAGTTTCTTGCGGGCCACGGTGCATTCATAGCGCAATGGCGCGCTTCGCTCTGGCGTCGGGCGACGATTGAGATCGGTGCAGCGTGCTACGGCGATTCGCGCGCCTTGAGCTCGTCAATGGTGTTGATATTGACGAACGCCGCCTCGTCCGCGAAGTCAACATCGGCCACACGGTGCTGGACGTACCAAGTGTCGATCTTGCGGCCACCCGCCACGAGAAAAGCGGTCAGACTCGGCAGCAGGCTCACCTGATACAGCGCGAACACCGGCTGCGCGAAGCCGCCGGTGCGCACCACTGCGACCTCGGCAATCGCATCCTGCATCGCTGTGTGCAGGCGGGCGACCAGATCCAGCGGCAGGAATGGAGAATCGCAAGGCGCCGTCACGATCAACGGCGACGCGCACGCACGCATGCCGGCGTGCAGGCCCGCCAGTGGCCCCGCGAAGCCACCGACCTCATCGCCCACGACGGGGTAGCCATAAGCCTGGTAGTGCGCGGTGTTGCGATTGGCGTTGACAAGCATGGGCCCGACCTGCGGTGCCAGGCGCTCAATGACGTGCGCCACCATCGGTCGGCCGCGAAATGGCACCAGACCCTTGTCGCGCGAATCCATGCGCCGGCCCATGCCGCCGGCCAGAACTAGGCCGGCGACCTGCGGATTGCGGAAGGACGAAGGACGAATGACCAAGGAGGAATCGGTCATCGCCCGTCCGTCGGCAGAGCGGACTTTTTCGTCATTCGTCATTTCGTCACTCGTCGTTGGCCGCGATCACGACATCAAACACAAACCGCCCAGGGTCGTTGAACAGCAGGAAGTGCTTGTTCACGGCGCGGCCGATCATGGTCATGCCGACCTTTTTGGCGATCTCGTAACCCATCTGCGTCAGCCCGGAGCGCGACACGAGGAACGGCACGTCCATCTGTGCGGCCTTGATGACCATTTCGCTGGTCAGCCGCCCCGTCGTATAGAAAATCTTGTCGCTTCCGTCCACGCCGTCGAGCCACATCATCCCGGCGATGGCGTCCACCGCGTTGTGACGACCGACGTCCTCGACGAAGTACAGCAGCTCTGGTGTAGTGCTGAACAGGGCGCACCCATGCACGGCACCGGCTTGCTTGTAGATCGTTTCGTGCTTTCGTACCAGCTCCGATAGCGCGTAGAGCGTGCTCTGTCGCAGTCTCGGGCTGTACTGGGTGTCGGGGAGATGAATGGTGTCGATATCGGCCATCAGGTCACCAAACACCGTCCCGCTGCCACAGCCGGTGGTCTTGGTGCGATGCGCCATCTTCTCGTCAAGATCGACCAGCCCGTTGCGGGTGTAGACGGAGACGGCGTTGACCTCCCAGTCCACCTGCACGGCGAGCACGTCGTCAATTGACTCGACCAGCCGCTGGTTGCGCAGATAGCCAATGACCAGCGCCTCGGGGGCCGCGCCAAGCGTCATCAGGGTGAGGATTTCACGCTTGTCGACGTAGATGGTCAATGGGTGCTCGCCAGCGATGGCGGCGGTGCCAGATTGGCCCTGTTCGTTGATGGTGGCGACGTTAAACGTGGCAGGGCGAGCGGATTGGCTGAGCTGTGGGCGACGCGGCGTCGGTGACGCGGTGCCTGATTCGGAGTGAGCCATGCCCCGATGTTAGGCCAACGGGCCGCCGCCACGCGCGGCCGCACGGCCCCGTCAGCGATGGCTCGCGCCCGGGTTTGTCAGAGTCTTCTGGCGGTCACCGGCAATCCGCAGCCGGGGCGGGTCGCGCTCAGCGTTGTGCGCAACCCGCCGCTATGTGACAATCGGTGTAAATAGCAGTATTTCGGGTGACGTATGTTGGACAAAGACGGCTTCCGGCCGAACGTCGCCATTGTGATTGCCAATCACAAAAACCAGGTTTTTTGGGGCAAGCGGATTCGGGAACATTCGTGGCAGTTCCCGCAGGGCGGGATCAATCCGGGTGAAAGCCCGGAAGAGGCCATGTTCCGCGAGCTTCGGGAAGAGGTTGGCTTACGGCCGGAGCATGTGAGGATTCTGGGGCGCACCCGGGATTGGTTGCGTTATGAAGTGCCCTCGAGCTGGATCAAGCGCGAGTGGCGAGGCAACTACCGTGGGCAAAAGCAGATTTGGTATCTGCTTCGCCTCGTGGGACGGGATAGCGACCTTGATCTGCGAGCGGACGCCAAGCCAGAGTTCGATGCCTGGCGCTGGAATCACTACTGGGTTGATCTCGATGGCGTGATCGAGTTCAAGCGAGACGTTTACCGTCGTGCGTTGAACGAGCTGGAGCGCTACCTCAGTCACGGTAAGAGCTACTCACGGCGCGAGCGGTTGTTCGGTCAGGGCACGTCTGCGCCACCGGACGGCTACCGTGTCGTACCACCTACGCCCGCCGGACCGCCGCCGGCGGAATAGTTGGGCGTTGGCGGAAGGGCAACAACGAAAAAGGGCCGCGTTGCGCGGCCCTTCTTTTCGGAGCTGGAGTGGTTAGAAGCGGCCGCGCGCCGCCATGCTCGCTCCCGCGATTCCTCCGACGACGGCACCGATGATGAGGAACAGGACGATGTAGCAGACCACGATCAATGCGGTGTACCCGATCGATTTGTCTTCCGGGTTTTTCATCAGCACCGGCAGGCCGATGTAGAGAAGGTAAAGACCGTAGAGTCCGGCGATGACGCCGAGAATCCCCAGCATCGGGATCAGCGAAAGCACGCCTGCAAGCCACGCGGGCGTCGACGCATAAACGATGAGTTTCAGCGCCTGAACCGGATCCTTCTGACCATCAAAAGTCGGCGCGAGTGCGTTGATGATGAGGCTAATCAAATAAAGCGCGCCCAAGGCGAGGACGTACTGCAAGACACCATGCGCGATCGCCGTGCCGATGGGGGTGCGGTACGTGCCGATCATCGGGAGCGACACCCCGATGACGCTCGTTCCGATCATCCCGCAAATGGCGGGGATCGCGGCCAGAATCAGGGCATAGCCCATGAACAGCGACTTGACATCGGCTGTTTCGGCGGCGATCGTCGGCCACTCAGTCTTCGGCGAGAGGCAAATGCCCTTCGCTCGTTCAATAATTTTCGCAAGATCCATCGTGGTGTTCCCCTGTTGATGTTGAGCCGATAGAGGTAAGGACGAAAGCAGGACGGCGATCATGCCAGCCTGCCGCCAGCAAACGCGCTGCCCACTCGCTGAAACGAGTTACCGGAGCGCGGGCAGTGTATGACGAATTAGCGCAAAAGGCGATGTCACGCAGCCACAACCCAATCTTTCGTGACTCATGGCCGAAACTCGATGTCGGCGATCGGTTGGCGATGAATTCGCACTCGGTGTTCCTGCAGGCTATCGCGCTCCGACCAAGCGATCCACCGGCCGTCAGCGCTGATACTGGCGTGATCGATGCTGCCCGGCGGACCTTCGAAAATCGTGGCGCTCCGATGTCGCGCGAAGTCGTGCACTAGCAGACGCTCCTGTCCCCGCCCGCGTTGCGTGATCAGTGCCAGTCGCGCGTTGGCGGAAACGCGATGCAGGCGCGAATCGGGTGGCAGTATTGACGCAGCCAGTGGCCTGCCTTCCGGCCAGTGAACGAGGGCGGTTCGATCGCCGCTACGGTACGCAACGATCGATGTCGCGGGGATGAAGGTCGGAGCTTGCCCTCGTGACCACGCTGGCCACGGCAACGCCTGCAATGAAGGCACACGCCACAACGTCGGACCGTCGTCGCTCGGATCGAAGTTAACGACCGAACGGCCATCGGGCGCGAAGCCCAGTTCCAGATTTCGCCCTACAGCGGTACTCGCAACGATGCGGTCGCGGCGGTCGAGCAGGTGCAGCAGGCGGCCGTCGACTGCGTTCTCGCGTGTGGCGATCGTGATGAATCCGCCACGTACGTCGGCGTCAACAATCATTTGATTCGCGGCGATCGCCCGCTCCAGCTTGCAGCTGGTTGCATTTCGAACTCGCAGGGTCGGCTTCGTACCATCTGCGATGCCCGTGAATTCCAGAACGTGATTCCGGTCGAATGAAAACGCGGTGCGCCCCTGGATGGCACAAGTGGCCTTGGGCGTTGTCGCTCCGACCTCCCAGCGGGAGAGGCCCGGCGCGGGCGACTCCGGCGCGCTGACGAGAATCAGCACCGCGCCACCGGGCGACACTTCCAGATCAACCAGCTCGCGCGACAGCACTTCCACTGGCTTTTCCAGCGACGGCAGCGCCCGCGCTGACCCGCCAACGGCCAACGCAATCAGCGACAAGGCCACGGCGCAACGGAAGCGATGGCTGGTGTATGAAAACACGTCTTAGGCGAGCGTCATCAACACGGGTTGGTGGTCCGAGGCTCCCGTTTCGAGGTCAACATGAATGCTCTTGACGCGCGGTGCCAGCGAGTCGCTGACAAACAAGAAATCGCAGGTGATGGGCTCTGGACCGTAGCGGCGGTCATGGAGACGGAACGTCGGCGCGTGCCGTTCGCCGGGTCGCGCGAGTTTCCACGCATCCAGGAGGCGAGCCGCGCCGGGCGTTGCCGCTTGCAGGAGCGCGTACTCATCACTCTCCGGCTCGAAATTGAAATCTCCAGTCAGGATGCAATGCGCCGTATGCGGTTTGCTCTGGAATGGTGAACCAGTGTCGTCCGCCAAGGGTGGATGCGCGGCCAGCGCGCAGCCCTGCGCGTGCAGTCGCAGCAACTCATGCGCCTGCGCCATGCGCATGGCGGGCGAATAGAACTCCAGGTGTGTCGTCATGAAGCGCACGGGGCCGAATCGCGTCAAGACTGTCGCCGTCACGCAGATGCGAGGCATGCTGCGCACCCCGCCAGGCGTGGTGTCCGCCGGATACGGCAGTGCGTAGTGATGGACTTGTGCCACTGGCAGTCGGGTCGCGATCAGATTGCCGAAACGTTGCCGCGACCGGCTGTCCGGTGCGAGTTCGTCCACTGCCGCGCCAAAAAAAACGTCAAAACCGGGCAGCAAATCGCGCACTTGTTGCGGTTGATCTTGCGATGCATTGCCGTCCAGACGCGGGTAGTTAATGGCGACTTCCTGTAGGCAAAGCACGTCGAAGTCGGCCATCGTGCGGGCGTGTCTGATCACCCGCGCGACATCGACGATTCCGTCGAGGCCGCAGAACCATTGCACGTTCCAGGTGAGGACTTTCATTTGATGCCGGCACGCATGAAGGATTGAACGAACTGTCGCTGAAAAAGCAGGAAGGCCAGGAGCAGCGGCGCCGCGGTCAACAGGGTGGCAGCGGTGATGATTGACCAGTCAATGCCCTGGTCGGCTGACGCAAACACCTGCAGGCCCACGGTGAGGGGGCGTGAGTTAACGGAATTGGTCACCACCAAAGGCCAGAGGAAGTTGTTCCAGTGATAGCTCACCGATACCAGCGCAAACGCGACGTAGACGGGCTTCGCCAGCGGGACATAGACGCGCCAAAGTATCTGCAGCGCGCTGGCGCCTTCCATGGTCGCTGCTTCGACCAGTTCCTTCGGGATGCCCTTGAACGTTTGGCGCAGTAGAAAAATTGCGAAAGCAGATGCAAAGTAGGGCAGGCCGATGCCGAACAGCGTGTCAACCAGCCCAAGTTTGCTCATCGTCTTGTAGTTCTCGACCAGCAGAATGTCCGGCATGATCATCAATTGCACCAGTACCAGCGCGAACACCACGTTTTTGCCGCGGAAGTCATAGCGTACGAACGCATACGCAGCGAGCGTGCAAAGGAACAGCTGTGAACCCAAGATCAGGCCGACCAGCAGTGTGGTGTTCAGGAAGTATCGGGCGAACGGCGCAGCTTCCCAGGCGCGGGCGAAGTTTTCGAGCGTCAGCGGCGCCGTAAGGGAGAATTTCGCTGAAAACTCGGTGGGATGAAAAGCTGTCCAGACCGCATAGGCCAGGGGCAGAATCCACAGGATCGCCAGCAGCCAAGCGGCGCACGTGTCAATCCAATGGCTGGCGGAGTAGCTTTGCCTCCATGCAACGGCTCTGGCCATGATCAGTAGTGCGCCCGACGATCCAGAACGAAAAATTGCACCAGCGCGACGGTCGCCAGCGCGACCAACAGCACGACAGTGATCGCTGCTGCGTACGCCTGATCCCAGAACTTGAAGCCCACTTCGTAGAGGTGATAGAGCAGCAGCGTTGTGGCGTTGTCCGGTCCGCCCCGCGTCATTACAACGACGTGATCAACCATGCGGAAAGCGTTGATGACGGCGTTGATCAACACAAAGATTGTGGTGGGCATCAACAACGGCCACAGCACGCGGCGGAAGAAGAACCAGCGACTTGCCCCCTCGATGGCAGCAGCCTCGCGCAGGCTCGGGTTGATGCCCTGCAGTGCGGCGAGATAGAAGATCATGAAGAAACCCGCCTCTTTCCAGATTGCCACGGCAGTGATGGCGCCGAGTGCCGTCGCCTTGTCACCCAACCAGTTCTTGGAGGGCAGGCCGAGAAGGTTGCCGGCCTGCTCTAGCAGGCCATAGCTCGGCGTGTAGAAGAAGAGCCAGATATTCGCCACCGCGATCATCGGTAGCACGGTGGGCGTGAAGTAGGCCATGCGCAGGAAACCGCGCCCGGCGATCTTGCCATTGACCCACAGGGCCATCGCCAGCGCCAGGCCCACCGACAGCGGAATGGTAGCCAGTGCGAACCAGAGGTTATTGTGCAGCGCCTGCCAGAAGATTGGATCGTCAACCATCGACGCGTAATTGTCGAGCCCGACGAACACCGAAGCCCGGTTCGGCTTCGGCGTTGACATGAAGCTGTCGATCAGCGTGGCGACGGCCGGATAGTGCGTGAACGTGACCAGCAACGCAAGCGCAGGCAGCAGGAGCAGCCAGGCGTGCGCTTGCTTCTGTGCGTTCAAGGGGCCGCCTGGCTTACTTGTAGCTGCGCAGAAGGCGCTCTGCTTCCTTTTGCGCGTCCCTCATCGCGGCTTCGGCCGTTTTGCTGCCCGTTAGCGCGGCTTGAAGACCGTCGTTGAAGGCCTTCGTCACGCGCTGATTATCATGGGTCGAAAGCTCGGCGACAGCGTACTGCAACTGGTCGCGTGCTACGGCAGCCGGTGGAAACTCGGTAGCGTACTTCTTCAGTGCCGGGGTGTCCCAGGCAGCTGGCGAAACTGCAACGTAGCCGGTGTCGATGCCCCATTGCGCGGCACGCGCCGGCTGCGTCAGCCATTTGGCAAACTTGAAGGCGGCTTCCTGCTGTGCCGGTGTGGCCTTTTTGAAGATGAAGAAGTTGCCGCCACCCGTCGGTGAGCCGCGCTTCTTGCCTGCGGGCAGCATCGCCACGCCAAAGTCGAACTTGGCATTGGTCCGGATATTGGTGAGGTTGCCCGTGGTCGTCCAGATCATGGCGACCTTCTTTTCCATGAAGTCCTTCGGAGTGGTGCCCCATTCCACGATGCCAGACGGATGCACCCCGTGCTTCTTCGACAGGTCGACCCAATACTGCAGCGCTTCGATGACTTTCGGATCGTCAAATTTCGTCTGCGTGCCGGCTTCGTTAGCGAGGATCACGTCGTTTTGCGTGGTCAAGCCCTGAAACAGCCAGTATGGGAAGCCGCTCGACGGAATCTGAATACCGTACTGCGTGACCTTGCCGCTGGCGTCTTTCTTCGTCAGCTTTTGTGCCATGCTGGTCATCTCGGCCCAGGTTTGCGGCGCCTTGTTCGGGTCTAGGCCGGCTTCTTTGAACATCTCCTTGTTCCAGTACAGCACCACCGTTGAGCGTTGAAACGGCACCCCCCAGGTTTTGCCACCGATCTGTCCGTTGAGCAGGAAGGCCTTGTAAAAACCCCCGAGCCAGGCCTTGTCCTCGGGTGATTTCACGAAGGTATCGATCGAAACGATGGCGTCCTCGTCGATCAACGTGAAAGTATCGGTCGACAACAGCACTGAGGCGACAGGTGGCGTGCCGGCCTTGTTGGCCGTCAGCGCCTTGACGATTGTGTCCTGATAGCTGCCCGCGTAGATGGGAGACACCTTGATCGACGGGTTCTCTTTGTTGAAGTCCGTCGCAAACTGGTCGATGATTTTGGTGATCGGCCCCCCGACGGCGACCGGGAAGTAGAACGGCACCTCGACGGATTGCGCGCCCGCGGGCAGCGCGGCGAGCGTGAACGCTGTCGCAAAGGCACGAGAAATGCTCTGCAGCGAGTGGAAGCTGGTTTTCATGGGGTCGTCCTCCGGGATGATTGAATGAATACGGAATGGTTGCTATAGACGTTTTCCGTCGCGGTCAAAATAGTGCACAGAGTCCTCAGGCCAACTGAGTTGCACGGTCTCGCCAACGGCGTACTCTGCTTGTCCCGTGACTCGTGCGAGCAGTATTTCACGGCCCACCGAGCAGCGGAGCAGGGTATCGGCGCCGAGATACTCGCTGCCTTCGACGATCGCGTCAACCTGGCCACTAAGTGTGATGTGTTCCGGGCGCAGACCGACGTGCGTCGCGAGCGGTGATGTGTCGACGCGCACGTTCGATCCGGCGATGGTATCGCCGTCCAGCGCCATGAGATTCATTGGCGGGGTGCCAATGAACCGCGCGGCAAATGCGGAAGCCGGGCGGGCGTAAATCTCGCGCGGTGAACCGGATTGCACAATCCGGCCATGGTTGAGCAAAACCACCTGATCAGCCATGCTCATGGCTTCCGCCTGATCGTGCGTTACGTAAACCACGGTCAGACCGAGCTTCTGTTGCAGGGCACGTAGCTCCTGACGCATTTCCTGCCGCAACTGCGCGTCGAGATTTGACAGGGGCTCGTCCATCAGGCAAATGCGCGCCTCGGCGACGAGCGCTCGCGCCAGCGCGACGCGTTGCTGCTGCCCGCCCGAGAGCTGTGAGGGCTTGCGGTCGCGAAGATGCTCCATACCGAGGAGCGCCAACACCCGCGCCAGCCTGTCGGTCTGTTCAACTTTCGGCGTGCGCCTGACTTGCAGGCCAAACACGACGTTGTCTGCCACAGAGAGGTGCGGAAACAGGGCGTAGTTCTGAAACACCATCGCAACGCCTCGCGCTGCGGGCGGTGCAGCCGTGACATCGCGGCCACCAACCAGGAGTTGGCCGCTGGTGGCGCTGTCCAGGCCGGCGATCAGCCGGAGCGTCGTTGTTTTGCCGCAGCCGGACGGACCGAGCAGTACGGTGAAGCTCGCCTCAGGGATGACCATGTTCGAAGGCGACAGGGCCACCACGCCGCCCCACTGCTTGCCGACACCTCGAAGCTCAATCGCGCTCACTGGGTAGTTTTCCGAAAACACTGCATTTGACGGCGGAATTATGACGGCGCGGCGAGAGTCCTCTATCATCCGCCCCGAACAAATTGAAATGGCAGACCATGGGGAAGAAAGCCAACTACGACTGCTCGCAATGTCCGGGTTACTGCTGTAGTTATGACTACATCGAAACCAAAGAGAAAGACATCAAACGCCTGGCGACGCATCACGGCATCGCAGTGGACGCCGCACGGGCCAAGTTCACCAAGGAAGTCGAGCACGAAGGCGAAACCATCCGCGTGCTGCGCCACCGCAAGGACCACGTTTACAAGTCGATGTGCATGTTTTTCGATCAGGAAGAGCGCCGCTGCACGATCTACGAGGGGCGTCCGCAAGTGTGCCGTGACTATCCCAATGGCAAGACCTGTGGTTATTTCAATTTCATCAAGTTCGAACGAAAGCATCAGGGCGATGACTCCTTCATTCCGTCTGCATGACCGCTTCACTCCCGGATTCAACGGCGTGAAAACGAGTTTGTGGTGCGCCATGCCGATTTCGCTCGGCGGCGTTCTGGTGGCCGCACTGCTGGTCGCCGGTTGCGCTCAGGTGCCGACTGCGCCAACGCCCCCGCCCGAGGCCAAGCCTGTCATTGCACCTGAGCCGTTACCGACCGTCGCGCCGCCCACACCGGTCGTTGTAGCCCCGACGACGCCGGTAGCGCCGTCGCCAGCTAAGCCCGCCGCGCCCACGGCCGCCGAGATTGCGACCGCGCCGTCAACCACGCCACCCGGGACCAAGCGCTACCAGTGCGTCCGCAGCGGGGGAGGGGATTCCAGGCCCATTGAGTTTCCGGAATCGTCGGGCCGCATCTGCGCGCGGTTTCCGGCCATGGGGCCGTGCCAGTACGAGCGGGACGCGTGCCGTCGCGACGGCGGGCGCGTGATCCGCTTCGACGGGATCGAAATCACACCCGAGGTCGAGCGGGAGTACGACAAGCAGGTACAGCGCTTCCGGCTGAACGCCGGCTAGCAGGCAGCTTAATTGCCTGCGCGGATGGGCAGGACTGCAGCTCGGTACGCATGCCGGCGTTTTTGCATGCCGTGCAAGCATTTCAGCGGCCTGCTCTGGGCGGATGCGATTTTCTGTGGTTAGGCGTCGCGCGGTAAACTGCGCCCATGCTGTCCACTCTGTTGCCCCTGCTCCGGCGTTCGCGCCCGACCCGCTTCGCCTCTCCGCGCACGTTATCGCTGCTGGCCGCGCTGCTGACCGCGCACTGGCTCTGGGCTGCTGCCGTGCAGGCACAGACTCCGGTGACGCTGAATTTCGTCGATGCGGATATTGACGTTGTGGCGAAGGCCGTCGGCGAGCTGACTGGAAAGACCTTCGTGCTCGACCCCAAGGTCAAGGGCAAGGTCAACATCCAGTCTGCCAAGGGGATTGCCCCCGGTCTGGCCTACCCGACCTTTCTTTCAGCGCTGCGCATGGCCGGGTATGCGGCGGTGGAGGGGGCTGGCGGTATCGTTCGCGTCGTGCCCGAGGTAGACGCCAAAGCGCTGCCTGCACCGCTGAGCGGTGCGAGTGGCGGGTCGGTCGCTACCAAGGTCATTCCCCTCGCGCACCAGAATGCCACGCAGGTCGTGAACGCAGTTCGTCCTCTGGTGGCGGCGGCGAACGCGCTTACGGTGTACCCGCCTGCCAATGCGATCATCATCACCGACTACGCAGACAACATCCGTCGCGTGGAAGCGGTGATATCGCGGCTTGATGCGCCGACGATCGCTGCCCCAGAGCTCGTCGCACTCAATCATGCCAACGCGTTGGATGTCGCTGCCACACTCAGCCGCGCGTTTGCGGACACGGCGGGCGCAGCTGAGGCGCGCGACAGGCTTGTGATCACTCCGGATGCGCGTGCCAACGCGGTGATCGTGCGCAGTGAAGACCCAGGTCGGGTAGCGCGCGTCAAAGCGATGATCAGCGAACTGGACCGCCCGACGGCAGCGCCCGGCAACATCCGCATCATTTACCTCAAACACGCCGATGCAAGCCAGGTAGCGGCGACGTTGCGGCGTGTCCTCGGCGCCGAAGGCTCCACCCCATCGACCGCGGCGACGACCAGCGCACCGTCAGCGTTGTCGTCGCTGCTGCCCACCGCAACGGCGGCAGCGCAGTCACCGCTGGCGGCGGCAACCGCCGCGCTGACAGGGGCTTCCGGGGCAAGTGGGATTCCGGGGAGCGCGTCGGCCGGTGGCGGCAGCCTGCCGCAATTGAGCAGCAATTCGGCCGCCGCGTTCACCGCCGGTGGAGCGACGGTGTACGCCGATACCGCCATCAACGCGCTGGTGATATCAGCGGCGACGCCCGTCTACAACAACCTGCGTAGCGTGATTGAGCAGCTCGATGTGCGTCGTGCCCAAGTGTTTGTCGAGGCGCTGATCGCCGAAGTGCAAGCCGATCGTGCGGCGGAATTCGGGATTCAATGGCAGGCCCTCGACGGTATCGGCCGGAGTGGTACGCAAGGATTTGGCGGTACCAATTTCGGGAGTACCACATCTTCGACCACCAGCAATATTCTGGGTGTGGCCGCCAACGCTGCGGCAGCCGCGCAGGGGCTTAACGTGGGGCTGATTCGCGGCACGGTGACCATCGGTGGCAAGCAAATCATGAATCTCGGGTTGCTTGCGCGTGCGTTGCAAAGCGATGTGCAAGCAAACATTTTGTCGATGCCGACGCTGCTCGCTCTCGACAATGAAGAGGCCCGTTTTTCTGGCGGCCAGACGGTGCCGGTGCTTACCGGCCAGTACGCCAACTCGACCGGGGCCAACAATTCAGTGACTCCGTTCGCGACCTTTGATCGCAAGGATGTCGGCCTCATTCTGCGTGTCAAGCCGTTGGTGACCGAGGGTGGCGCGATTCGGCTACAGCTGTATCAAGAAGTATCCAGCGTTGTGCCGTCGGCCCAGTCCGGCGTCGATGCTGCGGGACTCTCGACCTTTAACAAGCGCGTGCTGGAGACCTCGGTGCTGGCAGACGATGGCCAGATTGTGGTGCTCGGTGGTCTGCTGCAGGAAGGTTTTACCAACGACCAGGAGAAGGTGCCGGTACTGGGCGACGCCCCCCTGCTCGGCAATCTCTTTCGTTATGACACACGCAAGCGCACCAAGACCAATCTCATGATCTTCCTGCGCCCCACCGTCCTGCGCAGCGCGGCGCAAGCGGGCGTCCTGGCCAATGAGCGCTATCGCATTCTGGGCCTTGATCAGCAATCCGTCTCGCCGGAGCCGCGTCCGATGCTGCCCGATATGAGCAACCCCGGTTTACCGCTAGGGCCAACTGTGCCGGTGCCTGCCGCGAAGTAGACGCCGGTATGGATTGCTGCATGAGTTTCCTGATGCCCATCCTACTGTTGCCTCACTCACTCGTTGCGTTGGCGACCCTGGCCTGTGAATGCACCGGTGATCGCTGACTATCCGTTCGAGCTCGCGCAGGAGTTCGGGGTTGTCCCCGTCGCGGACGACGGCGGTGCCGTGGCTGTGGCCACAGCACCCCACATGACGGTGGCGGCGCTCGCGGCGGCGCGGCAGCGCATCGGGAAGCCGCTCCGCACACAGGCCGTGGACGAGACACGATTTCGTCAGCTGCTGACGCAGTGGTACGCGCAGGCCGGAGTGCCGCGCGCCGTCGACAGCGGGACAACCCTCAGCGCGTCGGCCTCGTCCACTCCCGCAGCCGCATCGGTGCTGAGCGCGAACGACGACGGGCCGACCGACTTGCTGGCGACTGGGTCGGTGACGTCTGACGAGGCCCCCGCGGTGCGGATCGTTGGCGAACTCTTGCGCGATGCACTGGCACGCGGCGCTTCCGATGTCCACCTCGACGCCACGCACGGCGGCGGGCGCGTGCGTTTTCGCGTCGACGGCGTGCTAGGCGATGTGCGCGACACCGACGCCGCGACGCACGCCGCGATGATCGCGCGCTGCAAGGTCATGGCGAACCTCGATATTGCCGAGCGACGGTTGCCCCAGGACGGACGTTTGCAAGTGCTGATCGCTGGCTGCCGGGTCGACGTGCGCATCGCCACGTTGCCGACGCAGTACGGCGAACGTGCCGTTCTGCGGCTGCTGGACACCAGTGCGGCCCGGCTGGATCTCGAATCGCTCGGCTGTCCTGCGGCTACCGTGGCTGCCCTGCGGCAGGCGGTCCGCGCACCGCACGGCCTGGTGCTGGTGACGGGGCCGACCGGCTCCGGAAAGACGACGACGTTGTATGCGGCGGTAAGTGAACTCGACCGCGAGCGATTGAACGTTGTGAGCGTGGAAGACCCGGTTGAGTACGCACTTGATCGGGTTGCGCAAACTCAGGTTAATCCGCGCATCGAACTCAGTTTCGCAAGGGCGCTCCGCTCGATTTTGCGGCACGACCCGGATGTCATTATTGTCGGTGAAATTCGTGATCGCGAAACCGCCGAAATTGCCATCCAGGCCAGTCTCACAGGCCACTTGGTGCTGGCGTCGCTGCACACCAACACGGCGGGGGCGGCCGTGACACGCCTGGTCGACATGGGGGTCGAGCCTTATCTCATCGCGTCGTCGTTGCGTGGTGTAGTAGCTCAGCGCCTGGTGAGGCGGCTCTGTCCTCAGTGCCGGCACGTCGCGCCAACCACGCCGTCGGAGGCAGCACTCTTGATACAGCACGGCGTCGTTCCGTCCGGGGCGGGCACCGGTGCGATTGCAGCGTTGTACCAGTCTCGCGGTTGCGCGCAGTGCAACGATACCGGCTATCGAGGGCGCATTGGTTTGTATCGCTGGCTGCCGGCAAGCTCCGCAGTGGTGCGAGGCATTCATGATCGAGTGGCCGACACTGCGCTCGAGGCGCTCGCATCTGAGCAGGGTTGGCCGGCGCTGGCGCCCGCGGCGCGCGATACGCTTGAGCGAGGCGAAACCTCGCTCGCCGAGGTGCTTCGCGTGGTGGCGCTATGAGGGCCGGACCGCGTAGGCATCGTGCGCATTGCGCACTGCGCATGACCTGAGAGCGGCGGCGGGACAGATGCGATTTTCCTTCGAGACCGTCAATGCTGCCGGTGTTCGCGAGCGTGGCGAAGTAGAAGCTGCCGACGAGCGCGCCGCACTCAGGGTGCTGGCAATGCGTGGCCAGACGGCATTGCTATTGCAGCCCGTCGCAATCAAGGCGCAGCGCGTTAGCCGTCGTCTTACGGCCAGCGATCGAGCGCTGGCCGTGCGGCAGCTGGCCGGCTTGATCGAGGGCGGAGTCACGTTGCCAAACGCGCTCGGCTCCGTCGCAGCTAGCTCGACCGTCGCCACCGTACGAGACGAATTGCGGGACGTCCATGCGGCGCTGAGCGCTGGTGAACCGATGCCTGCCGCGTTCGCGCGAGCGACCAAGTTGCTACCTGCCGTTGAACGGCAGGTGGTGGTGGCGGGGGCCGAGGCGGGCGATCTCGCTCGCGTACTTGCACGGCTTGCTGATTACTTGGAGGAGCGGGACGCACTTAGGGGCCGGCTCATCGGTGCGCTGGTCTACCCGGCTGTTGTGGGCATCGTTGCACTCGGCGTCATCGTTGCACTGCTGGTCTTTGTGATGCCCCAGATTGTCGCTGCGTTCGCACAGACGCGCCAGCAGCTGCCGTGGCTGACGCAGTCGCTGTTGACGCTGTCGGCGGCACTACGTCAGTTCGGCGTCCCACTCGCGATGGTATTGCTGGTTATCGTGTTCGGCGGGCTTTGGCTGTTGCGCGGCCCGCTGCGAGAGCGGGGGCTCGCGTTGTTGTTACGACTGCCGCTTGTCGGCCCCTTGGCGCGGAGTGCCGACGAAGTGCGCGTGTTGACGACGCTGGCGATGCTGGTGGAGAGCGCCGTACCACTGCCTCGTGCGATGACCGCGGCAGCACACACGGCGCGCTTTGGTGAGCATGCCGCGCGCATTGACGCTGCACAGACGCTGCTGACGCAAGGCAGCCCGGTCACTCAGGCCTTTGCCGATACGCGTGCGCTCGACCGCATGTCGCTCGAGTTGTTGCGCCACGGCGAAACCGTTGGTGGCGTGGCAGCGGCGTTTTCGAAGGCGGCGAATCTCAAGCGGCAAGCACTGGAGCGCCGCCTGCACTGGTTCGCTACACTGGTCGAACCGTTGATGATTCTGCTGCTCGGAGGCGTCGTACTGCTGTTGGTTCTGGCGGTGATGCTCCCGATCGTGACGCTGAATTCGGCGGTCCGATAGACGCGGCATAGCCGTCTGCCGCGCAGACTCCTCGTCCAATGAACACTTGACATGCTGCTGCGAAACGCGACCGACGCCGACCTGCCTGCTATCACCTGCATCTACGCCCATTGGGTAGCGCATGGCACGGGAAGTTTTGAGCTGGAGGCGCCGAGCCTTGAAGAGATGACTCGACGTCGTGCCGATGTGCTCGGCAAAGGCTTGCCCTACCTCGTCGCTGAACACGACGGTCGGGTGGTCGGATACGCCTACGCCAACTGGTTCCGGCCGCGTCCGGCGTATCGTTTCACCGTGGAGAACTCGGTGTATGTCGATCAAGGGCACCGACGCGGCGGCGTCGCGCGGTTGCTGCTCGCGGAGTTGGTTAGCCGCTGCGAGGAGGCAGGCGCCCGCCAGATGATCGCGGTCATCGGCGACTCCGGCAACGCGGGTTCGATTGGTCTTCATGCGGCGATGGGCTTTCGCCACATCGGCACGCTGCAATCGACAGGCTGGAAATTTGGTCGCTGGCTGGACACGGTGTTTATGCAACGCGCGCTGGGCGTCGCTGACACGGAGGCGCCCTCGGCGGGAACTTGAGCGCGCCACTCCGCCTGTCAGGGCTTGACGAACGAATCGCGGCATTTCGGGGAATGTAATGGCAGGGATGATCAGGTTGAAGTTTGCATTGCTTGCCGCGCTGACTGTCGCGCTGCCACCGTTGTGCGCAATTGCCCAGAATCACGCGCCCGAAATCGCTACGGGTCGTGCGGCGAAGCAGGATGCACGATTCCATCGCGAAGGCGTCGCGGCTGCCAATCCGCTGGCTGTGGAGGCGGGGTTTGCCATGCTTGCGCAAGGGGGCAGCGCCATCGATGCCGCGGTCGCCACGCAGCTCGTGCTGGGACTGGTTGAACCGCAAAGTTCCGGGCTCGGCGGCGGCGCGTTTATCGTGATGCATGATGCCAAGGCACCGCTTGGTCATCGTACGCGCACGTACGACGGTCGCGAAACGGCACCAGGCGCCGCAAAGCCCACCCGATTTGTCGGCGCCGATGGCCTACCCCTCAAATTCCATGACGCGGCAGTGGGCGGCAAGTCCGTCGGTGTGCCGGGCACCGTCGCGCTTATGGCGGAGGTACATCGCAAGCACGGCCGCTTGCCTTGGAAAGCGCTATTTGCCCCAGCGATCGCGCTGGCTGAGGCCGGATTTCCGGTCAGTCCGCGCTTGCACATGCAATTGAAGAGCGAGCGCTTTCTGAAAACTGACACCGTGGCGCGAGAGTATTTTTACCGGCCCGACGGTGAGCCGTGGCCGGTCGGTTATGGCCTCAAAAATCCGGCATACGCCGCCACCTTGCGCGCGATCGCGGACGGCGGGGTGGATGCGTTTTATCGGGGCCCCATCGCTACCGACATCGTCAACGCGGTGCGGGCCCACGTGAATGCTGGAGACTTGACCGAAGCGGATTTCTCTGCGTATCGCGTGTTTGAGCGCGCGCCCGTCTGCACCCGCTACCGTGGCTACCGGGTGTGCGGGATGCCAGCGCCGTCGTCCGGTGGCACAGCGGTCGCGCAGATGCTGGCGTCACTCGAGCGCTTTCCACTGGCGAACTGGCGGCCCGATTCCGCACAAATGCTTGATAGCGTGCATGTGATGGCGGAAGCAGGGCGACTCGCGTTTGCTGATCGCAATCGTTTTTTGGCCGACCCGGATTTTGTGCACATCCCGGGAGGATTGCTTGATCTGGATTACCTCAACTCCCGCGCGGCGTTGATTGATCCGACGCGCAGCATGAAGCGGGCAGAGCCCGGTCAGCCGCGCGGCGCACAACTCGCGCTGGCCGAGGACGCCAGTGTGGATATTCCGGGCACGTCGCACATTTCCATCGTTGATCGGTACGGCAATGCTGTGGCGATGACCACCACGATTGAAGATCAGTTTGGCGCTCGAATGATGGTCCGCGGGTTTCTGCTGAACAACGAGTTGACCGACTTCTCGTTTCTGCCGGCGGACGACGGACGGCGAGTAGCCAACCGCATTGAACCCGGCAAGCGTCCGCGCTCTTCAATCGCGCCAACCATCGTGTACGACCGCGCGGGGCAGCCCGTCATCGTCACCGGCTCGCCAGGTGGCAGTGCCATCATCAACTATGTGGTGAAAAGCCTCGTTGGTTTGATTGATTGGGGCATGACGCCGCAGGCGGTCGCCGACGCGCCCAATTTCGGCTCGCGAAATGGACCGACGGAGATTGAAAAGGGTACGCCGCTCGAGGCGCTGAAACCGGCGCTCGAAGCGCGAGGCCATAGCGTCGCTGTGCTTGAATTTACCAGCGGCCTCCACGTACTGGCACGCGAACGTCTGGGCCGCGATGGCTTAGCGTCCGGCCGTTGGTTGGGAGGCGCTGACCCACGGCGGGAAGGTGTCGTCATAGGACGTTAGCCAGTCGTCGCGGCGGCTCGCCCGTTGCCGACACTGCGCGTTTGATGGCCTATGCGGATGACTTTTCATGCTGCGACGCGGGAACTTGACGCAACGCAGACGCGACGAAGGCGAATCTGCGAAAATCTACTTATGACCCTCGTGCGCGTGCTCTTAGCGTTTTTGATTGCGGTGGCGCTGCCAATGCAAGGCGTGGCTGCGGCAACTCGCGTTCACTGCCAGACTTTCGTTGACCACTCAGCGTCGGCGCAAACGAGTGGCCTTGCACGCAGCTCCGTGGTTGCGCACGAGGATACGGCAAACGCTGACTTGGACGACGAGCATTGTGAGCACGCTGCTCTGCGGCACGACTCACCTGCCGACCCAAGTGGCTCAGAATGCACGGCTTTTTGTTGCGCAGCTGCGATTACCGCGTTTGCAATGCCTTTACCTGTCAAGGTAGCGGGGGCATTACCGCCGGCGGTCCAGTCCGCAGGGCGCCCGAGTCATCACCCGGACGCTTTCGACCGACCACCACGAACCTGAAGACACCGTAACCGCCCTTCTAGTATTGGAAGCGGCGGTCGGCGCGCCTGCGCGCAAACAGAGTGCGGTTGCCAAGTGCGCCTCGCGGTTTTGTTTTCGGAGTTCGTCTATGTTGCTTTCAACTTCTGGCCGGTTGACCCGGGATGATCGCTACGGCTGTCTGGCCTTGTTTGTTCACCGCCAGGGTCGAGTCCTCGTCACCGCGCTCGGCCTGGCGTGCGCTCCGAGTGCTTTGCTCGCGGCATCGGATCCGGCATTGCCCGATGCCCCGACGGTCGCGACCGTCTACCGCTCCGCGTTCACCGGGTATCGACGCTGGCAGGATTCGCCGGTCCAACCATGGCTCGTGAGCAACGCGGCGACGGCGCGTGCCGGTGGTTGGCGTGCCTACGCGCGTGAGGCCACCCGTGAATCGGCGTCCGACGCCGGGGTGGCGCCCGCGCTGGCGCCTCCCATGTCACCTCCGGGGCAACCCAGTGCTCAGCCCCGCGCGAAGGGTTCGTCACATGCACACCACTAAAGCCAAGCCCGTCACGCGTCAGGATCGCAGCCAGCATCGTCCGGTTCGAGCCGCGCTTGTCGCACTGGTCTTGCCGTTGGTGCTCGCCAGTTGCGCCGCCACACGTCCTCCATCCACCGTTGAAAACGTGCAGCGATTGACGCGTGCACTGGGTGGCATCTCGGTTGAGGCAACTTACCTCGAGGCGGATCGTAGCGCCGTTGATAGAAGAGTCGCAGGCTTGCTGGTGCAGCCGCTCAGTGCGGAGACCGCAGTGGAAGTGGCGCTGCTCAACAATCGCGGACTCCAAGCGACGCTCGCCGAGTTGGGCGTTGCCGATGCCGAGCTGCTGGAAGCCAGTCGCTTGCCCAATCCCGGATTGACGATTAGTCGGCCACGCAGCGGCGCGAACCTTGAGATCGAACATTCAATGCACTACAGCCTTGCCCGTCTGCTGTTGCTGCCACTGCTCAAGCGCACAGAGGAAGCCCGCTTTGAGCAGACGCAACGCGCGGTGGCGCTGGAAGTGCTCACCCTGGCATCGGAAACGCGCAAGGCCTATTTCCAGGCCGTCGCGGCGGCAGAAAGTCTGCGCTACCTGGCGCAAGTGAAGGAGGCTGCCGAGGCGAGCGCCGAACTCGCCCGCCGCATGGCGGAAGCGGGCAACTTCAGTCGTCTGCAACGGGCACGTGAGCAGGCCTTTTACGCCGATGCGACGGTCAATCTCGCGCGTGCACAGCAGGTCTCTGTCGCCGCGCGCGAACGCCTCATCCGCCTGCTGGGTCTCTGGGGCGAGCAAACTGCACTCACCCTTCCGGAGCGCCTGCCGGAGCTGCCCGCGACGCTGCCAGAACGGTTGGACCTCGAACGGACCGCACTAGCGCAACGACTGGACGTGCTAACTGCCAAATACGGCGCTGAGCGCACGGCTCGCAATTTGGGGCTCACGCGGACCACGCGCTTTTTGAATCTGCTCGATCTGGGGGTGACCCGCAAATCGTCGGAAGGTAGTGCGTCGAGCGTTGGGTATGAACTTTCGATCGAGTTGCCCCTGTTTGATTGGGGCGAATCGCGCATCGAAAAGGCGGAGGCATACTACATGCAAGCAGTGAATCGCGCGGCGGAAACAGCCGTTAACGCCCGATCCGAGGTGCGTGAGGCCTACCTCGCATGGCGCACCGCGTACGACGTCGCCCGTCACTATCGCGACGAAATGGTGCCGCTGGCGAAACGCATCTCGGATGAAAACCTGCTTCGCTACAACGGCATGCTGATCGGTGTGTTCGAGCTGCTGGCGGACATGCGCGCGCAGATTTCGACGGTGAGCGCAGCGATCACTGCGCAGCGGGACTTCTGGCTCGCCAGTGCCGATCTTGACATGGCGCTGGTCGGCAAACCCAATCTCACCCCGCCCAGCGGACCGATCGGTGGAAGCGGCGCAGCGACCGGCGGCGCAGGGCACTGAGGAGATCACGGAATGAACACAAGACGACAGTTTCTTGCGGGCGCGGGTGTCTTCACGACCGCGGTCGTTGCCGCAAGCAGCGTGAGCCGTGTCGCGCTGGCCGCGGTTCCTGAGCCGGCTGTTCAAGCGCGGCCCGACACAATGCCGCCATGGGTGCCCCCTGGCGGACGACCTTACAACCCTGTTGTCACGGTAAATGGGTGGACCTTGCCGTGGCGCATGAACAACGGCGTCAAGGAGTTTCATCTGGTGGCAGAACCGGTGGTCCGTGAGATGGCTCCAGGCATGAAGGCGCATCTATGGGGCTACAACGGCCAGAGCCCCGGGCCGACAATTGAGGTGGTGGAGGGTGATCACGTACGCATCTTCGTGACCAACAAGTTGCCCGAGCACACCAGCATGCACTGGCACGGGCAGCGCCTGCCGAATGGCATGGACGGCGTGGCAGGGCTCACGCAGCCTTCCATTCAGCCCGGCAAGACTTTTGTCTACGAGTTCGTGGCGCGACGTCCGGGCACGTTCATGTATCACCCACACGCCGACGAAATGACACAAATGGCGATGGGGATGATGGGGTTCTGGGTGACGCATCCAAGAGCGAAGCACCCGCAGATCAGCGAGGTTGATCGCGATTTCTGCTTTCTGCTCGCGGCCTACGACATCGATCCCGGCAGCTATACGCCGAAGATCATGACCATGCTCGACTTTAATCTCTGGACCTGGAACAGCCGCATCTTTCCGGGCATCGACAGTTTCAACGTACGTCATGGCGATCGTGTCCGCATGCGTATCGGGAATCTGACCATGACCAATCATCCGATCCACGTGCACGGACATGAGTTCGAAGTGACTGGCACCGATGGCGGTCCGGTGCCCAAGTCTGCACGTTGGCCGGAAGTGACGACCGATATTGGCGTCGGCCAAATGCGGCAGATTGAATTTGTCGCGGATGAAGAGGGCGACTGGGCGATGCATTGCCACAAAAGTCACCACACCATGAACGCAATGGGCCACAACGTGCCGACCATGATCGGTGTCGATCACACTGGCCTCGCCGCGAAGATCAACAAACTGATCCCCGACTACATGGTGATGGGAGAGCGCGGCATGGCCGACATGGCGGAGATGGAAATGCCGCTGCCGGACAACACGATCCCCATGATGACCGGGCAGGGGCCGTTCGGCAGCGTCGAGATGGGCGGCATGTTCAGCGTGCTCAAGGTGCGAGGCGATCAGAAAAGGGGCGACTACAGCGACCCTGGCTGGTTCCAGCATCCGCCAGGTACCGTCGCACAGGAGTGGACCTCCGCCGCGCCGGCAGCAACGCGGTCGAGTGAGGCCGGGGGCGTTGCCATGCCGCAGACCGCATCGGCGCGCAGCGACCGCAACAAGACGTCGTCGCTGCGATCGTTTGAAGTGCAGGTGCGTAAGCCCGGGGCGTCCGGTGGTCACGGGGGGCATTGACGATGCGGTCCCACCATACCAGTATGATGGCGCGCGTCTTTGTCGGTGTGGCCGCGGTGGCGGTCGTAATGCCCATCGCACGTGCCCACAGCGATCATGCTTTGTCAACGGCACGTGCAGTCGTCAAAGAGCAGAAGGCTTGGGGGATTGCGGGCGACGCGCGTGTCGCGCGGCGAACTGTTGACGTCAGCATGCGGGACGACATGAGATTCAGCCCGCAGCAGATCAGTGTGCAGCGCGGCGAAACGCTTCGGATTCGTGTCCGAAATGAGGGCAAAGTGATGCACGAATTTGTCATTGGCTACCCGGCGGACAACGCTGCGCACGCCGCGCTGATGATTCAGCATCCAGGCATGGAGCACGACGAACCGTACATGGTGCACGTGCCGCCGGGAAAGACCGGTGAGATCGTCTGGCATTTCAATCGGGCGGGTGAGTTTGAGTTCGCCTGCCTGATCGCGGGTCACTATCAGGCGGGCATGACAGGAAAGATTCGCGTTACCGACAGGACCGTTACTGGACGGCCCGCTACAGACGGCAATCCGAAGTGACACGGCATTTCAATCAGGAAAGGAGAACCCCATGAATACAACATTTCGCCATTGCCACCGCTACCTAGTGGCGCTTGCGCTCGTAGTGGCTGCGCCGTTGTCGACGTACGCTAGCGCGCAATCGACACCAGCGACCGCGACCGCACCGGGCTCCGCAACGGTCGACCTGAGTGAGGCAGAGGTGCGCAAAGTCGACATCGACAATCGCAAAATTACGCTCAAGCACGGCGAAATCAAGAATCTCGACATGCCGCCAATGACCATGACATTCAACGTCAAGGACGGAGCATTCCTGGACAAGTTGCAGATCGGTGATCGCATTCGCTTCCGTGCTGAGAAGGACAAGGGCAGCTACTGGGTCATCGCGATTGAGCGCGTGAAGTAGCTGAACACCCGCAATCGCTGCGGCGTCCGCCGCGAGAACGCGCCCCCCCAAAAAAAAGAGGCCTCGCAAGCGAGGCCTCAATTTCGGGAGCGGTATCGCCCTACTGCTGCACAGGTTCAGGCTGCGCTGACGGCTTGCCTGTCTCAACCATCTGCATCGGCTCCGACGCGACCTCTGCGCGTGGCGGACGGGCTCGACCACGCTTGACCGGTTCCTCATTGACGGGTGCGCCGGAAGCACCGTTGCCGCGGGTTTCCATCATCTGCAGGCCCACATCGCTGGGCAACTGATAGGTGAATGGCTTCGGCGTTTCACGTGGCGCAGGTGCGTGCGCCGCGACTGCTGGCGCTGCGGGCGCGACGATCGGGCCTGGCTGGGCCGCAATCGCAACCGGAGCTGAGCCTGTCACTACCTGCACCGGTGCGTCGCTTCGCGCTGGCGGTGTGGTCTCGGCGGTTGCGGAGCCATCGCGTTCGCGGTTGCCTTCGCTGGCTTCCGCACGCTCCGAGCGTTCAGTGCGTTCACCGCGATTGTCGCGGTCACGACGGCGCGATCCACGTTCGCCACGCGGCGGACGATCACCGCGGTCTTGTGTAGCGGCCTCAACACCCGTTGCGGTCGAGGCCTGCATCATAGGTACCTGCGCCTCGGTGGGGCTAGCTGCTTCGGCAGCCGGTGCCGCTTGCGCAGCGGTGTTCGGAGTATTGTCGCGCGGTCCGCGGTCACCACGCTCGCGGCGCGGACCACGCTCACCACGGTTTTCGCGGCTCTCGCGTGCGGGCTTGCCGTTTTCCGGCGTGTTGGCAATTGCACCCGGAGCCGCTTCCACAGCGACGGCCTGGTTGCGGCCCTCGCGCTGCTCGCGCGGTTCGCGTGGCGGACGCTCACCCTGACGGTTGCCGTCGGCGCGGTTGTCGCGACCATCTGCCTTTCCGTTGCGATCCTTTCGGTTGTCGTTACGCTCGTTGCGACTGTCAGCTTTTCCGTTGCGCTCCTTGCGGTCTCCACGGTCGTTGCGGTCATTGCGATCGCGGCGGTCACCGCGCTCGTTGCGGCCACCGCGGTCACGGCTGCCTTCGCGACGATCATCGCGTTTCTTCTCTTCCGCTTTCGCGGGGGCGACGGCCGGTGCCGGTGCAGTGGCCTCGATGCCGAAGATCGACTTCACGCGAGCCCACAATCCCGCCTTCGGCATCGCAGGCGCTGCTGCCGGAGTCGCGGGCGCAGCAACCGGCGGGGTATCTGCTTTCGGTTCGACCACCGGTGCCGGTTGCGCCGGGGTGATGCCCTTGACGGCGGCCTCGACGCGAACCTCGTTCGCTTCCTGCTTGATCGCCTCGACCGGGTCGACCTGCTCGGGGCGCTCAACCATCTTGTAGCTCGTCGGCAGCGGCTCCGCCGAGTTGAGCTCGTCGTGCTTGAGGCGCTGCACCGTGTAGTTCGGCGTCTCGAGGTACATGTTGGGGATCAGCACCACGCTGACCTTGAGGCGCGATTCGAGCGACTGGATGTCGAAGCGCTTCTCGTTGAGCAGATAAGTCGCGACATCGACCGGAACTTGCGCAACGACCTGGGCGCTGTTGTCCTTCATCGCCTCTTCCTGGATGATGCGCAGGATGTGAAGCGCGATTGATTCGGTTGAGCGGATGTGGCCAGTGCCGTGGCACCGCGGGCAGGGCAGGTGGGCCGACTCGCCCAGCGACGGCTTCAGGCGCTGACGCGAGAGTTCCATGAGCCCGAATCGCGAAATCTTGCCGAGCTGCACGCGTGCGCGATCGAGTTTCATCGCGTCGCGCAGTTTGTCTTCCACTTCACGTTGATGCTTGGAGGACTCCATGTCGATGAAGTCGACCACGACCAGACCACCGAGGTCGCGCAGGCGCAGCTGGCGAGCCACTTCTTCGGCTGCTTCGAGGTTGGTGTTGAACGCCGTCGTTTCGATGTCACCGCCCTTGGTGGCGCGCGCCGAGTTGACGTCGATCGAGACGAGCGCCTCGGTATGGTCGATCACGATGGCGCCGCCCGACGGCAGATTCACCGTACGACTGAATGCGCTCTCGATCTGGTGCTCGATCTGGAAGCGCGAGAACAGCGGTACGTCGTCGTGATAAAGCTTGACGCGGCTCACGGTGTTGGGCATCACATGGCCCATGAAGCCCTTGGCCTGCTCGTAGATGTCCTCGGTGTCGATCAGGATTTCACCGATATCGGCGGTGTAGTAGTCGCGAATGGCACGGATGACGAGGCTCGATTCCTGATAGATCAGGAGGGGTGCCTTGTTGGCCTTCGCTGCGCCGTCGATGGCGGTCCACAGTTGCAGCAGGTAGTTCAGGTCCCATTGCAGTTCTTCCACTGTACGACCGATCCCGGCAGTACGGGCGATGATGCTCATGCCGTTGGGCACTTCGAGCTGCGCCATGGTGTCACGCAGTTCGTTTCGATCCTCGCCTTCGATACGGCGCGACACGCCACCGCCGCGCGGGTTGTTCGGCATCAGCACCAGATAGCGACCCGCCAGCGAGACAAAGCTGGTGAGCGCGGCACCCTTGTTTCCTCGCTCGTCCTTTTCAACCTGAACGATCAGTTCCTGGCCAACCTTGAGGCTGTCGCCAATCTTGTTGCGGCTGACGTCGGCGTCGCCCGAGAGCACGGACCGCGCGATTTCTTTGAACGGCAGGAAGCCGTTGCGCTCGGTGCCGTAATCGACGAAACAGGCTTCCAACGACGGCTCGACGCGCGTGATGGTTCCCTTGTAAATATTGCTTTTGCGCTGCTCCTTCGAAGCAGACTCGATGTCGAGGTCAATGAGTTTCTGACCGTCGACGATCGCAACCCGCAGTTCTTCTGACTGGGTTGCATTGAACAGCATGCGTTTCATGCGTACCTTCCCGTCCAGCGAACGAGCGGCGCGCCAGATTGCGAGCTAAGCCTGTGCCACGCCGAGGGGGCTGCGACTAGCGCAGCGCCGCGTCAGCGATCGTGTCTGAGGAAGCAAGAAACGTCAGAGAACGCAGGGCCGCAGGCTGCGGGCAACCGCTCGCATCACCGAGCGCAGGCAACGCCAGCGGCGGATTCAACGCGTCACGCGAGAGGGCCGGGCGCCCCGATCGGGTGGATACGGCGCCTGAGCGCTGGTTCATGACGATATTTCTTTCGTGGCTCGCTTCGGGCGCCCAAGCAGGACTAGGGACGGACCAGACGCGAACCCGCATCAAACTTTTCACAGGCCAGCGGGCAACGAACGGCGCCGCGCGGTGGCTGAACTCTTACAATCGCCGCTTTTCCCGGTGGCGGCTTGACCGTGGAATCCGCGCGGATCCGGTGCACGCGGTGCAGCCCGGCGACAGATCGCCGGCTACCAACACCCTCCACGATAGTCACCTGGAAAGCGCCGCCTGATGGCACGGGGGCCGAGACTTGGACTCAAATGGTGCCGCACCTGTTTTGCCGACGGCAACCAGCCAGCCAGCGAATCAACTCGACACCAACGTTGAAATTATAAGGTAAATGAAGGACTTAGGACGCCTTTCTCGGCAATTTTCTGCGGCAGTGGCGCCGCCCGGTGACTCACTCGCCGCCGCGGGCGCGTCGGTGGCAGAGGTCCGGTATTTGCGGGTAACCGACGCCTACGCGGGGCAACGCGTTGATAACTTCCTTTTGCGCGAGCTGAAAGGGGTGCCAAAAACCCATGTGTACCGCGTCATCCGCTCAGGTGAAGTGCGGGTCAACGGGGGGCGCGTGCGCGCTGAGACCAAGTTGGCAGTCGATGACGAGATCCGGATTCCTCCTGTCCGTGTGGCGGCGACGCCAGCGCTACCGACCAGCTGCGGGGCGTTTCCGCACGAGATCGTGTGGGAGGATGCCGACCTGCTCGCGGTCAACAAACCGGCAGGCGTCGCAGTCCACGGCGGTTCCGGGGTCAGCTTTGGTGTCATTGAGCAGCTCCGTATGGCGCGACCGAAGGCGCCGTTGCTTGAGCTGGTCCACCGCCTCGACCGCGAAACGTCAGGTGTGCTGCTGGTGGCGAAAACGCGGGCTGCGCTGGTTGGCATGCACGACACGCTGCGCGAGAAGACCGGCGACAAACGCTATCTTGTGGGCGTGAAAGGCGAATGGGTCAATGATCGTCAGCACGTGAAGGTGCCGCTTGCGAAATACACTCGGCCGGACGGCGAGCGCCGGGTCGAAGTGAACCGCGACGAGGGCCAGTTTGCGCACACCATTTTCAATTTGCTGGAGCGTCGGCCGGAGATGAGTTTGCTTGAGGCCGAACTGAAAACCGGTCGCACCCACCAGATTCGCGTTCACCTGCAGCACGTTGGCTTTCCCATTGCCGGCGACGACAAATATGGCGACGCCGCCTGGAACCGGCAGTTGCGGATCCGCCTGCCCGTCCCGTTGAAGCGAATGTTTCTGCACGCGAAGTCGTTTACCTTTGAGCACCCCGTCACGGCGGCCTCCATCACGGTGGAAGCGCCGCTGCCGCGCGAGCTGGCGACCTTCTGGTACGGCGTCACCGGTTCCGCATCAGGGGTAACGTATGGCTGACCTGCGTTTTCCGCTCGTCGTCTTCGACTGGGATGGCACGCTCGCAGATTCCACTGCCGTCATCAAACGCGCATTGCAGTACGCCGCTGCTGACCTCGGCTACCCAGTACCGAGCGATGCGCAGGCCGCCTACATCATTGGCATGGGGCTGCGCCCGGCGTTGGAGCATGCAATCCCAACATTGCGCGAAGAGGACTTGCCGCGGTTGACCGATCGCTACCGGCATCACTTTTTGGCGCGAGAGAACGAAATCGTGCTGTTCGACGGCGTGCCCGAGATGCTGCAGGCGCTGCGTGCGCGCGGGCATTGGTTGGCCGTTGCCACGGGCAAGTCGCGTCGCGGGCTGGATCGCGCTTTCGAAACGCTTGGGCTGCGCCAGTTTTTTGTCGCCTCGCGCTGTGCCGACGAAGGCTTTTCAAAGCCACATCCCGGCATGCTGCACGCGCTGTTCGATGAAACCGGTCTGAGCGCACGTGAGACGGTGATGATCGGTGACACCACGCACGATCTGCAACTCGCCGAGAACGCAGGGAGCGCAGCCATCGGCGTTACCTACGGCGCGCATCCCGTGACGCTGCTGCAAGCGCATCGACCGCTGACACTGGTAGATTCGGTGTCGGCGCTGCGGGCCTATCTTGAAACGCACGCCTGATTCTTCAACGTACCCTGAAACGAACCTCTGTTTTCTATGGATCAATTGCCGTCGCAACCCGGATGGGAGCGGGAACTCGTCACCAAACTTGCGCAGTCGAATCTGAAGGAGCAGCGGGCACGCCGCCGCTGGTCGATCTTTTTTCGCCTGATGTGGCTAGTGTTGGCGATTGCCGTGTTCGCGGCGGCGATGGGCTGGGTCGGACACGACGGTGCCAGTATCGACCGTCGCGGTGTACACACGGCGCTGGTGACGCTCGACGGCGAAATCAGCGATCACGGCAAAGCCAGCGCGGAGAACATCAACGCAGCACTGAATGCCGCGTTTGACGACCCCGATAGCGTGGCGGTCGTGCTGAACATCAACTCGCCCGGCGGATCGCCGGTGCAATCGTCGCGCATCTACAACGAGATTCGTCGCTTGCGCAAGAACCATCAGGACAAGCCGCTGTACGTCGTGGTCGACGAGCTCTGCGCATCGGGCGGCTACTTTGTTGCAGCCGCGGCAGACAAGATTTTTGTGGACGGGGCGAGCCTGGTGGGTTCGATTGGTGTGATCTACCACGGCTTCGGTGTCGACAAAGCGATGGAGAAGTTGGGCGTTGAAAATCGCACCGTTACGGCGGGCGAGAACAAGGCGTTTCTCGATCCGTTTTCGCCGATGAAACCGGAGCACAAGGCGCATCTCGAAGCCATGCTGGGTGATGTGCATCAGCAATTCGTCAAAGCGGTGAAGGACGGGCGCGGTGAGCGCCTGAAGGCGAACACGCCTGGGCTGTTTACCGGTCTTGTCTGGAGCGGCAACAAAGCGGTGGAATTGGGGCTCGTCGATGGCATCAACACCGTGGAAGGGGTTGCGCGGGACATCAGCAAAGCCCCCGATTTGGTGGACTACACGATCGAGGAAAACGCGTTCGACAAGTTTGCACGCAAGCTGGGCACCAGCTTCGGCGCCGGTGTTGTGCAGGCAGTGCAGAAGTCGGGCTGGAAATAGCCGCCAACGGGTCTGAATACCGCATTGACGGGTAGCCGTACAAGCATCGCAGGCTAAGCGTCGTTGCTTAGAGCACGCCGATGGCCAGGCCTTCGGCGAATAGTTGTCCCAGCTCCCGCGCGGCCTGCAGGTCAGTTTCGCTGACGGTTCCGCGCGAACTGCCCGCTTCGCCACCGACGCGCCTCGCGATGAGGCCGGGATGCACCTTTCGCAGCCGCCAGCCGGTGACGATTCGGTCAATGCTGTACATCGCCCCGGTGCCGTCATTTCCCGCGCAGATCAGCACCGAATACGGCCGCCCCGCCAGCTTGCTGTGTGTGCCGCCGCCATGAGACGTGGTGTCCGCCATGCACTGATAGAAGCTGCGATCAACAAACGCCTTCAGCGAACCGGCCATGTAACCAAAATTTTCCGGCGACGCGAAGACGACGCCATCCGCCGACAGGAGATCGGTCGCAGTCGCGACGTCCGCGGAGCGTGTCAACACGCGCGTCGATTCGGCCGAATGGGCTCCCTCAACGAATGCCGCCACCAGCGCTCGGGTGCCGCCGCTTGCTGAATGGTGAATGACAAGCAGATTTGCCATCGCAGGCCCGCAACGAGGCGACTCCCGTAGAAACCGTCAACGGTAGCTAGCATGGCACGCTTCTCCCGTGCTGTCGAGCACGCTAACCCACTTCCTGCAGCGACAACCGAGCGAACCAAAAAAAAGAGCCACCGAAGTGGCCCTTGCACAGCCTGTGAATCAGCGATCAGGGATCGACCAGTGTGACTGTCGCCGTGGAGGTGCCACCGCGACCGTCGCTGATGGTGTAGGTGAACGTACTGACAAAGTAGCACGCGCCCGTGCCGTCATAGTTCACACTCTTGCCATCGGCGCTGATGCTGACTTTGCCGATGCCGTTGACCGGCTGCGTCACTGAGATGATCTTGAGCGGATCACCGTTCGGGTCGTAGTCGTTGGCCAGCAGTGTGGTGAGTGTTTTCACGCCGTTGCACGGCACATCGACGCGGTCATCGACCGCAACGGGCGGATCGTTCGGCGCAACCACCGGCGCCGCGTTGATCTTAACGTTCACCGTGGCCGTAGACGTTGCGCCTTTCGTGTCCGTAATGGTGTACGTGAAGCTATCCGTCGCGCCGACGCACGTGGCTGTGCCCGGCGTGTATATGATCTTGCCACCAGAAATCGCCGCTGTCCCTTTGCCCGGTGTTGACACGCTGGTGATGGTCAGCACGTCGCCGTCCGGATCGGTGTCGTTGGCGAGCACGTTGAACGTCGTCGCTGCACCGCATTCGACCGTGTAGCTGTCGGCGACGGCCGCCGGGGCGCGGTTGAGGTAGCGGCGCGGGCCGGTGACAGCGGCACTGGAGGTTTCGGCGTAGCGATACGTGTCGACGGCCGTCTTGTGCTGCGCGGTGTTGTGCAACGCGCGGGTCATCCAGTTGTTCGGCACGTCTTCCACCACTTCACGCTGCACCTGACGCTCGATCATGGGCGCGGTGGCGGTCGGCGCGCGGGGCGCCGGCGTGCTGCTGGTCGCTGGGCCAGTCGCGACGTTTGGTCTGGAGGGGGCCTGCGTTGCGGCGACCGGCACTTTGACCTCTTCAATTTTCTCCTTGAAGACGAGCACCTCAGTATCCGCACGGCGGTTGCGGAAGCTTTGTCCCTTGACCTCAGGGTATTTTGGTTCCTTGCCTGCCTTACCGGTGGTGCTGATCGAAGCGGCCGCGATGCCCTTGCCAACGAGGTAGGCCTTGACGGCTTCGGCGCGTTTGGTCGACAGCGCGAAATTGTTGCGATCCGACCCCGTGGGACAGGTGTGCCCGATCACATTCACTTTCACGTCGACATACGGCGCCTGTGCTGCGATGCGCGAGGCGAGTGCGTCCAGTTCTTTCAGGGCCGCGGGTTTCAGTCGAGCCGAGCCGAGGTCGAAATACGTCTCTTGATCGTCCTTGTTGGCGCTGCGAACCGTCCGCTTTTCGATACGCGTACTCGGTTCGCTGGTAGCGGCTTTGTCAGCGCTGGCGGCCGGCGAACCGCTCTTCGCCACGGCCGCTGGCGTTTCGACGGCGGCGACCGGCTTCCAGTTCGGATCGGGCACGCGTTCGGTGCTGGTGACCGTGCGGGTGACCTTGCTCGGACGGAAGCTGCCCCCTTTGGCGCCACCGAGCTCGTAGCGCAGCATCAGGAAGCCACGGTGGTCGTTGCGGGTGCCTTCAAAGTCGCCACTGCGACGGTAGATTTCGCCGGTCAGGGCGACGGAAATCGGCGAGCCCGCGAAGAACTTCTCCGCACTCAGGGTGCCCGTCCATTGCTTCGACGAATATTTGCCCCACTCGTAATCGACACCGGCCGTGAGCCGCAGCAGCGCCGGCTCGTAGAAGTGACCGGCGCGCGCACCGACACCCCAGTCGTAGGGCCGCACGTAACCGCGCGTGGTGACGGTGGTGACGACATCTTCCTGATACGGTCGACCGCTCGAGGCTTCAACGCCGCTGTTGGTGACGGTGGTCGCGACCGAATACGTGTCGGTCAGTTTTGCGCTGGATAGGCTCTTGCTGACGTAACCGTTCCAGAACCAGCGCTCATATTCCTGCCCACCACCGAGGGTGGCCTTGCGGCGATCCTCGTCGCCCTGGTCGACTGCGGCAAAGACTTTGTTTACCGCAGTGGTGCCATTCGTCCAGTGGTGCGAGAGCTTGGCGCCACCCGCGCGGCGCCCCGCCCACAGCTCCACCAGCGAGGCGGATTTGTCGCTCTCCTGCAACACCTGAAAGACTTCGCCGCGCGCGTTGCCGTCGCTGTCAACGCCAATGCCGATGCGGGTACCGGCCCCGACGTATTGGAGATTGGCGCCCGGCGTGGGTTTGCTGTTGTCTTGCGCCAGAGCGGGCGCGACGATGGCGGCACCGCCGAGGAGGATGGCGAGCGCCGCGTTGCTTGGTTTTCTGTTCATGGGGTCCCCCGGCGACGGGTGTCGCCTGTTCGAGTCAGTTTCTCAGGAGAAAAGTCTAGCAAAGGGCAGCCCGAATAGGGCAAAAGCCCCGAGAAATCAGAGCAGTAGAGGAATGAGCGTATCTAATCCGCCCACGTTGATGGCGACAGGCACCTGCGCCCGTACCGTGGGCTTGGCGTGGTAGGCGACCCCGAGTGTCGCGGCGCGCAGCATGGGTAGGTCATTCGCGCCGTCGCCGAGCGCCACCGTCGCAGCCCGCGAACGCGGCAGTGTGCTGGCCAGAAAGCGCAGCAGGCGCTCTTTTTCTGTCGAATCAACGATGGCGCCGCAGACGCGTCCGGTGAGCCGCCCATCGTGCTCGCCCAGCGTGTTGGCGCGCGTCCAGGTGTAGCCAAAACGGTGTCGCATTCGCTCGGTGAAGTAGGTAAATCCGCCCGATACCAGCATCGTGTGCACGCCGTGGCGCTGGGCGTGGGCCATCAGCTCGGCCAAGCCCGGCGACGGGCGAAGGCGCTCGGCGTACACCTCGGCGAGGACTTTGGTGGGCAGGCCTTCGAGGCAGGCGACCCGGCGCCGCAGGCTCTGCTGAAAGTCCAGTTCGCCGCGCATCGCCGCCTCGGTGATCGCCGACACCTCGGCTTTGACGCCAGCGAAATCGGCGATCTCATCGATGCACTCGATCGTGATGGCGGTGGAATCCATATCCATCGCAATCAACCCAACCTGCGCAATCGGAATGGCGCGGTCAGCGGGCAAAACGTTATGGTCGGGCGGGGTGGAAGCGCTGGCGTGAGTCATGGCGGCGGATTGTAGGCGGGCGTCGGTTTGGCATTGCTCAACCCGATGTCAACAGCTTTTTCATTCAATCGACCGGTTGGAGGTCGCTCGGAACGATATTTGCTAAATGTCGACTTGGTGAAAATTACACTGCAAACGACGGGGCAGCGGTCAATAGCGATAGAAAGCTGTAAGTGACCCGTCTGCACCGCTTCATTGTCCGGTCGAACCAGGCCGCGATGGCCATCACTGCCTTTGCGATCCCGACGACGCGGTCGAAGCCAGATACGCCGATGTTCATGCCGACGCCCCGATCATCACGTTTGCCAGCGCCACTTTCGGCGACGGCGTCGCGGTTGATGCCGACAGGCAAGCCCGGTAGGGTTGCCGGCGCAACGTCCCACAGCGCCGAGGCGCTCGTCGTGGTTCAGTGCGATTCAGCGCGGTTTGGCCAGCCGAATGCGACAAAATCCCGGAACGCGGCGCCAGCAGCAGATCGCCGTTGCGGCCTGCCCGCGCTACCTCTCCTCCAAAGAAAGACTTTGATGGCCATTTACGAAATCGACGGCGTCCGTCCCAGCATTCACGAAACGGCGTGGATCGCCGAATCGGCCGAAGTCATCGGCAACGTTCACATCGGCGCCGACGTGAGCATCTGGCCCGGCGTGGTGATCCGTGGCGACAATGAGCCGATTCGCATCGGTGATGGCAGCAACATTCAGGACAACTCGGTGCTGCATTCTGACCTCGACATGCCGCTCACCATCGGCCGCCGCGTGACGGTGGGCCACAAGGTCATCCTGCACGGCTGCACGGTGGGTGATGGCTCCCTGATCGGTATGGGCGCCACCGTGCTCAACAAGGCAGTCATCGGCAACGACTCGCTCGTTGGTGCCTGTGCGCTGGTCACCGAAGGCAAATCGTTCCCGGATCGCTCGCTGATCGTCGGTAGTCCGGCGGTCGCCAAGCGTGAGCTCACACCGGAGGCAATCGCGGGTCTCGGTCGCAGCGCCGACGGCTATATCGAGAACGGCAAACGGTTCCGCTCGGGGCTGAAACGAATCGGCTAGCAGCCTGCAAGGCGTCGCCGCTATCCGGCGAAGCCGCCGTTGTCGAGGTAGGTCTGCTCCTCTGCCGTCATGGTGCGGCCTAGGATCGGGTTGCGATGCGGAAAGCGCCCGAAGCGGGCAACGGCATCGCGATGAATCTCGGCGTAGCGCAGACCGTCGCCGCCGAGCGGGCGATAGAGCTCGACGCAGCGCTCCTGATCGGACAGCCGTTCACTGTGCATGAACGGCAGGTAGAAGAATCGCTGCATCTCGTCACCCAGCTCGCGGTCGAAGCCGCGCGCGAGGGCGGCGTTCGCGACCGCCACGGCTTGCGCGTCCGTCGCGAACATGCGCGGTGACCCCCGAAAACTGTTGCGAGGATATTGATCCAGGAGGATCAGCAGTGCCAGCGCACCCTCTGCGCTCGCCTGCCAGGCATCGAGTCCGCCGCTGGCAGCCGCCTCGTGCTCAACAGCGAAGCGCTCGCGAAACACGGTGTCGAACGCAGCGTCCTTGCGAAACCAGCGTTCGGGGCCGGCGTCGCGCCAGAAGCTGACGATGTCCCTGGCGGTATGCGGTGTTGGGGTCGGGGGCGGTTCCATCGTTGACTACGGCTTGAGGACAACGCAGTCTAACCCGCATGCCCCAGCGCCGTGCTGAGCGACGCGGCGGCACGCAGCACCGACTCAACATGCGCCGCCTGATAGCGATGGCTTGGCGTGGTTAGTGTGAGCGCGCCGGCGAGGGAGCCATCCGCGTTGAAGACGGGGGCCGAGATACCCGCGATGTCTTTCTCGCGGTCACCGATGCCGGCGAAGTAGCCTAGCCTTCGCACGTCGCGCGCGAGTCTGGCATTGCGCGCGCCCGACAGTCGCGCTGATGGCGATGCCCATGCGTCCAGCACGCGCGCCCCGGCGCCGCGGTCAAGCGGAAGCAGATCGCCCGCGCGAATGTGATCTCGCACCGGCCGTGGCGAGTCGACGCGGTACAGGCACAGCCGTGCATCGCCCTGACGTATGTGGAAGGCCGCGCTCTCGCCGGTTTCATCGACCAACTGCTGCAAGGCGGGGAGCACCGCATCGCCAAGCGAAAACGACCGTGCATACACCGATGACAGGCGCGCGATTTGCGGGCCAAGGGCGTAGCGACCGTCCACGCGTTGCAGCACAAGCCCCGCGTGCAACAACGACGCCAACAGGCGCAGCACGGTGCTCTTGTACAGGCGTGCGGCTTGCGCCAGTTCGGCGAGCGACAGTGCCGACTGTGCCGCTGAGAACGCGGCAAGCAGCGACAGCGCACGGTCAACGGCCGCGACACCGCCGATGGCGGCGTCTTCATCGGCAACGGAGGCGGTGGCGGCTTTTCGGGGCATGCTTGGCTCTTTGACTGCTTGGTCGAATTTTCGGCGACAACGTGCCATGCGCTGCGCCCGCTTGACAGCACGAGGCGCCAAACGAATAATTCCAACTTAAAAAACAATATTCTAATAGATAGAACATTCGGCGTGCACGTAATACGAAACTTCTGGCGTGGCGCGCGGACGGCTGCCGACACTCGCCATGCCCCCGCGACCGACGACTCGGTCCGGATCAGTGAAGTCGGCCCCCGCGACGGCCTGCAAGCGATCAAGGCCACCATGGCGACGGCGCATAAGTGCGCCTGGATCGATGCGCTGTACGCTGCGGGCCTGCGCGAAATCGAAGTCGCCTCGTTCGTGCCGCCGCGCCGCTTGCCGCAGATGGCGGACGCGGCCGAGGTCGTGCGCCACGCGCTCACCTGTCCCGGTCTGACCGTGATGGCGCTGGTGCCCAATGCGCAGGGCGCCCGCGCCGCACTCGCTGCGGGCGTACACAAGATCACGATCCCGGTGTCGGCCAGCGAAGCGCACTCAATCGCGAATGTGCGAAAAACACCCACGCAGATGGTCGATGAGGTGCGGGCGATCGTGCAGCTGCGCAATGAGGTTGCGCCGACCGTTCAGATCGAGGCCGGTATCTCCACCGCGTTCGGGTGCACCTTGCAGGGCGACGTGCCGGAGGACGACGTGATCCGCCTCGCGGTGGCGGTGATTGCGGCCGGCGCCGACGAGTCCGGGTTGTCCGATACCACCGGGATGGCCAACCCAGCGCAAACGCGCCGATTGTTCCAGCGTGTGCATAGCGAAATCGGTGACCACACCGGCGCGGCACACATGCACAACACACGCGGGCTGGGGCTTGCCAACTGCCTCGCCGCGTACGAAGCGGGCGTGCGAACCTTCGACAGTTCATTGGCCGGGCTGGGCGGCTGTCCCTACGCGCCCGGCGCCTCAGGCAACGTGGTCAGCGAAGACCTGGTGTTCATGTTCGAAGCGATGGGTGTTGCCACCGGCATAGATATCGACCGGTTGATCGCTGCCCGCGCTCCACTGCGTGCAGGATTGCCCGGCGAGGCGTTGTACGGCATGGTGGCGGAAGCCGGGCTGCCGAAGGGATGGCGGAACGCTGCTACGGGGCAGGGCAAAGCCATGGCGCCCGCCGTGACTGAGTCGGGTGCGAAATATGGTTGACCCGCAAGAACACCGCACCATCCCGCCGTCGTCGTTGCCGTACGCGGGGATTCGTGTCGTCGAATTCACGCACATGGTGATGGGGCCAACCTGCGGCATGGTGCTTGCCGATCTGGGTGCGGAGGTCATCAAGGTCGAGCCGGTGACGGGTGACAACACGCGACGGTTGATCGGTTCTGGCGCCGGCTTTTTCCCGATGTTCAACCGCAACAAAAAGAGCATCGCACTGGACCTGCAGTCGGAGACCGGTCGTGCGCTGGCGCTGCGGCTGATTGCGACCGCAGATATCGTCAGCGAAAACTTCAAGCCCGGCACCATGAAGAAGTTGGGGCTTGACTATGCGACGCTGGCGGCGCGCGATCCGCGGCTGATCTACGTGAGCCACAAAGGCTTCCTGCCAGGGCCGTATGAACACCGCACGGCGCTGGACGAGGTGGTGCAGATGATGGGCGGGCTCGCCTACATGACCGGGCGCCCTGGCGACCCGCTGCGCGCGGGTACCAGCGTGAACGACATCATGGGTGGCATGTTCGGCGCCATCGGGGCGATGGCGGCGCTGGCGGCACGCGCGAAAACGGGTCGCGGGCAGGAGGTGCAGAGTGCACTGTTCGAGAACAACGTGCTGCTCGTCGCGCAGCACATGATGCAGTACACCGTGACGGGGCGCGCCGCCGCACCGATGCCCGCGCGGATCTCGGCATGGGCGATCTACGACGTATTTACGGCCAAAGACGGAGAGCAGATTTTTCTCGCGGTCGTCAGTGATACGCAGTGGGTCCTCTTTTGTGACGCACTGACATTTGCCGATCTCAAAGCCGACCCCCGACTTGCGACCAACAACGACCGTGTCAACGCACGCGACTGGATGGTGCCGCTGCTCCGGGAGCGTCTCGTTGGACATACCGCAGCCGAGCTGGCCGACGTCTTTGAGCGGCACGGGTTGCCGTTCGCGCTGATCACCCGCCCGGAGCAACTGCTCGACGACCCACACCTGAACGCGACGGGTGCTTTGGCGCCAATGCAGCTGCCCGATGGCCGCGACGCGCGAGGCGTGCTGCTCCCGCTCACGCTGGATGGCGCGCGACCGGGCGTGTACGCCAACCCACCCAAGCTGGGCGAACACACCATCCCATTGCTGCGCGAGCTCGGTTGCACCGACGCCGAGATTCGAGCTCTGGCGGAAAACAATATTGTTGGAGGTATGACCCCATGACGTTTCGGCACAGACTCAGGCACTTCATGACAACCGCGATTGCTTTCGGCGCGTTGTGCAGCACGGCGGCGTTCGCGCAATGGCCCGCCAAACCCATTCGAATCATCGTTCCGTTTCCGCCAGGTGGCCCGACGGACATCACCGCGCGCGTGGTGGGGCAGGCGATTGGGGAATCGCTGAAGACCTCGGTGGTGGTCGACAACAAGGCCGGCGCCCACGGTTTTATCGGCGTCTCGGAAGCCGCCAAATCGGCACCGGACGGCTATACGCTGATGATGGCGAGCATCGGTACCATGGGGATCAACCCGCGCTTGCACGAGAAGATTCCGTACGATGCCAATCGCGACTTCGCACCGGTCTCGCTGGTGGTCACCGTGCCCATCGTTGTCGTCGCAAACCCCAATGTGCTGCCGGTCAAGGATGTGCCCTCGCTCGTGGCGTATCTAAAAGCCAATCCGGGCAAGGTGAATTTCGCCTCCGCCGGCAATGGCGGTTCGTCACACTTGGTACCGGAATACTTCAAGTACCGCACCGACACCCAGATGACGCACGTGCCGTACAAGGGCTCCGGTCCCGCGATTGCTGACGTTGTGGCCGGGCAGGTGCAATTGATGTTTGATACCTTGCTGACCAGCACGCCCCATGTGAAAAGCGGCCGCGTCAAGGTGCTCGGCGTCACCACCGCGCAGAGGCTGCCGGAGTACCCGGACGTGCCGACGGTCGCCGAAGCACTGAACCTCAAGGACTTCGATGCGTCGTCGTGGTACGCGCTCTATGCGCCAGCCGGTACGCCGCCCGAGATCGTGGCAAAGCTGTCGGCAGAAGTCGACGCTGCGCTGAAAAAGCCGGCAGTGGCCAAACGGCTCACGGATCTCGGCGCACAGCCCGTCGGCGGCGCACCGGAAAAGCTCGCCGCGTTCCAGCGTGCGGAGCAGGAGAAATGGGGCAAGGTGATCCAGATTGCGAAGGTGAAGGCGGAGTGACTGGTCGGAAGCGCGAGCTCACTCCGCCGCCCGGCCTACGTACTGAAAATCCACTTTCGCATTCTCGGGGTTGACCGCGGCAATCTTCACTCGCACGCGTTCGCCGAGGGCCAGCGTGAATCCGCTGCGCTGGCCGATGAGCGTGACCTTGTCGCGGCCGAGTTCGTAGTAATCGCGCGGCAGCGTGGTGGCGTGGATCAGGCCGTCAGCGAAGGTCTCGTCAAGGGTGACGAAGGCGCCAAAGGGCACTACGCCCGACACCGTGCCATTGAAATCTTCCCCAAGATGCGCCTCGAGGTACTTTGACTTCAGGAACTGGGTGACTTCGCGAGAGGCGATATCGGCGCGGCGCTCGTTGCCACTGCAAATGTCGCCAAGCTGCTCCCAGTCTTCGTTCGAATACTTCTTGCCTGCCAGCACGGCTTTGATGCCACGATGCACCAGCAGATCGGGGTAGCGCCTGATTGGTGACGTGAAATGGGCGTAGTGGTCGTAGGCGAGGCCGAAGTGCCCCGCGTTGTGCGGCGTGTAGATCGCCTGCGGCAACGAGCGCAGCAGGACGCTATGCAGCGCCGGGGCGTCAATGCGGTCGCGCGTCTGCTCAATCAGCAGCGCATAGTCCTTCGGTGTGGGCTGTTCGCCGCCACCCAAAGTGAGGCCACGCAGCGAAAGCGTTTCGCGCAATGCTGCGAGTTTTTCCGGCAGCGGAACGTCGTGCACGCGGTAAAGCAACGGTTGCTTGGCACGGGCGAGGAACTGCGCCGTGCAGACGTTCGCCGCCAGCATCATTTCTTCGATCAACTTGTGCGCATCGTTGCGCACGGCCGGGCGGATGCTGGCGACGCTGCCGTCGTCGTTGAACGAGAAGACGGCTTCTTGCCCTTCAAAGTCCAGCGCGCCGCGGCGTTCGCGTACCTCACGGAAAAGCTTGTAAAGCGTGTGCAGCGTTTTCAGCGAGGCGTCGATGCTGCCCGCTTTCGGTTTTGCCGTTTCGAGCGAGGGCAACTGCGCGGCGACTTCAGTGTAGGTGAGCCGTGCTTTTGAATTCATCACGGCGGCGTAGAACTCAAAGCCGGTGATGTGCCCGGCGGCGCTGACCTTCATGTCGCACACCATGCATAGCCGGTCCACGTTGGGCCGCAGGCTGCAAAGCTCATTGGACAGCGCTTCGGGCAACATTGGAATGACGCGACGCGGGAAGTACACGCTGGTCGTGCGTTCGCGCGCATCAGCGTCGAGCGCCATCTTCGGCTTCACGTAATGCGAGACATCAGCGATGGCAACGACCAGCCGGTAACCGCGACCGGACTTCTCTGCATAAACCGCGTCGTCGAAATCCTTCGCCGTTTCGCCGTCAATCGTCACCAACGACATGTCGCGCAGGTCAACTCGTCCCCTGCGGTCCGCCGCCGTGACCTTGTCTCCGTAGGCTGCCGCTTCCTGGAGCGTCTCGCGCGAGAAGACGTACGGCAAATTGTGTTTGCGGATCGCGATTTCGAGTTCGATGTCGGAGGAGTCTTCGTCGCCGATCACCTCCACCACTTCACCTGTCGCGTCGTCGTAGGGCGTCGGTTGACGGGTGATCTCGACCACCACAATCTGGTTCACTGTGGCGGTGCTCAGCTTGTTGCGCGGGATCACGATGTCCTGGTTGATGCGTCGTTCCGAGGCCACCAGAAACCACACGCCGTCCTTGCTGCGCAACTTTCCAACCACCCGGTGGTTGGCCCGCTGCAGGATGCTGACGATTTCGCCGGTCGTCTTGCCGTCGCGCGTGCTGCCCGTGGTTTGCACGGCCACACGGTCGCCGTGCAACACGGCACGCATCGCGTCTTCGGTCAGAAAGATGTCATCGCCGCCCTGATCAAGCTTGACGAAGCCATAGCCGTCGGCGTGGCCGATGATGGTGCCGACCAGTGCGTCGGGGGGGAGGGTGGGGCCCGACGGCGCAGGCTTTGCCACGGGCGAAGTGACGGGTCTGTGCTTCGTCTTTCCCGCTGCCGCCGCTTTGGCGCCTGACGATGCGCGGACCGCTGGCGGCCTCTTTCCCGGTGCGATGGGCGTTGCCTCCGCGGACGCGCGTTTTGTCGGAGACTTCACTCTGGCGCTGGCGGCGGGCGCGTTGTTGGGCGGCGATTTCTTGACCGCCGATGCCGTGATCACCGCAGACGCCGCCACCTTTGACAAGTTGATTCGACCCGCCATAGCCGGCGTGGCGACTGCCTTGCGTGCCTTGCTGGCTGCCCGTTCGCGCTGCTTCTTTTGTTCGTCGGCGGCTGGTGGTTTGGTGGTTGCTGCGGATTGTTTTGCGGATTTTTTCTGAATCAATCTATAATCTCGGTTTGCCTGAGATGCCCAGGTGGCGGAATTGGTAGACGCACTAGTTTCAGGTACTAGCGAGTAACATCGTGGGGGTTCGAGTCCCTTCCTGGGCACCACCTACCGCTGATCACGCGGTGGTTGATCGGCAAAAACCAAGGCCGAGACTCCAAGCCGGAGTGTACTGGCATATCGAACCAAGGATATGCATCGCAAAAACCGACGCAGGTCGGTTTTTTGTTTTTCGCGCTGGCGATCGTCGGAGGCGGCGTGAATTGCTGCCACAATGCGGGCAACGCCACTTCGGGAGCCCATCGTGAATGCGTCCACATTCCTCGCTTCTCAATTTGAATTCAAGGCGTGGGCAAACGAAGAACTGGTTTCCGCGTTACGTCACCTGGATGGCGAGAAACACGGGGCTGAGCGACACACGTCCATCCGGCTGCTCAATCACATTTATGTGGTTGACCGGATTTTCGCCGGGCACTTGACGGGCACCGCGCACGGATTCACCGCGACGAACACTGCGGAGACGCCGACGCTCGACGGTCTTGCCGTGTCGCTGGCCGAGTCGGACGCATGGTACGTCAACCACGTTCCGACGTTGTCGCCCGCGATGCTCGACGCCGGGCTCGACTTCACCTTCACCGATGGTCAGCATGGCCGCATGACGCGCGGCGAGATGCTGTCGCACGTGCTAGCGCATGGTGGATACCATCGCGGCGCGATCGGCCGCATCCTGGCGCAAACGGGCATGGCGCCGCCGCGCGAGATCTACACCCGGTTCCTGCATGAGCGCGAGCCGGTACGGCGGTTGACCACCCGGGCTGCCGCAGGTGGGTAGATTCGTTGTCCTCCTGCGCGGCGTGAACGTCGGTCGAGCGAAACGGGTGCCGATGGCGGCATGGAAGGCGCAGCTTGCCCGGATTGGTTTCAACGATGTGACGACGGTGCTTAACAGCGGTAACGCCGTGTTCAGCAGCAAAGCCCGTTCGACCGCTCCCTTGGCGCAGGCGATTCGCGACGCGCTCCTGGGCGAGATGGGCGTAGATGTGTCGGTGATCGTCAAGTCGTCGGCCGAGCTGTCAGCCATTGCCAAAGAGAATCCTTGGGCCAGGGTTGCCGGCGATCCATCGCGTCTCCTGGTTGCATTTGCAGGCACGGCGGAGGACTTGCTGGGACTGGCGCCGGTCGCCGAGTTCGTGCAGCCGACGGAGCGTTGGCAACTTGGCTCGCACGCGGCGTACCTCTGGTGCGCCGGTGGCATCCTTGATAGCCAGGCGGGTGATGCCTTGCTCGGCAAGCTTGGCCGCAACGTGACAACGCGCAACTGGGCGACGGTGCAGAAGCTGGTCGCGCTGCTGTAGGTACCGTTCGTGTCGAGAGACTAGTGCCTGAGCTCCGACTCGCGCGATAATTGCCGGTTGCCCGCGCGTCCGGCGCGGGAGCGGTTTTCAGGCGACGAATGGACCTTCTCCGGGTGCGCGGCGCGCGCACGCACAACCTCAAGAACATCAATCTCGATATCCCGAAGCACAAGCTGGTGGTCATCACCGGACTGTCCGGATCGGGCAAGAGTTCGCTCGCCTTCGACACGCTGTACGCCGAAGGGCAACGCCGCTACGTCGAGTCGCTTTCGGCGTATGCACGGCAATTCCTGCAGATGATGGACAAGCCGGATGTCGATTTGATCGAGGGGCTAGCGCCGGCGATCGCGATCGAGCAGAAAGCAACCAGTCACAATCCGCGCTCGACCGTTGGTACCGTCACCGAGATTCACGACTACCTGCGCCTGCTCTACGCCCGTGTGGGCGACCCGTATTGCCCGAACCACCCCGAAATCATGCTCTCGGCGCAGACCATCTCGCAGATGGTGGACAGCGTGCTGGCGCGGCCTGCCGAGGCGCGCATCATGCTACTAGCGCCGTTGGTCACCGACCGCAAGGGCGAGCATGTGGAACTATTCATCGAGCTCAAGGCCAAGGGTTTCACCCGTGTCCGCGTCGACGGCGAGGTGGTCGAGCTCGATCCGACGCCGAAGCTTGCGAAGAATCACAAGCACACGATTGAGGTCGTCATTGACCGGCTGAAAGTGCGGCCGGACGCCAAACAGCGGCTTGCAGAGTCGTTTGAGACTGCGTGCCGTATGGGCAATGGCCGGGCGATCGTTGTGTCGATGGACGACGATCAGGCGGAGCCGCAACTGTTTTCATCGAAATTTGCGTGCCCGATCTGCGACTACTCTCTCGCCGAGCTCGAACCGCGGCTGTTCTCGTTCAACTCGCCCATGGGCGCTTGCCCGACCTGCGATGGCCTCGGCGAAATCGACGAATTCGAGCCCGGCCGCATCGTCGCGCACCCAGAGCTTTCGCTTGCAAGCGGAGCGATCAAGGGCTGGGACCGGCGCACCATTTTCTATTTTCAAATGCTGCAGGGGCTTGCCGCGCACTACGGCTTTGACCTTGAAACGCCCTTTGCGGAACTGCCCGAGGAGGCGCGCCAGGCTGTGGTTTACGGTAGCGGCGACGAGATCATCGAATTCGATTACGTCAGCGAAAAGGGTGTCCTGCAGAAGCGAAGGCACCCGTTTGAGGGCGTGCTGCCAAACTTTCGCCGTCGTTACCGCGAGACCGAGTCGGGCGCGGTGCGCGAGGAGCTGTCCAAGTACATGAGCCGGCGCGACTGCCCGGATTGCCACGGCGCGCGGCTGCGCCGCGAAGCGCGCTTCGTGAAGGTCGGGCCGGGCAAACAGAGCCGCGCCATCTATGAGGTGAGCGGTCTGCCGCTCCATGAGACGGCGAAATTCTTCGAGTCGCTGCAGCTCGACGGCAGCAAGCGCCAGATTGCCGAGCGGATCGTGTGGGAAATTCGCAATCGGGTGGGCTTCCTGAACAACGTCGGCCTCGACTACCTGTCGCTGGATCGCAGCGCGGAAACGCTGTCGGGCGGCGAAGCGCAGCGCATCCGCCTCGCTTCGCAAATTGGCTCGGGGTTGACTGGCGTGATGTATGTGCTCGACGAACCGTCGATCGGGCTGCACCAGCGTGACAATGATCGCCTGCTGGTGACGCTCAAGCATTTGCGAGACCTTGGCAACACGGTGATCGTGGTCGAGCACGACGAAGACGCGATCATGAGCGCTGATTACGTCGTCGATCTCGGCCCCGCAGCCGGCGTGCACGGGGGCGAAGTGGTGGCACACGGCAAACCGGCCGACATCCGCAAGAGCAAGGCCTCCTTAACTGGACTCTATCTCTCCGGGCAGAAGGAAATAGCGATCCCGGCTACACGCACACAACCCGATAGTATGCGGATGATCAACGTGCGTGGCGCGCGTGGAAACAACCTGAAGCGCGTCGACGTGAGCTTTCCGGTGGGGCTATTCACTTGCGTGACGGGTGTGTCCGGCTCCGGCAAATCCACACTGGTGAATGACACGCTGTATCGCGCGGCAGCGAGGAAGATCTACGGTAGTCTGGAGGATCCCGCGCCGCACGACGGCATCGACGGGCTTGAGCGTTTTGACAAGGTCATCAGCGTTGACCAAAGCCCTATCGGGCGCACGCCACGCTCCAACCCGGCCACCTATACCGGCCTGTTCACTCCGATCCGCGACCTCTTCGCGCAGACACCCCAAGCGCGTGAACGTGGCTACGAGCCGGGCCGCTTCTCGTTCAACGTCAAGGGTGGGCGCTGTGAGGCCTGCGAGGGCGACGGTGTGATCAAAGTAGAGATGCATTTTCTGCCCGACGTGTACGTCGCATGCGACGTCTGTCACGGCAAGCGCTATAACCGTGAAACGCTGGACATCCAGTATCGCGGCAAGAGCATCTCGCAAGTGCTCGATATGACAGTCGAAGAGGCATGCGAATTCTTCTCGCCTGTGCCCGCGATAGCGACGAAAGTCAATCTGCTCAACGAAGTGGGGCTAGGTTACATCCGGCTCGGACAGGCCGCGACCACGCTATCGGGTGGCGAGGCCCAGCGCGTGAAGCTTGCACTGGAATTGTCGAAGCGGGACACCGGCAACACGCTGTATATCCTTGACGAACCGACGACCGGACTGCACTTCGCCGACATCGATCTTCTTCTAAAGGTTCTGTACCGGCTGCGCGATCATGGCAACACCGTGGTCGTGATCGAACACAATCTTGACGTCATCAAGACAGCTGACTGGTTGATCGACATGGGACCGGAGGGCGGCGGCGGTGGCGGCACAGTCGTGGCGGAGGGAGCGCCGGAGACGGTCTGTGGTGCAAACGTCGCGCCTAATTCGCACACCGTGAAGTTTCTGGCGCCGATGCTCAAGAAAGCAAAGCGCAAATAGCAGCGCTGCCGCCATTCCGGCGTAGAGGGATTGACGGCAGTCGTGCGCGCGAACGGCGCGATGCCTAATTAATTGTCAAACGTTTCTGCGCTGTGATATTTTTCTTCGGCAGGGTCAACGTCAGCACCCCATGCTCATGTTTCGCACTGGCGTGCTCGGCGTCTACCGCCTGTGGCAGCCTGAAGGCGCGCGACACGGCACCGGTGACGCGCTCCGTCAACACGGCACTCTCGGCCTCTGAAGTTTCGCGTTTGAACGTCGCTTCGACGCGAACTGTTTTCTCATCAACATCGACGGTGATGTCTTCCTTTGCGACGCCCGGCGCGTCAAATTGCACGATGTAGGCGTTAGCCGTTTCCCGTACGTCAGCTCGCAGTTCGCCCACGGTGTGATCACCGAAAAACTCGGATGCGAGCGAATCAAAGGCACGATCAAAGCCGAGACCACCCCAGCGAACCGCAGGCAGACCATTGAAGCGAATCAAACCAGTCATTGCATTTTCCTTTCGTCTTGCAGTGCGCTGAATTGGCAGCGCTCACGACATCGAAAATGCGAACGTGCAAGGCGCTTTCAAGCACTCCTTGTTGAAATTTTTGCGAGCGCCGGCGCTTGAAATTGCGTTGGGCAAACCCAATCAGAGTGGCGGACTATGCCGGATCAGGTGCCTGCCATCCGGGCCGCAACGCGGCGCCAGATCACGAGGTCGAGTGCTTGACGGCGGGTGTCAACGACGTGATCCAAACCCAGTCGCTGGTCGAGCCCCGTGCGTTCGACCAGCGAGCGCGCTTGCGCGCCCAGCCCGAAGACGATCACCTCAACGCCACTCGCTCGCCACTGTTCGCAGCAACGCTCGATGCTTTCGAGCGCCGTGGAGTCAAGATAAATCACCTCAAGAAAGTCGAGCAGCACAATCGAACTGCCCGCGGGCACATCCGAGAGGCCCGCTTCCAGTCGATCAACAATGCCAAAGAACAATGCGCCGCGCAGACGAAACCCAACGACACCGTCCGGCAGAGGTAACGCGGGGGCGTCTGGATCCTTGGCAAGGTTAGCGACGCGTTGCACTGCCGCCGCTTCCGTCAGGCGCTTGATCAGCAACAGGGTCGCGAGCACCATGCCGACTTCGACGGCGATCGTGAGGTCGAACAACACCGTGAGCAGAAACGTCGCCAGGAGCGTGGCGTTGCGCAGCGGTGTGTATTGCCGTAGTGCACGGAACGCTTGCCACTCGCCCATGTTGAGTGCAACCCACGTCAGGATAGCCGCCAGCGCAGGGAGTGGTACGTGCTTCGCGAGCGGACTCGCCACCAGCAGCACGATCAACACGGTCAATGCATGGATGACGCCTGCGACGGGGGTCTGTGCTCCGTTCTTGATGTTGGCCGTCGTCCGTGCCATCGCACTGGTCGCGGCCAGTCCACCAAACAGCGGCGACACCACGTTTGCGATGCCCTGTGCGATCAGCTCAGTGTTGGCATCGGCACGATCGTTCGTTTGCTTGTCGGCGACGACGGCGCAAAGCAACGATTCAATCGCGCCCAGCAGGGCGATCGTTACCGCCGGCGGAATCAGGCTGCCAAGCTGCTCGACCGTGAATTGCGGAAGTTCGGGCATTGGCAACGCAGCTTTGATTTCGCCGAATTTGGAGCCGATGGTTGCGATGCCCGTGTCGAAGGACTGCGCAATCAACGTCGAAAAGATGAGAACCAGAAACGGCGATGGAACGTAGCGCGTGAGCCGCGCCGGCCAGAGTTTGAGGAACGCGAGGCAGGCCACAGCCAATGCCACGGATGGGAGATGCACGGTTCCCATCGCGCCAGCGAGTGTTTTCACGATGCCGAAAAACTCGCCCGGCATCTTGGTAATGTTCAAGCCAAGAAAGTCCTTGATCTGTGATAGTGCGATCAGTACGGCGATGCCGTTGGTGAAGCCGATGATCACTGAGTTGGGGACGAAGCGGATCAGCCGGCCGAGTTTCGCTGCACCCATCGCAATCAGAATCACTCCAGCCATCATCGTGCAGATCATCAGATTCGCCCAGCCGTAGCGGGTGAGAATGGCATACAGCACGACGATGAAAGCGCCCGTCGGCCCGCCAATGCACAGGCGTGTGCCGCCGAGCGCGGAAATGAGAAATCCGGTGACGACGGCGGTCACTAGCCCCTGCTCCGGTGTGACGCCACTGGCGATCGCGAAAGCCATTGCCAGCGGAATGGCCACGATGCCGACCGTGATGCCGGCGAGCAGATCAGCCCGAAATTTCAGCGCGTCGTAACGCCGCAATTCGTCGAGCAGGCGGGGCCGAAACGAGAGACTGAACATCGATCGGTGACCAGGCGGATTTCGCGGGACTGCGGCTGACCTGTCAAGCAACCAGTTTACGCATGCGGATCGGCTGCTGGGAACCGGCAAACACGGTGGAAAACGTGCGATCCGCGTCGACCGAGAACCCGAGCTTCTCGAAGTAGGCTTTGTACTGTGGTGCGTAGGTCTCGACCGGAATGCGGATCGAACGTACATGCGAGGACCGGGCAAGTTGCTCGAGCGTGTCAACCAGCAGCGTGGTAAATCCGCGCCCGGAAAAACTGCGTGTGACGCCCAGGCGACGCAGCTCCCAGCTGCCATCGCGTGCGCGCACATACGAGAGTGCCGCGACCGGTAAATTTCCACGGTACAGTACGAGACCGCCCCCCGACCGCAAGTCGTCAGCGATTTGCGTAGGGTTATCGACCTTGCGCCGCTGTGAAATCGCCACACGCTCCGACCAGTCACCCTTGGTCAGCGCCGACATGACTGGCGCGTCGCGCGAGGTTGCGCGAAGGATCTTGTATTTGTCCTGTTCGAAGACGGTACGCGGGGTACCGAGCAGCGTTCTCATGAGACCTTCATTCCGGGCTTCGCACCGGTGTGCGGGTTGAGCAGGTAGAGCCCCGGCTCATTTTGTTCGTCTTTCGCCGACGCCGCAAGCACCATCCCTTCAGAAATGCCAAATTTCATTTTCCTTGGTGCGAGATTGGCGACGAGCACCGTGTGCTGACCGATCAGGGTCTCGGGCGCGTACGCCGACTTGATGCCCGAGAAGACATTGCGGGTTGTCGGTTGACCGCTGCCGTCGGTCTCGCCGACATCCAGCGTCAGTCGCAACAGTTTGTCGCTGCCTTCGACTTGTTCCGCGTTGACGATCTTTGCAATGCGCAGATCGACTTTGGCGAAGTCATCAATGCCGATGAAGCCGTCGGCCTGCACCCCCAATGCAGCGGGCTTTGCGGCCGCATTACCGCTGGCAGCGCCTTTGGCTGAGGCCAGTGCCTTGGCGGGCTTCTCCGCCTTTGCTGGTGCAGCGGGATCGGGCAGCAGACCGAAGAGCTCGTCGAGTTGTTTTTCCTCGACGCGGGACATCAGATGCTTGTAGCCATTGATCGCGTGGCCCGGGGCCATCGGATGGTGCAGATCGTGCCACTGCTGCCGTGAGATATTCAGGAACGCGAATGCGTCGCCGGCCAGGCGCGGCATGATCGGTGCGAGGTAAATTGCAAGCACGCGGAACGTTTCCAGCACGGACGTACAGACGACGTGCAACTGCTCCCGAGCATCCTTGTCGGTGGCCGCACGCTTGGCCAGCTCCCATGGTTTGCTCGTGTCGTAGTAGCCGTTGACGAAGTCTGCGGCCTCCATCACACGGCGAACGACCTTACCGAACTCGCGCCCGTCGTAGAGCGCGGCAATTTCGCCAGACATTGCCGCCACATCCTCACCGGCGCCAACCTTGACGCCCGATTGCCGCTCAAGTAGTTTGCCGTCGAAGTGTTTGTGCAGGAAGCCGGCCGTGCGGCTTGCGATGTTCACAAACTTGCCAATCAAATCCGAATTTACCCGCGCCATGAAATCTTCGGCAGTGAAGTCCACGTCTTCCACGTTGGCATTCAGCTTGGCGGCAATGTAGTAGCGTAGCCATTCCGGGTTCATTCCGATCTTCAAGTACTTCAGCGGGTCAATGCCGGTGCCGCGGCTCTTGCTCATCTTCTCGCCACCGACGGTGATGAAGCCGTGCACGTTCACGCTGTCCGGAACCTTGTACCCGGCGAACTTGAGCATGGCCGGCCAGAAGAGGACGTGGAAGTAGACGATGTCTTTGCCGATGAAATGAATCTGCTCGGTATCGGGGTCGGCGAGGAATTCGGCGAAGGTGCGACTTTCACCGTTGAACTTCGCCTTGCCACTATCGAAGTAGTTTTTCAGTGACGCCAGATAGCCCACGGGCGCGTCAAGCCACACGTAGAAATACTTGCCGGGTGCGTCAGGGATCGGGATGCCAAAGTACGGGGCGTCGCGCGAGACGTCCCAGTCGCCGAGTTTGCCATCTTCACCGAGCCACTCTTTGGTCTTGGCGATGATTTCGCTCTGCAGGCGTTTCTTGTCGTGGCGGTCGAGGCCCTCGGTCCAGTTGCGCAGAAAGTCCACGCATTGCGGGTCGGAGAGCTTGAAGAAAAAGTGCTCGGACGAGCGCATCTCCGGCGTGGCGCCCGAGAGCGTGGAGTACGGGTTCTTGAGGTCAGTCGGAGCGTACACCGCGCCACAGTTCTCGCAGGAATCGCCGTACTGGTCCTTGGTGCCGCATTTGGGGCACTCACCCTTGATGTAGCGATCGGGCAGGAACATGCTCTTGACCGGGTCGAAGAACTGCTCGATGGTCTTCGACGCGATAAAGCCCGACGCCTTCAGCTGGCGATAGATGTCCTGCGCCAGTTCGACGTTCTCCGGCGAATCGGTTGAATACCAGTTGTCGATCGACAGGTGGAACCCGTCCAGGTATTCCTTGCGCGTTGCCGCTATCTCAGCTACGAATTCCTGCGGTGTTTTGCCCGCCTTCTCAGCCGCAATCATGATGGGCGCGCCGTGCGTATCGTCGGCGCACATCCAGTGCACCTTGTGCCCCTGCATGCGCTGGAAGCGCACCCAAATGTCCGCCTGGATGTACTCCATCATGTGGCCCAGATGGAACTTGCCGTTCGCGTAGGGGAGGGCCGTGGTGACGAAGATGCGGCGCTTTTTGGGCGCGGCACCCGGCGTCGAAGCGGGAGTGAGGTTGGCGGTCATGACGAATTTTTGCGCAGCAACAAAATGAGCAGTGAGGGCGAAAACCCTTGGAAAAACAGGGAGATAGTATCAAATGCGATAACGCTGGAAGGGCCGCTGCCGCTAAACTTGCGGGCTATGACTGAATCTGACATCCGCTCCCAGCTCGCCACCTGCATCGACCCGAACACCGGGCGTGACTTCATCAAGGACAAGGCGGTCAAGCGCATCGCCGTCGACGGCAGCGATGTCGTCGTCGAAATCGTCGTGGGTTACCCGGCGAAGAGCCAGCACGATGGATTGCGCCAACTCGTTACGCAGCACCTGCGCACAATGCCCGGCATTGGCAAAGTGACCGTCACGGTGAGCCACCGCATCATCTCGCATGCCGTGCAGCGGGGCGTCAAGCTCAAGCCCGGCATCAAGAACATCATCGCCGTCGCCTCGGGCAAAGGCGGCGTTGGCAAGAGCACAACCGCCGTGAACCTTGCGCTTGCGCTCGCTGCGGAAGGCGCCAACGTGGGGCTGCTCGACGCTGACATCTACGGCCCGTCGCAACCGCAAATGCTGGGTATTTCGGGGCGCCCCGAAAGTGCCGACGGCAAGACGCTGGAGCCGATGGAGGCGCACGGCATTCAGGCGATGTCGATTGGTTTTTTGATTGATACCGATACGCCGATGGTGTGGCGCGGCCCGATGGTGACTCAGGCGCTCGAACAACTGCTCTCAGACACCAACTGGCGTGACCTCGATTTCCTGGTCATCGACATGCCGCCAGGAACTGGTGACATCCAGCTCACGCTGTCACAAAAGGTGCCAGTGACCGGCGCCGTGATCGTCACCACGCCACAGGAGATCGCAGTCATCGACGCCCGCAAGGGGCTCAAGATGTTCGACAAGGTGGGCATCCCGATTGTTGGCATCGTCGAGAACATGAGCACGCACGTGTGTTCCAACTGCGGACATACCGAGCCGATCTTCGGCGAAGGCGGTGGTCACGCCATGTGCCGGGACTACAACGTCCCGTTCCTCGGCGGTTTGCCGCTGGATTCGAAGATTCGTGCGCAGTCCGACGGCGGGCGCCCGACGGTAGTGGTTGACCCGGACGGTGCGGTTGCCACCACTTACAAGGAAATCGCCCGCAAGGTGGCTGTTTTCGTTGCGCAAAAGAGCGAGGATCACAGCGCCAAATTCCCCGCCATCAAGGTCGTGAGCTGATGCCAGACCCGACCGGTGCTGCACGCTTTGGCTGCGTCGCCATCGTGCCGGCAGGCGGCAGCGGTTCGCGCTTTGGAGCCGCGACACCAAAGCAGTACACCGAAATCGCCGGCGCGCCCGTGCTGGAGCACACACTGTGTGCGCTGAGGCAGTGCGATGCGATCGAGCACATTTTCGTTGCCGTGCCGGCGGAAGAAGTCCGCGCCGATGCGATCGCTGCGCGCGCGGGTAACACCACCGTGTTGCGGTGCGCTGGTGCGCAACGCGCCGACACCGTGCGCAGCGCACTTGCAGCCGTCGTGAAGTCGGTCCGGCGTGACGCCTGGGTGCTGGTGCACGACGCTGCCCGCCCCTGTGTCAGCAAGTCCGATCTGGACCGGTTGATCGCGACGCTCAGCCAACACGCAGTGGGTGGGCTGCTTGCCACGCCGGTGTCGGACACGCTGAAACGCGCCGATGAACACGGCGGCGTGGCAGAGACCGTGCCGCGTGCTGGCATGTGGCGGGCGCAGACGCCACAGATGTTTCGCTATGAAACGTTGGCGCATGCGCTAGTCGCTTCGCCCGACGTCACCGATGAAGCGCAGGCGATTGAAGCGCTGGGTATGGTGCCTCTACTCGTGCCTGGAAGCGCGCGCAACATCAAGATCACCCATGCAGAGGATGCGGAGCTGGTCGCGTTTTATCTGCGGGGTCGTGAGCCGCACAATCCACCGGAAATCAAGGCAAAGTCGCGACCATGAGTGTTCCGTATCGCATTGGCACCGGCTTCGACGTGCATCAACTCGTAGAAGGGCGCGATCTCATCATCGGCGGTGTGAAGATTCCTTACGCGCTGGGTTTGTTAGGACATTCTGACGCGGACGTGCTGCTGCACGCCATTGCCGACGCGCTTCTGGGGGCTGCGGCACTGGGCGACATCGGTAAGCACTTTCCTGACCACGATCCCGCATATAAAGGTGCGGACAGCCGGCTGCTGCTGCGTAGCGTGGTCGCTCGTCTCCGGGAGTCCGGCTGGCAGGTGGGCAACGTTGATGCCACCATCATCGCGCAAGCGCCAAAAATGGCGCCTCACGTTCCACAGATGCGCGCCTTTGTTGCGCAAGATTGCGCCGTGGCAATCGATTGCATCAGCATCAAGGCCACCACCACGGAGCAGCTCGGGTTCACAGGTCGCGGCGAGGGGATTGCTGCGCAAGCGGCGGCGCTGCTGTGCCGTGTGGGCTGATGCGTGTGTGGAACGAGTGCAACACGTGCTTGACTGGCGCCGTTCGCGGCGGTTAGGTCGGTACAATCCCGCCATGAATTCCTCAACGCGTTCGGGTCATTTTGCTTCGGTGGCGCGATCAGCGGCGCTGCTGCTCGCGCTATGCACTGCGGCTGGCTCCGCATCCGCTCAGCCCGTCGCCGCACCGGGTGCCGTCGACGCCACCCAGCGAATCGAGGCGCCCGACGGCGCGCCGACGGTAGCGACGGAAAGGAATATTGATAGCCGTTCCGTCACTGACGGCGGGCGCATTTCGACGTCGATGACCGTTAGTGAAGAACGTGTTCAGGGTCGTCTTGCCAACGCGCGTGTGTCGGTTGGCGGTGCGCGTGCGTACCTCGTTGCTGATCCGGCCGTTGGCCGCATTGACCGGCAGGCTGACAACGCGGGGCGGCGCGTCGCACCCGCAGTCTGGGAGCTGCTTCGCTTCTAGTGTTGCCTGCATTCGTGCTGCACGTCGCGGTGCTTGATTCACACTGACGCGACGCCGACACCCAGCCCCGGTTGCGATCTGCTGCTGCAAGTCACCCTCCATTCTCACCCTTCACGATACCGATTGGCATGTCCGTATTTACCCGAGTCACCGACAGCGACGTAGCCGCCTGGCTCACGCGATACGCGGTGGGCGCAGCGCGTACGCTGACCCCGATTTCCGAGGGCATCGAGAACACCAACTACTTTCTCAGCACCAGCGAAGGCGAGTATGTGCTGACGCTCTTCGAGCGCATCCCGGCGGAAGACTTGCCGTTCTACCTGAATTTCACCGCGCACCTGTCGCGCTCCGGCGTGGCGGTGCCGATGCCGATTGCTGATCGGACCGGCGGGTTGTTCTCCATCCTGAACGGTCGCCCCGCGGCGCTGACGCAACGCATCGCGGGCCGTCCTAACATGAGCCCCAGTGTGTCGCACTGCGCGCTCGTCGGGCGTGAGTTGGGACGGCTGCACAACGCCAGTCGCGCATTTCGCACGCGCATCAGCAACAAGCGCGGACCGGGATGGACACTCTCCACGTCGAGAGCGGTGCGGCCGTTTGTGTCGGCTGACCAGAATGCGCTGATTGAAAGTGAACTCAAGTTTCAGCGCGAACGACGCCAGACGCGGCTGCCAAATGGCGCGATTCACGCTGATCTGTTTCGCGACAATGTGCTGTTTGATGGGGAGCGACTCAGCGGCCTGATCGATTTTGGCTTCGCTGCGACCGACGAGTTCGCCTACGATCTGGCAATCACGGCCAACGACTGGTGCGTCCGGCCAGACGGTGAGTTTGATGAAGCGCGCTTGCTCGCACTGCTCTCGGCCTACTCGCGCGAACGTCCGCTGACGGAAGCAGAGCAGGTGGCGTGGCCCGCATTGCTTCGCGCCGCCGCGATCCGATTCTGGCTGTCGCGCCTGTACGATTTGCACCTTCCCCGCGCTGCAGAGCTCAACACGCCGCACGATCCGGCGGTTTTTGAGAATATTCTTCGTCTGCGCATCAAAAGGCCCTGCTACTGGCCACAATCGCTGGACGGGTCGAGGGAGACGACATAATGGCTGCGGCGCCGATCGGTTTCTACGCCCCGGTTCCCGCACGCGAAGGCGTTGAGTGGGTGCGTCTGTCGTGGCAAATTTTCCGTGCACGCTGGACGAAATACATCGGCTTGACCGCCCTGTACCTGTTGTTGATGCAGGCAGCGGCGGCAATTGTCGGGCCGCTGTGCATGTTGCTCAACCCGGTGCTCTCCGTGGGATTCCTCGCGGCGGCCTGGCACCACGAGCGCGGCGAAATGCCCGAGTTGAAGCATCTATTCGCCGGTTTCAAGTCCAACCTGAAGGCGTTGCTGCCGCTGGGTGTGGTTCATTTGCTGGGTCTTCTGGTGGCGCTGACGTTCGGCTTGATGTCTTCCGGGCTCTCTATGGAGCAACTCAAGGCGGTCGAAGATCAGGCCAATATACCGCCGGACGCCCTGATGCGGGTGATGATCGTTACGTTGCTGCTGACCTTGCCCCTGACCGCCGCGTTCTGGTTCTCGCCCGCGCTCATCGTGTTCTCGGACGCGACATTGGGCCAGGCCTTGGCTGCGTCCGTGCGCGCATCGCTGGCAAACTGGCTGTCGATGACAGTCTACGGCGTAGCGATGTTCCTGCTGATGGTGCTGTCCGTGCTGCTGGTCGCCCCGGTGCTCTACTTGTTGCCTGGCGCAGCCAAATTGACAGTGCTTGCCATGCTGGTTGTGCCGCTGACGGCCATCCGCATGATCAGCGATTACGTCGGCTATCGCCGTGTTTTCCATCGCGAGGAGCGCGTCGAAAAAGTCGCTGGCGCGTAATCATCGCCTCGGCGGCCCCTGATCAAACAGCGCAGTTGTTCGCCCCGCGCGATGATCACAGCGCAGTCAACTTGGCGTACTCCAGTGCGAGTCGCTTGATGCCATGATCGGCGAAATTTACTTCGACCTGAACGTTCTTGCCGCTGCCATCGGCGTTGATGATGACGCCGTGCCCGAACTTCGCGTGTGACACCTGCTGCCCGATGCGAAATCCGCCGTCGGTCCGTGTCGCGCTGCCGATGGACTGGGCGAAGGCCGAACGTTCCGGATTCACCCACTCGCCACCGAGCGGCGCGTGTGGCTCCATCGCGAGCAGATTCTTGGGTTTCGCCGATAGCCACTGCAACAGTTCAGCCGGAATTTCGTCAAGAAAGCGTGACGGCACGTTGTAGCGCGTTTGCCCGTGCAGCATGCGCATCTGGGCGTACGACAGGTGCAATCGCTTCCGCGCGCGAGTGATCGCGACGTACGCGAGACGCCGTTCTTCCTCCAGGCCGCCGTCATCATTGAGCGAGTTGTCGTGCGGGAACAGCCCTTCCTCCAGGCCGGTCATGAACACGTAGTCAAACTCTAGACCTTTCGCAGAGTGAACCGTCATCATCTGCAACGCAGCGCGCCCTTCGGCCGCCTGTGTGTCTCCGGCTTCAAGCGAAGCGTGTGCGAGAAAGGCGGTCACGGCGTCCTGATCCGCGACCAGCGACCCATCCGGATTCTCGACGTGAACCACTCCACCGGTTTCTCGAAGGAAGTTATCTGCGGCGTTGATCAACTCTTCGAGGTTTTCTACCCGGTCCTGTCCATCTTTCTCGTTTGCGTAATGTCCCTTGAGTCCACTCGCGTCGAGGAGGTGGCGAACGATTTCCGGTAGCGGCTGGTTCTTGGTAGCGATGCGCATGCCTTCGATCAGCCCGATGAACTGCGCCATCGCAGCCTGCGCGCGGCCCCCCGCACCGCCAGCACAAGCAGCCTGCCACAACGTCACACCGGTTCCCGCCGAGACGGCCTGGAGGTTTTCGATTGACTTGGCACCGATGCCACGCGGCGGGAAATTGACCACGCGAAGCAGCGCGTTGTCGTCTTCCGGGTTGTTGATCAGCCGCAGATACGCCATCGCATGCTTGATTTCGGCACGTTCGAAGAAGCGCAGGCCGCCGTAGACGCGATACGGAATGCGGGCGTTGAACAGGCCATGTTCGAACACGCGTGACTGCGCGTTGGAGCGGTACAGGATCGCGATCTCGTCCAGCGGTACGCCATCGTTCATCGCTGTCTTCACGCTATCGATGACAAAGGCCGCTTCCTCGCCATCGCTGTAGCCCTGAAAGACGCGGATCGGCTCGCCGTGGCCCTGATCGGTCCAGAGCTCTTTCCCCAGTCGCCCATTGTTGTTGCGGATCAGGGCATTCGCTGCGTCAAGGATATTGCCAAAGCTGCGATAGTTCTGCTCGAGTTTGATAATTTTGGCCGGACCGAAGTCGTGCTCAAAGCGTTGCATGTTCGCGACCTTGGCGCCTCGAAATGCGTAGATCGACTGGTCGTCGTCACCGACCGCCAGCACCGCCGTGTGTGCCCCGGCGAGCAGACGCAGCCACTTGTACTGCAGCGTATTGGTATCCTGGAACTCATCGACCAGGATGTGCCGGAAGCGGGCGTTGTAGTGCTCGCGCAGCGCCTCAAATTTTCCCAGCACCTCGTAACTACGCAGCAGCAGTTCGGCGAAGTCGACCACGCCTTCGCGCTGACAGGTTACCTCGTACAGTTGGTAAATCTCGACCTGCTTGCGCGTGTAGTCGTCAAAGGCCTCAACCGCGTTGGGGCGCAGCCCTTCTTCCTTCGCGCTGCCGATGAACCACGCCATCTGCTTGGGCGGGAACTTCTCGTCATCGATGTTGTGTGCCTTCAAAATGCGCTTGATCAGGGACACTTGGTCCTGCGTGTCCATGATGGTGAACGTTTGTGGAAGACCAGCCTCCCGCCAATGCATGCGCAGAAAGCGGTTGCACAGGCCGTGGAACGTTCCGATCCACATACTGCGCACATTCATCGGCAGTAGCGCGGAGAGCCGCGTCAGCATCTCCTTGGCCGCCTTGTTGGTGAAGGTGACCGCCAGCACGCCCGATGGCCCCACCTGCCCCGTGGATAGCAGCCACGCAATGCGCGTGGTCAGCACTCGCGTCTTGCCTGACCCGGCCCCGGCGAGGATCAGGGCCGACACATGCGGCAGGGTGACGGCCGAGAGCTGCGGCTCGTTCAGATTCGCGAGGAGCTTGGATGACATCCTGCGATTTTAGGTAGTGCCCGCCATCGTTACGCGCCGCGTCGGAAAACACGCTGGAACATCGCAGCGGCACGTCGCTTGACGCTGCGTTTGATGACGCGGCCAATTCGCCACGGCCAACTGGCGCGGATGGCATCCATCCAGAGGTCCTTCCACGGCACGAACCAGCGGTAGAGTCGTGCGAACCAGCCGATTTGCATCAGGGCGTTGTGGGTCAACGTGAACAGGCGGGCGACGATGGCCGTGCCGACAATCTTGGCGAGCAGGATCAATGCGACTCCCAGCACTTTTTGGCCGTTCGCGATGAACCAGAGGGCCAGCAGCTTCACCGGGAACAGCAGCGCCGTCGGCAGCAGGAAGACGCCCAGAGCAGCCCACGGCGGCAGGCGGCGAACCGCGTTTTCAAGCCGGGACCAGATCGGACGCCGTGCCAACCAGTCGAACACGTGCGACAACGTGTCCCAACCCCACTCGTAGAACATCACGAGCAGGGCCAGCGGCAACTGAAGCATGCGGATGAGGAAACGGAGCAGCTGACGGGCCATGCGCCGCAATGTAGCGCGAAATCGCCGTGCTGCGCGCTGCGCCAACACCGAATTCGCGATTGCGGCGACGGCTCGCGGGTGGCGCCGATAAAATCGCCGCATGGCGCTCCAATCCTCCTCAGAATCCAGCCCCGCCGCGTCTGTCACTGCCGCGACCGACGCCGAGCCCCCCGCGGTGACGCACGCGCCGGCGCCGCGACCCGCTGCACCATCGCAACCGGTTGCCACCGAGCTGTCGGCGTTTGTCCCGTCGTTTCGTGGCTCCGCCCCCTACATACATGCCTTTCGCGGCAAGACGTTTGTGGTCGCGTTCGGCGGGGAGGTGGTCGCTGACGACACCTTTCCGAATTTCATTGCCGACCTGAATCTGCTGGCCAGCCTCGGGATTCGCCTCGTGCTGGTGCACGGGGCGCGACCCCAGGTGGAAAAACTGCTGGAGCAGCGTGGCATGGAAAGCCGTTATCACCGCGGCATTCGGGTGACCGATGAATCGCAGCTGGGTAGCGTCATTGGCGCCAGCGCCCGCGCGCGCGCGCGCATCGAGGCGGCACTCTCAATGGCGCCGCGCACGGCTGCGGTGACACCCATTCACAACCGCGTCACCGGCGGTAACTTTGTGGTGGCCAAGCCGATCGGTGTGATCGACGGCGTCGACATGAAGTACAGTGGCGAAGTGCGCCGCATTGACGCTCAGGCCATCAATGATTGCCTGAAGGACGGCGACATCGTGCTGATGTCCACGCTCGGCTACTCCACGTCGGGCGACACGTTCAACCTGACGGTGGAAGAGGTCGCCACGCAAACGGCGATTGCACTCAAAGCATCGAAACTGATCTTTCTGCTCGATACGCCGGGTGTGCTCGACGAGGCCGGCGCAGTGATCTCCACGCTCTACACGCGCGAAGCGGCAGACATCGCCAGCAAGGCGCCACAGGCGTCGGATGTGCAGCTGTTCCTCTCGGCGTCGGTGCGCGCGTGCCAAAAGGGTGTGGCGCGCGCACATCTGATCGGTCGCAAGCTCGATGGCGCGATCCTCCAGGAGCTCTTTACGCGCGACGGCATCGGCACCATGATCTCGGTCGATAGCCTGGATAATCTGCGTCCTGCCAAGATCGATGACGTCGGTGCGTTGCTGTCGATCATCGAACCGCTGGAGCGGCAGGGCATTCTGGTCGCACGGCCACGCGCACTGATAGAGCGCGAAGTCGAGCGCTTTTTTCTGGCCGAGCATGATGGCCAGATCATTGGTTGTGCGGCGCTCTACCCCTTTCCGGAGGCCAACAAGGCAGAGTTGGCCTGCCTCGCGGTGAACCCCGATTACCGACGCGAGGGTTACGGCGAGCGGCTGATGAAGGCCGTCGAGAAGGCGGCGAAGGATCAAGGCATCAACACGCTGTTTGTGCTGACCACGCGCACTGCCGCATGGTTTCTCGAGCGTGGTTTTCGTGCCGCAACGATCGCCGATTTGCCAGAGAAGAAGCAGGCGCTCTACAACTTTGAGCGCGCGTCACAGGTCTACGTCAAACAGATTTAACCGTACATTCAGGGAAGCGCAATGGCACGCATGATTCAATGCATCAAACTCGGTCGCGAAGCGGAAGGGCTCGATTTCGCCCCGTATCCCGGCGAGCTGGGCAAGAAGATTTTCGAGAATGTCAGCAAGGAAGCGTGGGCCGGCTGGCTCAAGCATCAAACGATGCTGATCAACGAAAACCGGCTGGGCCTCGCCGATCCGCGCGCGCGGAAATACCTGGCGGAGCAGATGGACAAGTACTTCTTCTCCGGCGGCGCGGAAGTGGCGAGCGGCTACGTACCGCCTGTCAAGTAACCGAGTTGGCAGAGGAAGTCGCATGACCGCCATTTCCCGTTTCCCCGTCCCCGACCTCAACGCGGTCCCCGAGGATCTGCGCGCGCGGATGATCGAGGTGCAGCAGAAGGCCGGGTTCATTCCCAATGTGTTCCTGACGCTTGCGCATCGCCCCGACGAGTGCCGCGCGTTCTTTGCCTATCACGACGCGCTGATGCTCAAGGAAACGCCGGCGCTCAACAAGGCTGAGCGCGAGATGATCGTGGTCGCCACCAGTGGCGCCAACGGGTGCCTCTATTGCGTGGTGGCGCACGGCGCGATTCTGCGCGTCTACAGCAAGAACCCGCGGATCGCCGATCAGTTGGCCATCAATCATCGCAAGGCCGAGATCACGCCGAAGCAACGCGCGATGCTCGACTTTGCGCTGAAGGTCTGTACGCATTCCAATGAAGTCGATGAGCCCGACTTCGTGTCGCTTCGTGCGCATGGCTTCACCGACGACGACATCTGGGACATCGGCGCCATCACGGCGTTTTTCGGCATGAGCAATCGCCTGGCCAACGTTGCCAGCATGAGGCCCAACGACGAGTTCTATTTGATGGGACGCGTGCCGCGCAGCAAATAGCGTGGCCCGTGCGTTTCGCTTCAGCTTCTACTTTTCCGGCCAACACAAGGAATGACGCAATGAAAGCTATCCTCACTTCGTTGATTGCTGCCGCGTTTGCGGCCTCGGCATGGGCGCACGACTACAAAGTCGGTGCCATCGAAATCGATCATCCGTGGGCGCGCGCGGTGCCGTCTTCGGCCAAGACGTCGGCTGCTTACATGACGTTCGCGAACAAGGGTGCCGCGGACAAACTGGTCTCCGCCAGCAGTGATGTGGCGAAGGAGATCCAGATTCACACGATGGTGACTGAGGCCGGTGTGATGAAGATGCGCGAGATCAAGTCGCTCGACATCGCTGCCAACAGCAAGACGGAACTCAAACCCGGCGGCTATCACATCATGCTCATCGGGTTGCCCGACGGATTGAAGGACGGAACGAAGTTTCCGCTCAAGCTCAAGTTTGAAAAGGCGGGCGAGGTGACTGTGACGGTCGTTGCGGAAAAGGGCAGCCATGCCGGCCACAAGCATTGACCGGCGCACGGCGATTGCGTTCGGCGCGGCGGTGCTGGTCGCCGCTTGTGGTGACCGCAAGCCCGCCGCGCACTTCAATGCCACCGACATCACGGGGGCCGCGTTTGGGCGCACGCTGGCACTCAAGGATGCGGCCAGCGGCGACGGCCGCACGCTGGAGAGCTATCGTGGCAAGGCGCTGGTGCTGTTTTTCGGCTACATGTTTTGCCCCGATTACTGCCCGACGACGATGACCACGCTGAACGCGGCGCTCGGCAAAATGAAGCCGGAGGACGCGGCGAAGGTTCAGGTGGCCTTTGTCACGGTGGACCCAAAGCGCGACACACCGGCACAACTCAAGAGCTACGTCACCGCATTCAACCCGACCTTCGCCGCGCTCTACGGCAGCGAAGCCGAGGTTGCAGCCGCCGCGAAAGAGTTCAAGATCATCTTTCAGAAAGCGCAAGTCAAGGATGAGAACACGTATCTCATCGATCATTCGACGCAGATGTACGCCTTTGATCCCGCAGGCCGCCTGCGCCTGATGATCAAGCACGAGAGCGGCGCCGAGGCGATTGCTGCAGACCTGACCGCATTGGTACGCGGGTAGTCATTCGGTTTCGCTGTAGCAGCTTTTCCGGTCCTTGGACGGCTGATTGCTGGTTACAGCCTGATATCGATAGATATCGACTAATCAACAAATCAGCGTAGATCGACCGCCAGACGGTCGATACGGCAGAAAAGCTGTTACGCCCAAACCACGGAGCGCATCGCGATCGACGCGCCCTGGAAATCAGCGTTCAGGAACTGCGCGCCCCGGCCCGGTGACGCAGGGCTGCTCGCCTGGACCGCTCCGGCGGTGTAGAGCAGCGGCAGCAGGTGATCGTGGGTCGGATGCGCAAGGGCCGCGATCTGGCCCAGGCTATGGAAGTTGGCCAGCCCGGCCAGATCGCCGCTTTCGATTTGCGCCCCGAGCTTCTGGTCGAACTCACGCGCCCAGTCATACGCCTTGTCGGGGCCAGCACCCCACTGCATCGCGCGCAGGTTGTGCACGGTGTTGCCACTGCCGACGATCAGCACGCCGACATCGCGCAGCCGTGCGAGCTGCTGCCCGAGCGCGAAGTGCTCTGCCGGGGGGCGGCTGTAGTCCATGCTGAGCTGGACGACCGGGATGCGCGCCTCGGGGAACATCGGTTTTAGCACCGACCATGCGCCGTGGTCGAGCCCCCACTCGTGATCGTCGAGACCGATCACGGGCTGCTTGATGGACGAAGCGATTTCGCGCGCAGCGACCGGGGCCCCTGGCGCCGGGTACTGCTGGTCAAACAGGGCCTGTGGAAAGCCGCCGAAGTCATGGATCGTTTTCGGTTGCGTCATGGCCGTGACCCACCAGCCCCGCGTCAGCCAGTGCGCTGAAATGCACAAGATGAGCTGCGGTACCGGGTATTTGCCCGCCGCTGCAAATGATCGCCCAAGCTGCTGCCAGCTTCGGCGCGACGCGTTGTCTTCGATGGCATTCATCGGACTGCCGTGACCCAGAAAGATCACCGGCATGCGCGGCGATGGCTTGAGTTCGGAGAAACGGGGGAGGGGCGCCGGTTGAAGCGGGGCGGCGTGGGTGGCAGAAGCCATGGCGTTGAAGACCGGCGAGGCGGCGAGCGCGTTGCGCGCCAACGTGGCGAGCGCATCGCGACGCGAGAGGCGGTCGGAAAGAAACACTGGATCGACATGGTGGCGACTCCGCTGCTTTCAACCCGCCGATTGAGCCAAACGACACACCCTAGGCGACCGAGGTGCCGTGCCAGTGCGTAGCGGCGGCCGCAAAACGCAGCTTAGGCCAAGTGATTGCCGACGATGCCCCGGGGTTTGTGGGCCACAATGAACGGGCGCGCGTCGACCCCACGGCTGGCGTGGCGCTCAACACACCTGACCACCAGGCCACGTCGCCGCATGGCCGCGATCAGTGTGCCTTCGCTCAAGTTCAAAACCGGCGGCGCCTTGCCGACAAGCCGCGCCAGCGGAACGGCGACGTGCGGAATGAGCCAGTTCATCTCGTTCAGGCAGGGGGTTTTCGAGATCAGCAGGCCGCCAGGTTTCAGCGCCGTCGCGCACGCGGCGATGGCATCGTCGAGATCGTCGACCAGATGCAATACGTTGAAGGCGAGCACACAGTCGTACAGGACGCCCGGCTCGGCCGCGCAGGCCTCCGCGTCGGCCACGGCAAATTGCAGTGACGCCACGGGCGAGGCGTTCAATTTTTCGTTGGCGATGGCGATCATGCGCGACGACACGTCGGTTGCCCGGTAGCTGGCACAGTACGCGGCGATTCGCAGCGCGGTGCTGCCGGTGCCACATCCAATTTCAAGCACGTGATCAGTTTCGCTCAACAGATTGATCGTGCGCGCCAGTGTCTGCTCGTAGCCCGGAAGGTCAGCGATGGTGCTCGCGGCGTACCGCCGGGCGCTGCGATCCCAGAACTTTGCTTTGCGACGCGTGATCGCGTCCACGCGCGGGGCGGGCGACGTCACGTTCGCTCGCGTTACTTGCAGATCGTGCGCTGAAAAGACGGCCATGAAAACTCCTAAAGGTGGCGTGTGAATGCAGCATCAGCGAGAGCTCAATGGCGCGAACCCCGCATCTTTCGCATGATATGGTTATAAAACGGCCTAAATAAGCCCCAAAAACGCACTTAACCCATACAAAAATGCATGGATTGGAATCACCTGCGGGCGTTTCTTGAGACGGCGCAATCCGGCTCGCTGTCGGCAGCAGCGCGTCGCTTGCGGATGAGCCAGCCCACGCTCGGGCGCCAGGTCGCCGCGCTTGAGGCTCAGCTGGGCGTGACGCTCTTTGAGCGCGTGGGACGAAGTTTGCAGCCCACGGACGCCGGCCTTGCCCTGCTCGAGCACGCGCGGGCGATGGGGGCAGCGGCCGATGAGTTCTCGCTCGCGGCGACGGGGCAATCGCAGGTCGTCGAAGGCTTTGTGTCGGTGTCGGCGAGCGATGCGGTATCCACCTTCTGGCTGCCACCGATTGTGCGACGCCTCAAGGACGAGGCACCCGGCATCACCGTGGAGATCGTCGCATCCAACGCAATCGCCGATCTTCGGCGGCGCGAGGCGGACATCGCACTTCGCCACGTGCAGCCCGATCAGCCTGATCTCATCAGCCGCCGCTTGCCGGATGCATCGGCCGGGTTCTATGCGTCAACGGCGTGGGTCGCTCGCCACGGTCATCCACGGTCAGCGCGCGACGCCGCGGCGCACGCGTTCGTCGGCGGGGATCGCGATGGTCGCTTCATTGAGTACCTGCGGGCGCACGGCGTTGAGCTCAGGGATGCCAATATCTCCACCGTCAGCGAGAACTCGGTCGTGACCTGGCAGTTGGTCCAGCACGGGCTGGGCATCGGCGTGATGGTCGACGACGTGGCGGCGACGACGCCGAACATCGTGCGTGTTCTAGATGAACTGCCACCGATCCGGTTTCCGATGTGGCTGGTCACACACCGCGAGCTGCGCACCGCACGACGAATTCGCGTGGTGTTTGATGTGCTGGCGCGCGAACTCTCGGCACCGCAGCGCTGACGGCGGGTGGGTGGCGGCCGCGCAACGGCCGCTCAACCGCTTGCTAGAGCCCCTTCCAGAGCCCGGTTTCTTTAGCGCAGGTACGGATCGTGGGGATGTATTCGGTCACGAAGCGCAAAGTTTCAGGATTGAGGCCGATGTCCTTGACGCCGTCGATGTCGGTCTCAAGCTTGGCGATGTCCACCTTTTCGGTGAGGCAACCACAGAATTTTTGCGGAATGCTCGACTCTGCGACCACCGGGGACACCGCGTTCAGCATGCGGATCACACGCTCCTGACACTTGCGGTCGAGCAGCGCGCGCTTCTGATCCTGCATCATCGTGGCGCAGCCACTCAGCAGCACGACAGTTAGCGCGCCGATGGACGCGAGGACGAGCGGCCGAGCAACGTGCCGAGCGATTGCGCGAGGCGAATGAATCCGAGCCATTGTGTCTCCCAAAATCCGTGTCCGTAATTGCGTCCGTCCAGCTGGTCACGGATGCCCGTGGCTGGGTACTCGTCACGAAAGTCCGCCGTGCGGAACAGTTGATCCCACACGCTGAACGTCACCCCGAAATTTACACCGTAGCGACGTCCTTCGTGTCCTACGCCGATGCCGTGATGCACGCGGTGAAACTGTGGGCTGATCAGGAGCCGCTTCAACGGTCCAAAATTCCAGCGCAGGTTGGCATGCGACAACGACTCCATGAACCGGAGCACCGCAAAGACCAGCGGAAACTGTTCCGGCGGCATGCCGATCGTCAGCGCCACGGCCGCCATCCACAGCGCCGCGATCAGGTCGTCCAGCAGGTGCACACGATCATCGGTCCAGAACGTCATCTGCTGTTGCGAATGATGCACCGCATGCAGTTGCCACCACCACTCGATGCGGTGCTGCCAGCGGTGCCGCCAGTACTCGGTGAAATCGAGCACCAGCACATAGAACAACAGGCTCACGCCGGGCGTCGTTGCCAGCGCGGGCCACGCGTCCTCGAGGGAAAACGGCGCAAAGCCATGCAGGCGCGCCCATCCTTCCACCGGGCGCAGCAGCCAGTACAGCGCGGCAAAGGTGAACAGCGGCAGAATGCCCAGCTTGGTGATTAACGTGTACCCGATATCGGTGCGCACATCAGCGGTCAACGTCCGGCCCGGTTCAACGGGGCGCCACTGCTCCAGAGGCAGGCACACCAGCGTTGTGAAGGCCACCAGCAGCACGCCGCCGACGAAAAACGCCGTGGCGTCGTAGGCCCATTCCGACCACGACATCAGGCCCAGTGAATAGACGGCCGGACTCACCAGGGTAGCGTGTACCCATGACACCAGCTCGGTGAACCAGGATTCGAGCGTGTCAAGCATCGGTGGAGCGCGCCGCCGCGTCGGAAAGGGTAGATCGCATCATTGCACCGAGGAATTGCGCACGCCCGAGTTGAGCGTGGCGAAGCAGGCCCCCTTGGCCTTGAGGCCCGCAATCAGCGGGTCAAGTACGGGCCAGAAGGGGTCCTTGCGTGACCAGATGCCCAGGTGCGCCATCAGCACGTCCCCGTCGCGAATGCGTGATAACGCCCGCTTGAGCAACACGTCGTTCGGGTGAGTCGCACTGGAGAGCTCGTCGCCCAGGAACCCGGCGTCAGCCCAGCCGACGTGCCGGTACCCGCAGCGTTGCGCGAACGAGATGAGTCGAGGCGACGTCTTGCCGCCGGGGGCGCGCCAGATGCCATCGAAACCGCGCCCCGTCAGCTCGCGAAAGCGATCTTCCGACTTGCGAATTTCGGCACACAAGCCCGCCTGATCCAGCTCGCGTGCCTCGCTCGCAGCGCCGCCCCACGGCACCAGGCGCACGTGGTCGCGGCCAACGTCACCACGAAAGTAGTGGTGGCTCCATGTGTGCGAGCCAAACGCGTGCCCCTCGCGCGCCAGTCGCTGCCAGAACGGTCGCTGCGTATCGTCGAGTGTCGTCCCGCCCGACCTGGTTTTTTCACTGGCGAGAAAGAACGTGGCTTTGACCTCGTGCCGCGCCAGGATGTCGGCGATTGCGTTGGCCGGCTCCATGTGACCGGTGTCGAACGTGAGGTAGACCGTGGACGTGCAGGCCGCAAACGCACCGGCGATTGGGACAACGGTGAGCGCGGCCAGGCCCAACCGGCAGAGCGCCATCACCCGCCGCAAAGCACGGCCCAGCAGCACGCGCTTACTGGTCGCGTCGTGCATGCGAACGGAAGTAAATGCCGTGCGGCGAGCGGCCCACGGGGATGTAGTGGATCGGCTTCTGGCCGGTCATGTCGATCACCGCCACGCGGCCCTCAAAGCGCACGGTCGCCCACACTTCCTTTCCGTCTTCGGAAATATCCATGCAGTCTACGCCACTGCCCACCTTGATCGGCTTCTCGGCCACCAGCGTCTTGTAGTCGACCGGTGTGATGGTGCCGTCTACCCGATTGCTGACCAGAATCTTCGAACCGTTGCCCATGGGGAACACGTTGTGTGCGCCCTTGCCAGTCACGATTTTCTTCACCGTCGCGCGCTTGACCGGATCGATCACCTCGACATAGTCGGAACTCATGATGCCGACAAAAATCAGCCCCTGCGGGCTCAGCCAGATGCCGGCGGGTGTCTTGCCGATGGGCATGCGCCACGCCTCTTTTTGCGTGGTGATGTCAATCGCCAGCAACTCGTTGGAATCCTGCATGGTCACGTAGGCCATGCGGGAGTCGCTGCTGAACACCACGTGGCTCGGCGTCTTCGCTGCCGGGATGCGCGCCTTGAGTTCGTAGTTCGGCATGCTGTAGAGATCAACGCGGTTAAGTCGGAGACTGATGGAAATGAACCACTTTCCATCAGGGGAATACGCGAGTTGATACGGGTCACTGATGCGCGGCAACCGGCGCTTGACTTCACCCGAGACCGGGTCGAGGAACACCAGATCGTTCGATACTGCGTTGGCCACGACCACTTCGTCGTCCTTCAACGTCCCGATCAGGTGATGCGGCTCCTTGCCGACGGGGAACGTTTTGACCACCTTTCGTGTGGCACGGTCTATCAACGACACGGTTCCGTCGCCTGAATTGAGCACGATGGCGTGTTCATTGGGCAACATCGCGTTGCTTGCGCTTGCGGCGAGCAGCGCACAGCCGAGAAGCGCCGTGGACAAGACGCGGAAGAGTGAGCGTCGCACGCGGCAGGCGAACGCGATCGGGGCGGGAGAGGTGATGGCAGTCATGCGCTCATTTTAGGGAGGCCGTCGTCGGCGCGCTTGACTTGGGACAGCCACTGCGAGGTCATTTTTCTGGCGGGGGGCTTCGGCGACCAGGGTTCGGCGCTTGGGTGGCAACGCCTGCATCGGTTACGATACGTGGCTAACCGGAGCGATCCGATCACCCACAGCGGTTGCTGACCCGACATGATTCGTTTTTTGCTGTTGTTTCTCGTCATTCAGGGCGTGCTCTTTGGCGCGCAATTGACGCCGTGGGGACAGGAGTACTTCGTGATCCCCTGGACCAACGGTCTGGCGCACTTCTGTGCACAGCTCGTGGCGATGGTTGATCCGAGCACGGTTGCCAACGGCAAGATTCTGCGCAGCACAACGAACGGGTTTGCCGTGAGCATCGAGGCGGGTTGCAACGGCGTCGAGGCGACGTTGGTCCTCGTCGCCGCCATCCTTGCGTTCCCGTCCACGTGGCGACAGAAGTTGTGGGGGCTGGGCATCGGCTTCATTGCCGTGCAGGGCCTGAACGTTGTGCGCATCATCAGCCTGTTCTATCTCGGACAATGGAGCATGAAAGCCTTCGAATGGGCGCACCTCTACATCTGGCAGGCGCTGATCATGCTCGACGTGCTGATCGTGTGGCTGATCTGGGTGCGGCGCATCAACCGCGCGGCGCATCGTGACGGCGGCGACGCGCCTCCGCCTGCCAGCAGCGAGGGCACGGCACCGAACGTGCCGCAAGCGGCTTAGCGACGCTTCGGCAAATTCGCGCATGCCAACGACGATCGGCCGTTTCTTTCTGCGAATTCTGGCGTGGGTACCCGCGGTATTTGTTGCCTGGTACGTGCTGGTCCCCGTGCTGCACTGGCCGATCCGATGGTTCTTGTCCGGTATGGCCCTGCTGGGCGTGCCGGAGTTTGTGACCTCGGTGCAGCAGACGCTGCATGGCTTCGACTTTTTGACCAACCTCACGCCCAGTGTGGGGCCCGGCGACGCGTTTCGTGCCAACGCGTTACTGAGCACCGAAGTCGACGCCCGGCTTTATAGCTACGGCACCGCGCTGATGGCGGCGTTGACGCTGGCGGCGTGGCATCCGGACCGCTGGCGCAATCTCTGGTATGGCTGGTTGACGCTGCTACCGTTTCAGATGCTCGCGGTGTTTGCTGTGGGCATGAAACAGATCCTGCTCAATAGCGGCCCGACGGTGCGTGAACAGGCCGGCTGGGTGCAATGGCAGCTGGAGACCATTGTCTATCTCTACCAGTTCTCCACACTGATCATGCCGCCCGTTACGGCGCTTGCAGTGTGGTTTGTGTTCCATCGCAAATTTGTCGAGAAATTCGTCGGCGCCGATGTGATCGCCATGATCCGTGCCGGCGAACGAAAGGCCGCAGAGAAGATGGCCGCCAAAGCGGTGCCGAAGCCGAAACGGCCGTAGCGACCCTACGGCGAGCGCCGCCGTGAGGCCTCCGGCTTGCCATCGCCTTCCAGCACGAGGTCTGGCACGTGGTTGAAGGCGATTGCCATGCGCGCCGATTGCTGTGCGCTAAACGCGCCGCCCCAGAACAGCGTGTTTTTCCCGTACTTGAGATTCAACTGATCCACCACGCGATCCAGTTTTTCCGTGTTCGGTTGCTGATCAAACAAGGAAAGCGATTGCCCTTCGCGCGGCTTCAAGCCAGAGAACGCCATGCCCACCGCCGTGGGCGTGGTGTTGCGGACAAGGCGGTCGAGCAAAAGCCGCTCATACAGCCGCTGCACCGACTGCAGCAGCGCCGGTGTGCGGTCTGTGGCGTCGATGTGCTCGTGGAGCTTGCAGCGATCACCGCCGCGCAGCTTGAGGTAAATCGACACGTCGGTCGTCACAAACTCCGCGTCGCGCAAGCGCATGGCCGCCTTCTGCGTCAAGCGGGAGAGCACGGCCTGCGCCCGCGCGTGCGAACGCTTGTCCGGCGCCAGTACATGCGAGTGGCTGATCGACGAGGTGTTGGTGTCGCGCTGTTGTACGTCTTCGCCGCGCAGCTTTTGCCAGAAGCGCTCGCCTTCCACGCCGCCCCAGATGGTGCGCAATCGGGCGGCGTCCGCCGCCAAGAGTTGCTCGGTACGGGTGATGCCATGATCGTGCAGCCGAAGCAGCATCTTGCGCCCAATGCCCACGAAGTGCGAAAGCTTGAGCGGCTTCAGCACCTCCGGCAGATCGGCCGCTTCGATGATGACCAACCCGTCTGGCTTGACCATGTCACTCGCGGTTTTGGCGAGGAACGTGTTCGGCGCAATCCCTACCGAGCAGGTGATGCATTCACCCAACTGCGCACGAAGCCGGTACTTGATCTCCTGCGCGAGCCTTTCCGCCGCGGGGCGCGGCTGGTCACGACCGCCGAGCCGAATCCACATCTCGTCAATCGAATTCACCGCGGCAATTGGCGCAACGCTCTCCACGACGGCTTTTGCCCGTTGATGAAACTCCACGTACACCGTGGGACGCGATTCGACCAGAACAATCTCGGGGCAGAGGCGCTTGGCCTCGGCTACGTTGGTGAGCGTCTTCACGCCGAAGCGTTTCGCCTCAACGCTGGCCGCAATGGCGCAGGTGGTGTCGGCGATCATCGGCACCACCGCCACAGGACGGCCGCGCAATTCCGGGCGCAATTGCTGCTCCACCGAAGCAAAATAGCTGTTGAAATCAACGTAGAGCGCGCGCAGCATGGCCAGATTGTAAATTTGTCTGTGCAAAAACACAGTGGTTTTGAATGGATGGCGGCGTCCCCGATACAGCTCTTTGGCACGAACCACTAGCCCACAGTGCTTCGCCGCGATAATTTGTGAAAGTCGACTCATTGAAAAATAAGGCCACAAGCATTTCAGGGCGGTCGTTAGACCGTTTTAGCTGTATGGGTGAGGGACCGCGCTGCGCCATCGCGTTGCCCGCTGCATCCGCATGAAGGCGCTGCAGGTCTACGCTGGCCCTCGTGCGCTGGCACACCTTCGTCAGCATGGCCTTGCGCCAGCGCATGTGCGAACGATTCCCGCGGCGGCGGGGGGGCCGAAGGGGCTGAGCCTGCTGCCGCTGGATCGCTTTCTGTTCGGCGAGTGGCTGCCGCGGTCTGAGCAGACGGTCGATCTGATCGGCGCTTCGATTGGCGCATGGCGAATGGCAGCCGCCGCCCTTGATCGACCGGCCGACGCCATCGCGGCGCTGGAGCACGCCTACATCCATCAGGACTATGACCTGCCGCCGGGGCGCAAATCGCCGTCTCGGGAGCACATCAGCGAGCGCTTCGCCCACGGCATCCACCAGATGTTTGACGGACGCGTGACCGAGGTGCTCGCGCATTCACGCTATCGTTTGCATGTGATGACGTCGCGCGGGCGGCATCTGCTGGGCCGTGACCAGTGGCTCCGCTCGCCACTCGGCTACGCCGGCGCGTTCTTCACCAACGTAGCGTCACGCAAGGCGATGAGCGCCTGGCTTGAGCGAGCGGTATTTTCTGCGCCCGCGGTGGGCGCGTCCGCGCTGCCACCGCTCCCGTTTGCCACCGGCGACTACCGCACGCGGCGCTATGGTCTCACGGCGCAAAACTTCGCCGCGGTGGTGCAGGCGTCGTGTTCGATCCCGTTCGTACTGAACGCCGTGCACGATATTCCTGGCGCCGCCCGTGGCGCCTACTGGGATGGCGGCATCACCGACTATCACTTGCATCTTGATTACGGCAGCGCCCTCGACGCAGCGCCCGACGAAACGCGTGGCGTGGTGCTGTACCCGCATTTCCAGCGCGCGGTGGTGCCCGGCTGGCTCGACAAGTCGCTGAAGTGGCGCCACGGGGCCACCCACTTTCTCGACGACGTCATCGTGCTCGCCCCGAGTGCCGACTGGGTCGCGACGCTGCCTAACGGCAAACTGCCCGACCGCACCGATTTCACGCGCTACGGACGCGACCTCAAATCACGCGTCGCGGCATGGTCACGCGCCGTCGCCGAGAGTCAGCGCCTGCGCGACGAGTTTGCGGCGTGGGTCGAAGCGGGTGGGTCCGCCGACGCGGTGCGGCCATTGGGGCGCTGATAGCATCGGTCGCATGAAGCAATCGTCCGGATCGCCGCCTGCACCCGCGCTTGGCCTCGGCGCGTTTCGCTTCGCACTCGCGATGTTCGTCGCCGTCACACACCTGTGGGCGCCGGCACCGCATGGGTTCGCCGCTTACGCGGTGTGGGGATTCTTCACGCTCAGCGGGTTCCTGATGACCTGCGTTCTGCTTGACAAATACGGATTCAGCGTCGCAGGCATTCGGGCCTACGCCACCAACCGCTTCCTTCGCATCTTCCCGCCTTACTACGCCGCCGCTGCACTGGGCATCCTTGCGGTGTTGCTGCTGCGCGCGAACGGCATCGACCCGACCCAACTCAACCCGGAATTTGGCATTCCGCACTCGGTGGATGGCTGGTTGTTTCCGTTGACCCTATTCCCGGGGTTTTCGCGAGAGGCGATGCCGATCGCCGTGGCCAATGCCCTGGGCATCGAAGTCGGTTTCTATCTGCTGATGCCCGTAATGGCGCGCTATCGCGTGGTCGCGTGGCTGTTTCTTGTGGCCGGTATTGGGCAGGTTGTGGCGTTTGGCCTGAGCACCGAGTCCTTCGCGCTGCGCTATGCAACCTTCTGGCCCTGTTGCCTGGCGTTCTCGCTTGGCGCGTTGTTGGCGCATCATCGATCGTGGCTGGCGCGGCTGGCGGCCCCCGCCTGGAGCGCGAGCGCGTGGCTGGCGAATGCCATGCTGTGGTTTGTGCGTCCAGCGTGGCCGTGGAAGCTCGGCCTGTACGTCGCCACGCTCTTGTCCGCGTGGATGGTTGTGTCGTTGCACGCGCGCCAGCCATCGGCGCTGGATCGCTGGCTTGGCGACCTGTCTTATCCGGTGTATCTGCTGCACACCGTGTGCGGCGGCTTTGCGATGTTGTGGCTGACGCCAGTGCGGGGCGCGACGTTTGCCGTTGTCTCGTTACTCGCCACGATCGTGTTGTCCGCCGCGTTTGTGGTTTTGCTCGATCGGCCATTGCAGCGAATCAAGCGCAAGCCCGTGCTCGTCGCGTCGACGGTCGCGTAGCGGGTACTGCCCATTCCACCTTGATCATGACTTCACCTGGTAGCCCACCCCGCCGCACGCTGATATCGCTGGTGGTCCCGATGTACAACGAGGCAGCGGTGCTCGACGCGTTCTTTGCGCGACTGGATCGTGTGCTGCCAGCGGTGGCTGCGTGCGACTTTGAAATCGTCTGTGTCAACGACGGCAGCCGCGACGACACGCTGATGCGGCTCGATGCCGTCATGGCGTCGCGCGCCGATGTCACAGTGGTTGACCTGACGCGCAATTTCGGCAAGGAGGCTGCGCTCTCGGCGGGCCTGTCGGTCGCGCGCGGGGACGCGATCATTCCGATGGATGCCGATTTGCAGGACCCACCCGAGGTGATTCCTGAACTCATCGAAAAATGGCGCGAGGGCTTCGAGGTAGTGCTCGCCAAGCGCGCTGATCGCTCATCGGATAGCTGGGCCAAGCGCTTCAGTGCCCGCTCTTTCTACCGCGTTCACAACTCGGTGGCGGATGTCAAAATTCCCGACGACGTGGGCGATTTTCGGCTGATGGATCGCGTCGTGGTCGACGTCCTGAATAGTCTGCCCGAGAGCCGGCGCTTCATGAAAGGCTTGTTTGCCTGGGTCGGTTTCCGCACGGCCACCGTGGAATACACGCGCGACGCGCGTAGCGCCGGCGAGACCAAGTTCAACGCCTGGAAGCTCTGGAATTTCGCTCTCGAGGGCATTTTCAGTTTCTCGATTTCACCGCTGCGGGTGTGGACCTATCTTGGGTTGTTCGTTGCGCTAGGCGCGATGGGATGGGGCGCCTGGATCGCGCTGCGCACACTGGTGTGGGGCGTGGATGTGCCGGGTTACGCGTCGCTGCTGGTTGCCATCCTTTTCCTCGGCGGTTTGCAGCTGGTCGGTATCGGCATGATTGGGGAGTACCTCGGACGGGCCTTCATTGAGAGCAAGCGGCGCCCGGCGTTCCTGATTCGAAGTGTCGACCGGTCGGGGCAAGCAACGCCGCCGACGTCCGCCGGCAGATTCGGGGGGACCAGCGATGTGCCCAGGCGCAGCGTAGATGTGGCGACGAAGACACCCTCAGCGCTCGAAATTCGGCTCCAGCAGTGGTCCGCCGGCAAACTCGCGTGCGTGTTTCTGTTACTGGCCGTCATCGTGCAGTGCCCGCTGTTTTTTTTGCCGGGTTACTTCAGCCATGATGACCTTCAGTGGTTGGCCTACGCCGATGGGCCAGTTTCGTCGTGGGATGTCGGTACGCTCTTCGCGGATGTCAGGCAGTTCCAGTACCGACCCCTCACGTTCACGCTGTGGCTGAGCGTCAACAAGCTGTTGGGTGAATCTCCCCAGTGGGTGCACGTGGTGCGCGCGACGCTGGGCATCGCCAACGCGGGTCTGCTCGCCCTGCTGGTGGCGCGGCTGGGCGCGACGCGCTGGGTCGCCATGACCGCTGGTCTGCTCTGCTTGATGCTGCCGTCGTCGATGTACGCCAACGCATGGATTGGCACCTTCGCCGACGCGCTGTGTTTGCTCTTTGCGCTCGTGCTCGCGCTCTGGCTGACCCGACCCGGCCGGGAGCAGTGGCTGCCCGCGGCGGCGGTTGCTTTCGCACTCACGACCGCGGCGCTCCTGAGCAAGGAGGCGGCGATCGTCTTTCCCGCGCTGCTCGGGGCGGTGTATGTTTTGTATCGTCGTGACCCAGTGATGCAGGCAGCCGTGGTCGGTTCTGCGGCCAGTGCCATCATCTATTTGCTTCTGCGGCTGGATGTCATCCTGTTTCCCGCGGTGCGTGTCGATGGATATCGCTGGAGCCTTGCCCACATCCCCGGGCGAATGTTTGACTATCTGGTGTTTCCGTTCTCGCTGAACCGGTTCGAAGCGGTGGCCGAAATGGATCGACCGCTGGCGTGGCTCGCCGTGGTGCTTGCGGTGCTGCTTCTGCTGGCTATCTGGCGCGTTGGCAGTCGCTGGCTGGCAGGTTTGCTCGCGATGTTCTATCTGGCGCTCGCGCCGGCGCTGATTTTGCCGCTTGCGGCCGTGCACTATGCCTACATTGCCGGCGCCGCCGCGCTCGTCGTTCTGGCAATGGCTTGGGGCAAGCTGCGCCGACCTGGGCGTGTGGTGCTCGGCATCTGCGCCATCGTCGTGGCAATTCATGGCGGCCAAATCGCGAGAACGATGTACCGGGTCGCTGAGGTTCAGCAGGCGCTGTATGCCGACCTAATCAACGCGGTGGCCACGACCAGCGAGCCGATCAGCATCCGCGCCGAACGGGCCACGGACGAGTGGATCGCGTCAAGGCTGCTGCTGGCGGTTCCGCGCTATCGCGGCGTTCAGCTCGGCAGTCGAGTTCGCTTCGTGCCGGCAGCGGATCGCGCGACAATGAACTCGCATTGGATGACCGCTCAAGGGCGATTGCGTGGGGCGTCCGACGGTGTCGTTTCACAGAGGAAGTAGTAGGTATCCAGCTGCCCCGCGCGCGCTTTGTATGGCGACCCGCAACGATCTGAATGGAGCGTCAACCCGTACTGCCGAAGACGCGACGCGTTCGCGTCAAGCCGTCCCCGGGCGGGGCCGAGGTCCGGCTCGCGCGTCGCAATCAAGCTGAAGACCGGACCGTTCCTTCTCTGCAGGATTTGCGCGACGCGCGCCCGGTAGGCCGGAGACTCGGGGAAGTTGTTGGCCAATCCAATCGCGGCAACCTCAGCCGGGAAGCCGGTGAGCAACCAGGCCATGGGCTCATAACCGGGCAGCAGGATCGTTGTCGATTGCGGGGCGGCGAGGCGAGGCGCCTCGATGTGATAGGCCTTGCGCGAAAACTCCACGCGTTCTTGTGTCACAGGCTGCCACAATGCCCATAGCGACACAACCAGCACGACACCGCGCAGGGCGGCGCGCCACGGTTGCGCGAACGGCAGCCACCCGCACAACACCCACAGGGTCAACGGCAGCAGCACTTCCATGGCCACGGTGTAGCGGTAGATACCAAATACCGCCAGCCAGACAAGGTACGCGGTGGCGACGAAGGCGATCAGGCCATGCTGCGCCGCTATGTGCCGTGGCTTGACGTCCGTGCTTTCACGTCGACGCACCAGCACAGTGACTAGCACGGCGAGCGCGACGACATACGCGAGCGGCCACAGCATCGGCTGCACTCTGACCTCGGAGATGCGGAGTGGGTTGGCGGCGACGACGAAGGGGAAAATCAGACCTTCCCATATCGACTGCGGTCGCCACGGGTTGGCGTCGCCGTAGCCGATTGCACCGGCCAGCGGTGAAGAGAACAAGGAATTGAATTGCGGGAAGACCGGATTGCCGAATTCCGACCACATGCGCAGGTGCCACCAGCCACCTGTGAGTAGTGCGCCCAGCATCGCGCCGACCGCGACGAGCGTGCTCGCTCGCAAACGCAGGCCAACTGATGGCGCCGGAAGCGCGCCAGCGGCGACAATGAGCGCCACGACATACGGCGCTGCCGTCAGTTTGAGTCCGGTCGCGAGACCCGCAAGAAGGCCCGCCACCAGGCGCCAACGACCGGCGGCAGGTGCGTCGATCGATAGACCCTGTGCCAATAGCGCGGCGAACCCTATGAGCACGAGGGCCGCGACACTGTTGTCACCCATCGTCGTACCCAACTCCATCACGAACGAATACGCCACGCAGCCAGCACCGGCCAGCACCATCGGCCACAGGCGCGTGGGCCGACCATCCGCCGTCGGGGGAAGGCACTGCCGCGCGATTACAAAGACGGCGACGCCGACCAAGCCGTGCGCCGCGCCGGTGAGAAACGCAACCCACCGTGCGTTCCAGTTCAGGGTGACGCTCAGCCAATAGTGCGGCAGGTCCAGCAGCGGGTTGAAATAGCTCTGAAACATTGCCGGCGCCAAATCAACGCTTAGCCGGTCGTTCAGCAGCGCCCACGCGTTGTAAAGGTGATAGTTCTGCAAGTCCCAGTTGAAGTCCTGGCGCATTCCGATCGCGGCAATCGCAGCGATGACCAGCACCATCCCGACGCTCAACGCAAGGGGCGTTTGCAGCTTGCGGGTGACAGCCAGCCCGCGTTCGATGGCCGGAGGCAACGAGTTACCGGCACTCGGGACGTGGCGCGAGACGAGCGGTGCAGTCTGTATGGCCGAAGGCAAGTCCGCCACCAACGGCGGCGGCGCGAGGCCAAGGTAGGTGGCATAGCGCGACTCGCGTCGACCCATGGTGACCGCATCCAGCAAGATGCCGCAGACCAGTGCGATCACTGCGATGATGGCGAGCGCCGCGCAGAGCACGGCGGTCGGCAGGCGTGGCACCAAACCCGTCTCAAGAAACGTTACCCAGATCGGCAACGCGAGCAAAACGCTGACGACCGCGGATAGGGCAGCAACCGCGCCGAACAACGCGAATGGACGTTCGCTTTTGAGCAGCTTCGCGATCATCCACAGGATGCGAAACCCGTCCCGGTAGGTATTGAGTTTGCTGAACGAACCTTCAGGGCGCGCAAAGTAGCGCGTGTTCACCTCGCTCACCGGCAATCGCAGCCGCAGCGCGTGCACGGTCAGTTCTGTTTCGATCTCAAACCCGTGTGAGTGCGCTGGAAACGACTTGGCGAAGCGGCGGGAAAATACCCGGTAACCTGAAAGCATGTCGGCGAAGCTCCGACCAAACAAGACGGCGACACAGGTGGTCAGCATCCAGTTGCCAAAGACATGGCCGCTACGGTAGGTGTCACATTCGGCGGAAACACGGCGCCCGACGACCATGTCGAGGCGGTGTTCGGCGAGATGGCGAATCAATGCGGGTGCCACGCTGGCGTCATAGGTGCCATCGCCGTCAGCCATGAGAAAGATGTCGGCGTCGACGTCGGCAAACATCCGTCGCACGACGTTGCCCTTGCCCTGAAGCGGTACAGCGAACACTTCGGCTCCGGCGCGCCGAGCCTCGGCCGCCGTGTTGTCTCGTGAGTTGTTGTCGAATACAACGATGCGGGCGTCCGGCAGGACGTCCTGATAAGACCGCACCACGTCGTAAATCGCTACGCCTTCGTTGTAGCAGGGTAGGGCGACACAAACGCGCGCTGACAGTGACATCACGGGAGAACAGCGAGTGGCGAAATGGCGATTTGATCACCAATCAGCCTGGGGCCAGGATTCCCCGCGTCACGCGCCGTGACGGAGCGACAGACCACGTGCCACGCGGGGGGGCGTTCCGCCGATCCCTCCCGAGATGGAGGTCTCTAAGGACGCACACCGCCAAGGCAGCAGGTTGATGGTCGTGTCTAGCATTGGCAAACCGGCGGAGCCGCAGTCCGCTGCGCAGCAACGCAATGGCACGTGTCGAAAGTCACGGATCGCTCAGGTGAGTGCCGCGAGCGCGCCCGTTTCGCGTCATCGTCGGCTGCGTAATGGCGTCGTCGAGCCCGGTCAATGCAGGTGGACAGCGCGCGACTGCCGTCTTGAACCCGTGTAGCTGCTAGTTCACTGCAGAACTTGATCACTACGCTTGTTCGCGCTCGCGGAGCACCTTGCGCTGTATCTTTCCTGTGGTCGTCATGGGCAACTCCGATACGAATGCAAACTCCTTCGGATACTCGTAAGGCGCGAGCCGGCCCCGCACGTGGCGTGCGAGGTCGCTCTCGAGCTCCGCGCTCGGACTGTGGCCCGGCGCCAGAACAATGAAGGCCTTGACGATGGAACCGCGCTCAGCGTCCGGCTTGCCAATCACGGCTGCCATGGCGACAGCCGGATGCTGGATCAGGCAGCTCTCAACCTCCGCAGGTCCGATGCGGTAGCCGGCGCTCTTGATCACGTCGTCGCTTCGCCCCTCGTACCAAAGGTAGCCGTCCGTGTCCATGCGTGCCATGTCACCCGTGCGGCACCAGTCACCGCTGTACTTGGACTGCGTTCCCGCCTCGTTGCCGAGATAGCCGAGGAAGAAGATCGGATCGGGATCGCCGTGAGTGTCCCGGCGGTGAACTGCCACGTCGCCAGTTTCGCCCGCAGGTAGCGGGTTGCCGGCGTCGTCAATCACGGCGACGCGATGCCCGGGGTAGGCCCGGCCCATGCTGCCGGCGCGTGCGGGCCACAGCGCGGCGCAATTGCCGACCACATAGTTCAGCTCGGTCTGACCAAACATTTCGTTGAGCGTCACGCCGAGCGCATCGCGCGTCCAGTTGAACACGGTCTCGCCGACACTTTCGCCGGCGCTCATGATCGAGCGCAAGCGAAGGTCGTACTGCTTGCGCGGCTCGGGCACGGCTTTCATCATCATCTTGAGTGCCGTGGGGAACAGGAAGGTGCAGGTGACCTGATGGCGTGCCATCAACGACAGTGCGCGCTCCGGATCAAAGCGCCCGCGGTAACCGACCAGCGTGTGGCCGAAGTAGAGGGTTGGCAGCAACGCGTCCCATAAACCGCCGGTCCACGCCCAGTCCGCGGGCGACCAGAATACATCACCGGCTTGCGGAAACTGATTGTGGGAATAGGTGAAACCAGAAAGATTGCCGAACATCGCTCGATGAGGAATCAGCGCGCCCTTTGGCGGACCGGTCGTGCCACTGGTGTAAATCACCAGCGCCGCGTCGTCGGCGCGCGTGCGAACGGCGTTGGCGGTTCGGTTGCCGGGGGAGGTTGCCAGCAGAGTGTTCCAGTCTACTGCGCCGTCGAGTGCCGCACCGGCGCAAGTGACGACTTGTTGCAACGAGGGCACACGGCAGCGAACTGCGCCAACGTTCGCAGCTGACGCGGAATCGCAAAACACCCATTTGCATTCAGCATGATTCAGGCGGTATTCGAGTGCGTCCGGCCCGAACAGCACGGTGAGCGGCACCGCCACGGCGCCGATACGGAATGTCGCGAGCAGTGCTACTGCGGTCTCGATGCGCTGCGGAAGGCAGATTGCGATGCGGTCTCCCGGTGAGATCCCATTGTCCTGCAGCGCGGCGGCCAGGCGATTGACGCGCTCGCCGAGGCTTCCATAGGTGATGCGATCCTGCGCCCCGTTCTCGTCTTCCCAAACGATGGCAACCGTCTGCCGGTGAGCGTCCGATGCCGCCCAGCGCTGCACACAGGCATCCGCGATGTTGAAATCGTCCGGTACCTGCCAGCGCCACTGCCGGTAGTGCTCGTCGTAGTGATCCTGCATGAGCAAATAGTTCGCCACCGCGCACGCCGCTCGTGGCGCCTAGAATTGGGGGATGGGAAATAGTACGACAGATCAACCGACGGCAGGTAGTCCGTGCTAGTCATGCGAAGGTGGGTCATCTGGGGCGCCATCGTCGCGGTGCTTCTGCTTACCCTGGCGGCGTATGGGCAAACCGACTTGCTGCTTCAGTGGGTCTCGGCGCGATTTTGTTGATCAGCACGTGTCCGAGCAAGGGCACTTCGAGCGAGTGGCGGACACATGCATCGCCACTAACGGTCGCGCGCTGCAAACACGCGCAACACGGTAGGTGCAGCGGCTTCCGGTGAGAAATGCTGCCTCAAGTTTTCGCGCCCCGCCGCAGAAAGCTGATTCCACAAGCGTTCGTCGTTGTACACGCGCGCAATAGCGGCCGCGAAACCTGCGGCGTCGTCGGCCACTAGCACGTCGCGGTCGGCGACAAGATGCATGCCTTCAATGGCGCAGGCCGTGGCCACCACGGGCACGCCGTGATTCATCGCCTCATTCACCTTGCCCTTGACACCCGCACCAAAGCGAAGGGGGGCAATGGAGACCCGCGCGGCGTTCAACCAAGGGGTTGTGTCGTCCACGAAACCGACAATGTCGAGACCGGGTTGCGCGAGCACCCTGACGCCATCGGTCATGTTGCTGCCGATGATGGATGTCGTTACATCGGGCAACATTCCGCGAAGGATTGGCAACACTTCGCAGGCATACCAGGTGACGGCATCCACATTGGGCGGGTGCCTGAAGCCACCGACAAAGACGATACCGCGACGTGGTCCGAATGCTGCCGGCGACGGAACGAGCGGCTGCATCGTGGAGACGACCTCGACGCATGATCGTGGCGCGATATCCGCAAGCAGCTTCTTTTCGAATTCTGAAACGACCAAAGTGACGTCACTCTGCGCGATGACGCCCAGCTCGATGGCACGCGTTTTCGCTGCGGCCTGTTTCATGGCGGCGTTGGCGTGGAGGGAGGCTTCACGTTCCTCACGAAGGAAGTGCAGATCCACGGTGTCGAACACGACTTTCGCTTTGGGCGCGAGTGTTCGGCAGCTGCTCACGTATTGAGACGCGATGTAGTGTCGACAGAACATGACGATATCCAGCTCCGGTCCGCGTTCACGCAGGACTCGACGCACACTCCCTGCGAATTTGCCGTGCAGCGTTTCGACACCGATGCGACTCAGCATGGCCGCGTACTTGGGGTCGCCATCCAGGTTGTCGGCAACGAAGCTGACGTGGTAGCCAGCGTTGACCAAGAGGCGGAGCAGATTGAACAGACGAACTGATCCCGCGTCGTGGTCAGGCGTCACCATGCAGGCTTCGACGATCAGGATGTTGCCGCGCGTCGCGCGGTGTGCTTCCTGTGCGGCGTTTTCGCCATTGGCGCGATGCGATGCCAGCGTTGACTGCCAGCGCTCGAAGAACTTCCTCGCGTTCGCGACCTGATACGCCTTGACGCCGCTCGACTCGTCGCGACCGTGGCTGACGCCTTCCAGATGAAAAATTTCAGCAGCGGGCTGGTACAGGACGCGCAGCCCGCGTTGTCGCACTCGGAAGGCGAGATCAGTGTCCTCGTAGTAGGCCGGTGCATAGTGATTGTCGAATCCGCCCAGTTCCGCAAACAGTTCGCGGCGGATGGTGAGCGCCGCGCCAGAGCAATAGTCTGCATCGCGGACAAAATTGAAGCGAGGATCGTGGCGATCCTGACCACGTCCCCAATTCCAGGCGCTACCGTCGCGCCAGACGATGCCGCCGGCCTCTTGCACGCTACCGTCGGCGTTGAGTAGTTTGCAGCCGACCAGCCCGACGCGTTCATGCTGGGCGAACGTATCGAGCATCGCATCGAACGCGCCGGTGCGAACCACCGTGTCATTGTTGAGGACGATGAGCCACTCGCCCGATGCGGCCTCAGCTGCTGCGTTGACGTTGCCGATGAATCCCAGATTGTTCGCATTGCGCAGAATGCGAATACCGCCGACACAGCCCAGCGCTTCGCTCGCCGGTTGACGCGAGCAATCGTCCATCACGATCACTTCAAAGGGCTGTGACGGCGGGTTCTCAGCGATGCTTTTCAGGCAGGCGAATGTCGTCTCGTGCTGCCCGTAGACAGGAATCAGGATCGATACGCACGGGTGGCTGCGCGCCGTGGGCAGTGTGAGCGGGGAGATGGTGCCCGGCGTTGCGGACGGCAGGGCGATATCGGTGGGCGCGACTCGGGGATGATATTCCGCCCGCAGTCGCTCCAACACATCGCGCCACCCGCCACGCCGAAAGCGTGCAAGTCCGCCGCGCAGCAACGTGCGGGATCGTGGCAGCAACCGGAGCGTGGTCGCGGCGGCGCTTCGAAGCCGTCGCCCCACACGTGCCGCACCGCGCAGGGGGCGCGTCAGGCGCCACGACGCGGTGGCGATCATCGCGTCACGCGACTCGCGAAACTCGCGCGATTCGCGCTCGAGATGCGAAATGTGGGTGCGAGCGAGTTCTGCGCGTTCGTCGGCGGAATCCAGCGCGCCGCGGAGGGACTCTGCCTGGTCGTTGAGTTCGGCAACCCGGCGATGGGCAATGTCAAGTTCATCCATGAGACGATCACGCAAGGCTTCGTGCGCCATTCGCCCAACCACTTCGGACTCGGCCGGCCCAATCGCTGCGAGCCGTGTTTCAACCAGTTTGACCGATTCGCGATGACCGCCGTAGGCGCCGACGCGGAATACGTCAATCAGCGGTTTCTCCTGCGCAACGGCGACAGGGCGCTCCGCGACCGCATTGCCGACGGTGAGCAGCGTCGCGCGAGCGGCACCATCATGGTCTGCCGGGGCTCCGCCTTGCAGCGCGTCGACGTATCGTGCGCGGTAGCTGTCCCACGACTCGGCAGGAGGGACACTCGGGCGCTCCGGCGCATATCGCGCGGCAGCGAGCAGCGCGTCATGCCATCGTTCGACCGGCGCATCGAAGGGCACAAGGGTTGCGTCTGGTCGCCCCTGCAGGCGCTCAACGAGCGCGCCGAGGTGCGTGGCGACGATCGGGATTCCGCTGGCTAGCGCGGTGCTCAATGTGTACGACCAGGTCTCCGGTACCTGCGAGGGCAGCCAGATGACATCCGGCCGTTCGGCCGAGATCAGTCGAGGCAGCTCGCCGGCCTGGTAAGAGCCCGTCGCCGACAGGCTGTCGGGCAAGGGCTCGGCGGCGTGGCCGATCAGACGAACGACCAGCGGCGAAGCGATACGGCTCGCATGCTCCGCGACGTCGACGGCCAGCGCAAGTCCTTTCACCGGCGACAGCGCGCCGAGCAGTGCCACCTTGACGGTCTCAGGAATCTGCTGTGCGGTCTCCGGGTGCGGTACGACGCTGATATGCGCGTGTGGGTGGTAGTGACGCACGCCGCGGGCAACGCTTTCAGTCGGCGCAAAAACGCGATCCGCAGACAGTAGCAAACGGTCGAACGCCTGGCGCCACGCGGTGATGTCAAACGGCCACGCGTGCGGGCGTCGCAACAGGCAGGCATCGCAAGCGGCGACATCAGGTTCGCCACAGTAGCGCCCTGCGGCGTCGGCGAGGTGATACTGCGGGCAAACCGTGAGGAAGTCGTGCAGCGTGAGGTCTAGGGGCACACCCAAGGCAGACGCAAGCGACAAAATCTGTGCCGGAAGGCCGTGCACGTGGTGCATGTGCACGCGATCGATACCGAGTCCACGAAGTGCCTTCACCATCGGATCCCAATCGGTGTCTGCGAAGGTCAGCGCGCTGCCGCCGGGCAACTCGAGTTGATAGAGACCGTCGCCGACCGGCTGCAGCATCAGAATTCGCGCGTCCGCGGCAAGTAGTGCACGCAGATCCGCGATATGCTGCCCGACGCCACCGCCCCAGGCATGGGTGACAAACAGTAAGCGCGGCACACCTTTTGCCGCGAGGACACCTAGTTCGTCGTGGATGGCCGACTTATTCACGGAGCGCTCCACCGCTAGCCCGTGATCTGGCGTGCCAGTCGCACGAGCCAGGACTCAGCGACCGGTGCGCTGGGCTCTACTTGGGCGGCGCCGGTTGCTGAGGCGGGTGGTTGCGCCTCCATAGCCCGCACCTTGTCGTGCAGCATGGCGTTCTCACGGTACGTGCGCGACCATTCGGCGTAAACCGATTGTTCGGCGTCGGTGACCAGTGTGAGATCGGAGGGAACCTGCCTTAGTGTGGACAATTCGTTGGCGCAGAACACCAGAAAGTAGAGCGGCTCGGGCCAGGCCGGACCGCCCTGAATCGACAGTGCCTCGGCGCGAGTCGCCGTTGCATCCAGCGGCCAGACCATCGAGTGAAACGCGGCCCGTTGCGCGAACCATCGCTGCGCCGGAAAGTGCGCGTCGAGCAACGCCTTGAGTTCAGGCCGATCGAGCTCCTTGACGTGGAACTCGTTCTGGTAGCCCGTCTTGTCGGTGTATTCGGGGCGGTTCGGCGACGAGATGATGAACAGCCCGTCAGGTTTCAGTAGTCGTGCCGCCTCAGAGAGAAATTCCTCCTGCGCGAGGATGTGCTCGATCATCTCGAATGACACGATGACATCGAAACTCGCATCGGGCTCGGGAATGCGTGTGCAATCCGCCGCGACGTAGCGCAGGTTTTCTCGCGGGTAGCGGGTGGCCGCATGGGTAACGGCGTCGGCTGAAATGTCAACGCCGACAACGCTGCCAGCGTGCCTCGCGAGCAGATGGGAGCCGTAGCCCTCGCCACAAGGGATGTCGAGCACTCGCTTGCCAGCAACATGGTGCTGCGCGATCAGGTAGCGATGCCAATGCTCATAGACCATCTCGCCGGCACACTCCGGCACGAAGCGTTCGCCGGTAAAACTCAGACTCATGCGTTGTCCTCGTCCCCGTCCGCGTTTCCGCCCGCGGCGGCATGCGAGGGGGCAAACTGCGTTGCGAATAACTGTGCCAGGCGGCGCCGGTCCTGTTTGGTGGGGCGCCCCTTCCAGACCGGGGCGGGCATTGCTGCAACCGCCGCGTGTGCGAGCTTTTGCTCCTCGCGCCGGGCCAGACTCTCCGCCGTTTCGCGATAGAGCAAGGCGGCATCGGTGGCGCTGCCGCGTCGCTCCGAAAGGGCGGTGACCACGACGTCCTGTAACCAGTCGCCGCGCTGCACGCGCAATGCGTCGCCGATGCGCACACTGTGAGCGGGTTTCACGCGATCACCGGCATACGCGTCTTCACTATCACGGCGCAGTTGTCGAATGTGGCCGGCGTCAATGGCATCTACGGCCAGAGAGCGGGTCTTGAAGAAACGTGCTGCCCAGAGCCATTTGTCGACACGCACGACCGGCGTCGCCGGGCCGCCACCGGTGCCCGTGCGATGAGCCTCGCGCGCCAGCAAGCGATTGCCCGCAATCGACATCATTGCAGCGTGCTGCTTGTTGGTGGGTGCGTACCGTCGTGCTGCTCCGCCGCCGTGAACAGTGAGCTCAATTCGCGCGCGCCGACCGTGTAGCGTTTTCCGCAGAACTCACAACGTGTCTCGACGTGCCCGTTCTCGGCGGCAAGCGGCATGATCTCGGCCTCGCCGACCAGCTTGAGTGCATTGAGGACGCGCTCCATCGTGCAGGCGCAGGCAAAATGCACCGGCTGCGCGGTATCCATGCGCACGTCGTGATCTGCGAAAGTAAAGCCCAACCACTGCGCATACGGGAACGGCATGAATGGCACCGCGAATGTTGCTTCGGCCTGGGCGATGACCTGATCCCAGGCGGCATCAGGATCGGCGTTCTCGACACCAGCGCGCGGCGCGGATTGCACATCGGGCAGCCGCTCGAGCAGCAGTGCTTCGATGGCCTCACCATCTGCGCGGAGCCAGAGACGGGTTTGTGTCTGCTGCGAGTTACTCAGGTAGTCGGCGAGCAAATCGGCCACCGTACCACCGCGCAGCGCGACGATCCCCTGATACATCTGTCCTTGTTCCGGTGCAATGCTCAATACGAAGCGCGCATCGGCCGCGGTCGCCGCAACCAGGGAGGCGAGGTCGGTCTCGGCGTCAATTTGGACGCCTTCGCGCACGTTGGCGTAGGCCCTGAACGAAAGTTTCTCCGTCGCCTCGACACAGAGCAGGGGAACGTCACCACTGCCTTGAGCCTGCAGGATGACCTGCGCGGGTTGCTTGAGATTGCTGGCGAGTAGCGTGGCGGCTGCCGACAATTCACGCAGGCGCTGCGCCACGGCGGGCGGGTAGTCATGGTGCTCCAGCGCCGCGGCCAGACTGGCATCGAACCTCGCCACCACGCCGCGTGCGGGGGCCGTTTCGAGCCAGAAACGAACCAACTGGTCAAAGCCCGCCGTGTGCCTATCCATTGTGGCCATTGCTGTTCTGCCTGCCGTGCTTGCTCGCGCTACGCGCCTGCGCTGGCGAGCAGTGGTTGCAGATTGATCGTGAGCACCTGCAATGGCAGCGACGAGTTCTTGTCGAACGTGGCACCCGCCTCGACGCCGGCACGTGCCACGGCTTCCGCCGAGTCCAGACGGTCGTAGAGCGCATTCATCGCGCCAAGCGCGTATTCCCGACCGGAGCCAGCGGCCCAGAACCGCTTGAACTCGAACACCTCGCGCATTGAGTAGATGCCGTAGATGCCGGTTGGGTTGGCGATCAACGCGGTGATATGCGTGCTCTCGTATGCGTCTTCGTCTTCCTCCTTGGGGTTGAGGAAGTGTTGATCCTTGAGGATGGTGTGCAGCTTGCGAAAGGTTTCGAAGATCTCCGATTTGCTGTTGAAGTTCAAGTCCTTCGCCGTGGACAGCAAATTTTCGTACACCAACTGGTGCGCAGCGCTGCCGCACAGCGCGATGACGGTGTCGCCGTAGCGCACCATTTTTTCAGACGATGCGTCGAAGTTGTCCGAAAGGCGGGTGTCCCCAAAGGTCGTGAGCGAGTCAGCCGCGATGGCGGCCGTATTGCCTTTGCGCACGACGACAAGGGTGGTCATAGGGGCTACTCTCTTTTTTCCGGAAAACTTTCAATTATAAGTTTGCGCACAGGTCATACCGCGTTTGCCGAGCTCAACCGAACGCCACGGCGTGACGGCGGGCATCGCCCATCCGGGGGAGAACTGCGTTCGCAGACCACGACGCAATGGCTGCACGCCAAAAGTCGGAGATCCGCGCGACGCCGAGAACTGGGGCTTGTCCCAGGAACTGCCATGCTGCGTGCAGTGTGGCGAGAGCGCTGTCGATGTGAATCGGCGCGGCGCGCGTTTGCTTGGACATTTTCTGGCCGTCTTCGTTGCGCACCAATGGCACGTGCAGGTAATGCGGTCGAGGCAGGCCGAGCCGCTGTTGCAGCACAATTTGTCGCGCGGTATTGCCGAGAAGATCGGCACCGCGCACGACATCGGTGATGCCCTGTGCAGCGTCGTCGACGACGACCGCAAGCTGGTACGCAAACAGGCTGTCGGCGCGGCGCAGTACGAAGTCACCCACCTCCGTGGCGACGTCCTGTTGCTGTTCACCGAAGCAGCGGTCACTCCATCGAATGTGGGCCGCTGGCGAGCCGGCATCATTCACATGCAGCCGAAGGGCAAGCGGCGAGGCCGCGCGCGTGGCGCGCGGTGCCGCTTCCGCGAGCGGGGCAATGGGTAGTTGGGCGTCGCGGCACGTGCCGGGATAGATCGTTTCGCCGTCCGCGTTGCGTGGCTGGTCGGCAAGCTGCTTGCGTGTGCATTGGCAGGCATAGATCAGCGCCGCGTGTTGCAGACGACTCAACGCGTCGAGATATAGCGCGTCGCGTTCGCTCTGACGCACGACTTCGCCGTCATGCTCGAAGCCATAGCCCGCGAGCTGCGCGATGATCTCGCGCTCTGCTGCGAGGCTGCAGCGCGTTCGATCGACGTCTTCAATGCGCAGCAACCATCGTCCGCCTGCGGCGCGCGCATCGACGTAGCTGGCCAACGCCGTCACCAACGAGCCGAAGTGCAGCGGCCCGGTGGGCGACGGCGCGAAACGGCCGACGTAGTGCGGCCCGTGTGATTGAGCGCGACCTGACCGCGCAGGCGTACCCGAAGCATCGGGCGAGGCTATTGGGATTTGGCCGGTGCCCACTTCCAGCGCGATTCCTGCAAACCGAGGACGGCGTTCGGGTATTCGAAACGGCCAAGCGAACCGTTGTAGCGGGCGAGGGCGCGCACGACATCGCCCTTTTCAATGTCGAGGTAGTGGCGCAGGATGGTGCAACCGTAGCGCAGGTTGGTGCGCAACTGAAAGAGGTTGTGGTCTGCCGTACCAATCAGCCGTACCCAGAATGGCATGACCTGCATGTAGCCGCGCGCCGACGCGCTTGAGATTGCATACTTGCGAAACGCACTCTCGTGCTGGATCACCGCAAGGACCAACTGCGGATCGAGCCCGGCGCGACTTGCCTCGTATTGCACGGTGATGAGGAACTCACGCCGTTGCTCAGCGTCGGGCATCCGGCTTGCGAGTCGTGCGGACATTTCCGCGAGCCAGGCCTGAACCTCATTGGAATCGCCGATCAGACGAGCGGCCGCACGGTCAGCAATCGCGGAAGCCATTGAGGTTTGGACGCTTGCGGAGAGTTTTTCCTCGGCTTGTGCGCCAGCCCAGACCGAATTTACAAAGCACAGCGCGGCGGCGACGAATAGGCCACGCGCAGGCGCATTTCCCAGGTCGTCACGCACCCAGGCGCGTTTGCACGGACGTCGTCGCGTCCACGTCCGCACGGCGTCAGGCCGCAAGCTTGCCCGCCACCCGTGCCGCGATTTCACCCACAGTGACTTTCGAGGCTGCGCTATCGCGTCGGCCTTGATATTCGACGACACCTTCCTTGAGTCCGCGGTCACCGACGGTGATGCGATGTGGCACGCCGATCAGCTCCAGGTCAGCAAACATGACACCGGGGCGTTCGCCGCGATCATCGAGCAGCACATCGATGCCCCGTGCGGCGAGTTCGTCGTGCAGCTTGTCGGCAGCGGCACGCACCTCTGCGCTGCGGTCGTAACCCACTGCGGCGATTGCAACGGTGAATGGCGCCATCGGTTCGGGCCAAATGATGCCGCGCTCATCGTGATTCTGCTCGATGGCAGCAGCCACGACGCGCGTGACGCCGATGCCGTAGCAGCCCATTTCCATGACCTGCTCCTTCTGCTCCTTGTCGAGGTACTTGGCACCCAGCGCTTCGGAGTAACGTTGCCCCAGCGCAAACACATGGCCGACCTCAATACCGCGACGCAGTTTGAGCGTGCCTTTGCGGTCGGGGGAGGGGTCGCCCTCAACCACATTGCGGATATCGGCGACGACGTCAGGCTCCGCGCAATCGCGCCCCCAGTTGGCACCGGTGACGTGATAGCCCGATTCATTCGCACCGCAGACGAAGTTGGCCATGGCGGCCGCTGCGCGATCCGCCACGACGGTTATCTTGCCCGGATGCGCGTTGCCGTGTCGTGGCACCGGGCCGCAGTACCCCGGCTCAACCCCGAGATGTGCCTCGATCTCCTCCGGCGTTGCAGGCCGGAAATTGGACAGTGCTGCGACCTTGCTCAGTTTCACCTCGTTGACCATGTGGTCGGCGCGCAGCATGCAGAGCACGAAGCCGGCGTCGCTCATGTACATCATGGCCTTTAACTGCGCCGTGAGGGGCAGTTTCAGGAACGCGCTCACGTCTTCACAGGTTTTCTGGCCGGGTGTGTGCACCAGTGTGAGCGTCTCCGTCGCAGCAGCTCGAGGCGCCGTCGGCGCTACCCCCTCTGCCATCTCGATATTTGCCGCGTAGTCCGAGTCGGGGCAGTACGCAATCACGTCTTCACCGCTTTCGGCAAGCACCTGAAATTCGTGCGATGCGAAACCACCAATATTGCCCGTGTCGGCATTTACGGCGCGGAATTCAAGCCCCAGGCGCATAAAGATGCGGCTGTACGCGTCGTACATCGCCTGATAACTCTTCATCAGCGCGTCTTTGTCGACGTCGAACGAATACGCATCTTTCATGATGAATTCGCGCGAACGCATCACGCCAAATCGCGGACGGCGTTCGTCGCGAAATTTGGTCTGGATGTGATAGAGGTTCTTCGGCAGTTGCCGCCACGAGCGAAGCTCTTGCCGCGCGATGTCTGTGATCACCTCTTCGCTGGTCGGCTGAACGATGAAATCGCGATCATGGCGATCCTTTACCCGCATCATCTCGGGGCCCATCTTGTCCCAACGTCCCGACTCCTGCCACAACTCGGCGGGCTGGATCACCGGCATCAGCAGCTCGACCGCGCCCGCAGCGTTCATCTCTTCGCGCACGACTTGTTCGACCTTGCGCAGCACGCGCACGCCCAACGGCATCCACGTGTAGATCCCGGCACCGAGCTTTTTGATCATGCCTGAGCGCATCATGAGTTGATGCGAGACGATTTCGGCCTCGGCAGGCGCTTCTTTGGTGGTGGAAAGGAAGAACTGACTCAGTTTCATGGCGAAGATGGGGTAAGGCAGCGTCGGAAAACGGGGGGCCGACGAGCATCCGGATTTGATTCGCCCTAATTTTCGCCTATTCTTGACGCATGGCTGATTTCAGCGCGGTTGACATCCGCACACCACACGCTGGAGTTGCACCGATAGCGCTGGTGCTTGACTCGCCGCACAGTGGCCGCCACTATCCGGCGGACTTCCGTTTTGCCTGTGACTTTGTGCGACTGCGCCGCGCTGAGGACACCGATGTAGATGACCTGTTCGGCGACGCCCCGGCGCTCGGCGCAACCTTGGTCTGCGCCGGTTTTCCGCGCAGCTATCTCGACCCTAACCGCCGAGTCGAAGACATTGATATCTCGATGCTCGACGGCCGATGGCCGCACGCGGTGGATCACTCCCCAAAGACGCGCGCGGGTATTGGCCTGATCTGGCGAGTGCTCGATGACAACTCGGCGATCTACGCACGCAAACTTTCGGTGGCGGAGGTGGAGGCGCGAATTGCGCTCTGCCACGCGCCGTATTGGCACGCCGTGACCGAGGCCATCGAAACGACGTACGGGCGATTTGGCCGCGTTTTTCATCTGAATTGCCACTCCATGCCGGCCGTTGCCGGGCCGCTCTCCTGGGTGGCACCGGGAACGGCGTTTGCCGACGTGGTGCTCGGGGACCGCGATGGCAGCACGTGCTCAGGCGAGTTTCGTGCCGTCGTCGCTGAAGCGGTGCGGGACGAGGGCCTGCGTGTGGCGATCAACGACCCGTTCAAGGGCGTGGAGCTGGTGAAGCGCTTTGGCCGACCGGCGGTGCAACGCCACAGCATGCAGATCGAGCTGAACCGCAAGCTCTACATGGACGAAACCACTCGCGAGCGATCAGCAAACTACGGCGCGCTCAAGGCCGCACTCAATCGGGTTCTAAAAAAAATCGCCGATTTCGCGAACACGAAACCGGCGTGAAGCAGAGACTGCGTGCGCGGCGCGACCTTCGGGGGAAGCGGTGCCGCGCGGGTGGTCGTTGTTATTCCCTGGACGAGGAGGGCTGCGGCCCTTACTAGAAGCGGTAGCCGAAGCCCGCACCCACGGCCCACGGATCCAGCTTGGCGGTACTAATGCGTGCGCCGTCGAGGTAAACGTCCGAACGGATGTAGATCTTCTTGACGTCAATGTTGAACGACCACTTCTTGTCGATCGGAATGTCGAGACCGGCTTGCAGTGCGGGGCCGACGCTGTAGGCATCCAGGGTGACCGGTTTGCCCAGTGCCTTCATGTTGACGTTCATGGTGTAGGTCAGGTTGATGCCGGCACCGATGTAAGGTTGAACCGCTGCGCCCGGGAACGGGCGGTACTGCAGTGTGAGGGTCGGCGGCAGGTGCTTGAACGTTCCGATGGCGCCGAGGCCAGCAACCGAGACGGTCTGCTTCTGCGGGTAGGTGAGGATCAGCTCGGCCGATACGTTCGGCGAGAAGAACCACGTGAGGTCCACTTCCGGGATGGTCTTGCTGTTGACGGTGATGCCGTCCGCCGGGATCACGTTCGGTACCGCGTCGGACTTGTCGGCGAAATTCAGGTTGACGGCCCGCGCCCGAACCATCAGGTTGGACAGGTCTTGCGCCTGCGTCGGCAGGGCGGCGACACCCATGACGGCGGCGATGGCCAGGGCGATGGGAGTACGGAGGGCTTTCATGTGCTTTCCTTTTCTGTGACGTCTGCGTCGTTGGCGTTGCCTCAGCGAAGGCCACACCTGAGCCCCCGCCACCCGGACATCGACCCGCTTGGGGATGCTCGCTGAGACGACAATTGCAAGGCTACATACGGCTACAAACCCACTTGTTGATAATGGTCAATGAAATGCTGCGTTGCGCAAAATCGGTGCGTCAACCGGCTTGCGATGGGGCGGAATGCGCGTCGCGACTGCTCAGCGATCGGGTGCGGTTAGGCGTCAGTCCACTGCAGGCTTCGCTCCCTAAAATCTCGCGATGCACCCATTTCATTTGCCCGATCCGCGGCTGTTTCCGGTCTACGAACCGGAAGGAGCGTCGTCCAACCCCTTGATCGAGCTCGCCCTGGCGTCGCTCGCCGCCGAGCAGGGCGTGATTCAGGAAAAGCGCGACGCGGCGCTGCGCGAAGCCATGGCCGCGCAGCTCGTCGCCAGCGAGGTCACGCCCATCGCCGATGCGCTTGCGCGTGCGCCGTCGCTCGCCGTGCAGCGACATCTGACGCGGACGCTGGCGCATGCGCACGTGGAAGCGGGCCGCGCGCGCGGCGATGCGGGCTTGCCGACGACGGTGTTTGCGCTGCCCGTGGTGATGGTGGCCGGCAACGCGGCTCCGATCACTGTGCCGGGTGCACTGCCCAATGTAGACGAGCTGGTGGCGTTAATGAAGGGCGCTGCTGCGCTACGTGGAAACCAAAGTTTTGGGCTCTCCAACGCATTGGCGGCCGCGCAGACGTTCGCACTGGACCGATTGCCGGCAACGCTGGATTGGTGGTGCCTGGGCCCAGGTACGCCCATCGCGATCGAGCGTGCGCCGCTGGTCGTGCCCGGAAATCAGGAGAGCGTCTTCCTGCGCTTTCTCGTCGGCACCGCCGTCGCCGGCCCCGGCGTCGATCTGCTGACCGATGTCGACTGCGGCAAGTGGGGCATGCCCTTCACCCAAGCGGTGGCCCGGCAACTCGGTGGCGGCGGCCTCTCGCTACTGGCGATGCCCCGACCACCACGCGCGCCGCTGGCCGCGCTGTTTCAGGGGCGTGCAGCGCAGCGCGAGGTGTCGTTGCAACTGTTCGCGACCAACGCGATCCGCAAGTTCCGCAGCAGCGTGGGAGAGCCGGCGGCGGTGATTTCCGCGCACCGCACTGCGTCGGGCGGCGAAGTTCGGCTATCCCTCTCGAACCCGTTCGACGAGAAGGGGGCGGAAGGATTTCAGGCGGAACTGTTCGCGACCGATCGCGCGCAGGACATCGCGCTGATCATGCAGGACTTGCTGCGCGAATGTGGCGTCGAATCGGTGACCACGCTCGCCGATGTGTTCGCCGACATCGACCCCGCGACCAAGCTGCCGCTGCTGTTTCGTGCCGACGCGCTGGAGTTGGCGCAATCGCATGCGCTCGATGCTCAACGCGCTGTTAGCGCTGGGGTGCGGACGCATTGACCGCAGACAAGACATAGCTTTTGCGCTCTATCCGCTTACGGACGGGCGTCGGCGCCGAATTTATGCTCAAGTCGACTTTCTAAGAAAGGGCGCCTTTTCGACCGTGAGGCCGCCGTTGGTGGCAAAAAGCCGTTCCCTGTCACGAATCGATTGATCGAGGATTGGTAGTCGACTGTAGTCGCGCTCGCTCGCGGAAACCAAAGGCAGAGTGTCCCGGCGGAAGTGCGCCACTGTGGGTACCGCCATCGCTCCCGGCCGTGCGGGCCCGAACGTGGATGGACAGCCCCCTGGCTTTGCGAATCACGCGCCAGCGCCCGCCTCGTCTTGTGCCTCATAGAATTCACACTTGGCTTTGTCGCGGCGCCGCGACGCTTTGGCACCTGTTGCCGTGGCACCGCCGGGTGCATCGGCTGCGCTGCCCGATCTCTCTCGCGCCCTTTGTCATGAATCCCACTGACCTATTTCCGTCCCGCCGCTTCGCGTATGCATTCGGCTTTCTGGTGTGTGCCGCGTTGATGGCCTACGCGCTTTATCTGCAGTACGTTCAACTGCTCGAGCCTTGCCCGATGTGCTGGTTCCAGCGTGTGGCGTTGGTTCTGCTAGGGGGCGTTTTTTTGGTTGCCGCGCTGGTCAATCCGTCGCGCCGCGGTGCGCGCCGGACCGCTTGGGGCGCGCTGCTGGCCGGGGGCGCAGGCGCGTTCCTCGCGGCACGGCACCTCTACATTCAGTCCATGCCGTCCGACCAGTTACCGAGCTGCGGGATGGGTATCACCTACATGCTGGAAACCCTGCCGTTTCTTGATGTGTTTGCCCGCGCGCTCAAAGGCAGCGTTGAGTGCAACAAGATCGACCTTATCCTTGGTCTGCCGATCCCCGCGTGGAACCTTCTCTTTTTCGTCGCGGCGGTCGCTGCGGCTTTCCTTCTCATCAACCACCGCGCCCACAAGGTGCACACCCCATGAACAAAGCGCTGCCATCCGCCGCTCTCGCCGCCCTGGTGTTGTCTCTCGCCACGCTGTCGGCTGCACAGCCTGCACCGCCCGGAGCGCCAACCACACCCGCTCGCCCGGTCACCGATGTGGTGCACGGCGTGTCGTTGACCGACGCGTACCGCTGGCTGGAGGACAACAAGAACGAGGAGGTGGTCAGGTGGACGCGGGCACAACACGACGCGGCTCTGGCCTGGATGGCAAAGCACACCCCTGAAGTGCCCGGCTTGCGCGACGAATTGACGCGCTATACCGACCGCACGATCACCTCGCCGCCGTCGTTCCGGAAGGGCCGCGAATTCTTCACGCGCAAGATGAAGGGCGAAGCGCAGGCCAAGCTCTACACGCGGCTTGACGGCAGGGAGGTGCTGCTGTTTGATCCAATTAAGATTGATCCGAGCGGCAAGTCGGCGCTATCGGGCCGAGCATTTTCGCGGGATGCGAGCCTCATCGCGGTGGGGGTTCAGCGCGCCGGTGACGAACTGCCGACGCAATACTTCATCGACAGCAAAACGGGCGCGACCGTCTTTCCGCCGATCAAGGAAGCCTGGGGCGTCTCGTGGACGAAAGACAACTCGGTAGCTTATGTGCAGCCACGCACGCAGGAGCAGGTGAGCAAGCAACTGCCGCTCTACACGCAGCGCGTCGACCTGAACAAGCCGATCGCTGGCCAACCGGTGGTCCACAAATTTTCCGATGCGAAGCAGTGGGGCGGCGTTGCCGACTATGAGTACGCTCCCTATACGTTGTTCACGACTGGCGAGGGAAAACGCGCCCAGTTTTCCATTGCCAGGACCGGCAGCAACGAAACCCCGCGAGTGATCTTTGCCGAAAAGGATGCCAACGCGTCGATCGAAATGATCGGCGACACCATCTACGCGTGGACGAATGCCGGCGCGCCCAACGGCCGTCTGCTCAAAGGCAGCGTCCACAAACCGGACTTCAAGGACTGGCAGCCGATCCTTGCCGAGCAAAAGGATGTAGTGCTTGATTCCTTCGTCGTTACCCGGAAGCACATCATCGTGCAGGAGAAACGCGAACTGCTTGAGCGTTTGCGGGTGGTGGACCTCAACGGCAAGCATGTGCGAGACCTGCCGGCGCCGGAATTCGGCAGCGTGACGGGCATTTCCTATGACCGTGACAGCAACACGCTGTACGCCGCGCTGGCCACGTTCACGGCGCCGTTCAAGCTCTACAAACTTGATGCTGACAAGCTCGACTGGCAATTCCTGTACCAGGACGAATCTGTGCTGGATACGTCAAACATCGAAACGAAACAGGTGTCCGTCACGAGCCGTGACGGCACCAAGGTGCCCATGTTCCTGAGCTACAAGAAGGGCACTCAACTCAACGGCAGCAATCCGGCCGTGATCTATGGCTACGGTGGCTTCAATGTGGGCATCAACGTGAGCTACCTCGGTGCATTTGCCACGCTGGTCAATCGCGGTGTGGTCGTCGCACAGCCGGGACTGCGCGGCGGCAATGAATACGGTGAGGCCTGGCACGAGGGGGGCATGCTTGGCAACAAGCAGAACGTATTCGACGACCTTTACGCCAGCGCCGAGTGGCTGATCAGTCAGGGCTACACCACGTCAAAACGCCTGGTCGCGTTTGGTGGCAGCAACGGCGGCCTGCTGGTCGGCGCCGCGGCGACGCAGCGGCCGGATTTGTTCAACGGCATCGTCTGTTCGGTGCCGTTACTCGACATGGTGCGTTATCACAAATTCCGCATCGCGCGTTACTGGATCCCGGAGTACGGCGATCCAGACAAAGCAGCCGACTTCGCCTGGCTGCTGCGCTATTCGCCTTACCACAACGTTCGTGCCGGCGTGACCATGCCGACCATGCTGGTGATCGCCGGCGAGAACGACACTCGCGTCGATCCGCTACATGCCAAGAAGTTTGTCGCACTGGCGCAGAACAATCCCGGTCAGGTCAATCCGGTGCTGCTCAAGATGGACTACGACTCCGGACACGGTAGCGGCAAATCGACCGCGCAGCAGGTGGAGGATCGCGAAACCTGGCTGCGTTTCATTTTGGCCATGACGCAGTCCACGCAAGGGAAGTAAGCATCGTGAAAATTCAGTCTGTCTTCGCTCTTGTCGCCCTCGCCGTCGGCGCGGTACCCGTGTTCGCTCAACCGGGGCCAATCGCGCCGCCGGCTGGGTCGACGGTCGCAGTACCACCTACCACGGCGGGCAAAGCGGTTCCCGGTAGTGTCGACAAGCTCTCGTGGCTAACCGGCTGCTGGCTGGCAGTTTCCGACGTGGGTCTTGGCGACAGTCGAGAAGTCTGGCTCGCGCCGATCGCGGGGACGATGCTCGGCATGGGGCAAACGATCCGCGCCGACCGTACGCTCGGCTGGGAAGCGATGCGGCTATACAACGATGGCGACACCGTGAAGGCGTGGATTCGGCCCGGCGCCCGCAATGAATTCACGATGGTAATGGAGCGTCTGGAGGACGGTCTCGTCAGTTTCGCGCTGACAGAAGGCGACACCACGACACGCGTCAGCTACCAGCGCCGCAGCCCAACGGCGATGACGGCTTCGTTCCGGCTGATTCGTGGCGATGCCTCCCCCAGAGGGCAGGAGTTCGCCTTCAAGCGCGAGGACTGTGGGCCGTGGACCGGTGCCACCGCCAAGTAGAGCAAGCGGGCCGACCAGGGGAGGCGGTGGCGTAACGTCCGGTTTTTGCCTATAATCTCAGGTTCACTCCAATTCAAACATCGTCCCTCGGGGCTCATGGGTTGGCGGGCAGGCAGATTTCTGCAGCTCGCGCCCGCTCTGATCGACGGCTAAAAGAGAGCAAATCATCATGGCATTGACGCCAGAACAAACCGCAAAAATCATCGCTGACCACGGCCGATCCAAGGGCGACACCGGTTCGACCGAAGTGCAAGTCGCGCTGCTGACCGCCAACATCAATGGCCTGTCGGATCACTTCAAGGCCCACGCCAAGGATCATCACAGCCGCCGTGGCCTGCTGAAGATGGTGAACCAGCGTCGCAGCCTGCTCGCGTATCTGCGCAACACCGACCGCGCCCGATATCAGGCGCTCATCGAAAAACTCGGCCTGCGCAAGTAACTTTGCCGCAAGCCTGACCTACGCCGGGGCCGCCTCTCTGCAAAGAGTCGCGGCCTTTGTCGTTTCTTGAACCGGGGGTTTGCAGCAAAACGATCGATCACTCTGAGCCTGTCGAAGCCTGCGCTGATGTGCCATCCACCCAGCCCGGCAGCCAGCCTCCGACAGTCTCATCGCCGATCGCGAAGCACAATATCCCCACGACCGAAGCAACACGCCCAGTGCTGGGCGGAATGAAAAAGAAAGGTAACAGCCGATGCTGACCGCAACAAAAAAGTCCATCGAGTATGGCAAACACACCCTCACGCTGGAGACCGGTGAAATCGGTCGTCAGGCCGACGCGGCCGTCCTCGTGCGTTATGGCGACACCGTGGTGCTCGTCTCCGCAGTGGCCAAGACCAGCGTGAAAGAAGGCCAGGACTTCTTCCCGCTCACGGTGGACTATCAGGAGAAGTTCTACGCCGCTGGCAAGATCCCGGGCGGCTTCTTCAAGCGCGAAGGCCGTCCGACCGAGAAAGAAACGCTGACTGCGCGCCTGATCGATCGTCCGATCCGCCCGCTTTTCCCGGACGGCTTCTACAACGAAATTCAGGTCATCGCCACCGTGATGTCGATGGATCCGGAGATTGATCCGGACATCCCCGCGATGATCGGTGCCTCCGCCGCGCTGTATCTCTCTGGCGTACCATTCGCTGCTCCCATTGCTGCCGCACGCGTCGGTTACGCCAACGGTCAGTACATCCTGAACCCGACCGCGACCGAGATGAAGACCTCGGAGATGGACCTGGTCGTCGCCGCCACTGAGACCGCGGTGATGATGGTCGAATCGGAAGCGAGCGAACTGCCCGAAGACGTGATGCTCGGCGCCGTCTGGTGGGGCCACGCCCAGCAGCAGCCCGTGATTGACATGATCCTCGCACTCGGCGAAGTCGCCGGCAAACCGGCCTGGGACTGGCAGCCGCCGGCCAAGGACCCGGCCCTGATCGCCAAGATCGTCGAGATCGCTGGCCCGGGCTTCGATGAGGCCTACAAGATCAAGTCGAAGAGCGCACGCAGCGCCAAGCTGAAGGAAGTTTCCGCTGCCGCTGAGGCCGCGTTGATTCCAGCCGACGCCGACACGCTGACCAAGAACAACATCAAGAACGAACTCTTCGCGCTCGAAGCCAAGACCGTTCGCGAGCAAATTCTGCGTGGTGAGCCACGCATCGACGGTCGTGACACGCGCACCGTGCGTCCAATCTCCATCCGCACCGGCGTGCTGCCGCGCACCCACGGCTCGGCGCTCTTCACTCGCGGCGAGACGCAGGCGCTGGTCGTCGCCACGCTCGGTACCAAGCAGGACGAGCAGATCATCGACGCGCTCGGCGGCGAATACCGCGACCGCTTCATGCTCCACTACAACATGCCTCCGTTCGCCACGGGTGAAACCGGCCGCGTTGGCTCACCGAAGCGCCGCGAGATCGGCCACGGCCGTCTGGCCAAGCGCTCGCTGGTGACGGTGCTGCCGCCTGAGAAGGATTTCTCGTACTCGATGCGCGTGGTCTCGGAAATCACCGAGTCAAACGGTTCGTCCTCCATGGCTTCCGTTTGCGGTGGCTCGCTCGCCCTGATGGATGCAGGCGTTCCGCTCAAGGCGCCGGTCGCTGGCATCGCCATGGGCCTGATCAAGGAAGGCAATCGCTTCGCGGTGCTCACCGACATTCTGGGCGACGAGGATCACCTCGGCGACATGGACTTCAAGGTGGCTGGCACCGACCGTGGCGTCACGGCGCTGCAGATGGACATCAAGATCCAGGGCATCACCAAGGAAATCATGGGCGTCGCGCTGGCACAAGCCAACGAAGCGCGCCGTCACATCCTCGGCATCATGCACGAAGCGATGCCGCACAACCGCACCGAGATGAGCGCCTACGCGCCGCGCATGGTCACCTTCAAGATCAATCCGGAAAAAATCCGTGACGTGATCGGCAAGGGCGGCGCCGTGATCCGCGCGCTGTCGGAAGAAACCCGCTGCCAGATCAACATCGAGGACGACGGCACCATCACCATCGCGTCACCCAACGGCGATGACCTCGCCGAGTGCAAGAAGCGCATTGACGACATCACCGCCGAAGTCGAAGTGGGCAAGGTCTACGAAGGCCCGATCATCCGCATCATGGACTTCGGTGCCGTGATCCAGCTGCTGCCGGGGCGCGACGGCCTGCTGCACATCAGCCAGATCGCCAATGAGCGCGTCAACGCCGTCACTGATTTCTTCAAGGAAGGCGACCTGGTCAAGGTCAAAGTGCTCGGCTTCGACGACAAGGGCCGTGTGAAGCTTTCACGCAAGGTGCTGCTTGACGAACAGGCAGCGGCGGACAATTCCGGCGCTGTTGCCCCGCAGCAGTAGAGGCGGCACACAACCGGCAGCAAAAGCGGGGCTTCGGCCCCGTTCTCATTTCTGGGAGCGATTTCGCGCGCCGCTCCGCTGCCACCGCGCCGATTGGTCGTCGCTCCCGCGTGCTAAGGTGCGACGGATATGCCAAATTGCGTTACAAAGTAGTCGCGAACGAACGCTCAGCGGTTGCGCGGTGCGCTTGGGGCAGCACCGACGTACGCACGAGTGATCGCCGGTCTTCCGGGCCAACACAGAGTTTTTGAGCGTTGATCTCTGGGCGGCTTCCTGGCGCGTCACCGCAGCGTCTGTTGTTGTACGAGACTGAATCGCTTGCGAGATACGTTGACGAGGGACAGGCCGGACGGCAGCGCCAAACCCGAGGAACCGTCCGCGTGGCGCCGGTGCTGCGTGCGATCGGACTGGCCTTCTGATTCAGTATTCCAGTGAGATTCGAAGTATGTCTTCGTAGGTTCCGCCCGGGAGGTCGGCATAGTCGCGCGCGCGGATCCGGGCGTCCAGTCTTACCTCGGCGGGCCGCTGCCAACCAGAAGCAATTCCGCGGTCGCCCTGAGTTGAAAGCTCGTATGGCAGTGCCTCACCGCTGAATCGACGCATGGTGCGCATTCCCCGTCGCGGATCAAACGCTCGTCCGTTGTCGACCAAGACACGGTAAGTGGTGCCGCGAGTACAAGCCACTCGAACCAGGCCGAAAGCAGCGCCATCGGTCGCGCGACCTGGGTCGAGCGCCCCGAACGACACGTCGCCGGACGAGTCGATCCGGCAGCGAGGCACAACGACTGCAGTCACCTCAAATGTTGCCAGCTGCTCCTGCGCAAGCGGCGGTGCCGCCGCGCTCGCGCTGGCGAGGACGACAAGGAAACTTCGAAGGCTTCGCGCTGTCGACGGGCTCATGGCAGTACCAGCACTGAAATGTGATCCCGGTACTCGCCAATCGCCGGATCCTGCCCTGCGGGAATGGCGCCGTACACGAATATCGACGTGCCGCCGCTGACTCGCAACGACCGCCCAGCCTGACGCAGGCCATCCCCCCACACCAGTGACTGCGCGGCATCCTGAAAGAGCGCATACGCGATGCTATCGATCGTGGTCGTGTGCCGCATCGACCGCATTTGCGATGCTGCGGACGAATTGGCGCTTTGCAATCCGAGTGTGAGTGATGCGGGTAGCGTACAGCGCAAATCCATCCGAGCCGTAGTGATGGCGGTACTTGTCGCCGCAACATCGTACACACCGAAGAACAGGGGGTGCGTCGATATCACGCAGCCGGCCGGTTGGGCGCCAGCCATGGTTGTCAGCAGCATGACGGTGGCGCCGATGATTGCAGACGTCTTCCAGCCAGTGAGCCTCCGCCTGATTGAAGAATATTGTGGATATGTCCATACTAGCGAGCGTGACATGCAACGTCTCCCAAATCGGTGAATGCGGACGCGGCAGCGCTCACTTCGATCTCTGCGACGCATCGTGTCGTTCGATTGAGTGCCGAGATGCGCCAACGGCCTGGCGTCAAGTTGTCGAGATAGAAGCCACCCTGACCGTCGGTCGTTGACAAGAGCGTGTCAAGTGCTCCGTCGACCGGGCTTACCGTCAGTTGCGCAGATGCCACGGGCTCCGCTACGGCGCCTCGCCGCAACGTCAGCGTGCCCGCGAGGGCGACCACAGCACGATTGGCGAATCGAACCGCCGTCCCTGCCAGCGTGCGGGGTGTAATCTCCTGCTGTACCGCGGCCAGTTCAATGTCGAGAGGAATGTCACGGTCATCGATGCGAATCTGGTTGGCCGCATACGCCGCCAAATTGGGGACAACGACACGTCCGCTCTGACCGGTGCGACCGGCGAATTGGCCGTTGTGGTACACCCTGACATCGGTGACTTGCGGTACATCGACCAGCGCGAATGCCTGACTCACCGTCTGGCTGAGCCATGCCTCGCCGTCAGCGAGTACGACAGCACCTGACAGGCGGGCGTTGCCTGCGAGTTCTGTCGCGTGTGCACGTTGCTCAGCGCGCCCGGCAAGTGTGATGGTCGATAGAGGGGTGACGCGTTCCGCGTAACCATCCGTAGTAACTGATCCAGCCTTAGCCGTTGCACTCACGCGCAAATTGTTCCACCCGTCCTCGCTACCGCTGCGCGCTGCGCGGACGTTGATTTGACCGCTCTCACGTATGCGGGACTCAGTGCTACTGCTGATTGACCAGCGTGGTCCAAGTCCGATCGTGACACCGGCACCAATACTCCCAACGTTTCGCCCAGTCTCGCGACCGCAGTCGAGCGCAAGCCAGGCGCTCATTCCGTGCCCCCAGTTATGTGTGAGGCGGGCACCCGCTACGTGGTCTCGTCCAGCGTCGGAGTAGTCGTTCACGGCCAGATTCAGCGACACGCTCTGCCGTTGGGAAACAGCAACCGCAACGGCACCGGACAAACGACGGTTCAGCATCCTTGCCGGCCGCGGTGACAGCGGGTCCAGTCCAAACTCAGACGCTTGCGCAAGAAAGTTCGCTTGTACCGAGATGCGATCCCGGATCAGACTGTATCCAAAAGACGTCGCCTGCCGCCATCGTGTTTCACTGCCGCCGCGCGAGCGCGCGATCTGTAGCGACGCCTGCCCCCAGTTTTCATGGCTGGCTGTGGCGTCAACACGGACCATGCGATACGTTCCGCGCGCCTCCAAACCGGCACCGGCCGTGAGCGAATCGCTCATTCCGTAACGACCTGCGGCGCCTGCGGCCCGTTGCGGGTGGCCGGTACTGTCAAGCGTTTCACCTGCCACCAGATCAAAGGTGCTCTTGCCGCGGGCAAGCATGTCGTTGGCGAAGTAATAGGGAACGGCAATTCGCGTCTCCACCCCTGCGCGATTGCGGACGACGACATCAACGTTGCGCAGGCCCGGAAAGTACGTGAGGTCAGCAAGGTTCAGCGGACCGGGTGCAACAGTGACCGATCGCACCCGAGTCTGATCGACATAGACGTCGACGGTTGAGGGGCTGGTGACGTTGTACTGCCAGGAGAACGCCGGGCCAACGATGATGGATGGGTCGATTTCATAGCGGCGGCTCCACTGCAGTCCTCGCAGACGCGTCAACGTTGTTCCCAACGCCGGATTGACCGCAACATCGCCAACCGAAAATCTGGTCAGGAGCGTGGTGTCATCGTAGAAGGCGGTGGTGCCATTGCGTCGCCAGGACGGCTGCCTCAGGATTCCCTGTAGCGATTGCTCCGAGTAGAGCGACCAACCTCCGTGAGCCAGTACAAACTGGGTGTCAACCCGTGCATCAGCAGCTGCGCCCGTGGTTTGCTGTATGTCTAGCGCGTAGTTGAGCCAGCCGTGCCAGCCGTTCAATTGCGTGACCTTGACCGGAGTGCGGGAGCTCAGGGAGACTGTGGTGACGGCAAACCAATCGGCAGGGGCCTCAAGTTCAAGCGTCAAACTGCCGGTGTCGAGTTGGACGCGCAGGGTTCCGTCGGCCTTAAGGCGTACTCCCGCGTCGGGACCACGGAGGCGCGCCACAATGCGTTCCGTAAAACCGAGTTTCTTCGCGTCGTCGGCAGACAGCGTGACTGTCCCATCACTGCCGGCATCAACGATGGCCTCGCCCCGATTGACTCCGTTTACGCGGAGAGCGACGATCATCTCCTCGGCGCTGGCAGGCGCGGGTGCGATCAATAGCAACGTCGACAGTACTGCTGTGAGGCAACAGCGCCATACCGTCGCGACGCAGGGAGGTTGCATCCGTTTCAATCAGCGCTTGCAGAGCGTTTGAGACACCGGTACTTCGACGCTGGATGTGTCGAGATCCAACTTCACTGCACTGATCTTCCTGCTACACGCGCCAGCACCGAGTTCGGCGATGATGGTTCGCGATGTGCCGGGAAATACATAGCGCGCCGACAGCGCATCGGATAACGGTGTGCCATCAACAGCGAGCAAACGCGAAATCCGCGCTCTCGCACTCCCGTCATTTCGAAGCGCGAGCGTCAACCGGCCATCGGCAGTCATTTCCGCTGCGGCTGACGCAAGTTGCGAACGCCCTGGGGCGGGAGCGACAAATATCGGCAGCGCAAATGTCAGCAGTACTGATAGTTTGGTTTGTCCGTCGCTGGGCAGTTCCGCAGGCGGCAATTCCTCGACAAACAAACGATATGCGCGCTCGCTCCCGGCCGGTGCGCCGTTGATGCCAGCGCGCACGATTTTCTGTTCACCGGGCTTGAGATCAAGACGTTTTGGAAAGAAGACCAGATCGTCGCTCGGATCGTACTTGTCCGCGCCATCAGCGTCTTGAGACCAGCGCATCAGCCGCACCCTGATTTGAACGGGCTTGGTGTCGTCATTGGTCACTGTGACTACACCGCTGCGTTGCTGCGAATGCAGGTCCAGACTCAGCGGGCTGACTCCAAAATTGGCAGCTTGCGCCGGCGCCGCAACCAATAGGATGCAGGCTGCGATTCGCGCGAAAAGTTTGTACATGGTTGCACCGTCAATGGAAACGGGTTTGCGGAGGTTGAATGGCGGTTGTGGACAGCGCCCCCACAGATGGGGGGCAGCTATCGGTGTCACCGGGTGTAAGTCACAACAGCAGGTGAGCACTTTCCCCTTGATTACGGCGTAAGGGTGACGCGAAGAACGTCAACGTAGTCAGCAGCAGGCAGATTTTTGTAGTCTGCACCAGCGACCGATGCGGTCAGCGTTACGCTGAGCGGATTGCCGAAGCCAGCGCCCTTGCCGGCGAAACTGTCGCGGTCCAGGGCGTAGGGCAGGAAATCGCCGTCACCACCCTTCATCTGGCGACGCTTGGCCGCTGCATCAAAGTTTGCGCCGTGATCTGCGCTGAGCGCGTAGTCGACGTTCTTGGTGCAGACGAAATTCACGGAACCGTTGGCGGTGCGGTCGTTCGCCGTCGCCGGGTCAAGCGCGCCAAAGTTGATGTCCTTGGTGCTCAGGATCTTGCAGTTGTTGACGACCGAAGCGGTGACGCGAACGTCGGCCTGATCTGCGGCTTGGGCAGCCACGGCGGAGGCTGCGATGAGGGTGGCGAGGGTGATGCGTGAGAATTTCATGAGGTTTTCCTATAAAGCATTTTGGTTGGGTTGTCGCAGCATCGCTTGTGTCCTTGTGACTGGGCGGCTGTCGATGAAGAGAATTTTTCCCGTGCTAGCTGCGAAAGTCTGTAGCGCGTTCGTGGCCGAATTGTCACGAACTGTCACGAGCTTCACCCAACTTCAGACGGCGGCTACTTCGCCAGCATGTAGCCCTTGCCGCGAACCGTCTTGATGATTTCGGGATGCGTGGGATCGTCTCCCAGCAGCTTGCGCAATCGCGAGATGCGCATATCGATGGACCTGTCGAGGCCGTCATACTCTACGCCACGAGCGCCTTGAAACAGGGCGTCACGGCTGACCACTTCCCCTGCGTTTCGAGCAAGTGCTGCGAGCAGGTCAAACTCGGCATCTGTCAGGACAACCATGGTGCCGCGCATCAGCGCTTCGCGGCGCGAAAACTTGACAACGAGGTGGCCGACTACACACTGCTCGTCGCCCGCAGTCTGCAAGGAGGCAAGACGAACATGCCGTCGCAGATGCGCGGCAACGCGGGCAACCACGAGACGTGGTTCGACCGGCTTTCGCATGTAGTCGTCAGCGCCGAGTTGCAGCCCCATCAATTCATCGAGGTCATCGTCACGCCCGGTCAACATGACGATAGCGCCCGGAAAATGAGGTCTGATCTCACGACACAGCTCAAACCCGTCTCCGCTGGGCAGGTTGCCGTCCAGAACCACCGCATCAAAGTGTCGCTCAGTGATCAACGCAGCGATGCCGGTGATGTCATGGCGAATGGTGAGCTGCATGCCTGATTTTGCAAAAGTCCTGTCGAGAAGCAGCGACAGCACTTCGTCATCATCGACCAGCAGTATCTGGGGAACGGGGCGCGTAGTCATCTGCTTCCAGTTTCATCGGGCAATAGTTTCGCAATGTCCTGCGTTGTGTCAGCCAGCGCGGCGCGCAGCGCAGACGCGAGCGACCAAGCGTCCAGCGCGTGCTGCTGGATGGCAACGTCGGTGCGCGCGGCCAATTCGGCGTACTTCGGGTTGGCAAACAGAGGCCACACTGCCTTGAGCTGGTGGACCAATTTACCGATGCCTGCAGCGTCTCGCAGTGATATGGCGTCGGTCAGAAGCGGCAGCATCCGCTCCCCCTGTCGCGCAAACTTGCGTGCTGCCGTGACAAAGAGCGCCTCGTCGCCCTCCAGTGCAGTCAGACCGTTGGCAAAGCGTACTTGCCAACGTTGACCCGGTTTGCGCAAGGTTTGCAGGATGACGTCGATGAGCGAACGCGTCGAGTATGGTTTTGCGACGTAACCGTCGAAGCCAGCACGAAGGCAAGCGTCTTGGTCACCGGCGATTGCGTGCGCGGTTACCGCAATGCATGGCGGCACGCTCTGCGGCATCTGCTGCCGCGCGGTTGCAAGCAGAGTGAAACCATCCATTTCAGGCATCTGGATGTCAACGAGGGCCACATCGAAACGGTCCGCACGCAACGCTTCCAGCGCAATCTTGCCGGACGAAGCCAGTGTCACAGCGGCGCCGCGACGGCTGAGCAGCCGGTCAATCAGTGTTTGATTGACTTCGTTGTCTTCTACCACCAGCACACGCATGCCGCGTAGTTCATCGCTGGGTTGGCCCTGGATGAATGACGGCCCCGGCGTTGCGTTTGACGGCAGCAGGTTGTTTCGACCCACGGGTATGCGAAAGCGGAATTCCGAGCCGCGGCCCTCCGTGCTGCGCACGTCAATCGTGCCGCCGAGGCGTTCGACCAGACGCCGCGAAATCGTGAGCCCGAGCCCGGTGCCACCGTAAAGGCGCGTCACCGATGCATCGGCCTGAACGAAGGCATCAAATATTCGAGTCAGGCGCTCGTTCGGGATGCCGATGCCCGTATCGGCAACGCGCACATCGAGCGTCGAAACCGATTGCCCGACATCTGGCGATTCGAGTCTGAACGACACCTGAACCTTACCCTCGTTGGTGAACTTGATCGCGTTTGACACCAGATTCATGAGCACCTGACGGATGCGCATCGGATCACTGATCAGGGTGGCCGTCTCGAAACCACCGTAGTCCACGTCCAACTGTAACCCTTTCTGCTGTGCGCGATGTGCGAGGGATTGCAGTACATCGCCCATTGCCCCCATGAGATGAAAGCTGACGCGTTCAAACTCAAAGCGGCCCGATTCGAGCTTGGAGAAATCAAGCACATCGTTGGCAACGTCGAGCAACGCGAGCGACGCGCTATGCGCCAGCCGGGCAAATTCCCGTTGCTGCGGCGTAAGCTCGGTCTCAAGGAGCAGCTCGGTCATCCCCATCATCGCATTGAGAGGCGTGCGGATTTCGTGGCTCATGTTCGCCAGAAACTCACCTTTTGCGCGTGCCGCTTCCTCTGCAACTTGCTGAGCCCGCTTGAGCGATGTGATATCGACCCGGAAGCCCACGGTTCCACCATCTGGTGTTCTGCGTTCGGCAATTCGCAACCAGCGCCCGTCCGGGAGGCGCTGTTCTATTGAGGTATTGGCGTCCCGGTGGGCGGTCATTCTGGCGGCGATCCAGGCCTCTTCGTTACCGTGGGCGTCCGGGTATTGTCCCCGACGAACGCCTTCGCGGATGATCGACTCGAATGGCGTCCCCGGCACCATCAGATCGGCCGATTGAATGTAGATGCGTCGATACTCATCATTGCACATGACGAACCGATCCTGGGCGTCATACAGGACGAACCCGTCATCCAGCGTTGAGATCGCAGTTTGCAGGCGCTCCTGCGCAAGATCAGCCGCCTTTCGTGCGGAGGCTGCTGTCGCCTCGGCCCGAACCTGCTCCGAAATATCGCGCAAGAACGCGGTGAAGCGGACCCCATCCATGGAGTCACTTCGATTGATCGATATCTCAACAGGAAATTCACTGCCGTCGTAACGTTGGGCAGTTAGCCGGAGGCGTTGGCCGATGATTTGTGAGCGCCCTGTTGCGAGGTGGCGTCGCATGCCCGCCGCGTGCTGCTGCCGTGCCGAGGGCGGGATGACAATTGCGGCCATATCGTGGCCGATAGCGCGTCGTCTGGAAACCCCAAACATGCGCTCGGCGGATGGCGAGAAGTAGGTGATGCGTCCTCGCGCATCAACAGTGATTACCGCGTCAAGCGCAGCATTCAGTGTGCTCTCGAGGCCGCTGGCCGACCGTGCGAGGTTGGTTTCCCGTGCTTTGGCTTCGAGAAGTCGGGCGGACAAGAGGCGCTTTATCGGCAAAGGTGCCGGTATGGCCTGAATCTCCTTGTGTGCTGCGGCCTGGTCTTCGCGGTCCAGAGCAGCCTCAATCCGCACGACCGCGATGGTGATGGTTCGTCGCCAATACGCAAGCGCTGCCGCAATCACTACAAGGGACACGCCGACGACCATTGCCGGAATTAACGCGCCGTCCATCTCGGTTCTCACACTCCCTAACTCTGGCACTGCCGCCGACTTAGATGCTGTGCATCGGCCCGACACGCTTTTGCCTGTTGACTCGCGGATACTAGCTGCAAACGCGGGTTGAGCGGACCACGGATCTGTGTTGCTATCCGGGGTTCGTGTCGCGAAAACGGCGCGGGGCGCGCATCAGCTCGGACAACGCGGTTTCCCAGTGTTGGATTGTGCGTAGAGTGGAGTCTCTAGACTCCACAAAATCGGAGTTTCAAACGATAAATTGAATCGGTCGTAAGTCACAATCCGTCGCAATCTGGTTTTTGGATGTTGTGAAGGAGAGAACCATGCCGACCTACACCCCCCCGCTGCGCGACATGCGCTTTGTGATGGAAGAGCTGCTCGACGTCCCCGGCGAGCTGAAAACACTGCCCGCTCATGCCGAGACCGACATGGACACCATCATGGCGATCGCCGAAGAGGGTGGCAAATTTGCCGCCGAGGTGTTGTTCCCGCTAAACCAGTCGGGTGACCGCGAAGGCTGTGTGTTCGACCAAAAGACGCACAACGTCACGGCGCCGAAAGGCTACAAGGAGGCCTACAAGCAGTTCGTCGAGGGCGGCTGGGCTGCGCTGTCGTGCGACCCGGAATATGGTGGCCAGGGCCTGCCGATTGTGGTCAATCAGTGCGTCTACGAATTCTTGAACTCGGCGAATCAGGCGTGGACGATGTACCCCGGCCTCACACACGGCGCCTACGAATGCCTGCACGCGCACGGCACGCCCGAGCAGAAGGCGCTGTACCTGCCCAAGATCACCACCGGCGAGTGGACGGGCACCATGTGCCTGACCGAGCCGCACTGCGGCACCGATCTGGGCCTGCTGCGCACCAAGGCCGAGCCGAACGCCGATGGCAGCTACACCATCACCGGCAACAAGATTTTCATCAGCTCGGGCGAGCATGACCTTGCCGAGAACATCGTGCACCTCGTGCTTGCACGCCTGCCCGACGCACCGCAGGGCTCGAAAGGCATCTCGCTGTTCATCGTGCCGAAGTTCATTCCGAACGCGGATCAATCGCTCGGCGAGCGCAACAAGATCTTCTGCACCGGCCTCGAACACAAGATGGGGATTCACAGCAACGCCACCTGCCAGATCGCGCTCGACGGCGCCAAAGGCTGGCTGGTCGGCCAGCCCAACAAAGGCCTCGCTGCGATGTTTGTCATGATGAACGCGGCGCGCATCGGCGTCGGCATGCAGTCTCAGGGCCTCACGGAAGTCGCGTTCCAGAACGCGCTGGCTTACGCCAAAGACCGCATCCAGATGCGCTCGCTCTCCGGTCCGAAGAACCCGGACAAACCCGCAGACTCAATTCTTGTGCACCCCGACGTCCGCAAGATGTTGCTCACCGCGAAGGCCTATGCCGAAGGTGGCCGGGCACTTTCACTCTACTGTGCGTTGCTCATCGACAAGGAGCTCAATCACCCGGACGAAGCCGTCCGCAAGGAATGTGCTGAACTCGTGGCGCTGTTGACGCCGATCGTCAAGGCCTTCATCACTGACAACGGATGGATTTCCACCTCGCACTGCATGCAGGTGTTTGGCGGCCACGGTTACATCGCCGAGTGGGGCATGGAGCAGTTCGTGCGCGACGCCCGCATCAACATGATCTACGAAGGCACCAACACCATCCAGTCACTCGATCTGCTCGGCCGCAAGGTCCTCGGCAATCAGGGCGCCACGCTCAAGAAACTCGGCGCCGTGATGGAGGAATTCGCCGAGAGCTGCGAGGGCGATGAGGCGATGCAGGAATTCATCGGCCCCATGCTCAAGGCGGCCGAACTATGGTCAACACTCACCTTTGAAATCGGCAGCCAGGCGATGAAAAATCCGGAAGTCGTTGGCGCCGCTGCGGTCGACTATATGCGTGTTGCGGGCCACACGGTGTTCGCTTTCTGGTTCGCCAAAATGGCCCGGATCGCGCTCGCCAGAAAGGACTCGGGCGATCCGTTCTACGCGGCAAAGCTGCAAACGGCACGGTTCTACTTCGCGAAACTGCTGCCCGAGATCGAGAGTTGCGCGATCACGGCGCGCGCTGGCTTGCAGCCGCTCATGGAGACGGAGCTGGCGCTCGCGTAGGCCGTCGTCGATCGTGCCAACCCCGGAACGGCCCCCTCAATCGAGGTGGGCCGTTTTTCATGGTGCTCCGCCGCATCGACTGCCGAGCAGCTTTCGTTGTTAATCGACCAGCCCGCGGCGCATACAGACCGATTTTGGCTAAAGTCGACTATTGCGATTCTTGCGATAAGAGTACCTTGCAAGCGTCGATAGCGCTCGAAATGGCCTAAAAGCTGTTTCTGCCCAACGCCGTCCGTCGCAGCTCAGTCACCAGAATCGTCGATACGTCGCAATTTAGCCGGGCGCCGCCCTGACGGCTGCCTGGATCACGTATTCTCTAAAGCTTGCTACACAAGGAAGATTGCGATGCGGGATCGTCATTCGGGAAGTGCCGCGCTGGTCGCGCTAATACTCGCGTTATTCACAATCGCAGACACAGCGGTCGCCCGTGAAGGCTACCGGACGTTCTGGCGTGGTCAGTGGGTTGACTACGTGGAGGAGGGCGATTTCGCCGTCACCGATGGCGACATCATCATCGGCCACAAGGATGCGGTTCGTGAGTGGCGCCTGATTGCCGAGCGTGCATTGGCAAAGGGGGGCCTCGAATCGGCCAAGGCGCTCACGCTCGACAACACCGGACGGCTGTGGCAACGTGCCGCCAGTGGCGTGGTGGAGGTGCCGTACACCGTTGACGCGGGCAACGCGACGACCATCGCCAGTGCGGTGGCGGAGGTGAACCGGGTGATGGCGGGCGTGTTGCAGTGGGTGCCCCGAGCGGCAGAGACGGACTACGTGTCATTCAATCTCACCGCGTCCAATTCCGGCGCCTGTGCCAGCTCCGTGGGCCGAGTGGGGGGCAAACAAATCATTTCCGGCGATCCGGAGTGTGGCGTCTCAACGCTGGTGCACGAAATGGGCCACGCGTTGGGTTTGTGGCACGTGCAGCAGGATGGCGCGGCATCGGCGTATGTCGAGCTTCGCATGGACAAGATGGATCCGGCCAAGCGCAACAACAACCAGCCCATTTTTGCGACGCGAACGCAGGGCGGCTACGACTACTCGTCGATCATGCACTATGGTCGTACCAATTTCCCGATTTCTGCGGAACGGGTGACGCTGGAGACGCGTCCGGCAGGTATCGATGTCAACAGCTTCGCGACCTATTCGCCTGCCGACGTCGACGCCTTGCTGCGCCTGTATGGTGCAGCGCCCACGCGCACGACCGTGACGTCCAATCCGGCTGGATTGAGCCTGCTCGTTGACGGCGTTGCGGTGACCACGCCGGCGGTCTTTGATTGGCCGATCGGCTCGGTGCATCGAATCTGGGCACCTGATTCGTTGCAGCAGAAGGACGGTTTTACCTTTGCTTTTGGACGCTGGAGCCACGATCCGTCGCTGACGCCGTCGCGACAGCTGACCTGGCAAGTGGTGGCCGGCGATGGTGGTCTTGGCAGCCCAACATCGGCGCCGGCGTCCACGGTGCTGACCGCCAATTTTGTCCGTCTCGTCAACGTCAGCCCGACGGCGGCCGTGCAAGCCGGCGGCACATCGACGGTGACACCCCGCTCCACGCCATGGCCGGGTACCGCCTCACTCTATCCGCAGTACTCCGTGTTCGATCTGAATGCCGCGCCGGCATCGGGCTACCAGCACTATTTCACCTGGGGTGCCGCGTTTGCATCGAATGGTGGTGCGGGCCTGATTCCCAACCTGACCCTGATGATCAGTGGGTCGCTCGCGACGCAGACCCTCGGCGCGCAATTCCACAACGGCCCCGCTCTGTTGGTGAACGCGGTTGGCAATGGCGTGGTCGACGGAGTGAGCGTGGCCATCACACCGCCGGGCGGGACGACGTCCTCCTCGATCGCACCCCGCATCGCACGGACGACGCAAGGCACGTGGAAGTTTGCGATGAGCTCGCCGCAACTGATCGGCTCGAGCATTCGCCACTATTTTGATAGTTACGATGGCTTCGATAACAACACCACGGGCGAAGTGGCGATGCCGTCCAGCGGAACGCGCAGCGTGACCATCAACGCACATCGTGAGGTCGCGCCCTACAAACAGGTGGTGCCGTCGTGTGCCGGCATCATCTCGTTGAGCGATTCGAGCACGTGGTTGCGAACGGGCTCGGCGCTGAACGTGTCATTGGGCACGCTGTATGGCAGTGCGTTTACCGGCTGGCGCGGGACACTCAGCGGTACGGCGACGAGCGCGTCGATCACCGTCGGAACGACGGTTCCCGAGTTCGTGGCCCGCTTCAATACGACCGCGGAACCCCTTGCACTCGAAAGCGTCTCGCCGCCCGTGCTGGGCGACGACTCGACCGCGACGACACTGACGATCACGGGGACCGGCTTCACGCCGCAAACCATGGTGTCGCTCGGAAGTACGGCGCTGGCGCCAACCTACGTCGATGCGCGCACCCTTCGCGTCACGGTGAATCGCCCGGCGCTCGCGCTCGCGGGTCGTATGGCACTGAGCGCCACCAATCTCATCGCGCAAGGCTGCGCGGTGGTTAGCAACGCCTTGCCAATCGATTTGCTTCCCGTGGGCAACAAGGTCGGCGTCGCACTCACCGAGTACTACCACGCTGCGCTCGACTACTATTTTCTCACCGGGGACGCCGGCAACAAGGCGATTCTCGATGGGCTGGCCGACTGGCGTCGCACCGGCGGCGAGATCAAGTTGTACGCCGTACCCACGGTGGAAACCGTTCCGCTCGAGCGCCACTTCTTCGCTCGCGTCGCCCGCGCCGGCACACGTGGCAGCCACTTTTTCAGTGCCTTGCCCGCAGATCAACTGCTATTCACCAGTTTGAATCCGACCAATGCCGCGCTTGACGCGAAGCCGTATCTCGAAGGCATCGAGGGGCATACGGTACCGAAGCTCGCGAGCGGCGCCTGCCCCGCAGGCAGCAGTCCCGTGTATCGCGCGTACAAAGGCCCGCCACGCTACGTTGACGACGGCAACCACCGTTTCAGTGCCAGCCTCGCGCAACACCAGGACATGGTGAACCGCCTTGGCTGGACGGACGAGGGTGTGGCGTTTTGTGGGTTGAACTGACGCGTTTGCTAGCGCTTGCCGCCAAAGATCGATCCCAGCACACCGCGAATCACCCGCCGCCCGACTTCACTGCCCACGGCGCGCGCCGCACTCTTGAGCGCGGCTTCGCCGACAGTTTGCCGTGAGCGTGGCGTGGGCTTGCTGCTCAACACATCGCCCAGGACGCCGCCCACCTTGCTGAAAAAGCCGGGTTCATCCTTGCCGGCTTCCTGGTTGCTGTCGGCTGGCGAGCCGGTCGCTTGCTCCATGCGCGCCGACACGCGGCCCGTGAGTTTTTCGTAAGCGCTTTCGCGATCTTCTGCCCGGTCGTAGATGCCTGCAACCAGCGAATTGCTGACCAGTGCGGCGCGCTCTGCGCTGGTCACCGGGCCGATGCGCGACGAGGGCGGAATCATCCAGCAACGCTCGACCGGATTGGGGCGTCCCTTTTCGTCGAGGAATGAGACGAGCGCCTCGCCTGTGGCGAGTTCCGTGATGGCTTGCTCAGTGTTGATTTTCGGATTCGGGCGGAACGTCGATGCCGCCGTCTTCACCGCCTCAGCGTCGCGCGGCGTGTAGGCGCGCAGCGCGTGTTGAATGCGGTTTCCCAGTTGTCCGAGCACCACGTCGGGCACGTCGAGCGGATTTTGCGTCACGAAATAAACGCCCACGCCTTTTGAGCGTACCAGCCGCACGACCTGTTCGATGCGAGCGCGGAGTTCCGGCGGCGCTTCGTTAAACAACAAGTGCGCTTCGTCGAAAAAGAACACCAGCTTCGGCTGATCGGGGTCGCCGACTTCGGGCAACGTTTCGAAGAGTTCCGACAGCAGCCACAACAAGAACGTCGCGTAAATGCGCGGGTTCGCGAGCAGCTTGTCAGCCGCCAAAATATTGACGACCCCTTTGCCGTCCACCGTCTGCATCAAGTCCGAAAGATTCAGCGCCGGCTCGCCAAAAAACTTCTCACCGCCTTGCGATTCGAGCGTCAAGATGCCGCGCTGAATCGCGCCGATACTCGCGCCGGAAATGTTGCCGTAGTTGAGTTGGTACTCCTTCGCGTTCTCGCCCGCGTGCGCGAGGAGCGCGCGCAGGTCTTTGAGGTCGAGCAGCAAGAGTCCCTTGTCGTCGGCAATCTTGAACACCGCCGTCAACACGCCGCTCTGCGTCTCGTTCAAATTCAAAATGCGCGACAGCAACAACGGCCCCATCTCGGCCACCGTAGCGCGGAGCGGGTGCCCTTGCTCGCCGAATACGTCCCAGCAGGTGACCGGGAACGCTTCGTTCGCGTAGGCGGTGAGTTTCAGCAGATTCACCCGGTCCGTCACGCGCTGATTGCCGCCGCCCGCCTGCGATAGCCCCGTCAAATCGCCTTTCACGTCGGCCATGAACACCGGCACGCCCAGCCGCGAGAAGCCCTCGGCGAGTACTTGCAGGCTCACGGTCTTGCCAGTGCCCGTGGCGCCGGTAATCAGGCCGTGTCGGTTGGCGAGCTTGGGGAGCAGGCAGACATCGGTGTTTTGATCGGTGCTGCGGGCGACGAGGAACGGACTGGCCATATCGGTGAATTCGAGCGGGTGGGAAACACAGCATCGTACTGTATCGGCTTTTTCAGGGGCAGAGCATGGCGCGGTTGGGGGGGCGCCGCGCCAATGGCCGATAATTCACTTAAGGAAACGCTGAACAAGTCTCACGCGCACGTCGCTTCAATGGGCTTGGGCGATCTGCGAGCCAAAAATTTCTCGCCATAGCCCCGCTATGAGTCCAAATTTTCGGCTCCCCGCTCATCCCAGCCCGACGCGCGACGTGTCGCGCAGACTCGTTCAGCGTTTCCTTAACGTTTACGTCAATTGAGAGCGGGAAGGGGAGAGTCATGGATCTTTCGGGCAAAGTCGTCATCGTCACCGGCGGCGCGTCGGGCTTGGGGGCTGCGTCGGCGCGAGCGGCTGCGGCCAAGGGCGCACGGGTGGTGATTGCTGATATTCAGGACGGTACGGCCGTCGCCACCGAGCTGGGCGGCCAGTACGTCAAGTGCGATGTCACGAATGAGGCGGACGCCAAAGCCGTCGTGGCGGCGGCGGTTGCACTCGGCGAGCTGCGTGGTCTCATCAACTGCGCCGGCATCGGTACGCCGCAGAAGGTGGTCGGCAAAGAAGGCCCGAGCGGCATCGCGCAGTTCAGCAAAGTGGTGGCGATCAACCTGATCGGCAGCTACAACCTCATCAATCAGGCCTCGGCGGCCATGCAGGCGCTCCCGGCGCTGGCTGATGGCGAACGTGGCGTGATCGTCAACACGGCGTCTGTGGCTGCGTTCGACGGCCAGATCGGGCAGGCGGCCTATGCGGCGTCGAAGGCCGGCGTGGTGGGCATGACGCTACCCATCGCTCGCGAAATGGCGCGCTTCGGTATTCGCGTGATGACCATTGCGCCGGGCTTGTTCGAGACGCCGATGATGGCCTCGTTGCCCGCCGAGGTGCAGGCGAGCCTTGGTGCGTCGGTGCCCTTTCCGCCGCGCCTCGGTCGCCCGACCGAATTCGCGGCGATGGCCATGCACATCTTTGACAACACCATGCTCAACGGCGAGGTGATCCGCCTCGACGGTGCGATCCGCATGGCGGCCAAGTAACGGGCCATGCCCGCGCTGCACGCGGGCCGTCGCAGCGAACGTTGAAACTCCAGCAAATCCTGTTCAGCCAGGGCTTTGGCACGCGCCGCCAGTGCGACGCGCTGCTCGCCAGCGGCGCCGTGCAGGTCGCGGGCGAGGTGCTTCGCGATGGCAACGCGGAGCTCGCTACCGACGGCCTGATGCTGACCGTCAATGGCGTGCCTTGGCCGTTCCACGAGCGCGCCTACGTGATGCTCCACAAACCGGCTGGTTATGAGTGCTCGCAGCAGCCCAAGCACTGGCCCGCCGTCTACGAATTGCTGCCGGCACCCCTGCGTACCCGCCCGACCAAATCATCGGTGAATGGCGTGCAGGCCGTTGGCCGACTTGATCAGGACACGACCGGCCTGTTGATCCTCTCGGACGACGGCCAATTCATTCATCGCATGGCCTCGCCGAAGCATCATGTGCCCAAGGTCTACGAGGTGACGACGAAACACGCGCTGGACGGTGCCCAGATCGCCGCACTGTGCGCGGGCGTCGTGCTCAATGATGATCCCCAACCGGTTGCCGCGCTGCATTGTGAACGGCTCGGCGCCGCGCGCATCGCGCTCACGCTGACGGAGGGCAAGTATCACCAGGTCAAGCGCATGCTGGCTGCCGTCGGCAACCGCGTCGACGCCTTGCACCGATCCCGCATCGGCGGGCTCGCGCTTGATCCCGCGCTGGCGCCGGGCGAATGGCGGTGGCTGACGGCTGACGATTTGGTTGCGATTGCGCGGTAGGACCGCTTCGTCGCGACGGCTGCGCCGCCCGGGGCCCGCTACGCGTAAATCCGCGCCACCAGTTCAGCCACGCAGGCGGGCTTGCTGAGCCCGTCGATTTCAACGGTTGCTTCCCACACCACCTGCACGCCGCCCTTGATGGTCTCGACCTCGAGCAGCTTGAAGCGGCCGCGCACGCGCGAGTTCACTTTCACTGGCGACATGAAGCGCACGCGGTTGGTGCCGTAGTTGACGCCCATCTTGACGTTGGCGTACTCCATGCACTGCTCTTTGAACATCGGCATCAGAGAGAGCGTCAGGTAGCCGTGCGCAACGGTCGCGCCGAAGGGGGATTCTTTCGCCGCGCGCTCGGCGTCGACGTGAATCCACTGGTGATCGCCGGTGGCCTCGGCGAACTGGTTGATGCGCTCCTGTGTGATGGTCAGCCAATCGGACGGACCGACGTCGCGGCCGAGCCAATTGGGAAGAGTATCCAGTGTGAGCTGTGTTTTGGTGAGCTGGGTGTCCATGCGGGCGAGTGTACCGAGCGCTTCGAGCGCGATCGCCGATGCGTTGAAACCACGGGATATGGCTTTTTGCTGTTAACGACGGCAAGACGGTCGTTGCAGCCAGGAAAACACGTTAGTCGATGATCCAAGATTTCGAGCTGCAAGCACCGTAGAGTCGTCGTTCCGAGCGAAAAGCTGTTGCCCGGTAATTTCCCCTTACGCGTCGTCGGCGAGGAAGCGGTGCAGCACCGCGTTGACCGCCGTTGCCTGCTCCCGGGCGACCCAGTGCCCGGCGCCCTCGACGCGATGAATGCGTAGATCGGGCACGAGGGTGTCGATACCGTCAAGCAGGACCGGCAGGAGGGCCGCGTCGCCCGTGCCCCAGATGATCTGCGTCGGTACCGCCACGCGGAAGGCGTCGGGCTTCAGCGCGGCTGCCACGGCGGCGGCGCGGCCGGGTTCGTCGGGCGTGTCAGGGTGCAGCGGCGAGGCGCGGTAGTAGTTGCAGCCGCCGGTCAAACCCTGCCGCCAGCAGGCGCGGTAGGCGTCGCGCTCGGCCTCGCTCATCGGGTCGAGCATGGCGAGCAGGCGCGCGTAATCGTCGACTGCAAGCGCGGTTTCGGCGCCGGGACGGCGCAGCCAGTTCATGTACTGGCTCGCCGCGATTTGTGCCGCGTCGTGGGCGAGTGCGCGGGCGAACGGGATGGCGTGCGGTGAATTGATGATCGCCAGCCGCTGCAGCAGATCGGGCCGTTGCGCGGCGAGGCTCCAGGCGACGGCGCCGCCCCAGTCGTGCGCAATGACCGCGTGGACGGGGGCACCGAGCGCGTTGATCACGGCCACCAGATCACCGATCAGCGGTGCCGCCTTGTAGGCATTGACGTCGGCGGGCTGTGAGGAGAGGTTGAAGCCGCGCAAATCAATGGCCACGCAGCGGTAGTCGCGCATGAGCTCGCGCAGCTGGTGTCGCCAGGAAAACCAGAATTCCGGGAAACCATGCACCAGCAGCAGCGTGGGGGCGCCGTCGGGCCCGCCCACTTTGGCATGGAGGCGAATGCCGGGCGCTGTGTCGAAGTAGCGCGATGGGAGGGTGAGCACGTCATCCATCCGCGCAATGTAGAGCATTGTTCGTTGCACCGGGCGTCGGGCCGCCGCCGTTGACGAATCGCTGTAGCCGTTGGCGCCGGGCTGCTGCGTTTCATCGCACGGGCGTGGCACGGCGTGGCGCACTGCGCAGAATTCGCCTCACTGCGATGTCGCAGTGCCTTGTCGGGGGACCGAATCATGAATCCGCTCAACATCCTCTTCCACAACCCGGTGTCTGACGTCGTGCGTGCCGTGGTGATGCCGTTCAAGTTTGTCTTTGTCGTTGGCCTCTGCGGGTTCATCAACTACATGACGTTCAACGGCATCTGGTGGGTGAAGTGGGTCGCGTTCGGCATGGGGATTGCCGTGCTGGCGTCGTGGGCCCGACTGATCAAGTCGCTCCTCGTGCTCGCGGTGATCGGCGCGATCGGGTACTTTGTCTACAAACGGTACGGCGCTGAAGCCAAGGCCAAGTACGACGCCTGGCGCAACGAAGGGGCACCGAAGCAACCGGCGAATGCGGTTCAATTCGCCCTGACGTCGAACGCGCCGGGCACGTCGCCCGCCTGATACCTACGCCAGATTTCTCGAACCCCTCGGGTTGAACACCGCCGATTTGTCGCAAAATGCGGATCGCCCCGTCGGTGATGTCACTGGCAGACCGCGACCCCAATTCGAGGAATCACTTATGAAGCTCTACTACAGCAACGGCGCCTGTTCACTCTCCCCCCACATTGTCTTGCGTGAGTCGGGCCTGCCCTTCACGCTGGTTCGCGCGAGCACCAAGACACACGCGCTGGACGATGGCACCGACTACTACACGATCAACCCGAAGGGCTCGGTGCCGCTGCTGGAGCTCGACAATGGCGAACGTCTGACCGAAGGCCCGGCGATCGTGCAGTACATCGCCGATCAGGCACCGGGCAAGAACCTCGCCCCGGCTAACGGCACGATGGCGCGCTACCGCGCCCAGGAGTGGCTGAACTTCATCACCAGCGATCTGCATAAGGGCTACTCGCCACTGTTCAACCCGAAAACGCCCGACGATTACAAGCCGGTGGCGCGGGAAATTCTCATGCGCAAGTACGCCTACGTCGATGCGCAACTTGCCGGCAAGCAGTACCTGATGGGCGAGCAATTCAGCGTGCCGGATGCCTATCTGTTTACCGTGACGACGTGGGCGAAGTACGTCGGACTCGATCTCACCGCGTTCGACCATCTCGGCGCTTTCATGGCGCGCATGGCCGCGCGTCCGGCCGTGCAGGCCGCGCTGGAGGCCGAGGGCCTGGCCAAGAAAGCCGCCTGAGCCGCAGCGTGCTGACTGCCGCGCCGCTCTCCCCCGCCGCCCAGGCAACGCTCGCGGCGTGGCACGCCATGATCCGCGCGCGCGACACCGCTGGTTTGCCGGCGCTGCTCGCGCCGGACGCGGTGTTCCGCTCGCCCGTGGCGCACAAGCCGTACGCCGGTGCCGCGGCCGTGGCGATGATCCTGCAAACCGCCGAGCGCGTGTTCTCCAACTTCACCTACCACCGCTCGCTGGTCAGCGAGGACGGGCAATCGGTGGTGCTGGAATTCAGCGCCGACGTCGGTGACAAAGCGCTCAAGGGGATCGACATGATCCGCTTCGGCGCCGACGGCAAGATCATCGAATTCGAGGTGATGGTGCGCCCCGCCACCGGCCTCGCCGCGCTGGGCGAGGCGATGGCGAAAGGCCTCGCCGGGCGCGTGTAGCGGCATCGCGGCGACGCGCGTCGCCGCGACGCTTTCACCGCCGCGAACGCCGATCGCGGCAATGGCTTTTTGCCGATTTCCACCGTTCTACGGTGCTTTGTGCGGGTTTTTCCAGTAAGTCGACCTTCTAGTAAATCGTTCTGCAACGACCGCAGGACGGTGCGCGATGCGGAAAAGCTGATTCGCGAGCCGTCGATCGCAGAAAGGTGTCGACATTCGGCACAATCCACAGCGGGCGGGTGCGGCACGGTGCCGCCGCGCTACGGTGGAGACGCGCATGCTGGACAAACTTAACGAACTGGTCAAAGGCCACGGCGAACTCAAGCCGGGCGAGGGCATGCTCTCGGGCGTGATCGCACTCTCGCTGGCGATCCTCTGCTTTCTGGGGGTGCTGGCGTTTCACTTCCCCGAGTATCTGACCACGCCCGAGCTGCGCAAGAGCTACCGCGTGGATGTCATGCGCAGCATCATGTTCGTCGCGCTCGTGCTGGCTGGTGGCATGAGCCTCGTCAACATCATCTTCAATCGGGCGCGCTGGCTGTCGTCGGTCGCGTTCCTGCTGGTCGCCGCGACGGCGCTGCTCGGCGGGCACAAGGTGGATGTCGATCCGAACTTCCCCGATCACACGCCATACATCGGGCTTGACTGGTTCATTCTCGATTTGCTCGGCTCGTCGCTGATCTTCATCTTCATCGAAAAGCTCTTTGCGCTGCGCAAGGATCAGCCAGTGTTCCGCGCGGAATGGCAGACCGATTTCCAGCACTTCATCGTGAATCACATGATCGTGGGCTTTGTGCTGCTTGCCACCAACCTCACCGTGCACAAATTCTTTGGCTGGGCCGCGAACGACGGCATCCGCGGCTGGGTGCAGGGCCTGCCGCTCTGGGCTGGCGTGCTGCTGATCATTCTGGTGGCCGATTTTGTGCAGTACTGGACGCACCGCGCGTATCACGAAGTGCCGCTCCTGTGGCGGCTGCACGCGGTGCACCACAGCGTCAAGCGCATGGACTGGCTGGCCGGGTCGCGGCAGCACATTCTTGAGCTGCTCCTCACCCGCACGCTGGTGCTCGCGCCCATCTTTGTGCTCGGATTTTCCAAAGAGGTGATTGATGCCTATATCGTGATCGTGGGCTTTCAGGCCGTGTTCAACCACGCCAACGTCAGCGTGCGGCTCGGGCCGCTGCGCTACGTGATCGTCACGCCCAACTTTCACCACTGGCACCACAGTCAGGACAAGGAAGCGCTGGACCGCAACTACGCCGCGCACTTCGCGTTCCTTGACTACCTTTTCGGCACCGCGGTGAAGAGCGACCGCGAGTGGCCCGAGGCGTACGGCGTGCTGGGCGACTACGTGCCGGATGGTTTCGTCAAGCAGCTCACCTTTCCGTTTACCTGGAAGGGGTAGTGAAACACTGATTGGGTCTGCGCGATGCGTTGCAGAACGCCCGGCTTTCCTTGCCCATCGCGGGCGTGTCCGTGGCAGACTCACGGTGCTCGAACAGGAGGAGTTATGAACCGAATCGTTTCCGCAGCGCTCACCGGCCTCGTTGCCGCTGTCTCGCTGGCCCTGCCATCAATACCGCACGCGCAATCCTTCACCGGCAAAACGCTGCGCATCATCGTGCCGTTCGCACCGGGCGGCACGTCCGACATTCTGGCGCGGGCGTTGTCGAACAAGGTCGGCGAATCGCTCGGCGCGACCGTGGTGGTGGACAACAAACCGGGGGCCAACGGCGTGCTCGGCAGCGACCTGGTGGCCAAGTCAGCGCCGGACGGGCTGACCCTGCTGCTTACCGACGTGGGCGGCCTGACCAGCGCGGCACCCCTGGGCATGAAGCTGCCGTTTGATGCAGGCAAAGATCTCGCACCGGTCACGATGATTGCGTACTCGCCGCACATTGCCGTCGTGAATCCGGGTGTGCCCGCCAAAACGCTTTCGGAGCTGGTTGCGGCGTCAAAGACCAAAGCCGGTGGATTTAGCGCCGCGACGTCGGGCGCCGGGAGTGCACCGCATCTCGCGGCGGCGTTGTTTGCCCATCGTGCCGGTGTGAATTGGGTGTTTGTGCCCTACAAAGGCGGCGCGCAAGCCATCACCGACATGATTGCCGGTCACGCGCAGGTGATGTTCAACGGCATGCTCGCCACGCTACCGCCGGTCAAGAGCGGGCAGTTGCGCGTTCTCGCGGTGTCGAGCGAACAACGTTGGCCGACTTTGCCCGATGTGCCCACGGTGGCCGAATCGGGCTTTCCCGGCTTCGTGACCGGATCCTGGCAGGGGCTGATGGTGGCCGCCGCGACGCCCAAGCCCATCATCGACAAGCTCAACGCCGAATTCGCCAAAGCGCTGGCCATCCCGGAGGTTCGCGAGCGCCTCGTGGCGCAGGGCGCCGAGCCGCGTCCGATGAGTTCGTCGGCGTTTGCCGACTTTCTGAAGGCCGAGACGGTGAAATGGACTCAGCTGGTCAAGGACACGGGGATCAAAGCGGAGTAGGTGCCGCCCAATCAATCCACGGTGGCGCCCGACGCCGCCACCACCTTCGCCCATTTTTCTGTCTCGGCAACGATGGTCTTGCCGAAGTCTTCCGGCGTACCAGCGATGGGCGAACCACCCAGCTCCGCCAGACGGGCGCGCAGTTTCGGGTCGGCGAGTGCCTTGTTGATCGCGGCGTTCATCTTGTCAATCGCTTCGCGCGGCGTGCCCTTCGGCATGCCCACGCCGAACCAGGCGGTGGCCTCGTAGCCCGGCACGGTGTCGGCCACGGTCGGCACATCGGGGAACGATGGGTCACGCGCGGTGGAGGTGACCGCGAGCGCGCGCAGATTGCCGCTCTTGATGTGCCCCGCCGATGACGGCAGGTTGTCAAAGAACACCTGCACCTGACCGCCGATCAGGTCGGTCAGCGCCGGTCCGGCCCCCTTGTACGGAATGTGCACCATATTGCAACCGGTCATTGACTTGAACAGCTCACCCGAGAGGTGCGTCGAGGTGCCGCTTCCCGATGACGCCATGCTCACCTTGCCGGGGTTCCCCTTGCAGTAGGCGAGAAATTCCGCCACGGTCTTCATCGGCAGCTTGGTGGTCATCACCATCACGTTCGGCGTGCGCACGAGGCCACCAACGGGCGCGATATCGCGAACGAAATTGAATGACAACTTCTTGTAGAGCGACGCATTGATGCCATTCGCCGGGTTCACCAGCAACATGGTGTAGCCATCGGGGGGGGAATTGATCACGAACTCGGTGCCAATGTTGTTGCCGGCGCCAGGTTTGTTCTCCACGATCACTTGCTGGCCGAGGTTCTCCGCGAGCCAGGGCGCGACAACGCGCGCCAGCACATCGGTGGTGCCGGCGGGCGGGTACGGCACGATCCACTTGATCGGCTTGTTCGGGTATTGCGCGGCGACGGTGCTGACCAACCCGGCCACGGCGAGAAGTGCGGTGAGTGCGCGGCAAACGGAATGCGGCATGACGTTGAATCCTCCTCGCCGCATTATCGGGCGGAGCGTCCGACCCGGATACAGGGATAGTCCGCAATCCGCGAGGTGTGCGCTACCGCGTCATCGGCAGCGCCACCCCCATTGCCATGAACATGCCACCGCAGACCTGATTGAACTTGCGACCCGCGCGTTGCAGCAGCGGGCGGATGCGGTGCGCGAGCAGCGCGAGCAGCCATTCCACGAGGATTTCCACCGCCACAAAGATCGTCGCCATCAGGATGAACTGCGGTAGCAGGTCGCGCGATGAATCGATGAACTGCGGCAGGAACGCGCCGTAAAACAGCAGCGCCTTCGGGTTCGAGATCGCCGTTAGCAAGCCTTGCCGAAACATCGCGCCGCCGCTCGTCTGCGCTGCGGGCACATCGGTTGCCACCATTACCGGCGGTGACCGCCAGAGCTGAATGCCCAGCCACACGAGGTAAGCCCCACCCACCAGCTTGAGCACAATCAGCGCATGCGCCGACGCCTTCAGCAGCGCGCCAATGCCCGCCATCGACAGCGCAATCAGCAGCAGAAAGCCCAGCGCGCCGCCCCACACCGTGAACCACGTGCGCCGGTGCCCATGCAGCGCGCCATGCGTGAGCACCAGCAAACTGTTCGGCCCCGGCGTGAGCGAAAGCCCGAAGGCAGCGAGGATGTAGATGAAGAGGGTGTGCGAGGCCATGCGTTGATTATCGCCGCGGCTTACGCCAGCGTTCCCACAACCGCAGCGCTAGGGCGCCAGATGAATGCGTTCCTTTACATGCTTCAAATTCACCACGATGGCAAACGTCAGCAGCGTCAGCGCCGTCCATGAGCTCCACTTGCCCAGATGCACGGTCGTCCATGCCCCGAGCTGGTTCGGGTACTTCCACAGTCCGAAGAAAGTGCCCGCGTTCTCGGCCAGCCAGATGAAAAAGCCGACGAGGATCAGGCCCACAATCAACGGCATCCGCCGCGTGCGGTCCAGCGGGCGAAACTCCACCCAGCAGCGCGCGTAGAGCCCAAGCGCAACCGCGCCGAGAGTCCAGCGATAGTCGCCGATGTAGCGATGGGTGAAAAAGTTCACGTAGAGCGCCACCGCCACGATGCCGGTCATCCAGTACGGCGGATGATTCACCACCCGCATGTCGAGCACGCGCCACACCTGAATGATGTAGCTGCCCACGGCCGCGTACATTGGACTTGGACTAACCCCGTATCAACGGACAGTTTAAGGCTGGAGAAACTCCAGTGGTAGCGAGGTGTCGATGATGTTATCGGACACTTCGGTGTCTATCGGCGCAGGGTTATCCATGGCCCCGCGCTCGTGCTGGCCCTTCAAGCGAACGGGCGCGGGGCTGTGGATAACCCGTTGCTCGAAGAATTTCGCATTTTTTGCTTCAAATTTCGTCGGTGACATGTAGGCGATACCCGAGTGTCGCCGCCGAAAGTTGTACCAAGCCTCGATGTAGGTGAACAGCGCTGTCTTCGCCTCCGCCTTGCTCTTGAAGCTTCGCCGCGCCAGTAGTTCGTGCTCAAGGCTGGCAAAGAAGCTCTCCGCCATCGCGTTGTCGAAGGCATCACCGACCGTTCCCATCGAGGGACGGACACCAAACTCGCCACAGCGGTGCCCAAAGGCCACGGCGGTGTATTGACAGCCCTGATCGCTGTGATGAATCACCGCGTCGGGCTTTCGCGTCAACAGCGCCATGTTGAGCGCGTCGAGTACGAGCTGCGTGTGCAGGCTCTCGCCGATCTGCCAACCCACAATACGACGGCTCCATACGTCGAGCACGATGGCCAGATACACGAACCCCGCCCATGTCGGCACGTAGGTGATGTCGGCCACCCACAGCCGGTTGGGTGCGTCCGCCACGAAGCTGCGCTCGACCAGATCAGGCGCGGGGCGTTCGCGGCCTCTCCCGGAGCGCTCGGTGGTCACCGTGAAGGCGCGACGACGACTGATGCCCCGTAACCCCTGCGCTCGCATCAGTCGCGCCACGCGGTTCTTGCCCACGTGCGCCCAGCGCGTGTCGTGGCCCTCAACCTCAGGGTCACGAAGCTCGGCTTGTAACTTCTTCGCGCCGTAGATTTCGTCGCTTTGGGCAAACGCCACCGCGATGGCCTCACCGAGCGCCGCGTTCTCGATCACACGTGCAGACGGCGCTCGTCGCCTCCAGTCGTAGTAGCCACTGCGCGATACCCCCAGTGTGCGCGCGGCAACGGCGGTGATGCGCTGCGGCTCTTCAGCGTCGGCCTGGTTCGTCACGATCCGATCCATCAACCGATAGATCCCAGCGATGTCTTCTCGCTTTTGTGTGCAAACCAGGCCGTAGCCTTTGACAAAATGTCGCGCTCAAGCTGCAACTGCCTCACTTGCTTGCGCAGCCGCTGCAGCTCCTCACGTTCGCTGGCCGTCAGCGCATTCTTCTCAACCGCCGCCTTCACCGCCCGGTGCGCCTTGATGATTTCCGTGCCGCGCGGCAGGTCTGCCAACCGCCCAGCCTTCTTCACCCAGTTGTGAATGCTTTGCTCACTGACGGCAAACTCCCGACTCAAATCCGCAGGCCGACGACCGCTCGCCACCAGTTCAACTATCTGCTGCCGAAACGCCTCCGCGTACGGCGGCTTTGTCCTTCCACCCATTCCCTGACTCCTTCAATTTCTTCAAACACGTAGTGTCCGTGAAATCGGGGTCAGTCCA
>JAEUPL010000019.1 GCA_016790165.1 Burkholderiales bacterium
CAGGCCGACGACCGCTCGCCACCAGTTCAACTATCTGCTGCCGAAACGCCTCCGCGTACGGCGGCTTTGTCCTTCCACCCATTCCCTGACTCCTTCAATTTCTTCAAACACGTAGTGTCCGTGAAATCGGGGTCAGTCCAGAGTAACCTCCTGAGTATGCATGCGCTAAGATCGCGCGCATGCTCTTGTAGGCAGCGGAAGTGCCACAGCCGCACAGAAACCCATGACTGGAACTCCAACTGAACAGATGCCGAAACAAGTCGCGCCACACTTCCTGTTCCGCCCGCTATTGGTTGTATTTACCGAGGCCGCGCGCACAACTGATCGCCAGCAGATAGCCAAGGAGGGTTTGTTCGGTTGCACCGACTCCAGATCCGGAGAACAAGACGTCTGGGAGGCAATCGACATCCGGGTGCTCTATCGCACCGATTCGGAACAGGGCGGAAGCACTGCGGCGAAGCAATCGCATGCGCTGGAAGATGTCGCGGCTGCGATGGGGACCCCCTACCCGGAGGCAGTCAGCATGATGGTAGGGGACAGCGGTTGGGCGAGCGAGGGCGATGATAACTTCCTCAACAGCTCTGTGCGCCTCAAGGCGACCGTTGGGCTACCCTGCATTCCAACCCTTTGTTCGGCAGAAGCGGCGCCTGAGCCTTGGAAGTTCACAGCACTCGCCGCCGGTTCTTTACCGAAGCCCGTGCACCTGGTCAATCATGTCGGACAACTGTTAACAGGAGCGGTTCGCGCACTTTATCGAACCTTGCCCACGCTGGGCGACAATAAACTTGCCGTGAGTGCGGTTGAGCTACGCGAACAAGCGCACCGTGACGCTACGGTAGAGATGCTTGCGGCGATGGGGGCACCAAAACTGCTTGGCACGAACTCGCCTGAGCTGGCAGCGCTGCAGCGCCTGGTGTTTCCCATTTCCGCCACCGCACCAAGCATGCGATTCGTAAAGTGCCTGAATGCCGGCAAATCGGGCGCCAAAGTGGCTGTACTCGAAGTAGAGGGCGAGGCCCCTGTCGTCGTCAAAATCGGCACACCACTCGCTTTGCAGTCCGAGCTGTATGGCTATAGCACGGTGATGGATCGCAAGTTGCGAACCGGGGTGGGTGCCAACGCACTTTATGGTCAGGGCCGCAATGGTCTGGTTATGGCCCAAGTAGTGCCCAGCGATGCTAGCCAAGTAGACGGAAGCTCAAAAGATGCGGTGGGTACGTGGTATGGCCTGTTGGCCTATGCCTACGCTGGCCCGCCTACGCGTGACACCCAATTGCGATCACTAGGGGACCAAGTCCGAAATGCGCTGAAAGACGCGAAGCGGCGTGACGAAGTGCTTGACTCGCTCAAGCACACGCTTGACAGCACGATTGCGGTGCTGCATCACGGTGCCCGTGCCCAGCGAAGAACGCTCTGGCAAAGTTTTGGTCAGGTATTGCCCCCGCTTTTGGCCATGCGGGTAAACCAATCCAGTGAACTGCAGACGTGCGCTGTCGTGATGACCTTTGAGGAAGGCGCAGACAAGTCGTGGTACGCGGCCGATGCGGCACAGTTTCGTGCGGCGGCATCGGTTGCAGAACAAGCGAACGTGGCGGCACAGAAGCCGTTGATTCATCTGCGCCGCATGTCGCTCCATGATCTGGAAGGTTCGGGCCTAGAGGGCACCAAACCCAGTGCCCAGTTGCGCCACCCGCGTCTGGGCATGCGTATTCAGGTGCAGTTCGTTCCCTCTTTGCAAGCGCATTGCGACAGCCACGCCGCGCCAATTACCACGACCCTAGCGGCACAGTGGGCCAATCGACCATGGATTCGTCGTGGCTGCCGGTTCGATGTCGCTGGTGAGGCGGTTTCCTGTCACGAGGTACTCCGTCGCGACGAACTGGATCGATTGCGTACGCCCGCAGCCGGATCGGGCATGGCGTGGGGCGCCCGCCACGTTTTCCTCACCGGGTCAATGACAACCAGCACACAATCCGGCGAAGGCGCGCGTCAACAGCATGATAATTCCGACACGCCACCGAAGGGGGTTGACACGGCGCACGCGCTGCGACTGATCGACATTACCTTTCAAACAGCGGTTGGCGCGACCCACGGTGACCTGAATCTGGAGAACATCATGTTCTCCGCACAAGACAAGACCGGCTGGCTCATCGATTTCGAGCACTCGCGCAACGATGGCGCCATTGCTTATGACTACGCAAAACTCATCGTCGAGACCATCAACCACCATCTGCTGCCGCAAATTGACGATGTTTGCGGCGTTGTCTCCCGTCCGGCCTTCAGCCCGTCGAATCCCGACTCGGGCAAGCTGTTTTCATCGATGGCGACCATGCTGCTGGAAACCATTGCGGACTCCATGGCCATCGACATGGAACGCGGGCAAATCTCTACCCTCGCGCAACACAAAATCACTCTGGCCGTGCGTAAAGGCGTCGATCTTGAGCGACCGCTCATCTTGCTGGACGACTATGAGAAGCCAACCTTGCCCGGTGGCATTGCCTTCTTGCTCGAAGTGATAGCCACCCTGCTGCGCGCTGCGCGCGCCGCCCTCAAGGCAGCGTACAACAACGATCAAGCGGCCCTGGCCAATCGCGACCTGGCGCGCGCGATCGGCGCATACGCCTTCGCGTCCAAGAAGTTCAAAAAAGGACCGGCGCTGTCTTCCCATCGGGCGGCGCTTGAAACGCTGGCGACCCGATGCTTGCAGATCGGGATTCCCGGGCTCGCCGCCTTGTTCGCCGGTGGTGGGTCTGGCGTGCCAAATGCGAGTGATCCCCACGCCTTCTTGATGTATTGGTTGAACTCACGATCAACGACGAAAGAAAACAGCAGCTCATATACGGGCGAGACGCCAGCCGAGTCTGCAACGTCTGCTTCCGACTCCCATCTGGCGGCAGAACAAAATACCACCGCTCAAACGCAGGCCACAGCATGACTGCGACCGAATCATCAGCCCCCCAGAACAACGGTACCCACAGCGAAACCGCGCAACAATTCTGTAACCTCGTGCGTGGGCACTTCGAAGCCGGCGACATCACCCCCTTGTTTTCCGCGACGAATACCGAAGAAGTGCAGTATTGGGATTTCGCCTCCACCGGGTCGATCGGGAATCTTTCCCCCTTCGTCGGCTACTTGTGGCTGATGGGTCGACATCGCGCACAAAAGACCAACCTTGCTGAGCCGAACATCTACATACCCAAAATCGCCAGCGAGGGCGCCGGCGGTGGTACGGTGGATACGTTGCGAGCGGGTGGCTATGAATTCCTCAGCGAACCCGACCTTGTCCGCGTATTGGTTCAAACTGCGGGAGGTCGCTTTTTTCAGCAGCAGGCAGGCCTGACCGGGTACGACAAGCCGCTGATGAAGGCTCGCAAGGAGGTTGGACTGATGACCTCGGGTGAACTGGTGCTTGCCTCAATCCTCGCCAAGAAACTGGCCATTGGCACGACGCATGTCGTCATCGACGTCAAACTGGGCGCTGACGGCAAGATGTACCCAAGGCTCGGGGGTATCCCGATGCCTGAAGGCCTAAGTACGGAGGAAATTGCCCGCGAGGCGCGCGGTGAGACACTGTGCGATGGCAAAGCGGTGTTTGTTCCCGCGAGCCAGGTTCCCACCCTCGCGAAATGGCTGGCCGGATTGCTTGGTGGCGGCTACGACGAAAACGCAGAGTTCGTTACGGTTGAGTGGAAAGGGCCATATGGTCGAAGCGTATGGGTCCGGCTGATCTTCAGCAACGCCGACACACCGCAGTGTCGGGCAGTCGGACGGTTACTGATACTGCACCAGCTTGAGCAACTATCCTCTGAGTTTTGCACGTTGCCCAAAGAAATGTGCGATTGGTATTGCAAACATGTTCCGAGCGCGGTGGATAGTGCCGCAGTAGCACAATCGACAATCCAAACCGAGTGGAAGCAGTTGAAGCATCTGCTGCCCAAACTCGACGACAAGAACTCCGACTACTTGACGATCAAGACGCATTTGGCCGCCGCAATGAAACCGGGGACCAGCCACACTGACTCGCCCCGCGGATCAACCTCACTCGATTCCGTCACGGTGTACGGCGAGGAAGTGCCGCTTTGGGTCGATGCCAGCCTGATTGGACGAACCATCGAGCGCATGCAGGCCTATCCTCTGGACACGCTGTTCGACTCGCTCGGTGGCATCAACCAGCACGATCCAGCGGTCGGTATTTGGCTGCATCGATTGCCCGGCGAAGTGGTCACAGAAAACGAGCCCGTGGTAACGGCTTTCTTTCGCCCCGTTGATGACGGGGCCAGACTCAAGCGCAAGCTGATCCGCTATCTCAGTGAGAACGTCACGTTCGTGCCGCCTGAAAGCAAATCAACCTGAAGGCGGTTTCGCCCTATGAAACGCCTTGCATTCATCACACTCGTCGAGACGTCTGACCATGGCGACGCCGAGCGGTACTGGTTTATCTGGAATCAGCACATGCTGGCGCCGGGTTTTTTCGGGGGGAGCGTTGACGCAACGGATTCCTCCCCGCGTGCAGCAGTGCTCCGGGAGCTGCAGGAAGAACTGGGTGTTGCGGAGCTATTTTCGAGATACAAAGTCGCACTTCCAGGCGACCCGACGCTGAGCGACGAGCTAGCGTCGTTGGTCGATTCTGCAAGAGAGTGCGCGGTAGATCAGCCGTGGCCGATTTATTCATTGCGCGCTGCGAAGGAGGGCAAAACGGCAAACACCGTTCGTTCGGTGTCGCACTACGTCGCCCGGTTCGCAGCCATAGATTACCCTGCATTGAGTGCGAAGCTGCACACCTTGTCCGGACTGGAAATACCTGCCAGTCTGCGCGCGAATGATGATAGCGCGAAGATATGCAGTCGATTCACCGCCGATGAGTTGATCGAACATGCCCCGCGATGGCACTATCAACCTTGGATTGCCAGCGCGCTCGCTTTCAAGGCGATTGAACTTCCGGCCACGATGTTGCCTTGGCAGTCCTGCGCGCTGCGAACCGCGGAGGCGATGCGCGCCAGGCTGCAGTACTATGCCCGACTCGGTGGTATCCGCGGCCACTTCGCCGTGCGCATCCTACCCGGTTACACGCCAGACGAACCACACGTTGACGATATAGGCAGTGCCGCCTGGCTCGATATACGTCATAGCGCGATTTCGCGCGACCCTAGCGAAGGCATCGACGATATTGCTGAGCCGCTCATTGCGCGGCTGATCGCGTGGTCGAGCGACTCAATCTTCCAGAGCACGGATTCGGAGGGCAAGACCAGCCTGCTGGTCTCGATCCCGCGGATGGTTCGCCGACGGGGCTTGTACGTGCGCCCAGAAAGTTATCCACTCGACGCGGACGAGCCTGTTTCTGACTTCGTATGGCCCTCTCTGCCATCGAGCGTCGGCGTGCGTACCGTACTCAGCGACCCGCCGGATATTGGTCTCATCAAGCGCTTTGAAACGGACTGGTTAGCCTGGTACCAAATCGTTCACACCCTGTTTGCCGAAAGAGGAACCGGCAACCTCGTCGATGAGTCGCACCTCGATAGCTGGCGGGTACTGACGATTTCATCGCGTCTGTTATTGGCTCTTGATCACGTTGCCGTCGCACTGTTTCTTTCTCAGGCAAGATGGGCGGAGCGGACCCAAACGGAAGCTGCCGAACACGGCGACAACTTTGTGCTGGCAACGGACATCCGTTCCCTGCAAACCGACAAAGCGCCACCTGACCTCAAACTCGCGTTCATCCCCAACGCTGACACCATCGCTGTTGACCCTGCACGCTTTGCGGCTTGCCTCACCGATCGCCACACTAGTGACGGTCTCGCGCGAATCGCAACATTCATGCAACTGCTCGACGACCTTCGCCCCGACAACGCGCATTACCTGAGGGCGGGTAACGAACGTGTGGAACGACTCGACGCGTTGAACCAAGCCGAGTTCGCCTCAGCACTGTGTCGCGTTGAGCGCTATGGCTATAGTGGTACGGGGCTGGATCATCTGCCTGCGAGTTTCCGCCAGTTGCACCCGTCCCATCGCGGCATTCTCTGCCCGTTCGAAACGCCCGAGTCCAAGCGCGTGGGTTTGACAGTTCATTTTGCAACCACCGCGCGCATAGATCCCTATGGCGGTCTCTCTGCTGCCGGTGAAACTGATGGTGAACTCGCCAGATCCCCCGCCACGCATCTGCTGCCACTCATCGGGCACAGCGACACGACGCGCACCTCCATGTGTGCAAAAAATCTCAAGCAGGCGACAGCCATTGTGGGTGCCGAGCCGCCCCGGCTCAAGAGTGGAACCGCCGACGCCGCGCTCGCCCCCATTGAAGGCGTGCTCAAACGGCACGACGTACACCTCCCGCGCGACTGTGGACGCAATGTCATCGTCGCTTACATGCCTTGGCACGGACTGAACACAGACGACGCTATCGTTATCAGTCACAGCGCGCGCGATGCGTTCGCCTGGAAGCAGGCACGAACTTTGCGCTTTCGCGTCCTGCCTGGTTGGCGAATGTTGACGACCGCCGAGCGCACCGAACAAATGTCCCCGCTGACCGCGCAGCTCGCCACCCTGCACTACGAGGAGGCCGGACATATCAAGGCAGGCAGCATCGTGACCGAAGGCTGCGAGTTTGCCTGGTTCAAACATTCGACGGGCGCGATTCGTCCGCTGCGCCTGCGTGACATTGTGCATGGCGAGGTAAGCGCAGTACGCTGGCAGCCGACGACCAATGCCACATGGCTCGGTCACACGCTTGAGGTCGATGTTGAGGCGCATTTGCCCCTTCTGCCAGGCGACAAACTGATGGGGCGTTACGGCAACAAGGGCGTCATCGCGCGCATCGTCGCCGACGAGGACATGCCACGTATCCCGGACACCGAGGCGGTGCCGAAGCCGCTGCGGGGCCGCCACGTCGAAGTGCTTCTCAACCCGCTGGGCGTGGTGACCCGTCTCAATCTGGGGCAAGTCTTCGAAACGCATTTGACCTGGGCACAGGCCTTTCGCCCGCAAAATGGTTCGGAAGCGGTTCTTACCGCAGGCGCCGTCCTGACGAAGGAGCAGCGCGATGCGATTCAGCAACATCCGATGGTGAAGCTGTCGATTCCTGGTAGCAGCACTGGCGCGTCTGCGCCAATCACAACCATTTATCCCGTGACCGTAGGTTGGCAATATCTGTTTCGCCTCAAGCAGTCGCCGTCTCTGAAGGGACATTTCCGAGGCAAGGGTGCCGTGAGTGGTGGCGGGTATGCCGCGTTGACCGGCCAACCAACCAGGGGCCGCCGCCAGCGCGGAGGTCAAAGTTTCGGCGAGATGGAGCTTTGGGCGCTCATGGCGCACGGCAGCGCCCACTTGCTGGCCGACGTCATCGGCCCCAGATCCACGCCGCCCGGCACCGGGAGTGGTATCCACCCGACTTGGGCGAGCATCTGCGCCCACCTCCAGGCGCTGGGCATCGACGTCGAACGAGACCATCGCGGGGCGCGCGCGAAGCGCATCACTCGCCCGAGCGACGGCGACGAGTGGTCGGGTGACCATACTTGGGCCGCAGCGAGCTGGCGCTGCAACCACTGTCGCACTGTGTACGAAGCACCCGACCAAGCGGCCGTTGCGGTTGCGACTACCGAACGCGGCGGCGACTACGCACCGCTATACGGCTGGTTGACCATAATCGCCCCTGAGCTTTTGCCCGTCGTCTCCGCATTACCCTTCGTCGCGGTCGCTCAAGGCAAGCGTGACGAGCCGGTTTCCGTCGCGTCTGACCGCTGGCGCGTGACGTTGAGTAGCACGCATGCCGGGGACGGGCGTGACCGGCTGCTTCCCCTGACCCTAGTCTTCGAACGTCAAGGCGACGCTGCTGCAGCGCCCGATGACCCGAGCACCGGATTTGTTTTCCGTCTGCCACGTCCGTCCGCCAAACTTAATTGGAAAGCGGGTTTTGCCTGGTGCTGCCCAAGGCACCCAACGCAGCCACTGGCGCGGCTTGCCCCCGTCGACGTGCAGGCGGCGCGAGAGTGCAACGTTCAGTGGATCTCGCTAGCCAGGGTTAGCTCTGCTGACCCCGCAGAGCGCGGCCTTGTCGACGTGCCCGTGCTGCCAGCAATGTACCGACCGAGTGGCCACGACGGCAGCCCCGCGCCGCTCACTACTGCCTACCACGCACTGCTGAACGCGGCGCACCGCCCTGGCGGCGACGCACGCAAGCAGCAAATTCGTTGGCAGCTTGCGGTGATTCAGGCACTACTCTGGCACCGCTTGACAGGCAATTTACGCCACCCTGGTTCGCTGCAGCCTCTGAACTCTGCCGATTCGCAGCCTGATGGCGTCTCTGCAGCAGAGACCCGCGTCGCGCATCAGCGTATGGCGCGCCATCTTCGTCAGCGCTTTGGGCTAACCGAACGGTCACCCAAATTTGGCCTGCTGCGCGGTGCTGGGCTACGCCGCCGTGTGGACTGGTCGGGGCGCTTTGTCATCATCCCGCGCCCGGACTTGCCGGTGGATCACTGCGCAGTGCCAGCCGCGGCGCTCGCCGTACTGCTCGGCGAAACCATCGCAGAGTGGATCCAAACGCCAGTGGCAATGGCGTCAATCACAGACATCGCAGCGGAGTCATCCGCTGACGTGCGCAAGCCGGAATACTGGCTCGGGCGCACGTTTCTTTCTACCCCCGCGGTCGTTGAGGGCGTTTCGGATGCACGATGGGCCACTCTGCGGGCAAGTAAGGCGATCATTGACGCCTACCTCGGCGCCCACCCCGACACATATGTACTGCTCAACCGCCAGCCATCACTCCACAAGCACAGCCTGCTTGCCTTCCGCCCCATTTCGGCTGAACTGGGCGAAGGTTGGACACTCGGCATCCACCCCTTAGTTTGCAAAGGATTTAACGCCGATTTTGATGGCGACGAGATGACAATACACGCCGTGCTCACGCCAGAACAGCGGGCCGAGGCAGCACACCTCTTGCCGACACACGCCACCCAACTCACTATGGCCGCCAATCCCTCCAATCCGCTCTGGGAGTGCAAGCAAGACTTCGCGCTAGGAGCGTGGCTCGCGCGCGTCAACGCTGACGATGCTCTGCAGGCTCTGGCAAGAGCAGCGAACGCTGAGGTTTGCCATCGCGCTGGTCAGCAAACCCCGTCGGCGACGACGTCAGACGTGGTGGCACTCCTCAACGCTACCTACCAGCAAGCCTTGCGCACAGCGACGCAGGCGGGCGTTTCATTCAGCGCAATAGAACTGCTTCGGCTTGACGCAAAAGCCGTGGCCTGCCATCCGACACGCGACGGCGATGAGGCCGCTGCGTACGCAGGCAACCAGACCGACGGCGTGTCCGCCAGAAAGCAACTCGACGACGACAAAGACGTCGCTCCCAATTTGTATGCACTTTTCACCAGCAAGGCCCGAGGCAAAGTGGAGCAGCATGGTCGACAAATGTACGTTGCACGTGGCTATCTTGACCCGAATGAACTGACTCGAGGCGAGACCAAGGCGCTGGGCAGAGACCTGAAAACAGTGCAGATCGGCCGCCATCACTGCCCGGTCTCGCTGACACGCGGACAATCTGCGGACCAGCTGTTCTACGCCGCATTCGCGGGTCGAAGCGCCTTGGTCGACAAGAAGTTGTTGACTCCCACCGCAGGTGCACTTACCCGGCGCATGATGCTCGCCGCGTGGGAGTGGTGCATTTTTGGGGACGACTGCCACGCACCCTCGCCCCAGTCTGCCATCTCCTGCCAGCAATCGGCCAGAACGGGTCGGCACAAAGTGATCTGTCGCGCCTGTTACGGTGCCGGGGCACATCTTGCCGATGGTGCGCCGATCGGCGTACTTGCGGCGCAAAGCGTGGGCGAACGCGGCACCCAGCTCTCGATGGAAAGCTACAAAGGCGACGGTCGTCGAGTGCGACCGAGCAACGTGGCACACCTCCTCACTGTGCTGCAGCAGATGGCAAAATGCGTTGCCAGCAACTTGTCTGCCACCGCTCCTACGCAGAAAAAAACTGACACCGTGCGGGCTCTTGCCAAATATGCTCGGGAGGGGGCCAGCGCCTCCGGTGTATGGACGGAAGTGGTTCAGCGGCATCTTGACGCGTGGCTTAACCAGACAACTGAACCCTCCTGCGAGCAATGCGCCACCTTCGCTCAAACCTGGTTTGTCTTGGCCATCAACAGCATAGACGTGTACCAGGCGCTCGCCCGGTGGCATGTACCACTCATCGCTCGCGTCGTATTTGACGCCGCTTCCACCAGCGGTGGTTGGCTAACTGAGTGGCTGCATGGGAATGATCGCATTGCACGCTCACCGCATACCCGTTGGCGCGAAATACTCGACGATCCGAATCAATTCGCTGAGCCGCTCGATAGCTGGATCGCACAACTGCTGCGGGGCGAACTCAGCCCACCAAGCGCAATAGTCCGCCAGGAAGCGTCCACCATAGAAATTGAATCCATCCGGCCGGATGCCTGAGGCCCACAATGGCACTTGCACAACAACCCGTTCAGAACCGTCGGAAGCAACCGGAAGTCCAACAGCAGGCGGATCGGTACCACGGCACAGCCGCTGCGCGCAACGCGCTCGCCATCGCTAGCGCAGCGCAGCGAACCCAACGCTGGCGCAGCTCGCTCCGCGACCTGCAGACGATGGCGCAGGCTGCGTATGCCGCCGGCCCATGGGATGACGTCGAAAGCGCTGCGCCCGATCCTGACGCCAACGACCCGCTCGCTATCGAGGACGCGCTACTGACGGACGGCCCGGAGGATGATGCTGACGAAATCGCAAAAGGCGAGCCTGAGGCCGATGAGTTGCTCGCGTTTGAGCTGTTGTTGCGCGAGGACCACAACGCCGAGTCGCTGCGGGATACACCGCTCACTCTGCAGCTCGCTGACTGGCATGTGCTACGCGTGACATCGGGCGAGGGCAGACTGACGGCATCGCCCCCCGAGTGCCGTTTCATTCCCAAGGCATGGATGCGTCAACTCACCTCGACTGATCCGAGCGATGACTTCGGTTTGTTTCTGTGTGAACTCAGCGCCACCTTCGACCAGATCGCTCGATCGATCGAACAGCGGTTGCCGACGTTTCTGGCGACGCCAGACCCGACCGCCTTGATGACCGACTGGCGGAGACTGCAACGCAGCCTTCAGGCTGACTTACCAGGCAAGAATCTCGGCATGCTGGTCCCGACGGAGCAGGTGGGCTTTATCGAACTCGTCTTCCACGATGTGAGCGCGCTCGGCGACAGCGACAGTAGCCGGCGTGCACGCTTCAGCGACGTCATCGAACACAGCCTGCTGTACTGGCGCGACACCGGGTGTTTCATGCCGTTGCGGCAATGGTTTGACAACCCTGACTGGAAACGCCAAATCGCGCTCGCCTGTGCGGCCTAAGTCCTACCTGTAGTCATCCCATCGTGCTCGCCAACCGACGGCCTTCATGAACCCATCGCCCGCCGAACACAACGCTCAATCGCAGTCGGCCCCGGACTCGGGGACCGCCAACCGCCTCGCTTATATCACCGTGATCCGGGTCGCCGCCTCCCCCGAACTGGGGCAAAGCGCCGACTGCTCCTACCGCAGCGTATTGCGCGCCGCGGTCGAAGCGTCTGATCGGAAGCCTTTCACGGTTTACGTCCTGCCCATGGGCGCTACGCTCACTATGCAGGCCACGCTGCGCGACGAACTCATCCGCAGCAATGCCGCCGCCCCGTGGGAAGTGCTGCGCACCTCGACCGTTGATCAGGGTGACGACGATTTTCGTGCGCATGTCGCCCCCGCCTGGCCTCACCCTCAGGATTGCGCGACAAAATCCGAGCATCTCATCCAGATCGGCAGCGTGGCGCCTCTCGGGAAGTACGACGCGCAGCCGCACGAAGTGCTGTTCGCGGGTACAGGAATGGAGTCAGTCGTGGCGCAGCTTGATCGTGTGCGCACCGATATGCGTCGCCTGCTGTGGGTTTTTGACAAGGACATCGGTGAGCGTCGTCGCGATGTGCTGGCGGATTTTGCTGCTTTGGTTAACGCGCGCATCGCTACGGCCCCTTGGGCTGATGACCAACCGGCGCCCGCTTTCGCTTATCTGAATGGCGCACCACCCAAGGGCAGGAATAACGGCAAGCTGTTCGGCGTATGGATCACCGAAGCTGAGGCAAAGTGGCCATGGGGTACGCTGCGTGACAAAGTGTTTACCGCATTGCATTCAAGGTTGCACCAGACCCTGCAAGAGGGAAAATTCACCAACGTGGCTGCCACTCGCGCGTTGCCACGTGTGCTGATCCTCGGGGAATCGGGAGCGGGCAAATCACTCGCGGTAGACTACCTAGCGCGTCGCGTCAGCGACCCCGGCCTACGTCGCTTGCAGCGCGTATCGGTGCCCGACTACGTCGGTGCCGAAGCCAGTTTGAAGCACGAATTGTTCGGCTATATGCCTGGCAGTTTCACCGGCGCAGCCGAGCGAGGCGATCCGGGCCTGTTGCTAAGCAATATCGGCGGCGTGATCTTCCTCGATGAAATCGGCGACGCCTCACCCGAGCTGCAGGCCAAGCTACTGGCCTACCTCGACGACTTTTGCGTGCGCCCGGTCGGCTACAACGATACCCCTCTGCCTTGCCCCACGCTGGTAGTCGCCGCCACGAATCGCCCAATTGAGCAATGGGCTCAGTCACACCGAGAAGGACGGATCGACCCCGGCCAAAGCGGCAATTTCCGCCACGACCTCCTCGAGCGCTTCGACACTGTGGTGCGCTTGCCCTCGCTCAACCAACGAATCAAGCAAGGCGAATTGCCGGCCATCGTCGACGCCCTCCTCCAAACCGAGGCTGTCAATCCGATCATGGATACTGCCGCAGGTACACGGCGCGTAGCCGCTATCGACGGTGACGCTCTCGCTAATCTCGCACAGCGCGACTACGAAGGCGCCAATCTGCGCAAACTCACGCGCCTGCTCAGTCACGCTGTTCAGCGTGCACAAGCCTGCGATCGGACATACCTGACGTCGGGGGACGTTCCCTTTGAGGTGACGAGCGCTCATGCATCTGCGTGAGTGCTCCTAAAAGGTTCCAGAAGTCTTCCGTGCTGAAACAATTGTCACGAGCCATGAGTACACCCAAAGAGTAGTAGGTCGCCAGAGGCCCCAACGTGCACTCATATTGAAGGCCCATCGGCCACGAACAATCGCGAAATAAATTGCGACTCCAATGCTCACAATGACCATCCCGAAACTTGGGCCGAAAGCATACAGAGAAAGAATTGCACCCAGCAGTATTGGTAGAGCGCAGACAGCACCCACTAGCAGTACAAACAAATCCACGACACTCTCCGAATGATCGATTCCCTATCTCACGCTGCAGGCTGTGCAGCGCGCGAAACTAGCGACGCGGCAGTTCGCTGAATCACTAACGCTCCGAGTTCAGAAAGTGCATTAGCGGGCACCTTCGACCTGTTGCGTTCCAGGTACTGAGTAAATTCACGTACCAGCGTCGGAATTAGCAACGCTCCCGATTGAGGATCAACCAGTCGCGTCATGATGTTCACAATCAGGCGTTCAAAGAGCCATGAGCTTAGGTCCTCATTAAAGCCGGCCTGCTCACGCGACCATGCATTCGCTCGCGCCTTGTGGATGTGCTGGACGAGGTTTCGCACAGAGTTCTCCACATTAAGACCTGATCGGTCGGCCAGGCATTCATCCACGGTCCTAGGGTAAAAGCTTGCAACACGGACGAATGCGTCGCCTAGGCGCGAGCAGAAATCCGTGTAGCAAGATTCGTACGTCCGGTCGCCCACCCATGTAGACTGCACGACGATACTCGAAAACCGTTCGTGATTGGTCAACGCGCGAACGCCAAGCTGAAACATCTTGTTCACGACCCGTTGATTCCCACGCTCGAGAACGGCGATCAACGCCAGATCAGTGATCAAGACGGTCGCAAGCTCGAAGTCCTCGCTACACCAATGGTGACGGTCCGGAAGATTTCCTACCAGGCTATCAATGTGTAGGAATGCTTTCTCAGACTCGTCTGCATGCAGCATCGAGCGTATTGTCGTGCCGATAATATTCGTTGTCACCGGACGTCCATCCGAGTCGACGTATGCTGTGCCTCCGGTTTTGACCATTTCCTCAGCCAATTTGACGTTCAGGGAGGTAGCCTCTGACATCGGGTGCAGATCTTCCGCGAAACTATTCGCGTGGTATAGCCCCAGGCTAACGGAGTACTGAAGCGCGACGAAAGACTCCCGACACATCGATCCGCTCGCGCATAACTCCCGAGCCTGCTGGAGCAGTGCGGGTAGCATTTGTAGAACTTCCGGTTCGACGTCGCGGCTTCGAGTTCGTGACTCGAAGTAGCGGCAGGAAATCGCGAAGGCAAGATTTTCAATCAGAAATGCGTTGGGGACCTGTTCACAAAATCGGGCAAGAATAGTGTCAGGCACTAGCTTGTGATCGGGATCAACCCATAGGCAGCTCTCAATGAATTTTGAGCCAGCTTCGGCATCATTACAAATGTTGCGCCACTGCCGAAGATTCACGGGCATTCGATTCGCTCGCAACATTGTGCTGAACACGACATCGAGCAAACGGCGAGCCACTAGTTGGCGCGTCGATGAACTTTCAAATCGGCGCGCCTGATCCGCAAGGATGGATTGCAAGTGGTTGAGTAGTTCGTCCCTGACCCGCCTTCCCTCTCCGGTTCGGCCGGCGGCGCTGTGCATGAATTCATGGAGGAGCAACAGTAGCTTGCGAAGTGACCCGAGCGCGTACCCTGCGCGGAGGTACCCTGTCCCCCAGGCGCCGAGCCAACGGGCCGCCAAAGTCTGCACCATCAGGCTCAACAAATTGCGGTTGCGGATCTCTCCGATCACGTACTCAAAGTTGCTCAAGCAGGCATTGACGTACGCCGGATCGTTGATGAGCGTGGCGATCGCAATGCACCCTTGATCATTGACCTGGGTGTCACCTGAAATCAGGGTGGATCGCATCGCTTTGACGAGGCGACTGGTACTCTTTTGGCGCTCGTCGCTGGAGTTTTCGCCATAGTATGCAGAGCTGTTTTGCAGGCAATCGATAGCGAGTTGAATCGCCCAGACTCGGGTCTTAGGGCTAGCCGTTTCGATACACTCCGAAAGAACACTGCACAATGCCGACGCGGACCTTTCGTCTGCTGCAAATACGATGACAAACGCCCTCTTGAAGAGAGTCGCACAAAACAGATACTCGTCATCCGAAAATGCATCGTCGCGATCACGTGGTCGTGTGAAATCAAACAACCTTCGCAGTCGCGCCGTGGAGTCCGCTTCAGCACCGGATATCGCGAGACGCGCGATCGCCTTTGCGAGACCGAGGCTCGTTCCCTGAGCATGGACTTCGTCCATTTTCCAAAGTGCATCAGAATCGAGACTCGCCCCGCCCGCATCGTAGCGCGCAGTGACCAATTTCATCGCTTCAGCCAAGATGCGCGAACCTGACGACAGAGCGGGGTCACCATCACTGCGGGCGAGTACCGCGCCAATAGGAGCAACCAGCAGCACGGCAAAGTGTGCCTCTGCAACGCGATCGTATCGAAATCGGTACGTCGCGTCACCAGTACTTCGCTGCGGCGCACCGATTTCTTCAAGTACATCGCTGTCCTGCACTCGCCTCATCAATTCATCAACAACGTCGCGAACGGTGGTCGCTGTGGCGCCGGCCATCAAACCTGTCGCAATCGATGTCGCGATTTCCCGCAGGCGCGCTCTGTTGATGATCTGACTCTTTCGGATCAAGAGGTCTGCGGCAACATGCAACAGGAAGTCGCCGATTAGGCCGTGCCGCTGTTCGTGCTGATCTGCCAAAGTACGCCAACTACCACTGATTTCCTCGATGGTCTGAACGGCAATGAGTTCCGCGATCTGAACAGCCTGCTGATCGGTGTCCCTCAGCTTCCGCCCAATGAGACGGAAGTACACCGGTACCCGAAGCAAAAGCCGGAACAGCTCTGGCGCCAGAGCGCCGCTCTTGGGTAACGAATATGACGTGGACAGACGATACTTCTCGTACGCCTTCTCACGGCAGCGCTGTCGCTTTTCGTTGTTGGCCTCCTCGTCGAACAACAAGTCTGGCAAGTCGAAACGCATGGCCATCGGATCGATGTAGCCACCACTGGGCGTGAGTAGTTTGCTTCCGATTTCGGTTTCGATTGCTTTGAATGTGTTCGGTCTAGTCGTGATGATGATGTTGACGGCACACTGGACTTCGTTGCATCGCCTAATAAAGGGCTCGAGCGCGTCGATGATGCGTGATCGATCAAATGAATTCCATTGATTGAAACCATCGATAACAAGGCAAGGTGCGTCCGACCTCCACCTCTCACCGGTAATGCTCGAACCTCTGACATGTTGTGCAAGACGCCAAGTCAGGTCAAGCTTAGTATCCAGCACGGCACTGTCTCCTTCACTGAGCGACTGAGCGCCATCGATCCGGACGAGAGGATGGCTGAGAAACCAGCTGCATCCAAGCGAGTCGTCTCGCTCGCCAGCTTGGAGATTCGACTGCTTGTTCTGGCGCTCGTGCAATCTCGCAATACAAAAGTTGTTCACATAAGTAGTCTTTCCGACGCCCGATGCCGCGACAATGAAGTGAATTCGGGCGTGACCATCACCTTCCTGTGTCCATCTGTCGTCGAATCTGACGACGTTGTGGCCATTGTGCTCCCGTCTGAATGGCATTCGCAGTGTGTACGTATTTGTGTCGCTTCTTTTGCATTCACTCCAAATGCGATCCAACTCGTGTGAGTAGTCGACATGCAGGCGCAACACGTCCGCATGCGTCTGGAGAGCTTTTAGAATCGCTGCGGCGCGACCATTAAGATCATTTGTGTTAACGCTGGCGATGGTCGTGTAACGCGCCAATCGTTCCCAGCTGGGCGATGCCGCCTCGCCCGGTGGAAATGCTGTTTGCGTGATCAATTGCTCAAACGTGAACGCCAGCATCGGCTTCTTGCTGGCCATGGCGCACTCGAGCTCAATCTCAAGTATTGAGAGTTCGCGCCCTTCGTGTGTGAACTTCTGTTTGGAGACCTCTGACGGCAGCAGTACCAACACGATGTCGCTGGCGGCCACGCACTGCTTCGAAGTAAACAACGGATTTGCGATCTGAGGATTTTCAGTATCCAGACGATCTAGCTGAAAACGTTTATCGCCGTTCAGGCCGTTGACTAGCGCATCGACCAGTTTGCCGTCTAGGCAAAAGCGATGTGAAACGAAAATCCTTATCGGATCAACTGTACGCTTGAAGTATTGCCGATCAGTCATCCGGCGCGCTCCAGGTTCGCGTAATAACCATAGTGATCCGACAGCGGCACGAGATGATCTTGATCGACGCGAACCAATGGGGACGCGAATATGATTGCGCCTTGTGTTGGCACCAGCTCGTGCCGCCGATAGAAGAAGTGATCAAGCCGCTGGGGAGGACAACCCCACGAAGCATGGCCACCGCCAACATTCAAATTGTTTTGTGTCGGACTCCAGGTAGCTTGTTCCGGTAAGCCCAGGCTACTGAAGCTGTCTGTATATCCTCGTTCCGCCATCATCTCGTAGTTGCGCATGGAGACGCGACGATCCGTGGGGATGTGCAGCTTACGCAGCTTGATCGCCGAAATGGGTAGCTCCGACTCCGCGACTGCAGGGCCGCAGTTGAAGTCTCCGCCTAGCAGCACGCTATGTTCGCCAGGGTACGATTCGGCGAAATCGATGACTTGCCGCAGCTGTTGTTGTCGAACGTCATCAACCCGCGGATCCTCAGGGTGGGTGAACACGCCTGCGGTGGTATGTACGTTGCAAACCAAAACGGGGCCAACGGACGTGTCCGGCAAATAGGCGTAATAAAAGCCCTTGGTGTCGAGAAGCTTTTCGTCCCAACGTCCTGCGTTGAAACGCACAAATCCCGAATCCGAAATTGGATAGGTCGACAGAATCATCAGCGAGTCGTGTAGCAGCCGAAGGCGACCGCGCTCGCGACCATACGCAGAGTATGGGAGCCATGTCTGCAGTCGAGCCTTAAGCTCGTCCTTGTGCTCAGTGCGGTAAACCTCTTGCAGTAGCAATATGTCTGGCCGTTCCATCAACAGGTGATCGGGTAGCGCTCGCAACCGCTCTTCCACCCAGTCAGCGGGTTGAACTTTGATCAGTCCTCTAAGCACGCTGATGCTTAGCAAGCCGGCATTCAAGGTGAGGCACTTCATCGGTTTTCCATGTGATGAGAAATTCAAGCAACAGAATCATTACTGCAATGCAATGCCGCCACGAAAGCGTTCAGACAGCGCCGCATTGGTCGGTGGCGAACACGCGCTCAGCACGACAATGTTCAGGGCTGGCAAAGTCGATGACCCACACGGAACCACATTTTCTCTTCTGGCGTGATCGACAAGTGCGAATGCGAACTTTGAGGCATGTTGGCGCGAAGCAGCAAGACGCAGCAGATACGCAGCACCAGGTTTGACGATTCAGACATGACGATGCAACTTACGACTCAGTGGCTGCGCACGGCGTAGCCTCCGACGACTGAGACCCACGGTGAATATAGTCTGCCGTGCGAGTGCTACGCACGCTGCCATGCGTTCGAGCGGGATTTGCCGTCATCCTGCTAACGACAAGTCCCACCGCACTGCGCTACTTGCGTTTGCCGAGCGTATCGACGACGCGCTGCTCAATGCGATTGCGGACGTCGAACGCTTTCGGATCCGGCTTGCTGCCTGAGTTGCCGTTATTGCCCTGAGACTTGTTGTTGCCCGAATTGCTGTTGTTATTCAACATGGTAGAGACTCCGTTAAAGTTGTTGACATATTCATTTCCCTGCGGAGCAGCTTTCGTTTAGATCACGAAAGTCGCCGCCGTGAGCCCGCAAATTTGGAGAAGACATGGGAACGCCATGTCCTCGCACGTTGCAGGGTACCTGCCACTACAGCCGATTGCACAATTCGGGCTGTCGCTGCCACTATTGGATTGCGCTACTTCGAAGCGCTTAGCTGTAGCTCTTCGTCAAGCGTTCGAAAGCACGCGCTTGGGCCTCCAAAAATGCGGTGTGCAACGCGTCAAAGTTCGGGTCGCGGCTTTGGCGGCGCACACGCGAAGCCAACCCCTCGCTTTGCTGCAACAGATGATCGAACGCGTGCAGCGGTGCGGCGGCGTTTTGCGCCGCGAGGATCTGCTTGACCGCCTCCTGGACCGCAGCATCACCCGCGAGCGTCTGGCAGTACAACACTTCGAACTGCGCGGTCTGCGCGGCCTTCATGCGATTACGCGACGCGTCTTCCTGCAACTGCCGCTGCGCCTCAGCGGCGATCGGGTTGTGCACGGCAAGCGACTTGGCGAGTAGCGGGGCGAGCTCAATCACAAGCAACACAATCCAGAGCACCAGCGCGGCGCGGCGAATGTCGGGCCGCTCGGCCTTCACCCGCTCAAAGGCCGCCTGACGCGACGAGCCGTCCGACCACATGGCGGCGCTCGAGGAACCGGCGCGTGCCGATTCCTCGTCCGCGCTGCGTTTGGATGCGCTGAGCGTATTGCCCGCCTCGGTCGCGGCGGTCCGCGCCTTTTCGATAGCCGCGTCCTTGTCGCGGTAGAACTCGGCCTTTGCAGCCGCGGCCTCGCCGCTCTGACGCGCGCAGTCGCGGCGCTTGTTGGCGATCGCCTGGCCCAGGCTCGCCAAAGCGGAGGCGAGACGATCATCCTCTGCCGCTCGGTCGCGCAACGTGGCATAGCGCTTGCTCATCGCTTCGCGCTCGCTGGCGCAACGCGTCGCGCCGGCCTGGAGGTCAAGCACGTTTTGCGGCAGCGTGTCGCGCTCCGCGCGGAGCGCACTAACCACGATCTCACCTGCAACAGCGGCTTTCTCTTTGCCAGCGAGATCGTGAATGGCATCAAGCTTCTTGCGCGCACTTTCGCGCGCTTCCAGAGAGAGCTTTTGCGCTGCGTCAGCGATTGGAGCGCGGTAGAACCACAGGATGATCTGGTCGGACACCAGCCAGGAGAGGAACAGCGCCAGCAGGGTGCGAAAGGCAAGCATCGCCCAGCGCGCGAGCCCCTTGCCCGCAGCGTCCGCCAGCACGATCAGGCTACGATCCAGCGCGACGATGATGCTCGCCCAGAGCAACGCCACCACCGCCGTGATGGTGACTCGCGTGCCGCTCGCCATGTCCGGCGTGACAAAGTAGGCTTGGGCAAAGCTGGCGGCACCGGCGGCGGCGAATATGCCGGTGATGACGAGCACCGTGGCGATGCTCACGTAGAGGCTGCGCGCAGCCGGGCTGGCGTCGTGCGCTGCATCGGCGGGTGCGCCCGCAAACCGGAGGATGGCATTGGAGTTCATGGGATCTTTCTTCCGCGCGTTGGTTGTTGACTGATGTCAGGAGCCGCGCACGCCGTCGGCGGCACTGGCGTTGTCAGCGGCCGCCCCGGCAAGGCGAGCCACGTCGTGCGCGGCGAGCGAGTCCTCGGCAGCGATGCGCTGCAGACGCGCCGCCAGCTGGTCGCACAGTCGTTGCTGGCTACGCGCTAGGTCATCTCGCAGCGCCTGAGCGATGCGATTCACTTCGTCTAGCTGCTCAGGGTCTGCGTCTGTGGGCGACGTGACGCGCTGGGCAAAGCGCCGGTCAATACTGTCGGCCACAACACGATGAGCGGCGCGCAAGCGGTTTTCGGCCGCGGTGTAGGCTTCGCGAGCGTGCGTGAGGGACGTATCTTTCGCCGAGCGACCCGCCGCGAGGTACTGCCCCTCGTGCGGTCGCGCTGAGGAGGTGTCGGTGGGGGCAAGCGAATGACTGGAGGCGGAACTGCTGGCTCGCCCCGCGTCTGTGCCGAGGGTTTCATCAGACACAGCGCTGTTATTGGATGGCGCGCTAGAAGAACTGTTCATGGCGAGGCTCCGAATTCGATGGTTGTGAGAAATGGGCGGGAATAGCGCTGCGAGGCTGTTGAAATTGGCAACCAGCGGCCCGCGGGGACGCGGCGCGTCCTCGCTGCCCGTCGACAGTCGACGGTGCCAACCCTGTACCTGCCGCGCTCGGGGAACGGCATTGGGACTAGCGGGCGCGCTCTGCGCCGCGTGCGATGTGTCCGGCGGCCGCTTCCGCGAGGTCACTGACGACGTCTTTCACGTGAGTCGCTGCGTCCTGCGTGCGCTGGCTGTCATGCGCAATCAGGCGAGCCACTTGATCGAGCGCCGCTTCAAGCTCATCGTCCGTCAGCAGACCACGCGAATGCGCTGCCTTGGTTGCCTCGATGTGGCGGCCGCGCTGCTCGACCTGGCGTACAAACGCTTCAAACTGCACGTCGGTCAGCTGCGCCTGCACCACGCCGGTACGCAGCAGCAGCTCCTGCGCGATTGCGCCGTAGCGAATGACGCCCGCAGCCGCCAATGCCGCCAGTTGCTCGGCCCGGCGATGTTCGATCGCGGTGAGCGTGATTTCGGTGCTGGCGGCCAACGCGGCAGACTCAATGTCCCGCACGGCTTCCACTGTTTGTGCCCGTATAGCGCGATCGACCTTGAGGGCTGAGAAAAGTCCCAAGCGCGCGCGTAACGGAGATTGCGCTGCGATGGCAACAGCTTCGGTCGCCGCGGTGGGTGAACCCACCGCGGTGTTAGCAGTCGACGCGGAACGGCTAGATGTCTTGAGCATGGTTGGGCTCCTTCTCTGGTGATGTGGATTGAAAAACGAGAGACAGCAACTCAGCGCCGCAGCAGCCGAAACAGGCCGCGCAGAAGCAGAAGTACGATGTAGCCGAACAGACCAACGAGTACGATCACCGTCGCAGCGGCGAACAGCAGGGCTTTGAGCATTGGACCGGTCCTTCAGCAAGGGGGAATCAGCGGGCACGTGTCTGGCAGATCTGCGCACCCCGGCGCGCACGAGCGCTGCCGGGGTGGCCGCTACAAACTAGCGGAACGTGCCCGGCGGAATCTGGTCACCCCCCCGGAACGTGCCAGGCGGAATCTGGTCACCGCCGCGGAACGACCCGGGCGGAATCTGATCACCGCCGAAAGGGGTACGTGAAGTCGGAATAGACCGCAGTGAATTGGTGTTTTTCATAGTCATGAGATGTTGCAATGGTGGTTGAACAATCGAGTCACGCGCTTGCGCGGCGTGACCCCGGTCACGTCCGGTGGACTACAGGGACGGTTACCGAGCCGGTGCGACGGCCCAGTCGCGCCGCACTTCCGGACGCATCACTGCATCCGTCAGCAGGCGGCGACGTTCGGGGGCGTAGCCACAACAAGCGGCGACGCGAATAAATGCAACTCGCAAATATGGCGCTGACCCGTGTACTTTGCTGGGATCAAGCACGACGAACGAGCGCCATGTCCGCCGTCATTCCATCGCGAAGCAATTGATTGAGCTTGGAAAGGACGGTGGCACACGATTGTTTCTTGCGGCCGTTGACACGAATGCGACGATTCATCGCGGGGTGGATGTAGACCACCTCGCCAGTGCATGGCTGCGGCACGATCAAGCCGCCGACATTGCGCCATTCACGATCAAGACTACGGCGATCGCTCGTGGCAACGACCGGAAAGGTCTTTCTGGAATCAGTTTTCATGGCAACTCCTTCAGTGTGGTGGCATGACAATCACCGGCGCGCACCGGGCGAAACTATGCAACTCGCAAACGCAAGTCACGAGAGTTCCTGAATGCTGCGCTCCAGTGACTGCCAAGCCCCCGGAGGCGAAGTCTGAGCAGGCAGTGCGCGAGTACCAACGACATCACAATTTGGCCAATCGGGGTAACCAGTCCCCTTGCGCGGGACGTTGCGCATCGTGTGGCCGCTATACCCAATCGATGGTCAGCGTTCTGGAAGGTCAACGTAACCGTCTGGGGACTCCCCGGCTGTCGCTGAGGTTGCATCGTTGATCGCGACTGCGCGCAGCGGCGCCGCCACCACCCGGGCTCGCGTGGCACCTTCCGAAGCCAGTTGTGCGAACTGCTGCCCAAGCAATGCATCAATCCGATACTCGTCGGTACGCGCCCCGAGCCGCGCCTCTTGTCCACCCACGATTTCGGCGAGCGCGGCGGGTTCCACCGATACGATTTGCAAGCCGAATTCATGGGCTACCGCCGCTAAGCCAGACAGCGCGATCTGCAAGCGCGCTTCGTCGCTGATCGGCCGGAACACTGCATAAGTCGAAATGCGGCCAATCAACTCGGGCGGCACCCGCTGATCACGCAAATGACGCTGGCAAATCGCCGACACGAGATCGCTGCGTCCAGCATCGGCGGCGGGCAGTGCCGCCACTTCGCGCACGATACCGTCGGCACTCAGATTGCTGGTGAAGGCGAAGATCGCCTGCCTGCAGTCGATCTCATGCTGCCCATCGATCGCTGTAGCGGAGCTCAGGCGCCCGCTGTCCATTGCGTTCATCAATGCGAGAAAGATGTCCGGATGTGCCTTCTCGATCTCGTCGAAGAGCACAATGGTGCGCGGATGTCTCGCCAGCTGGCGGGTCAACTGTGCTCCCTCGCCGAAACCCACATACCCTTGCGGCGAGCCAATCAGTTGCGAAATGCGGTGCGCCTCGCGGTATTCGTTCATGTCCAATCGCAAATATTGCCAACGCGCTGCGCTGTCCGCCTCGCCGTTGAGCACCTCGGGCAGGCATTCAGCCGTACGCGTTTTGCCAACGCCCGTTGGTCCGACGAAGAACAGCGTTGCGGGTCGCCTTGGCGCCACGCGGTTGCAGTGCGCTGCCACGCGCTCGGCTACGGCAGCCAGCGCAGCGGGCTGGCCGTGCACTCGAGCAGCCAACCCAGACTGGATCGCGGCCGCTGTCTGCACGCTGCGACGATTGCCCTGCCGCAAAATTCGACTCGCAGTCGCGACATCGCTGCGTGGCGGTGCGATGCAGGTGGTCGGCGACGTCTCGCCATCGGGCGCAGCAGTGCGCGACGAGTTGGTCTCGAACCAGTTGCGCAGATCGGTGCGGCAAAAGCCTGTGAAATCGGTGAGACTCGCAAACGATTTGCTGCCGCTTTGCAGCCATTGCCGAACGGCGGCGTTTGCGCCGGCGTAGCGAATGCCGGTCTGTACCAGTAGCACCAGGCCGTCGCCACTCGCCGGCGCTTCGAAGCCGATGTCGGCGCGCGCGGGCGTGCAACCCGGTGGCAACTGCGAATTACGAAAACGAAGGCAAGAGCCGCGGCTGTTGCGATACAGGTCCTCGAACTGCTGCGCCGTCCCGTCAATGAATTGAAGCATGATGTTGTGTTCCGAGTGAGTTGGGAAAGGATGAGCCGCCGACCCGGGCGCCGCTGCCGGCCACCCGGAAAGTGGTCGACACCGGCATCCGGAAATGCCACGGCAGCGTTGAGTGCTACGCGACCCTGTCGCCTGGCGTCGGATCGCCGCGCAGCGCATCGGGAACTTCACGACGAACCTGTTGCAGCGCGCCGTCAAACGTGCCTTTGGCGCGATACAAATCCCCCAAGCCGCCACAATCCGGGCATTGCGCCCAGGCCGGATTGTTCTTTGGGTGGTCGCCCGGTTGCGGGCACCAGACAGTGCACGGACCGATCAACCGCTCGCGATCCGCGTTTGCCAACGCACCATCGATCGACGGCAAGGTGAAGTCGGGCCACAGCCTGCCGAGCACCAGATTGCGGTTGCCGATGCTTTTGAGCAGTCCACCCCAACGCGGATGCGCGCTACCGTGATGCATGACCGCCAGCGTCACGTACTCGATCACGCCGTTGAACTGCTCGATGGCGCAGTAGGGCGTGCCGTGCGACGTGGTGTCGTTCACGAAGTCGCGGTCCAGATACGCTGCATACTGCGACGAGAGCGCGCAGCGGTGGCAGGCCGGCGTGACCTCCGGGTGCGTGAAGGTCACGTTAAAGCCGTCGCCCTGCTTGAACATGCCCGCCGCGACCGAGGGCACGCCGTAGTTCAACGCAAGACGGTGACCCAATGCCTGCGCGTAAAAGTCATCCGCCATCGCCAGCAGCGTGACGTGTTCGATGTCTCCCTCCGGAGTCAGAAGCCGTGCCCAGTTCTGCTCGGAAATCGACTCGGCGCGACGTGGCAGCAAACGAATGCGCGCATACGGATTAATCTCGAGAACGCGGGCCGCCAGCGCCGCGACCTTGGGCGTGCCAATCTCGCTCACATAAGCGGCCTGTGTGGCCACGTTGCTCGCGGACGACTGGTCGTGATCGATCAACACAAACTCGCCCACAAACGCGCGGGCCAGCCCCTCGATCACGCCACGGGCGCCGCCGACTCCGATCACCACCACCCGGGTGCGCGCGAGTCGCGGACCGTCGTAGGCCGCCACCACGCGCGCGCGCAGCTCGTCAAGCGCGACGGCGGGCGCGGCGCTGGCGGCGGCGCCCGCGTCGGGCTTTTTTGCGGCCTGCTCCTCGCCCACACTGATCTTGGCAACCGAATCAAGCGCCGAATTGACGGTGATGCACGCGGGCACCACCTCCGCATGCGTCCCCTCGGCTCGCACCGCCGCATAGGCGAGCAGCTCATAGCGCCCCGTATCCGGCACTGTCATCACGATGGGCATCAGCATCGCATCCAGCCCCGGCATCGCACTGAGAATGCGACCGGCATATTCCTGGTCGGCCGTCGATGGACGGCGAATACCACTGGGGTGGGAATGCACGAAGCCGAGAAACTCAATCCCCTCGCCCTCCCACTGTTTCAGCACGCAGTTGAGTGTGTCGACGTCTGGCGAATACTCCGCACCAGCGGTGCGCGCCGACAGATCAATGTGAACCGCCGTGACCTCTCCGCGGGCACGATTGCCTCCGAGCATCGCACCGCGCTCGGCGCGGTGCTGGCCAATGTGGGTTTCGATCACTTCGAGCACCGCCGACGACGCCGTGAACGGGATCGCCTCGCGCGCCTCGGGCAGAGCAAGCGACCACGACGGGAAGAACGGGTTGAGCGGGAAAGACGCAAATGGGTGACGGTGTTGCTTGCGCATGATGATGCAATTCCTTGATGATTGGTGAGGGCGAAGCGGTGAGCGCAACCGCTGGGGTGGCGTTCAAACAATATGCAACTCGCAAATGGCACCGACTAACGAATGTAAAAGTTGCCGGGCGGAACCATGTCGCCAGGTCTAGGCACGTAGACCGGCGCGGGATCCACCTGGCCGCCCCGAACGTTGATACGACGCGCAACGTCCGGCCTCCGACCCGGTCGCGGCAACACCTCGAGCGTGCCATCAAACCAGTAGGCAATCAGGCCATGCGGGCAGCCGGGAAAGAAGCGCTCAAGCCCGCCCTCGCCATCGACGTGACGCAGATACAGCAGGTCGTTCATGATTTCATAGCGATCCACGTAGACAATGGGACTGCCATCGCGTTCGTACACGAACGGATCAGCCATGCCAGCCTTGGCGAAATACTGCTGCAGCGGCGAGTTGGCGAGCGGGTATTCGATGCCGCCGATGCGAATCCAGTCGCAGGCGGGCGTCAAGCGATCGCGTGTCATGAAGGGACTCCTTGAAACAAAAGAAATGAGGAAACGCGGATAGCTCCCGGGGACGGGATATCCGTTACACGAACAGTTCGCCGTAGCAGCAGTAGCGCGTAGTCTTCTCTGCCCATAGCGCTGCAACGGCACGCGCAGCGTCCCTGCGTTGTGGGGCTGGTTGGCGGTCAACAAAATACTGCCCGCGATCGCAGTCGAAGTTGCGATGAGTTGTCGACAAATCGGCCGCGCGCCCCGCGTAGTCCGGCTGATCCAGAATGTAGGCACGCCACCCCTCTTTCGCCCGCCGCAGATGAAAGCGGTATCGTCCGCCACTGGGCGGAACGCAGTCAAAAACCACCTCGCGCGAAAACGGGTTGGCTAAGCCACGCAAAGTCGCGACCGCGACGGCAATACCGCTGGCCGTAGCACTTGATCTCATAGAAAACAACCCTCCATGATGGTGATGGGGCTGCGAATCGCCGCAACGGCCGACGGCCGTTGCGCCAAGGCAGAGAACTGAGTTTGTGCGCCGTCCCGACGTGGCCATGCCATTGCCGCAATCGCCACGGGGGAACGGCTCACGCTTCTTGCGACGCCTTGCCCAACAAGCAGCAGAGTCACGCCGGAACCAACGTCAGGCAAACGAAGCACCATGACGGCAATAGCGCGTCGTCTTTTCCGCCCACAACTTTGAAACCGCCCGCGCCGCCTCTTTCGTGCGCGGCGCGGGCTCCCAGCAAACGTAGTACTGCGAGCGCGCCGAGTCGTAGTAGCGATGTGAACTGTGACCGTCGCTCGCGCGGCCGGCGTATCCCGGCTGCTCAAGAATGTACGCGCGCCACTCGCCATTCACCTCGCGCAGTTGAAAGCGGTATTTCCCGCCGCTGGGCGGGGTGTAACTGTAGGTGTCGCTTCCGCCAGCGACGAACGCGGCGGCCAGCGCTCCGCCAACGAGCAGGGTAATCGGATCCATGCGAATTTCTCCTGTGTAGAGTTGGTGAAAGGAGGCCGCAGCGATCAGAAGGTGCGGCCGGTAGCGATATAGCGTTGTGTGTTCTCGGCCCAGCCAGACGCAACGTTGAAGGCGTCGCGCAGGGTGCGCGGCTCAGGGTCAAAGCAGATGTAGTGCAGGTTGCGCGCCGAATCAGTGAACCGGTGCGTGGAGTGCGCATCACTGGCGCGCGAACCGTAGTCCATGCCGCTCAGGATGTAGACGCGGTAAACCGGCCCGACCTTGACGAACTCAAACTTGAAAAAGTGGCGCCCATCGTTGGTGCGATAGGTTTGGACAGAAACGTTCGGCGCGTCTGTCAGATCATGGACGTCGGTGCGTTGTGTCATGGTAGAAAAGGCTCCAGAGTGCGTTGGATTAAGCGGCAGCATCAGAATTGCTGCGCCGCGCAACAGCGCCGCCGTGAGCAACAGCGCTGGCGTTACCGCACTTGTATGCAACTCGCAAAAATTAACCGACCGTACCGACCTGAAGGGCGGGACAAGGCACAAACGCGAGATATCTGCACGGACCAAATGCGTGGAATACGGCCCAGAGTGGAAGTCGCAAGGCCCGAAGGCCAGATGTCTGCGCGGACGAAATGCCGCGTGGTAGTGCGACAGAGGTCGGTCGCAAGGCCCGAAGGCCAGATGTCTGCGCGGACAATCGGAAGCAGTCAACCAGGAGAAATCTATGGTCGCAAGGCCCGAAGGCCAGATGTCTGCGCGGACGGCAAGTTGCACGTGTGTATGACATCAAAGGGTCGCAAGGCCCGAAGGCCAGATGTCTGCGCGGACGTCACGCTTCCGAACTTTGGTCGCTGAAAGGGGTCGCAAGGCCCGAAGGCCAGATGTCTGCGCGGACGTGTCACAGCGCTTTCCACCTTCGCTATGGGGTCGCAAGGCCCGAAGGCCAGATGTCTGCGCGGACCACAAAACGAGGCAGTGTTCATAAGAGAAAGTGTCGCAAGGCCCGAAGGCCAGATGTCTGCGCGGACGTACAAAAGCAAAAAAAGCCAGTTACTACGGTCGCAAGGCCCGAAGGCCAGATGTCTGCGCGGACCCAATCATCAAGGAATTGCATCATCATGCGTTTGTCGCAAGGCCCGAAGGCCAGATGTCTGCGCGGACGTACGAAATTGCAACAGCGTAAAGGAGGTGGTCGCAAGGCCCGAAGGCCAGATGTCTGCGCGGACACGCGGTGAATCAGACAGAAGAAGGACAGCTTGTCGCAAGGCCCGAAGGCCAGATGTCTGCGCGGACTGAACACCTGTGGCACAGTCTCCTGGGCCTCCGTCGCAAGGCCCGAAGGCCAGATGTCTGCGCGGACGTGAGCGTGCTCGCCGTAAGGCAGCTAAGGCAGTCGCAAGGCCCGAAGGCCAGATGTCTGCGCGGACGCGCGCCGCGCATGACGTGGCTCGCCTTGCCGGTCGCAAGGCCCGAAGGCCAGATGTCTGCGCGGACGAAGTAGTGGAAAGTGTTAATTAAATCCTGTCGCAAGGCCCGAAGGCCAGATGTCTGCGCGGACTCGCCTCGAAGCAGGTAAGGAGTACAAACTTGTCGCAAGGCCCGAAGGCCAGATGTCTGCGCGGACGGCATACATATGATTCGTGAGAAGAGAACGGTCGCAAGGCCCGAAGGCCAGATGTCTGCGCGGACTCGGCGAAGGGGCAAGCATCGGCGAAGGGGTCGCAAGGCCCGAAGGCCAGATGTCTGCGCGGACTGCTCAAGGGCGAGTGATTCCAACCAAAGCTTGTCGCAAGGCCCGAAGGCCAGATGTCTGCGCGGACGCAATATAACGTGACGCGTAGCAATGCTATCGTCGCAAGGCCCGAAGGCCAGATGTCTGCGCGGACGCGCGGCGCGCCCCGCTCGCCCAGCATCACGTCGCAAGGCCCGAAGGCCAGATGTCTGCGCGGACTGCTGCGATTCTAGGCCGCATCAGGCTTGGGTTCCAGCCCGATTTTCGGGTCATACGGTCGTTTGAGATTGGGGCATGTTGATAAACCTGTGTGTAAGTAAAAATTCCCCAGAAAAATCAGCTAACTGCGCAGGATTGTCATGACACCCAGTAGTCCGACGGTTGATCGGCGTACTGCGCCAGTCTCGAATGCGCGGGCTGGCCAGTGGCACCGCACTGAAAGATTCGAACGTCGTCCGCCCGTGTATCGATCAGTCGGTCAAGCGCCCGCGAGAGCCGCAATAACTCTTGGCCATTGACCACACATTCGAATACGCTCCACTGCACCCTCACGCCCCATGCGCTCAGCAAGCGTGCAAACTCGCGACGACGAACGTCACTCGGCGTGTCGTAGCAAACCAGGTAGCGTCGTGTTCGCGCGGCAAGTTGCACTGCGGGTGCACCCGCTCGTCGTGGACTGGCTGTGCGCGGCTGACGCGCTGCCAGGGCCGTATCCTGGGTGTGAGCATTGCTGACAAGCCGCACAAACATTGCCCTTCGACCTCCGCAATCACAACACCCAATAGTCGGGCACCCGCGTAGCGCGTTGCCGCGACTGCCAGGCCGGGGTCAGGCCGGCATTCTCGACCACGGGATAGGCCATCAGGCGGTCATCGGATTGAAGCGCTTCGGCGTCCAGCCGCGTCATGAGACGGGCCAATTCATGCTGGCTCGATTCAACGACGAATACGCTGCGCTGAAGACGCACGCCGTGCCCCTGCAGCGCAAGCGCAATACGGCGCCGCACTCGATCTACGCCAATATCGTAGGCCACAATGAAACGCCGATTCAATGCCGCCAGCTCAAGCTTTCAGACGAAACGGCAAGTATTGTGCATAGCTTCCGTCGAGAACGCCACAGAGATGAAGCACTTGAGCATCCATGCGGCGCCGAAAGTCCATCCCGACCGCCTCGCCCGCGAGCTTGAATGGCTTGTTCAGACGGCGTTCGAAGGCGTGCACATAGGCGCGCCTTGCGGCGCCGCTCATCAGGCACGGTTCGTCTGCTGCCGTGGGCCAACTGAAGTCTTCCGGGGTTAACCTGCCGTGGGACACGATGTCAAGCACCAGGCCGTCGACAATCGGCGCGCGAAACTCCTCCATCAAGTCTGACACGAGGGCATAGTGCCCGCTGCGCGTGGCGTGAAAGAAGCCGAGATGCGGGTGTAGCCCGCGGCTGACCACCAGTGTCAACAGGTTGTAATAAAGCAGCACATAGCCGTACGAGAGCAGGCTGTTGACCGGGTCTGGCGGGGGTTGCCGCTTGCGCCCGGCGAACCCCCACGCTGCGGGCACCATCGCGGCAACGGCACCGAAGTATTCCGCCGCAGCGGCGCCTTCGATACCGCGCAGTGTCGCTTCGGTGTCGGCGTTGTGTGCAGTGTTGGCGGCCAACGCTACGCGCTCAACGGCGCCGTCAAGCACAGGCGAATTTCGCGATCGCGCCCAGCGGCGGAGCATCTGCGCACTGTTGTGCAGCTTGCCACTGATCATGCCATTGCGCAGGCGTCGGCACATGGCATCGTCGTCGAGCGCGTTGAATTGCGCCCGTTGCCGCGCAACGTTGTCGATCCGGATCGGATCAATCACTCCGAAGTACTTGCCACGCCCCGCCAGCAGCATCACCGGAATGTTTTGCTCCAGACACAGAGCGATGGCACCACTGGTGAGATTGGTCTCGCCGAATGCCATCACCTGATGCAGGCGGGCGGCTGGAATACGAATGGTCTCACGGCCCGGCGCGATAGCAACCAGCGTGCCGCCATCGCGCTCGAGCGTCACGCGCGGCTCCAGCAGATACAGCGTGCGCAGTAGCGGTTCGGCAGATTCAGCCTCGTCTCTGCTTCCGTCCACCAAAGGCGCACCATCATCTGCGCCGGGCGTTCCTGCACCGTCAATGGTACGCTGCGCATCAGCGGTCGAAGGCACTTCTCGCGTGGTCGGTCCGGCGGGGGTGTGTTCAATCGCGTTCGAGATCTCCGTTCTGTCTGCCGCAAATCCAAATTCGGTCACGGGCAGGCGTTCGCGACTGTCGGCGCCCATCTCTGCAGCGGCCACCGCATTCTCGTCGGGCTGCGTGAACGCCGCCGTGTCGGGTTCTCCGCCGAATTCGGCACCGAGAAACCGAAACCCGGCGTCGACTGCGATCACGCGCGTCTTTTTCGGGTGCAGGCTAAGGCCCAGTGGATTCAATGTCGCCTGCGCCAATGCCTGTGCTGCTGCCGCCCCGGCTTCGTCGTCTGCGAAAGCGACGAAATCGTCTGCATACCGAACGAAGTGAACGCCGTTTGCAGCGAAGGCCTCGTCCAGCGCGTGCAATGTGACGTTGCACAGCAGCGGTGACAGCGGCGAGCCTTGTGGCAGGCCGCGCGCCAGGCAAAACGGGCCTGCGGCCACTGCGGGTGGCATCGGGGGCGCGACTTCCGCTCGCAGCACGCGTCGCAGCAACGCGGCCGTCTGGTGCTGCCATACGCCAAGGGTCTTCAGGCGCTCGATCAACGGCGCGTGCAGTATCTCGTCAAAACACGACCGGATATCGGCGTCCAGCACCCAACGATGACCGGCTGCGAGGGCCGCATGCACGCTCGCCCGCGCCGCCTGAACGCTTCGTCGCGGGCGATACGCAAAGCTCTGATCATGAAACGTGTTGTCGAGTACGTCTGTCAAGCGCGCCGCGAGCGCTGACTGCACCAGTCGGTCCAGCAGGCACGGCACCATCAGCGTGCGAGTACCGCCGTCCGGCTTGGGCAGCGCCGTCACGCGCAGGGGCTGCGGCCGATAACTGCCCTCTTTTACCTGTGCCGCCAGCACATGACACACGCCGGTCGGATTGTGTTCGAGCCGAACGCGCACGGCGCGATCAAAACGATACTGTTCCCGCGCCACGGTCCTGGCGAGGCGCTGCCAAGCCGCAAGCAATGCCGCTTCTTCGATCATCTGCCTCTCGTGCGCGCGACCACCTGACGGTACATGCTATCCAATCGAGCGCAACGAGCGGGTATCGCGCACTTCGAGTTACAAGGCCCGAAGGCCAGCGATCCGCGCGGACCAAGCCGATGGTCGGTTCATCCCGACCAAAAAGTCGCAAGGCCCGAAGGCCAGTGATCCGCGCGGACGATGGGAGGGGGAAACCCTATGAATATCACACGTCGCAAGGCCCGAAGGCCAGTGATCCGCGCGGACGAGACAAGGAAGTAAAACAAAAACTGTTCTTTTGTCGCAAGGCCCGAAGGCCAGTGATCCGCGCGGACTCGTCGACGTGCACTGACCGCCACAAAAACCGTCGCAAGGCCCGAAGGCCAGTGATCCGCGCGGACCGGCGTCGAATTCCACAAGTAAAGGAACCGTCCGTCGCAAGGCCCGAAGGCCAGTGATCCGCGCGGACGGAGTTATCAAAAACGGAGATTTGTACTTGTCGCAAGGCCCGAAGGCCAGTGATCCGCGCGGACAAAAGCCTGGACATATCCGTGGTCAACCCAGTCGCAAGGCCCGAAGGCCAGTGATCCGCGCGGACGATGCATTCCCTAAGGAGGGAAAATGTCGCGGGTCGCAAGGCCCGAAGGCCAGTGATCCGCGCGGACGTCACGCCAAATTTACACCTGCAACGACCAACCGTCGCAAGGCCCGAAGGCCAGTGATCCGCGCGGACCTGTCTTGCAGCAACGGTCAACAGCCCCCGCGTCGCAAGGCCCGAAGGCCAGTGATCCGCGCGGACACATTTACAAGGCAGCTACGGGACAAAACAGTCGCAAGGCCCGAAGGCCAGTGATCCGCGCGGACTCCCTAAGGAGGGAAGATGTCTCATAAAGTCGCAAGGCCCGAAGGCCAGTGATCCGCGCGGACCTCACTCGGATCATGAAGGTGACCCGAACAAGCGTCGCAAGGCCCGAAGGCCAGTGATCCGCGCGGACATCGTCTTAGCGTGAATTTTGGCTATGACGTCGCAAGGCCCGAAGGCCAGTGATCCGCGCGGACTTGCAGCGCAACTTCCACCTCCTGGCAAAGTGTCGCAAGGCCCGAAGGCCAGTGATCCGCGCGGACAAGTCAATAAACTGGTCGAGCAATTCCGTGCCGTCGCAAGGCCCGAAGGCCAGTGATCCGCGCGGACCAATGCAATCCGTAAAAGACCATTGGGCTGTCGAAAGGCCCGAAGGCCAGTGATCCGCGCGGACGTTAACCATCAAAAAGATATACGATCTTCGTCGCAAGGCCCGAAGGCCAGTGATCCGCGCGGACCTTTCACTTCTGGAAGTATCGCAAGTGGATGGGTCGCAAGGCCCGAAGGCCAGTGATCCGCGCGGACTCCCATGGGAATGCAAAGACTGACAATCTCTCGTCGCAAGGCCCGAAGGCCAGTGATCCGCGCGGACCGCGCCTCGGCGCGGCGTCCCAATCGGCAACGTCGCAAGGCCCGAAGGCCAGTGATCCGCGCGGACATGACAAAGCCGCTGCCAAGATGCTCGCTCGTCGCAAGGCCCGAAGGCCAGTGATCCGCGCGGACAAAAGGGAAATCACATGAAACGTATCGCTTTTTGTCGCAAGGCCCGAAGGCCAGTGATCCGCGCGGACCTCTGTCATGAAATCACGTAACATTCTTGTCGCAAGGCCCGAAGGCCAGTGATCCGCGCGGACTCAAGCGATGTACCGCTATTGATCATCTTGTCGCAAGGCCCGAAGGCCAGTGATCCGCGCGGACTACGTCCTACATCTAGCTCACTCAGTAGTGGGTCGCAAGGCCCGAAGGCCAGTGATCCGCGCGGACGTGAAGCCGGCGAAACCCGCCGTTCCGGCAAGTCGCAAGGCCCGAAGGCCAGTGATCCGCGCGGACCAGTTGCGGTCGAGTTCGTCCACTATGGAAACGTCGCAAGGCCCGAAGGCCAGTGATCCGCGCGGACATCGACAGCGCGATCGACAAGCTAGACAACCGTCGCAAGGCCCGAAGGCCAGTGATCCGCGCGGACTCGAGAAGCCGGCAGTAAAGGCGCTGAATAGTCGCAAGGCCCGAAGGCCAGTGATCCGCGCGGACCCAAGGGCGACGAAAAGATTTATTCTGACAGGTCGCAAGGCCCGAAGGCCAGTGATCCGCGCGGACAAATAAGGCGGCAACATTATAGAGTACAGAGTCGCAAGGCCCGAAGGCCAGTGATCCGCGCGGACGGGTAAGCCCCGTAATAGCCGATGGTCGGTTCAGTCGCAAGGCCCGAAGGCCAGTGATCCGCGCGGACGCGATATCGCGTTCCGTGCAGTTTCCGTCGGTCGCAAGGCCCGAAGGCCAGTGATCCGCGCGGACCACGTACATGCCTCTCGACAGCCTGCACTACGTCGCAAGGCCCGAAGGCCAGTGATCCGCGCGGACAGCACCGATTTTAGGCCGCGCCAGGCTTGGGTTCCAGAGCGATTTTCGGGGCATACGGTCGTTTTAGAAATCGGCACGTGGATAAACCTGTGAATAAATCGATATTGACCTTACAAACCAATCAGTTGCGCACTATTTCTTACAAGCGGGTACATGTCAGCGCAGCTGCCCGTACTCTGGCGTGCGCGCACCTACGCCTTCAAAGCGCAACGCAAGCTTGAGGTATTCAGCGGCGTAGGGAGCCCATGCCCGATACGCCTTGAGGCGCGGCGCGACGGCGACGAGAAATTTACCGTGCGTGGCCAGTTGTGGTACCGGCCGGGGCGAATCGAACGGCGTCGCCTCAGCGCAACCCTGTGTATCGAGAAATTCCGGATGGTGCGGCGTGGTGACTTCGCGTACCAGCGGGTAGTCTGGCCCACGGTGCCGCAGCCCCAGCGCAGGTGGTGCGCTCGCTGGCACCCACCAGGCATCGTGCAAAACGACCAAGCCCGCGCCAGCGCCCTCGCCCGCAGCTGCGCCGAAAAGATGCTGAAATGCCTGAGCGCTTAGATAGCCTTGTTTGAGCGCTTCCGCGTCAGCCGGGTCGGCGATGAGGTAGCGTTCGATGTAGTGGCGCAGGCTGCCTTTGGTGGACGAACCCGGGATCCACGGCGTACCGTACACCGGGTTCAGGTAGAGGTTGGTCTCCCAGAGGCTGGGCTGCGACAAGCCGATGAGCAGGCGAATGTCAACCGTCGCCTCGAAGCAGGTGGCGCCCATCGTGGCGAGTGCCCGCCGCCAACGATCATAGGCAAACGCGTAGTCGCTGCTCGCGGGGATGCGACAGAGGCCATTGAAGTGTTCGGCGATCTGCTCGCTGTCAAAGTTGCCGCCTAACTCCGCGAAGCAGTGATGCAGTTCGAACGCGGCATTGCGAGCCGCATGATCGTCGAGCTCGATTGCGCCGTGTTGCAAGTGGTATACGGTGGCCATGCCCTTACTCCATTGCGTTGACAGGAGGGGAGGCTGGCTGCGGCGATGCGGCATCCTGTGGCTTGCGAATCACGCCATCGAGCAGGTGCAGTGCAGCGTCGAGGAAATCGAGTGCCACGCCCGTCCGGATAGCCGTGCGCGAGGCGCCTGCCGCAGCATCAGCCACGCCGCGAAGGTGCCCGGCCAGACTGGCAAGCATCGTCTTATCTGGCCCGGCATGGGGCGAAGCGCCGCGAGCGGCCCACACACGGAGCACGGGTTCGAGGCCATGCGCACGAATGAGCGCTGGCAGTGCCAGCACCGCCTTGCGCTTGTCTTCGTTAGGCACGTTCGGGTGCTGCGTCGCCAACGCGGCGAGAAAGGCATGTGCTGCCGCAAGGTGTTGAAGATGGCTCATCGTGGGTACACCACGCGCTCACCAATGCCCGGCCGAGCGGCCACGGGTGTCGGGGTCGGCGCTGGCGACGTGTTGCGATTGGCGGCAGCGCCACCGGCGCTTGCGACCGTTTCGGGCATCACGGTTGACGGCTCCGCCGGGACAATGACTATGCGCGCAAGCCCCTTGCCAACGGTCGCCTTGCCGCCGAACTGTGCAATCCGCTCGCTGCCAAGTGCCCTGCAGAATCGGTTGAGCGTTGTCGCGCCATCCTGGCCATTGATGTGATCCGCCATGACAGCGCCCCAGAAAATGGTCTCAACCGGGGCGTATTCTTCGCTCCACAGCGCACCGTCCTTGACGCGTTTTGACTCCAGCTCGAGCGAGTTACGCATGCGCACCTCGCAGCCAACGGTGCTGAGGTGAACAAGATCTTCGTCGGAGACAACTGCGAAACGTCTCGCAAAATTTTTACGCTCGTCGTCCACGGTCGGCGTGCCTGCATCTCCGGGAAAAATCAACGCAGCGAGCGCGTCACCCAAAGCGCGTGCGGCGTCCGTGGACCTAGCGTCGGAATCCACCGTCAGTGCCAAATCGTGCAGATACGCCTTTTTCGCACCGTTCTGCGGGCCAACCATCAAGGCCTGCGCGGTCGTGACAGCCTGCCCAACGCTTACGTTTGGCGCAGCAGGACAGGCGGCGGTAAAGCGGCGTAGCCGATGAATGGCGTAGGGCGAGGTCACCCAGGCAAATACACCGGCAAGGGACCGGACCGGAAAGGCCAGTAGCAGGCCATCGCCAAAACTGACCGCACCTTGTGCTCGCTCCGCATCCTGCTCACCCGGCTCGGCCCCGAGCGCGTGCCTGAACTGCTTGGCGTCATCAGGCTGACCATACTGGCCGCGCAGAATGTCTTTCACCACCCCTTTGATACCGGAGCCCGGCGCGTTGGGTAGTCGCGTGTTGGTCTCCCGCGAGATCGGCAAGTCGATTGCGCCCACCGCAACGCCAGTACCAAAGTGCAAAGGTGAGAGTGCGTGAAAAATGTAGTGCGTGGTAACCGCCGGCATGGCGCTATTCCTCTCGTTTGATGCGAAGGGCGCGACGCAGGCCGCGCGGTGCAAAACAACCCGGCGCTAGACGACGGCGCCGCATTACGCCACCCCAACCAATCCAAAGCCCCAGCCATCGTGGGCGTGGTGCGGTTCGCAGAGCGATTGCGCGTGCAGGGAGCACGGATCGCCAGAGCGTATTTCAAGCCAGTAAACAGTCCCAGCAGGCAGCACGCGCGTGGGTAGGCCTGGACCGGGTGGCCTGCCTTCGGCGCCTGGTCGCCACCCTGAGTAGGATTGCGCCCGCGGAATCGCCGCCGCCACAATGCGGCACTCAACGCCGTGCCGCTCAAACCAGCCGTCGTGCGGCGCTCCGCGCGTCTGACGAGCTACTGCCTCATGTGGCCCCCAGCCAGCGTCAAAGACCGCAGGCGTCACAAATACAAAACGAACACGCTGAGGTTTTTCTGTTTGCGTTGCTGCATAGAGTGACGCAGGAGGCCTTGGCAAGGTTGTCGAAGCCGCCCGCCGTATCAATGCGAAACGCCCCTCCCCTCCCACGCGCCGGGCGACACCATCGAGCCGATCGCCGTCGGGAGGCACGAACTGAACCGCGATCGCGTACTCATGACGAGTGGCACCCGGCCGATCATTGTCGGCGTGGTGCATCCGCGCCAGCCGCGCGCCAAAGTCGCGTCCGGTACTGCGAAAAATCTGTCCAGCGGACGTCCCTTTGGATTGCCCGTCAATGACAACGTGCGTACGCCGGTCTGCGCCCGTCCCCTCGTCGCCGGTAGGGGCAGGAAAAGGCACCGCCGGGTTGCGCTCAAGCCAGCGTTCCATATCGCATGCCGTCCACCAATCGCGCGATTCGTCCGGTTTGAGGTCACCTGCCGGCGCGACCTGCAATCTGAGGAGGTCGAGGGAGCCAGCTCCGGCGCGATTCACATCGTCGACATCATCGAGATCGGTGTAAACGTCAACTGCTTTGGGCGCGGTTACCAGCGCGTGAACCGTGCGCTGGGAGGAATTGAAGCACACAGCATCGGCCGGCCGCGCGAACAGCAGCTCTAGTCGATCCCCACCCACATCAGCGCGCGCGAGCAGCGCGGGTCCCATTGCAGCGCTCCGGGGCTGGAAGGGGTCGGCATCCCTCCCTTGCGTCGTCTCATACGCCGCACGTAGCGCCCCGGCAAGCGTGGGCGGAAAGGGAAAGTCGAGACTGTCGCCGCCCAGGCCAAAGTCGAGCGGCTTTCCGGCACCGAACGCCAACGGGGCGGCTGGAAACAGGACGTAGTTGAGCGTCATGGGGTCGTGCGCTGGCATCGTTACGATTCCTCCGCTTGTTCGGTGTGGCCGGCGAGCCAGCGTGCGACGGCAAATTCGCAGCAGCGTTGCCCGACTTGCTCCCAGCCCAAGGACTCTGTCGCGGAATCGCCCTGCGCCGTGAGCCAGGTGACGACTTGCTGGCGGTCTCCAGCCAGAAGCGACGATCCATCATCGAGGCGCTTCCTGCCCAGTAGTGTTTCAAGCGCACCTGAAAAGAGGGTGAGACGAAGGTCGTGCTGGACGCCTGCAGACTGCTGCTGGGCAGGAAGCGCAGCGAAAGATTGGTACAAGGCGCCCACCTCATTGGGCAAGCCACTCGGGAGGCGCTGCGGCGCAGCCGACAGATACGCAATCTGATCACGCAGCCGCTGAACCGCCTGCTGGTCGTCCCAACGCAAACGCAGCGCCAAACCGGCGCCGGAACGCGGCTGTAACCAAACGCCAAGCGCGTTACCCTGCTCGCCGGGTGGAAGCGGAGCCCCGGTCCCATATTTGGCGACATCGCCAGCACGTTTGGCCGCTTCTCGCACGTCGGCCAGTGGCATCAGGTAGTGAGCAATGACAATACCCACACGCAGGGTTGGCTGCGCTTTCGGATCGGTGATGCCGCAGTCTTTGGCTGCCGGGCTCATGGCCTCACGAAACGCGCTTTGAAGCGCGTCGGCACACGCGACCGCTTGATCCAATCCCACCAGGGCCAGCACATCGTCGCCGCCAGCGTAAATCGACGCGCCCTGATGTTTGTTCAAGATGCCCGGCACGGCCTCCGCGAACGTCGAGAGCGACTGGCTGACGCTTCGCTGCGCTTCGGCCCCGAAAGTGGCACTGGCGCGCACGAGTTTGCCCATGCGATCTCCGTCGGCGTAGATCATCGCGTAGTAGCGTTGCGGTGAACCGAGGGCCGTCCAGAGCGGCTTGAGCGCTTCGAGCAATGCGTCTGCAATCGCGACAAGTGAGTTATTGCGCTGGTCCGACGTCGCGCCGTACTCTGCGCTGTCCGCTTCCATCGCTTGACGCGCCGCGATGAGCGCCGCATCAATGCGAGGGGGATAGAGCAGCTGGGCATCGTAGGGAAACTTTCTGACCCAAGGGTAACGTTCGCTGGTGCCGGGTCCGAGGTCGGTACCGAGGTAGTCCGCGACGTCGCTGTCGCACGCCGCATCATAGGCTTTGACCAACACATCAAATTGTCTTGGATACTGCTGCTGCGCCTGCGCCAACCACAGTTCCGACGCCACCCTCGCTACCGGCACAAACGCCCGGCCGCGACCGACGACACGCTTCACGATACCTGCAGCGTCAAGCTGCTCGGCCGGCTCAATCCCCATCCGGCGACGGGTTCGTGCAATCAGCGTGCGGTTGTCGGTACGGGCCTCCTGAATCGCAGTCGATTGCGCACCATCAAGCGACGACTTTGGCAGGGCGAGCGCCGGCGCACTGCGTTCGGCATATTGGCGGAAAACGTGCGTTCGCTTGCGTGCGGCGAGCAAATCGTCCAGCCGCTGACTCGCCTTGGCATAGGCATCGTTGCTGTCGTCGGCCAGCGGTACAGCAGCGGCGATGTAGTCGACAACGTCCTCAAGCTGTGCCGTCCACACGTCTTCGCGCAGAAACTCCTGCGCATTCGCTGAGTCGCGGCGACGCCTGCCCCCTGCGGCGCTCGCGGCGGTGATCTTCGCTCGCGCGTCTGCAGCGAAGGCTTGCCATTTTTCACTCACAGCAGTCTTGGCGGTCCTCAGCACTGCGGCACAACCGGCCTTGTCATTACACGTCAAAACCGCAACGACATTGGCGACCGAAAAGCGTTCGTCGTGCCAATTCAGCGCACCGTTACAGGATGCGCCGCGTTCGACTGGAAACACTAGGCACCCTGGCTGAACTTGCCGCAAATGAAGCGCCGCAGCCTTGCTAAGTTCACTCAAAACAAACGAGCCGAACCAAAGATCACGGGTGCGCCGCGCCGCGCCAATGAAACCCTGGATGTTCCCGAGGGTGATGTGGACTAAGAACTTCATCGTTAGTAGTCCGTTCCGGGTCGGCGTTCGTCAAAGTAATTCAGGAACATATCGATCGGGTCGGTCGCACCTTTCGCCGCGCTCACGAGATGCGCCCGTGGATCGTTGACAAGCGCGTCATGCCTCAGAGGTGGAATATTCGCCAGCATTGCCGCGGCTGCGGCCTTGCTGTTGAACCACCACATTGCGTACTCCTTGACATCGCCGCCGATGTCCGCTGATTTGCCGTCAACGTCTGAATGGAATGGCAACACAAACGCCGCAGCGTAGTACCGATCGCCAATGCAGATCGGACGCAGCGTGAGCGGGCTGGCGTATCGCTCCATACCAGAGAATCCAATCGTGCACTTGTTTCGACCATCAGCACTCACTTCAATCGGTGCGCCGAAGAAAAGCTCTGGCAGCGGCAAGTGCTCGGCACGCACGCTCCGGTGATGCACTTCATGTACATCTCTTTCGTGCAATCGCCCAAGCTGGCGAAGCACATCGACCTTGGGCCAATAACTGCGTGCCGGCTTACCCCCAGGACGACGAGTCTGCCTCGCCTGTCGGAAATTCTTGTACCGGTCAATCGCCGATTCCCAAGCAGACAATGGGTTGGTAGAGGAGTAATCGTCAAACACGATTCGAGCGCCCGGCATCCGACAGCTCACCCAATCCTCAATGCCATCCGTACCGGCCCATGCTTGAATCGGCAGCGTTGTCGCCCATCTCGCAGAGTTAGTATTCTCTCCTGTGACACGCAGTGCGCCCAATCCTCGACTAGTTCGCGAACCAACGCCACCGATTAAGATCCAGAAAAGCGCAGCGCTCTTGACGCTTTCAAAGCGATCCTCGTCAAGGTCGGCTCCCACGCTCAGACGGAGTGAAAACTTCAGAGTGGGTGTCAGAATCACACTCGGCGGCCTCTTGAACCACGGCGTCAGGTTCGCATTCCCGGTAAACGGCACAAGCGTTTGACCTTCTTTCGCCCCCAGAGAGTTGAGGAGCGCATTCCAACTTCCTTTGTTCTGCTGCACTTCGCCCTTGGCCGAAAACAGCGCATAACTCCACGGGTGACCTTGCTTTTGGACCCAGGCATGCTGCGCCCTGCCGGGACCGGGGCCACGCCAAGGGAAATACCAGTTCATGGAATTTCGCACGCACGCGATATCAGGCCCGGTAGCACGGATTCGCACCGCGCCCGCCCCTCCCGCGTCGCGCGTTGCCGCGCCACCGAAGAGCATCGTCATTTCGGCGTATAGCGCTTGAGGATTCCCGGTAAAGCGGGAGCGATTGAGCAACCACCACCAATGGCGAATCGCGTTCTTGATGGCCCTCGGACGAAACGGCGCCAATGCGTCAATTTCGCCGGCAATCGTGCCTCCGCCAAAGACGGGGGTGATGGTTTCCAGTTCGAGTTCGACTGTTTCCCACTGCGTGTCGTGCCGGTCTCGAGCCGTCGAGGCCAGCGTGGACGCGAATTCAGCAGACGGTAACCAGTCGCCGTTCACGTCAGCACCGTATGGTTGACCAGGATTGAAATGACTCACGCTCTCGCTCTCAAGATGATGCCGACAAGCAACGACAAACCCTGATCGCATTATGGAATACTTCTGCCATGTCCGCACAAGTCATACTGACGACGAACGGGGATGTCCGTTGCGATGCCACTCCGGGCACGGCAACACGGGCAGGGGCGCCACGCGATTTGCAAGAGGCAGCCGTTTTTTTCGCGCGCGAACTGCCAAAGGTACTTTCGTTGCGCTTGCGGTTCAGGTGCGGACCTCTGGTCGTTCCGTCCCTTGCCCTGGCGCAACAGTGGCGCGGCGCGATCAAGCGTGGACTGGAGCGAATGTCGCCGACGACGATCGGCGGGTTGTTTGCGCCGGAGACCGAGGCCGCCTGCCGAACGAATCCTGAGGACGACTCTTCCCGCCGATCCCGGCACAACGCTAACTCTGTGACTCCTGGCTTCGCGTTGTTCGTCGAACATGACGTCAATGATGCGTCAGTCCACACCCTGTATCTGACCTTCTTCGAACGGGCGAGCGATTGCGTGCCGGCGGTGTTGCAAGCGATCATGATGCAACAGGCAGAAGGACTAGGTGAGCGCCGCCTCGCCTTCGAGATGATGCAGATTGAGGGGTTTCGACCGGGTTTGGGCTGGACGTCGTTGCCGGGGCTATTGTCAGCCGTGGATGCGGCGCAGTGGCTATTCGCAACACATTCAGCGTCATCGCCCGACCGGGTGAAACATGAGGGCGGGAGTGACGTGTTCGCAATCTGCCTGCGTTCGCGAGCCGTTCTCACGCGGGTAGGGCGCAGCCTCGCGGCGATCGAAGCGTGGCCGGACATCGGCGATGCGGCCATCCGTCGCGCAACGCAGATCCGGCGTGCGTGGCTTCCTGCAGAAGCGCCCGACGCCGATACCCATGCATGGCAGGCGGCATGCCGCTGCGTGCAGGCGTCTTCGTCGCGCATGCGGTTGCTGGACTCCTCGGTCTCTGTAGATCGTGGCCAACTTTTGTCAGGTCGACAGAAGACGCGCTACGCCAGCGTGGGGCTGATCGGCACGACCGTGTGGCAGGCACCCTGTGACGTCATCGCGGCCTGGCTACCCCTGCTTGTGTTCGCCGAGGCCGTGCAGTTAGGGCAGCAGACAACGGTGGGAATGGGGCAAATTGCGGTCCTGGTTCGTTCAGCACTACCATGAAGTTCAGTGAGGTCAATCAGAAAATTGCGGTGTGTTGGTTCGACGGACGGACGCCGTCGGCACAAGTCGATGATTGCGACTCGCGTGCTACCTGGCGACACAAGCTCGAGTGCCTGTTTTTCGTCACAGCTTTTTTCCTCGTCTGTTTCTACGGTGCAGACCGCGTGGCCGAATTTCGCGCTGTCAAGATCGATTTTTCGATGCAGTTTGAACCGCTCGTCCCGTTCGTAGCGTACTCGTTTGTCGTCTATGCCTCTGCGCCAGTCTTCTGCCTTGTACTCCTTGCATCCGAACGGCGCAGTCGGGCACTCCTCGCCTGGCGAAATGCGATGTGCACGGCTATCTGTCTGGCTGCGATCGCATTTATCGCAATGCCATCTGCACCGTTCCTTTCGAATTTGCACCGATTCGCGCCAGAATTTGAACGTGTGATTCTGCTGTTAACCGGCCAACACAACCATTTTCCGAGTCTTCACGTCACACTCACAGTTGCTTCGCTCGTCCTGTTGATACCCGTACGCGAACGACGGAGGCGCCGGTTGTTTTGCCTGTGGGCGATCGGGATTGTGGCTTCTACACTTTCGACCCATCAGCACACTCTCCTCGACGTGGCCGGTGGATTGGTGTTGGCAGTCCTCGTGGTCTATCGGTTCGGCGACTTACGCTAATGCTTATGTTCCGATTCACCCTTAGTGACGTGTCGCGGCCGCGTGACGCAGCCTCTTCATTTGTCCAGCCCCTGACCCCACGAGCGATTTAGCGGCGCGCATGAAAGTATTCATCTCCTATCGCCGAAGCGATGCGGCACACGCTACGCACGCTGTGAGGCTATTCCTGTCTGAAAGGTTAGGTTCAGACAACGTTTTCATGGACGTTAAGTTTCCAGCCGGTGAGGCGTGGCAGTCGTCCTTGGGGCGCTTCGTTGCCGACTGCGACGCGCTGGTTGTGGTGATCGGCGACAAGTTCGTCGCCTCACGGTCCGTCGAAACGCAGTTCGCGCTCGAGGACGACGCAGTCCGTTGGGAAATTGAGCAGTTCATTGCGCAACACAAGCCCGTTTTCCCGCTGCTCGTGGGTCGCAATGCCGAGATGCCATCGGCAGCATCCCTGCCCGAGAGTTTGCGGCCATTTGCGAATGCACAGGCAACCTATGCGGCGCATCAAGCCTTTGACTTCGGCTTGCAGGTACTACTCGAGGCCATGCACAGGCGTACAGGCAAGCGAGAGCCCTCTCGACCGAAGGCGCGCGAAACGCGTATGCTACGAAACGCGCGTGTCGCTTTCGCGGCGTTCGGAGTACTGTTTTGCGCGGCATTTTGCGGATTCGTGATTGAACGTATTGCTACCAGTGCGGGCTTGCACGAACGAGTCCTGCTTAGCCAGACCGCTGAGCTTGCGATCGCACTCTGGCGTGGCGCGCAGTTCCTGGTTGCCACCTGCATTTTTGGGTACGGTCCCTACGCAATCTTCAAGTTGATCTCCATATTCCGCGCCGAGTTGAGACGCCCAATCGTCACGAAGATGTCGATCATGCTTTCAGCGAATTTGTGGCTACTTGGCTCGTTTGCTTGCGCGTTTCTTTTGCTATCCACGATTCCAGATTGGCGGTTGCGTCCGATTGGCACAAGTCTCGTGGAGGACCTCACTGCCTGGCAATATGTCGCATTGGCGTCCAGTCTCGCCGCATGGGCAACTATGGTGCCCGTGACGGCAATGATCGAGAATTGGTGCGAGAGGCAAGCGCTGGCGCGCGGCATTGCCTATCTTCCGGTTGCTGGACAGGCCCTTTGCATTTGTGCGGGCGGGTGCATGTGGTGGTCGCTGGTTCGCTCCGTGCCGGTGCAAATTGCGGACGACGAGGTCGCGCTGGTCGGATACCTTTGCCTCGTGCCCATGGCATCGGTTCTGCAGGGATTCTTCAGGAATACCTTGACACTCCACTTTCCTCTGGTGACGCGTACAAAGATTTACGAGGCGTCCTGGTGGTGCGCCTGGGTACTCTGGTTTACCGCCACAATGGCCTTGTACGGGCTCTCTCGGTCGCGAGAGTGCTACTGTAGTCGGTCGCTTTGAGGCTGAATATTGGACCATCGCCGGTCACCCTGAGACAACGAGGAGCAGCGCTCATGGCGATGCGTGATTTCGATGCGTCGTTTGATCCCCCGCCAATCGGCAGCATTCCGTTCGCAATCGGCGTGACGGGGCACCGTGATGTGCACCCGGACGATCATGCGAGGGTGAGCGCGGCGGTCGTCGACATTCTGCGACTGACATGCGCGGCACTACCCGCTACGCCGGTGCTGCTGATTTCTGCGCTCGCTCAGGGGGCGGACAGGATCGCAGCGCGTGCACTGCTTGATCTTCGCGAGCGTGAGCCTGATCGCTTTGGCGAACGGCTGTCCCTGTGCGTTCCCCTGCCGATGCGCCGCTCAGCATACGTAGAGGATTTTAGTGGCGAGATCGAGTGTGCGCTGAATCGTGGTAACTGGCAGTCATTGCCCCCCGAGACCGGTGCCCAGTGGCGGATGCATGCCGTGACAGAGTTTGATGAGCTGCTGGCGCGGATCGGGCCAAACGACTCGTTTTTCGAGATTCCCAACAATGCGCTGGTGGCGCCCCGAACGGGTAGTTGGGACGAGCCACACAGCGCACCGTATGCCCTGCTTGCTGACTACTTGAATGTGCACTGTCACGCACTCATCGCCATCTGGGACGGTGACGAGCGACCGGAGCGGCGCAAGCGCGGCGGTACTGCCGATGTGGTGCTCTCAAGGCTCAACGGGTTCACGCGATCCAGCGATCGCAAGAGCGCACGCTCGCTAGCTCCACTTGAACGTAGCTCGGTCATTCATGTCCCCGTGCGTCGCGTGTGTGATCTCGATCCACGACCAGCCGCCGCGATTGACACTCATGCGGTGCCCGATTGGCTGCGTCCCCGTGGACAGCAAGCGACCAAGATAGCTGAACGACCGCGTGTCAGTGAGTGGGTGACAACTCCATTGCTCGCGATCAAGCAACGGCGGGAACATGCCGAGTGGGCGAAAACGGCCCAGCGGCTGAAGTATGCCCTGGGCCCACGCTCCGGGGGCAACGCGGCAGAGTGGATCGCACTGGGTGCCGAATTGTGGACGGACGGTCGCGCCATCGCGCAATTTAACGCCGCTCACCAGGCGCAGTGGATACTTCCAGACTATCGTGCCGAAGTATTGCGTGGCGGGAGCGTGTTGCAATCATTGCCTGAGAACGTCGCACTTTCGGATGGAGGCGTCGTTTCAGCTGATCCCGCTGCGCTAGCTAGTCTGGCATCTGACCTTCGAGCTCTGCTGGCGACACAGGCGGCAGCGAGCTTGTTGGCGCAGCAGCAGAAACGGATTTGGGACCTACGTTGGCTGTTCATCGCGATTGCCGCCGGCGTCGCGGGTGGATCCTCAGCAATGAAGGCGGTCGTCGCCGCGCTATTCGGGCCGGCCAGCGGCGAGGCCATTGAAGCGGCAACTTTTGCTGTCGTAACGCTGATCGCTATTGGTCTGTACTTGAGGGTAACCACGTCGCCGCTACGCAACGCGTACCTTGAGTATCGTGCATTGGCAGAGGGGTTACGCTTTCAGGCATACTGGCTGGCAGCGGGCATGCGTGAACTCGTCACCAACCACTACGTGATGAAATTGCGCAGCGAGCTGGGCTGGGTGCGCGGTGCAATTGACGCCACCATGCTGCTACCGGCATTGAGGCCACTCAGCCCCTGCACCGTCGCGTGGGGCTGGATCATCGACCAGGCCAGCTACGTGGGGCGGCCCGCTGCTCCCGACAAAGCGCCGTCAACGTCGCTCGTGGGCGGCCAATGGGCAGACGCTGCCGACTGGATGGATGGTGGCCGGTTCCCAGGCGGGCGCACTGTCGCGTTGCGCCGACGCCAGAACGCAACCGCAACATCGATGGGGAATCGATTTCTCGTCCTCGGCGCGTGCTTTGGAGTCGGCACCCTGCTGCTGGTGGGGCTCGGCATGCCGCCTATCATCGTGGGCGCTACCGGCGTGCTGATGAAACTGCTGCCCGTGATCGGCGCTACAGTACTCTCGCTGAACAGCAAACGTGGCCACAGCGAGTTTCTGAAACAGGCGGATCACTTAAAGTCCGTCTATGCACGGGCCATGCAGACGCTAAGCGAGCTTCTGAACGATTCCGCCATCTCGGCAGAGGAACGGGATGAACGCGTCCGTCACCTGCTGCTCGCACTTGGCAAGGAGTCACTTGCTGAAAACGCGAACTGGCTAGCCCTATTTATGCAACGCAAAGTGACTTGGCACGGAAAGTAAGGGACTACCTTGCGCCAGTTTTTCGGTCTGACTCCGAGAATGTCGCAACCAGCGGTTGGTGATCCGATTCGGTGGCTTCGCAATCAACCACGATGTCGCTGATCGCATCAACACTCTGCCCGTCGCCAAAAATGAAGTCGTAGCAGATCGGGTGGAATTCCGGTCGTGCCCGGTGATGCACAGAAAGTGTCGCCACGTGTGGGCGATGTCCATGTACTTTTTGCCACAGATCCCGATAGCCAGCATCGCCAAGCGCGTTGAACTCCACCCCGCCAGGCGGACTATTGAAGTCGCCAACAATGAGCGACGCGCACGCGTGGGGCACGGCGCTGACGGGCGTTCGCCGATCAAACATGTCGACGCGGCGGTGCGCGCGTTCATCAGCCGTCGCGAGCGCTATCTGCAAGGTCGGGCCCTGCTGCAATCCGGCCACGTATTCCACCTGCGCCCTGCGTTGTACGAAGGACCCATATTCGAGGTGGGTAGAGACTATGCGGTAGAGACCAATCGGGGTATCGATCCACACCTCGGCGGCGCTCCGCGCGCCGGATATCCCAGCGGCTCCCGCATCGCGCGGCGACGGCAGCAGGTGCACTCGCGAACAGAGCAAGGGGAAGCGAGACAGGACCATATTTCCAAAGCGCTGCACTTTGCCGGGAACGTACCAATCAGTGGTCGGCGCAAAAACGCTTTGGTAATCCGGGAACGCGATCTGCAGCAACGCAAGCTGATCCTCATCACGACCATCGGTGTTGGCGGGAAAGTTGACACAGACTTCTTGCAAACAAATCACGTCGGGTGACCAATAGCGGATTCGCGATATGGTTTCTTCCAGGCGCACGGTGCGCGGCCCGTCGGGTCCGACCCCGCGTCCCCATTGAATGTTCCAGGTCATTAGACGCATAGTGGTCTTCTCACATTCGACTTCACGTGGTCACGCGCCGTTTCACCCAGTATTGCGTATCGGTGAGAGGAACACAGGCCGCTCCAGGCAGCATCGACCCCAATCTCAATGCGCATCGTCGCAACACAGCAAATGCGGGCAGGGCACTACCAAGGGTCGGGCGATCATCACGCCACCAAACGGAGCATTCGATGAAATGCCTGTCCGGCGCGGGCGCAAGGACCGGGCAGATGCGCGTACTTTCGCTGCAACATCGAAAGTGATCGCTCTGCTTCCGGGTCACCGCACGCAAGTTGTGCTTGTGTCAAAGCAAAAGCCGTCCACATTGGTAGCTCGCGCGGCGCCAGGCGCTGTTGAAGCCACTCAATCCGACCGCATAGCGCCTCAGCGACCGCCCGCGCCTCTCGTTTCTGCCCCAACTGCAAGAGGTACTGCACGACGTTAATGCCGGGGTAGGTGTTCCACGGTTGTGCTGCAAACACGCGTCGATAGATTGCGAGCGCCTCTCGGCGCATCGCCTCACCCGCGGGTGCAAGCTGCGAATCGCTCAGGCGCCCGAGCGCTCCGGCAAAGATCGATAGTGACTCCGCCCAGTCAAAGTCAGCGCGCCTTGCCGTTGGTTCGTCTTCCCCCAAGTACCCCGCGCGCTGGAGTTCAATCCGAAGAAAGTTCACTGCACCAAGCGAATCCCCCGCGCGACTAAGTCGTAACGCTCGGAGACGGCTTGGGGGCCCAACCTTCCCAGGATCACGTCGTATCGGGTCGCTCCACAGATCACCTTCGCCTTGAAACTCGCTGCGCAATAACTTGTCAACAAGCGACCAGTGTTCGACATCTATCGCCCGCTCAATTAGCGGCCACTTCAGCGCCTTCGCACTCGCGCTACCCCACGTAGCCCGCGCGGCTTCCATACTTGAAACCCTGTCGGCCAAAGCTCCCAAAATGTTGCAGTCCGCATCAGTCAATTGGCTAAACAAGCCCTCGACATCAGCATCTCCTTCAGGCAATGAATCAACACCGTCGGGCAAGACCAACTCGAGTACGTTGGTGAGTCCGATCACGGCTCGCGCACAGCGCGCACGATCCAGTTCATCCGGGAGCGGACTCCCATGGCGCGCATCGTTTCCAAGCAAGCGAATGAAATGTGCACACAGCGATTGCTTGCCGTCAAGTAGGCCAATGTCCCTTGCAATGTGTAGTCCCACATCGACGCCGTGCTTTCCCTTGACGAAATTACTTACCTCGCTCTTCAGCCAGAGTTCTAGCAAGCGGGCTGACGCGAAGATCGCAAACACGGGCGGTACCGAACGGTTCGTCAACGCCGCAATTACCAGTTGCCGCTCGGGGCCTAGATCACAAGTGGAATTGGGCATGGAAGAGTGGCTGCTCAATCGGAGAGGCAAGAGCACTTTACTTTTCGAGGAGTTTATCCAAAGCAAGTGCTCGCCACACCGTGGCAGGATGCTTATCCCGCGCGCGGTCATCAACGTCCACGGCCGCATCGGTTGAAACAGATACCTCTGTCAACGCATCCAGCGAAAATGTCCGTAAGTTCTCGCGCAGATGGCACCATGCATCGAGATACCAATTGTCGCGATAGCTGACGAGTCGTTGTGGCGAGAGGATGCGAGTTGTTTCGCGTTGGGATATCCGATTCACGGAAGTCACGTCGAGTCGGCGGCGATTGAAGAGTGACTCTGCGACACGTTCAAAGACTACGCCATCGACCGCGCGGCGATGCATCGGTAACACGCGAACCCGCCGCACTGCCTCCTTCGAAATCGCCACTTCAGCCACTGAGCCTTGTAGCAATTGTTCTGTTCGTCGCCGGATCGGACCCAGGGCATCACCCAGGACGCGGGGCTCAATCTGTTGCAACAATTGCTCGATCGCGAGGAGTGCCGCCAATTCGCGAGAATCCAGCCAGAGCCCAGGAAGCGGTTCACGCGGGATGATCTGGTCAGCGGCAGATCGCAGGCGGTAGCCTCGTTCCTCGGTACTCCATTCGATAGGCACGTTAAGTCGATCACGCAGGTATTCGAGGTCGCGCTTAAAGGTCGCCGGTGAAATCTCGAGCGTCTCCAAAAATCGCTCGCGCGGGATCGCCCGCCCAGATTCAAGCATCTTCAAAATACGAATACTTCGCTCGGATTGCTGCATATCGGCGTGCTTCTGAATCGGTGACGTCGAGTAGAGCAGACGGACCCGCAAGTCAAATTGCGCCAAGGCAAATTGCGAGCCGCAAGTCAACTTGACACCCCAAAAACCCGGTGTACCGTGAAATTCATCAACCCGATGAAACGGAGACACCGTCATCATGGAAACCAAGCCACCGATCGAAGCCTTCTGGTCCGATCTGCAACCCCTGCTCGATCGCAGCACAATCGTCGCTGCTAAGCGTCGCGAACAACGTGACCAGGCCATCGCCGCCACTGCAAGGCGGCTCAGCGATCAACTCCGTTGCCTCCTGCAGACGCTCAACCCTCAGGCGCTGGCATCACGCTGCCGGCAAAGCGACCCACCGCTACCTGCCGGGCACGTCACCGATCTGCACGACCCCGGCCGCTGGCAACGCTACGGCGAGTTCTACCTGCGTGCCTTCTTCGTACTCAGTCGCGTGCGGGACGGCAAACGCATCCTGGCCCTGTCCAGCACGGATCACTGGAGCCCCGGCTGTGTCGGATGGCACTACGACGACGCCGAATTCCGCGGCTATATCCCCACCGCCCTGCTCGAACTGGTCTACCCTCGCAATGGCACCCACCAAAGCAGCGACGGTCAGCGCTACATCCTCTTCCTGCACGCCGACCGCGTCCGGTTCTCCGGCTGCGACGAGGTCTGGAATGACACCCCATTACAAGCCGCACTTCAGGGATTGACGCACAGCTATCGCGATCTTGACCGGCTGAACCGCCAAACCCGTCCGCTGCTTCCAACGCGTCCCTTGCCCACGGCGGCGTCACTCGAAACCCACTGGTCCAGGGTCGTCCTGCCGACCGTGCAGAAAGAAGCGCTCGCTCGTCTGCAATGCCGATGGCTGGTCAACGAGCCGGGGAGCCCTCGCAGTGTGCTGATCAGTGGCCCAACCGGCGTCGGCAAGAGTTGCATCGCCCGCGCACTGGCGGATAAATCCCTTGCGCGCTGTATCCACCTGGACGACCTGCTGACCGAGCATGACACCAGCAAGGCCGCGATCGAGCAGATTGAGCAGCTGTGGACCGGCCCGGAGTCACTCGACGACGGCGAGGTTGACACCCGACCTCTGGTGTTGCTGCTGGAAGACTGTGAACAGTGGTTCGGGGTCCAGAGCGAGGGTCGACAGGACCTCCTGCCGAGTGCCATCCTGCTGCGTAGCCTGCTGCGTTGCTGGGATCAGGCACTTCGCGAGCGTGACGTCCCCATCGGAGAAAGTGATGGCAGCAGCGACGGGATGCAGCCACCGCGCGTATTGCTGGTCGCCATCACACGCCATCCGGAGCGGCTTGATCCTGCAATTCGCTCTCGGTTCGATCAACACCTCGCCATCGAGGTTCCAGATGCAGTGGAACGTGAAGCCCTCTTACGTCAGGCACTCGCCGACACGTTCGGTGTGGGTGGTGCCGTCGACGCGCTTGAAGAAACTTCCGGTCAGCCTATCGATGCACTGGTCAACGCAAGCCGGGGCATGAGCGGCCGCAACCTGATTGCGCTGGTGAAAGGCGGGACAGGTGAACCCGGCGATTGCGCGTCGGAGGCCGTGAGCCGGGCGCTGACTACCCTCAAAGCGCAACGGCAGCGAGACAACCCGACGGTGGACGTCTCCGCCCGGTGGGATCGATTGGTCCTGCCCACCGCAACACGGGAGGCACTGGAGGACTTGGTGTTTCAGCTACAGGAAGCCCAAGCACTACGCAAGGCCGGGTTCAAACCGGCGACGGCCGTGCTGCTGCACGGTCCCCCGGGCACCGGCAAGACGCAGAGTGCCCGGACACTAGCCAATGAGGCGGGGATGGCCTTTATTGCGGCCAGTACCGCAGAGCTCAAAGCGGGATACATCGGCCAGAGTGGCGAACGGGTGCGGCAACTCTTCGCGTCAGCCCGCGAGCGGGCACCAGCGATCCTGTTTCTCGATGAACTCGATGCGGTGGCAACCCACCGGGAGAGCGCCAGCACCGATAGCTTCAACCGCGAGGTGGTGACCCAGCTACTTCAGGAGATTGATGGAGTTCGCGACCATAGCGCGGCGCCGGTGCTGGTGATTGCGGCAACCAATCGGATGGAGGTGCTGGATCCGGCCATTCTGTCTCGCTTCCGCGAGACGCTGTTGATCGATCTGCCGACGGCCGGTGAACGGGTGCGCCTGCTGGACCTCCTGCTCACCAGCGTGACGGTGGATGCAGACGCTGCGGCGTGGATGCGACGTTACGTGCAAGCAGGACACGAAGGGACACCCCCACCGGCATCGCATCGTGATGTTGAACAGTGGTTCCACCGCGTGCTGGCGATGAGCTTGCGACGAATTCGGCGGGAACGAGTTCAGGGTCGATCCTTGGCGGTTGACGCGAACACAGATACGGCGCCTGAACCGATGAACGAATTGACGAGTAAGACGGCGACTGACACGAAGAATCAAGCCTCAATCGCCGCCTGCCTACGGGTGACCCTCCACGATGTCGTGGCCAGTCTCGCCGTGGCGACGGACAACGACTCAGCGACGGTCCCACCGGGTCAATCCATCGAGCCGTTACGCGAGGCGGCATGAGCAGTTGGCCGGGTTGGCAGCCGTTGGGCGATGGCTGGGTGGCGGATGCACTGGCATTGGCCTATGCGGCTTGCTGCATTGCGCTGGCGCTCTGTCACGGGGTGGATCGGGCCGCGACGTGGATTCGGTCCCGGCTACCCCAACGCCTGCTACCCACGTCCGCCGACGATCCACTGTGCGACGCTTGGCGCGATCTGGCGCTGGGGCTCTTCCTCGGCGCGGCGCTGGCGTGGGCGAATGCCGAGTATGTCGCCGCGCTGGCGATGGCGGCGTTGGGATTGTTTTGCAGTGTCCTGGCTTCACGCCCGCGCAAGTAACCTGGAGCGCGTCGGATGGAGTGGCGGTTGTCGCACGGTACGCACGCAAGCGTCGAGCGAAGTATCACTTGTCATCCACCCCGCCGACGCGCAAGTGCTTCGAAGATTCGGCAGCTACAGGTTCTGCCAAATTCGAGAGAAGCTGTCGCGCGGCAAGTCCAGGCAATCAAATCTGCCCGCTTCAAGATTCTGAGCCGCACGCTCTAAAACCTCGCCCGCCGAGTAGCAATGAAGCTCGTCAATTCTGCTCAGGATGTCCTCCAGCGACTGTACGTTGACGTCCGCAATCAGTTTGAGCGCCATCCGCCGATCACGAACTGGTAGCGCCGTGCGATCAACCTGTTTGGCAACGGCACGCAAGAGCGTTAGCTGACATCGAACCGGGCACACACCAGCAATCAATGCCAAGAAGTGCGCGTGAAGTCGCAGCAACGCGTAGCCAACCGGTGTACGATCATCGTCGTTGAGCGCGTTGCCGTATGGATCGCTATGACCGAAGGCGACCCAATATCGTCGCAGAAACTCGTCGCGAAATGCGCTCGGTTGACACCCCGACACGCCACTCAATCCTGCCGCCCGCAAGGCCGGTTGTACTAGCGCGTGGACCGCATGAATTGTTGTTCCGTGAAAGAGTACTTCTGTCCGCCGACAGCAAATCCGCGATGCGATCTCGATCGACTGCTTCGCCGCTTCATAGAGTTCGGGCATGTCTGGTGGGAACACGACCCACCGACTCGCGCAATCGTCAATTGTTTGATATGTGAGTCGCACGCACCGCGCGCGCTGGAGGCGCTCCGCTTCGCGCCTTGGGGCAAAGCGCGCCACCTCACGCGTGTTCGCACCCGTTGTCAACGCGAGCGCGAAGATCGCGCTGACCCGCTCTCCTTGGCGTGAGGCCGCCCGAAGCCTGCCAATAACATCCTCGTGGGAGAGTTTCTGCGGTTCTCCCCTTTGATGCAGAACGCAGCAGTTGCCCAGCGCGGTCGCCTTTTCTGCCGATGCCGGAAAATAGTCCCGGAATCGCCGTACGATCTCGCCTTTGTTCAGGATGACGCGATAGAAGCGACTGACAGTCGCAAAATCATTTCGTTTTGATTTTTCGCGAAGCGGAGGCTGCCGCTCACGCAGGAAGCGGAAATACCGTTCGAGGTGATACCGATTCAAATTGTCAATATGGATTGGGGCGATGCCGTCCCGTTCGAGGAACGCGAAGAACTTCCGCATGTTCTGCGCGTGTGACAGGAGGGTGGGCAACGTGGTTGGCTTGCCTGACGCTTTTCCGTTGGGAAGCAAATTGATGCGTCTGAGCGCCTCAGCGAACAACTCAACTTGCGTGTTTACCGCGCCGGCGTCGGCGCTGCGATTTTCCGGCTGCGCGAGAGCGTATACGCCCCACTCATTGATGCCAATTGCGTGCTTACGTACCCGTACCGTACGTCGTTTCTTCCCTTGCATTGCTAGCCTCGTTCTTCAAGTTGTCGACGGAACGAGCGTATTCGGCTTTTCTGCAAAAGGGATCGTCTAATCACGTGCGTAGGCACGTGATTAGACGATCACAGATTTCCTTCATTGTGTTACGTCGCTGGTCGCGCTTCGACGGTCTCCGTGGCATAGAGGCGTTGAGCGGGGCGCATACGCGTTCACCCGATCGACTTAGCCAACTGCATTTGACAGCCCCTTTTTCGGGTGTAGCTTGAATTTGCCTCCCCGCTGCTTTGGTCGACCGCAGCGGGAGAGGCAACTCAACTACTCAACACCCCGAAAGGATGCGTTCAATCATGAACACACAGACCCCGCGACGGCACCCTGTCGTCGCACCGACCGCTTCCGTGGCTCGCGCCGCGTCCCCTACCCCAGCGCCGCATGGCCTCCGTCACGTCCGCGACGTCATTCACGAGCACTGGCCCGATTCATCGGGCTCCACCCTCCGCCGTCCGGATCCGGAGGCACTGCCGCCCTCCCCCGCTGCATTCACTGCGCCACTCGCTGCGCTGTTCGCCGTGTTGCTGTTCGTCGTCCTCTGCGCATCGTCTGCGTTTGCCGACGGGCTGACAACGGAAGTGGTCCCTGCTCCCGCCCCGGCACTTCGGCTATACGTTGCTGAGCCCGGCGAGTGCAGCCGCGTCCTGAACCCGGCGATTGTCAATTCCTCGGTCGAACGCCAGCGCCTGGCGTCTGCCCGATCCGATGCCGTCAGGCGCGTGAGTACTGCGCTGGATGTGGCGGCCTCCGCGGGTGGCAGCGCGGACATCGCCAAACTTGACCGCCTGAGCTTTGTCTCCGGCCCACCGACCTTGCGAACCGATAGCGCCGGCCGCTACATCCTGCGTATCGGCTTTCTCGCCTCTGACAAGGCGTGGACTCGCTATGGTGAGGCTCGGATTCGTAGTGATGCGCAGGCGGCGCTGGTGGAGGTCAACAAGCAGTTTGCCGAGTCCGGCGTGCCGATCGTGTTCGAGTACGCGGCCGCTGAGCGCTACGCCGGCAAGGTCGATGAGGCGAACCTCAATCTGAGTGACATCTACGATTCCGTCACGGCGCCGCTTTATTACTACTACGGCTTCGTTGAAGGCAACTACGACGCCCTGCTCGACTTTCGGGCGCGCAATGCTGCCAACGTGGCGGTGTTCATGGCGCTCCCGGTCAACTCGGGAGTATCGGGACTGACTGATCGTGGACTTGGCAGCTTCGCGTATTCGGACTTCACGCTGGCCATTGACAGCGGCCGCAGTGAGTCGGTGACCACGGTGTTTGCCAATCTGCTCACGCATGAGCTGGGTCATGTGCTGGGTTTGCGTCACGGTGTGTCGCAGGACCTGGCACCGTCTGGGTTGGATCGGGACCCCGAGGAAGTGATCAAGTACCGCTTGTCGACCAACTACCCGTATGGCGCCGGCGCCGTGGTGCAGGATGACACGGGTGCGGGGGTGGCGTCGATGATGACCAATGGCTGGTACAGGACTCCAACCCAGTTTCCGGCGACGCAGCCGACGTTTGTGAAGCGGTTTTCGGATCCGACCGTCAGCGTGGCCGTGATAGGTGGCGATGGCAAGACGAAGCGCTTTGCGCTCGGGGTGCCGGATCAGGAGGATAGTGTGCGTGCGCTGCGCCAGGATGCGCGCAGTTTTGCGATTGCGTCCACCCCGATGCTGGCCGCGTGGCCGGTCACCATCGTGGAGTATTTCCATGCCGGGTTGAACCAGTACTTCATGACGGCCAATACCGAGCAGATTGATCTGCTGGATTCACTGGGTCATGACAAGACGGGCTGGGCACGTACCGGGGAGACGATGAAGGGGGTGAGTGCCTGGGGCGATATCTGGAAGATTTCCGCCGGGGGGATACCGACCGAGCCGCGCAACGTGATTCGCTTCTACGGCAGTCCGCTCGGCCCGAACACCCATTTCTATACGGCGGAGGTCTATGGCTATTGTGGTCACTACGCTCCCGATGGCAAGACCTGGTTGACCGATACCTGTGAGGAGGAGATTCTGCGCCGAGTCGAGATTGCGAATGCAGGCAATCCGCATACGCTGCACTACGAGGGCGTGGACTTCCGCACCTATGTGACGGTGCGCGGCTCGCCTGGCAATTGGATCAATCCGCCCGTGGATTGCAGTTTGACCGACTACTACTATCCGAACGAGAAGCCGATGCGAACGGTGTATCGCCTCTACAACGGTGAGAACGGGACGCGAACCCGCGCCGATGGTTCACGCATCGATGGCAATCATCGCTATACGACGAGCATGACGACTGCGGATCGGATGGTCGCTCAGGGCTGGACCTTCGAGGGGCCGGTTTGGTGTGAGCGGGGGTTTGAGGCGCGATAAGCGCAACGAGGGGCGGCGGGCGGTGGAGTTGCTCATCGCCCGCAGCTACGAACAAACGCAAACAACAGCAAATACAAGCCAATCGTCGGCTTCGGCGTCATTTCGACCGGGCACACTGCGATTTACGCAGTATCCACGCCAACAACTCTGAGAAAAGCAATCGCTTCACTCCGGAGGAAAGACGAACGGCCTCCGGAAAGGTCGGGTCGTCTTGCCGAAACCGGAAAAGCGTCGAGCGTGAGACGTTGAGAAGAGTCTCCGCCTGTCCGAGGGTCACGAATTGGGCCTCAGCACTTACAACTTGCCGCAACCGCCGCGCATTCGGGCGCGTCTCCGCGCTTGCCTTTGCTTTGGCCCCTGCCCTTGAGATAGGGTTGCCCAACGTTCCCGCTCCTTGGTCCACCTGCTCACTGGCAGTATCAACACAATCGGAATCGGCTCGATTCTCGATGTCAGACTTGCGTGGTTTGGACATATTTTGTCGCCCTTTGTTGAGAGTGGTAGAGCAGCCAGCTTAGATGAAAAATCGACAAAAAAAGTCGCCTAATTACGTGCCGTGGCACGTGATTAGGGGTGGGCCGTTGTGACAAGCCAGTCCGTATGCAAGTGCATACGCTTGCGCCCCCCATTTGGCAGACTGATCTCTCACAACACAGATTGGGTTCGCCCATTTGATTAGTTCCGCGTACGAATCTGCAGGGCAAAGGCCGTCAGACCGAGTTGTCGGCCTGGAACGGCTGCGTATTTTGGTTGGGCGGGCACGCGCTAGCCAAGCAGTTCCGTAAGTGGCACCAGTTCCAACGGTTTCATCACCGGTGCCCTAGGGGCGGCCGCACCCAAATAGGTCTTACTGATCGACGGCCGCTGATGCCCAAGTTCCTGCGCGATCAGAATGCGCACATTGAGGTCTCTTGCGACTTGTTCCGGCGTCATTTCTCCGCGAAGCGGGCCGCCCGAAAGGGGGCAGCTCATCATCGCCAGTGCGGCGTATTGGTCTTGTGCGTATGCGTGTCGCAAACCGTGGCGCGCGGACAGGCCGAGTTCATTGCAAGTATTGATCAACGCACGCCGCGCCGCTATGTAGTCTATTCCCGGGGCAGTCAGAGAACCGTCGCCCGCTACCTGCAGCGCGTGGTGGATCGCATCCAACTGTTCGCGAGTACGTATCGGCACCGCGCGCGGCTTCCCGTTCTTACACCAACTCCCATGCATTCGGAGCTCGGTCTTATAGTAGGCAAGAACTGGTACTACTTTCATCGACTCTTCAAGTCGTAGCCCAAACGCCCGCATGAGGCGTACGCTCGCTCCGGTCCACGGGCTCCGCACATCCAACTGGGCGATGGTCTCGTCGGAGACGCGCGATGCGCGAGACGTGGTCGGAACGTAGCATCTCTGCGCAATCCCCAACGCTGCGTTGTCTTTCGGCAACAGGTTCTCCTTACCGATTCGATGCAGGAGCGTGCGAAGTGCAGATAGCATGTTCTTGACAGTTGCCGCTTCCGGAGCAGCACCGCCAGGCGAGAGGTGTCCGGCGCGGTACTTGGCCACGAACCAGTCAATGTGTTTTCCGCCCAAATTTTGTAGCTCCAATCTGTGAAATTCCTTCGCAACCGCGCGACTGAAGAAGCGCATCATGCGCGCGCGGTCGGCGCGGGCACTAATGGATCCACGCCTTATCTTCTTGGCCAGTTTGTTTACTTCGTAGGTCAGGGGGTCCAATCGCGTCTCCCGAAATGGGTTGAGCCCGCGCCAGTAGGCGCGGAGGGGCTACCGCAACAACCGGTGCGGCGAACGGGCACGATCCTCGTGCGGGGGCGACAAACTCTGTTTAGTGTTGCTGCCGACAACGTCGACGCGCGCCGTCGCAAGGCGCGTGAGCCGATGGCTCCTTCAAATGAAGAGTGACTTTTTTTGGGAGCGGTCGTCACTGAACCGCCAATTGACTTGGTTCCGATGTGTCCTTTTGCCGCTTCACACCTTCCGTCACGTGGTTGTCACGTGATGGGCGGTCTCGCAGATGGCTTGCGGATGCGGGTTAGCGCCCGGTTATAGGACGCGTCACTGTTTTTTGATCACGCGATGCGCGACCGTTTCTTCCACTGCGTTGATCGCACATTGCGTCGGTAAGTCGGCGCCGTCTGGCCAACAAACTCGATTCGCTCGTGGGGATGGATTCCGTTTGGCATCGCTGATGCCAATTGCTGACATATGAGATTCAACAATGTCGGCTAAGCGTGCGCGACCGACTTGAGCCGGCGCGAAGTCTTCAACCGGACCTCGTGAACGTTCGACTTGTAGCGATGTATTCACTCGAAGCTATAGGGTCGGGCAATGCGCCGTAAACGGGGCACCACGCGATGGCTCGAACGAAGGATTTGCAGGTCGGAGACCTGTCAACCGTGTGGTCGCCCGGGGGGCGACATCTTGCGCGATTCCGTCACGCGGCGGGAAAAATTTGCGTGAGCCACAGACAGTGCGGCTCAGTGAAAATTTCTCCGCGCGGTGCGTACGTGCGCAATCGGCGTCGAGAATGTCTGTCGGCCGTGGTCAAGGCCAACCTTCATTCACTCAGTCGATAACGCGAGTCCGATTCCAGGGCGACTTTCGTTGCCGGGAATGTCTGGGGCGCAGTAGACGACTAGATGTGATGTTTCAATAGGTTGTTCACCTGAAAGATTCTGGGAGACTGGAGTTAGCACGCTTCAGAACTCTCAGAGGAAATCAACCAGGTGAACAGCCATAAGAATGCCAGATTGACCGTGGAAGGACGCAAGTTGCT
>JAEUPL010000021.1 GCA_016790165.1 Burkholderiales bacterium
GGAACAACAGCGCCGAGCGCACCGCTTGGCTGCCGTCCTTCCTGGCCTACTACAACGCCCGCAGGCCCCATTCGGCCTTGGGCCACAAGCCTCCAGCTTCCCGACTCAGCGGGAAGAACCTATTGCAACTTAACATCTAGAGGAGGAGACTCCGGCCAGACACGGCCGGCTTCATCACTCGAAATCGGGCATCGGTGTGCCCCCATTGTCAGCCACCACCGTGGCGGCCGCGTTGCCGCTACGCTGACCACCGCGACCACGACGTTTGCGTTGGCTGTTGTTGCCACCCTGCCTGCGTTTGCCCGCATTGGGTGAGTAGCCGGGCGCCACGTTGCCGTTGACATCTGCTGCAACACCACCTCGCCGGCCATCGCGCCCCTGCCGACCCTGACGCCCCTGCGCGTTGCCGCCCTTGATCTTGTTGCCCGGCGTACGCTGCTTGCGTCCGGCCGGGAGCATCTCACTGGCGCCACCGAAGCCGGGAAACTGCTGCGACGTCGCCGCCGACAAGCGCGGCTGGCCACCCCGGCCGCGCTGGTTGCGACCGCCTCGGCCAGCAGTGCCACCAACGACTGCGGGCGCACCGGTCCAGATCGCTTCGTGCTCTGTTGCGGATCGCATCGGTCCGAGCGGTTGCTGCGGCAGTTTGTTCCGACCGCCAAAGCGCGCGGCCTTTTCAAGTTTTTTCTTCGACCGCAGGCCGACCGATTCGAGCACGTTAAACGTCTCTGCCTCGTCAAGCTGTTTAAACTGACCGCGTTTGAGCCACGACGGCATCTGAACGCAGCCGTAGCTCGTGCGAATCAGTCGGCTCACGGTGAGACCCAAGTGCTCAAACATACGGCGCACCTCTCGGTTGCGGCCTTCGTTGAGCGTCAGGCGATACCAGTGGTTGGCGGCATCGCTGTCGCGATCAATGCGATCAAGCGACAGGACGCGCGCTGGGCCGTCCTCCAGCTCAATGCCGTCCATCAACTGGTCTTCCTGCTCGGGCGTCAGTTCGCCGAGGACGCGTACCGAGTACTCACGCAATATTTCGTAGCGAGGATGCATGAAACGGTTCGCCAGTTCACCGTAGGTAGTGAACAACAACAGGCCTTCCGAGTTGTAGTCGAGGCGCCCGACGGCAATCCACTTGCCGTGATCGGGCTTTGGCAAACGATCAAACACCGTATCGCGTTGCTCCGGATCGTCGCGACTGACGATTTCTCCGGCCTGCTTGTGATAGATGAGGATGCGCGGCTTGTCGTCACCCAGCTTGACGGAAACCTTGCGCCGCTTGACGTGCACGCGGTCTTTCTCGTTGACGACCTGGCCCACGTGGGCCTTGACTCCATTGACCTCCACCTCGCCCGCCTCAATCAGCGCCTCCATGTCGCGCCGCGAGCCCAGTCCCTGCTGCGCGAGCACCTTGTGCAGGCGCTGCCCATCTCGTTCGCCGTGTTCATTGACACCAGACGTGACGCCGCCCTCTGGCAGAAGCAGAGGATTGCCTTCGGCATCGAGTTGCGGCGCACGGGGCACATTGCGCTCGCGCGATTGACTGCGCTTGTCGCGACGGCTTCGATTGCGCCGCGCCGATCGATCCATCGGCCGATTCGGATCGCCAAACGCACCCGGATTTGGCGATCCTCGGCTCTCAACCTGATCGTCCGTCCCGTCCGCCGGCCGCTCTGAGGGGGTAGCGAACACATCGCCGACGGCGGCGATTTGACCCTCAACGGGTTCGCTACCGAGAACGCGTGGCACGGATCGCGGACCGCCCTCACGATCACGGCCGCGCCCCCCCCGGCGATTGCGCCGCGGGCCCCGGGCGCGTGGCTGGACGTGGCGCGTTAGCTCGCCTTCGGATGAGCCATCGGCACCGTCAGCGCCACGATCCGCGACGGCGACATCTGAACGTGCATCGAACCCGTCCGATCGGTCATGATGGTCGCCCCCCAAGGGTGCCTGGTTCGGCGCCGACAACAATGTCTGCGGCGAAGCGCCATCACCTGGCACCGCGGCTTGCGTCGCACGTGGTTGACGTGGGCCCTGCCCGCGCGACGCCGAGCCAGCATCGCGACGCTTCAGGTTGCGCGCCTGCTGCTTCTGCTTGCGAGCGTACGCCGGGTCGATATTGCCGTTGACGTCACCCGGTTCGTGATCGTCGTAGTCCGAATCGCCCGGCGACTGGGTCTCTTGCATTTCGTGCATCGTGTTCATCTCAGTGCACCGTGGGCGACGTCGGCATACCTGCGGGCGTCGCGTTCTCGGCAGCGGTTTCGAATAGCGCCCGATCGACACTGCTCCGGTCGGCAGCGACGTCGGTCGCCGCCTGCGTGGTCGCCGGCTCCGGATACCCCTGCGCCGCGATGATCACGTCATCGCCAGATGCTTCCGGGCTGGTATCAATTCGGCTTTGCTCGGGATAAACCGGCTCCTGCGGTACTTCCGGCAGCTCTAGCGCCGGGTGCGCATCGAGTTCAGCCAGCGGCGGCAGCTCCGACAGCGAGCGCAGGTTGAGGTCGTTCAAAAATGCTTTCGTTGTGGCGTACAGCGCCGGGCGCCCGGGTGAGTCCTTGTGACCGATGACCTCGATCCAGCCGCGGTCTTCAAGCGCCTTGAGGATGTTGGTCGACACGGCAACGCCTCGAATCGCCTCGATCTCACCGCGCGTGGCAGGCTGCCGGTAGGCAATGATCGCCAGCGTCTCCATCACCGCTCGCGAATACTTGGGTGGCTTTTCAGGCGCGAGGCGGTCGATATGCATTTGCATTTCGACGCGGGTCTGGAAGCGGTATCCGGACGCGACCTGAGTCAACTCCACGCTACCGCGTTCTTTCCATTCTGCGGACAGATCGGCCAGCAACAGGCGCACGGTCTCGGTGGGCACAGGTGGATCGAAGACCTTAATGATTTCGTCGAGCGGCAGTGGCTCATGGCTGGCCAGCAATACAGCTTCGAGTACGCGTTTGGCGTGGGTGAGTTCGTCCAATGAACCCTCTTTGCAAAGTAACGCAACGCTCTGCCGCCGTTGCTTGCGGACCCTGCAGGGAGAAGGTGTCGCGGCGCCGATGCGTTATCGGCAGCTACAGCACTTCGTCGTTGGCCGCATCCGTGTCGCTCGCTGTGGGCGTGGCCGCAACCATCACACCACCGTCACCGGCGAGTTGAACGTAAATGGGGCTGTAGGGTTCAGTTTGCGCGACCGAGATCAGTCGTTCGCGCGCCAACTCCAGAATCGCGAGGAAGGTAACAACCACCAGCGATACGGTAGCCGTTTCCTCGAATAGTTGACTGAATTCTACATGCAATCCTGTCTTGAGCTGCCGGAGCAGATGGCTCATTCGCGCTCGAACCGACAACTCGTCCCGCGAAATCAGATGCGTCCTGTTGAGTTTCGCACGCGCCAGGATACTCGCCCAGGCCCGACGCAAGTCCTCCGGGTCCACATCGGGCAGGCGAATTGCAGACTGCTTGGCGAACAGCACCTGCACGACGGCGAAGTCGCGCTCCGCTTGGGGCAGATCGTCGAGACCCGCCGCAGCGAGCTTCATCTGCTCGTATTCCAGCAGCCGCTTCACCAGCTCGGCGCGCGGATCAACTTCTTCTGCCTCGGCTTGCGGTGGACGAGGCAGCAGCATGCGCGACTTGATCTCGATGAGCATGGCAGCCATGAGCAGGTACTCCGCCGCAAGCTCAAAGCGCTGCGACGACTTCATCTTCTCGACGTATTCGAGATACTGATGAGTCAACGCCGCCATTGGGATGTCGAGGATGTTCAGGTTCTGCTTGCGAATCAGATACAACAGCAGATCGAGTGGTCCTTCGAAGGCGTCAAGAAAAACCTCGAGTGCCTCTGGCGGAATGTAGAGGTCCTTCGGCATCTCGGCCATCGGTTGCCCGTAGATCCGCGCAAGCGCGTGCTCGACCACAGCGGGGTCAGGAACGGCGGCGGCCGCGGCGGGTTGCTCAGTCACATCCATAACGTCTTCTATTCAATGTCCGTTCCTGCGTGACGCTATTGACGCGTCGCATCGGCCATGCTGGCGGCCTTCGGCGGGCGAATCAAAGTCGGGCCAACGCGCGCCTCGATCGCCGACTGCACCTCTTTGCGCAGGCCCATCGCGAACGCCGCCTCAGCTGCCACGAACAAAGGGCCAACGATCAGGCCAACCAAATCGTCAACAAACGCGGGTTTGCGCCCTTCGTAGTAGTGCCCGACGAACTGGAACACCCAGCCGATGACAAACAAGCCAACGCCCCAACCGAGCCACACTGCGGTTGGCGCGGCCGCGATACGCTGCCCAAGCCAGAGGCAAACCAGCAAGAACGCCGTCATGAACAGCGCAAAGCGAACATCAAGCCGCAGGTAGAACACCGCCGTCGCCAGCACCACCGCGAGCGCTGGCGTGATTGCCACATCGCCAGCCATCGCAAGCACCGGTCGCGACAGCAACATCGCCACGGCAAGCACAATCATCGGGATGCCCACGAAGTGCGTGGCGATATTGCGTCGGTCGCGGTGATATGCCGCGTATTGGCTCAAATGATCAATGAGTGATTTCATCGCTGCCTCCTGTTGAATTTCGCCGAGAAAAGGATGTCCGCCAGACTTGCGCAGCAGACGCAGTTGAAACGATGCCTGCAGCGATGCACGCGGGCACGCCAATGCTCACGCCCCGCGCCGTCTCACCACATCGTTTCGCTACAGATTGGCCAGGCCCATCGCGTGCCGCACTTCCTGCATGGTCGCCTCCGCAACGCGGCGGGCACGGGCACACCCGTCGCCAAGTACCTCTCGCACATGGCCCGGCCGCGCGTCGATCTCCTTGATGCGCGCCTGCATCGGGGCCAGCTCTGTGTTGACCGCTTCAATGACCGGCTGCTTGCAGTCGAGGCAACCGATGCCAGCCGTGGTGCACCCTTGCCGAACCCAGGCCTTGGTCGCGTCGCTGGAATACACCTGATGCAGCGTGAACACAGGACAGTCGTCGGGATTGCCGGGATCAGTGCGGCGCGCGCGTTTGGGGTCCGTCGGCATGCGCTTGATTTTTTGCTCCACCGATGCAGGCGCCTCACGCAGATCAATGCCGTTGCCGTAGCTCTTGCTCATCTTGCGACCGTCAAGCCCGGTGATCTTGGAGGTCGGCGTCAGCAACGCCTGCGGTTCGGTGAGCACCTGCTTGCGAGCGCCGGTAAGAAACGCCGCCAGCATTTCCTTCTCGGCGGCTGAGATCGAACCGGCGGCAGCGACCAACGCACGCGCGGCATCCAGCGCCTCGGCATTGCCATCCTGCTGGTATGCGGTTTTCATCGCCTCATACTGCTTGGCGGACTTGCCACCAAGCTTCTTGACGGCCGCGAGTGCCTTGTCCTCAAAGCCTGGCTCACGGCCATAGATGTGATTGAAGCGACGCGCAATCTCACGCGTGATTTCAAGGTGCGACACCTGGTCCTCACCCACCGGCACGTGCTGCGCGCCGTAGATAAGAATGTCGGCCGCCTGCATCAGCGGGTAGCCCAAAAACCCGTAGGTCGTCAGGTCTTTCTCGTTGAGATTTTCCTGCTGCTCCTTGTAGGTGGGCACGCGCTCCAGCCAGCCGAGCGGCGTGATCATGCCCAGCAGCACCGTGAGTTCGGCATGCTGTGGCAACTGGCTTTGCAGGAAGATCGCGCACTGGTTCGGGTCGAGGCCCGCAGCGAGCCAATCCGTCACCATGTCGTAGGTGCTGGTTGCGATCACACGCGGGTCGTCATAATGGCTCGTCAGCGCGTGCCAGTCGGCGACAAAGTAGTAACACTCGTGCTTTGCCTGCAGGGCCACCCAGTTTTTCAGGGCGCCATGGTAATGGCCAATGTGCATGAACCCCGTGGGGCGCATGCCGGAGAGGACGCGGTCTTTGGTCATACGAATCTAGAAACCAACCAGCGCAGCGAGCGTCTGATACACAATTTTGAAGAGCGGCGCCATGATCATGCCCAACACGCCGACGATGGCGAGCCCAAGGACGATGAACAGGCCGTAGGGCTCGAGACGCGAGAACTTATAGGCAAGCGGTCCGGGCAGCATACCGGCCACGATGCGACCACCGTCGAGCGGCAGAATCGGCAGCAGATTGAGCACCATCAAGCCGACATTCCAGCTCACCCCGGCCGCCGCGATCGCATCAATCGCGCCGCTGTCCGAAAGTTTGAGCGCCACGGCCCAGCCAATCGCCATCAAAAAGTTGGCCAGCGGGCCCGCAGCCGACACCCAGATCATGTCGGTCTTGGGATTACGAAGGTTGCGGAAATTGACCGGCACCGGTTTTGCCCAGCCGAAAAAAAAGCCGCCCATGGCGAGCGTCAGCGCAGGCACCAGCAGCGTTCCTATCGGATCAATATGCCGAATGGGATTGAGCGAAATACGTCCAAGCATTTCTGCCGTCCGGTCGCCGAAGATCCGCGCGGCGTAGCCGTGCGCTGCCTCGTGCAGCGTGATCGCAAGCAACAGCGGGATCGCGTTGACCGCGAGCACATAGATAATGTTGTCCATCAGACCGATTTTACGGGCATCGCCGTCGTTGGCTCGGGCGACTGCCCCCGTCGCTGCGCCCGGCAAAAAAAAAGCCGCTGCGCAATGGGCAGCGGCTTGAGTGTGTGCCTTGTGAGGAGTCAGTATCTTGCGCGAATCGGGGAACGAGTGCGAGATCAGAACTTGTGCCGCAGGGAGAATTGCAACACGGTGGCATCCTTGCCGGCGTAAGCCGTCACGCCACCCAGAAATCCGTTGCCGCCAGCCAGCGCTTGCGCATTGGCGCTGTTGTCGATCTGCGTGACCGCCACGTTGACGTCGGTGCGTTTTGACAGCGGATACGTGAATGCCGCGCCATAGCTTGACACGTCGGCATTGCTCGCGCGTCGATCATCGAGGTGTGAGTAGCCCGCCGTGAGCGTGCCCACCCCAAGCGGGATGCGTGCGCCGACGTGATAGAGCCGCGAATCCTGCATGAAGCGCGGCAAAATGCCCGTATCCACCAGCAATGACGGCACGCCGCCGGCAATCAGGCCGGCGCGCAGCTCGGGTGCCGACGAACCATTGGGCTCCTTGATCACGCCGTACATCGCGAACAGGTTGGCCACACCCGCGTCAAAGTTCGCGCCCGCAATGAGCGAATTGAGCGATTTCTGGCCCGCACTGTTGGTGCGTTCGTTGTAGCCGATGCCCACCCCGAAGCGCTTGGCCTGATAGCCGCCATTGATGCCGACCAATCGCCCGGCTTTGCTGCTGCCGGCCTGCTCGCCCAAGGCGTAGTAGCCCGTGCCGTAGAAGCCGGCCATCTCGATGCGGTAAACGAGCGAATTGCTTTCGCGAATGTCGATACCGGCGGGAATGCCGACGATTTGCCCCGGTGAGGCGGCGGTGGCATTGGCAAACGCGTCGTAGCGATTGGAGATTTCAAAGGCCGGGGTGTACTGCCGTCCGGCGAGAATGGCGCCAAAGGGTGTCACCAAGCCGACGAAGGCCTGCCGGTCGAACAGGCGATTGCCCGTATTGACACCGAGTGAACCACCAACCGCGCCGCCGAGCGCCGCTTGCACCGCGGGCGGGAGTCCGGCGAGCAGACGATCAGGCAACTGGGCTCCGGAGATCGGCCGATTGCTCATGCCACCGGTGTCGGCTTCAAAGCGGTTCTCAAGCACGAACATGGCCTTGAAGCCGTTGCCCAAATCCTCGGTGCCGCGCAGCCCCCAGCGCGAGCCTTCCATGATGCCGCTGGCGAGTTGGGTGACGTCGCCCCCCTTGACGCCCGTGGTGTGCTGGATGCCCACATCGACGACGCCGTAAAGCGTGACGTTTGCGGTCTGCGCAATGGACTGTGACACCGCGAGCGAGAGCGGTAATGCGGCCAGCGCCGCGGCGGAGCGAACAAAAACGGATGGGCGAATCATGAGTCCTCCTTGAATCAGTCGAAACGTCTTGGCATGGCTGCGGCCTGTATGGCATCGAGTGTTGGCAATCTGCCCGGCCGGTCGGACGACGTTTCCGGTTACTCGCCATTGTCTACCCAAAACCACCCCTGTCGAGCCCTGAACGCGCGCCGGCAACGATGGCGCGGCCGCTCTGTTGCGACCCCGCAACCCAACGGCGTTTGAATCGCAACGAGTGCGGCATCCCATCATTCCTTTGATACAGCTTTTGCGATGCAGCGGCTTTGGCGCGGTGATTTGATCCACAAAAATTAAGTTGTCGACTTTACTAGATATTGCCTTGTACGCGCCGATCAGAGGCCGATTCACTGAAAAAGCTGTTAATCCTCGAAGCAGCCGTACCGCGCGTTGGGCTCACGCCACGGCACCGGCGGCTCTATGCAACGTCGCACGTCGACGCCGCCGTGCCAACCGGACGCTCGGATCGTCTGCCATACAAGCCTCGCGCATCATCAATGAGTGGTTGATCGGAGAAGGCCGCGCCAGCGAACTGCTCGACGAATCGCGTGCCGCGCTGCGCGTGGTGGCGAACCACGACCGTCCCGTCGCCCTTGCACCCTGGCCGGATCGGGGGGCGACGGTTTTTTCGGACCACGCGCCAGGCCAGCCTCGGCAAACGTGAAAAAGGCTCGCAGCACGAGCCTTTTTCAGCACGAGGACTGGCGTAGCCGACAGACCGGCCGCTATCGCGGCATCATCGCGAGCGGGTCGAGTGGACGGCCCTGGCGGCGCACTTCGAAGTGCATTTTGCTGCCCGCCGCGTCGCTCACTTCGGCGATCTTTTGACCGAGCAACACGCGCTGCTGCTCCTTGACCTGCACCTTGTCGGCGTTGAAGTACACGGTGACCGTCTCCTTGGCGTGACTGATCACAATCATCTGGCCAAAACCGCGCGGCTCCTTGCCGACGTAGATCACTTTGCCCGACGACGCCGCGACCATCGCAGTGCCCGCATTGGCAGCGATGTCGATGCCCTTCATCGCACCCTTGTCGTTGAACTTGCTGGCAACTTTGCCGGTCGTGGGCCAGGTCCAAAGTACTCCGTCACGTTCGACCCCGGCACCCGGCTTGATGTCGGCGTCGACCGGCGAGCTCGGTGTGGAGGGCAAAACAGGCGTTGCGGTCGGCTGCGTTGCAGGTGATGACGCGCCGTGCGCGGCTGGCAAGACCGGTTGTGCGTTCGCCGCAGGCGCGACATCGCCACGCTGCATGGCGACGAGCGCCGCGTCGCTGTAGGCAACGCGCTGCGCCTTCGGCTCGCGCTTGAGCGGCGCTTCAATCGGTGTCACGCTCGGCGTGGCGACGGAGGGTGCCTGCGGGGTCACCGGTGCCGGCGGAAACGCCATCGGCCCGCCCGGCAGAGGTTGCCCTTGGATTACGCCAGTCTGTGGCACGACCGCAACGGTGGTGGGAGCAGCGGTGGGCGGGGGGCCGCCTGCAACCGGCGGCGCCGCGCCCGGCGCCTGCAGACGCAGCACTTGCCCCACCCGCAGCGGCTGCGTAGCGGCCAGGTTGTTCCAGGTAGCAAGCGCGTTGGGATCGAGCGCGTTGTTGCGGGCAATCGCGTACAACGTCTCGCCGGGCTGCACCACATGGAACTGTGAACCCGCGGTGTTGCCCGGCTGCACAACCTGGGCCGTCGGCGGCGCGAGGCCCGGCTTGGGCATCGGCGTGGCTGGGGGAGTGCTGACCGGTCTCGTGGTGCGATCCACGACGGGAGCGGGAACGCTGGTGGTGCACGCGGCGAGCATCGCCGCTACGGAGAGCGCGAGCCAGCGGCTCGCAAAGCAGTGCACAGTCCGGTCGTCACGGAAGCTGAGTCGGGAATGGATCATGGTCAATCGCTGTAGGTCGTTGAAATGGCCGATCATTCCTGGCCGGATTTGAGTGGCACGAATACCACGTCGTCATAGGCTTGCTGCTGAAAACTATCGCCGCGTCGCGTGATCAGCGTGAGCTTCTGATGCTCGGCGGAACCCAGCGGAATCACCATGCGCCCGCCGTCCGCCAGCAGACCCAGCAGATTAGGCGGCACGCTGGCACCGCCCGCGGCGACCACGATGACATCAAACTGCACCACATTGGAATTGGCCTCACGACCGTCGGCATTGCGCACCTTGACGTTATGCGCGCCGACGCTCGACAACGTTTGCCGAGCCCGTGCTGCCAACGCGCCAATACGCTCAATCGTGTACACCTCACGCGCCAATCGACCCAGCACCGCGGCCTGGTAGCCGCAGCCACCACCGATTTCCAGCGCCATATCGATCGTCTGGCCGGCGCGCGCCAACTCGCAGGAGCGGGCTACCGCGTAGGGTTGCGATATGGTCTGTGCGAAGCCGATGGGCAGCGCGGTATCCTCGTAGGCCCGGCTGGCAAATGCCTCTTCGACAAACAGGTGCCGGGGCACTTGCGCCATCGCGCTGAGTACGGCTTCATCTCGGATGCCCTGCTCGCGCAGGCGCGCGATCATGCGCAGCCGTGTGCGCTCCGACGCCATGCCGAGGCCGGCCGCTGAGCGCGCGAGCGACTGCGTCACGCGAGCCACGCCTGCACATGATGCACGGCGTCGTACTGGGTCAAATCAATTGAAAGCGGCGTGACCGCCACCATGCCCTGCGCAATCACCCCAAAGTCAGTGTCCGGTCCGGCGTCTGCGGCGGGTCCCGCAGGCCCAATGCGCCACACGGTAGTGCCGGGCTCATGATGATGATGCGTCTTGCTGACCGGCTCAGCCTGATGTCGCCGCCCGAGTCGCACCACCTGAATCCCGGTGAGATCGTCTTCCGGCACGTCTGGCACGTTCACGTTCAAGAGCCACGGCACCGGCGGACGCTTGTCAAGCAACCGCTTGGCCAGGCCCGTCGCTACATGCGCTGCCGTCTGGAAGTGCGTCGCCGGCTTGCGCTCCATCGACACGGCGATCGCCGGGATACCGAGCAAAAAACCTTCCATCGCGGCAGCGACCGTACCCGAGTAGATCGTGTCATCCCCGAGATTGGGGCCGTTGTTGATGCCCGACACCACGATGTCGGGGCGAAAATGGAGCAGCCCATTGACCGCAATGTGCACGCAATCCGCCGGCGTTCCGTCGACGTAGTAAACCGGATAGCCCGCAGCAACGTCCTGGCGAACGTGGAGAGGGCGATTGACGGTCAGCGAGTTGGACGCCGCACTGCGATCCTCTGCGGGGGCAACGACGGTCACGTCGCCGATGGCGGAAAGCGCTTTGGCCAGCGCCTGAATGCCGGGTGACTGATACCCGTCGTCGTTGGAAACCAGAATCTTCACGGAGCGAAATTATAGAGAGCGCCTGCAACTGACCGAATTCACCGCGATAATCACTGATGTCACTGACGCGAGGCGGCCAGTGCGCGTGCGGCAAGCCGTCTCGAATGCACGCGCAGCGCAGAGGATCATACGCTGCCCGACGACGCTACGCCCTCATCGCCCCCCCCAATACCTCTATTTGCTAAACCATGGCCTACGATCTGAAAACGCTCCTCGGCGGCCTGTCCGCACAGGCGTTCATGCGCGAACACTGGCAGAAACAACTGCGCTTCATACCGCAAGCCGTACCCGGTTTCACCGACCTGCTCACACCGGAAGCCATGTGGCGGCTCGCTGCGTCAGGTGACGTGGAATCACGCCTGGTCATCCGCGACGGCAAGCGATGGGTAATGGAGCACGGCCCCTTTGCCCGAGGTCAGCGTGCGCAGTTGCCGGCGCGCAACTGGACGCTGCTCGTGCAGGGGCTCAATCTTCACGTGCCCGCTGCGGACGACTGGTTGCGCCGGTTCTCATTCCTGCCCTACGCACGTCTGGATGACGTGATGGTTTCTCTAGCCGCACCCGGCGGTGGCGTCGGTCCGCACTTCGACTCCTACGATGTGTTTCTGATGCAGGGTATGGGCAAGCGACGCTGGCGAATGTCCATGCAAACTGACTTGGCGCTGCTGCCGGATGCACCGCTGAAGATACTCAAGCGGATGCGCACCGACCAAACGGTGGATGCCGTGGCAGGCGACCTGCTGTATCTGCCGCCCCAAGTGGCGCACGATGGCGTCGCCATGCAGTCAGAAAGCGAAGGGTTCTGCACTACGTATTCCGTCGGTTTTCGCGCGCCAACGCGCCAGGAAATCGCGGATGGATTTCTCGACTGGATCGGTGCAACCAGCGAGATTGACGGTCGGCTGGGAGACCCGGATCTCAAAGCCTCATCGCATCCTGCGCGCATTCCGGCCAGTTACCAGCGCGAAATCGCTGGCGCGATCGCGGAGCTTGCCATCGGTCGCGACACGATCCGTGAGTTCGCCGGTTGCTTTGCCAGCGAACCCAAACCGCACGTGGCGTTCGATCCGCCGGCGACGAAACTCGCACGCGCCGCGTTCGTACGAGAGTGTAGTCGCGAGTCGTCGGTCGTGGCGTTCGCCGCCGGAACGCTTTGCCTCTATGACGACACCTTCCTGTTCATCAACGGTGACGCGTTCATCATTCGTGGTGACGATGCGTTCTGGCGCGAGTTCGCCGATGCGCGCCGTTTTCGTCCATCGACGGCGCTTCCGTCGCTCGGTGAAGAGACCGTCGACGCCCTCTACCAGTGGTACTGCGATGGCTGGCTGCATGTGATCCACGACCACGCCGTGGGGCAGGCATCATGACCGAATCCCTTTCGTCCCAGACCCAACCGCCGGATGACGCAACGTGCCTGCTCACGTGGGACGACGTATCCAGAGCGCTCGACACACTCATCGACCGCAGCTCGCGCACACTTGACATCGTTGATCACTCGCTTGCCACGCAAGGCTGGGGGAGCCGCGCCCGTTGCGATGCGCTGCAGGAGGCAGCGTTTCATCGTCGCGTGCAGGTGCGCATCCTGATCGCAGAGGGTCACTACGTTCGCACTGAAGTACCCCGCCTCATGACCGTACTCAAGTCACTCGGTCACCGCATCGAAATCGTGGTTAGCCAAGCCCGCGACTTTCCGGCGTCGGCGTACGCTGTTGCAGACCGGCAACACCTTCTATTTCGCCCCATTTCGGTGCAATCGAACGGCCGCTTGAGTCTAGAAAACCCAAATAAATCAATACCTTATGCAGATGAATTTCATCTGCTTTGGGAACAAGGTGGAGAGCGGGTGTTTCCCGAAGCGTTCGGTCTCTGAGGCCATCCGCTTCCGCCTTCAGGGATTCCGATATACTTCTCACCCTCACTCAGTTTCTATCCGGTTTCGCTCACTGGGTGGTCTCCGCTGAGGGAGATTCTCCTTAAGGCACACACATTCGTTAACGATTCACGTTGTAAGGAAACACAATGAAAAAGTCCCTCCTGGTCGCCGCGCTCCTCGCGCTTGGCCTCGTCGCTTGCGGCAAGAAAGAAGAACCGAAAGCTGCTGCACCGGCTCCCGCCGCTGCGCCTGCTGCGGCTCCTGCTGCTGCTGCACCGACTCCGGTTGACGCTGCCAAAGACGCTGCTGCCAAGGCCGTCGATGCAACCAAAGACGCCGCTGGCAAAGCTGCCGACGCCGCCAAGGATGCTGCTGGCAAAGCCGTTGACGCAACCAAGGACGCTGCAGCCAAAACGGCTGACGCTGCCAAGGATGCTGCTGGCAAGGCCGTAGAAGCCGCCAAAGACGCTGCCAAGGATGCCGTGAAGAAGCCGTAACCGGTTTCCGTTAACGTCACATCTAAAAGCCGGTCAACTGACCGGCTTTTTTTACGTCTGCGAGCACCGGTCGTTACCGCTGTGGTGGGACAGCGGCCCCCAACCAACGCGAAATTTCTGCCAGCGACGCCACGGTCTCAACGCCGGGTGGCACATCGCTCCGTTTGATCGGCGCGATGTCGGGGATCCAGTGCGTGCGCGCGCCTGAAGCGACTGCAGCATGCAAGCCGGGAAGCGAATCTTCAAACGCCCAACAGTGCGTGGCTGTGGTCCCCAACTGCTGAGCCGCAAGGATATACAAATCCGGGGCAGGTTTACCATGCACCACCGCGTCGCGGCCAACGACCGCCTGCAAATACGGCAGCAAACCGGATCGCTCCAGTTTCTGCCGCGCGAGCGATGTGGCAGTCGACGTCGCCACCGCGCAGCCCACACCCGCATCGCACAGCGCCTGCAGCGCTACCAGCGCGCCGGGCTTGGGCGGCACTCCCTCCGCGACCAGCGCGCCGTAGTGCGCGGTCCAGGCTGCTTGATAGATCCTCGGCGAATATGCTGAGCCCAACTCGGCGACGAGCAACCGTTCTACGGCGTCAGTCCCCAGTCCAATCATAGCCAGTGAAACGTCCTCCGGTATGGAATGTCCCAGCGCAGTGGCCGTCATTTGGGTTGCGCGCTGCGCCAGACGTTCACTGTCCAGCAGCAAGCCGTCCATGTCGAACAGCACCGCAACGGGAGGAGTGCGGCGACTCATCGTGGGAGTGGCGTCGCAAGCGGCATCACGCGATCGTGACCCAGTCAAGGCCGTCGTCTTGTGACGCGATGTGCAGTCCGTCGAGCGTGCCGCCGAGCGCGGCGGCAAACGCGCCACGCGCGAGTTCAGCGCGGTTGTTTTCGCGGCTAAGATGTGCCGCAACAACGTGCTGCAGCCGGGGGCCAGCGACGACGGCGAGCAACTCGGCTGCTGCCCGGTTTGACAGGTGACCATACCGCCCGGCGATTCGCGCCTTGAGCCCGACCGGGTAGCGCGAGTGAAAAAGCAGGTCCTCGCAGTGGTTTGCCTCGAGAAACAGGGCGTCGCAACCGGACAGTGATGCCTCGATAAACGGCGTCGTCTCGCCGACGTCGGTCAACACACCGAGGCGCCGATCACCATCGGAGAGCACCATCTGCGCGGGTTCACGCGCATCGTGCGGCACAGGGAAAGGTCGAACTTCGAGATCGTTCACCACGAATGCGTCGTGCGAATCAAAACCGCGAAGCGCGCAGCCGTCCCACCTCGATTCCGTCGCAGCCAGTGTGCCGAACGTCAACCAAACGGGGATGTCAAAGCGTCGTGCCAGGCGCGGCACACCGCCGACGTGATCGCTGTGCTCGTGCGTGACAACGATGGCGTCGATGCTGGCGGCGTCAATGCCCAGACGAGCGCAGCGGGCCACGGTTTCGCGCAGGCCAAAGCCGCAATCGACCATGATCATCGTTTGCCCCGCGTGAACCAGCAGGGCGTTTCCCTCGCTTCCGCTTCCGAGACTCGCGAAGCGCATGCGCAATGGAGTACGACCGGTTGGGACTAGCGGAGCTGCTCGTACAACAGGGTCACGATGCGCGCGCCGATCGGTGTCGTGTCGGGTTGGCCAGACTTGTCCAGCACACGCATCTCGGTCTTTCCCGCGTTCTCCTTGACCGTGATGCGGTATTGCTCAGCAACGTCCTTATTGTCGGATTGCCAGAACTTGAGCTTGTCGAGAATACCTGGCTCATTCTTTGCGATTTGCTCCGGATCGGCGTAACGGACAAAGTATGTCCCAGCGGTGCGATCACGATCCACGACGGTGAAACCGACACGATCCAGGGCGAGACCGACCCGCCGCCACGCGCGGTCAAATCCGTCGTTGATCGACAGCATCGATTGGCTGCCCGTCTTGACAATGGTCGCCTGATCAACCCGCGCGGCGGCCGACGCGGGGGCGACCGCCGCTTGTGCGAGTTGTGCGGCTTCGGCCTTCGGCGCCCCGAGGTAGGTCATCAGGCGGTACAGAATCTCGGCTTCATACTCCGGTTCTGATTTGCGCGGTTCCCACCGGAATTGGGGCGAGGCCTGCGTGCCGACGCTCTTTTCTTCCATACCGCGATGGCTAATGAAAATTTCAGTCGTGCCAGCGGCACCACGTTCCACGCGGGTGCGATACTTGTCTCGCGTGCCACTGGAATACACATTGTCAAATACTTTTCCGATCACACGGCGAATCGGATCGTCCAGGATGCGAGCCCGGTTTTCGGCCCAATCAGTTTCCATTAACCCAACCCGCGCGTCGTCAGTCACCAACGTCAGGTTCATGCTCGACCAAAATTCGCGGATACGCGGGAAGTTCGCCTCCGGAGTGCCCGGCACGACCAACCAGCGTTCCGTACCGGAGCGCTCGACGCGCATACCCGAGACCACCGGCAACACGCCACCGGCCCCCGACAGCACCGCAGCGCGGTTGGCGGCATTCACGCCAGACAACGTCGCCGTGCCGGCGCGATAGCGGTCGTCGTACCTCGGCGGACTCAGGTCCGGCGGGATTTCCAATGCGGGGCCCGACTGCGCGGATTTGTACTCAAGGCGCTTGGACTCAAACGGATTGAGATCGCTAATCGTGCTGCACCCGCCCAGAAGCACACCAGCAAGGGCAGCAAAGGCAACAGTGACGCGGGTAGCTTTCGGCGAAAAAGGCTTCATTCGAATGAGTCCTGCCATGAAGACGAGAGAGAGGGAAGTTCCTGATTACAGAGAGACTCGGTGGCGATCAGATGCGCCCACCTAGAGCAGTGCAGCATGCCGCATCGCAGCCTCAAGAGTCGGCTCAAATTGAGCCGACATTGGTGTCATCGGCAGCCGTGTCGTCGGGCCACAACGTCCGAGTCGAGACAGCACCCACTTTGCCGGGATCGGATTGGCTTCGACGAAGAGGTCCATGTGCAAAGGCAACAGCGTATCGTTGACCGTGCGGGCCCCGGCGAAGTCGCCCGCCAACGCAAAACGGCATAGGTCGGACATCGCCTTCGGCGCAACGTTTGCAGTCACGGAAATCACGCCGTCAGAGCCCATCGCCATCAGCGCGAGCGCTGAGTCGTCGTTGCCGCTGTAAACCAAGAAACGCTTCGAGCCGCCAGCGACGTACTTGAGGCGACGTATCAGTTCGCTGCCGCGGGCAATATCGCCCGTCGCGTCCTTGATGCCCACGATTCCCGGCAGTTCGGCGAGTCGTAGCGTCGTCGCCGTGGCCAAATCCGCCACCGTGCGGCCCGGCACGTTGTAGAGGATCATCGGCAACTCAACCGCCTCTGCGATCGCTTTGAAGTGCTGGTAGAGCCCTTCTTGCGTCGGCTTGTTGTAATACGGCACCACCGACAGCGACGCGTCCGCCCCAACCTGCCGCGCATACGCGCTCAAGCTGATTGCTTCTTTGGTTGAGTTCGCGCCCGTGCCAGCGATCACTTTGATACGCCCAGCCGCGTACTCCACCGTCGTTTTGATCAGCAGCGCGTGCTCGTCGACATCGACCGTCGGTGACTCGCCAGTGGTGCCGACGATCACGATGCCTGCGGTTCCCGAAGCCACATGCCAGTCAATCAGCTTCTTGAGCGAATCGAGATCCAGCGTGCCGTCAGCATGCATTGGGGTCACGATGGCAACAAGGCTGCCTTGAATGGGCGAAAAAATCTCTGTGGGCATTGGGGGTTGGTTGCGTGCCGCGGTAACGCGAACACATACGGCAAATGACGTAACCTTGAATGTTAACGCAGCGCTGCAGCGCAACATTGAAGGCGCCATGAGCCGAAAGAGGCTGCGGTAAAATTCTCAGATGACGTCAGCATCAATCAGGATGTTTTTTTGCACTAGAGGCATCGCCGCCGCTGGCCTTGTTCTGACCATAGGATCCCCGCCGGCCGCGGCATGGGCTGATGAAGCCCTGGGTAAAGTGCCCCCTTCCTTACCCGTTGTCACCCCCATCGCGACAGTACCGGAAGGTCGGCTCGCGCGCGCCGAAAAGGCGCTGCGTGACGCCAGCAGTGCGTTGCGTGAAGCGAGCGTCACGGCGCGAGATACAGCGTCAGAGATTACCTCTTATGCGCTGGGTCTGATTGGCGTCAGTTACAAGTTTGGCGGCAATACGCCCGATCAAGGACTCGACTGTAGCGGCCTGATTCGGTATGTGTTCCAGCAGGCCACGGGCATTGCCCTGCCGCGGACAGCCCGTGATCAAGCGCGAGTCGGCGAGTCGGTGGCAATGGACAAATTGCAGCCTGGGGATCTTGTGTTTTTCAACACGCGCCGCTTCCAGTTTTCACACGTGGGACTCTATCTGGGCGACAACAAGTTCATCCACGCGCCGAGCCGTGGCGGTTCGGTAGAAGTGGTTAGCCTGGACAAGCAATACTGGCAAAAGGCGTTCAACGGCGCCCGACGAATCATTGGCGGCTTGCCCGACTTGACCGCCGTGCTCCCTGCCGCGGAAGCGTCAACGCCGGCGGTCCTGTCGCCCGCCGCGCCCTCGTCCGCCACCAACCAGGCGAACAAGTCGGTCGTCAGCGACTAAGCTCAGCGCAGCTTTTTCAGCACTTCAATGGCGGCGGTGTGTTCCTCGCGTACGGCCCAGTCGTAGGCCGTCTCGCCTTTGTCATTTTTCTGCGCAGGATCCGCGCCGTATTCGAGCAGCACCTTCAACACTTCGGTCTTGTTCTCGCGCGCCGCCATCATCAGCGGCGTCACGCCATTGGGCGACACGGCGACCGGGTTGCCCCCCTGATCGAGCAGATAGCGAACCACATTGGCGTGGCCGTTTACCGCAGCGTAGTGAAGTGCCGACCAGCCAGCGTTGTTGATGTCGGCGCCCCGATTGCGCAGGTAGCGCACCATGCCTTCCTGGCCGTTGAGTGCGGCCACCATCAGCGCGGTGTCGCCCCATTTGTTGCGCAAATTCACTTTGGCGCCGGCGTCCATCAACACCTGAACCACGGGTAGCGAGCCAGATCGTGCTGCGACCAGAAGGGCGTGATCACCGCGATCGTCAGTGGCATCCGGTTTGGCGCCCCGCAAAAGCGCGGCGCGAACCTCGCTCGCTCGCTCCAGATCAATCATCTGGAACAGATCGGCAGTCACCCCACTCAGCGGCGCGCCTTTTGTCGCCGCGACCGGCGCCGGTGTTGACGTCGCGGGTGGCTTTTGCGCCGCAACGGGTGACGGCAGTGATGTCAGCGCAAGCGCAGTAGCGACGGCCACCGCCGGGCGAGCAAAGAGCGTGTAACGATTCATGGTGCAATCTTGAACAGCGAAAAGAAATTCTGACTGGTGGCACGACCGATGGTTTCCACATCGGTGTCGCGCACCGCCGCAATCGCGGCCGCCACATGCGGCACGTAGGCAGGTTCGTTGCGTTTGCCGCGAAACGGGACCGGTGCCAGATATGGCGCGTCGGTTTCGATCAGCAGTCGTGATAGCGGAACGGCGCGTGCGACCTCGCGCAATTCGGCGGCGCTCTTGAAGCTGACGATTCCGGAAAAGGAGATGTGGAAACCCATGTCGAGCGCCGCGGCAGCGACCTCAGCCGTCTCCGTGAAGCAGTGCATCACGCCGCCCACCTCGTCGGCCCGCTCTTCGCGCATGATGCGCAAGGTGTCCTGTGACGCACTGCGGGTGTGAATCACCAGCGGCTTGCCGCACTCGCGTGCCGCGCGAATGTGCACGCGGAACCGCTCGCGTTGCCATTCCAGATCGCCTTGCAGGCGGTAGTAGTCCAGACCCGTTTCCCCGATGGCCTGAACTTTCCGATGCGACGCGCGCTCCAGCAATGATGCAACGGTGGGCTCCTCGATGTCCTCGTAGTCCGGGTGCACGCCCGCCGTGGCATACACATTGCCGAAGCGCTCCGCGAGAGCGACCACCGACGGCCATTCCGGGTATGTCACGCTGATGCACAGCGCGTGCGTGACACGCGCTTCGCTCATGCGTGCGATCAGCGCGTCGGCTTCGCCCGCGAAGTCCGGGAAATTGATGTGGCAGTGAGAATCGACAAACACAACAGTTGCGGCGCAATGTGCCGGGCGCAGCGCGCCACGCGCTACATCGTATGCGTGGGCCGGGATGAAGCCAGCAGCGCGCCGAGAATGCCCTCGATGCGCCCCTTCGCGGCGCGCCCGGTGTCGTCGCGTGTGAACTGCACGCCAATGCCCTGCGTGCGCGCCCCCTGAATGCCGGGTGGGGTAATCCAGATCACCTTACCCTGAACCGCGATCCGGTTGGGATCATCCATCAGCGCCAGCAGCATGAACACCTCAGCGCCGAGCTTGTAGTGACGCGTCGTCGGGATGAAGATACCCCCGCCCTCGACCCACGGGATGTACGCGGCGTAGAGCGCCGTGCGTTCGCGAATGTTGAGCGAGAGCACGCCCCCGGGCTTGGGCGTTCCGCCGAACTGGGTTGGGGCATCGAGATCACTCATCGGATCAGTGCACTACCTTGAAAACAGCGCCCGGTAGTCGAGCAGCGTGGACTCCAGCTGAAGTCGCGCCGACAGCGTGGTATCGGGCAAATTGAGTTTGCGCAAGAGGCCCCGATGATAGCGGAGAGCCTCCGCCAGCGGCAATCCGCGAGCCAGACCAGAAAGCTCCTTCGCCTGCGGCACGAACACCAGCGGCGCCATGCCGCCGCGCACGCGTGCCCAATCAGCCGTCCAGTCCAGCAGCGCGCGCAGCAAGGTGGCAAATCGATCACGCCGTTCGGCCTTGGCACCGCCTTCGACCCACGCGCCCCATTTCAACGTCGGCAGTTGCCCCGGACGCAGCAGGTCGCGCAGGAACTCCGGCAGCGCCGCAGCACTCTCCGACTGCAGCGCAACCAGCGCGTCGAGCGGGGCTCCGAGCGTCTGTTCCAGACCCGCCGTGGCTGCATCGCCGGCGACACCCTGCTCCGCGAGCCACGCGGCGGCGTCGGCACGGGCAGGCCGCGGCACGCGCAGCTTCAGTGCGCGACTGCGTATCGTCGGCAACAGTCGCTCCGGCTGCGACGTCACGAGCAACCAGCGGGTGTTCGGTGGTGGCTCTTCCAGTGCCTTGAGCAAGGCGTTCGCGCTCTCACGAGCCAGCGCGTTGGCCGGATCGACCAGCAGCACCCGCCCATGCGGCGTGCTGGCGGTAAGTTGCATGAAATCGAGGGCGTCACGCACGGCGTCCACCTTGATCGTCGGCAGTTTCACCGTTTCCCCGTCACCCACGTCGGGATACAGCGCTTTGAAATCGGGATGTACATCGCCCGCGAGCCATCGGCAACTGGGGCACTCACCACAGGCCACACCGTCGCGGGGTGCATGGCACAACAGCGCCGCCACCAGCGCGCCGGCGGCGTGCGCTACGCCATCACCGCGACGTCCCACAATGAGCCAGGCGTGATGGTGCCCAAGCGCGAGCGCCCGAGCCTCATGCAGCCAGCTGCGTTGCCAGGGAAGTGCGTCGGCGAGCATCTGTTGCGTGACGACTAGTCGTCCGCCATCTGAACGAGCTGTTGCGCAAAGGCCAGCACCCGGGCGCGCACGGTGTCTTTGGACTGGTCGCTCGACAACACTTTGATGCGCTCCGGCTCGGCCCGGGCGCGCCGCAAGTAGGCTTCGCGCACCCGTTCGTGAAAGACAGACTGCTCCGACTCGATTCGATCCATCGCGCCACGATGCGCCACGCGCTCATGCGCCGCCGCCGGCGGGATATCGAACAGCAGCGTCAGATCAGGCGAGAAATCGGGATGCGTCCACTGCGCCAGAGTCGCGATGGCGTCAAAACCCAGCTCTCGCCCACCGCCCTGATAGGCAAACGTGGCATCCGTGAACCGGTCACAGAGCACCCATTCACCCCGCGCCAGCGCTGGCCAAACGACCTGCTCCAGATGCTGCCGACGTGCAGAGAAAACCAGCAGTGCCTCACTCGCGGGGCACATGCTGCGCTCCAGGAAAAGCTGTCGAATGGCCTCGCCCAACGCCGTGCCGCCGGGCTCGCGCGTCATGCAAACCACCTTGCCGCGTGCCGTGAGGAAAGCGCGTACCGACTCGATGTGCGTGCTCTTGCCCGCACCATCGATTCCTTCGAACGTTATGAACTTACCCTGCAAGGTTGCCTCGACTCTGACCGCTACCGACCCAATTGGTACTTTGCCACGGCTCGATTATGTTCCGCCAGGTTGCGCGAAAACTCGCTCGTGCCATCACCGCGCGCCACAAAGTACAAAAATTCGCTCGCTGGCGGCGCCACCGCCGCCCGCAGCGAGGCGCGACCGGGCAATGCGATCGGCGTCGGCGGCAACCCGTTTCGGGTATACGTGTTGTAAGGTGTATCAGCCTGCAAATCCACCTTTCGCAGATTGCCATCGAAGCGTTCGCCCAAGCCATAGATCACCGTCGGGTCGGTCTGCAAGCGCATGCCGATTCGCAGGCGATTCACAAACACAGAGCCGACGAGCGGCCGGTCACTATCGCGCCCGGTTTCCTTTTCAATGATGGAGGCCAGAATCAACGCTTCGTACGGCGACTTGAGCGGCGTATCGACTGCCCGCTGCTCCCAGGCGCGCGCCAACTCGTCCTTCATGCGCTTGTGCATGAGCTTCAGGAGCGTCGTCGCCGAGCTGCCAGGCGCAACAAAATAGGTGTCGGGGAAAAAATAGCCCTCGAGCAACTGCAGGTCGCTACCCAGCGCGGCGCTCAGCGCAGTCGGTGTCGGCAATGAACCCCTGGCGAAGGTCGCCGCAGCCGTTGCGCCCGCTGCGTCGCCGCTCCCGTCCGCCGACGAGAACAAGCGGTAGACATCGGCGAGGCGTGATCCCTCGACAACGGTCACCGCCAGTTGCCGTGCGTTACCGGCTTCAATCGCGGCGAGAATGTCGGCGACCGTCTGCGGCGATTCAAACAAGTATTCGCCCGCACGCAGTTTGCGCGCACTGCCACGCAGGCGCGCCACGGCCTGCACCACCAACGACGGTGCCACCTCCAGCCGCTGCAGGTCGCCCGCCAACCGTGCCAGGCCGCTCCCCTGTCGCACGCTCACGTTGAGCCCACCCTGTGGAATCGTCGCTGGCCAGTGTGGCAACGCGAACCATGCGGCCGCCGCGAACGCCACCAGCGCGACCAGCGAGAACAGGGCAAAACGAACAACGCGATTCTTTTTCATGAAGTTAACAACGGGCCGGCAAACGGCGGCAGCCCGTTACGCCGATCGTGGTCGCCGCGCGAGATCCACCGATCAGGTGGCGGCTCGCGCGACGCACCTGTCCGCGCGAGGCCAGTCGAACCGGAAACTTATAATTTTGCCCATGTCGCTGCCCACGCTCCCATTTCTGTCCACGCCGCCGGCCCGAACGGGCGTCGCACGCCGCTGGGGTTCGCGCCGGAACGCCTCAGTTGGCGCAGGTTTCACCTTGATTGAATTGATGATTGCGGTGGTGATCATCGGCATCCTCGCCGCCGTCATCGCCCCCAATGTCATTGGGCGTCTCCACGACGCCAAAGTCTCGGCGGCGAAGCAGGATGTCGCCACGCTGGTGCAATCACTTACCATGTACAAGCTCGACAACGCGCGCTTTCCTACCGGCGAGCAAGGGCTGAAGGCGCTTGTGGAGAAGCCCGTCATCGGCCCGCCGCCGGGCAATTGGCGCACGGGTGGGTATATCGCCCGTTTGCCGAACGATCCTTGGGGCAACCCGTATCAGTTTGCCAATCCCGGGCTACATGGCGAGGTGGATGTGTTCAGCTTCGGCGCCGATGGCAAAGCGGGCGGCGACGGCGAGAATGCCGACATAGGCTCTTGGAACCTCTAGAAATCTGCCGGATTTTGCGTCATCGATCAGGCTTTAGTCTGATCGAAGTCCTGGTCGCTACGGCGATTCTGGCCACGGGTTTGATTGCGGCATCACGCGCGGCGCTCGTGGCGACGACCGATCAGGGGGTTTTGCGGGACCGCACGCTCGCCCGCTGGGTGGCGCACAACACGCTCGCCGAGATCCGACTGCAAACACAGCAAGCGCTAGCAGGCACCACGCTCACACGCATTGCGCAGCAAGCGGGCAACGAATTCGTGGCGACCGCCCGCGTGACCGCGACGCCGAGCCCCCTTTTCAGCCGGGTAGAAGTTGTCGTGAGCAAGCCTGGCGAAACGCAGGTTCTGGCGCAGGCCGTTGGCTTTTCTGCGCAACCATGAACGACAATGTCGCAGCGAACCGGCAGCGCTGACCCTGCGCCGTTCGTGGCCAGCCAATCGGAGCGTGAATTCGATCCGCGTGAACGCAGTGCCGCGCCAAGCAGACCGTCGGCCACCCGGCGCTACCCTGCGCAGCGCGGCATGACGCTCGTCGAAATCATGATCGCGCTGGCGATTGCTGCCTTGATGACGCTCACTGGCTGGCGCGCGATTGATGCCCTGCAGACCGCGCGCGACCGGGTGGTCGCGGATGCCACGCAATGGCAGCGATTGGACGATTTTTTCGTGACGCTCGAGGCGGATTTGCGCCGAGCAGCGGTCGACGAATTCAGTGGTGACACCACGTCGTTGACGATACGGCAACCCGCGCTGGACGGCAGTGGCATTTCACAGCTCGTGCGCTATCGCTGGCCCGTGGCGGGTGCGATCGGTCCATCCATCGTTCGCGAGAGTTCAACCGGCCATACGCCCATGAGCGACGTCACAGCCGCGACCGTCACCTACAGCGCAGACGGCGTGCAGTTCGTGCCGGCGCTGGGCCAATTTCCACGTGCGCTACGCGTTGCTGTGCTGTTGCCGGGGGCGGCGGGGCCGGTCGAGCGCACCATGGCGTTGCGATGATTACGTGGCCAGCAAACTCCTACGCGCCAGCGCGGCGCGCCGAGCGTGGCGCGGCACTGGTGGTGGCCATGCTGCTCACCGCATTGGGCGCAGCTGTTGCGGTGCAGATGATCGTTCCGCTCTCGGGCTGGCTGGTGCGAGAGTACCGCGCGCGCGACACCCAGGCAAGCTACACACTGGCTGATGCTGCTGCGTCGTGGGCGACGACCGTACTGGCGGCAGACGTTCGGCTCGGGCCGGTCGATCACTACGGCGAACTCTGGGCCACGCCGCTCCCGCAAACGCCTGTCGAAGGCGGCACGATCGAGGGTCGGATCACCGATCTGCAGGCACGCTTCAACCTGAACAGCGTCGCACCGCGCGGCGTAAAGAGCGCCGCGAACATCGCCCTGGCCAAGACATTGTTCACGTCGGCCAACCTGCCCACCACACTGGTCGACTCGCTAGCTGACGCGATTGACCGCGACGACGTCACTGACGACGGGCAGAGCGAACGGCAGCGTTACGGTCAGGCGTTACGCAATGCGCCTCTGCGCGATCTTGGCGATCTGCTCGATGTTCCAGGGTTCAGCGTGGAGTACCTGCGCACGCTCGCCGCGCTGATCGTGGTGCTGCCCGAGGCGACAGCGATCAACGTCAACACCGCGACCTCGGCAACCCTCGCCGCCGCGTTCCCGGGCGCGCAGCGTGAGCTGCTTGCGGCCGCAATCGCCCGCCGCGACCGGCAGGCCTTCACCGGCGCCGGCGAGTTCGCGGCCGCATTGCAGCAACCCGTCGTCGACGGCGTGCTGAGTGTGAATACGCAGTTTTTTGCGGTTGACGCCGTCATTCGCTTCGAGCGTGCGGCACATCGCGTACAGTTGCGCATTGCGCGGCCACCCAACGGGCGCGCACAAGTGATCTCGCGGCTGATCAGTCACGCGTGACCCCACGTTCGAGCCATTCCGTTTTCAGCACGTGACCCCCTTCTCGCCGCCCGCCGCCGACGCACAGCCCGAAACGCCTCTGCCCCCCGCGTTGGCGCTAGTTCGCCTGTCGATTCCCGGCATCCGGGGACTGACGCCGGCCGAGCAACTGCAGGCCGCGACGCTGGCGTTGCGCCGCGAACTCTCGATCAAGCGCGACGACCTTCACCTCGCCGTGGCGACCGACGCTGCGAACGATGAGGTACGCATCGCCTGGTGCACACCCGCTGCCAGCGCGGGTGGCGATGCGGCACCGGTCGCCACCCAGCTACTCGCCGCGATGCAGCCTGGCGTGGTGTATTGGGTCGCAGCGCCGCAGGGTTACCTGGTCGGCGAGCGCGGTGCGCTGGCGATTGAATCCGCGGACCCGGCAGCCGACCAAACCGGGCGCGCGGCGCTCGATGCCGACCGGATGCCCAGTGAAGCAGCAACCCTGCTGGCGACCGCGAGCCAGCATCCCGGTGCCGAATGCGTCTTCGTTGATCGCGATACGCTTCGATTGCCGGACCCGGTACTCGCGCACTGGCAAGCCGCCAGTGGCGTCAGGATGCGCGATGGGTTGTTGCCAGCGTCCACGCCGATACCGCTGGTTACGCCGCCACGCGTTTCGCTTCGCCCGCCGGTCACCGCGCTCGACCGCGCCCTGCGCGCCGTGTTCGCCGCGTCCTTGCTGTGCGTGCTGATCGCCGGCGCACGATTCGCGCTGCTGCCCGCGCCCCAGCCACTTGCGCCAAGCACAGCGCCCGCTGCAAACACGGCCAGCGGCCCGGCGTCTGCGGGCGCCCTGCTCAACCGCATCGCGGCCATTGCGCCTGAACTGCTGCCGCAAACGCAAAACGCCACCTATGCCAGCGGCGCCTGGCTATTGGTGCTCAGCGAAACCGATCGCGCCGATGCGGCGACGAGCGCCCAACGCGCTGCGGCGTTGCAACGCGCCGTGGCATTGCTCGAAGGCAATGGCCTCGCGGTGCAATCCACGCCTCCGCCAACGCCCAGGCTACGGGTGAGCTTGCCATGAACACGCTGCTCGCCCGACTGAACGGATCTACGGCCGCGCGTCGCCTGCTGTGGTTGGTCGCGTCAGTGCTGCTGGTCGCCTTGAGCGTCGTTTTGATGCACACCAGCGAGCGGCGGCAGGTGCAGGGGCATGACCTCGCCGTGCGCAGCGCCTGGCGGGCCGCCCCGAGCCCGCCCGCGGCTGGCGTGCCGCCGCCCGCATCCCCGGACGCGGTGATTGCGAAATTCGCCATCCGCGCGGAGGCCGGCAACGCGAGCACCCACGGCGGCGCCAGCAACGGGGCTGCCGCGCTGGCGTGGCAGGTCGCGTCCGCGGCGGAGCTATGCGCCAGCCTGGCGGCACTGAGTGCTGGTGGCGTGGGTCTGGCACGAGTCCACGTCACGCGCAATGCGGGTGGCTTCGCGGTGTCCGCAGAGCGCTCACCATGAAGCGGATCGTCATCTGGATCGGCCTTGCCGCCGTCGCCTGTCTGGTGTGCCTGTGGCGCCTGCCAGCGAGTGTGATGCTCGCGGCTTTGCCAGCCAAAGCGGCAGCGCAAGTTCAGGTTCACCGCATCAGCGGCACGGTCTGGCAGGGCGAACTACTCGCGAGTGTCACTGGCGTCGCGCCGGCGCTGCCGCTGGCCTGGGCCTGCCGACCATCGCTTTCCCCCGTCGGCATCGCCTGCCGAATCACCGGCGGGCTGAGCGGAGAACTGAGCTTCGGTCTGCTGGATTCCACACTCCTGGCACAAGGCGTTCAGGCGAGTGTGCCGATTCAGGCCGGCGTGCCCGGTGGCAGGGTGACGGCGGCGCCGCTTCAGGTGCAAATCAAATCGGTTCAGGCTTCCACCACCACCGTCGAACTGAACGGCAGCGCACGCGCCGTAGACGTGGTTTTACGGCTCGGTGCCGCCGCCACGCCCCTCGGCGAAGTCACGCTCGACTGCACACCCGACGCCGCGGCCGGCGGTCCGGCGAGCCGCACTCGATGCACGGTTGGCAATCGCGGCGGTGCAGCACGACTGGACGGCCAGCTCACCCTGACGACGAGCGGGGCCAGTGGCGCGGTCGATTTCACGCCGGCGGGCGGTCCGCGGCAAAGCATTCGTTTCTAAGGAAACGCTAGCCGCGGCGAAAACCGATTGCGTGGCCGGTGCGTAGCACTTGTTAGTTTCATTCCACCCACTCTCGAGATGGCCGTCTCCCCGCTACCGCTATTGCTCGCGACGCCGCTGCTGGCCATTGCGCCAGCCACGGCGTCAAGCGGCTACCATGCTGGCATGGTGAGTACCAGACTTCCCGCTGCGAGCACGTATCTTCCGCCGGATGATGCGGCGCCAGGTTCGATGGCCGAACGTGACCGCGTGCTGGCGGCGCTGGTTGCACGGATGGCACGCAAGGACGAAGGCGCACTGGGCGAGCTGTACGATCTCACGGTCAAACGCCTGCACGCCTACGCGCTGCGCATCGTGCGCGACGCTGGGCTCGCCGAGGAGGTGACCGAAGACTGCCTGTTCCAGGCGTGGCGCGAGGCCAGCCGCTTCGATGCGGCACGCGGCAAAGTCATCACCTGGCTGCTCACCATTTGCCGCTCTCGCGCACTCGATGCGCTGCGCCGCGCCGACATTGCGGAGTTGGTGGAAAACCCCGATGAATTCCGCGCCCAGGAAGCCAGTCTGCTCGCCGAGCCAGAACAATGGCTCGATCAATTCGAAACCGGCAGCGCGGTGCAGGCCGCCCTGGCCTTGTTACCACCCAAAGAACGGCAAGCGGTGAGCCTGGCGTTCTTCCGTGGCATGACGCATCAGGAAATTGCCGATCACTGGCAGATGCCGCTCGGCTCCGTCAAAACACTCATGCACCGGGCCTTTAACGAACTCCGCCGACACTTGCAGCTCCCGCTTGAGGTGCAGCCGTGAGCGCGAAACCTTCCTCCCCGCCAATGCCCAACGCCCCCCCGAGTTTCCCCGCACCGCTGGCCGAGGTCATGGCCGACGCCGTTCGCGATGCCCCGCTGGATCCGATGGCGGAACGCTTCATGAAATCGCGGCTCGCTGCACGCGTGCGCGACCACGAGCGTGGCCTTGCGAGCGCCACCATCCGGCCCGAACACGGCGAATGGGAGCGCTTCAGCCCACGTATCAAGATCAAAGTATTGCGCCGCGAAGCCGACGGCAGCAGCATGAGCTACCTGCTTAAACTCGAGCCGGGTGCCTTCCTCGTGCCGCATCATCATCACATCGACGAAGAATGCGTGGTACTGGAAGGTGAGGTCACCATCGGCGACGAGCTCGTGGGCGCCGGCACTTACCACCTGGCGCCGCGCGGCATGGTGCATCAAGCCATCCGCTCGGAGCATGGCGCTGTGCTCTTCATCCGCGGCAAGGAGCCCAGCTGGCGCGACACCGCCATCCGGGCGACGCTGCGTGAGATGTTGCGGTAACAGCTTTGTCATGCCGGTGGCCAGCGGGCTTGGTCTGTAGCCCGCTTTCTCACTCAGTCGACTACGAGCCCGATCGCCCTGAAACCGCCGTCCGGCGGCCACGCGCAGCAAAAAGCCACTACGTCTAAAACGTGATGCGAACACCGGGAGGGCGCAAACACGCTGTCTGGCCGCCCAACGCCGTGCCAGCGAGCCAAACGGCATGGTTGGCCCGCACGCAGAGAATCTCTGCGATCAGGCTTCGTCCTTGCGCTCGGCTCGATCAGCGGCAAGCAACGTGGTGCCTTGACGGCGGCGGTTGCGCATGGCGTAAATGCCCCACAAAGCGGCTGACAACGAGGTGCCCGACAAGCCGATGGCGGACAGCGTTGGCACCTGCGTCGGCGCCGTCGCCACGGGCGGCGTCACGGTACCGGCCGGCAAATCGAACACCGCACCGATCAGGCTCACGCAATCGCCACTGTCAGGGGACGCCGCAGACATCGCCAGGGTATTGGGTCCGGGCGACAGAAAGGAGGTCACGTCAAACGTGTGGTGATCCCACAAGCCGCCGTTGGTCACCGCCGACCCCGGCGCGAGTGGCAGCGAGGTTCCCGCAAAGTTCGGCAACGTCACGCTGCCGGTGTTGACCGTCAGCGTGCTGCTGCTACCTGGCGTCTGGCCGTCGGAAACGATGAGCGTCGTGTTCGCCGTGCCGCTGGTGTAGTTGATGCCCGAGAGCGACGCGCTCCAGCCCGCCGAGTCATAGGCATTGGTCTGGTTTGAGTCATTGCCCCAGAACACGGCCACGTCGCGGTTGTTGCTGGAGTTGCCGTCGTTGAAGAAGACCAGCAGCGAAGCGCCATTCGGCTCAAACTGCGGCGCGTTGCTCATCGCTGAGAGGTTGTACGTCCCGTTGCCGGTGATGGCGGCGGTCACGTCGGCCTGGTAGGCCTGGGACTCGGTGCGTCCCCAGCAGTTGTTGTCACTCTGGCCGATGATCGTGCCGGTGAAATTGGTGCTGCCGATCGTGCCGGTGCGCGCCAGCGGCGTCGTGGTGTTGGTCACGCCGTGCCACACCAAAATCGCGCGCGTGACGGTACCGGTCACGCCGCTCACCGTGATGGTGCCTACCCCCGTACCGCGCAGGCCGGAGATGCCAAACATGGCGAAGTCGGTGGTGCCCACCACAGGCCCGGCAACCAAATTGTTGGCGAGTGACGGCGCAGCGATTGCGGCGCAGAGCGCGACGGTGAGCGCTTTCCGCGCGCCCTTGACGATGGCATTGGTGACATTCGCCATGCGGATACTCCTGGAGGATGGGTGATTGAAACGATTTGGCCGACAGAAAATGCGGGCCGCTATGCTCGAAACTCAACGTGACGGGCTCGATGCACGAAGCGTTGCTGCAAAGTACCAAATCAGTCTGAATTATGCGGTGACAGTGCAGGACGGGCAAGCGAGACTCACACCAGAATTGTACGAACCGTCGTTTACGTCACCCCGATGCAATCACACCGACCCACACGGACACCATGGCACATCTCAGCACCGATGAAGTCGCTCACTACCACCGCGAGGGATACGTCATCCCCCGCTTTCGGCTGTCGGCAGAGCGAGTGCGGTCGCTCGCGCAGGCACTCGACACGCTCATCGCGAGCAACCCCGGCGTCCGCCCGGAAAAGCTCGTCAGTGCGCACATTCAGCGCAAGCCCGGTCAGGGACTGAACGGCGACGGCAAAAACGATGAAGGCGTGCAGGGTAATGCCGCCTTTCTCGCGCTGGCAACGGATCCCGACATCCTCGATCTGGTTGAGGCCGTGATCGGGCGGGACATCATCCTTTGGGGTGCGCATGTCTTCTGCAAGCCGCCGCGCGAGGGTTATGAAACGCCGTGGCATCAGGACGGGCACTACTGGCCGATGCGACCCCTGGCTACCTGCACAGTGTGGGTCGCGCTGGAGGAATCGGTGCGCGAGAACGGTTGCCTGCAGGTGATCCCGCGCTCGCACATCGGTGGCGTCACGCACGCGCACTTGCGGGAGGACCGCGACGACCTGACGCTGACCATGCGCACGCGCGATGAGTTGTTCGACGCCAATACCGCGGTGGCCCTGGAGTTGCAACCGGGTCAGATGTCGATGCACGACGTGTATCTGATTCACGGCGCGGGCAAGAACACCTCGGGCAAACGGCGTACCGGGATCGCGCTGCGCTACATGCCAGGCACGTCGGTCTTCGAGCGTCACATCAGCCTCGCCGGCACCGGCGTCACGACCGCGTTCGCCACGCGCCCGCTGTGGCTCCTGCGCGGCCAGGACCGCACGGGGCGCAACGACTTCAAGGTCGGACACTGGGACTGAGACTCAATGGCTTTTATGGAGTAGCCGCCGCCAATCAGTCGTTTCCTGCTGATTACGCCTTGAGTCGACTTTGTCGATAATCGCCCTGACGTGACCGCCTGACTGTCATCCGCCCCATAAAGCTGTATCGCCTGTAGCGCTGCAACGGAACGCGGCGTCGCCTCTTGACGCCGCAGTCCATCATGCTGGATAATATTTCCACCATGCAAGACACGCTATCCGCGCTACCGGACAATCCGTCGCCGACCGCGCCCGCCGACATCGGTGCCCGCATCGCGCGGCGCGTGCAGGGTCTGCGCGCGGCGCAAGGCTTGTCACTTGAGGCGCTAGCGGCGCGTGCCGGCGTTAGCCGCTCAATGATTTCGTTGATTGAGCGCAACGAGGCCAGCCCAACAGCGGTGGTGCTGGAAAAACTCGCGACGGGCCTTGGCGTGGTACTGGCCAGCCTGTTCAGTGATGCCGACGCTGCGAACCCGGAGGCGTGTGCCGCCGCCCTGTCCCGCCGCGCCGCGCAAATGAGCTGGCGCGACCCGCATTCCGGCTATCTGCGCCGCAACGTCTCACCCGCACACGCACTCGTTGCGCCGGGTTTCGTGCGCTCCCCGATTCAGATCGTCGACGTCGAATTTCCACCCGGTGCGCGCGTTGCCTACGAAACCGCCGCGCGCAGCGCACCCGTGCAGCAGCAAGTGTGGATGCTGGTGGGCACCATGCAGGTGACCGTGGGCGAGCACATCCACACACTCGACGCGGGCGACTGCATCGCCTTTGCACTCGATCAACCCGTGTCGTACTTCAACCCAACCACACAGACCACGCGTTACGCCGTGGTGATCGCGACTGCTACGGGCGCGGTGCTGTGAATCGCTCACCTAAGCCGCAATGACCCCCCCCCATCGCTGCCAAACATCCGCATCCGTCGGCCAGGGCGTGTTAACACTATTTTCACGAGTGCGGCAGTCGTATTTTCGATGCACGGTTAGGCGCGAAGGCCGCGGTGGTGCGGGCACGGAGCGCAGCGCCAAGTGTGTCGCAAGGACTTCGCAACAACACCGGGCGCGAAAATACGACACGCCCCGCAGGGTTGCAGCGAGGCGGCGTGTCTGCGGCGTTGCGATGCTTGAACGTGGAACCACCACGTTCTTCGCCTCGCGCCTTGCAGCCAGCGCCGTCTCGCTGCAACGCATCTCGTGAAAATAGTGTTAACACGCCCTAGTCACGCCCTCGCCCGCCGAGCTTGACGCGCTCGCAGCCATCACCATCGATTGCGTTGAGGGCGGCGCGTCAATCAGTTTTATGCAACCGCTGACGAGGGAGCGCGCGCTGGCGTTCTGGCAGCGAGTCGCCGACGGCGTGCAACGTAACGCGCGCGCGCTGCTGGTGGCGGAAGACGAACACGGCCTGCTCGGAACGGTGCAGCTGGTATTTGACCTCCCCGAGAACCAGCCGCATCGCGCCGATCTGGCCAAGATGCTGGTGCATCGCCGCGCACGGCGACGCGGCGTCGGCGAAGCGCTCATGCGTGCAGCGGAAATACTCGCGAGTAACTGCGGCAGGGCCCTGCTGGTGCTCGACACCGTCACCGGCGGCGACGCCGAGCGCCTTTACACGCGACTCGGGTGGCAACGCGTCGGCGTGATCCCGAACTACGCCCGCTTCCCCAATGGCGAACCCTGCGCAACGACGTACTTCTACCGCGCGCTGTAGGCGCGGGCCTGTTTAACCCCGTTCGTCACGGTGTTTCGTTACAGTGTGCATCTGCCACTCGCAAGGAGCATTGCCGTGCCGTCCCCCGCCGCCCTTTCCCTGACTCATCAACCCGCCAGCCAATCACGCTGGCGTCACCGAATTGCCCGTGCGGCCACGGCCCTCATGGCGGTGACCGCAGCAATCCCGTTCAGCGCACAGGCCTTCTGTGGCTTCTATGCCGGAAAGGCCGACGCGAGCCTGTTCAACGAAGCGAGCCAGGTGGTGATTGTGCGCGACGGGAACCGCACGGTGCTGTCCATGCTCAATGATTACTCCGGGCCGCTGAGCGAATTTGCGCTCGTGGTGCCCACGCCCACCGCGCTGCAAAAGGGACAGGTGAGGGTTGCCGAAAAGGCCACCTTCGAGCGCCTCGACGCGTACTCCAGCCCACGCCTCGCGGAGTATCACGACAGCGATCCGTGCCGCATGAATTTCTACTGGGGTGAGGATGTCTTCCCGCGCCCGCTCGCAGCCCCCATGGCGGCAGCTGTGGGCGCCATGCGGGGCGCCACGGCCAAGTCACGTGACGCTGCGCTTGGCGTCACCGTCGAGGCCGCCTACACGCTGGAGGAATACGACATCGTTTCGCTGTCCGCCAAACAGTCCGACGGGCTGGAAACCTGGCTCACCGAGAACGGCTACAAGATTCCCAAAGGCGCGTCCGCCGCGCTCAAGCCTTACATCAACATGGGCATGAAATTCTTCGTGGCCAAGGTCAACCTGAAGGAGCAGCAGCGCCTCGGTTACAGCATGTTGCGGCCGCTGCAATTTGCGTTTGAGAGCGAAAAGTTCATGCTGCCGATGCGACTGGGCATGTTGAACGCGCCGCCCGATAAGCCGCAGGATCTGATCGTCTACGTGCTCACCAAAAACGGTCGTGTGGAGAGCAGCAACTACCGGACCGTGAAACTCGCCGCGAACGAAAACCTGCCGCCGTTCATCAAACCCAGGTTCAAGGAGTTCTACAAGGCACTCTACGACAGTTCATCGCAGCGCGAGGACTACAAGGTCGTGTTCACCGAATACTTCTGGGATATGGGTTGGTGCGACCCCTGTGCCGCCAATCCACTCACCACCGAGGAATTGCGCAAGGCCGGTGTGTTCTGGGTGGGCGGCGACGAGGCCAGCAATTTCCGCCAGCTGCAGAGCGCACCCGCAGTGGGCGCTCCAGGCAGCGCGGGCAAAGTCACGGTCCCCGTGATGCCACCGCGGCCGCCCGGCTTCATCCCCGGTGGCGGCGCCCAGCCGGTGATGCTCACGCGTCTGCACGTGCGCTACACGGCCAACACCTTCCCCGAAGACCTGATGTTCACGCAGACCAGGGACAAGCAGAACTTTCAGACGCGGTACGTGGTCCAGAATCCCTACGCCGGCAGCGTGGCACAGTGCAGCGACGCCGTGGCGAAAACCGATTGTGAATCGACGTGCAATATGCGCTTGAGCAATTTGCAACGCCTGCTCGCCGAATCCCGCAAGAACGGCTGGGGCCGCAGCGAACGCTACGAGAACAAATCCGCCGACGATCTTGCCAGCGAATGCACACGCGCCTGTCGCGACAGCAAAGCCAGCGCGCTCGAGGCCGCCACACGCTACTACCAACGCGAGTTGCCGGAGCGGCTGGCGCGCGAGAAACAAACGCTCGCCAAACTCACCGGGTGGTCGATGGCCGACATCGACGGGATGGCGCCTCGCAGCGGGCCTGCCGCTGGCGGCGGGGACGTACAGCCGGTGCCGGCCACCGACAATCGGACTTGGTGGCAAAAACTGTTTGGCGCGCTGCCCGCGCATCGCCGCAGCCAGGGGTAATCGGTGAACGCGATCAACGCGACCGCGGTGCCCCTCGCCGCAGTGGACGCCCCTGCGCGTGGCCGCTGGCCTCAGGGGCAGGCGTTTGACGCACGCTGGTTCCAGATCGCGTTTCTCGCGAGTTTTCTGGTGCTCGGCGCGCTGGCCCGTGACTTTGCACTCACATGGCAGCAAGTGGCGTTGACGTTCGCCGCCGCGTTGAGCACGCAAGCCTTCTGGCAATGGGCGCTGCAACTGCCCACGCGCCGTGGCTGGGCGGGCTACCTCAGTGCCATCGTATCGAGCTTTGGTATCAGCATTCTGGTCCGCGCGGACACTCTCTGGGTGCATCCGCTGCTCGCGGCGCTCGCGATGTCATCGAAATTCCTGCTCCGCGCCGGGCCGTCCACTTGCCGCAGCCATGTGTTGAATCCTGCAAATTTCGCGGCATTTGCGGCGTGGGCGTGGATGCCGGGCGCATGGCTTTCGCCAGGGCAGTGGGGATCGGCGTCGCTGGCGGCGCTCTGGTTCATTGCGCTGGGGGGCATCGTCGCCAGCCGCGTGCAACGACTCGACATCAGCCTGGCCTTGCTGCTGAGCTGGGGCGCGTTGCTTGCCGCTCGCCTGGTCTGGCTCGATTACTCATTCGAGGTCGGCGCGGCGATGTGGTTGCAGCAAATCAGCAACGGCGCCACGCTGCTGTTCGCGTTCTTCATGATCTCGGATCCCATGACGACGCCGCAGCGACGCGCCGCCCGCATCGCGTACGCCGTTGCCGTCGCCGTCGCGGCGTTCGTTTGGCAATGGGGCTTGTACAAGCCGCACGGGCTGATCGTAGCGCTGTTCGCGGCGAGTGTGCTCGTGCCATTCATCAACTATCGCTGGCCGGCCGCGCGGTTCACTTGGCGGTAAGGCCCGGCTCCGACCTATACTGGCCTGATGATCACGCCTGATTACTGCCGCTACTTCGCTCGCTACAACCGCTGGCAAAACGAGTCGCTTTACGCCGCCGCAGCGAAGCTGCCCGACGGCACCCGAAAGCGAAACATGGGCGCGTTTTTCAAGAGCATTCATGGCACCTTGAACCACCTCCTCGTGGCCGACCGGCTGTGGCTGTCGCGCCTGGATGGCGAACCACACGGTGTGACCGCGCTCGATCTCGAGCTGTACAGCGATTTCGACGAATTGCGCGCGCAGCGCGCTTTCGCCGACGACCGGCTGGACCGCTACGTCGCCACCCTCACGCCCGCACGACTGGCCAGCGAGCTCACCTGGCGCCGCATGTCGGACGGCGGAACCGAAGTTACTTCGCGCATAGAGGGCATCTTGCCCCATGTCTTCAACCACCAGACACACCACCGGGGCCAGGTCACCCCGCTGCTCATGCAGTGCGGCGTTGATCCGGGCGTGACCGACCTACCACGCTTGCCGCCCGATTTCGTCTCGCCGGTTTTTGGCCAATGACTGTCGTTGAATATCCCGATGCGATCCATCTGGCGCGCGAGGTGGAGCCTATCCTGGAACTCGACCCGGCGAACAACACCCATTCGCTCTCGGCGCTGAAACGCATTTTTGAACACGGCGCCCAGCATGATGAGCGCTTCTACGCGGTCGTCGAAGCCGGCGACCGCGTGGTCGGCTGCGCCGTGCGGGTCGATTCGAAGAATTTGTTCCTGTCGGTCATGAGCCATGCAGCGGCCGAGCTGCTGGCCGCCCACCTCGCCATTGAACAGATTGAATTGGCCGGCGTGGTGGGCCGCCGCGACACCGTCATGAGTTTTGTTGAGCGCTATGGTCGCGACTACGAGACCCACGCCAATCTCATGCTGTATCGCCTGGAAGGACAACCCCAATTCGGGCCCGCACCCGGCATGTCACGTATAGCGACGCAATTGCACTTCGATCAGGTGCTGGCGTGGTATGCCGCCTTCGAGCGGGAAGTCGGCATGATCGCCGTGCCCACGCCGCTCAACCGTCGAGTAGAGCGGCGCATCGCCGACGAGCAAGTCGTACTGTGGATGGACCACGGCGAGCCGGTGTCGATGGCGTGCTGCAATGGTCTCCCGGCCAACTCAGCACGCGTCGGTCCGGTGTACACGCCGCCCAGGCTGCGCGGTCGAGGCTTCGCGCAAGCGGTGACGGCCGCCGCCAGCCTGCACGTGCAGCGCGACCGCGCGCGAACGGTGTTTCTCTTCACCGACGCGTTGAATCCAGCCAGCAATCGCTGTTACCAGCGCATCGGCTATCAGTACCTCTCAGATCACCTGCACCTGCTCTTCACCGGGGATCCCGGTACCAGCTGAGCCGTAGCCCGGCACCCGTCCCTCGATCAGCGTTATGGCGCGGGCCGCTTTGCCGCTTCCCGCGCCCTTTTTACTTGCGCCAGCCACTCGGTCCAGTCCTGCGGCCCCTTCTCGAAGCGCAGTTTCAGATTGCCCAGCACGCCGCCCCACGCCCGGTCGAAATAGGCGTAGGTCTTATCCCACTCGCCGCCATCGCCCCAACCGAGATGGGTGAGTGTGACCAGGGTGCGCTGCTCCGTCACGGGCGCCAGGCGAACGATGACGAACGTACGCTGCTTGCGCGCTTCCGGCAAACTGGGTGGTGCGTTCCAGTCAAATGACAGCATGCGCTTGGGCTGCAAGGCCATGAAACGCATGTCATCGGCACCCTTCATGCCTGACTCGGCCGAGGGGTCCATGTGGATATGAAATGCGCCCCCGACGCGCGCATCGATCTCGGCATCCGGCGCGAAGAAGCTGACGATGCCTGCGCGCGTGGTCCACGCCTCCCAGACCGCGTCGACGCTCGCCGGCACCGTGACGGACTTCTCGATTGCCCGCTCCGCCGAGTAAGCAGACGCGCTGCAGAACGCCAGCCCCACGGCGCTCGCCGCAATCACCCGGTGCGACACGCCCCCCCCCCGTGAACTCAACATCATCCACTCCCACACTGTCTGCGAAGCGTCGATTGTCGGCAAATGAACCCGCGAAGGCAACGTCGCACCTGGGTGCCGCGCAGCGCCGGGCTGGATTGAGTCCATCGCGTGGACAGCAGCGAATGCAGGAAAATACCGGCTTTCTATCGATGCGCTGCCCCGGCCTGCGGGCGACACGCTGGAAGCCTTTCGTATGACGCTGCCCCGACATCATCTTGAGCTGCTGGCGCCCGCGCGCGACGCGGAGATCGGCCGCGAGGCCATCCTGCACGGCGCCGATGCGGTGTACATCGGCGGCCCGTCGTTCGGTGCGCGCAACAAGGCCGAGAACACCGTGGCCGACATCGCCGGGCTCGTCGCGTTCGCGCATCGCTATGGCGCGCGCATCTTCGCCACGGTCAACACCATTCTGCACGACAGTGAACTGGAGCTCGCCCGCGCGCTGATTCATCAACTCTACGATGCAGGCGTCGATGCGCTGATCGTGCAGGACATGGGAATTCTCGAACTCGACATCCCGCCGATTGCCCTGCACGCCTCGACGCAGTGCGATATCCGCACGGTGGAAAAGGCACAGTTTCTTGGCGAGGTCGGTTTCTCGCAGCTGGTGCTGGCGCGCGAGCTGACCATTCCCCAAATTCGTGAGATGCGCGCCGCGGTCAGCGCCGACGTGCCGCTGGAATATTTCATTCACGGCGCTCTGTGTGTCGCGTTTTCGGGCAACTGCTACATCAGTGAGGCGCACACCGGCCGCAGCGCCAACCGCGGCGGCTGCTCACAGGAGTGCCGCCTGCCCTACACGCTGGAAGACGCGCAGGGCCGGGTGGTGGCTTTCGACAAGCACCTGCTGTCGATGAAGGACAACAACCAGAGCGCCAACCTGCGCGCGCTGATCGACGCCGGCATTCGCAGCTTCAAAATCGAGGGCCGCTACAAGGACATGAGCTACGTCAAGAACGTCACGGCTCACTACCGCCAGTTGCTCGACGAGATTCTTGAAGCGCGCCCCGACCTCGCCGCCGCGTCCCACGGTCGCAGCCGCTTCACCTTTACCCCCGACCCGGACAAGACGTTCAACCGGCAAAGCACGGACTACTTCGCCACCGGGCGCAAAACCGACATCGGCGCGTTCGATGCCCCGGTTCACGTGGGGCGCACCGTGGGCACGGTCACACGGGTGGCGGCGGACTGGTTTGAAGTGTCACCGCACGAGCCGGAAACGCGGATGGCGAACGGGGATGGCCTCACTTGGATGCACAAGCGCGAGGTCAAGGGAACTCAGGTCAACGTGGCCACCGCCATCGGCGATGTCTGGCGCGTGTCGCCGAATCAGGGCCTGCGCGAGCTGGAGGCGGCGGGCCTCAAGCCCGGCGTGGTGCTGAGCCGCAACCGTGACCACGCCTGGGAAAATGCGCTCGGCAAAAAGTCCGCCGAGCGACGCATCGACGTGGCACTGCGCCTTGAAGAGACGGCGGACGGCTTCGCGCTGCAAGTGCGTGACGAAACGGGAGCCTGCGGCACAGCAACCGTCGTGTTGCCCCACGAGTCGGCGCAAAGTGCAGATCGCGCAACGGCCACGCTTCGCGACAACCTCGCCAAGCTCGGCACCACGATCTTTTCAGCCACCGAGATCGACATCGCGTGGACGGCCCCCTGGTTTGTGCCGGCCTCCACCGCCAACGCGCTGCGTCGTGATGCCATTGCCGCACTGGAGGTGGACCGTGCTGCCCGATTGGCACGATGGACGCGCCGGGCAGCCACCGTGCCGCCCGTCCCCTACCCGGCGACATCGCTGAGCTATCTCGCCAACGTCTATAACCAGGCCGCGCGTGATTTCTACGCGAAGCACGGCGTCACCATGATCGACGCCGCCTACGAGGCGCATGAAGAAGGAGGAGAGGTGCCGCTGATGGTGACCAAGCACTGTCTGCGCTTCTCGTTCAACCTCTGCCCGAAGCAAGCCAAGGGGGTGCAAGGCGTGCAGGGGCAGGTGCGCGCCGAACCGATGACCCTGATCAGCGGCGGCGACCGCCTCACGCTCAAGTTCGACTGCAAGCCCTGCGAGATGCACGTGATGGGCAAGATGCGCAGCCACATTCTGCGCGCCCCGCCACCGTCCAGCGTGCCGATCGTCGCGTCGCCGCTGAAGTTTTACGCCAGGCGACCGGCTACTGAAACCGCGTAGTCGCCCGACCGCACTACCCGTTGACCGCCGCGACAATGGCGTCGCCGAAGCGCACCAGTTTGTTTTGGCCAATGCCGCTGATGCTGGCCAGTTGTGTTTTGTCCTTGGGGCGGGCGCGCGCGATCTCGCGCAGCACGCTGTCGTGCAGGATCACGAACGCGGGAACGTTGTCATTGCGCGCGGTGTCGAGTCGCCACGTCTTGAGCCGCTCGTAGAGTGCCTCGTCGGCATCGCTGAGTTCCGTGCCGTCCGCGGTTCGTGCCTTTGCCTTGCCGCGACTTGCTTTGCCGGACTTCCCGGGTTTGACCGCGAGTTGTTCGCGCAGCATCGCTGGCACCTCGCCGCGCAGCACCGGGCGTGCGGCCTGCGTGAGATGAAGCGCGCCGTAGGCAGTCACATCAATTTCCGCCCAGCCGTGCGTCACGATCTGACGAAAGATGTTGCGCCACGCGTTGTCATCGATCGCTTTGCCAATGCCGAACACCGGCGCGCTCTCGTGCCCGCGCGTTTGCACCTGTGGCGTGGCGTTGCCGCGCAGCACATCGATCAGGTAGTTCGCGCCATAGCGCTGGCCCGTGCGATAGATGGTCGAGAGCGCCATGCGCACGGGCTCGGTGGCGTCCCAGGTGCGCGGCGGGCTGAGGCAGGTGTCACAGTTGCCGCAGGCGTAGCCCTCCGGCTTGTACTCGCCGAAGTACGCCAGCACGCGTCCGCGACGGCAGGCGGTGGTTTCGCACAGTCCGAGAAGTGCGTCGAGCTTGACCCGAGCGGCTCGCTTGAAGTCGTCGTTCGCCTCGCTTTCTTCGATGAAGCGGCGTTGCTGCACCACGTCCTGCAGGCCGTAGATCATCAGCGCTGCGGCATCCTCACCGTCGCGGCCGGCGCGACCGGTTTCCTGGTAGTAGCTTTCCACGCTCTTCGGCAAATCAAGATGCGCAACGAAGCGCACATCGGGCTTGTCGATGCCCATGCCAAACGCGATGGTCGCCACCATCACCAACCCTTCCTCGCGAAGAAAGCGCGACTGGTTACGTCGACGCAGCTCCGCGTCCATCCCGGCGTGGTACGGCAGCGCACGCACCATCTCGTCGTTCAGCCACTCGGCCGTGCTTTCTACCTTTCTGCGCGACAGGCAATACACGATGCCGGACTCGCCCGCGTGTTCGCGGAGGAAGGCGCGAAGCTGCGCGCGCTCGTCGCTGCGTTCAACAATCAGGTAGCGGATGTTCGGCCGATCAAAGCTGGAGACGAATTCGCGCGCGGCGTTCAGCCCAAGCCGCGTGCGAATTTCCCGCCGCGTGAGCTCGTCCGCGGTCGCAGTGAGTGCGATGCGCGGAATGCCCGGGAAGCGCCCGGCCAGCACGGCGAGTTCGAGGTAGTCTGCACGAAAATCATGCCCCCATTGCGACACGCAGTGCGCCTCGTCGATGGCGAACAGTGACAGCTTGCCGTCGCCGTGCAACGCGTCCAGCCGGCCTAGAAAGCGATCCATCAACAGTCGCTCCGGTGCCACATAGAGCAGCTTGATTTCGCCGGCCATCAACGCACGCTCAACCGAGCGGGCCTCGTCGAGCGTCAGCGACGAGTTGAGAAACGCCGCCGCGATGCCGAGTTCTCGCAGGGCATCCACCTGGTCCTGCATCAACGCAATCAGCGGCGACACGACGATCGCCACGCCGTCGCGCATCAACGCCGGCACCTGGTAGCAGATCGATTTACCGCCGCCTGTGGGCATCAGCACCAGCGCATCGCCGCCCTGCCCAACGTGAGCGACGATGTCCGCCTGCGGGCTGCGGAACGCGGGATAGCCGAAGGTGGTTTGAAGGATCGAGAGTGCGCTGGCGGGCAAAGGGCAACGACGGTGTGCGGGATGCATGCATTGTAGGAGCGGGCCACCACGACAATTGAAGCGGCGCAGGAAGCGGATGGCGGCCAGACGGTCCGAACGCGGCAGCGAAACGACGTCGCCGCGCACGCGAGTCACGCCCCTAAAATGCTTCGGTGTTGTCCCGCCTGTCTGCGCTCGTCGCGCACTTCCCGCCGTTCCTGCTGCCGCTGATCTTCATCAACCTGACGGGCCATATGGCGTTGTCCGGTGGGCGTGTCGCCGGCTCGCTGTATGTGCTGAAAACCGGTCACGCCGAATATCTGGTCGGCGTGTTTATGGCGCTGTTTTCGGCGATTCCGGTGCTCACGTCGCTGTCGATCGGTCGCTGGGTCGACCGCGCCGGCGCGCCGAAGGTGATGCGCGTCGGAATTTCGTTGGTCCTGCTGGGGGCATGGTTGCCGGTGGTGCATTTGTCCCTGCCCGCGTTGCTGGTCACGGCCGTGACGGTGGGCTGCGGTTTCAATGTGTTGTCCGTCGCGGCGCAGCATACGGTAGGGCACCTCGTTGCGGACGCCACCCCGGCGCAGCGACTGGCAAACTTTGGCTGGTTTGCGCTGGGGCATTCGGCGTCGAGCACGTTTGGCCCCTTTTTCGCGGGATTGCTGATCGACGGTTTCGGCTTTCGCGTTGCCTTCGCTGCACTCGCGTGCTTCGCCTGCGTTGCGGCCTGGGTGGTCTACACGCGTACGCGCGGGCTGCCCGCGCCGCACGCTGACCCGGAAAGCGAAATCGCCACTGACGGAGAGGACGAAGTTCGCGAAGTGCGGCAACAGCCGAACGTGCTCGACTTGCTGAAACCGCCGGAAATGCGACGCATCTACTGGGTCAATATGGTCATGGCGTCGTCGTGGGACCTGTTCATCGTGATGCTGCCCGTGCTCGGCGTGCGCCTCGGCTACTCCGCGTCGGTGATCGGCACGGTGTTTTCGCTGTTCGCGGTGGGCACCTTCGCCGCGCGCGCAACGATGCCCTGGCTCTCGAAGCGGGCCAACGAGTGGCAGATTTTGCGCGCGGCGCTGTGCGTCATCGTGCTCGCCTTCCTGGCGCTGCCGTGGGCGGTGTTCGCGCCCCTGCTCATGGCGCTGGGCCTGCTGTTCGGCAGCGCGGTGGGCATGAGTCAGCCGAACATGCTTTCGCTACTGCACGCGGCTTCGCCGCCGGGCCGGGGTGCCGAAGCGGTGGGTTTGCGCTCGGTGCTGAGCAATAGTGTTTCCATCGCGGTGCCACTGGCATTCGGCGTGGCGGTGGTGCCGCTCGGCGTGTCGGCGCTGCTGGTGATGGGGGCGGCCGTGTTTGCCAGCGGCCTGTATCCGACGCATCAGGGCGTGCTGCGTCGCCGCGACGCGCAGAGCGTGTAGGACGACAGGCCTCCCGCGACACGCCGGCGGCCACAGCGGGTGGGATTGCGCGACAGCTGCGTCATCGAAAATGTTGGCTATTACCCCGTCGCCGCTCTCTCGATGAAACCCATTCTCTGCGTCGGCGCGTGCGCCTGGACCACCCTCTTCCGCGTCGGCCACCTGCCGCGCGGTTCAGCCAAGATCATGCCGGACGAAGCGTTGCAGATCGGTGACGGCATGAGCGCATCGGCCGCCTGCGCTGCAGTGCGGCTGGGTGGGCGGGCGGAATTCTGGGCGCGTGTGGGTGACGACGCCAACGGGCGCGCGGCCATTGCTTCGCTGACCGAGGCCGGGCTCGATTGCCGAGCGGTGCGCTTCGTGCCCGGCGTCAAGGGCTCGTTTTGCACGGTGATTGTCGACGGCGACGGCGAACGCGTCGTCGTTCCGCGCCACGATCCGGGGCTGCCGGACGATCCATCGTGGCTGCCGGTGGATCGCATTGCGAAGGGTGAGTTCGCCGCGGTTCTGACCGAAGTGCGCTGGCCCGCCGGCGCTGCCGCGGTACTGGATGCCGCGCGCAACGCCGGCCTTCCGGCGATTCTTGACGCCGAGATCGGCGCACCGGGCGTGCTGGATGACCTCGCGGCGCGTGCGACCCACGTGCTCTACAGCGAAACGGGACTGGCCGCGCACGTGGGCAACGCGCACGGCGCATTGACCGTGGGCGAGCAACTGGCACGCGCGCAGGCGCTGTTGCCGCATGCGCTCGTGGGCGTGACGCGTGGCGCCGAGGGTTTTTACTGGCTCGACGGCGACGGTGCGCTGCAACGCGCCGAGGGGGTTGCGGTGAACGCGGTGGACACGCTGGCCGCTGGCGATGTGTTCCACGGCGCGTATGCGCAGGCACTCGCGGAGGCGATGACGCCCGCGCAGGCGGGACGCTTCGCCGCCGTGGCGGCGAGCCTGAAGTGCGAGACCTTTGGCGGACGCCGGGGCGCGCCAGACCGCGCTGCGGTGCTGGCACGGTTGGCCTGAACCGGAGGCGACCCGACGGGCTGTGCGCAGAGGCGCGCCACGTCCAAGTGACCGCCCCGGTGTTTGGCCCCGATTGATGAATTGTCGACTTGGCAGCAAATCGGACGGTAACGACCGCCCGCTGGTCGTTCCGCGGGGAAAGGTGTTAAGTGGGTTGAGGGTCGCTGCGGCGCGGGTAGATTGCTATCTGCAAGGCCGAGCAGGCTGCTAGACATGATGCTCCGATGCGCTTGCGCCGCGCGATCAATGCTGCTCGGCTCACCGTCTTGCTGTCTTCTCTCATGTAGCGCTGAAAAGCTATGGAAACGCTGAGTGAGTCTGTGCGATACGTCGCGCGTCGGATTGGGATGGGCTGGGAGCCGAAAATGTGGAGCCGTGGCGGGGCTCTGGCGAGAAATTACCGGCTTGCAGATCGCCCAATCCCATTGAAGCGACGCGCGCGTGAGGTGGGTTCAGCGTTTCCCCAATTCCCTATTCGGTGGTCATCGACGTTGCCGAGCGACGGCGCAATTTTCGGAACAGCCAGGTTCGCGGTTGCTGCACACCGCTACGCACGTAGTCGATCACCAGCGGGTCGCGCGAGAATCGTCGTTGCAGTCGCGTGGCGCGCTCATCGCCGACGAACAAAATGCGGTCGCCGATTTGCAGCGGGGTTTGTGCGTCGGGCAGCAGAGTTTCCTGGTTGCCGCGCGCGAGCATGAGTGGCACGCAGGCCAGCGGCGCGGCGGCGTCGAAGGGGTCGCGTTGCAGGTGCGCTAGCAACAGCGCTTTGCCGTCACTCTGGAAAAACGCGGCGAACATGCCAGGCTGCAAACCGTCGCAGAGGAAGGTCCAGACGCGTGGTGAACCGTGGCCCAGCGTCTGTTGAATGGTGTCGATGACGTGGCTCGCCACGCCCGCGCCGTCGCGCGCGACGTGACGCAGGAATGACGCAAGCAGCGGCACCTTGATGAGCTGTAAGCACTCGTGCACCATGATTTCGGCCTGCACAAAACGCATGTTGGCGCTTGCAGCGTGGATGAGCACTGCGTCGGCGACGTGGTTCTGGCGAATGATGGTGTAGACCTTGGGGTTCACGCGTCGCGCGAGCGTGGTGATCGCGAGATTGGTCGCATCGTTGTCGGTGCCTGCCACCACGACCGCAGCGTGCGCCACATCGACGCCGCCGAGCGCACGGCTGGTGTCGTCGTCGACGACGATCTGATGACCACTCGCGCTTTCCATGTCAATCTTTTGATGGTCGACCGCGCGCCAATCAATGCCGCGCACGTCCAGTACGCGCCCAATGGCACGCCCGAATCGCCCATAGCCGACAATCACCCACGGTCCCGACGGAATGCCGAGCCGATTCGGGCACAACGCGTCGGGCGAATCGGTGAGCCATTCCTCCAGCCGCAGCACGTCCGGCGCGTCGAGATCAAGCGCGAGATTGGTGGCGAAGGTGTCAAACGGATTGACCACCTGAATGCCGCCGAGCGCACGCAAGTTGGTCTGCACCGTCGCGCTTTTGGTGCGCGCGATGATTTGCAGATTCGGGCGCAAGGTGTGCGCGCCGATGGCGATGGTCTGGTTCACCTCATCAAGCGAGGTCAGCGCCAACAGGCCCGCACACTGCGGGCGCTCGATGCCCGCGTCGCGCAGCACATCGGGAAAGCGTGCATCAGCGCACAGCGCGATGATGGGCGAGGCCACGTCCGCAATCACCAGTTGCGCGGCGCGCTCGGCGCGCAACTCGATAACCACCACGCGGTAGTCGAGGCGGTCCAACGCGCGCGCAATGAGCGCGGCGCTCTGGCCGTAGCCACACAAAATAAAGAAGGGCTCCGAGGTGCTGCGCACCCGCCACGCGAACATGCTGCGCGCGACGGCCGCACGAAAGGTGGGGTCCGACACCAGCGTGAAAATCGAGCCGAGCGTGTAGGTCCAGCCAATCACCGTGAGGTGAATCACCACGATCATCCACATCCGCTGCGCGTCAGAAAATGCGTTGGGGATTTCGCCGAAACCAATCGTCGTCGCGGTGTAGCTCACCACATAAAACGCGTGAAACAACGTCATGAATTCGCGTGAGCCATCGGCGCGCACGCCGGGCGTCAGCGCCAGCCCGAACACCGCAATCGCATACAGCGCGATCAGCACGATCAGCGGTGCGCGCATGCGGCGCAGAATCAGAAACAGGACGTCGCTCATGGCGGGACGGTGGCGTTCGGGCGGGGACTCGAGTGCAGGGCCGCGCTAGCGGCCGTGACGCAGCGTTTCACCGATCAACAAAATCACCGAGATGATGTTTGCGAGCAACGCGCCACCCGAGAGCGAGACGACCGTCGATACGCTGCTCGCGTTCATCGCCAGACCATGCCCATAGACGTGCACCGCCCAAAAGATCGCCGCCGCGACAAGTTGCAATGAGGCGACGAGAGAGGTCGCCAGATGCGTCGCGCCGAGGTGCGTGCGGTCACCGAACTTGAGCACCGTCGCGATCAGATTGACGGCCACAGCGGCACCCAGCTCCATGGGGTGATGCAGATCCGGCCGCTCGATGTCGCCAATGAAGAAGCCAAAGTTGAGCGTACACGCAAGGATGATGAAGAAACCAAAGATGACTTTTTCGAGATTCATGACTGGCCTTGTCGCTAACCTGCACGCGCAGCCCGATGCCACGGCGTCGCGGGAAGCATAGCGAATCGGACGATCAGCTGGCGCCTCGACGTATTCAGCAGCCAGCTAGCAAGACCTGGAAGTACGCGCTTTGCACAACGCCGCAAGACCTTCCCCCGATACTTTGCAAAATTTGCGTGGGCACGTGGCGTCGAGGCGCGACGCCCCTTGCAACATCGCGGCATCCACCCCGGGTCTATCTTGAACCTGGTGGCGTGGCGGGGGCACCAGCAAACCATGCCTCATCCATCGCCCGCAACATCTCGTCGGCGGTGAGCTGCTGTGTCATGCGTCCTCGCAGCACGTGGCGGTGCTCGAAGGATCTTGCGCCGCGCGACATGACCTTTTCCCTCAGTCTGGCAATGTGTTCATCACCGAAATGACTGTTGATGGTGTTGAACAGCACCACCTGCTTGCCATCGAAACGGTGGCGCTCGACGAAGGCCCAGATCGGTGGCGCGGGGCTGGCACGGTTGGCCTGAACCGAAGGGGAGTTGTCGGGCGACTGGGCGCAAAGGAGCGCCGTTTCGAGCTCCTCGCCGCTGTCGCGGCAAGCTGACAGTGCCCGCAAAGGCAACGGAACGTCCCGGAGAGAAGTCGCGCCTTGAACGCGAGTTGATCAAGCATCGAACCGGCTCAGCGCGGTCCGATCTGCCGGTCAATGAACGCAACGCAAGCGCCGAGGCAACCGCGCCGATTGCGACGTGATGCCCGTGAGCGAAGCGAGCCGTTCACATCGTGAGCGCGCAGGCGTGAGCGTTACCGGAGAGCACCATCATCCGTAACGCGCTTCGCGCGCAGCGTCGCGTACTCTTGTGTGCATCAGCTTTGCCGATCCACCGACAGCCGTACGCCGTTTTGGTCTCGATTTTATGATTAGTCGACTTGGCAGAAAATCGGACTAGAACGACCGCCCGCTGGTCGTTCAATGAGAAAAGGTGTTGAGTGGGTAGGGGCTCGCTGCGGCAAGGGCAGATGGCTGTGTTGCAAGACCTGACCTCGACGCCCCGTGCTCGGTCGTTAGCGCCAAAAGCATTGGATGCGTGAAGCACCAATCCGGGGGAGCGGGCTCGCCCGCGATTTGCCATCGCAACCGCGCAGCGTTGGCCGGATAGTGCGAGGCGCCAACGCTTTCGAACCGATCCGACTTTCATGCTCCACGGCCCACACAAATCTTGTCTCTGCAGCGCTTCGAACCGCGCCGCATGTGGCCTCGTCGCCTCGCTGCTGCTCGCGTGTGTGAGCGCAAACGCCAACGCGAACTCGAAACTCAGCGATGTCGAGAAAAAGCTCGACGACGTGTCGCAGAAGGTTGAACTTCTCGACCGTTCAACTTCCATGCGTTTCGACGCGCTCGACAAAGTGCGAGCGGCCGAACTCAAGGCGTTGGAAGACAAGTTGGACGTCAAGAAAGACTTGGCGGACGTGAAGGCCAACGTGGCGGCTAACGCGCAGAAAAGCGTGGACTGGTGGCTTGCGTGGCTCGCAGCCTTCTTGGCCGTATTTGGCTTCGGCGTTCCGCTAGTGCTCACACGCGATTTCCGCGCAAAACACAAAGCGCAAATCGAGGAAATCGAGCGCATTCGTGAACGCATTGACGCCACACATAGCGCCGCGCAAACCGCCGCATCAAACATCGACGCGATCAATCAAGCGGCCCAAGTAGCGCAGAAAGAAATAAGCGATGCTGTTGCGACATTGCGTACGGCACCAACCGGTCTGAACGCTAGCGACAACAACGTGACGTCCGGTCAGCGGGCCGCCATAGCATCCGCCGCCGCGAAAGTCGCCGAATCAAGAGAGGCCGCTCTCGCCGACCGCGTGTTCGCGCGGGGCATTCAGAGTTTCGAGAACGGCAATTATTCCGCCGCCGCCGCGCACTTCGCCGCCGTTGTCGCCGAGCGTTCGGGCGATCACATGGCGCTCACCAACTCGGGCGTCGCGCTGGGGCAACTGGCCGACGCCGCTGAGGGCGAGGAGCGCCGTCGCCTGCGCCTTGAAGAAATCAGCAAGTACGAAGCCGCGCTCAAGGTCAAACCCGATATGCACGAAGCGCTCAACAACTGGGGCGTCGCGCTGGGGCGACTGGCCGACGCCGCTGAAGGCGAGGAGCGCCGTCGCCTGCGCCTTGAACAAATCAGCAAGTACGAAGCCGCGCTCAAGGTCAAACCCGATGATCACGAAGCGCTCAACAACTGGGGCGTCGCGCTCTTGCACCTCGTGCACGCCAGCGACAGCGACGACGAACGCCGGGCGCTACTCGCAGAGGCCGAGATGGTGCTGCAACGACACGCAGCCATCCTGGGGCACGGGAGCTACAACTTGGCGTGTGTGGCGGCGATGCGGCGCGATGCGGGGCGCTTTGTGGAGATTGCGGACGGCTTGCCGGGCGGTGAATTGCCTGACGTGAACCATCTGCGTGCAGACAAAGACCTTGACGGTATCCGCGAGACGCCAGAGTTTCACGCGTGGTGGGCGCGAAGGTTTGGCGACGAGCGTTTGGTCTAAGGAAACGCTGAACAAGTCTGCGCGATACGTCGCGCGTCGGATTGGGATGAGCTGGGAGTCGAAATTTTGGAGTCATAGCGGGGCTATGACGAGAAATTTTGGCTTGCAGATCGCCCAAGCCCATTGATGCGACGTGCGCGTGGGACTTGTTCAGCGTTTCCCTAACTGGGATTCGAGCATTCGGGTGCCCGCGATATCGCGTGATCGCGTGCGCATCAGCATTTCATGCCGATCCACAGCCCTGCGGCGATTGCGAGCCAAGAAGTTGGTTAGTCGACTTTTGGAATTTTCCATCTGCACGCGCCGCAGGCTGGTCGCTCCAGCACGAAAGCCGAACAATTCGCCAATTGGGTATCCAACACCTACAATGTTGCGCCGCAACGAAAATTGACGCGCGTCATTCACATCGATTCAAACGGCGTGTAACATCCGCGCGCTTGATGGTTGTTCCGCTGACCACGGCCCTTTGCAGGCGCGCCTGCCCCTCACCGATTCATCATGACCGAAACCGCTGAAACCGTTCGCACCGACCTGACCGCCCCTGCCTCCACCGCGCCGACGCCAATCGCCCCCGGCGCGCCGATGCCGCATCGCAAGGTGATTCGCGGCTGGCTGATTCCGCTGGTCACGCGCGTCACGCTCTACCCGATCCTTCTGCTGATTTTCGACTATGCGCTGCTGCTCGCGGCGCTGGCGGGCACGGTGTATTTCGGCCATTGGGCAGCCAAACTCGCGTGCGGGCTGGCGGCCGGGTTCATGATCGGCCGCATTTTCATCATCGGGCACGACGCCTGTCACCAAAGCCTCACGCCACATCGCGGCCTCAACAAGTGGCTTGGCCGCATCGCCTTTCTGCCCTCACTCACGCCCTACAGCCTGTGGGACGTCGGCCACAACGTGGTGCACCACGGCTACACCAATCTGAAGGGCGTCGATTTCGTCTGGGCGCCGCTGACCAAGGCGGAATACGAGGCGATGCCGCCGCTCAAGCGCTGGCTTGATCGCGTGTACCGCAGCGGCTGGGCACCGGGCGTGTACTACATGATCGAAATCTGGTGGAACAAAATGTTCTATCCGAACAAGAAGAACATGCCGACCCGTCGCCCCTCGTTCATCTGGGACAACGTGCTGGTGAGCGTGTACGGCGTCGCCTGGATCGCCGGTCTGTGGGCGCTCGCCGGTGCAACCGGCCAGTCAGCGGCGCTGCTGCTGGTCATGGGCTTTGTGGTGCCGTTCCTGTTCTGGTGCGCGATGATCGGCTTTGTCGTGTATGTGCATCACACCCACACGTCGGTGAGCTGGCACGCCGAGCGTGTGGCCTGGGGCCGCGCCCAGCCCTTCGTGTCCACGACGGTGCATCTGACCTTCCCTGCGCGCATCGGGGCGCTGATGCATCACATCATGGAGCACACCGCGCACCACGTGGACATGAGTGTTCCGCTCTACCGCCTGAAAACCGCGCAAAAGAAACTGGAAGAGCTGCTGCCCGGCCGCATCATCATCCAGAATTTCTCCTGGCGCTGGTATTTCGACACGGCCCGGCGCTGCAAGCTGTATGACTTTGCGGCCGGTTGCTGGACCGACTACAAAGGGCGCCCGACCAGCATTGCGGCGGCATAGGCCGAGAATTCGTCATTCAAAAAAATGGGGCCTGCGCGGCCCCTTTTTTTGGTCTGCCCTCTGAGGCGCGCTACTTGCGCGACGCAAATTGCTGCACCGTCTCCCACGCCACGCCCTGCAGGAATCGCGCCGTCTCGGGGGGCAAATCCGCCGTGTAGCTGTTGCCCACCGGACTGGCGCCGTAGATCGACGCGAGCACCGTGCATGCGGCGAGATAGGTCCCGGCCATGCTGGGATGACGCTTGTCCGACGTGTAGAGATTGATGTCGGGGCGCGCCTTGATCGACGCGGCGAACGCGAGCCCGGCCGGAACCACCTGCGCCTGATGTGCTCGCCCCGCAGCGATGTACTCAGCGGCGAGTTGCTCAGTCATCTCCGGTTTGTCGGAATACGCCCACGACATGAACAGTGCCGGACGCGCCCCATGCCGACGCACGATCTCGCTGTTCTTCTTCACGGCGTCATAAAACAGCGGGCGCAGTTGCGGATGAATTGGGCACTGGCTGCAATCCATCATCATCACCACGTCGAACGGTTTATCGAACTTGTTGAAAACGACGTTGTTGTTGCCATCGAATGAGTACGACCCAACGCCGCCCGGCTTGAAGTGCGCCTCAACATCATGCCAGTTGAGACCCGATCCGCTGATGGTCGCTGAGACGCCACGGAAACCCCGTTTGTCGACCATGGCAGAGCCGCGAATCAAGTGCCCGACGTGACCGTGCATCGAGTTGTTGTAGTAGAAAAAACTGTTACCCACCCAGAGCACGCTTTTCGTTGGCGCAGCCGACGATGGCTCGGTCGCCCGCTTCACGGCGGGCTCGGGCATGCTCGCGCAGCCAGCCAGCGCGGTCAATGCGAGCACGGCGATCGCGGTGGAAATCGGTGGTTGTCTGAACACGAGATGGAACATGGCGGGGGCCTCCTCAGAGAAACGAGAACAGCGCGGATTGTGTCACCGGCGCGCGCCGCACAACCGTGCCGCTACGGTGGCATGGATCGACCAGCGTAACGCAACGGCTCGGCGCGCACGGACGGGAGTTCCGGGCCGCAGAGACGATTCCGCCCGGCTGACTTCGCCGCATACAAGCGCTGGTCGGCCAGCGCGAGGACGCGCTCGGCTGTGCCCTTTCCGTCGGGTGCGCCTGCTGCCCGCGATGTGACCGGAACGTCGACGGACGCGGCGACGCCGGCGCTGGCCGTCACGGCAAGACCCACGTGCACGGCGGACCAATCGTGCGTACTGATGCCGTGCAACAACCGCTGCGCCACGGCGGCGGCGTCCGCCGCCGTGGCGCCCCGCAACACAATCGCCAGCTCCTCACCACCGATTCGCGCGATGAGGTCGCCGCTTCGTTGTTGATCGCGCAGCACTGCCGCCACGGTGCGCAGCACGGCATCCCCGGTGGCATGACCAAAGCGGTCGTTCACTGTCTTGAAATGGTCGAGATCGAGCAGGATGATGGAGTAGGCTGTCGTTGCTTCGCCCGCGTCGAGCGCCGCGAGCGTTTGCTCAAACGCACGCCGGTTGGCCAGCCCGGTCAGCGCATCCTCACTGGCCAGGCGCGACCACGATTCAGCCAGTCGTGCGATTTCTGCGCGTTGTTCCAGTCGGGCCGCCGTGGCATGCGCTGCCTCGTCGCGCAGGCGGTGCTCGATCGCCCGCGCCTCGCGCAGCGCCTTAAGCGCCGCATGAAAGTCGCCCGCCTCCTCGTGCACCAGCGACAGTTCTTCCCACACACTGGCGAGTTCGCGCGGACTGCCGCCGTCGAGCCAACCGATCGCCTGCGTCAATGCGACCCGCGCATCACCGAGGCGCCCGAGGGAACGGTACACCAGCCCGAGGTGGCTCTCCGTCACCGCGGCATGTCCCCGCAAGCCCAGCGCCAGCTGCTGCTCGCGTGCTTTTGTGAGCGCGGGCAGCGCGGCCGGAAAATCACCCGCAAGGCGCGCGGCAATGCCGGCATTGCCCAACGCCATGGCGCGAAGGCGGAGCAGCTGCCGCGCTTCGACGTCCGCCACGAACTGGTTCCAGTCCCGAAACAGCGCCTGATAAAGCGCGCGCTTGGCGGTTTCGGGCTCAGCGCCGGTGCTCGCGATGCGACTTTGCGCGGTAATCAACGAATAGCGTGCGTGAAAGACTCTGGCCGGCGTCCGCGCGCTGCGCTCAAGCAAGGCGATCGCCCGACGCAACCCTTCGATCGCGGGCTCGTGTCGTCCCAGCACCGAATCGGAGATGGCGAGCGTGCGGATCGCGCGCGCCAGCAACTCCTCGTCGCCCTCGCTTCGTGCGATCGACTCGCATTCGGCGGCCAACTGGATCGCCCGGTCGTGCTCCTCCAGGGTTTGCAGCGCGAACGCCAGCGCCAGATTGGCTTCGGCAATCAGCAGCGGCTGCGCAAGCGGCAACGCGAGGTCGCGTGCCTCGCTCGCGACACGCAGCGCTTGCAGCGGTTGTCCCAGCGTCACCAGCGCATTGGCGCGCAGGCAGAGCAGCAGCGGACGGTTGGCAGCGGTCGCGCCGCACAACGCCTCGTCGGCTGTAGCGAGTGCCTCCTGCAGACGCCCCGCCTCCAGGAGCGACATGATGTCGGCGTCCGTCGAGCTGGGATGGGTGGGCGCGGTCATGTCCGAAGCTTATGCGATGCGGTGCTGCGTCGGGCATTCCGGCCTGGTATCCCGGGCGGAGAATCGTAACCTGAGGTGAGAGCGCTGCAAGCGCCGGGGGAGAGATCGGCAGCAAAGCGCGGTGGTAGAATGTATGGCTTTGTTTCATAAGCGTTTTTCGGGTTTCAAGCCAACGCCGGACGATTTCCGGCAGCACGATATTTCGCTGCGGGCGCACGACGAATTCACGGCGTGCAATTGCCGCATCCGGCTGCCACACTGGTCGCTCCGATCCCCGCGTCGCCGAAACCCTTACGTCAACTCAGGAGAACACATCACATGGCCATCGAACGCACTTTTTCCATCATCAAACCCGATGCCGTCGCCAAGAACGCTATCGGCGCCATCGTTGGCCGTTTCGAAGCCGCGGGCCTGAAAGTCATCGCCTCCCGCATGGCCCACTTGTCGCGTGCTGAAGCCGAGGGCTTCTACGCTGTGCACAAAGCGCGCCCGTTCTTCAAGGACCTCGTTGACTTCATGGTGTCCGGCCCCGTCGTGCTGCAAGTGCTCGAGGGCGAAGGCGCGATCCTGAAAAACCGCGACCTGATGGGCGCGACCGATCCGAAGAAAGCCGCGCCAGGCACGATCCGCGCCGACTTCGCGGACTCGATCGATGCCAACGCCGTACACGGCTCCGACGCGCCGGAGACGGCCGCCGTCGAAATCGCCTATTTCTTCCCGCAGAGCCAGGTGTTTTCGCGCTAAGGCGCGAAAACAGGACGAGTGACGAAATGACGAATGACGACATGGCGCGAGAAGAACGGTCGCACGTGCGTCGGATCTCGTCACTCGTCCTTCGTCCTTCGTCATTGGCCGCAGGCCAACGGCCATGCAAAATCTTCTTGAGCTGAACCAGCCTGCGCTGGCGCAGTTTTTCGCCCAACTCGGCGAAAAGCCCACCAGCGTGAAGATGCGCGCCAAGCAGACACTCAAGTGGCTGCATCAGTCGCAGGTGACTGATTTTTCGGCGATGACGGATATCGCCAAGGCCACGCGTGAACTGCTGGCCGCGAACGCCGAGATTCGCGATCTCACCGTGATCCGCGACAGCACGGCGAGCGATGGCACCCGCAAGTGGCTGTTCGACGTTGGCACCAGCGCGGTGGACGCCGTGTTCATCCCCGAGGATGATCGCGGCACGCTGTGCGTCTCCTCACAGGCTGGTTGCGCGCTCGACTGCTCGTTTTGTTCCACCGGCAAGCAGGGCTTCAACCGCAACCTGAGCACCGGCGAGATCATTGGCCAGTTGCGCTATGCCAACAAGGCGTTGAAAGCCGATCTCGGCATCGAAGGGCGCACACTCGACGGCGTGCAGCCGGTGACCAACGTGGTGATGATGGGCATGGGCGAACCGCTCGCCAACTATCTCAACGTGTTCCCGGCGCTCGAGATGATGCTCGACGACAACGCCTATGGTCTGTCGCGACGCCGCGTCACGGTGTCGACCTCGGGCATGGTGCCGCAGATTGACGAACTCGCCCGCGTCGTGCCGGTTGCGCTCGCCGTCAGCCTGCATGCGCCCACCGATGCCCTTCGCGATGTGCTGGTACCGATCAACAAGCGCTACCCGCTGAAGGATTTGCTAGCTGCCTGCAATCGCTACCTCGAATTCGCGCCGCGTGACTTCATCACCTTCGAATATGTCATGCTCGACGGCGTCAATGACCAGCCCGAGCATGCCGAAGCGCTGATCAAGATTGCGAAGCAGGTGCCGAGCAAGTTGAACCTCATCCCGTTCAACCCGTTCCCGAACTCGGGCTACGGCAAGTCGCCGCGCGAGCGCATCTTTGCCTTCCAGCGACGCTTGTCGGATGCCGGCATCGTGACCACGATCCGAAAAACGCGCGGCGATGACATCGATGCCGCCTGCGGTCAGCTGGCCGGACAGATCAAGGATCGCACGCGGCGCACGCAGCTCGCGGCGACGCATCGGGCGTCCGCGGACGCAGAATCCCGCCCCGTTGTTTTTCATCGCGCGGACGCGCCGACGCCGCAACGCGATTCAGAAGGAGATGCCGCTTGAGTCCTTCCCGAAATTTGCTGCGAAGTGCGGTACTGGCCGCCATCGCCACCGTGCTGACGGCTTGCGCCGGCGTGGGCGCGCCAAAGCAGGACGATTCGCCACAGGCGACCACCCAGGCGAATGCGGAAGACCCCGCCCGCTACCGCGCGCGCATCCACACCGAGCTGGGTGCCAACTACTTTCAGCGACAGCAGTATCCGGTCGCACTTGAAGAACTGCGCGAAGCCATCCGCGTTGATCCGAAATATGGCCTCGCCTACAGCGTCCTCGGTATGGTGCACGCCGATCTCGGCGAAACCGGCAAGGCCGATTCGGCGTTCCAGCAGGCGATCTCGGTCGCACCGGCGGAGGGCGATATCCGCAACAACTACGGCTCCTATCTTTGCCGTCAGAACCGGCCGAAAGAGGGCCTGGAGCAATTTGATGTGGCGCTGCGCTTGCCGCTCTATCAAACCCCGCATCTGGCCATGGAAAATGCTGGCTTCTGCGCACTGGCGTCCGGTCAGCTTAAAGCAGCCGAAGGATACTTTGCGCGGCTGACGCAGTTCGCTCCCATGAGTTCGCGTGGCTATCAGGGGCTGGCGGCGATCGCCATGAAAACGTCGCGCTTCGACGAAGTGCGCAAGCAGGTGCGCATGGCGATGAGCACTCAGCCGATCACGCCCGACCTGCTGTATTTCGGCGTGTGCGCGGAGCGGCAGCTGGGCGACCGCGTCGCCGAAGACAACTACCTGCAACTACTCAAATCGCGCTTTGGGGATTCCCCGTTCGCTGCGCGCGTGCAAAAAGGAGTCTGCGAGTGACGGGAGACAATTCGTCAGCCGGTGACGCGACGTTATCCCCGGTGACACAAACACAGACAGCGGGTGAACGCTTGCGCCGGGCGCGAGAGGCGGCAGGCTGGTCGATTGACGACGTGGCAACCAAACTCAAGCTCGCACCACGACAAATCGCCGCCATCGAAGCCAGTGACTGGGCATCGCTGCCGGAACGGACGTTCACGCGTGGCTTTCTGCGCAGCTACGCACGACTGGTCGGCATTGACCCGGACAGCATGTCGTTCGATGCCAGCGCCGTTCAGGTGGCCGAGCCCAGCGCGTTGCGCCCAGCGCCAGAGTCGATGGGCGAGATCGCGTTCGAAGGTGACCACGGCGCTTCGCCCGGCATCGCCCGCTGGGCGGTACCGCTTGGTTTGCTCGCGGTGCTGGTGGCCGGTGCGGCGTACTTCTGGGGCCATTTGATTGGTCTGCCGGCCCATAGCTGGCCCGGAAGCAAGTCGAGCGCAAAGCCGGTCGCCGCTTCCGAGGCCAGCGCCAGTCCGGTGAGCGCTGCGAACGCGCCGGCCAGCGCTGCACCCAGTGCGCCCGCCGCCGCCGAAGCCGCCCCCGCCGGGGCGACGGTCATCGCGCCGCCCACGCCGGGCAGCGCAGCGCCGGCCCCAGCGACAGACGCGACTCCCGCCACGGTCGCCACGCCCGCTGCAGCCACGCCAGCGGCCACGACGACCGCCCCTGCAACCTCGCCCGCGCCTGCGCCGGCGACGGTGACCGGGCCGCTCATCCCCGGCCCCACCGAGCGCCGCGTGACGTTGACGTTCAAGGGCAAATCCTGGACTGAAGTCCGCAGCAAGGGAGAAGTCGTTTTCTCCGAGACTGCGATGCCGGGCACGCGCGAGTTCACGGCTGCGCTGCCACTCTCGTTCACGGTGGGCAACGCCAGCAATGTCGTTGTCACGCTCGACGGCAAACCGTACGACATGAGTGAAATGACGCGCAACGACGTGGCGCGTTTCCGCATCGAATAAACGCCACGACCTCCCCCACCGAATCGATGTTCGCCACCACCGCCTACGCCATGTTGCTTCCCGCACCACGCCGCCAGACGCGCGCTGTGCGCATCGGCCACGTCACCGTCGGCAGCGGCGCTCCAGTCATGGTGCAGTCGATGACCAACACCGACACGGCCGACGTGGTCGGCACGATCGAACAGGTGGTCGCGCTCGCCAATGCCGGCTCCGAAGTGGTTCGCATCACGGTGAACTCGCCGGAAGCCGCCGCGGCAGTGGCCGCCATCCGCGACGGACTCGACCAGCGCCATTGCAATGTACCGCTGGTGGGCGACTTTCACTTTAACGGTCACAAACTGCTGCGCGACTATCCCGACTGCGCGAAGGCGCTCGCGAAGTACCGCATCAATCCCGGCAACGTCGGTCGCGGCAACAAGCACGACACACAGTTCGCCCAGATGATCGAGATCGCCTGCCGGGAAGGCAAACCGGTGCGTATCGGCGTCAACTGGGGGAGCCTCGATCAGGATTTGATGGGCCGCCTGATGGACGAGAACTCGCGTCTGGCGCTGCCGAAGAGCGCGCAACAGGTGATGCGTGATGCGCTCGTCGCCTCTGCGCTCGAATCCGCCGCGCTGGCCGAAGACGTGGGCTTGCCCGGCGATCAAATCATCCTCTCCTGCAAGGTCAGTGACGTGCAGGATCTGATTGCCGTGTACGGCGATCTCGCCGCGCGCTGCGATTACCCGCTGCATCTCGGTCTGACGGAAGCGGGCATGGGCAGCAAGGGAATCGTTGCGTCTACCGCGGCCATGGGCATCCTCCTGCAGCAGGGCATTGGCGACACCATTCGCGTCTCGCTCACGCCCGAGCCCGGTGGTGACCGCACGAAGGAAGTCATTGTTGCGCAGGAAATGTTGCAAACGATGGGCCTGCGCACGTTCACGCCGCTGGTGACGGCCTGCCCGGGTTGCGGTCGCACTACCAGCACCTTCTTTCAGGAGCTCGCCGCCAAAACGCAGAGCTATCTGCGCGCGCAGATGCCTCTGTGGCGTGCCAGCTACCCCGGTGTCGAAAACATGAGCGTCGCGGTGATGGGCTGCGTGGTGAACGGCCCGGGGGAGTCAAAACTCGCCAACATCGGCATCAGCCTGCCCGGCACCGGCGAGTTGCCCGTCGCGCCGGTGTACGAAGACGGCAAGAAAACCGTCACACTCAAGGGTGATCACATTGCCGAGGAATTTCAGGCGCTACTTGACGCCTACGTCGAACGGACGTATGGCCAGGGGTCACCCGGCGCGGCGTTGATCGTCGGCGACGGCGCCTCGGGCCAAACCGATCAGCGACATCCACCCTCGTCCGCTGAACCCAAAGTCATCCCGATCACGATTGCGTAAGGCACGTCAACAGCTTTTTGCACGTAACGACGTCCCGCTGGTGCATTGAGGCTGAATATTTACAAAGTCGACCCGCCACTTTTTCGTGGGCTAACGACCGCCACACCGCGTTAGCGCGAAAAAGCTGAAAAACCTGCGATCGGACACGCGCAGGGCGCAACCATCCCCGGTGAGTGTGCACAGCGCGCTTGACCCCAAGTCAGAGATCAACATGGAAAAACTGCAAACCGCGAAACCGGTCACCGCCATTCAGGCGGTCAGGGGCATGAACGATGTCCTGCCAGCCGACTCCCCGAAGTGGGAATTTTTTGAAGAAACCGTCACCCGCGTCGCGCGGCAGTACGGCTACCGCAACATGCGTGCGCCGGTCGTCGAGCACACGCCGCTGTTCGTGCGCTCGATTGGCGAGGTCACCGACATCGTCGAAAAGGAAATGTATTCCTTCGAAGACAAGTTGAATGGCGAGAAATTGACCCTGCGCCCGGAGCTCACCGCCGGGCTGGTGCGTGCCGCCGTCGAGGCGAATCTCACCTACAACGGTCCGGTACGCATCTACACCCTGGGCGAAGTGTTCCGCCACGAGCGCCCGCAAAAGGGCCGTTACCGCCAGTTCAACCAGTTCGACGTCGAATGTTTCGGCTTTGACGGTCCAGACGTCGATGCCGAAATCATGATCATGACGGCGCGGATCTGGCGCGCGCTCGGCATCGACGATGTACGCCTGGAGATCAATTCCCTCGGCAACGCCGACGAGCGCGCCGCATACCGCGCCAAACTGATCGCGCACTACGAAGCGCACCTCGACGCGCTCGACGACGAGGCGAAACGCCGCCTGCACAGTAACCCCATGCGCATTCTCGACAGCAAGGTCGCCAGTGTGATTGAGGTCAACAAAACCGCGCCGAACCTGCTGGATTCGCTCGAAGCGGAATCGCGCACGCACTTTGAGGAGTTGCAACGCTTGCTGACCGGGGCCGGCGTCGCCTTCGTCGTGAACCCGCGCATCGTCCGCGGCATGGACTACTACAACCGCACGGCATTCGAATTCGTCACCGAACGCTTCGGCAGCCCGCTCACCGTCTGTGGCGGCGGCCGCTATGACGGCCTGTTTGAGCAGTTGGGCGGCAAGCCGACGCCAGCCATCGGTTTTGGCATGGGCGTGGAGCGCGTGCTCATGATGCTCGCCGACCGCAGCCATCTGGCGCCGCTGGATGCCTACGTGGTCCATGCGGGCGATGCAGCGCGCACCGCAGCGGGCCGACTCGCTGAATCCCTGCGCGACAGCAGCCTGGCAGTGGCCCAGCACGCCGGTGGCGGCAGTTTCAAAAGCCAGATGAAGAAAGCCGACGCGAGTGGCGCCCGCTTCGCGCTGATCCTGGGCGACAACGAAGCCACCGCCGGCACCGTGGCGGTGAAACCGCTGCGCAACGCGGCCGGAGAGCCAATTCAGGGCGAACAGGCGATAATTAGCAGTTCGACTGTCGCGGCGTATTTACGGCAGTCCTGACTAACCCCGGGTGATCGACATCGTTCGCGATGTCACACTATCCGTACCGACCTACTCGCATTTTCAAGATGGCTGCATACGATCTCGACGAACAAGAAAAACTGGGCGACCTGAAGGCATGGTGGGCACAGTATGGAAACTATGTCACTGCGATCTTCGTCGTGGCCGCGCTGGCCATCGCCGGCGCGCAAGGCTGGAAGTGGTGGCAGAACAAGCAGTCCGTTGAGGCCAGTACGCTCTATTTCGCGCTGAGCGAGGCCGCCGGCAAGAACGAAATGCCCAAGCTGAAGGACGCCCTCGCGCAGTTGCTCGAGAAGTACGCCGGCACAGCGTACGCGCCTCGTGGCGCGCTGCTTGCAGCCAAGGCCTCGTTCGACGCCGGTGATCTGGCCAGCGCCAAGACGCAGCTCGACTGGGTGGTTGCCAACAGCAAGGAAGACGAACTAAAGAGCATCGCCCGTCTTCGCCTGGCCACTGTGCTGCTCGACCAGAAGCAGTACGACGCCGCCCTCGCGGCGCTCGATGGCAAACACAGCGAATCCTTCGCCGGACTGTTTCTGGATATGAAGGGCGACGTTTTCGCGCTGCAGGGCAAGACGGCAGACGCGAAAACAGCGTACGAAGCGGCGCTCGCCAAGCTCGATCCGAAAGGCGGGCAAAAGCAATACACACAACTGAAACTCGACTCCGTCAGCGGCGCCGGCACGGCGCCCTCGGTGGCCCCGGCCGTCGCCGCACCGGCGGCGCCCGCAGAAGGGGCGAAGAAGTGATGCCGGCTCGCGCCCATCCGGGCCGCGCCGCCGAGCGTCGGCTGCCTGCGCTGGCCATTGCGCTCGCCGCAGTCGTGGCCATCGCGGGATGCAGTTCGATGACGTGGTTCGGCGGCAGCGACAAGAAAGTACAGCCGCTTCCCGCGGTGACGGGCACTGCGGGCGTCAGCACGCCGTGGCAAGCCTCGCTCGGCGGCAAACAGCAAAGCGGTCTCGTGCCTGCCGTCGTGGCTGGACGCGTTTACGCGGCCCACCCCACAGGTGGCGTGCTGGCGCTGGACGAAAAATCTGGCGCGGTGGTTGCACGCATGCAGATTCCCGCGGGCAAGGGCAGCATTTCGGGCGGCGTTGCGGCCTCTGCGGCACTTGTGGTCGTGGGCACCAACAAGGCCGAGGTCGTCGCCTTCGATCCGAACGGCAGCGTGCTGTGGACATCCCGCGTCGCGAGCGAAGTGGTCGCCCCCGCGGCCATCACTGACGCCGTGGTGGCGGTAATTGGTGGTGATGGCAGCATCACCGCGCTCGACAGCAAGACCGGCGAGCGCAAGTGGACGGTGCAGCGGCAGTTGCCAGCACTGACCGTCCGCTCGAGCGCTGTTCCCATTGTGGTGCGCAGCGCGCTGTTCGCGGGTACGCCGCAGGGCAAACTGCTTGCGCTGGATCCGCGCAACGGCTCAATCGGCTGGGAAGCCACGGTGGCCACGCCAAAAGGCACCTCGGAGCTGGAACGCCTGATCGACGTACTCGGACGTCCGGCGGTCGACACGGATCGCATTTGCGCGACGGCGTTTCAGGGCCGGGTAGCCTGTTTCGATCTCGTTCGCGGCAACCTGCTGTGGTCGCGCGATGTCAGCTCGCTGACCGGCGCACAAATCGATAACCGCCACGTCTACGTGGTTGACGACAAGGGCGTCGCACAAGCCTTCGACAAGACGACCGGCGGCACCGTGTGGAAGCAGGATGTGCTGGCAGGACGACGTGCCACCGGCACCGCCATTGTGGGGGACTTCCTCGCCGTTCAGGACAGCGACGGAACGCTGCATCTCGTCGACCGCGGCAGCGGCCGCATCGCTGGACGTGGTCTCGGCGAGTCCTTTGCGTCAGACGTTGGCCTCGTCGCTGCCGGAGACGGCGCACTGGTGCAAACCCGCAGCGGTTCGCTGGCGTACGTGACCGCGCGCTAGCGCGCCGCCCGCTCCACGCCACCGGCACGCGGCAACGCGTGCCTTTTTGCTTTTTTTGCCGACCGAAACCCACCATGCTGCCCACCATTGCTCTCGTCGGTCGCCCCAATGTCGGCAAAAGCACGCTGTTCAACCGCCTGACGCGTTCGCGCTCGGCGCTGGTGGCGGATTTCCCCGGCCTCACGCGAGATCGACAGTACGGTCAGGGCCGCGTTGGCGAACGCAGCTTCGTGGTGATCGACACTGGCGGCTTCGAGCCGGTCGCGAAGGATGGCATCCTCAAGGAAATGGCGCGGCAGACCCTGCAGGCGCTCGACGAGGCCGACATCGTGATTTTCCTGGTGGATGGCCGCGCCGGCGTGACACCACAGGACACCCGCATCGCTGATCTGCTGCGTCGCCGCAACCGCGCCGTCTACCTCGCCGTCAATAAGACCGAAGGCATGAATGACGCGCGCGTCACGGCCGAGTTTCATGAGCTGGCCATCGGTACGCCCTACGCCATCTCAGCCGCGCACGGCGACCGCGTCAACGCGCTGGTGGAAATGGCGCTGGAGGAGACCTTCCCGCTTCGCGAACCCGCTGATGCGGACGATGCGGACGACGGTCTCGACGCGCCTTCGCCCGCTGCCGACCACGCCGCCGACGACAGCGACGAGGCCGAGTTTGTCCCGGCACCGCCACCGCGTATCAAAATTGCCATCGTGGGCCATCCCAATGTCGGCAAGAGCACGCTGGTCAATGCCCTGCTCGGCGAGGAACGCGTCATCGCGTTTGACCAGCCAGGAACGACGCGCGACTCCATCTATCTCGACTTCGAGCACAAAAATCGCGATTACACCCTCATCGATACCGCCGGCGTGCGCAAGCGCGGCAAGGTAACCGAGTCGATCGAAAAATTCTCGGTGATCAAGACGTTGCAAGCCATTGAGGACGCCAACGTCGTGGTGTTCATGGTCGACGCGACTGAGGGCGTGAGCGACCACGATGTGCAGTTGGCTTCGTTCGTGCAAGACGCGGGCCGCGCGCTCGTCGTGTGTCTCAACAAGTGGGATGTCGCCGATGCCGAAGCACGCAAGAAGCTCAAGGACGACTGCGAACGCAAACTCTACTTCGTCGACTACGCCGAGACGCTCGCCATCTCGGCAAAGACCCGGCAGGGCCTCGATAAGGTGATGGCTGCGGCGTACAAGGCTTATCTCGCCGCATTCAAGAAGTTGACGACGCCCAAGCTGACGCGGGCGTTGCAGGATGCCATCGTCAAGCAGCAGCCGCCGCGCGCGGGAACCATTCGACCGAAAATGCGTTACGCCCATCAGGGCGGCAGCAATCCGCCGATCGTGGTGATTCACGGCACATCGCTCAATCGCATTTCCGATACCTACAAGCGCTACCTTGAGCGTTTTTTTCTGGACGCGTTTGAACTCAAGGGTACACCCCTGCGTCTGGAGCTGCGCACGGGGCATAATCCGTATGCGGAGACTGACAAGTCGGGACGTCGGCGGCGCTAGGGCCTCCTGCCGTGTGGCAGGGTATTCCCGCCGTGTCACGACTTGAAACTTGTCGCCGTCGTCGCCATCTGAGGGTTGAGCATGTGCGCGTGCCGCATGGTGCAGATCCCGGTGGGTGCGTGACCTCAGGAAGCCATCAAAATAATTTGGAGAACAACAAGTGAGCAACAAAGGGCAATCCCTACAAGACCCGTTCCTGAACACGCTGCGCAAGGAGCACGTGCAGGTCTCCATCTACCTTGTCAACGGTATCAAGCTGCAAGGGCAGGTTGAGTCATTCGACCAGTACGTCGTACTGCTGAAGAACACCGTAACGCAAATGGTTTACAAGCATGCGATCTCGACGATCGTCCCGGCTCGTGCTGTCAGCATCCCGCATGGGGATGCCGCCTCTGAGTAGTCGCCTGCGCGCGCCGTTCCCGTTGTCTACGCTGGCAGTGGCAAGCGGCTGCATTGACGCTTCGGCGCGTGACCATGTTTGAACGCCACGCCGGCAATGATCGCGCGGTGTTAGTGCAACTTGCCTTCGGCAAGGCGCCCATCGCTGACGATCTGGAAGAACTGCAGTCGCTGGCTGCGACCGCCGGGGCTGCCACGGCCGAGGTCGTCACCGGTCGTCGTGATCGCCCTGACGCGGCGCTCTTCGCCGGGCGCGGGAAGGTGCAGGAGATCAGCGACGCCTGCGTGGCCACGCAGTCCGAATTGGTCATCTTCAACCACCCGCTGTCTGGCGTTCAGGAGCGCAACCTGGAACGCGAGCTGTCGTGCCGGGTGATTGACCGCCGCACGCTGATCCTCGACATCTTTGCGCAACGCGCGCGGAGCGCCGAGGGCAAGCTGGCGGTGGAGCTTGCCCAGCTCGAACACCTCGCCACCCGGTTGGTGCGCGGCTGGTCGCATCTGGAGCGGCAGCGCGGCGGCATCGGCTTGCGCGGCCCCGGCGAGAAGCAACTGGAAATTGACCGGCGGCTGATCTCCGGCAAGATTCGCGCGTTGCGTGAGCGGCTCGATCGCGTCGAGCGGCAGCGTCACACCCAGCGTCGTCGCCGCGAGCGGTCGCAAACCCGTGCCATCGCCATCGTTGGCTACACCAATGCCGGCAAGAGCACGCTCTTCAACCGACTGACCGCCGCCGGCACTTACGCCGCCGACCAACTCTTCGCCACGCTCGACACGACCGTGCGCAAACTTTATGTTGCCGACGCGCAGCCGCTGGTGGTGTCTGACACCGTGGGCTTTGTGCGCGCGCTTCCGCACGAACTGGTGGAAGCGTTCAAGGCCACGCTGCTCGAAGCGGTGGAGGCCGACCTGCTGCTGCACGTCGTTGACGGCGCCAGCGACCAGCGCGAAGCCCAGATCGAAGCCGTGAACGCAGTCCTCGCCGAGATCGGTGCCGCCGATATTCCGCAACTCATCGTCGTCAATAAGTGCGATCTGCTTGGCCTCGGCACCGACGCGGGCCGGGTTGAACACGATGAAAGCGGCCAGGCGCAGCGCGTGTTTGTGTCGGCGCGAACGGGCGCCGGTATCGCCGAACTTCGCAACGCACTCCAACACCGCTTTCCTGCCGCGCCGCGTGGCTATGATCAACCGCTCGACACCGACGCTGCAAACGATCCCGCGCTGGCCGAAAACATCGCGCACTCCTCTGGATAACGGCCCGTCTGATCACACCCGCAACCTTTTTTTGCCCACCCCCGACCGCACTGACGTACTGACGCAATGAAAACCACACACGCCACTGACGCCATGCACGCCGGCCCGCAAGATACCCGGCCCAAGCAACACGCTGGTCTCTGGGATCGCATCAAACTTTCGCTCAATGACCCGCAATGGGGCCGAAAGCCCGGCCGTGAAGGCGACGCAAGCACACCTCCCGCGAACGACTCGGGAAACAGCGGCGGCGACAACGGCAACAACAATCCGCCACCACCGCCACCGGCACCACCGAGTGGTGGCAACGGCGGCGGCGGTGGCCGCAAACCCGATGGCCCGCCTGATCTGGACGATCTCATGAAAAAGGTCAACGATCGCGTCGGCGAAATTTTTGGCGGACGAGGCGGTTCGCGGCGCAATGGCAATGGCCGCGGTGGCATTCCACCGATCAACCCGCGCCTGGCAGCCAGTGGCCTCGCCGCGGCCATCGTGATCGGCGTACTGCTGTGGCTGGCGACCGGTTTCTACATCGTCGACGAGGGCAAACGCGGCATCGTGCAGCGTTTCGGCAAGTACGTGGAGACGACGGCGCCCGGTCCGCGCTGGCATTTGCCTTGGCCGATTGAAATGCGCACCATCGTTGATCTCAACCGCGTGCGTTCGGTGGAAGTGGGCTTCCGCGGCTCCGGCAAGAACCGCGACGCCAAGCAGGCGCAGATGCTGACCGAGGATCTGAACATCATCGACATCGCGTTCGCAGTGCAATACACGCTGGCAGACGCAAAGGCATTCCTGTTCAACCACCGCAAACCAGAAGAAGCCGTGGTGCAAGCCGCCGAGACAGCGATGCGCGAAGTCGTCGGCAAGCGCAAAATGGACTTTCTGCTCAATCAAGGCCGCGAGGAGTTCGCGGGTGCGACGCAAAAGTTGATGCAGCAATTGCTGGATCGCTATGGCACCGGCATCACCATCAGTAAGCTGAACCTGCAGGCCGTGGCAGCACCCGAAGCGGTGAACGAGGCGTTTCAGGATGTGGTCAAGGCCCAGCAGTACCGTGAACAACAGGTCAATGAAGGGCAAGCCTACGCCAATCGGGTCATCCCCGAGGCGCGCGGCCGTGCGGCGCGACTGACGGAAGAAGCATCCGGCTACGAGCAGAGCGTGGTCACCCGTGCGCAGGGTGATGCCGCGCGCTTCAGCTCCATTGTCAGCGAATACAACAAGGCACCCGCCGTCACGCGGGAGCGTCTCTACATCGACATGATGCAATCGGTCCTCGGCAACTCGAGCAAGGTGCTGGTGGATCAGCGTCAAGGCCAGAGCCTGCTTTACCTGCCGCTGGACAAACTGATGGAGGCCACGCGTGCCGCCGCGATGCCCTCGCCCGCGCCGTCCAACAGCGTCGCCACCGAGTCGTCCCGTGCGCCGCTGCCCGACCCCGCCGCTGCGGTGGAGGCACCTGGCGCCCGCAGCACCGGCCGCGACAGCGTTCGCAGTGGCCGCGACTCACGCAACTAACTGGAGCCCAATACCATGAACAAAATTGCTCCCGTACTCACCGGCTTTCTCGTGGTGCTGTTCGCGTTCTCACAAACGCTCTTTACCGTCAGCGAGACCGAATTCGCAATGGTCCGCCGCCTCGGCGAAGTGGTCTCAATGAAGGATCAACCGGGCCTGAGCTTCAAACTCCCGTTCATCGAGAGTGTGAGCAAATACAGTCGGCAAATCCTCACGCTCGACAGCCCGGAGTCGGAGCGTTTCAACACCAAGGAAAACCAGCCCCTGCAGGTGGACTCCTTCATCAAATGGCAGTTAAGCGATGTGCGTGAGTTCTATCGCGCGGTGGGCGGCGACGAAAAGCAGGCAGAGCGTCGCATCGGACAAACCGTCACCTCGCTGCTGCGGGAAGAATTCGGCCGTCGTACCTTGCAGGAGGTGATCTCGGGTGACCGCGAAAAGATCATGGCCGCGGTACGCGACGCGGCTGAGGCCGACGCCAAAAAGATCGGCGTGCGTATCGTCGATGTCCGGTTGAAGCGCATCGACTTCGACGATTCCGTGTCGACCCGGGTGTTTGACCGCATGCGATCCGAGCGTCAGCGGGTGGCGGCGGAATTGCGCTCCACCGGCGCCGCCGAAAGCGAACGCATCAAGGCCGATGCCGACAAGCAGGCGCAGGTCATTCTCGCCGAGGCCTACAAAAAGGCGCAGGAAATGCAAGGCGCCGGCGACGCCAAGGCTACTGCGATCTACAGTGCAGCGTACGGCCAGAACGCCGAGTTCTACTCGTTCTACCGCAGTCTTGAAGCGTACAAATCGTCGTTCCGCAACAAAAGCGACGTGATGGTGCTGGACCCGAGCGCGGACTTCTTCAAGTTCCTCAAAGGCGGCGCAAAGGCGAAATAGGCCGCAGTCCCGCGCCCCCTCACCCGCATGGAACTGTTCGCTGCGCTTTGCCTGGTGCTCGTCGTCGAGGGGCTGATGCCGTTTCTCGCGCCGCGCATCTGGCGCGAGACCATGCGCAAAGCGATGGAGCTGTCCGACGGGCAGCTTCGCACGGTCGGGCTGATCTCGATCCTGATTGGACTCGCGGCGTACTGGTTGACCGTCGCGTTCGGTGGCTAGCCTCAGCGAAACAGCTTTTTCTACGAAACGACCGCTCAGCGGTCATTGGCAGCCAGCCAGAAGCAAAGTCGACTTCTAGAAAATAGTCGACGAAACCGGCGCCGGCTGGTCGATATCGCTAAAAAGCTGTTCGCTGCAAAAATGGACTAGCGGATCAGCGACGGCAAATGCGGCTCGCTCATGTATTCCGCACTCTGCATCTCTGTAAGCCGCGATGCCGTCCGTGCGAACTCCGTCAACACGCGCCGCGTATCGCTGTCCTTGATGGTGTCGTCAACGTGCGCAATCTCGGCGAGCGGCGCCGCGGCGCTGATGATGAGTTTCACCCGATGGTCGTAGAGCACGTCGACCAGCAGGGTCAACCGCCGGATGACATTGCTGTCCCGCGTCGCCAGCGGCGGCACGTTGGACAGGATGAGCGTGTGATACGACTGCGCGAGTTCGAGGTAATCGTTCTGCGACCGCGGGGTTTCGCAAAGGGCCGCGAAGTCGAACCAGATCACCCCATCGGTCTGCCGACGCACCACCACGTCGCGCCCAAGAATCGTGATGTGCTTCTCGGTCGACGGCTTGGACGTCGACAGTCGCGCGAAGGTCGCAGCAAGCTTGCCGTCGGTTTCCTGCCCCAGCGGGCTGTGATAAACGTGGTCCTGCTCGAGTGTTCGGCGCCGATAGTCGACGCCGCTGTCCACCTCAATCACGTCCATCTGATCCTTGATCAGCGCGATCGTCGGCAGGAAGTTCTGCCGCTGCAGGCCATCCGGATAGAGCCGGTCCGGCGGATAGTTCGACGTCATCACGAACACGATGCCGTTGTCGAGGCAGTTTGACAGCAGACGCCCGAGGATCATCGCGTCCGCGATGTCGCTGACGTGAAACTCGTCAAAGCAAATCAGCCGGTAACGCTCGGCCAGACTTTCGGCCACCACGACCAGCGGATCGGCCTCGTGCTTCAGGCCGCGCAGCTCGGCGTGCACGCTGCGCATGAAGGCGTGAAAGTGCACGCGCACCTTGCGGCGCACGCGCGTAGTCGCGTAGAACGCGTCCATGAGGAAGCTCTTGCCGCGCCCAACACCGCCGTGGAAGTAGACACCACGCGGAACCTGGGGGCGCGCAAACATCCGCCCGAGCCCCATCAACGACGCCCGCTTGTCTTTGAAGCGGTGCAGCTCATCATTGAGCTGGGCCAGCCGCGCGGCGGCCCGCTGCTGCGCGGGATCAAGGATGATCCCGCGTTCCTGACAGATTTTTTCCAGGTTCTGCAGCACTGTTACTGGCAGTCACCACCGCGAAGGCGGGAATGACAACGCAACTAGAAATTCAGCGTCCGCTTGTCCACTGCCAGCGCAGCTTCCTTCGTCGCTTCCGACAGCGTCGGGTGCGCATGGCAGATGCGTGCGATGTCTTCCGACGAGGCGCCGAACTCCATCGCCATCACGCCTTCGGCCACCAGTTCGGAGGCGACCGGCCCAATCACGTGCATGCCGAGCACTTTGTCGGTTTTGGCGTCGGCAATGATTTTCACGAAACCGTCGGTGTTGCCCAGCGCACGGGCGCGACCATTGGCCATGAACGGGAAGCTGCCGGCCTTGTACGCCACGCCTGCGGCCTTCAACTGCTGCTCTGTCTGGCCGACCCACGCAATTTCCGGCGAGGTGTAGATCACCCACGGAATGCAGTTGAAGTCGATGTGCGGGTGCTGCCCTGCGATGCGCTCGGCCACGGCGACGCCCTCTTCCTCCGCCTTGTGCGCAAGCATCGGGCCGCGCACCACGTCACCCACGGCCCACACGTTCGGGGCGCTGGTTTTGCAGTCAGCGTCGACCGTGATGAAGCCGCGCTCGTCGAGCTTCACGCCTGCTGCGTCCGCGTTGAGGCCCGTTGTGTTCGGCACGCGACCGATAGAGACGATCAGGCGGTCGAACGTTGCGGCTTCGGCCTTGCCCTCGGCCGTGGTGTACTCCACCGTCACATCATTCTTGCCCGTCTTGACGGCACCGACCTTGACGCCAAGGCTGATCTTCAGGCCCTGTTTGGTGAACAGCTTCATCGCTTCTTTGGCGACCTGCTCATCCACCGCACCGAGGAACGCGGGCAGGCCCTCAAGCACCGTCACGTCTGCACCGAGACGACGCCACACCGAGCCCATCTCGAGGCCAATCACGCCGGCGCCGATGACGCCCAGTTTCTTCGGCGTTTCGCCGATGCGCAGCGCACCATCGTTGGAGAGCACCAGATTTTCATCAAACGCGACGCCGGGAAGGGCACGCGCATTGGAGCCGGTGGCGATGATGACCTGCTTGGCACCAATCGACGTTTTGGCAGGTTCCGACACGTCGATCTGATACACGCCGTCTTTCGCCGCACCCGCGAAGGCGCCGCGGCCGTGAAAGAACGTCACCTTGTTCTTCTTGAACAGGTAGAGGATGCCGTCGTTGTTCTGCTTCACTACGGCGTCCTTGCGGGCGACCATCTTCGCCACATCCATCTTCACGCCGCTCGTGGTGATGCCATGCTCGGCAAAGTGGTGTTGTGCATGATCAAAGTGCTCAGACGACTGCAACAGCGCCTTCGACGGAATGCAGCCCACGTTGGTGCAGGTGCCCCCCGGCGCCGGTCCACCCTTCGCGTTCTTCCACTCGTCGATGCAGGCTGTCTTGAAGCCCAGCTGCGCAGCACGAATCGCCGCCACATAGCCGCCGGGGCCGCCACCAATTACTACTACGTCAAATTGATCCATTGCTTATTAGTTCCAATCGCCACCGGCGAATATTTCTTTCGTCGGGTGGGCACCCCATGCCCACCAATTCGTCAATCATTCGTCACCGTGGGCACAGGGTGCCCACCCTACCCGGCTAACCGGCTTGTTCACGTTCCGGCATCACGCCGGAACAAAAGCAGACTGAATACAAATGCAATCCAGAATCGAACTCCGAGATTGTCATTTCGATACCCTCTGACAATTCCGTGACCGAAACGACTACCTCGGTCACGTCGATGGCCTTCAAAGCCTCAAGCAGACTTCGGCACGTTGCGGCTACGTGACCGTACCCCCTTCGGTTCGCGATGCGCTCACGAACTTCATAAATCCCGCGAAGCTCCGCGACTGATACGCCCTGAGACGCATCACGGGACTTTGCGCGGTCGTCGTTCACCGCACGTTACCTCTACAAATCCAACAACAACCGCGCCGGATCTTCCAATGCCTCTTTCATCGCCACCAGCGACAGCACCGCTTCACGGCCGTCGATGATTCGATGGTCGTAGCTCATCGCGAGGTAGTTCATCGGGCGGATCACGATCTGGCCGCCTTCGACGACCGCACGGTCCTTGGTGGCGTGCACGCCCAGGATCGCGCTCTGCGGCGGGTTGATGATCGGCGTCGAGAGCATCGAGCCGAAGGTGCCGCCGTTCGAGATGGTGAAGGTGCCGCCGGTGAGCTCCTCGATGCCGAGCTTGCCTTCGCCCGCGCGCTTGCCGAAGTCGGCAATCTGCTTCTCGATGTCGGCAATGCTCATTTGATCGACGTCGCGCAGGATCGGCACGACGAGGCCGCGCGGTGAACCCACTGCGATGCCGATGTCGTAGTAGCCGTGATAAACAATGTCGTTGCCATCGACCGAGGCGTTGACCACCGGGTACTTCTTCAGTGCGTGCACGGCGGCCTTGACGAAGAAGCTCATGAAGCCGAGCTTCACGCCGTGCACCTTCTCGAACTTGTCCTTGTAGACGTTGCGCAGGTCGATCACCGGCTTCATGTTGACCTCGTTGAACGTGGTCAGGATGGCGGCGGTCGATTGCGATTGCACCAGGCGCTCGGCGACGCGGGCGCGCAGACGCGTCATGGCAACGCGCTGTTCCGGGCGATTGCCAAGCGGCACATTCACCGGCGGCGCCGAGACCGGGGCGGCCTTGGCGGCTGGCGCGGCGGCCGTGGCTGACTTCGCCTCGATGGCTGCGATGACATCGCCCTTGGTCACACGGTCGCCACGACCGGTGCCCTGCACGCTGGCGGCATCGATGCCGGCTTCGGCCATCATTTTCTTGGCCGCGGGCAGTGCGCCGGGCGCAGCCGGCGCGGCGGACGGAGCCGGGGTCGCTACAGCGGGCGCGGGGGCGGCCGCAGACGCTGCGGCGGTACCGGCCTTCGCTTCGGTGTCGATAATGCCGAGCACAACGCCGGACGTGACCGTGGTACCGGCAGCCACCTTGATTTCGACCAGCACGCCGTCGCCCTGGGACGGGGTTTCGAGCACGACCTTGTCGGTCTCGATATCACACAGGTTCTGGTCGCGTTTGACGGCATCACCCGCCTTCACATGCCACGCAGCGAGCGTGCCTTCCGGGGTGCCTTCGGCGAGTTGCGGCACTTTTACTTCGATCAACATAGTCTCTTCCAGTTTCTTCTCGTAGGGTGGGCGATGTCTGCCCACTCGGTTGCGTCATGTTGGTGGGCACAGCGTGCCCACCCTACGGGTCTTGGGTTTGGATTTCGTCTAGCGCAAAGCGCGTTCGTCCTTCGTCATCCGTCTTGACGAATCAAAGATTCGTCAACATTTGGCCGGTACCCAACTTCGAACTGAAAGCGCTCTCGACGAGCTCTTTCTGCTGCGCGTTGTGCTTGGAGAGGTATCCCACAGCGGGCGACGCGCTGACGGCACGGCCCGCGTAGAGCAACACCTGCTCCGGCTTGATATCGGCACGGAAGTAAGCCATCAGGCGATACCAGGCACCCTGATTTTGCGGCTCTTCCTGGCACCAGACGATTTCGTGCGCATTCGGGAATTTCTTCAACTGCGCCTTGAAGTCGTCGTGCGGGAACGGATACTGCTGCTCGAGGCGGATGATCGCCACATCCTTGATGTCCTGTTCACGGCGGTGCGCGAGCAGTTCGTAGTAAACCTTGCCCGAGCAAACGACCACGCGTTTGACGTTCTTCGCGACGATCTTGTCGGTCTCACCGATCACCGGTTGGAACGTGCCTTCGGCAAGCTCTTCGAGCGTGCTGACGGCTTCCTTGTGACGCAGCAGTGATTTCGGCGACATCACGATCAGCGGACGACGCCAGTCGCGTTTCATCTGGCGACGCAGCATGTGGTAACACTGCGCAGGGGTCGAAGGAACCACGACCTGCATGTTGTGCTCGGCGCAGAGCTGCAGGAAGCGCTCCGGACGGGCGGAGGAGTGTTCCGGCCCCTGACCTTCGTAGCCGTGCGGCAACAGCATCGTCAGGCCACAGATGCGACCCCATTTCACCTCGCCCGAACTGATGAACTGGTCAATCACCACCTGGGCGCCGTTGGCGAAGTCGCCGAACTGGCCCTCCCAGATGACGAGCTGATTCGGCTCCGACGTCGAGTAGCCGTATTCAAAGCCGAGCACGGCTTCTTCCGACAAGATCGAGTCAATGACGGTGAAATCGCCCTGCTTCGGGTTGATGTGTTGCAACGGGATATAGGTACCGCTGTCCCACTTTTCGCGGTTCTGATCATGGAACACGGCGTGGCGGTGCGAGAACGTGCCGCGCCCGCAATCCTCACCCGACAGGCGCACGCCAATGCCCTCGTTAACCAGTGTGGCGTAGGCGAGGTTTTCGGCCATGCCCCAGTCGAGCGGCTGCTTGCCCTCGCCCATGGCTTTGCGGTCACCGATCATTTTTTCGACGCGCGGATGCAGCGTGAAGCCGTCCGGCATCTCAGTGAGCTTTTTCGCGAGTGCCTTGACCGTGGCGAGCGGCACAGTGGTGTCGGCAGAGTCGGTCCAGGTGCGGCCCACAAACCGCGCCCAATCCTGTTGGTAGGGCGCCACGTAATTGGACAGGATCGTCTTGTTGGTATGCGTGCCCTTGTCCATGGCGTCACGGAACGCGGTGACATATTGGTCGCCCTCGCCGGGCTTGATCACGCCTTCGGCCTCGAGCCGGTCGGCGTAGAGCTTGCGTGTGCCAGGATGCTGATGAATCTTTTTGTACATCAGCGGCTGCGTGACCATCGGCTCATCCTGCTCGTTGTGGCCGAGACGGCGGAAGCACACGAGGTCAATGAACACATCCTTGTGGAAGATGGTGCGATAGTCCATCGCGATCTCGGTGACCAGCAGGCAAGCCTCCGGGTCATCCGCATTCACGTGGAAAATGGGGCACTCGGCCATCTTCGCGATGTCGGTGCAATACAGCGTCGAACGGTAGTCGCGCGGGTCGCTGGTGGTGAAACCGATCTGGTTATTGATCACGATGTGCATCGTGCCGCCTGTGCCGTAGTGGCGCGTCTGCGAGAGACCCAGTGTTTCCTGCACGACGCCCTGCCCCGCGACCGCCGCATCACCGTGCAAGAGGATGCCGAGCACTTCACGGCCTGTCTTGTCGTCACGGCGGTTTTGCCGGGCGCGAACCGAGCCCGTCACGACCGGGTTCACGATCTCGAGGTGCGACGGGTTAAACGCCAGCGTAATGTGCATGGGGCCACCCGGCGTCGTAATGTCGCTCGAGAACCCCTTGTGATATTTCACGTCACCTGCGGAGAGCGTGGTGTCGTACTTGCCTTCAAATTCGGCAAACAGATCTTTCGGCATCTTGCCGAACGTATTGACCAGCACGCCGAGACGACCACGGTGCGCCATGCCGATCACCGATTCCTGCACTCCCGAGGCGCCGGCATGTTGCAGCAGATGATCCAGCAACGGAATGATCGTATCGCCCCCCTCGCCGGAGAAGCGTTTTTGCCCCATGTACTTGGTGTGCAGATAGCGCTCAAGGCCTTCTGCCGCGGTCAAGCGCTCCAGAATGTGGCGCTTCTGCTCGGCCGTGTACGTGGGCTTGAGGCGCGAGGTTTCGATGCGATTACGCAGCCACTCGCGCTCGTCCTCGTTGCCCATGTACATGTACTCAACGGCAACCGTGCGCGAGTAGATACTCTTCAGTGTGGCGATAATGTCCTTGAGTTTGGCGCGGTGCTGATTGTTAATGAGCAAAAGGCCCGTGGAGAATTCAGTCTCCATGTCGCTATCGGCCAAGCCGTAGTGCTTGTGATCGAGCTCCTTGATGAACGGCACCTCCTGCCGCTTCAACGGATCGATGTCGGCAAGACGACCGCCGACAAAGCGATACGCGTGGATGAGTTTCATCACGCCCAGTTGCTTGTCCATCAACGTCGCATCGATGCTCGCGGTGGCCGCCTTGCGCGACTTCGCCATGGCGGCAAACGCGTCGATCACGGGCTGATGCGCCACATCCGGTGAGCCGGCGCGCATGGCGTCGAAGTAATCGCGCCACTTCGGCTCGACCGACGCTGGATCGGCCAGATAGTTTTCGTACTGCTCTTCGATATACGGCATATTGCCGCCGAAGATCGTGGAGGTTTGCTGGAGTTCGTTCATCATGGGTCGCTTCTCCCTTGGAGAAGCGAGGACGAGAGGACGACGCTTTGCTAGGACGTCGGCGCTTGCGCGCCTATGACGCAAGGAAAGGTCAAACTACTCTGGTCACTCGCTGTTGGTCTGTCGTTCCACTATCGATTGAAGATTGATGCTGACTTCACCTTGCGTCCTCGGTGCGCCGCATGGCGCACCGTCGTCCTAGCGAAGCGTCGTCCTCTCGTCCTGCGCGCGCAGCGCGCTAGCGCTGATGCAGCGGCAGCACCTCACGCGCCGTGGCGCCAGTGAAGAGCTGGCGCGGGCGACCGATCTTCTGGTCAGGATCGGCGAGCATTTCGTTCAGCTGCGCAATCCAGCCGACGGTGCGGGCCAGCGCGAAGATCGCCGTGAACAGCGCTGTGGGGATGCCCAGCGCGCGCTGCACGATGCCGGAGTAGAAGTCGACGTTCGGGTAGAGCTTGCGGGAGACAAAGTACTCATCCGACAGCGCGATTTTCTCGAGCTCCATGGCCAGCTTGAACAGCGGATCGTTCTGCAGACCCAGCTCGCCGAGCACTTCGTAGCAGGTTTCGCGCATCAGCTTGGCGCGCGGATCGTAGTTCTTGTAGACACGGTGACCGAAACCCATCAGGCGCACGTTCGAATTCTTGTCCTTCACTGCTGTGATGAACTCTCCGATCTTTTCGACGCCACCGTTCTTCTGGATGTCCAGCAGCATCGACAGTGCCGCTTCATTCGCGCCCCCGTGCGCCGGGCCCCACAGGCAGGCCACGCCCGCCGCGATCGCCGCGTACGGATTGGTGCCCGACGAACCGCACAGACGAACCGTCGAGGTCGACGCGTTCTGCTCATGATCGGCATGCAGGATGAAGATGCGATCAAGCGCACGCACCAGCACGTCGTTGACCTTGTATTCCTCGCACGGCGTGGCGAACATCATGCGCATGAAGTTCGCTGTGTACGACAGATCGTTCTTCGGATAGATCATCGGCTGGCCGGTCGAATACTTGTAGGCCATCGACACCAGCGTCGGCATCTTGGCGATCAGGCGGATCGCAGCAATGTGCCGATGCTCGGCGTTGTTGATGTCGAGCGTGTCGTGGTAGAAGGCCGAAAGTGCGCCCACCATGCCGGTCAGAATCGCCATCGGGTGTGCATCACGACGGAAGCCACGCAGGAAGAACTGCATCTGCTCGTGGACCATGGTGTGATGCGACACATTGCTCACGAATGCGTCTTTCTGCGCTGCGTTCGGCATCTCACCGTTCAGCAGGAGGTAGCAGGTTTCCAGATAGTCGCAGTTGGTCGCAATCTGCTCGATCGGGTAGCCGCGATACAGCAGTTCGCCCTTGTCACCGTCGATGTAGGTGATCGCCGAGCGGCATGCCGCGGTCGACATAAAGCCGGGGTCATAGGTGAACTTGCCGGTCTTGCCGTAGAGCGTCTTGATGTCGACGACATCCGGGCCAACAGTGCCCTTGAGTACGGGGAATTCAACGCTGGGCGAGCCGTCGCTGAACGACAGGGTGGCGGTCGAGGAGGCGGTCATTGCAAGCTCCGTTATTGTGGTGAGGGTGTTGGGTTGTGAGGCGGAAAATCGAAAAATACGGCTAATGATTGACGCGTGTCTGACGCAGTGTTTCAACCATGCCGTTGCAGCCCTGCGGAAAGTCATCCGAGCGACCGGCGATGATCTCCCAGAGGTCGTTGTCGTCGAGCGAAATCAGTGCCAGCAGTTGCTCATGCTCTTCAGCGGTGAAATTCGCCCCACGGCGATCCAGCAAACGGGTCAGGATGATGTCGTTCTCAAGAAAACCACGCCGGCAGCGCCAGCGCAGTTTCGAGAATTCGAGATCAGTGAGCATGGTGTCCGGCAACAACGACTCGATCAGGCAGCGCGTTTGACCAGCATGTCCTTGATCTTGCCGATGGCCTTGGTCGGGTTGAGGCCCTTCGGACAGACATCGACACAGTTCATGATGGTGTGGCAGCGGAACAGGCGATACGGGTCTTCCAGGTTGTCGAGACGCTCTTCGCGAACCTGATCGCGCGTGTCTGCGATAAAGCGGTAAGCCGCAAGCAAACCGGCCGGGCCGACGAATTTGTCCGGGTTCCACCAGAAGCTCGGGCAGCTCGTCGAGCAGCACGCGCAGAGGATGCACTCGTACAGGCCGTTCAGCTCTTCGCGGTCTTCCTGCGATTGCAGGCGTTCCTTTTCCGGCGCGACTGTCTCGTTGACGATGTACGGCTTGATTGAGTGATACTGCTTGAAGAACATGCTCATGTCCACGATCAGATCGCGGACGACGGGCAGACCGGGTAGCGGTCGCAGCGTGATCTTTTGCGGCAGCGTCTGCATGTTGGTCAGGCAGGCGAGGCCGTTCTTGCCGTTGATGTTCATCGCGTCAGAGCCGCAGACCCCTTCACGGCAGGAACGCCGGAAGCTGACGGAATCGTCCATCTTCTTCAGTTTCATCAGCGCGTCGAGCAGCATGCGCTCGGTGCCTTCGAGTTCGACCTCGAAAGTCTGCATGTAGGGCTTGGCGTCCTTGTCAGGATCGTAGCGATAGATTTCGAATGTGCGTTTGTCAGCCATGATCGAGTCCAGCGTTAGAAGGTGCGCTTGGCAAGCGGAACCGTGTCGACGGTCAGCGGTTTGGTCTGCACCGGTTTGTAGTCGAGTCGGTTGCCCTCGCTGTACCAAAGAGTGTGCTTCATCCACACCTCATCGTTACGGCCCAGCGGATGCTCCGGCGTGTCGCCGTAGTCGTCCACCGTGTGTGCGCCACGGCTTTCCTTGCGGGCAGCAGCGGACACCATGGTCGCCTTGGCGGCTTCCATGAGATTGGCCACTTCCAGCGCTTCGATGCGAGCGGTGTTGAACACCTTCGACTTGTCCTTCAGCGAGAGGCTCGCGGCGCGCTCGGCAATGGCCAGCACCTTCACGACGCCCTCGTCCATGCTCTTCTGCGTGCGGAACACGCCAGCATGCGTCTGCATCGCACGGCGCAGATCGTTGGCCACGTCCTGCGGGTATTCGCCGCTATTCGACTGGTCGAGTTTGGCGATACGCGCAAGCGAGTAGTCCGCCGCGTTGGCGGGCAGCGGCTTGTGCGCCTTGCTCGCCAAAGCCGTCTCGATCAGATGGTTGCCAGCCGCGCGACCGAAAACCAGCAGGTCAAGCAGCGAGTTGGTGCCCAGGCGGTTGGCGCCGTGCACCGACACACACGAACATTCGCCAATGGCGTAGAAGCCGTTGACCACCGTGTTCGGATTGCCGTTCCTGGGAACAACGACCTGACCGTGGATGTTGGTCGGGATGCCGCCCATCTGATAGTGGATCGTCGGCACCACGGGGATCGGTTCCTTGATGACGTCGACGTTGGCGAAGTTCTTGCCGATCTCGTGCACCGAGGGCAGGCGCTTCATGATCGTCTCACCACCCAGATGCGTCAGGTCGAGCGCGATGTAGTCGCCGTTCGGGCCGCAACCGCGACCTTCCTTGATTTCCTGGTCCATGCAGCGTGACACGAAGTCACGCGGTGCGAGATCCTTCAGTTTCGGTGCGTAGCGCTCCATGAAGCGCTCACCGTCCTTGTTGCGCAGTATCGCGCCCTCGCCGCGGCAGCCCTCCGTGAGCAACACGCCGGCGTTGTGCACACCGGTGGGGTGGAACTGCCAGAACTCCATGTCTTCGAGCGGGATACCGGCGCGCGCCGCCATGCCCAGGCCGTCGCCCGTGTTGATAAAGGCGTTGGTGGACGCAGCGAAGATGCGCCCCGCACCGCCGGTGGCGAACAGCACGCACTTGGCGTGGAAGATCGACACTTCGCCCGTTTCCATCTCGAGCGCCGTCACACCGACGACATCGCCTTCCGCATCGCGAATGATGTCGAGTGCCATCCATTCCACGAAGAAAGTGGTGTTGCTCTTTACGTTTTGCTGGTAGAGGGTGTGCAACATCGCGTGACCGGTGCGGTCAGCCGCCGCGCAGGCACGCGGGACGGGCTTTTCGCCGTACTTCGCACTGTGCCCGCCGAATGGACGCTGGTAAATGGTGCCGTCCGGATTGCGGTCGAACGGCATGCCCATGTGTTCGAGTTCATAGACCACCTTCGGCGCCTCGCGGCACATGAATTCGATGGCGTCCTGATCGCCGAGCCAGTCAGAGCCCTTCACCGTGTCGTAGAAGTGGTAGTGCCAGTTGTCCTCGTCCATGTTGCCGAGCGAGGCACCGATGCCACCCTGCGCGGCCACCGTATGCGACCGGGTCGGGAACACCTTGGAGAGCACCGCCACGCGCAGACCGGCGCGCGCAAGCTGCAGGGAGCAGCGCATGCCGGCGCCGCCAGCGCCAACGACCACTGCATCGTATTTGTGAACTGAGAGAGCCATTCTGCGTGCCCTTATTTCGAACCGAAAAGGATATGGACCGACCACAGCACTACGGCGCCTGCCGCGAGCCAGGTGTAGGCATTGAGCACCGCCAGCACTGCGCGGCTCTTGACGTAGTCCGGCCAGACGTGCAACGCCCCCACCAGACCGTGGTAGGCGGTCGCGACCAGCGCGAGCAGCGTCGCCGCCTTGAACAGGCCGTTGGCGAAGAGCGCCTGCCACTGCGCCGCGTTCGGCGTGCCGTTGATGAGGAGCAGAACGATCAACAACAGGACGTACGCGCCGATCAGCATGCCGCTGATGCGTTGCAGCCACCATTCGGTGACGTAGTTCGAACGTGCCATTACCAGAGCCTCCAGACGATGAGCAGCGTCAACACCGCACTGATTACGAATACAGCCGACGCGGTCGAACGAGCCGCAGTCAGGTCCAGCCACCAATTGCGGTCCTGCAGGATGTGGCGAATGCCCGCGATCCAGTGATAAATCAGCGCAAACAGCAAGCCGATGAGCACCAGTTTGCCGAACAGATTGCCCCAGACCATCGAACGGAACGCCTCAAAACCCGCTTCCGATTTGAGGCTCATTTGCAGCAGACCGAGCAGGAACAGGAGCGCGACGAACAGCGCAACCCCGGTCACGCGATGAACAATCGAGGCGATGCCCGGTATCGGCAGGCGATAGTTGGAGAGTTCGCCAAAACCGATGTTCCGGTACACCGGTCTCGGCCGGGCTTTCGCCAGGGTTGCTGGATCAGGATTTGCCATGCAGTGCGCTCCGTAGGACTGAGTGGTTAGCTTGAACTGAAAAAAATGGTGGTGTCGGACGCGAATTTTCTAAGTCGCGGCTGACCCCGAGCTTGCATTCGCGACGATTCGTTGCCGCACGAGGGATACCCGCTTCGTTACCCGATTTCATTGCGGCTTAGCTCAGGGTGTTGGCGTAGTGATGGCTGCGCGTGGTGCACAGCCCGCGACGGAATTCAACCGGTTTGTCGCCGTACGTATATGCGATACGTTCCACACACAGCAGCGGCGAACCGATGCCAACCCGCAAGGCTTCCGCCGTGGTGGGATCTGCCGCCACGGCCTTTACCTGCTCTTCCGCGCGCAGCATGCGCACGCCGAATTCGGTTTCAAAGAAGCCGTACATCGAGCCTTCGTAGGCATCGAAGCGTTCCTTGGTCAGCCCTTTGAACAGCGCGGCGGGGAGCATGATTTCGTCCAGCACCGTGGGTTCCCCGCCATAGCGCAGCAGGCGTCGTAGCACCAGCACGCTGTCTCCCGGCTTGAGATCGATGGCGCGTGCGATCTCCGCCGTCGCGCGGCCACGGCGGACGTCGAGCAACTCGCTCGCTGGATATTCATCCTGCCCGTCGTTCCGGCGCATGCGCAAGAAACGGAACATCGAGCTCTTGGTCTCGGTGTGCGTTGCAACAAAGGTGCCCTTGCCTTGCCGGCGAACGACGATGTTCTCACCGGCCAGCTCATCAATCGCCTTGCGCACCGTGCCCTGACTGACGCTGAACTGCGCGGCGAGATCCTGCTCACTGGGAATCGCCTCGCCGGGGCGCCACTCACCCGACTCCAAGCGCTGCGTGAGCAGCCCCTTGATTTGTTGGTACAGCGGCTGAAACGACGGTGTTTCAGGGGCTGCAGGCGACGCGCCACCCGACGCCGGGGCGCCGGCGTTGGCTGTTTGAACTGCGTTTTGCGCAACGGCGACTTCGCTCATGGGAGCGCATTGTTGCGCAAATTGGCGCACTTGGCAATCTGTGGTCTTATGTCTTATATAAGACATAAGACCAGTTGACGCGCGCGGAAACTTGATGAATAATCCCCGTCGGGCTGAGCCAATATCGCAACGCAGCATTCGTCAACAACAAGTCAGGCGAGTTGCGCGAGAATTGAAAGTTCAGGTGCTCCGGGCTGCCGCATGGTCTTATACAAGAGCGACGGCGAATCGGGGCGCAGTGCCACCCCAAGAAAAGGATCAAACATGAAAGCCCCCGTTCGTGTCGCCGTCACCGGAGCCGCTGGCCAGATTGGCTACGCCCTCCTGTTCCGCATCGCTTCCGGCGAAATGCTCGGCAAAGACCAGCCCGTCATCCTGCAATTGCTGGAAGTGCCGGTCGAAGGCCCGCAAAAGGCGCTCAAGGGCGTCATGATGGAACTCGACGACTGCGCGTTCCCGCTGCTCGCCGGCATGGAAGCGCACAGTGATCCGATGACCGCGTTCAAGGACACCGACTACGCCCTGCTCGTCGGCGCCCGTCCGCGCGGCCCCGGCATGGAACGCGCCGACCTGCTGCAGGCAAACGCCGCCATCTTCACGGCGCAGGGCAAGGCACTGAACGCCGTCGCCAGCCGCAACGTGAAAGTGCTGGTCGTCGGCAACCCGGCCAACACCAATGCGTACATCGCACAGAAATCGGCCCCCGATCTGCCCGCGAAGAACTTCACCTCGATGCTTCGCCTCGACCACAACCGCGCGCTGTCGCAACTAGCCGCCAAGACGGGCGTCAAAGTGGCCGACATCAAGAAGCTCGTCGTGTGGGGCAACCACTCACCGACGATGTACCCCGACGTGCGTTTCGCCACCGCCAACGGCGCAGCGCTCAAGGCCAAGATCGACGACGCCTGGAACAACGATGTGTTCATTCCGACCGTCGGCAAACGCGGCGCCGCGATCATCGAGGCGCGTGGCGTGTCGTCAGCCGCATCGGCCGCCAACGCTGCGATCGATCACATGCGCGACTGGGCGCTCGGCACCAACGGCGAATGGGTCACGATGGGCATTCCGTCGGACGGTTCGTACGGCATCCCGGAAGGCATCCAGTATGGCGTCGCCGTCACCTGCGCCAATGGCGAATACACCCGCGTCACCGGTCTCGAGATTGACGCTGCCAGCCGTGCGCGCATGGACAAGACGCTGAAGGAACTGACCGACGAACGCGACGCGATCGCGCATTTGTTGGGCTGACGCCCAACAGGACGAAGGACGGAGGACGACGCTCCCGTTGGTCGCTAGGACGCAAGGGGTTGCCATCATCGTTCTTCGTTCTTGCAGCGCTGTGTGCCGTGCGTCCGCAGCGCCGTTCTGCAAGCCCATTGTCGCGTGCGCGCACCCGACAAACCGTGGGCTTGCAAAACGGAAATCCCCGTCACCCGGTTGCTTGCAGCCGGGTTGATCGCCCGGATCGGCCCAGAGATCTGGGTGTGGCGGTGGCGGGTTCCGTCACGGCAAACAGCTTGCAACAGCTTTTTGGCCTGAACGTCTGCTAGACGGTCGTTTCCGGCGAAAAAACTGGATTGTCGATATTGCGTTGAATCGGGCTGCAAGCGCCGCCCGGCTGTCGCTGAAAGGAAAAAGCTGATGTCTCTCCCCTCCCCCGGCGCCGCTTTTCGTGCGGCCCTCAAAGCCGAATCCCCCCTGCAAGTCATCGGCACGATCAACGCCAATCACGCCCTGCTCGCCAAACGCGCAGGGTTCAAGGCGATTTACCTTTCGGGCGGTGGAGTTGCAGCGGGCTCGCTGGGTCTGCCGGACCTTGGCATCAACAACCTCGACGACGTGCTGACCGACGTGCGCCGCATCACCGATGTGTGCGACGTGCCGCTGATGGTGGACATCGACACCGGCTTTGGCCCCAGTGCGTTCAACATCGCGCGCACGGTGAAATCGCTGATCAAGTTCGGCGCGGCGGCCTGCCACATTGAAGATCAAGTTGGCGCCAAACGCTGTGGCCATCGCCCCGGCAAGGAAATCGTCACGACTGAAGAAATGGTGGATCGCGTGAAGGCCGCCGCTGATGCGAAGATCGACCCGGATTTCTTCCTGATCGCCCGCACCGACGCCATCCAGGCGTTCGGCGTGGACGCCGCGATCGAACGCGCGATCAAGTGCGTCGAGGCCGGCGCCGATGCCATCTTCGCCGAAGCCGCGTACGACCTCCCGACCTATCGCAAGTTTGTTGACGCGGTGAAGGTGCCGGTGCTCGCCAACATCACCGAATTCGGGCAGACGCCGTTGTTCACGGTGGAAGAGCTCAAGAGCGCCGGCTGTGGCATGGTGCTCTACCCACTCTCCGGCTTCCGCGCTGCCAACAAGGCCGCCGAAAACGTATTTCAGGCCATCCGCCGCGACGGCCATCAGAAGAACGTGATCGACACCATGCAAACCCGCACGGAGCTTTACGACCGCATCAACTACCACGCGTTTGAGAACCATCTTGACGCGCTGTTTGCGGCGAAGAAGGCGTAACAGCAGCCGTGCTCGCCGCCATGTTCATGCGTGTCAAACGTAGCCTTGAGAAGCGCAGCGCGTCAAGGCAGGTTGATACGGGTCTGCGTGCCAACGGGAACCCCGGACGCGCTTCGCTTCTCCGAGCTACGGGACTGCTCTTGGCGAGTATTGCTGCGGTGTGCCTGGTACGCGCAGAAGCTGCGCCGTCGGTCCGTTTCGAGGCATCAAGCGACCCTGGAGACTTTGTGGGCGGCAGACCGAGGTTGTACACCCAAACTGATGTCGACTTTCAAGGCCCTTTTCTGGATCAATCGACACCCGGTCGCGCTGACTACGCAATGTTTTTCATGGGTTCGATCGGCCCTTCGTTTGACAAAAACGCAATCATCGTCGTTAGCACCCGCCAATTGGGACACGAACTACGTCAGGGCAGCTATTCCCCGGTAGAGCGTGCCGCGTTTGCGTCGCCAGGCATGGCTGGCCTAGACATTTCCGTCGACTCCGCGGGCTGCAATTCTGTTGCGGGCGCCTTCACCATCCGAGATATTCGATGGTCCGCGCCCGGTACGTTGGCATATTTCGATTTTGACTTCGAGCAACACTGCGAAGGACGATCGCCCGCCCTGCGCGGTCGCTTTGCGTATGACGCTTCGGGAGCGAGCATTTCGTTCGCCCCACCAGCTCAAATTCCTGCATCAACTATCGGCAGCATTGCAGCGACATCAATTTTGTTGGTGCTTACTACCGCGTTGATCCGACTGCCCAAGGATCGAAGCAAAGCGCGCTCTACCGCAATCTCAAGTAAAGACTGATGAACCACAGCGCGGCCAGCGATGCGCCGCGACGGAAGGAAGAAAAAAATGTCCGACACCCCAGCAACCCCTGGCCCCAAAGTCAAAAAATCCGTAGCCCTCAGCGGCACTGCCGCTGGCAACACCGCGCTGTGCACGGTGGGCCGCACTGGCAACGATCTGCACTATCGCGGCTATGACATTCTTGATGTCGCCGGTGCCTGCGAGTTTGAGGAAATCGCCTATCTGCTCGTACATGGCAAGCTGCCCACCGTCGCCGAGCTGGCGGGCTACAAGGCGAAGCTGAAATCGCTGCGTGGCGTACCCGCTGCGGTGCGTGCCGCGCTGGAACAATTGCCGCCCTCCTCGCACCCAATGGACGTGATGCGCACGGCCGTGTCGGTGCTCGGCTGCGTGTCGCCGGAGAAGGACGATCACAATCATCCGGGCGCGAAAGACATCGCCGACAAACTGATGGCCTCGCTCGGCCCGGCGATGCTCTACTGGTATCACTGGAGCCACAACGGCAAGCGCATCGAGATCGATTCCGACGAGGACTCCATCGGCGGCCATTTCCTGCATCTGCTGCACGGCACGCGCCCGCCGCAGAGCTGGGTGAAGGCGATGCATACCTCGTTGATCCTCTACGCCGAGCATGAGTTCAATGCGTCCACCTTCACCTGCCGCGTGATTGCTGGCACGGGCTCCGACATGTACAGCGCCATCGCCGGGGGCATCGGCGCGCTGCGCGGCCCGAAGCACGGTGGCGCCAACGAAGTGGCGTTCGAGGTGCAAAAGCGCTACGACACGCCCGATGAGGCCGAGGCCGACATCAAGGCTCGCGTCGAAGCCAAGCAGGTGGTCATCGGTTTCGGTCACCCGGTCTACACCGTGAGCGACCCGCGCAACAAGGTGATCAAGGAAGTCGCGCGCAGCCTCTCGCAAGAAGCGAACGACCTGAAGATGTTCAACATCGCCGAGCGTCTGGAAACCGTGATGTGGGACATCAAAAAGATGTTCCCAAATCTCGACTGGTTCAGCGCCGTGAGCTATCACATGATGGGCGTGCCCACGGCGATGTTCACGCCGCTCTTTGTGATTGCCCGTACCAGCGGCTGGAGCGCCCACATCATTGAGCAGCGGATCGACGGCAAGATCATCCGCCCGAGCGCGAATTACTTAGGGCCCGAAGATCAGACGTTTGTGCCGTTGCAACAGCGCAAGTAGATCAGCAGCATGTTGTCACCACAGGCTGACAAATTCCGCGTAGACTACTCGGACAGTCTTAGATCGGACGGTAGAACGTATGCAGCCTGGAGATCGAGTCCGCAAGAGCCTCGCGGGCCGTGCCGCACTCGCCGATCGCAGCCAGCAATTGTCCGCCCCCCTGCGGACATTGCTGCTGATGATTTACGGCGACAAGACGGCCGCCGAGTACAGCGAAATCGCCGCCAAACTCCCGGCAGGGCGCGAGGGCTTCAAGCAGCTGATCGATCAGGGCCTTGTCGAGGTCGTACCGGGCGATGCGTTGCTCGCGCCGGCCCCGCCTCCCGCTGGCAGCGAGCCGTTGCAGGCGCCACTCGCGGATGTCGAGGCGGTCGAAGCGACGCACACGATCGACGAGGCCAAGCTGCAGCGCGCGCTTTACCCGGAATTTGTCAAATGCGTTGCGGCCATTGGCTGGCGCGGCGTTTTCTTGCAGCAAAAAGTCGAGCGCGCCATGTCGGGCAAGGAGTTGCTGTTGCTGCGGGGCGAACTGGAAACGGCACTCGCCAAGGCAAAGGGCGAGCCCGCGCGTCAGGAATTCTCGCAGCGCATCGACTTCCTGCTGTCGCAGTAGTTCGCGTTAACCGGAGTGCGGCCGCGTTGCCGCACGCTGATCGCCTCCCCTCTTCCATCCACGGGTCGGCCCGTCGTCGCTTCGCGACGGCGGCGGCATCGTTTTCTCTTTTGACCTTCTGATCATTCCATCATGTCAGACCGCAAACCACTCCCCGGAACCTCGCTTCAGTACTTCGACGCGGCTGCCGCCGTCAACCGCCTGCAGCCGGGTGCCTGGGCCAAACTTCCGTACACCGCCCGTGTGCACGCCGAAAACATCGTGCGTAAGGCCGAGCCGGCAAAGATCAACGACTACCTGAACCAACTCATCCTGCGCAAGCGTGAGCTCGACTTCCCGTGGTTCCCGGCACGCGTGGTGTGCCATGACATCCTCGGCCAAACGGCGCTCGTCGACTTGGCTGGCCTGCGCGACGCGATTGCCGATCAGGGCGGCGACCCGGCCAAGGTCAATCCGGTGGTGCCGGTGCAGTTGATCGTGGACCACTCGCTCGCCGTGGAATGCGGCGGTTTTGATCCGGATGCCTTCGCCAAGAACCGCGCGATTGAAGACCGTCGCAACGAAGACCGCTTCCACTTCATCGAGTGGACCAAGAAAGCGTTCAAGAACGTTGACGTGATCCCGGCCGGCAACGGCATCATGCACCAGATCAATCTCGAGCGCATGAGCCCGGTGATTGGCGTGCAGGACGGCGTGGCCTACCCCGACACCTGCGTCGGCACCGACAGTCACACACCGCACGTCGACGCGCTGGGCGTGATCGCCGTCGGTGTTGGCGGCCTCGAGGCCGAGAACGTAATGCTCGGACGCGCATCCTGGATGCGGCTGCCCGACATTGTCGGTGTGGAGCTGTCGGGCAAACCGCAACCGGGCATCACGGCGACCGACGTGGTGCTGGCGCTGACCGAGTTCCTGCGCAAGGAAAAGGTCGTCGGCGCCTACCTCGAGTTCCGTGGCGAAGGCGCGGCCGCACTCACGCTCGGCGACCGTGCCACGATTTCGAACATGGCCCCGGAGTACGGTGCCACCGCCGCGATGTTCTTCATCGACGAAAAGACCATCGACTACCTCAAGCTCACCGGCCGCGATGACAAACAAGTCGCGTTGGTCGAGACCTACGCGAAGACGGCTGGCCTGTGGGCTGACGCCCTCGCCACTGCAGAATACGAGCGCACGCTGCGCTTTGATCTCTCGACTGTGGTGCGCAACATGGCCGGCCCGTCGAACCCGCACAAGCGCCTGCCGACCACTGCGCTCGCCGAGCGCGGTATTGCGGCGCCCTGGCGAATGCCCGCAGCGAACGAAGGCACGATGCCTGACGGCGCGGTGATCATCGCCGCGATCACCAGCTGCACCAATACCTCCAACCCGCGTAACGTGATTGCCGCGGGCCTGCTCGCACGCAACGCCAACGCGCGCGGCCTCACCCGCAAGCCCTGGGTGAAAACCTCGCTCGCCCCCGGATCGAAGGCCGTGCAGCTCTATCTCGAAGAAGCCAAGCTGCTGCCCGAACTGCAAGCGCTCGGTTTTGGCATCGTTGCCTTCGCCTGCACCACGTGCAATGGCATGAGCGGGGCGCTTGACCCGAAAATCCAGCAGGAGATCATCGACCGCGATCTGTACGCCACGGCCGTGCTGTCCGGCAACCGCAATTTCGATGGCCGCATCCATCCGTATGCGAAGCAGGCTTTCCTGGCCTCGCCGCCACTGGTGATCGCCTACGCCATCGCGGGCACCGTGCGCTTTGACATCGAGAAAGACGTGCTCGGCACCGACGCGCAAGGCAAACCCGTCATGCTGAAAGACATTTGGCCGAGCGATGAAGAAATCGATGCGGTGATCGCAAAGAGCGTGAAGCCAGAGCAGTTCCGCAAGGTCTACGAGCCGATGTTCACCTTCGCCGCCGCCACGGGCGAGAAGATCAGCCCGCTCTACGACTGGCGCGCACCGAGCACCTACATCCGCCGCCCGCCGTACTGGGAAGGCGCGCTTGCGGGTGAGCGCACGCTGCGCGGCCTGCGTCCGCTGGCGGTGTTGCCCGACAACATCACCACCGATCACCTGTCGCCGTCGAATGCGATTCTGGGCGACTCCGCCGCCGGCGAATACCTCAAGAAAATGGGCCTGCCGGAAGAGGACTACAACAGCTACGCCACGCACCGCGGCGATCACCTCACGGCACAGCGGGCGACGTTTGCCAACCCGACGCTGATGAACGAGATGGTCAAGGATGCGGACGGCAAGGTCAAGAAGGGCTCGCTCGCCCGCGTGGAGCCCGAAGGCAAGGTGATGCGCATGTGGGAGGCCATCGAGACCTACATGAACCGCAAGCAGCCGCTCATCATCATCGCGGGTGCCGACTATGGTCAGGGCAGCTCGCGCGACTGGGCCGCGAAGGGCGTGCGCCTGGCGGGGGTTGAAGTGATCGTGGCGGAAGGCTTCGAGCGCATCCACCGCACCAACCTGATCGGCATGGGTGTGCTGCCGCTCGAGTTCAAGGCGGGCACCACGCGCCTGACGCTTGGCATCGATGGCACCGAGACGTACGACGTGATCGGCGAGCGCACGCCGCGCGCCACGCTCACGCTGGTCATCCGCCGCAGGAACGGCGACGTGGTGGAAGTGCCCGTCACCTGCCGCCTCGACACCGCCGAGGAGATTTCGGTGTACGACGCCGGCGGCGTCCTGCAACGCTTCGCCAAGGACTTCCTCGAAGGAGCGGTCGCATGAGTGGCCACCCAGCCCAGATCAAGATTCCCGCCACGTACCTGCGTGGCGGCACGTCAAAAGGCGTGTTCTTCAAACTGACCGATCTGCCCGTCGCCGCGCAGCAGCCCGGCCCCGTGCGCGACGCGATATTGCTGCGCGTGATCGGTTCGCCCGACCCGTACGGCAAGCAGATCGACGGCATGGGCGGCGCCACATCGAGCACCTCCAAGACGGTGATCCTCGCGAAAAGCAGCAAACCGGATCACGATGTCGATTACCTCTTCGGTCAGGTCTCGATCGATAAGGCGTTTGTGGACTGGTCCGGCAACTGCGGCAACCTCTCCGCCGCAGTGGGGCCGTTCGCAATCAGCAACGGGCTGGTCGATGCGTCGCGCGTGCCGCAAAACGGCGTCGCCACGATCCGCATCTGGCAAGTGAACATCCAGAAGACCATCATCGCGCACGTGCCCATCACCCACGGCGCAGTACAGGAGACCGGGGACTTCGAACTCGACGGCGTGACCTTTCCGGCGGCCGAAGTGCAACTTGAATTTCTCGATCCTGCCGACGAAGGCGAAGGCGATGCTGGCGGCGCGATGTTCCCCACCGGCAATCTGGTTGACGATCTCGTCGTGCCCGGCGTGGGCACGCTCAAGGCCACGATGATCAACGCGGGCATCCCGACCGTGTTCGTCAACGCGAGGGACATCAACTACACCGGTACCGAGCTGCAGGATGCCATCAACGGCGACGCCAAAGCACTCGCGATGTTCGAGACGATTCGCGCCCACGGCGCGCTGCGCATGGGCCTGATCAAGTCGCTCGACGATGCGGCAACGCGCCAGCACACGCCCAAAGTCGCCTTCGTCGCACCGGCCACGAGCTATGCCTCGTCAAGCGGCAAGGGGGTGCAGGCCGCAGATATCGATCTCTGCGTGCGCGCGCTGTCCATGGGTAAGCTGCACCACGCCATGATGGGCACCGCAGCCGTTGCCATCGGCACCGCGGCGGCCATCCCCGGCACGCTCGTCAACCTCGCCGCAGGCGGTGGCCAGAAAGACGCCGTGCGCTTCGGCCACCCCTCCGGCACACTGCGTGTCGGCGCCGAGGCGACGCAGGAAGGCGGCGAATGGGTGGTCAAAAAGGCCGTCATGAGCCGCAGTGCGCGCGTGCTGATGGAAGGCGTGGTGCGCATTCCGCCGGTGGCGGGTCTGTAGGCCGGAGCGCATGTTGACCGCCTGCTCCGTTGTTCGGGTTACAGCTTTTTGCCACCAACGACTGTATGACGGTCGATACAGCCTGAAAAGCGCTCATGTCGACTTGAGGTCATTTCGCGCCCATAGTGACCGTACACCGGTCGTTGCAGCAGAAAAGCTGTTTGCCGCGGTCTGAATATGATTTTCATACCGTATAATTCATACCTAAGTTTTCCTACTTCCGAGGTATGACATGGAAGCCACTCTCGCCGAACGCGGTCAGGTCGTCATCCCGAAAGCCATTCGCGATCAACTGGGTTTATCCGCGGGTACGTTGCTGACCTTCACGGTCGAGGGCGGCAAACTCATCATCCGCAAGAAGGTCGACGATGCTTTCAGTCGTGCGCGGGGTCTGCTCAAGCTCGAACCCGGCGAAACGGTGGAGAGCATCATGCGCGATCTGCGCGGTCGCGCGCCCAACGACCCCATCGAGCCGTGGGAAGAATTGCGCGACGACATTGAGCTTCCGGCTGCCGTGCGCGAAGACCACGCACGTCGCCGCGCCGCCTGGCTTGCCGCGCAAGCCGTCGCGCCGAGCGCAGGCGCGCCGGCGCCTGCCATCACGTCACGCAAGCGCCAACCCAAGGCCGCACGCGGAGGCACGCGCGCATGATCGCGGTCGACTCCAGCGTGCTGATCGACATGCTCTTTGACGGCCCCGACGCCGAGCAAAGCACACAGACCTTGAGCGACGCAGCCCAAATTGGGCGCCTCGCGCTCTCCGACGTTGCGATGGCAGAACTCTGCTCGCGCGGCGACAGCGAGGCGACCCGCAAGACGCTGGCGAGCCTCGGATTTCTGTTTGTGCCCACCAACGAAACGGCGGCCATTCGCGCCGGCGAAATGTCCAAGCGCTATCGAAAAAACGGCGGCACCCGATCACGCATCGTCGCCGACTTTCTCATCGGGGCGCACGCACTCATGCAGTGCGATGGCCTCATCACTTACGACGGTGGTTTTCACCGCGACTACTTCAAGGGCCTGCGCGTCATCATCCCCGGCGACGCCGACGCGCTGCCTGCTGCTCACTAATCGCATCACATCACACCCAACTTTCGCAGGAGAACACCATGCTAGAAGCCTACCGAAAACACGTTGCCGAACGCGCCGCCGTCGGCGTGCCGCCGCTGCCGCTGACTGCCAAGCAGGTCGCGGAGCTGATCGAGCTGATCAAAAACCCACCCGCTGGCGAAGGCGATTTCCTTGTTGATCTCATCAGCAATCGCGTCCCGGCGGGCGTCGATAACGCGGCCAAGGTCAAAGCCAGTTACCTCGCCGCAGTCGCCCACGGCACGGAGAAGACCGCGCTGCTCTCGCGCGAAAAGGCGACCGAGCTGCTCGGCACCATGCTCGGCGGTTACAACATCTCTCCGCTGGTCGACCTGCTCGATGACGCGGCGGTCGGCGCCGTGGCGGCCAACGGCCTGAAGAAAACGCTGCTGATGTTCGACCAATTCCATGACGTCAAGGAAAAGGCCGACAAGGGCAATGCCAACGCCAAAGCCGTGCTGCAGAGCTGGGCTGACGCCGAGTGGTTCACGAGCCGCCCGGAAGTACCCAAATCGATCAAGATCACCGTGCTCAAAGTCACCGGCGAGACCAACACCGACGACCTCTCGCCCGCGCCCGATGCATGGAGCCGCCCGGACATCCCGCTGCACGCGATGGCGATGCTCAAGAACAAGCGCGACGGCATCACACCCGAAGAAGACGGCAAGCGCGGCCCGGTGAAATTCATTCAGAACCTGCGCGCCAAGGGCAATCTTGTCGCCTACGTCGGCGACGTGGTCGGCACCGGTTCGTCGCGCAAATCCGCCACCAACAGCGTGCTGTGGTTCACCGGCGAAGACATTCCGTTCATCCCGAACAAGCGCTTCGGTGGCGTCTGCCTCGGCGGCAAGATCGCGCCGATCTTCTACAACACGATGGAAGACGCGGGCGCACTGCCGGTTGAAATCGATGTCACGCAGATGAACATGGGTGACACCGTGGAGCTCGCCATCGACCACACCACGGGCAAAGTCACCGCAAGCAAAGACGGCAAAGTGATTGCCAGCAGCGAACTCAAGAGCCTCGTGCTGCTCGACGAAGTGCGCGCCGGTGGCCGCATTCCGCTGATCGTCGGTCGTGGCCTCACGGGCAAGGCGCGTGAAGCGCTCGGCCTGCCCGCCTCCACGCTGTTCCGCTTGCCGCAAGCCCCCGCGGACTCGGGCAAAGGTTTCTCGCTGGCGCAGAAGATGGTGGGCCGCGCCTGCGGTTTGCCCGAAGGCAAGGGCGTACGTCCTGGCACCTACTGCGAACCGAAAATGACCTCGGTCGGCTCGCAGGACACCACCGGCCCGATGACGCGCGACGAGCTGAAAGACCTCGCCTGCCTGGGTTTCTCCTCAGACCTCGTCATGCAGTCGTTCTGCCACACGGCCGCGTATCCGAAACCCGTGGACGTGAAGATGCACCACGAGCTGCCGGAGTTCATCTCCACGCGCGGCGGCGTTGCACTGCGTCCGGGCGACGGCATCATCCACTCGTGGCTGAACCGCATGCTGCTGCCGGACACGGTGGGCACCGGCGGCGACAGCCACACGCGTTTCCCGATTGGTATTTCGTTCCCTGCCGGCTCCGGTCTCGTCGCGTTCGCGGCAGCCACCGGCGTGATGCCGCTCGACATGCCGGAATCGGTGCTCGTGCGTTTCAAGGGCAAGATGCAGCCCGGCGTCACGCTGCGTGACCTCGTGCACGCGATTCCACTCTACGCGATCAAAGCCGGTCACCTGACCGTGGCCAAGCAAGGCAAGAAGAACATCTTCTCGGGCCGCATTCTCGAAATCGAAGGTCTGCCCGACCTGAAAGTTGAGCAAGCGTTCGAGCTCGCTGACGCCTCCGCCGAACGCTCGGCTGCGGGCTGCACGGTGGCGCTGAACAAAGAGCCGATCATCGAGTACCTGAAATCGAACATCGTGCTGCTCAAGGCGATGATCGCCGACGGCTACAAAGACCCGCGCACCCTGGCGCGCCGCGTGAAGTCGATGGAGGACTGGCTTGCCAACCCGCAGTTGCTCAAGGGCGACGCCGATGCCGAGTACGCCGCCGTGATCGAGATCAACCTCGACGACATCTCGGAGCCGATCGTATGCTGCCCGAACGATCCGGACGACGCGAAGACGCTGTCCGACGTCGCCGGCGCCAAGATTGACGAAGTGTTCATCGGTTCCTGCATGACCAACATCGGTCACTTCCGCGCCGCCGCGAAACTGCTCGAAGGCAAGCGCGACATTCCGGCCAAGCTCTGGCTCGCACCGCCGACCAAGATGGACGCGCAAACGCTCACCGAAGAAGGACACTACAACACCTTCGGCACCGCCGGTGCGCGCATGGAAATGCCGGGCTGTTCGTTGTGCATGGGCAACCAGGCGCAGATCAAGGAAGGCGCCACCGCGATGTCCACCAGCACGCGCAACTTCCCGAACCGCCTCGGCAAGAACACCAACGTCTACCTCGGCAGCGCCGAGCTGGCGGCGGTGTGCGCCAAGCTCGGCCGCATCCCGACCAAGGCAGAGTACCTCGCCGATTCCGCCGCCATCAACCAGGACGGCAGCAAAATCTATCGCTACATGAACTTCAACGAAATGCCAGAGTTTGTTGAGCGGGCGGAAACGGTGTCAGCCTAACGGCGGCGACCATCGCGACAAGGAAATCGTGTTCGTGGCAGGCCCAGCAGGCCGCGAACGCTAATCTGCGTCAATACGGCTCCTGCGGGAGCCGTATTTCATGGTGTTTCTTGATTTTTCCCCAGACAATTTCGACGTGCACGCGTCGCCGAACGCGCTAAAGACGCACAGCAGGCGTTGTCAAACTATGGCTCCATTGCTTCACCTCGCGACCGGCATTCTCGCAGCGCATCTATTTCGCAGAGCCGCGCAGGCTGTCGCGATCTTCTTTGGCGCAGCCCTCACACTGACAACGTCTTCAGCGGTTGCTGCTGGCGCAGGAATTCTCGACGCGACGTGGGGCGGGAGTGGCAAGGGTGTGTCTTACCCAACGCTATCCATTGGTTCGGTTTCCGGTGCAGCCATCGCAGTACAGCCGGATGGCAAAGTCGTCCTGGTCGGGCGCTGCGGCCGCTTTGGCCCGACAGACTTCTGCGTTGCTCGCCTCACGGCTGATGGGATCCTGGATCGCGGATTTGGGAGCAGCGGAGTGGTCGTTCATACCATTCTGGGGCGCGAAGATACGCCCACCGGAGTGGCGATCCTGCCTGATGGCAAGCTGCTCGTCGTTGGCACCTGCTACAGCTCCCGAGACCGGGACTTCTGCGCCGTGCGCTATCTACCCGACGGCAGCATTGACACGTCCTTCGGCATCGGCGGCACCGTGATCACCAACCTCGGCATCGGCAATGATCTGGCGTCGGGCTTCGCGCTCTTGCCGGACGGTCGCTTCGTGATCGCAGGGAGCTGCCAGATCATTGGCGCCTACGATCTCTGTGCGGCCCGCTACCTGCCCGATGGGAGGCTCGATGAAACGTTCGGCAGCATCGGAATCGTCACGATTTCAGGCCTTGGCGCCTATTCGGGCGCGCGGCTGATCCGGCAGCGAGACGGCAAGCTGGTGGCACTCGGCAAATGTCCACGCAGCAGCGGCTGGGATTTTTGCATCCATCGCCTGCTTGACAACGGGGGGGTGGACACGGCGTTCGGCACGCAGGGCCGCGCCACCGTTCCACTCGGTGCGGGATATCACACACCATTCGACATCGTGGAACAACCCGACGGAAAACTTCTTTCCGCTGGATCGTCGCGGCAAGATGCCTACGCGGACGAACGTCCGTGCGTGATTCGCTTGCTGGCCGATGGATCCGTGGACTCAACGTTTGCCGTGCAGGGTAAGTTCTGTATGACCCCCAGCGGCCTGCTTGGCCCAGTCGTGGCGATCACCTTGCAAGACGACGGCAGCGTCCTGGCGACGCTGCGAGTGCCAGACAATTTCAAAGCCATTCGGCTCACGCCATCGGGTCTGCGCGACTGGAACTTTGGCGTTTCCGGTGTCGCTCAGGCGTTCCCTGACCCGACGCAGAGCCTTTTGGCGGGGCTAAACCCTAGCGGTATACCTCGCGTCGCCAATGGCGCCGCGTTGCAATCGGACGGAAAACTTCTGATCGTCGGCACGTGCCCCGACCGTGGTGCGTGTGTCGCGCGCTTCAACGCCGACCTCCTCGAAACGCGGCCAATGGTGGAGTACCGCTACGCACCGCTCGACTACTACTTCATCACGTCGCGCGACTACGAGATATCCGCGCTCGACGCCCGCAGTGACTGGGCGCGCACGGGATTCAGTTTCCCCGTCTATGGTGCGTCGCCTCCGGGCGGTGCGGGGCTGTACCGATTTTTCTTCCGCGGCATTGCGAAATTACAATCGCGCGGCTCGCACTTCTATACTGTGCTCGAGAGTGAGCGCTCGGCGCTGCTGGCGATGAACCCGACGGCGGGCACTGCGCCAGGTTTGCCCTACCTTGAAGGCGTCGACTCCTACGTGTTCCCGCCGGTGAAAGCGGGCATCGGTGGCCGCTGTGCCGATGGTCAAACGCCCGTATACCGCCTGTTCCGGGGCACTGCCCGTTTCCCGGACGATCCGAATCACCGCTTTACGACCAGCAAGTCGGAGTACGACGCATTCGTCGCGTTGGGCTGGGACGGTGAAGGCGTGAACTTCTGCGTGCCGGTACCGTAGTTCGTGGCGCGCCGGCGGCTCAGCGCCCCGCCGCTCGCGCGGTTCGCGCGGCGAGGAAATCGAGGAGTTCGCGCTCGGCCACAGCGCGGTCAAGATACGCCTCGCCCAGCTTTTTGAGCAACACGAGCGTCACCGTGCCACCTTCGTTTTTCTTGTCGCGCTGCATGTGCGCGAGCAGGTTCACGGCACGGCACTCGGGCAAGGCGACGGGCAAATGCACAGCGACAAACAGACGCTTCACGCGCGCCACGTCGTCTGCGGAGAGGTGCCCCAGTTGCTGCGACAACTCCGCCGCGAGCACGCAACCCACGGCCACGGCCTCGCCGTGCATCCACGCGCCGTAGCCCATCTCGGTTTCGACAGCATGACCGAAGGTGTGGCCGAGGTTCAGTAGCGCGCGAATGCCGAGCGTCTCGCGTTCGTCGCACTTCACTACATCGGCCTTGATGCGGCAGGAATGAGCGATCACGCGCGCAAGCGTGTCAGCGTCGCGGGCGTTGAGTTTATCGATGTCGCGCTCAAGCTCCGCCAGATGCGGCGCATCGAAGATCAGTGCATGCTTGATGATTTCGGCGAGACCGGATGCGTATTCGCGCGCTGGCAGCGTCTTAAGCGTTGTCGTATCGGAAAGCACCGCTTCGGGCTGATAGAACGCACCAATCATGTTCTTGCCGAGTGGGTGGTTGATCGCCGTTTTTCCGCCCACCGACGAGTCCACCTGCGCGAGCAGTGTCGTCGGCAGTTGAACGAACGGAATACCCCGCAGATAGGTCGCCGCGGCAAAGCCAGCGACATCACCGATGACACCGCCCCCGACGGCGAGAATCGTCGTCTTGCGGTCGCACTTGGCAGCGAGCATCGCGCTGTAAATGCGATCCAGGGAATCGGCCGTCTTGTAGGCCTCGCCATCGGGAAGCACAATCTCGATCGCCGCTTTGCCCATTGCAGACGCCATCTCGCGCAGCCGGGGCAGGAACATCGGACCGAGCGTCTCGTTAGTCACAATGGCTAAGGTGCCGCCGCGCACAAACGGTCGCAGTGCGTCCGCGTTACCCAGTAAATTCGGGCCGATGTGGATAGGATACGGGCGATCAGCGAGATTAACGTTGACAGTTTGCATACGAGGAAGGCGTGTTGCGGGCAGAAACCAACCGCGCAACCCGATTTTAGAGAGGTGCGCAGCAGCGCCCCGTTCGCCCTGAACGCAATTCAGGCCTCAAACGATGGTGGATGCGGGGTTGGGAGCGTTCGTCCCTGGCTCAGGCTGAACGGCGCAGCGCTGAACGAGAGCTTCCCCAGCACGTCAACTCGCGAATCGAATTCGTACCCGCCGCTGTTGATGCGGCGGGGAGCGCAGTCCAAGGAAACGCTGAATCAAACTTTCGCAGGCACGGGCGCCGTCTGGCCGCCCCACGCGTGCAATCGACGTTGAATTAGTCCGCCTTGATGTTGCGCTTCTTCACGATAGCACCCCAGCGCGCGCTCTCCGATGCCAGTTGGGCACCAAAGTCAGCCGCCGAACCCGGCGACGCCGTGAGGCCATCGCTTTCGAGGTTGGCCTCCATCGATTTGGCCCCCATCGTCTCGTTGACCGCCTTGTTCAGTTTCGCCACGATGTCGGGCGACATGCCCTTCGGGCCGATCAGTCCGTGCCAGTTGGTGACCTGATAGTCCTTGTAGCCGAGTTCCATTGCTGTAGGCACGTCCGGCAGCGCGGCCAGTCGTTTCGGCGTACTCACCGCCAGCGCGCGCAGCTTGCCACCCTTGACGTGCGGAATCGTCGAGGCGACGGTGCCAAACACGATCTGCGTGTTGCCGGCGATCGTGTCGGTCAGCGCGGGCGACGTGCCTTTGTAAGGGACATGCACCACGTCAATACCTGCCACGTCCATGAAGTACTCGCTGGCGATGTGGGTGATACTGCCGCTACCGGCTGAGGCGTAGCTCAGTTTTCCTGGCTGCTTCTTGGCGAGATCGACGAGTTCCTTAAGCGAGTTGGCGGTGACTTTCGGATTCACCGCAATGATGAACGGCCCCCGTGCGAGCTGGGCGATCGGCGTGATGTCCTTGAGCGAATCGAACGGCACCTTGTAGACGTACGGATTTACGGTGTAACTCGCTGCCGTCAGCATCAACGTATAGCCGTCCGGCGGAGATTTCACTGCGATCTCGGCGCCCAGATTTCCGCCCGCACCTGGCTTGTTCTCGACAATAAACGGCTGCCCGAGTTTTTCGCTGAGCTGCTTGGCGAGCAGCCGCCCCATGAAATCCGAACCTCCGCCTGGCGCGAACGGAACGATGATCTTGACTGGCTTATTGGGGTAACTGGCGGGGTCCTGCGCCTGCGCCGTTACGGCACACGCGCCGACAACACCTGTCACGAAAGCACGCAGAAATAGCTGTGTAGCACGAATCATGAAATGTCCTTTGTGTTAAACGTACTCGGTCGATGGCGCAGTCGACTCCCGCAAAACGCGCAGTCGGCTGGCATAGTGTCGCGCCGCGCGGGGTCAGATTGCTGTCGGATCAATTTCGGCATGCCGTGAAACGCCTCAAACACGCTCAAGGATGACCGCAATCCCCTGACCGACGCCAATACACATGGTACATAGCGCGTAACGACCGCCTGTCCGATGCAGCTGATTCACCGCGGTCGTGGCAAGGCGAGCGCCCGACGCACCCAGCGGATGCCCCAATGCAATTGCACCGCCGTTCGGATTGACCCGCGCGTCGTCGTCAGCCATACCGAGCTCACGTAACACCGCGAGCCCCTGCGCCGCGAACGCTTCGTTAAGCTCAATCACATCAATCTGGTTGAGGCTGAGCCCGGTCTGCGCCAGCACTCTCTTCGTTGCCGGCGCGGGACCGATACCCATGATGCGTGGCGGTACGCCGGCCGTCGCCATGCCCACGATGCGCGCACGTGGCGTGAGGTGGTGGGTTTTGAGCGCCGTCTCCGACGCCACCAGTATCGCGCAGGCGCCGTCGTTCACGCCACTGGCGTTGCCCGCGGTCACCGTGCCGTCGGGCCGCACCACGCCCTTTAGCTTTGCCAGCGCCTCCAGTGAGGTATCACGAGGATGCTCGTCCTTCGCGACGATGATGGGATCGCCTTTTTTTTGCGGCAGGGCCACCGGTGTGATCTCGCCGTCGAAGAACCCGGCCTTCTGGGCCGCGACGGCTTTTTGTTGGGAAGCCAGCGCCATGCGATCCTGCGCATCGCGCTCGATCTTGAACTCAACGGCGACATTCTCCGCAGTCTCTGGCATCGAATCGACGCCGTATTGCTCCTTCATCAATCGGTTGACGAAGCGCCAGCCAATCGTCGTGTCGTAGACCGCGTTGGATCGCGAGAACGCCGACTCTGCCTTGGGCATGACAAAAGGCGCACGGCTCATGCTCTCAACGCCGCCGGCAATCATCAACTGCGTTTCGCCCGACTTGATCGCCCGCGCTGCGGAGCCCAGCGCGTCAAGCCCCGAGCCGCACAAGCGATTGATGGTAGCCCCGGGAATCGTCTGTGGCAGGCCAGCCAGCAGCAGCGCCATACGAGCCACGTTGCGGTTATCTTCGCCAGCCTGATTGGCGCAGCCATACAGCACATCGTCAATCGCAGACCAGTCCAGTTGCGAGTGGCGCGCTTTGAGCGCCCGCAACGGGACGGCACCCAGGTCGTCCGTGCGTACCGCCGAGAGTGAGCCGCCATAACGGCCAATAGGGGTACGCAGCGCGTCGACGATGTAGGCTTCGGACATGAGTAGCTTTCTGTTGGCTGGTGCCATGATCTCGATTGGCTCGATCCGTGGCAGGTTGGCGGGACAAGGCCCGATACACGCCGAAAATTCTATCGGTGCGGCGGTGCGATCGCGACGCCCGAGAGCTGCGACAGCGATTCCGCATCGAGGCCCCCCACCGCGTCACGAAGCACGAAACCTCCTACGGTGACGTCGAGCACCGCCAGATCGGTGTAAACACGGTTCACGCAGCGTAGGCCCGTCAGGGGGTAGTCGCAACGTGAAACCAGTTTGCAGGCTCCGTCGTGCGTGAAGTGCTCCATCATCACCCACGTGTGCTTGGCGCCGACCGCCAGATCCATTGCACCACCGACCGCCGGGATGTCCCCGGGCCGACCGGTGTGCCAGTTGGCGAGATCACCGGATTCGGATACCTGAAATGCGCCCAGGACGGCGATGTCGAGATGCCCCGCACGCATCATGGCGAATGAGTCCGCGCTGTCGAAATAGGCGCCACCCGGCAAGAGCGTCACGGGTTGCTTGCCCGCATTGACCAACGCCAGATCCTCCTCTCCTGGCGCGGGTGGCGGCCCCATACCGAGCAACCCGTTCTCACTTTGCAACACGATCTCACGCCCGGTCGGCACGTGATTCGCGACGAGCGTCGGCATGCCGATCCCCAGATTGACATACGCCCCCTCGAAGATGTCCTCGGCCAGTCGCGCCGCGATCTCGTCACGAGTTCGCTTGCGCCAGGCCGTCGATTCAGCAACCCGTGTCATCGAACAACTGCCTCCTGCGCGACCCGCACGACACGCTGCACAAAGATGCCCGGCGTGATCACGGCCTCCGGGTCGATGCCACCCAGCGGCACCAACTCACGGACTTCCGCCACGGTCACGGCGCCTGCCATCGCCATCGCGGGTCCAAAATTGCGCGCCGACTTACGATAAGTGAGATTGCCCCAGCGATCCCCGCGTTCAGCCTTGATCAACGCGAAATCCGCGTAAATGGGCGTCTCGAACACGTACATCTCACCGTTGATTTCACGCACCTCTTTACCTCTCGCGAGGTCGGTGCCGAACCCAACCCGCGTGAAGAATCCGCCGATGCCGGCGCCCGCGGCGCGAATTCGTTCGGCAAGATTGCCCTGCGGCACCAGCTCCAGTTCAATCTGGCCGGCGCGATAGAGTGCATCGAAAATGTACGAGTCAGTCTGGCGCGGGAACGAGCAGATCACCTTGCGCACGCGCCCGGCCTTGAGCAAGGCAGCGATGCCGAGTTCACCGTTGCCCGCGTTGTTGGCCACAATCGTCAGATCACGCGCGCCTTGACCAATCAGCCCGTCAACCAGCGCAACGGGCAGCCCTGCGCCACCGAAGCCACCTATCATGACCGTCGCACCGTCGTGCACGTCGCTGAGTGCCGCCGCAACGGAAGGCAAAACTTTGTTAATCACAGTAACAATCCAACTCTGGGTACCAGCGCGTGATCCTAGCAATCGTGTATCGGTGAATTCGGCTTCGGGACCCGACATTTTCGCGCGCGGCGAATTTTTCCTGTGACCCAATGGAGTCTCCGGGGCCGCGTTGCATCCGCACGCAAAGAAAAAGCCCGCCGAGGCGGGCCTATTGTTGCCGTGTCGGCGATTACCGGTGGCGGCCTATCGCTTGCCCAGCATGGGCAGCGTCTGCGTCACCACCTGCTTGCCGTCCTTCACCTCCACCAGGAAGCTTTCACGATCGAGGTCACCCTTGTCGTCGAAACAGACATCGAGCAGGATGCCAGGATGATCCTTCGCCTTGAAGCAGCTGTTGCGCAGCGCGGCAGCCACGGCTTTGCCGTCGGTGCTCTTCGCCTTTTCGATTGCCGCCTTCAGCACATAGGCCGAAAAGTAGCCTTTGATGCCGTTGTGATCCGGCTTGGCCTTAAACTCTTTCTCGAACTTCGGCAGGAAGTCCTTGAACGCGGGCGCGTCGGCGGTGAGCCCGACGTGACCACGAGCGCCGTTCGCTGCAGAACCGGCGAGCTCGAGGACTTTGGCGCCGAGCAGCGTCGTCTCGCCGATCAACGGTTTGTCGTAGCCCTGTTTCCGGAATTCCTTGAGCAAACGCGCTGACTCCTCCTCATTGACGTAGACAAACGCCGCGTCGGCATTCGCCTGTTTGGTGCGCAGCACGGCGGACGACATATCCACCTGCCCTGGATCGGTCGAAATGTCAGCGGCAATTTTCACGTTGCGGGCACCCAGTTCCTTGATGATGGCGTCACGGCCGCCCTTGCCGAAATCGTTGTTGCCGAACACCACCGCAACACTCTTAACTTTCAGGTCATTCGCCATGTAGGCGGCGACTTTTGGAATCGCACTGGATTGGCTCAGTGACGACCGAAAAATGAACGGATTGCCTTGCGCGGTCACCGTCGTGGCCTCGCCTCCGGTGAAGTTCGGAATGCCTGCTTTCTGGCTTTCCGCCTGACTGACGAGAATCGATCCGGAGAACACCGGACCAAAGATCGCAGTGACTTTGTCGTCCACCGCTTTCACGGTCATCGCTTTGGCGATTGCAGGCTGCGTCTGGGTGTCCATCTCGACGGACTCAATCCTTCGGCCCATGATTCCGCCCGCGGCGTTGATCTCCTTGATCGCCAAGTTCGCGCCGTTGCGGTACATGGTGCCCGCAGCGGTGCCCGGTCCGGACAGTTCGACGATCTGAGCGATCTTGATGTTTTGCGCGAAGGACGCGCCGGCCACTGCGGCCAAAGACAGGGCAACGGCCCGAGCGATAGTGGTTTTCATGAGTCTTCCTCCAGTTGAAACTACGGTTGCCGCCTAACGCAGCGTGTGACAAAAACGACGACGCATTCGGTGTCGGGATAACCCGCACACCAATGCGCCATCACGTCTTGGCATGACCGCCCAGAAACAGGCGATTCAAATTCGGATCATCCAGCAATTCTGCCGCAGGGCGATCCACGGCAAGTCGGCCCATTTCCAGCGCCAGCGCGCGGTCCGAGTACTTCAGTGCGGTACGCACATTCTGTTCGACCATCAGCACACTCTTGCCGCTATCGGCCAGCATGCGCAATAGTCTCATCACATCCTGAACGATGATCGGCGCGAGCCCAATCGACGGCTCGTCGATCAAGATCACTTCAGGCTGCACCAGCAACGCCCGACCGATCTCCAGCTGCTTCTGCTCGCCTCCGGAGAGCGATGCAGCCCGGGAATCGATGCGTTCCTTCAGGCGCGGGAACTGCGCCATCACCTCATCGATTCGCTCACGCAGCACCTTTTTCGGCAATTGCAGCCCACCGAGTTCGAGGTTGTGCAACACCGAGAGGCTGCCGAACAGATTGCGCCCCTGCGGCACGAATGCCATACCTTCGCTCAACAGCTGCCGCGGGGTACGGCCATTGATGACCTGCCCGCCGAAGCGGACTTCGCCGGAACGCGGCGTCAACATGCCGAACAGGGTCTTGAGCACCGTCGACTTGCCCGCACCATTCGGCCCGATCAGCAACGTGATCTCACCCTTGCGCGCGTTGAAGCTGAGTTCGTTGAGGATGGTGAGATGGGTATAACCCGCGACGACCCGATCAAACTCGATCAACGGCGTACCCACCGTGCGAGATTCGGCGGACGAAGCGCCCGACGAACTTTGCAGATCAGTTGCCAAGATAGGCCTCCAGCACGGCGCGATTGTTCTGGATCTCCTCGGGTTTGCCGACCGCGAGCACCTTGCCTTCGACCATGCACACGATGCGGTGGCATAGTTTCATCACGAAATCCATGTTGTGTTCGATCACCACAAAGCTGCCCCCCTGCTGACGGTTCAACTCCAGCAACAAGTCGCGCAAACCGTCCACCAGCGACGGGTTCACCCCCGCGCAAGGTTCATCAAGCAGCACCAGTCGCGGTGCGGGCATGAATGCCATGGCGATGTCGACCAGTTTTTGCTGGCCGTACGACAGGCTGCCCGCAGGCAGATTCGCCACATGCTTGAGTCGGAACAAATCAATCATTTCGTCGGCGCGATGGCCGATGCCATTGTCGGGCGGCGCGAACATCCGACCCCAGAAACTGCCATGAAACTCCTGAGCCGCTGCGATCAAATTGTCACGCAGCGAGAGTTTGCCAAAGACCTGCAGGTTCTGGAACGTGCGTCCAATGCCCAAGCGCGACATTTCGAGCGGCGAATTGCCGGAGATGTCTACGCCCTCGAATTCAACGCGCCCGCTGTCCGGTTTGATCTGCCCGAGAATCGAATTGAAGAGCGTCGTCTTGCCGCTGCCGTTCGGCCCGATAACGCCCAGGATCTCGCCCGGCTTGACGTCGAAACTCACGCCATCGACCGCCTTGATCGCGCCATAGCTCTTTTTGATGTCGTGGACGGTAAGAATGCTCATGCTGCCTCCGCGCCGCTCGGCGTCGCCTGACGTTTCGCGTCACGTTTGGACTTCGCAAGCAACCAGGTCTCGCGCATCGAGAGGAGGCCACCTGGTAGCCAGATCATCATGGCCACGGCGGCAAAGCCAAACACCGCCAGATACCAGTCTTTGAGGAAGCGCAGGTATTCTGGAAGCAGCAACGCAATGGCCGCCCCGAGCACCGGTCCATAAAAGCGCCCGGAACCACCCACCACCACCATCATCAGGAACAGCAGCGAGTTGGCGATGCCAAACGGCGCCGGCTCGATGAAGTTAACCAGCGGGGCGAACAGTGCACCAGCGATGCCCGCGTACGCGGCCCCGATGGCAAAAGACATCAACGTGTACGCCGTGATGTTGACTCCCGTACTTTCCGCGCGGATTGGGTTGTCACGCAGCGCTGCAAACGCACGGCCCCAGGGCGAGCGCAGCAAGAGCGCGAGCGCGACACCAGCCACGACCGTGATCAAGAGCACGAAGTAAAAGAACGGTGCATTGCCGTCAAACGCGAAGCCAAACAACTCTGGCCGCTTGATGTTCTGGATGCCAAAGGTGCCACCGGTCAGCCACTCCTCGTTGCGGAAGAAAAGAACGAGCAGCAAATTGAAGCCTAGCGTGGCAAAACCCAGATAGTGCAACTGCACTCGCAGCGCCGGGAAGCCGATCAGCAAGCCGAGCACGAAGCACAACAAGATGGCCAGCGGACTCGCCAACCAGAACGAAAAGCCCGCCTTCATCATGATCGCCACGGTGTAGGCGCCAACGCCCATGAAGCCCGCATGGCAGAGCGACTTGAGTCCGGCATAACCGACGGTCAAGTTCAAGCCAAGCGCGGCGATGACGTACACCAGCCACAGCGTCAACAAATACAGACCATAGGTCTTGAGGAACGCGGGTGCGGCCAGCAACGCTGCCAAAGCCAGGGCCAGGAATGCGAGGTGTTGTTTCGACATCATCACACTTTCCTTTCCTGTGGCGTGCCCAGCAGGCCGTCCGGTTTCAGCAGAATCACCACGAGAAATAGAAGCAGCGCGACCCCGTCCTTGTACGCAGGCGTGAGATAGGCACCGGCCAAGTTCTCCAGAACGCCGACGATCACGCCACCCAGCAGCGCGCCGCGTGAATTGTTGAAGCCGCCGATGATCGCGGCGAAAAACGCCTTGAGGCCGATGTTGTCACCCATGTCGAACTTGGCGAGATAGGTCGGCGTAATGAGCAACGCGGTGACCGCGACCAGGATCGCGTTGATCGCAAACGTGTAGAAAATCATGCGCTTGACGTTGATGCCGAGCGCTTCCGCGCTGAACGTGTTCTGCGCCACGGCCTGCATGGCACGACCCGTGACGGTCTTGTTAAGAAAAGTTTGCAAGCCGAGCACCATGAGGCCGGCGAACAGCAGTGCTCCGACATCGGCGTAGGAGACGGTCACACCCGCGAGCTTGAACACTTCTTCGCCAAACACGCTGGGAAACGGATGTGGCTCAGCGCTATAGCCCGCCTTGACAACCGACTTGAGGCCGATCGACAGACCGAGCGTGGCCACCACCACGGCCACCACGCCACTGCCGCGCATCGGGTCGACGATCCAGCGCTTGAACACGGCGCCTAGCACGGCCACCGACAGGACGACCGCGACAAGAAATGCGGCCCACAGCGGCAAGCCGAAGGACAAGCCAATCAACATGGCAAAGGCAGGCAACATGACGAATTCGCCTTGCGCGAAATTGATGGTGCCAGCCGCCTGCCAGAGCAGCGTAAAGCCCAGTGCTGCCATCGCGTAAATCGCGCCGGTTGCCACGCCGCTCAACAAGAGCTGCAAGAAATCGGTCATTCAGTGTTCTCCCCCTTCATCCGCGAACCACCCTTGTGATGCGCGTACGGCTGAAACCCGAGAGCGCGGCCCACGTTTGCCAAGCCTCACCAACCACGCCGCGTTAAGGCCTTGCACTGTGCACAATTGATCGCGGCAGACTTCGCCGCTCGCTCTGCGATGCCACCCAGGCCGCGCTCTCCCACGCCCGCCGCGCCACCGCGTCGACAGGCATGTGCACGTAGTCGTCGTTGAACACCTCGAAACTCCAGTCGCCGCGGTAGCCAGCGCGATCAATCATGCGCACCATACGGGCGAGCTCGGCACTGTGCACGCCCTCACCAGGGAACACGCGCAGATGTCGTGCCGTGTCGATGCGCTCTTGTGGTGTGTGCACGTCGCGCCACAAAAAGTCCGAGAGTTGAACGAACGCGATGCATTCGCCGGGAATCGTCGCCAGCGCCTCGAAATCAGTGCCATTCAAGCTGCAATTGGCTAGCACATGAAAGGAATCAATGCACACGCCCAGATTGGCGCGGTCGGCGCGCTGCACGATCTCCCACGACAGAGCGAAATCACTGACGTGGCGGCCCCATGACAGTGCCTCATAGGCTACCCGCACGCCCAGCGGCGTGGCCAGCATGGCTACCTTGCGCAGATCGGCCGAAATGTGATCAATGTCGCCTGACGCGTGCGCCGACGTGGTGGAGCAGATCATCAGCCGCTCGGCGCCCACCGCCTCACACAGCCTGAGCATCGTCTTGACGGTTTCCACCTTGTGGTGGTGAAGCTGGCCCGACAGGCCTTCATAGTCCCGCATCACCTGAATGGCGTTGACGCGTAGCCCCGACTGTCGCACTTCGTGCAGCGCGGCATCGAAACCATCCGGATGCCCCGAGAGATCTTTGGCCCACAGCGTGATCTGCGTGAAGCCCGCGTTGGCCGCCGCATCGAGCTTGCTCTCGAGCGAGCCAGCCAGCGTGATGGTGTCAAGCGAAAAGTCGGTGATGTTCACGCGACTACTCCATCACGGTAAGGTGGCTCTTGACGAACTCGAACGAGGTACCCCCGAGGTAGGTCACGGCGCCGCGGTCGCTGGTGTGCACCGAGTTGCTCTCCACGAAAGTCACACCTCGCGCGGCGAGCGCCGCCACCAATTTGGGGATGTCCGGAGCGCCGAAGCCCACGCGCGTCAGCTTTTCCTGCCACGCCAGCACGGCCGCCTGCTCCGGCGGTTCGACCAGTTGCAGGTAAAACTGCTCGCACGGACTCTCCAGCAAAGTTCCTTTCGGCAACACACCGAAATACTGGCCTTGCGGCAACACGCTGAAGCCAAACAGCTCGCGGTAGAAGTCCACCCACTCGCGGGTGCGGCCCTCTTCAATCGACTGCACGATACCGAAGAAATGCATGCCTTCGATCGCTGGCGGCGGCGTCACACCGGGCAGGCGCTTGAAGTCGACGTCGTAGATCGAGAACTCCTGATAGCGATCAACGAAATAGATGATGCTGTCGCCCACTCCGGAGACGCCAGGGATGTTCAGCTCCATCGCGCCAACGCGCGGCGCGGCCGTCGCGCTGAGCGGCCACGCGCCGCGACTGACGCAATGTCCATACGCCAGAGCGGCATCACGCACGCGCAATGCAAAAGCCTTGAGTCGCGGCGGGCGCACGTCGTCTCCGTTGCCATTGGATAGCCCCGCGACGGCTGGGTCGGCGTTGACGATGATGTTCATGCCCCCTGCTCGGTAGAGCACGATCTCGCGGCTGCGATGGCGTGCGAAGGCGTGGAATCCCAGTTTCTCCAACGCAGCACCAAACGCCAACGGCTCCTGCGTGGCGTACTCCACGTATTCGATGCCGGCCACGCCAAGTGGATTGACGGGTTGCGTTGAATCATTCATCGAGCGGCTCGCACGGCAAAGTCAGTAGTGAAATGATTTTTGCGAAGGGTTGCTCTCGGAACGGAAGCGAAGCAGTCTATGCGCCAAGTGCTTGTCGGGCATCGACCCTCCTTCCAACGAAGGCCTGCGTCATTCAACGTCCCAGCGTGCGCTGTGTGCGTGATTCGGACACAACCAATAATGTGCGATAAACGCACAAGTGTGCGATAATAGAACACATCATCCGGACAAAGTCAAGCGAATCGCCATGAAGTCCAGCCTGCCCGAAACTCACGCCGTCGCTAAAGGCGACATGATTGATGGATTGCGCAAAGGGCTGGAGGTCATTACAGCTTTTGACGACGCCACGCCCAAGCTGACTCAGAGCGAACTGGCGCAGCGACTTGATTTGAGTCGCGCAGCCGCCCGTCGCTACGTGATGACGCTGACGGCATTGGGCTACATGGCCAGCGATGGCAAATCGTTCTGGCTCACACCGAAGGTGATGCGACTCGGACATTCCTATCTGGCCTCAGCGCGTCTACCGCGCACGGTACTGCCGGCGCTGCAGCGCATCACAGAGTCAATTGGGGAGTCAACCAACCTGGCGGTGCTGGAAGATCGTGATGCGGTGTATATCAGCCGTGTGAGTGCCCCCAAGCTGCTCTCAACATTGATCGAACCGGGAACCCGACTTCCGGCACACACCTCAGCAGCGGGGCGGTTGCTGCTAAGCCACCTGACGGATGACGAGTTGGATCGGTGGCTAACGCGCACAACACTCCACGCCTACACTGGCCACACAATCACCGACAAAGGGCAACTGCGCTGCGAAATCGAGAAAACCCGGGCGCAGGGGTATTGCATGGTCGAAGGCCAGTTTGAACTGGGTCTGCGCGGAATCGCCGTGCCGCTCGTGAATGGTGCGGGTCACACCGTCGGCGCGTTGAGCGTATCCATGTCAGTTGCCGCAATGTCTCCCCGAGACTCATTGCATCGCTGCCTGCCGCCACTGCAGGCAGCCGCGGAAGAGTTGCGCGCCAAGCTATAGTGCTCGACGCCAGTCTGCGTCGTTCGTTACCCCAACTAGCAGCCCCGCACCATGTTGAGAAGTCGATCAAGTATGGCTTCACCATCGGCCCGCAATCCATTGTGCTCGTACTCGCTGGTTACCCAGAGCTTCACATTGGGCACCAGTGCGGCCGCCTCCTCCGAAAACTCCCGGTGCACGTACATGTCGTTGTAGTAGGCAACCGCAGCGACAGGAACGCGATTTTTCTGAAGGCGTGCGACATCGTAGAGCATGGGCCAGTCGGCCTTCGCCGCCAAAAGCTCCGCGACCGGTTTGAGTGGTCGCAATTGCGCGTACTGCTCGAGCATCCACGGATAGATCATCTCGCCCGTAAACAGAATTGGCGCAACGTCGGCAGCGGCGTCGCCCTCAACCGAAAACTCCCGGAATTCCGCCAGCAGACGCTGCGCCGACCAACGACTCGCTTCATTCTGTGCATAACACGCCTCGTGCAGAAGGGTGTAGATCGGGTTGGTGTCAAACGGCTGGGCGTGCTCGACACCGACCAAAAAGTTGTAGTTGATCTCAAGCGTGTCACCGGAGCCGACGAAGGCCTCTTCGACAAGATAGTGCACTGATTCAAAACCATCGCTGGCACCGAAGGCGATCCCCAACTGGAGGAAGCGCTCAGGGGTAAGGCGACCACCCGACGGCATCACCACTTCATGCCGGGAAAGGTAGCGGACGATGTCACGCACCCGAGGAACGTCCTCGGGGTAGCGTTCGTAGTAGTTACGATTCTTCGCGATGACTCTCGCATAGGTCGCACGATAGACGTCGTCGGCCGGTCGGGCCAATGGCGGAATGCCACCAGTGATCAGCACTTCGTACAGCGCATGTGGCGCAGTCGAAAGATAGTGCATCGCGCAAAAGCCGCCGAAGCTTTGCCCGAGCACTGTCCAAGGCGTATCACCGATCAGCTGCTGGCGAATCGCCTCGGCATCGCGCACGATATTGTCTGCGCGAAAATGTTGCACATACTCGGCTTGGGCTTCGGCTGAACCGAGTCGTCGCAATGTCTGCGCCGTCACCGGCGTGGACAGTCCCGTGCCACGCTGGTCGAGTAGAAGCACCCGATAATCCCTTAGCGCGCGCTTGATCCAACCGCCCAACCCAGACGGACGCGGCGATCCAAAGCCTGGCCCTCCCTGAAAAAAAATTAGATACGGCAACGCGGCGCTCGCCCGACCGGGAGCGACCACCTCGCGCGCAAATACCTCGATCTGCCGCGCGTGCGGATTTGCATAATCAAGCGGTAGGCGAAAACGCCTTCCTTGGAGGTGCATTCCCGGAAGTGTGTGCTTGTGTTCAGTCATGGCGTTCCTTGCTGGCATTGGTGCGCGCTCGTTCACCGGCTCGTCGGCGTTTCGTGGTCCAGATGAGCGGTGTGGGCGCCACACCGCCCCTTGCCAAAGCCAAATACCGGGCTCGCACGTCGGGGTGATCGCGCAGCACCCACAGAATGAGGTATTCACAGGTCGACGTCGACACTGGCGGCCTTCCCATTGACAGTGAGGGCGTGTGAACGCTCAACGTCGGCCAAAACGAAAACAGTCGCCGGCCGTCTCCAACCGGCGGACGCCACCCGTCAAATGTCGAACAAAGCAGTTTCTTCGCCGGAAGCCGGTTCGCGCAAAATTATCCCGACGCTCTCCAGTTGGCAAAGTAGGCATCGCGCAAAGAGGGCGGAGCGTCTTGAGGCGGCGCACCGGATCGGTACCCCGCACAAATCAATCCATGCGTCGGGCGCGCTGCGTCGCGCAGACAGGGCACACCGCCTGGCGTTTGATCCCAAGCGTCATGACATTCATGCCGAGAGCATCAATCGTCAGCAATCGTCCGCTAAGCGGTTCGCCCACACCGGCGAGGAGCTTGATCGCTTCCGCCGCCTGCATTGTGCCCACCATGCCCACAAGCGGTGCGAATACACCCATCGTTGCGCAACGCTCCTCCTCGAAGTCATCGCCATCAGGGTAGAGGCAGGCATAGCAGGGCGCCAGCGATCGGCGCGTATCGAAGACGCTGACCTGCCCGTCAAAGCGGATGGCAGCGCCAGAGACCAACGGTCTGCCAGCCCTCACACATGAGCGGTTGATGTCGTGGCGCACGGCGAATCGGTCAGTACAGTCGAGCACGACATCAGCGCGCGCAACCGCGTCATCCAAGGCGGCCCCAGAAAGCTTTTCCGGCAGTGTCACCACGTGAACGTCAGGATTGATAGCCAGCATTCGCCGCTCGGCCGACGCAACCTTGGACAATCCCAGCGTCGTCATGTCATGGGCAATCTGGCGCTGCAAATTGGTCAGGTCCACCACGTCATGATCGGCCAGTGTGATAGCGCCAACGCCCGCGCTTGCGAGGTAGAGCGCAGCCGGGCAGCCAAGCCCACCGGCACCGATGATCAGCGCGTGTGACTGAAGCAGCCTTTGTTGCCCATCAACGCCGAGTTCGTCAAGCAGAATGTGGCGCGAATAGCGCAGTAGTTGTTCGTCGTTCACAAACCGATTCTACGTACGCGAACCGTCTCGTGACGTGATCGTCGGACCGCCCGAGCGCCGCGATCTTGTGGCAAGCCCAGGCTAACGCAACAGGAGCCAGGCCAGCACCGCAAGCGCAACCACACCGGCGGCAATCCAGAGCGGATTCACGCCACCGCTGGACTGGCCAATCCCACCGGCCCTGTAGGCGCCACCCTCGATTGCGACATCGCCTGGCACAGCAGGTGCTACCGAGGCAACCAACGAATCAAACTTCGCAAAAAAATCATCCGCAATTTTCTTTGCAGCAGCATCGATCAGGCGTGAACCGACTTGCGCCAACTTGCCGCCTACTTGGGACGACGCGCTGTACTCTAGCCTCGTCCCACCGCCTTCGGCATCGCTCAGAGCCACTTTCGCTGTGCCTTTGGCAAACCCGGCCGCACCGCCATTACCCTCAAACACGAGGGTGTAGCGCTCGGGGGCGACGACATCTTCCATCCGCAGTTTCCCTTTGAACTTCGCGGCCACTGGCCCGACCCGTACCGCCATCGCCGCTGCCAACGATCCATCATCCTGCCGATCCAGCGACTCGCAACCGAAGACGCACTGCTTCAGTACAGCGGGATCGTTCAGTGCGACCCAGACCTTGTCGCGTGGCGCTCGGATCACGCGGGAATCATTCATGTCCATCAACGGACTCCTTTCAATCAATGATGTGCAACTCGCAGGTCGCTGCGACCGGGTGTGGCGCCCGCCAGCGCCAAGGCGAGATCGGAAATGGCGGCCAGGTTGTGCACGGGAACGAAGGCATCGACGTGCGGAAGAATGGCGCGCACGCCCGCCGCGCGGGGCTCAAAGGCCTCATAGCGCAGCAGCGGATTCAACCAGATCAGCGTCCGGCAGCTCTTGCCCAGTCGTTCGGCGGCGGCGGCCAGGCGGCCCGTGTCGTCGCGGTCGAGCCCGTCACTGAGCAGAAGCACGCTGGCCCCGTGAGACAGCACGCGGCGTGACCACCGCAAGTTGAACTCTTCGAGACACGCTCCAATCCGTGTGCCTCCACTCCAGTCGGGCGCGGCGGCAGCGATACTGTCGAGCGCCACGTCAACGTCACGACCACGCAGATGCCGGGTGACGTGCGTCAGGCGAGTACCAAAGAGGAACACTTCGATTTTGCCCGGACGATCAGCGTGGCTACGCTGGGGGCAATTGCTTAGCGCATGGACGAAGTGCAGAAACATGCGCGTATAGCGATGCATTGAGCCCGATATGTCACACAGCACGACCAGCGCGGGCGGGCGCTGGTCGGGCGCCGCCCGCGGGACGTGCAACAATTCACCGCCACTGCGTTGGCAATCACGCAGGCAGGCTTTGAGATCAATGCGACCATACGATCGGGCACGCAAGCGACGCGTGTTAAGCGGCTTTACCGGGAGGGCGAGGCGCGTGATCGCGTGTCGCGCTGCCTCCCACTCGGCCGCATTCATCTGTTCGAAATCCATGCGCTGCAGCTTTTCGCTCGCGGAGAACGTGAGCGCCGCGTCGAATTCAAGCTCCTCGGTCTGATTGGGCAGCCGATGCGCCTCTGGTTGCGGCGGCGACTGATAGGCGTCCGTCAAGCGGGCTGGGGGCGGAGGCGCTGGCTCTGCACCACGACCCTGCACCCCAGGCAACAGTGCGCTCAGCATTTTTTCCTGAAGCTTTGGATCGCACCAAAACATGTCGAACGCGATGTCAAAGAGGAGCCGTTGATCGGCGCGAGACACCAGCGCGGCACGCAACGCAGCCTTCACGTCGGCGCGCTCTTCGATGCCGGCGGCTTCCACGTTGCCCAGCGCAGCGAGTGTTGCCGAGGGTCCTGCACGCACCCCGGCGCCGCGCAACAAGCGCACGAAATGGACGACGTTGCGAGCGAGCGCCCCGGTCGTTGTACCCGCAGAATCAGGTCGTCGCATCCGTCAGCACGGTGTCAATCTGGGTGCGCAGTTTTGCGATGTCGTCCTGGTACTTCAGCAGCACCCCCATCGTATCGTTGACATTTTGGGGAGAGAGCTCAAGCACGTCTAGCGCCGTCAGCGCTCGCGTCCAGTCAATCGCCTCGGCAATGCCCGGGCGTTTGAACAAGTCCTCGCGGCGCAACCGCTGGATGAATTTGACAATCTGCATCGACAACCGCTCGTCAACGCCGGGCAACTTGCGTCTCACGATCGCGAGTTCGCGCTCCAGCGACGGGTAGTCGACCCAGTAATAAAGGCAGCGCCGCTTGATCGCGTCGTGGATTTCCCGCGTGCGGTTGGAGGTGATTACAACGATGGGCGGTGTGCTTGCGCGCACCGTGCCCAACTCCGGGATCGTCAATTGAAACTCCGACAGCACCTCGAGCAAATACGCCTCGAAGGGCTCGTCGGCACGATCCAGCTCATCAATCAGCAGCACGGGTGACTGCGCTGTGACGCTTTCGAGTGCACGCAAGAGCGGTCGCTTGATCAGATACGACGCGCCGTAGATGGTGGCCTCGACCTCTTCGGCCATCGCGCCTTCGCGCGCGCGCACTGCCAACAACTGACGTTGCACATTCCACTCGTACGCCGCCTGCGCCACGTCGAGCCCTTCATAGCACTGCAGACGAATCAGCTCGCGCCCAAGCGCGGTTGCCAGCGCCTTGGCTACCTCGGTCTTGCCCACGCCCGCGTCGCCCTCGAGAAAGAGCGGTCGCTGCAACTTCAGCGCCAGGAAGACGGTGGTCGCGAGCTCGCGATCAGCGAGATAGTCCGCGCCGGCGAGCAATTGCTGTGTCGCGTCAATACTGACGGGAAGGTTGTTTGGGAACGAATTCATAAAAAACCCCGGCCGAAAGGGCTCCGGTCCGGGGCGGTCAATTTGCGGAAGAGGATCGTGCAAGCGGGCGTCGCCGCACCTGCACCACCGGTCTGCTTAGCCAGCGGCCGTCACGGCCCGAGACGCGAGCACCGGGATCAAGTGAGCCCGGTACTCAGCAGTGGCGTGCAAGTCACTGTTTAGATTGTCCGCCGATAGCTTGACTGCTTTCGCCGCGGCTGCCGACCAATTCCCTGCCAGTGCAGCCTCGACACCGGCGGCGCGAAACACCGAGCCCGCCGCACCCGTCACCGCAACGCGAACACCGCCAGTACCTTTGCTGACAAATACGCCCACCAACGCGAAACGCGAGGCTGGTGCCTTGAACTTCACATACCCCGCTTTCTCCGGAACAGGGAAACTCACCGCGGTGATGATCTCGCCATTCTGAAGGGCCGTCTCGTAGAGCCCCGTAAAGAACGCATCAGCCGCGATTTCGCGCTGATTGGTTCGCACGGTCGCGCCGAGGCCAACGACGGCTGCTGGATAGTCGGACGCCGGATCGGCATTGGCAATGGAACCGCCGAGTGTGCCCACGTTGCGCACCTGGCGATCGCCAATACTGCCGGCAAGTACGGCGAGCGCCGGAATGAGTCGCTTGACGTCGGCGTTGGCGGCAACATCAGCATGGCGCGTCATCGCACCGATGACGATCCGGTTGCCATCGACCTTGATCCCTGCGAGGTCTGGCAACGCTGCCAGATTGATCAGATCAGTCGCACTATTGAGACCGAGCTTCATCGCGGCGAGCAGGCTTTGCCCCCCCGCGAGGAAGCGTGCGTCGTCATTGCCACTGCGTAGTTTGGCTGCATCGGCGAGCGAAGCGGGTTGATGCAGTTGAATTGCTTGCATGGGGTTTCTCCTTTTCCCTTGGCTTTCCGTTGCCCGCGACTAGGCGCGACCTTGAAGCGCGCGCCAAACGCGCTCTGACGTCGCCGGCATGGCGATGTCCTTGACGCCGACGGCGTGGGTAATCGCGTTCATGAGCGCCGCCGGCGAACCGATTGCACCAGCCTCGCCACAGCCTTTGACGCCCAGCGGATTGTGTGTGCATGGCGTAACGTGCGTCGCAACCTGAAAGTTCGGCAGATCGTCGGCGCGCGGCATCGCGTAGTCCATGTAAGTCGCCGTCAGCAGTTGCCCACTCTCGCTGTCGTACACGCATCCTTCGAGCAGCGCCTGACCAATGCCTTGCGCGAGGCCACCGTGCACCTGCCCTTCGACGATCATCGGGTTGATGATGTTTCCGAAATCATCGACTGCCGTGAAATTCACGATCTGGGTCTTGCCGGTGTCCGGGTCAACCTCGACCTCGCAGATGTGCGTACCTGCGGGATAGGTGAAGTTGGTTGGGTCGTAGAACGCGTTCTCATTCAGCCCCGGCTCGAGCTTGTCCAGGGGGTAGTTGTGAGGAACATAGGCCGTTAGCGCGACGTTGGCGAACGGAACGTTCTTGTCGGTACCTGCCACCTTGAACACACCATCCTTGAACTCGATGTCGGTGTCAGCGGCTTCGAGCAGGTGCGCAGCGATCTTCTTGCCCTTGGCAATGACTTTGTCGACCGCCTTGAATATCGCGGAACCGCCCACGGCCAGCGAGCGGCTGCCATAGGTGCCCATGCCAAACAACACCTTGCCGGTGTCGCCGTGCTGAATGTCGACATCGTCGATCGGAATGCCCAGTTTGTCGGCGACGACCTGGGCGAACGTCGTTTCGTGGCCTTGCCCATGCGAATGTGAGCCGGTGAACACCGTCACCTTGCCCGTCGGGTGGACACGCACCTCACCCGCTTCGAACAAGCCGGCTCGGGCACCGAGTGCTCCGGCCACGTTCGACGGTGCGAGACCGCAGGCTTCGATGTAGCTCGACAAGCCAATGCCACGCAATTTGCCACGCGTTTTCGCTTCGGCCTGGCGCGCGGGGAACCCGGCATAATCAGCCAATTTGAGTGCTTTGTCCAGGCACGCTGGGTAGTCGCCGATGTCGTAGGTCAACCCGACCGGCGTGGCGTACGGGAAGGTGGTAATGAAGTTGCGGCGGCGGATTTCGGCAGGATCAAGCTTCATGTCGCGGGCCGCCGTTTCGACAATACGCTCGACCACGTAGGTCGCCTCCGGACGGCCGGCGCCACGATACGCATCCACCGGGGACGTGTTGGTAAACACGGCGGTCACTTCGGCATAGATTGCCGGCGTTGTGTACTGACCGGCGAGCAGCGTCGCATAAAGAATGGTTGGGACGCTGGAGGCGAAGGTGGAGAGATAGGCGCCGACGTTTGCCGTCGTCGTCACCTTCATGCCCGTGAACTTGCCATTGGCATCCATGGCGAGCTGCACATTGGTGACATGGTCACGACCGTGCGCGTCAGACAGAAACGCCTCCATACGATCCGCCGTCCACTTGATGGGACGCCCAACACGTTTGGACGCCCACACCAGCACAGTCTCCTCGGCGTAAAGGAAAATTTTCGAACCAAATCCACCGCCGACGTCGGGCGCGATGACCCGCATCTTGTGCTCGGGAATACCCAGTACGAAGGCGCACATGAGCAGTCGCTCAACGTGTGGATTCTGGTTCGACACGTACAGCGTGTAGCTGTCGCTCGATTTGTCGTAAGCCGCATTGGCCGCGCGGGGCTCAATGGCGTTCGGGGCTAGCCGGTTGTTGACGATATCCAGGCTCGACACGTGATGCGCCGAGGCAATCGCCTTGTCGACCGCTGCCGCATCACCATGCCCCCAGACATAGCAAACGTTGTCGGCTGCAGCGTCATGCACACTGGCCTTGGCTTTCGACGCCGTGGCCGTGTCCACCACGGCGGGTAGCACGTCGTAGTCTACGGAGACCGCTTCAGCCGCAGCACGCGCCTGTTCCAGCGTCTCCGCGATGACCACCGCAACCTGGTCTCCAACGTACCGCGCCTTGTCGACTGCGAGGATGTGGTGCGGCGGCTCCTTCATCGGCGTGCCGTCTTTACTATGAATGAGCCAGCCACAGGGCAAGCCGCCGATACCGCTGGCGGCGATATCCTTCCCGGTGAAAATGGCCACCACGCCCGGCATCGCCGCCGCTGACGCACTGTCAACACCGTTGATTTTGGCGTGCGCATGCGGCGAGCGCACGAACGCTGCGTACGTCTGCCGTGGCAGGCTGATGTCGTCGGTGTATTGACCGTTGCCGGTGAGGAATCGATGGTCTTCCTTGCGCGTCACGCGAGCGCCAATTCCGTCTGCTTTCATACTGTTCTCCCTGGCAACGTGATCAAGCGGCGAGGCCGGCCTTGACCGCCTTGACGATGTTTTGGTAGCCCGTGCAACGACACATGTTGCCATCGAGCGCCTCACGGATCTGCTCATCCGTGGCATTGGGCAGTTTGCCTTTGAGTTCGCACGCGCTCATCACCATGCCCGGCGTGCAGAAACCGCACTGCAAACCGTGGTGCTCCTTAAATGCTGCCTGCATTGGATGCATCGTACCGTCAGCGGCTGCCAGCCCTTCGATCGTCGTGACCTCAGCGCCGTTCGCCTGGGCCGCCAGCAAATTGCAGGATTTCACGGCCCGGCCGTTGACGTGGACGGTGCAAGCGCCGCATTGCGCCGTGTTGCAACCCACGTGCGTACCTGTCAGTCGCAAGTGTTCTCGTATGAAGTCGACCAGCAGGGTCGAGGCGGCGATGGCGGCAGTCACAGACTGGCCGTTCACCTTCATGGTGACGTTAACGGTCATGGTGGGCTCCTCACTTTTCGAAAATCATCGCAATGCAACAACACACCGTTCTCTTGCGCTGCAACATATTGACTTCAACTCATTTTTGCAAACTTCGTACCAAACGCAACTATGGATGGCATCCATAGTGTCCAGATGCCCGTTGGAAGGCGACGTTCCGCAATCGTGTGCGCCACCAATCTCCGCGGCGCACGCGCAGATCGTGTCAAATTGGAACACTCCGCACAACCGACCGTAGCACACCGATCAGATAGACTGCTCCAACTCGCCACGCCGTCCTTTCTCGGTGTGACCGCTGTGATGCGGAACGCGTTTGGTAGCGACGGTCGCCCTCACTACGTCTGCTCGGAAGAGATGGCGGGGAGCTGTGCTCTGGAGGGATCACAGGTCGGAGAATTTGCAGAAATCGGCACGCATGGAGGAGCTATGTACGCGCCGCAGTCCCCGTTGTCACCTACCCCACCCGGTGTGATCGACGCCTATCATGGCGACCCGCACGCAACGTTGATCGAAACGTCGTGGGACCGGAGTCGTGGCTTCGGGCTCCGTGCGCACGAGTCGCAAGACTTTCACACCATTGCGACGACCGACCTGCGTCTGCTGCGCGAGCAGAACAGCGAGTTGATGCGGCATGCCGCTCCGGTGATGGAGACTCTGCACCAGCAGATCGTCGACACAGACAGCATGGTCGTGCTGACCGATGCGCAAGGCGTCGTGCTGCACTCGATTGGAGACGACAGCTTTGAGCAGCAAGCCGCCAAGGTGGCGCTACGTCCTGGCGTCAACTGGGGCGAGGCGCAAAAGGGGACCAATGCAATTGGCACGTCGATTCACGAGCGTACGCCTGTCGTTGTCCATGCTGGCGAGCATTTCCTCACTGCCAATCATGGTCTCACCTGCTCGGCAGCACCGATTTTCGCGCCCGCGGGAGACCTGCTCGGCGTCCTGGATGTGACTGGCGACTATCGCGGCTTCCATAAGCACACCATGGGACTGGTGCGCATGAGCGCGCAGATGATCGAAAACACCTTGTTTCGTCGCACGTATTTCGGTCAGCTGATCGTTGCTTTTCACGCGCGCGCAGAATTCATCGGCACGCTGATGGAGGGGTTGCTCGCCATTGCGCCCGACGGCCGCATCCTGGCCGCCAACCGGAGTGCCTGCCTGCAGACCGAATTGTCGCTTTCATCGATTCGCACCCACACCGCCCTCTCGCTGCTGCGACGGGCGCCGTCTGAGCTCTTTGAGCTGGCCTATCTCGCGATCAACAAGCCACTGCAATGCGTGTTGCCCAGCGGCGTGCGCATCTCGGCCGTCCCAACAACGCATTCCGCTCGCACCTATGCCAAGGCGGCGCAGCAGGCCGGCGCCGAGCCGGCGTCTGTCGAGCGCGGGCCGCGAGTAAGCGCGCATCAGGATCAGTCAGCGAGCAAGACGGCTGCCTCGACCGGCAAGACCGACCCGACATCGCAGGCATCACGGGTACAGGCCAACTTCGACGACCTCGATTCAGGCGATGCGCAGGTGGGCAGTGTGATCTCCCGCTTGCGCAGAGTGGCTTCGACCGATGTCAGCGTGCTGCTTGAGGGCGAAACGGGCGCCGGCAAAGAGTGGTTCTCCCTGGCCATCCACCGCGCGTCAACGCGGCGGGATGGCCCGTTCGTCGCCATTAACTGCGCTGCGGTGCCCGAGGGCCTCATCGAATCAGAACTGTTTGGCTACGAGGATGGTGCGTTCACTGGCGCGCGGCGCAGGGGGCATCAGGGCAAGCTGCTTCAGGCGCACGGCGGCACACTGTTTCTCGATGAGATCGGCGACATGCCGCTCGCGATGCAGGCGCGCCTGTTGCGCGTGCTGCAGGAGCGCGTGGTCACGCCGCTAGGCAGCAACAAGGCGACCCCGGTGGACGTGCGCCTCATCTGTGCCACTCATATGCGGTTGCGCGACCTGATCAAGACAGGTGCCTTTCGTGACGACTTGTACTACCGCCTCAATGGTCTGACGGTACGCCTACCGGCGCTGCGCGAACGCAGCGACCTGCGCGAAATCGTCACGCGTTTACTGCATGCTCAAGGCGGGCCGCAATGGCGGCTGGCGCCCGACGTCTGGGCGCTCGTAATGCGGCACCAGTGGCCCGGCAACCTGCGCCAACTCTCCAACGTACTTGCCACCGCGATGGCCATCGCAGCGCCACACACGGTGATTGCGCGCGACCATCTACCTGACGATTTTCTGGATGACGTCGCCGAATTGGCTGCGCGTCCCAGCGAACCGACCGCCAACGCGCCGTCAATCCACTCCGACATTCGCAATTCTCACGTTGCGGGCACTTCGCTTGGCGCTCTCGCGGTTGATGCCATGCAACGCGCGCTTGCCCGCCACCATGGCAACCTATCCGCCGCCGCTCGCGAATTGGGAGTGAGCCGCAACACGCTCTATCGCAAACTGCCAAAGCGCCCGGGGCGGCCTGCCTCGGTGTAGGGCATCGCGACGCGAGGCGATTTATCGGGAACGCACTCAGCGCGGTCGGTAAAACGACAGCTGGACCTCGCCGAGCTTAATGCCAAGTTTGCTCATCGTGGCGTGGTTGAGCATGACGCGGTCGTCTACGAGATACATCCAGTCGTCAAACTGCACGTCGTATTCCTTGCCGTCCACGGGCAACCGTAGCGTGTACTGCCACCGGAATGCGTTGCCGCGCGCAGTCCCCTCTGCCGTTCCCACGACGTCATCTGCGCGCCCGCTGTAGCGGCCATCGCCAAGATGTTTCAAGCGCCACACCCGGCGCTGGCGCTCGCCGTCGCTGTAGACGAATTGCTCGTCGAGCACGCCGTCTTCGCCGTCCCAGCGGCAGTCCATCGCCACCACAAAGCGGCGCTTGACCAATCCATTGCGGTCGCGGAACACGCCATGCGCTTCAAGCTTGCCATTGAAATACTGGCGCAGGTCGAGCAGCGGCTTTTCAGCGGCGTAGTCAGCGATCTGCGGCGAAGCGCAACCTGCGAGCACCAGCACTGACGCGGCAGCAGCCGAAAGCAGCAACGCCCGGCGGGATATCTGACTCATGGTGACGAAACTCCATCGATAACTGATGTTGGATGCGATTGCCGGGCCGGTGGCGATTCCAGTGAGCGGCCGAGCCATAGCAGGGCGCCAAGCGCAACAATCTTCACCACGCACGGCAACACGCCGTAAACCGTGGCCAGCGCCTGGACGGCTGTCGCGTCACGGGCGCCTGGCGTGTAACCCAGCATGCTGACAAGCGGCAGGGCGACACCAGCCGCAATTGCCAGGTTGAACTTGCTGGCAAAAGTCCACCAGCCGAACCACGCCCCCTCGGCGCCGTAGCCACCGCCACTTCGCTGCAACGCGCCAGCCAGCAACGCGGCGGGCGCGATCAGCTCGGCCCCAAGCGCAACGCCGCTGCCGATGCAGACGGCGAGAAACCACAGCTCGGCGCCGGGCGCCAGCCACGCAGCGCCGGCGAAACTCACCGTCGCCAGCAGCATGCTGCCCGCCCAGCAGCGCAACAGCCCGAAGCGCCCGGTCAAGCGCGTCCAGAGTGGCATCGACAGCGCCGCCGCAGCAAAGTAGGCGAACAGAAACACGGGTTCCCAACCGCTCGCCTGCAAGCGGTCGCGAATGAAAAAGATGACCAGGTTCGCTGGCACCGCCGCCGCGAAGCCGCTCACCACATAAATCAGCATCAGACGGCGAAACGCGGCAAATTGCCACGGCGAGCGAGTCGGCGCCGTTGCCGTCGTCGGTGCCGGGCTTGTCGCCGCCGTGTGTGGGAGCGGTGCCCCACGCAGCAGCGTCAGCGCCAGCAGCGCGAGCGCCGCAAGCAAGCCGCTCAGCGCCGGCCAGCCGAGCATGGCGGGCAGCACGGTCGCCGCGACCACACCGACCAGCGCAAAACTTTCGCGGCCCGCCACCACGCGCGCTCGCTGCACTGCGTCGCCCCCCCAACGCGCCCCCCAAGCTTGATGCACGATCTGCGCAATGCTGTAGCCAAGATAGGTAAACACCAGCGCGGTCGCTGCCCAAGCCAGCGTCAAGCCCACGTTTTGGCGCAGCAGCGTGGGGGGCTCGGCAAACAGCACGGCAAAGCCCAGTGCCACGGCGATAGTCGCAACGGCGGCTACCGTCCATGCACGGCCGCGCGCGAGCACGCGATCCATCACCCGCCCGAGCCAGGGATCCACCACGGCGTCCAGCGCCCGCACCGCAAGCAGCAACCCGCCAATCACACTCAGCGACAAGCCCCACTGACTCGCCGCGACATTTGCCCACTGCACGTGCAGCGGCAGCGCCACGAAGGCAAGCGGCAGGCCCAATGCGCCGTAGCGGGCAATCTGGCCGGCGGTCACCATCACGCGCCCTTGCGCCCCAGCAGCGCTTGACGCAGCGCCGGCTCCGAGGTGGCAGCGGAGAGCCAGATACCGAAGAAGCGCTCACCGAAAGCGCGGTCGCGCAGCGCTTTGCCGGACTTGCCGTTGATAATGAACTCCGACGTTTCGTCCGCCGGCGCCCATAGGCCGGTGATTCGGTCACCGGCGCCGACGTCAGGGAACGCCTCACGCATGAACGCGAGCCAACGCTCCGATTGCGCGGCGGGGATCGGCCCGGCGCGCTCCATCTCGCGCAAGGAGCGCTCAGCGATTAGCGAGCCATACAGCGACCGCGCATAACGAAGCTCCAGCGCGATCGGATGCGCGGCGTAGTTACCGCCGTCGAACGACTGCTCCACCCACAGCAGTGCGTCGTAAATGTGCAGACCGAGAAAGCGCAACGTGCCCCGCCCAGCGAGCCGCGCGGACGGGCGCCGACGGCGTACCTCGTCGGGCGGACTGTCTGGCCTGTCCTTGTCTGCGGGCACTTGGGCAAGTAACGCCCGTGGCGCGAGTGCAGCGCCCAGACTCACCGTGGCAGTCGCAGCAAGCCATTGGCGCCGGTCAGTCATGGTTGAACTCCGCAGAGGAAAACCGCCGCCGCAGCCAGCGCACTGGGACACCTACGACGGGCAGATGGGACCAGAGTGTCTCGGTCGGGTCCCAGAAATCGACGTGATCGATCACCACTCCTCGCTCATCAAAGCGAAGCGCCGTGCTGCCGGGCACCACGAATGCTCTGCCGTTCAAACCAAACCGAAAATCCCAGCGCAGCATCGCATCGCGCTCGCCCGCAAGTGATTGCTGGATGCTGAACACCGGCCGCTCCAGCGTGGCGTACATGTGTCGAAAGATACGCTCGATCTCGCCGCGTCCAGTCACATCGTTGAACGGGTCCTTGAAATGGGCGTTCTCCGCGTACCCCGCCAGCAGCGCTGGCAGTGATGATTCGCCCAGCGTGTTGTAGCGCGTCACCAGCAAGGCAAGTGCCTCTTGCGTCGCTGTGGTAACAGTGGTTGCTGTTGCGACCGTCACGGCGAGATCTCCGCCTTGGTGCCGGGCCGCTGGCGTGCGGCCATCAGTCCGCGCACGATCGCAAGCCGAACGCGGTCAGGCAGATGACGCAGCAGATAAAGCCAGCCGGTGAAGCGCTTCGGAAAGTGAATACTGAAACGCCCCGCCGCCAACCCTCGCAGGATCGCCTGCGCCGCCTGCTCGGGCGTCTGAATGGCCGGCATCGGAAATTCGTTCTTGGCAGTCAGTGGCGTCTGCACAAAACCTGGATTGACCAAATACACATCGATGCCATCGTCGCGCAGGTCACTGTGCAGCAGCTCGGCCAGATTAATCATCGCGGCTTTGGTCGGCCCATAGACCGTCGCATTGGGCAGTCCCACCAACCCAGCGACGCTGGCGACCATGACCAAGGCACCTGTTCGCGACTTGCGCAACTGGGGAACGATGAGTTCGAGTCCGTGGTAGACGCTGCGCAGATTGACGTCGACGATTTGCGATGTGTGCGCCGCATCGATCTCCCACGCCCGCATCGGCGCGTAGGCCCCGGCACAGAAGACCACCATGTCGATGCCGCTCCACACGCTGGTGAGTTCGGCGTGAGCATGTGCCCATTGCTTCGCGCTGGTCGCGTCGAAAGGCAGCACAATCGCATCGCCGCTCGCGTGTTGCGAACGTTTGGCGTCGTCCGCCAGCCGCTTGAGCGCATCACTGCTGCGCGCCGACACGGCAACGGACGCTCCACGCGCCAGCAACGCGGACGCCAGCGCCGCGCCAATGCCACTCGACGCGCCGATCAGCCACACCCGCTGGCCCTGCCAGTCGTTGCGCCGGCGGTTCGGCGTACGCCACCACGGCCAGCGTGCCCGGGCTGTTGCGCTTTGCGACCGGGGCGCTACGGCCGGCGGCGATTTCCCGACGAACTGATGGCTCATGATGTCGCCGCCTTGCGCAGGTGAAAATGCATGACGTCCGTGCGACCGCTGTCGAAGCCCGCCTCGCAGTACGCAAGATACAGGCGCCAGATGCGGATGAACGGCTCGTCGAACCCTAGCGCGCGCACCTCGTTCAAGGTGGCTTCGAATCCGGAACGCCAGCGGCGGAGCGTCTCGGCGTAATCTTTGCCAAAAGCAAATGATTCCAGCGTGCTGAGGCCGGCCTTGCCCGCCTCGCAGCGAAAGCGCGTCGGCGCTGGCAGCATGCCGCCGGGGAAGATGAATTGCTGAATGAAATCAGTGCCGCGGCGATAGTGCTCAAACTGCGCATCATCAATCGTGATGCTCTGGATCAGCGCTTCGCCTCCTGGCGCCAGCCGTGCGGCCACCGTGTCGAAGTAACCGGGCCAGTACTGCTCGCCGACGGCCTCAAACATCTCGATCGACACCGCGGCGTCGTAAGTACCGGTGAGATCACGATAGTCACGGAACTCAAGTTTGGCCAAGCCATCAAGTCCGGCGCGGCGAATACGCTCGTGGGCAAACTCCAACTGCGCCCGCGAAACGGTGATGCCATGCACGTGAATGCCGCGCGCCGCCGCGTATTCAGCAAAACCACCCCAGCCGCAGCCAATCTCCAATACGCGCTGGCCCGGTCGCAGGCGCAGGACATCAATGATGCGTTGATACTTGCGGTGCTGGGCGCTCGCCAGCGGCAATGAGAAATCGCCCGCGAACAATGCTGACGAGTAAGTCCACGTGCTGTCGAGCCATAGACGATAGAAATCGTTGCCGAGGTCGTAGTGCGCGTGAATGTTGCGCTTACTGCCCGCCTTGGAGTTGCGATTGAGCAAATGACGGATGCGATGCACGAGACCAGCGAAGCCACTCGAGTGGACCAGCTTCGCGACGACCTGCTCGTTGGCAATGGCGAGCCGCAACAACGCCGTGAGGTCCGCTGAATCCACCCAGCCGTCGCGCAGCGCCTCGGCGAAACCGATGTCGCCACCGCTCAGTACCTTGCCGCACGCTCGCCAGTCCGCGATGGCAAGATGTGCCGGCGCACTGCCGTCCGCGCTGGCGCGGCCAAACGAGAGGTGGCGACCATCCGGCGTATGTACGACAAGCTGCCCGTGCTGTAGCTGCTCCAGCGCGCGCAGAAAGGCCCGCGCTGTGAGCGGGATGCGCTGCTTGTGCCGCGCATGTGCGATGCCGTGGGTGCCGGTGTTCAGGCTATCGGTGGTCGACATGGTCAGGCTCTTCCTTCTTTGCTGTCGGTCATGAGGTTGCCGGTCCGCAACGGGCCGGCGTAATCGGGTTTGTGAAACCAGGGCACGCGCTTGAGCCATAGCTTCAGCGCCTGCCAGTGAATGCGCGCCACGACGGCAATCGTCATGAACGGGAAGCGCAGTAGCTGCGCGCGAAGCACGGCGCCGTTGAGCGCCACCGCATGCCCTGCGATGCGCGTGGCGATCAGCAACTGCTCGCCGTCGTAGTAGTCGACATCGACCCGCCGTGCGGTACGCCCGGCGGTGACGCGAAAGCGATAGCGGCCGCGTACCTGGCAAAAGGGCGACACGTGCATCGCCTTGCGGCAGGCCAGCGCGGTATCGCTACCGATGACGCCGCGATCTTCCGCGGTGACCACGTAAAAATGGTGTTCACCGAAGGTGTTGTTGACCTCGGCGATCAGCACGCGCAGCGCGCCGACCTCGTCATGACACAGCCAGAAGCTCACCGGGTTAAACACAAAGCCAAACAATCGCGGAAAGGTCTGCAGTTCAATACGCGAGGCGCCGGGCAACAGTTTCACGCCCGCTGCGGCCGCCTGTTCACGCGCCCATGCCGCAAGCGGGCTGCCGTCGCGAGCGCCGTAGTCGCGCGTGTACAGCGTGAACGGACGCAGGCGTTGCCCGCGGGTTGGCGGATCGACGCGTAGCCAGCCGCCGGTGGCCTGGTCGACCTCGTTGAGTCGTTCGACATCGAGTCGCAGACAGAACAGTCGATAGCGGAATCGGTGCGAGGCTGGCCGCGTTCGCTCATGCACCACCGACGCGACGATCAATTCGCCGACGGAACGCACGGCCGCCGTGCTCGGGTCAATCATGGCCGCGCCCATCCCGGCAGTTCACCAAAGCGCTGCGCCACGCGCACCGCCGAGAGCAAACCGTCCTCATGAAAGCCGTAGCGCGTCCACGCGCCCGCGAGCCACACATGCCCGCGCCCCTGCACAGCAGGAATGGCCTGCTGCGCACGAATCGCGGCGGCGTCGAAGATCGGGTGGTCATAGATGAAGTGCCGGATACGCTTCCCTACTGCGGGCAGCACCCGTGGGTTGAGCGTGACGATCAACGGTGTCTGAAACGGCAATCGCTGCAGGCGGTTCAGCAGATAGCTTACGCAGACGCCGCTCTGGCCATCGGCGGTCCCTGCCTGATCTATGTAGTTCCACGCAGACCAGACCTTGCGCCGCTGCGGCAACAATGCCGTATCGGTGTGTAGATACGCGTCATTGGCTTGATAGCGTATCGCCGCGAGCACGTCCAACATTGGATCGCCATCTTGCAGGCTACCGCCGCCGATGCCGCCCGCACGCAGCAGCGCGAGTGATTCTGGTGCGTGCGTCGCAAGCACGACGTCGTCGTACATCTCGGCCTGATGTCCGGTGACCACCGTGGCCGACTGGGGCCCGGGAATGACGGCATCGACCGCTACGCCGTGGCGACAATCGGCCAGCGCAGCCAGCATGCGCTGCACATAGCTGCGCGAGCCATTGAGCACCGAGCGCCATACCGGGCGGTCGTTGATTTGCAGCAGGCAATGGTTCAAGCAGAAGCGCAGAAAGGTCGCCGCCGGATAGTCGAGGATTTCATCGACACGCGTCGACCAGATCGACGCCGCCATTGGCACCAGGTAAAGGTCGCGCAGCGGTTGGCCGTAGCCATGCGCATCGAGCAGCTGGCCCAGCGTACGCTCCGGCGTCGGCTCGCACTCCGTTAGGTACGCCCCCGCGTTGCGGTTGAAGCGCAGCAGATCGCGAATCATGCCGATAAAGCGCGGCGAAAGCAGATTGCCCGGCTGCGCGAACACGGTTCCGAGGCTGGTACCAGCCCACTCCAGCCGTCCGCCCTCGGCGCTGACGCCAAAGGTCATCTCGGTTTCGTAGCTCCCGACGTCCAACTCGCCAAACAGGCCAATCAGATTCGGGTAGGTCTTGCCGTTAAACACCAGAAAACCGGTGTCCACCGGTGCCGTCGCGCCGTCAAGCGTCACGTCCACCGTGTTGGCGTGGCCGCCGAAGCGCCCGTCGCGCTCGTACAGCGTGACCCGGTGGCCCTGGCGCTTCAGCAGCCAGGCCGCGCCCAGGCCAGCCACCCCGGCGCCAACCACGGCGATGTGGCGGGAATGCCCGCCTGATGCGGGTTGAGCGGAGAAATTGTTGGTATCTTGGGCCACAGGCAATAGAATAGTTACTAATCGGTAGCGACGCTACTATACAGTAACTTTTTTTACTTGTGGGTATTTTTTGAGCCTGCTCAAACGCATCAGCTTCAAGGACCAGGCTTTTCAGCAGCGCGAGGACGCCATCCTCGACGCAGCGACGCGCATCCTCACCAGTCGCGGCTTTGACCTGATGACGATGGACGACGTCGCCACCGAGGTGGGCGTCTCCAAGCCCAGCCTCTACAAGCACTTCAAGTCAAAAGAGGATCTCGCCGGCGAATGCATGATCCGCCTGCTCGACGGCGCCAACGACTTCCTCGCCGCGCTGCCCGCCGACCTCACGGCGCTGGATCGCATCCGCCGCCTGCTCGGCTGGGCGCTGGAGCTCAGGCTACAGGGCGGCCTGCCCTTCCTCCCGGCCACCAGCCCGCATGTGCGCGACATGCTGGTGAAAAACCTCGGCTACACCATGCGTGCGCTCAAGCTCAACGGCGCACTCAGCAAGCTGGTGCGCGACGCCCAAAAGGCCGGCCAGATGCGCAAGAACCTGCCCGAGGAGGTGATCCTCTACTCGTTCTACGCCCGCACCTGCGACCCCTCCGTCGAGTTCCTGCGCCTCTACAGCAAGCTCAGCAACGCGGAGATCGTGGAACACACGCTGTCGGTGTACTTCGACGGCGTGGGCAATTCGAAGTAGCCCATCACATGCGCGAGCGGCCCTGGTCATCCGGCTCCTGCTGGGCCAGGGGCTCCAGCGACTCGCCGCGAACGACCTCTCTCACCTTGCCTCGCCGACCGGCTTGCGTTAAGCGATCGCATCCATCTTCGCTGTCGCCCGCGGAAGTTGTTAGCGCATCCAAGCCACACCCTTACTCGCCGAACCGGCAAGCGCGTGCAGCGATTGTCTCGGAATGGCCGCGCTGTCGAAGCCGTGCGAAGGGCGACCTGACGTCCAAGTGGGGCCGCATCGCGCTGGTGTAACGGCGACGTTGACGTTTCATTGCGACACACATCGTCGGGGCAATTGCGCCGGGATGGAACAACCCGTGAATCGCGCTACGGGAAATCGGTGGCGCCCACACGCGGGCACGGTCGATGCATCAGGACCGTGTGAGGCGTAAGATTCGCTCGCCACGCCCCTTTTGGCATGACGGCAGGTTAGTTTCTGGATCAACGGGTCCACCAAGAACGAGATCGCCCCGCAAGAGGGACCCAACGCACAACACTTAACCGCTGGCAACACAACGATGGACAACCTCGACCTAGACGTTCTCAAAACCGCCCTCGCCTGGACTGACAGTGGTCGTCGGGCGACGCTGGGCACGGTGGTGCGCACTTGGGGTAGTGCGCCGCGGCCGATTGGGGCGATGATGGCGATCCGCGATGACGGGCAGGTGATCGGCTCGGTGTCGGGCGGCTGCATCGAGGATGACCTGATCGCCAAGGTGAAGGACGGCAAGCTCGCCGCGCGCCTGCCGGAGAGCGTGCGCTACGGCGTGTCGGCCGATCAGGCTAACCAGTTTGGCCTGCCCTGCGGCGGTACGGTGGAGATGGTGCTGGAGCCGCTCACGCCGCAAAGCGACATTCGCGGTCTGCTCGCGGACCTGGAGGCGCATCGCATCGTGAAGCGCACGCTCAATCTCTCCACCGCCGTCAGCAACCGCGCGGACGCGACCGGCGCCGACGTGCTGACCTTTGACGGCAACACACTCACCACCATCCACGGCCCGCGCTACCGCCTGCTGATCATCGGCGCTGGGCAGCTCTCAAAATATCTGGCGACGATGGCAATCCCGCTCGACTATCAGGTGACCGTCTGCGACCCGCGCGATGAGTATCAGGAGCAGTGGCACGATTTGCCGCAGGTGACCATGACGCGCGAGATGCCGGACGACACCGTGATCGCGATGAACCTGGACCGCAACAGCGCCGTCGTCGCACTAACGCACGACCCGAAGCTTGACGACCTCGCGCTGATGGAGGCACTGAAGTCGCCCGCGTTCTACGTGGGCGCGCTGGGCTCAAAGCGCAACAACGACAAGCGGCGCGAGCGCCTGCTTGAGTTCGACGTCTCTGCGGACGAACTGACCAAGCTGCGTGGCCCGGTGGGCCTCGACATCGGCGCGAAAACACCCAGCGAAATTGCAGTGTCCATCCTCGCCGAAATGACGGCGATGAAGCGCGGCGTCACCATGACGCGCAGCAAGAGCGAGGCGCCACCGGCGGCGGTGACGAGCGCGGGGTGTGCGTTGTAGCGGCCCGGACCACGAGGTGGTCAGAGGGGACCACCGCGTCGGGCGGGACGTTTGCGGTCCCGCCCTGCCGCCCTACTTTTGCAACGCGAGCAGCCGCAGCAGCAAGGCGACGCGCGCCTTGACCGGTGAATAGGGTGAGCTACGGAAGTAACTGCTGCTGGTGACGCCAACCATCGGCCCATCGGCGCAGCGCGTGGTAACGACGACGTCCATCCCTGCCGCGTGTGCGCGCTCGGCGAGGCGCTCAATGGCGTGATGCAACGTGCCGTTGCCCGTGGCGGCCAGCACGAGGCCGTCGGCGGCGCCAGTGCGTGAGTCCTGCCGCTCCCGGATGAGCAATTCGATCAAGCCGCCGCCCGTGCCGGCGTGGCTGACGACGATTTCCACGCGCGGCCAGGCGTGTGCCGGACGCGCAATGGCTTCGGCTGTCAGTGCGAGAAGCGGCGCGGCCGGCGGCCAGTTGCGCACGAGGCGTACCTGCCCCTCCTCCACATAGCCGAGCGCCCCCGCATCGCCTGAGGCGAACGCATTGACGCGGTAGGGATGCACTTTGCGCACGTCCGCGGCGCCATGAATCTCACCGGCCGCGACGACAAGCACACCGCGCGCTTCAACGTGCAGCGCAACGGCGAGCGCGTCGCGCAGGTTTTGCGGGCCATCGGGCGCGCGGGAGGTTGCAGGCCGCATTGCACACGTCAGCACCACCGGTTTAGCCGCGTGCAGCGCAGCTCGCAGGAAGAACGCGGTTTCCTCAATCGTATCGGTGCCGTGGGTGATGATGACCGCCGCGACGTCCGGCTCGCTCAGCCACTGAACACAACGTGCGTGCAGGCGCTGCCACGTTGCGACATCCATGTCCTTGCTATCCAGCTGCGCAACCTGCTCAGTGACCAGCGTGATGTGAGCCGGTGGAGTGACGTGGTGCAACAGCGCCACGACCGGCACCGTGCCGGCGGTGTAGCCGACGTTCGCGCTGGCATCGTCGCTTGACCCGGCAATCGTGCCGCCGGTGCCCAGCACAACGACGCGGCGAGGCAGTGTGCTCATGCTGGTCACGACCGAATGAGGCTACGGCAGGCGCGCAAGCGCGGCGTCGCGACCGAGCGTCATCAGCAACGCGTCCACGCCCGGTGCTTGCGCCACGCCGGTGAGCAGCACGCGCAGCGGCATCATGACTTGCGGCGTTTTCAACGCGAACCTGGTTTGCGCGTCCTTCAGGATCGCAGCCAGCGCTGGTTTGCTCCATTCGGCCGTGGCGAGTTGGGCCTTGACCCAGTCGATTGCCGGTCGATTGGCATCGGTGAGATGCTGTGCGATCAGCGCTGCATCGGGCGCGACGGGGTGATAGCAAAAGTGCGCGAGTTCGGCCATCTTGCGCAGTGTGGGCGCGCGCTCGCGCAACAGCTCGGCCACGGCGAGTGCGCTGGGGCCGCAGGAGAGGTCATACCCCTGCTCGCGCAGGAAGGGTTCCAGTTTGTCGGCAAGCACATCGACTGCGAGGCGTTTGATGTGCTCGCCGTTGAGCCACTCGAACTTTTCGGCATCGAAGCGCGCGGGTGACGGCGTAAGCGATTCCAGGTTGAACCATTCGACGAGTTGCTGCGGGGTGAAGATTTCGTCGTTGCCGTGTGACCAGCCGAGGCGCGCGAGGCCATTCACGATGGCCTCAGGCAAATAGCCGCCGGCGGCGTATTCGTTGAGCCCGGTGGCGCCGTGCCGCTTGGAGAGCTTTTCCCCATCGTGACCAAGCACCGTCGGCGTGTGACCGAACACCGGAGGTTCGACGCCGAGCGCGCGGAAGATGTTGATCTGCCGCGGCGTGTTCATCACGTGGCCGTCGCCCCGGATGACGTGGCTGATTTGCATGTCGATGTCGTCCACCACCACGCAGAAGTTGTAAGTCGGCACGCCCACCTCGCCCAACGGCGCCTGGCGCGCGATCACCAGATCGTCCAGCTCGCTGTTGGCAATCTCGATGCGGCCTTTCACTGCATCGTCCCACGCGACGACACCGTCATCCGGGTTGCGAAAGCGGATGACCGGCAGCACACCAGGCGGCGGGGTCAGGCCGAGCGTTGCCACGTTCTCCGGCCGCCAATGACCGTTGTAGCGGGGCTTGTCGCCTTTCGCCTTCTGCGTCTCACGCAGCGCGTCAAGCGCCTCCACGCTCATGTAGCAGTGATAGGCGCGGCCATCGGCGAGCATTTGCGCGACCACTTCACGGTAGCGCGACATTCGCTGCATTTGATAGAACGGGCCTTCATCAATGTCGAGGCCCAGCCAAGCCATGTCGCGCAGGATGCCTTCGGCGCTGGATTCGCTGGAGCGCTCGAGATCGGTGTCCTCGATGCGCAGCACAAACTGGCCCTTGTGATGCCGCGCATACGCCCACGCAAAGAGCGCGGTGCGAATGTTGCCAAGATGAAGCGTGCCGGTCGGGGAAGGCGCAAAACGCGTGCGGACGGGTGCGGAAGCGGTGCTGGAAGTCATTGGTTGAATTTTAGAGGCGCCGCCCCCCCTTGTCGCGGTGGCACGACGAAGTGCGAACCGAGGCAGCAGGCATGCCCGCGATTGCGCGCGATACGCGGGTCTGTCCGCTCCCGCAAGATGCATACTTTCAGCCTCCGGATCGGTGGCTGCAGTACGGTTGAGCCCATGAACTGGCTGGTATTGGGGCGGTGGCGGTTCGCGCTGCCCGTCCGCAATCCCCGCCGCGTTCCCAAACAACTCATCTAGATCATCTATATGAGTTAGCATTTCTGCCAATAGCTTGCGAACCAAAACTTGGGTAGAGTGCGCGCAAGCCAAATTGATGGGCAAACAAGGAGGATCAAGTCGTGAAGTTCAAACTTTCAGGTGTGTGCGCTGCTCTGGCAGCGGGTGTGACGGTGCTCGCAGCAGCGCAGGTGGGTGCGCAGGAGCTGCGCGTGCAGTGCTACTCGGACGGTAACGAGTGCGAGGTCACCGGCGACATCGCCAAGCGCTTTGAAGCTGCGAATGCCGGTGTAAAGATCGTGATCGACAAGGTGCCGTACAAGGCCGTGGTCGAGCAACTGCCGGTGCAGCTGGCGGCTGGCGAAGGCCCGGATATCGCGCGGGTGACCGACCTGGGTGGCCTCAACAAGTATTACCTTGACCTCACGCCCCATCTCGGCGCGGCCCGCGCCAAGTACTGGCAGGACAACTTTGCCTCGACGCTGGACTGGTTCCGTGCCAACGCGGCGGACAAGGGCATCTATGGCCTGATGTCGCAGCTCACGGTGACCGGCGCCTTCGTCAATAAAACGCTGTTTGAGCAGGCCAAAGTGCCGATGCCGCCGGCGACGGCGACGTGGGACGACTGGATGGCTGCGGCCAAGAAAGTCGCTGACGCCACGAAAACGCCGTTCGCTGCCGCGATGGACCGCAGCGGTCACCGCTTCGCGCCGCTGGCCGTGGCGTATGGCGCCAGGATTTTTGACGACAAAGGCGCGCCGGTCGTCGATGCCGGCTACCAGACGGCCGTCAAGAAGTTTGTCGACTGGCACAAGAACGGCCTGATGCCGAAGGAAGTGTGGGGCGGTGTCGGCGGCTCGCAGTATCGCGACGCGTTTGAAGAATTCGCCAATGGCCGCATCGTGATGTACTACTCCGGCTCGTGGCAGGTCAAGCGCATGGACACGCAGGTGACCAAGGCGTTCGATTGGGCGGTGGCACCGGCCCCCTGCGGCCCGGCCGCCTGCACCGCCATGCCCGGCGGCGCGGCGTTCGTAGGCCTGAAACGCACCAAGCAACCGGCGCTGGTAGCGAAGTTTCTCGACTTCCTGGCCACCGATGCGAACTACAAGGAGCTGATGGCGCGCACCGAGAACATTCCGGCGCACCTCGGCGTCGCCAAGGCAGGCGTCACGTACAACGTCTCTCCCGGCGCCAAGGCCGCGCTGAACAGCTTCGTCGCCGACGTCGCCAAGATCGCCAAGCCGAACTACCAGCTGCAGGGCTACCGCTTCAACCGTGCGGTGTTCCTGCCGACAGCGCAACGTCTCGGTCAGGCCGTCGCGGGAGAAATGTCGGCGGATGACGCCATCAAGCGCCTGACGGCTGACATCGCAGAGCAGGTTGCGGCGGCGAGCAAGTAGCGCGCACGTCCAACGGGCGTCGCAACAGCTTTTTGGCTTTTGCGACGCTCAGGCGGCGGTTCCAGCCCGAATTCGCTGTCAGTCGACTTGCGCTTGAAATCGGCGCTAATGACCGCGCGGCAGTCGTTTGCACTGAAAAGCTGCTGGTAGCCCGTTCCTCGCCTGCTTTCACTGACCGGCGCATCGCGCCCGAGGCAAGCCATCCATGAAATCGTCGACGGCCCGCACCCCGTGGTTCTTCCTGACGCCGAATCTGGTGATCTTCGGCGTCTTCACCTTTCTGCCGATTGCGATCAATCTGTACTACGCCTTCACCGGCGGCGTGCAGCTTTACCCCAAGGATCGCCCGTTCGTCGGCACCGAAAACCTCGCAACGCTGCTCGACTGCGGCAGCTATCTCGATCCCGCGAGCTGCAAGAAGGACATCTTCTGGCGCGCCGTGTGGAACACCGCGCAGTTCTCGCTGTTTCAGGTGACGGTGATGGTGCTGTTCAGCCTGATCACGGCGCTGGTGCTGAATCGCAAGATCATCGGCCGCGGCTTCTGGCGCGGCGTCTATTTCTATCCGGTGCTGCTATCGCCGGTCGTCGTCGCGCTGATCTGGAAGTGGATCCTGCAGCGCGAGGGCGTGCTCAACGCCGTGGGCGTGGCGGTGGGGGTGCCGCAGACGCTGTGGCTCGCCGAGCCGGGTTGGGCGATGTTCTGGGTGATCTTCGTCTCGATCTGGGCGCACATGGGCTTCTACACGCTGATCCTGCTCGCCGGCTTGCAGGCGATCCCGGCGGACTTGTACGAAGCCGCGCAGATGGACCGCGCGAGCCCGTGGCGCACGCTGACGCGGGTGACGTTGCCGCTCTTGCTGCCCAACCTGCTGGTGGTGCTGGTGCTCGCTGCCATCAAGGCGGTGCAAACGTTTGATGAAGTGTTCGTGCTGACCGGCGGCGGGCCCGGCTCGGCGACCACCTTCGTGGTGCAGTTCATCTACCAGACCGGCTTCCAGGAGCAGGTGCGGCTGTATGGCCTTGCGGCGGCGGGGTCGCTGCTGCTGGCAGTGGCGCTGATCGCGCTGACGCTGCTGCAACTGAAAATTTCCCGCGCCGAAGAAGCTGGGGAGCGTGCACGATGAGCCCGATCAAATTCCTCACCCGCACCCGCAATGGCCGCTCGCTGGACTGGACGGACTGGATGTCGTACGCCTACCTGACCGTGGGGCTCTTCCTGATGTTCGGCCCCGTCCTTTGGCTGGTGGCCTCATCGTTCAAAACGGAGGCGGCGCTGACCGAGTTTCCACCGAGCTTGTTGCCATATGGTCAAAAGGCCGTCGCGGTGCCCGGCGAAGAAAAGCCGAAGCCGGTATATCGCGTCAAGCTGCCGGATGGCACCACGAAAGAACTGCCGGAAGTGCGCCGCATCGGCCTGGTGGCCACGCACGTGGATCCCGCCAAGCCAGAAGAGTTCATCCGCGTGAACGTGAATGATCGCGAGCCGGTGCGCGAGTTCCGCCTCGCCACGGAGAACTACACCGATCTCGCCGGCAAACTCAAGTTCGGCACCTATCTATGGAACTCCGTGTTCATCACGGTCGTCGCCACCCTCCTCACGCTGCTGTTCAACTCGATGGCAGCTTTTGCGCTCTCGAAGTACAAATTTGCCGGGCGCAAGGGCGTGTTCCTGCTCATCCTTTCCACCCTGATGGTGCCGCCAGCGATTGTGCTGGTACCGAACTTCCTGGTGATCTCAGAGCTCGGGCTGCTCAACAGCTTGTGGGGCGTCATCTGGCCGGCAGTGGCGACGCCCACCGGTGTGTTCCTGTTGCGCCAGTACATGCTGACGATCCCGGATGAACTGCTGGAGGCGGCGCGCATGGATCACGCCAGCGAATGGAAGATTTATTGGCGCATCGTGCTGCCGCTGGCGGCGCCGGCGCTCGCCGTGCTCGCAATCTTCTCGGTGATGTGGCGGTGGAATGACTTCCTGTGGCCGCTGATCGTGCTCTCCAAGAACGAACATTTCACCCTGCAACTGGCGCTTAATGCCTTCCAGGGCGATCTTGTCACGCAGTGGAACTATCTGCTCGCCATGACCGTGATCACCTTGTTGCCGGTCACCATCGTGTTCGCGTTCCTGCAGAAGTACATCACGCAGGGCATTGCATCTGCCGGAGTCAAGTAAATGGCCTCACTCGAACTCAAACAACTGGTCAAGGAATTCGGCAGCGGCGCATCGATGGTGCGCGTCATTCACGGCGTCGATCTGCAGGTGAACGATGGCGAATTTGTTGTCTTCGTTGGCCCCTCCGGCTGCGGCAAGTCGACCCTGTTGCGGCTCATCTGCGGCCTGGAAGACGCCACCTCCGGCGACATTCTGCTCGACAACGAACGGGTGAATGACAAGCGCGCTGCCGACCGCGGACTGGCAATGGTGTTCCAGAGCTACGCGCTCTACCCGCACATGACGGTCTACCAGAACATGGCCTTTGGCCTTGAAAACATCGGCACACCCAAGGCCGTGATTGAGAAAAAAGTGGGCGACGCCGCGAAACTACTGCGGCTGGATGCGCTGCTGGAACGCAAGCCGACGCAGCTCTCGGGCGGACAGCGCCAGCGCGTCGCCATTGGCCGCGCCATCGTGCGTGAGCCGAAGATTTTCTTGTTTGATGAACCGCTGTCGAACCTCGACGCCGAGCTTCGCGTATCGATGCGCAGCGAAATCACCGGCCTGCACCGCCGTCTCGGCGCCACCATGATCTACGTGACGCACGATCAGGTCGAGGCCATGACGATGGCCGACAAGATCGTGGTACTGCGCGCCGGCAAGATTGAGCAGGTCGGCTCGCCGCTGGAGCTCTACAACCGCCCGGCGAACAAGTTCGTCGCAGGATTCATTGGTTCACCGCAAATGAATTTCGTCCCGGTGCACGCGGGGCATGGCGACACCATTGTGACCGCCCACAACGCAAGTTTCACCAAACCTACACAGACGCGCCCGGCGTCCGGCACTGAGCTCACGCTCGGAGTGCGGCCCGAGCACCTTTCGCTGCAGGCGGCCGACGGCGCGCTGGCCCTGCCGATGACAATTACCGGTGTCGAGCAACTGGGTGGGCATTCCCTGCTCTACGGCACGCTGCCGGGCGCAGGTGGCAAGGACGGCCCGCGCATTACTGCACAAGTGGCAGGCCAGGTCAGCACGCGTATCGGTGACACCGCGACGGTGTACGCGTCCGCCGATACGTGCCACCTCTTCTCCACCGCAGATGGCGAAACGGTGGTGCGCTGATGACGCCGCTTCGTGTCGCGCGTCTGCAGTCAGCGCAAGACGGTTGGTTAGAGGTTGAGTTTGACGGCGGCTGGCGCGCACGCATCGGCATCGTTGCCGAAGGCCTCGGTCGTGTGCAGTTCACGCCGCCCGATGGTTTGCGCGAACCGAGAACGTGGGCCATCGCGCCCGAGGCGTTCTCGATTGAGGGGCGGCCGCGGGACAGCCTGTTCCCCAGCTCCATGGCAGCGGTCGCGACGACGAATGCGGGCGCGACGATCGCCACCGCATCTCTGCGCGCGACCATTCGGCTTGAGCCATTCGGCATCGAATGGGAACAACAACTTGAAGGGCAGTGGCAGCGCTGCTGCACCGACCGACCGAGCTACGCCTACGGCAGCAGCGCACGCGCCGGCACCCTGACGCACTGGCAGGCACGCGACGCTTACGACCAGTATTTCGGCCTTGGCGACAAAACAGGCCCGCTCAATAAAGCTGGCCGCCGCTTGCGCACTCGCCAGCTTGATGCGCTGGGCTACAACGGCGAGACGAGTGACCCCCTCTACAAGCATTGGCCGTTCTTCCTCGGCCGCCGCGCCGACACGGGCAGCAGCTACGGCATCTACTATGACACCCTTGCTGAGTGCACCTTCGATTTCGGCCAGGAGTACGACAACTATCACGACTTCTATCGCGCCACCGAAATCGCGGACGGCGATCTCGACTACTACGTGTTCGCCGGGCCGGACATTCCTGCGGCACTGGCCCGCTTCGTGGCATTGATCGGCGGCACCGCGATGCCACCGCGCTGGAGCCTGGGCTACGCCAACACCGCCATGGCGCTGGCGGACTTTCCCGACGCGCAGCACAAGATTCGCGAGTTTCTGGCACTGGCTGAGCGGGACTGCTTTCCGCTGTCGAGCTTTCATTTTGGCTCGGGCTACACCAGCCGTGGCAAGCAACGCTACGTGTTCACCTGGAACACCAGCAAGTTCCCCGATGCGCGCGGCCTGCTCGCCGATTTCAAGGCCGCCGGTGTGCGCACCATGGCGAATCTGAAGCCCTGCCTGCTCAACGATCACCCCGCCTACGCGGGGATCGAAGCCTCGGGTGGCTTTGTTCGTGATGCGGCGACCGGAAAACCCTGCCTCGATCAGTTCTGGGACGGCTGGGGCGCGCACCTTGACTTCACCCGCGCCGAGGACCGCGCGTGGTGGCAAAACGGCGTCAAGCAGCAGGTGCTTGGCTACGGCATCAACACCGCGTGGAACGACAACAACGAATACGAAATCTGGAGTGAAGGCGGTCAATCGAACGGCAGCGGTCAACCCATCCCGATTCACCGGTCTCGCTCGCTGCATGCGCTGCTGATGACACAGGCGACGGCCGAGGCGCAGTCGGACACACACCCGGACGAGCGCGTCTACACGGTCACTCGCGCCGGTCCGCCGGGCATCCAGCGCTTCGCGCAAACGTGGAGCGGGGACAACACAACGAGCTGGCACACGATGCGCTGGAACCAGCGCATGGCACTGACCATGAGCCTCTCCGGCATGTTCAACGTCGGCCATGACATTGGTGGCTTTGCCGGGCCGGTGCCCGACGCCGAGATGCTGATCCGCTGGACGCAGGCGTGCTGCCTGGTGCCGCGCATGATCATGAACTCGTGGAAGGCGGACGGTAGCGTCAATTCGCCGTGGCTGCACGCCGAGGCAACACGCGCGATCCGCGCCGCTATCGGCCTGCGGCTGAAGCTGATGCCCTACCTCTACACGCTGATGTGGCGCGCCGCGACAGCGCATCAACCTGTGTTGCGCCCCACGTTCTTTGACTTCGGGGACGACGCCAACACCTGGCTCACGACTGATGAAGTCTGCGACAGCATGATGATCGGTGGCGACCTGCTGACCGCACCCGTGTTCGAGCCTGGCGCCCGTCATCGCACCGTTTATCTGCCAGGCGGCAAACACGCGGAAGGCTGGTTCGACTACTGGACGCAGCAGTACTACGCCGGCGGACAAACCGTCACCGTCGATGCGCCGCTCGAACGGGTGCCGCTCTTTGCGCGAGCTGGCGCGTTGATCCCGACGACCGATGCTGCCGACGATCTGGCCAGAACCGAGGAGCCGTCCCGCGCGATCGCCTGGTGGCCTCGTCCGGTCGATGCCTCGGGCGCAGCCACATCGCACAGCGCCGCGTTGATCTTTGAAGACGACGGCCTGCAAACACAGCACACACCAGACTGCTGTGTGGTGCAGCAGTTCCACGGAGAAGCCGATCGCGACGACTTGTCATTGACGCTTTCGCAACGCGGCGAATGGTCATTGCCTTACGCGAGCATTCGTGTCGTGTTACCCGCGAAGGAGCGGCGTCCGCTGACGCTGCAATCGTCTGGTGTTTCCCTGGCTCGGTAACGCAGCCGCCACGGCGCAGCGGCGCGCCGACCTATGGCGCTTGTTGGGGCCACGTCCGGCGCTCGACGTCGCGCCGCACGGTGAGTTGCTGCGTACTTCGGAGAACGCGACGGCGCGCGTTGAACATTGGGCGTTGACGCTCAACACGCTGGAACCTGTCCCCGCGCTGCTGCTTCGTCCGCGCGACATCCCGCCACGCGGGCTCGTGCTCTACTGCCATGCTCATGGCAACCGCGTCGAGCGGGGTAAGGACGAACTGCTGCTAGGGCGGCCCGCCCTGGCCCAGCCACCCTACGGCGCCGTGCTACCCGCGATGGGTTACGCCGTGCTTGCCATCGATCACTGGTGCTTCGGCGAACGCGGTCACAACAGCGAGCGCGCGCTGGTGAAACGGCTGCTCTGGGAGGGCAAGACACTCTGGGGATATCGCGTCCACGACAGTCTGGTTGCGCTGGATTGGGCGCTAGCCCAACCCGGTCTCGGCGGACTGCCGGTGACATCACTGGGCCTGTCCATGGGCAGCACGATGGCTGTCTGGTGCGCCGCGCTCGACGAGCGGATCGCGCAGTGCGTGGATCTGTGCTGTCTTGCCGAATTCGATGGATTGATTCGCACCGGAAATTTTGACCTGCACGGCGAGTACTTTTTTGTTCCAGCATTGTTGACTGAATTCACTGCAGCAGAGATTGGTGCGCTGATTGCGCCGAGGCCCCACCTGTCGATCGCGGGCCGCGACGATCCACTGACACCGCCGACCGGACTGGCCGACATTGATGCCGAAGTACGCGCGGTGTACGACGCGCTCGGCGTTGGCGACTGTTGGCGACAGGTCGTGACCGATAGCGGCCATGAGGAGACAGCGTTCGCGCGCGAGTGCGTGCTGCAATGGTTCGATCGCACCCCAGCGTCGTGACAGTCTCCTCCTCTACACTGCCTTCGCCCCGACGATTGCCGGTCGACTACCGCAGCCAGTTGGCCGGCCACCGCTTCGACGCTCTTGCGCATGCCTTCTGCTGACTCTTCACCCGTTGCCGAAAAGGCGCAACACACCCTTGACAGCTACACGCCGTCGCGAAGGGCGCTCTTTCTCGCCTTCCTGCAAATTGGCGTGAGCGCGTTTGGCGGGGCGCTGCCGTGGGGGCGGCGCATCCTCGTCGAGGATCGCCGGTGGCTGACCAGCAAGGAATTCACCGAGATCGTGACCGTGTGTCAGGCGGTCCCGGGGCCAAATATGGTGAACCTCTCCGTCTTCATCGGGACTCGCTATCACGGCGTCGTCGGCGCGCTGATCGCGTTCGCCGGCATCGTTGGCGTGCCCCTTGCGATCCTCCTCTGCTTGAACGCGGTGTATCACCACTTTGCGTACCTGCCTGCCGTAAAGTCAGCGATGACCGGGATGGCGGCGACGGCGACGTCGTATCTGCTCTACATGTCGGTCAAGATGGGCGGAAGCGTCTGGAAGCACCCACTCGGTGTCTTGCTGTGCGTTGCATCAGGCGCGCTGGCCTTCTTCGTACATTGGCACATGGCACTGGTGCTGTTGGTGTGTGGTGCGGTGGGCGTGGTGATCGCAAAGAAAGGCAAACTTTGAAGACCGGCGATCAGTTGCTGGACATTGCGTTTCTCTACGTGATGCTGTCGTTCCTGTGCATTGGCGGCACCATTCCGCTGATTCCGGACATGCACCGCTTTTTTGTCGAGTCGCGCGGCCTGATGACGACGACCGAGTTTGCCGGTTACATCGCGCTTGCGCAGATCGCACCTGGCCCCAACATTCTGTACATCGCCCTGTTCGGCTATCACGTGGCTGGCGTTGCAGGTGCACTCACAGCGTTGTTCGCAATCAGTTTTGTGCCGTTCGTGTTGATGGTGATCGTCACGCGCACGTTCACGCGGCTCCAGGCGAATCCCTGGCGAGAGATCGTGCTGCGCGGACTCGCGCCGGTGACGGTGGGCCTGATGTTTGCGGGTTGTATGCTGTTGATGCGCGGATTTCCTGATTGGCGCGCGTGGTTGCTTGCCGCAATTTCGTTTGCGGTGTACCTCGGCACCCAGTGGCATCCGCTCTGGATGATTGGCTTCGGCGCCGTGGCGGGCATCGTGCTCGGCATGTAGCCGCTTTGCATGGTAATTGCCCTTGATTGCGACGCGTCATCAAAACGTCGACAATCGGCGTTGATGCCCGTGTCTTCAACTTCAGGAATCCGCATGCGCGATGCCACGTTACCCGTTGTCCTGATCGCTGGCGGCCTTGCCATGCTCGGCTGGAACTACGGCTGGATTCCAGACTGGAATACCTTGGTCGCGCTGGCGTTGGTCGCTGCCGGCGTGCTCATTCTGGCGCTGGATGGCGTTACGAAGAAGTCGTTGGTGGCGGGCCCGATCCTGATCGCCATCGGTATTGGCTGGTATGGCCACTTCGATCTGGGGTGGCACTCACGACTGGTGATTCCGCTGATCATGATTTTCTCGGGCTTGATGATGCTGGTCGCGCGTTTTGCGCCGGTTCCGGACACTCGCATCCGTGGCATCCTGGCGCCGCGCGAGCGGGATGGCGAACAGAAATCAGAATAGTCCGGAAGGTACGCCCTTCGGCCTAAAATCGCGGGCATGGCAAAACAAACCTACCTCGACTTTGAGCAGCCGCTCGCCGAGCTGCAATCGAAGATCGACGAGTTGACCGAGCTCCATCATGGCGTCGATCAACTGGACGTATCCGACGAACTCAAGAAGCTAACGCGCAAGCTGGCTGATCTCAACAAGTCCATCTACGCCAAGCTCACCCCATGGCAAATTGCGCAAGTCTCGCGGCACGCACAGCGCCCCTACACACTGGACTACGCCACCGGGTTGTTCACCGAATTTGTTGAACTACACGGGGATCGGAGCTTCGCCGACGACGCCGCGATTGTCGGCGGCCTTGCCAAGTTCGACGGTCAAAGCTGCATGGTGATCGGCCATCAAAAAGGGCGCGACACCAAGGAAAAAGTTTTGCGAAATTGGGGGATGCCGCGCCCCGAGGGCTATCGCAAGGCCTTGCGCATGATGAAGCTGGCCGACAAGTTTGGCCTGCCAATTTTCACCTTCGTGGATACCCCCGGCGCCTATCCTGGCGTCGGCGCCGAGGAACGCGGCCAGTCGGAAGCCATCGGTCGAAACCTCTTCGAAATGGCACAGATTCGCTCACCCATCGTCGTGACGATCATTGGTGAAGGCGGATCCGGCGGCGCGCTGGCCATTGCGGTCGGCGATGTGACAATCATGCTGCAGTACGCCACGTACTCCGTCATTTCGCCCGAAGGTTGCGCCTCGATTCTGTGGAAAAGCGCCGATCGCGCGCCTGAAGCCGCCGAGGGTTTGGGCATTACGGCAGAGCGCCTGAAGTCGCTGCGCCTGATTGACCACGTCGTTCCGGAGCCCCCAGGCGGGGCGCATCGCGATCCCGTCAGCATGATGGGCAACCTCAAGAAAGTGCTGGCGGGCGAGCTGGAGCGGCTCCTGGCCTTGACGCCCGACAGGCGACTTTCCCTGCGCCGTGCTCGGCTTGCCGACTATGGTGCCTACAAGAGCGGCTGACGGAGCGGACGATCCCGTCATCGGCGCGGTGCGCGCTGCATTGCGGCGCGTCGGCGATCGCGCCAACGCAATCTGGTGTGTTGCATTCTCTGGCGGCATGGACTCGACCGTCCTCTTGCACGCGCTGGTTGAACTCCGTTCGCAGGGCTTGCTGCAAGCAGGCAGCGACCACGCCGATGCAGACGACGGCGCAATGCGGAGGCGGCAGCTCGCCGCCCATCACGTCCACCATGGGCTGAGCCCAAACGCCGATGAGTGGGCGGCGCACTGCGCCAGGGTATGCGCCGAATGGGAAGTGGCATTCACCGCCAGTCGTGTTGACGTAGACCGGAAGAGCGCTTCCGGTCTCGAAGCGGCGGCCCGCGCGGCACGCTACGCCGCGCTCGATGCGCAAGCCTGCGACCGGATATTGCTGGCACATCACGCGCGGGATCAGGCGGAGACGGTGTTACTGCAGTTGCTGCGCGGCGGCGGACCGCACGGCCTTGCGGCGATGCCGGCGCACGCCGACGTTGATAGCCGCTACCTGCGCCCGCTTCTGACCGTGTCTCACCAGGAGATTCGCGATTACGCAGCCCGCAACCAACTTGAATGGATCGATGACGAGAGCAACGACGATGCACGTTTCGCGCGCAACCGGCTGCGGCACAGGGTGTGGGCCGGGTTGACCGCCGCCTTCCCGTCCGCAGAACGGGCCATGGCCCGAGCCGCGGGTCTGCAAGCGGACGCGGCGTTCTTGCTCGACGAGCTCGCACGGGTCGACCTCGCACAGTGTCGTGACGGCGATGCGTTGCGATGGTCGGCATTGCAGGCGCTGCCTCGGCGTCGCCGTGCCAACCTGGTGCGCTACTGGGTGCGATGCCATGGGCTCACGATGCCTCCCGAGCGCCGACTGGACGATTGGCTACGCCAGCTCGATTGTGGGCGCGACACCCAGCGTATGGTGCTCTCGCTCGGCCCGCATCAACCCAGTCTGCGCCGCTACCGCGACTTGCTCTGCATCGCGCCCGAAGCCCTTGTCTGGGACGCTTGCTCCTGGACGGGCGGACCGCCCACAGAGATTCACCTTGGGGCATCGGGGTCGGTACGCTTCGAGCCGTCGGACGACGCGGACGCGGTGCGTGCTCCGCAGCGCGGCGAGGTGTGGACCTTGCGACCCCGCCAAGCCGGTGATCGCATTGCGCTGTCACCCCGGTCCGGGCATGTGTCGCTCAAGAATGTCATGCAGCATGCTGCGGTGCCACCCTGGCTGCGCGAGGTGTGGCCAATGTTGACCTGCGACAACGAAGTCGTCGCCGTGGCTGGCATTGCGACAGCATTTGCCTATAGAGTGCGCGCTACGCCCGACGCGGTCACCGCTCCAGACGGGGCGCCGCAAGTTCGCGGCGTTCAGTTGCAGTGGAAACCCGCTTGGCTTTAATCGAAACGACACTATTGTTGCGGCATGAGGCACGACCGCGTCATCAAGAACTACCGCGTTCGCGTTGACGATGACAATCCGCGACTTCATGCGGCCGTCACTGCAATGACACGATAAATACACAGGAGAAGACACAGTGTTCAAGAAAATCAGTAAGATCGCGGCGATCGTTTCGATCACCATGGCAGCTGGGAGCGCGCTCGCCGCTTACCCTGAAAAGCCGATTTCGGTGATCGTTCCGTTTGCTGCAGGTGGCCCAACGGATGTCGTGGGCCGCACATTGGCCCAAGCCATGAGTAAACCGCTCGGTGGGTCGCTGGTCGTGGAGAACGTGGGCGGCGCCGGCGGCACCATCGGTGCCGGCAAGGTCGCCCGCGCTCCGGGCGACGGCTACACCCTGCTGTTTCACCACATCGGCATGTCGACGGCGCCTGCGCTCTACCGCAAGCTCGATTTCAAACCGCTCGATGACTTTATCCCGATCGGCGCTGTGGTCGACGTCCCGATGACGCTGATCGCCAAGCCGCAAACGACGCAAACCAACGCGAAGGAACTGATTGCGCATATCCGCGCCAACAAGGACAAGATCAATCTTGCCAATGCGGGCGTGGGCTCGGCGTCGCACCTGTGCGGCCTGTTGCTGCAAAACGCGATGAAGACCGATCTGACCACCGTGCCATTCTCGGGCACCGGCCCGGCGATGACCGCACTGCTGGGCGGCAATGTCGACGTGATGTGCGACCAAACAACCAACACGACCGGTCAGATCAAGGGTGGCAAGATCAAGGCGTTCGCTGTCACCAGCAAGGGCAAACTGGCAACATTCCCCGAGCTGCCGCCTTTGGCCAGCGAGCTGCCCGGCTTTGAAGTCGGTGTGTGGCACATTCTTTACGCGCCCAAGAACACGCCGGCAGACGTGGTGAACAAGCTTCAAGGCGCGCTGCAAACGGCGATCAAAGACCCGGCCTTCCAGTCCAAGATGAAGGAACTGGGCGCCGAGATCATGCCCGCCGACCGTCAGACGTCAGCGGGTGCGAAATCGCTGCTGCAAGCCGAAATCACCAAGTGGGCCCCGATCATTCAGGCGGCCAAGATCTACGCGGACTGAGCACCCGTGTTCGTGAGCGGCCAGTCGCGCCGCTCACAACGACGGCTGGTTCTGACGAACAGGCTTGGTTCTTCGGGCCGCCCGAAGGCTGGCCCGTGCTCGTTCGCGTGTAGGCAGGTTCTAGCGCAAAGCTGGCCGGATCGGATTCGTAGAGGATGCCGAGCTTGACCGCGTCCCCGTCAAAAAGCTATTCGCCGCCGGTGCCCGTTTTCTCCGCGGGAGCAGCGTCAGCCTTCTCCATCAACTTGGTCAGGCAACCTGCGCAAGTGAACACCGTGCGACCGCCGACTTTCCGGGTCTTGCCACCACGAATGATGGCCGGTTGTTTGCAGGTGCCGCAGAGCCGGGTCCAACTACCGGCGACTGAACGCTTGCGCGGCGTCGCCGTTTGTTGACGAAATTTGGCGATCTGATTCGGATCGAGCATAGACGTCGTCACCTTGCATTACGCTTCATCGGCACCAGCAGCAACGAGTCAGGCAACAAGTTCGTGTAAAACTTGGCACTCCCATTGCATCCCACGCCACACGCCATTGGGCCTGTACTGATTGAGCCCAGCCACGACTGCGCCAGAGGCTCGCCAATCATCACTGCGTAGCAAACTGCCGCGCTCGATAAAGCGTTGATTTTTCAACGGCCTATATTATGTCTCAAAAGCGCTTTCTTCGCCACTACGCCGCCCTGACCATGCCTGTAAAAACACGTTCATCTCTGTCGCACTTCGCATCCAAGGCCGTACCTGGCTTCGTCGTGCCGCTGGTCGTTTTCCTGCTCGTCGTCGTCGCGCTGGCAGCCCTTTATGGCCTCGTTGTGTGGAAGTGGAGCTACTCCGACGGAGAGCGAGCCGGCGTCGTGCAGAAGTTCTCGCGCAAAGGCTGGATCTGCAAGACATGGGAAGGTGAACTGAACATGGTGGTACTGCCAGGCGCGGTGCCCGAGAAGTTTTTCTTCACCGTGTGGGACGACAATGTCGCTTCCGCTATCAACCGCTCGATCGGCAAACGGGTATCGTTGCACTACGAGGAGAAAGTCGGTTTGCCCACCAGTTGCTTCGGCGAGACGCGATATTACATTCGCAAGGTCACGCCGCTTAGCGACTGAGATTGCTGGCAAATCGAAATCAGCGCGAGGCAAGCAGGCGAGCGTAGTCCTGCGGCGTATCGATACCAGGGGGCAGTGGCTCTTTCACGATGGCGACGGCGATGCGATAGCCATGCGCGAGCGCGCGCAGTTGCTCCAGCGATTCAAAGCGCTCAATCGTCGGCACGGACAGGTTCGGAAAAGCGCGCAGGAATGACGCGCGATAGGCATACAAGCCGATGTGACGATACAGGGGTAGCCCCGCAGGCAAGTCGGCTACCTCCCCGTGCTGCCATGCGTCGCGTGCGAACGGGATCGGTGCCCGGCTGAAATAGAGCGCGCGACCATCTTCGCCAATCACGCACTTCACCACGTTGGGATTGCGCGCATCGGCCACGTCGTGAATAGCATGGCAAAGCGTAGCAACGGCCGCTTCCGAGTCGGCGCGGAGCACGTCCGCAACGCGGTCGATCGCCGTTGGCGGGATTTCGGGCTCATCGCCCTGAACGTTGACCACGACGTCGTCGTCAGCCAGCTGCAACAATGTCGCAACTTCGCTCAACCGATCGGTACCGGTCGCGTGATCCGACCGCGTCATCACCACGCGCACCGCTGCGGCGATGCACACGTCACGGATGCGATCGTCGTCGGTTGCGACCACGACCTCGCGCGCCCCCGAAAGCGCCGCCTGCTCCGCGACACGCACCACCATGGCCTTGCCGTCAAGATCAATGAGCGGTTTGCCAGGAAAGCGGGTGGACGCGTAGCGCGCCGGTACGACAGCGACAAATGACATCCGAGTCTCCGCGCGATCTACCGTGCAGCCTCGCACTCTTCCGGCGTCAGCTTGCGGGCCTCATCCTCCAGCATCACCGGAATTCCGTCACGAACCGGATAGGCGAGTTTCGCCGAGAGTGACCACAGTTCACCGCGCTCGCGCTCATAGTGCAAGGCGCCTTTGGTAACAGGGCAAACCAATATTTCAAGCAGTTTCGGATTCATTGTGGCCAGTGTGATCAACGCGACCGAGGCGCTCATTCGCCATGCGTATCGCGCGTAGAAGTTTACGCTTGGTCTCGACGGCAAAGTGAACCGTCAGTGGCACCGCCCACATCCGGTGGTCGGCGAAGGAGCGGCATTTCGTGGCATCTTTCTCCGTCATCAGTACGGTGCGCTCACCAAGACGGTCGAAGTCACGCTTGCGAAATGCATGGTGATCAGGAAACTCATACAACTCCCCGTCTACGCCGACGCGTCCCAGTGCCATGGCGAACTGCCGGGGGTGCGCGATGCCAGCGACAATGGCAGGTCGCGCCCCTCGAAAGGTAGCGAGAGGCGTCCTGCGTGCCGGTTCGACCAGCGCATAGGCTTCACCCAATCGTCGCTTGACCACGTGGTGCGGGCCTTCCTTGTAGCCCTGCGCAGGGGACACCCACGACGACATCAACCGCAAAACGCAGTTCTCGGCACGAGCGAGTGGCTCGCGAAGCGGGCCGGCGGGCAATAACCGTTCATTGCCGTAGCGACGTTCGGCGCTGACGACTTCAATTTCTATGTCACGTGCGAGACGGTAGTGCTGAAGAGCATCGTCGGCCACCACAACGTCCGTGGCTGGCTCCGCTTCGAGCAACGCATCCACCGCCGCCACGCGATCCGAGCAGACCACGACCGGGACGCCCAGCGTGTAGTGCAGCAAGGGCTCGTCGCCCACTTCGTTCACCGTCGAACGCGATGTGACACGCAGCGGCCGACGCGGACTGACTGGGTAGCCCCGGCTCACAACCCCAGGCCGGTAGCCCGCTTGCCTCAGGCAGCGTATCACCGCCTGAACCACAGGGGTTTTGCCGGCCCCTCCCACCACGATGTTGCCCACCACGACGACGGGAACGCCTGGGTGCACTGATCGAAGCAGTCGGACGCGATACAACCAGCGCCGCGCACGCCCAAGTAGCCCCATCAGGGCAGACAGCGGCAACAGCAACGTGGCCAGGGCGCTGGGCCGCCGCGACCACCAAGCGTTTTCAAGCCACTTGCGCATGAGGATGCGGCCCAGCCGCCCTGCCAGTCATTGCAGGGGCCAACCCCACTGCCACGAAGGCCGTTTCGCCATCCCGGCGCATGGCGTTGCTTGCCTTATTTGCCCGCAGACTGCGTGGCAAACGTGATGTTTGCAAACTGCGCCAGTCGCGCCGCTTCCATCACGTGCACGACGTCCTGATGCTTCGCTGCAGCATCGGCGTGAATGATGATCACCGGGTCTGTGGTGCTCCCTGCGGCATCCTTGAGCATTTGGGCAAAGGCGGCGACACCAGTGAACGTGAACGCGCGCTTATTGATCTCGAACCTGCCGGCCGCATCAATCGCGACTTGGATTTCCTTCGGCCGCTGCACCTGCTTCTCCGCATCGGCCTCGGGAAGCGAAATCTTGAGTTCAGTAAATTTGCTATACGTCGTCGACGCCATCAGGAAGATCAGCACGACGAGCAAGACGTCGATCAACGGAATGAAGTTGATCTCCGGCTCTTCACGAAAGCGGCCACGGCGAAAGTTCACTTGCTGCGATCCCCGTGAAGGATATCGACCATTCGCGTCGCCTGCTGCTCCATTTCAATAAGCAGCGAGTCGACCTTACCGCGGAAATAGCGGTAGAACATCAGCGCGGGCACAGCCACAATGATACCCATGGCGGTGTTGTAGAGGGCCACCGAAATACCGTTCGCCAGACGTGTCGGATCCACGCCCGCGGTACCCGTGCTGCCGAAAATCTCGATCATGCCGATGATGGTGCCCAGCAGCCCCATCAGCGGTGCAGCCGCCGCAATAGTACCAATCGCGTTCAAGTACTTTTCGAGTCCGTGGGCGACGACGACGCCAGTCTCTTCAATCGCTTCTTTCACCACGGGGCGCGGTGACTTGATATTGGCGAGCCCCGCTGCGAGCACCTGCCCCATCGGCCCCTGACCGGCGGTCAAATCAACGAGCTCCTGGGTCAGGCCCTGCTTGCGGTACTCACCAATCACCTTATCAACCAGACCAGCGGGAAGAATCTGGGCGCGCCGCAACGTCCACGCGCGCTCGATGATCAGTGCCAACGCTGCAATCGACACAAAGATAAGCGGCCAGATTGGCCAGCCGGCCGCCTTGATGATGTCCCACATGCCGGAGATGCTCCGATTAATCTGTAAGTTGCAGTGTAACGCCCGAGCGCGCTTTTCGATGCCACACACTCGGCAGGCGACTATTGCTTGTCCGCGATCACCCGTGCGTGCGGTCAGGTCGGCTTCCAGCCGTCTTTCAGTGTCGTGGCACGATTGAATACCAGCGCGCCCGGCCGCGAGAGCTTGCGGTCGGCCGTGAAGTAACCATTGCGTTCGAACTGCCAGCTCTCATCCACCTTCGCGTTGGCCAGCGAGGGTTCCAGCCACGCGTTCACGATCTTGAGGGAATTCGGGTTCAGATAGTCTTTGTAGTCGCCCTCGCCCGCGTCCGGGTTCTCGACGTTGAACAGCCTGTCGTAGAGCCGCACCTCCGCCTGGATGCCGTCGAGCTTACTGACCCAATGAATCGCGCCCTTGACATTGCGCCCCCCGGTGCCGCTCTTGGTCGCCGGGTCGTACGTGGCATAGATCGCTATCACGTTGCCTGCCGCGTCCTTCTCGATACGCTCGCACTTGATGATGAAAGCGTGACGCAGCCTGACTTCGCCGCCGGGCACCAATCGGAAGAAGCCCTTCACGGGGTTCTCCATGAAGTCTTCACGCTCGATGAACACCTCGCGGGCGAACTTGAAATCACGCTTGCCACGTGACTCATCATGCGGGTGCACCGGCGCCGAGCACGGTTCGAACTGGCCTTCCGGATAGTTTTCAATGACCACGCGGATGGGGTCAAGCACCGCCATCGCGCGGGAGGCGACGGCATCGAGATCGTCGCGCAACGCGCGTTCAAGGTCGCCCATATCGATCCACTGGTGCGCCTTTGATACGCCTGCACGTTCGGCGAACAGACGAATCGACGCAGGCGTGAAGCCGCGGCGGCGCAGGCCCGCGAGCGTCCAGAAGCGCGGATCGTCCCAGCCGTCAACGTAGCCCTTCTCCACCAACTCAAGCAGCTTGCGCTTGCTCATCACGGTGTAGCTCAGGTTGAGCCTGGCAAACTCAATTTGTTGCGGATTCGGCGCGGGCAGCTTGCCCGACTCCACGAGGCGCTCGAGCACCCAGTCGTAAAGCGGACGGTGCGCTTCAAACTCAAGCGTGCACAGTGAGTGCGTGATGCGCTCGAGTGCATCGCTGATGCAATGCGTGTAGTCGTACATCGGGTACACACACCACTTGGCACCCGTACGGTGATGCTCGGTATGGCGGATGCGATAGATCGCCGGATCGCGCAGATTGATGTTCGGCGATGCCATGTCGATTTTTAGGCGCAGGATGTGCGCGCCATCCGCGTGCAAGCCACGCTTCATCTCGTCAAAGAGACGAAGGTTCTCCGCCACGCTGCGGTCGCGAAACGGCGAATTCCTGCCGGGCTCAGTCAGCGTGCCGCGATTGACGCGCATTTCGTCGGCAGACTGACTGTCGACATAAGCGAGGCCACGCTCGATGAAATGCTGCGCAAACGCGTACAGCGTGTCGAAATAGTCACTGGCGTAGAAGAGCTTGTCGTTGAACGAGAAGCCCAGCCACTCGACCATCTCCTTGATCGAGTCTTCGTACTCGATGTCTTCCTTGACTGGATTGGTGTCGTCGAAACGCAGGTGGCAGACACCGCCGTAGTCCTTCGCCAGACCGAAATTCAGGCAGATCGACTTGGCGTGACCGATGTGCAAATAACCATTCGGCTCCGGCGGAAAGCGCGTGATGACCTTGCCGCCGTGCTTGCCGCTTGCATTGTCGGCATCGATGACCTGTCGAATGAAGTTGGAAACACTGGGCGACGATCTGTCGCCGGCGGAGTCGGACGCGATTTTGGGACTCGACGAAGCAGTCATTCAGGTGCAGCGAAAGTTGGGAGGCAGTTCATGTGCGGCTGCAACATTCTAGCGATGCGGTTTGTATCGAATTTCGATTCAGCAAATGGATTCAGGCTCAAAGTTGCCCACAGGGACTGTGGATAACTATCGGAATAACTCGACGATTTCACGTCAAACCCGCATGGAATCGTTGTTCCTGCCTCTGCTCGCTGTCTGCGCCGAAAAAACATAAACTCGATCAATGAGTTACACCGATATTTCTAGCGTGTGGCGGTGTCATCGATGAGACGGCCACAAGAACTTTCCGAGCCGATCGCGCAGCTCGGCGAGCGCGCCACCGCAACGCACGATCAGCACGGCCGTGCCGATGTTTGAGGCATCCTCGCCCTCCTCCGCCTTCACGAGTGCCACCGCGATCTCGGTGGGAGACCTGCTGCAACGCGCGCGCGCTGCACTGGATCGTGCGCTGCCGCTGCTCTGGGTCGCCGGTGAGATATCTGGTTTCAAGCGGGCCGCGTCCGGGCACTGCTATTTCGACCTGAAGGACGACCAGGGCAGCGACGCGCAGATCGCCTGCGTGCTCTACCGCCATCGCGCCGCGCTGGTCGGCGTTGAGCTACGCGATGGTGTTCACGTCGATTTGCGCCTACGGGCGGCGATTTACGAGCCACGGGGCAGTCTGCAATTTATGGTGGAGCAGGCGCGACTCGCGGGCATCGGACGACTGTACGAACAATTCCTGCGCGTGAAGGCGAAACTACAGGCAGAAGGATTGTTCGACGCGTCACGCAAGCGAACTCTGCCGCCGCTGCCGATGACGGTAGGGCTTGTCACGTCGTTGCACGCGGCCGCACTCGCCGATCTGCTGCGCGTCCTGCGCGACCGCTGGCCGCGACTACGTGTGGTGATTTATCCGTCGTTGGTGCAGGGCGTTGACGCCCCCGGTCAACTCATCCGCGCACTGGCAACCGCCAATGCCCGACGCGAGTGCGATCTGCTGGTCATTGCCCGAGGAGGTGGCAGCGCGGAGGACCTCTGGGCATTCAACGACGAAACGCTGGCGCGCGCTATCGCAGCGTCGGCACTACCGGTGGTCAGCGCGGTCGGCCACGAGACTGACTTTAGCCTCTGTGATCTGGTCGCCGACGTGCGGGCACCTACGCCAAGTGCGGCAGCTGCGTTGGTCGTACCGGAGCGCAGGGCGCTGATCGGTGCGGTCGAACAACTCGGAACGCGCATGCAATGGGCGGTGCGCGGCCGGCTCGACCGACTGCAGGAGCGCGTGGATCGCGCCGCCATGCAGTGCCGGAGCAGCGCAGCGTCGCTGCAGCCGTGGCGAGAACGATTGCTGCGACTCTCGAGCCTTCTTCCGCGGGCACTCATGATTGGATGGCCCGTGCGACAGCGGCGCCTGGACAACGTCGCGCGACGACTGTTGTTGAGCGACGCTACTCTCGCGATATCCCGCAACCGACTGGCGCCGCAGGCGCTGGCGCTGCGCACTGCCCTTGCCGACCGTCTCAGTATGGCTCGTCGTCGCGTGAGCCAAATGGAGCACGCGCTCGCTCTACTGAATCCAGACCGCGTGCTGGCCCGCGGCTACGCGATCGTGCAAACCGCTACCGGCGAGCCCGTCTCGTGCGTCGCAGACGTGCTGCCGGGCCATGCGCTGTCAATTCATCTTGACCAATGCACAATTGACGCCGAGGTAGTCGCTGTGCGGTCACATTCAACGGACAAAGTAGGTTGAATCGACAATGCCAATGTCATAGCATCTGGGGTTGGATTTTTCTGAGGAGGCCGCCGATGCGATCCCTTTTAGCGGGCCTGACGCTCACAGCCGCGATGGCTTCGTACGCGAGCTGCCCCTTTAATGTGTCCGGGACTGGCACTCCGACCGATGCGGCAAGCTTCGACGCCCTTCGCGACGGCGTCCTCATTACGCGCTATGCGCAAGGGTTACGTGGCGCAACCTTGGTGGCCGGCACAGGTGCTGCGACGCCAGCCACCGACAATCTGATCGCTGCGAATATCGCCGCGCTCGACGTCAACGGCGACGGCTTCCTTGATCTGCAAGACGTCACTGTCATCAACCGCGCCCTGTTCGGCTTCTCCCCGAACCTTCAGACCACAGGCGTCACGCCTGTCAACTACGCCACGCGTACCAGCAGCGAGGCCATCAAGGCCTACATCGCCAATGGCTGCACCCTGACTTTTGCCGCACCAGCCAATGACCAAATCGCGGCGTCACGTTTTCTGATTCAGTCGACGTTCGGGCCGTCGCGTTCCGATATCAATGCGTTTCTCGCGCTTGCCCCGGATGCTGCCGTTGCCGGTACGGACGATCACAAGAAGCGCCGCTCGACGTGGCTAACACAACAGTTCGCCACACCGCGCCTCGGAAGGCATTTTGACTACCTCCTGGCGAGAAAGGTGGAGTACGACGCCCTGAGTCAGACGTTCTATGCCGAGATGAGCCGCGAGGCATTCTGGAAGCAAGCGCTCAAGGGTCCAGATCAGCTCCGACAGCGGCTGGCCTACGCGCTGTCCCAAATTCTCGTGGTCTCTGAAAGTGGTGGGTCGAGTGATCCGTTTGAGTTGGCCGCGTATCTTGATCTGTTGGCCGACAATAGCTTTGGCAATTTTCGCGATATTTTGTACAAGGTCGCACTTTCACCGGCGATGGGCGAATACTTGAGCCATCTCCGCAATGACGGCGGTAGCGCGAATCCGAACGAAAACTTCGCCCGCGAAATCCTGCAGTTGTTCGCGGTCGGCTTGGTGAATCTCAACCTCGACGGCACGCCCGCGACACCGCTCACCGCAAGCTACGACGAAAACACCGTCAAAGGATTCGCCAAAGTATTCACCGGCTTTACCTTCGACGACCCGTATTGCCGCACCAACGATCCCGGCGAGCCTACCTATGCCATCGCCCGCAGCAACTGCCGCGATGGCTACTCAGCCCTGCACCCATCGTGGTATTGGTCGCCTGGCGACAACCCGCCCGCCAACGCCGGCGGTGAAACCTTCGGCCCGGTGCTCGCCGGGTGGCGACGTCCGATGGTGGCTTATGCAGGCAAACACAGCGCGCTGTCGAAGCAGTTGCTGAGCTACAGCTACGCAAGCCCCGTCTCCGCCTGCGTGTCAGCCGTCGCAACGGCATCGTCGGTCAACTTTGCCGGCGGTGCGGTGGGTGAGATCGCCGCCATCAACACCACGGGCTCCGGCGTGACCACTGGAACGCGAGTCAACGCGACGCAAGCCTATGCCACGCTGAACACCGCCATCGACAACATCTTCTGTCACCCGAACGTGGGCCCGTTCATCAGCAAGGCACTCATCAAATTCTTTGTGACGTCCACACCGTCGCCCGCCTATGTCGCACGTGTTGCCGCCGTGTTCAACAACAACGGCAGCGGCGTCCGCGGCGACATGCAGGCGGTGATTCGTGCCATCCTCATGGATGACGAAGCGGTCACGCCCGCGACCACACTCACGGCGGGCGACTATCAGAAATTCGGCAAATTGCGCGAACCGGTCATCCGTCTCGCGTCCATGCTTCGCGCCTTCGGTGGTACCACGGCGTCGGGCCGCTACCCGCTCCACTACATCAACGACGTCGAATACGGCATCAGTCAGGGGCCGCTGCAGTCGCCCACGGTATTCAATTTTTACCTGCCCGACTTCGTACCTCCGGGTGCTGTCGCGGCGGCGGGCGCCACCGCGCCGGAGTTCCAGATCACCACGACGACCGCGATCGCATCGACACAAAATTTCCTGGGCAGCGTCATTTCCAGCAGCCACAACAACAACCTGTACAAGCAGAATGGCCTGGGCAATTTCTCGGGCACTTGCGACACCGGATCCGCCAGCACCAACGTCCCGGAATGCATCTTCTCCGACCTTTCGGACTTGTACGCCATTCAGGCCGATACCAACGCCTTGTTCGACTACATCAATCTCGTCCTCCTCGGCGGGTCGCTCTCGTCCACCAACAAGGCAGCGCTGGTGGCAGCGCTTGACGGTGGATTCGCGCCATGCCAGACGCCAACGAGCCGACCAGAATGCGTGGGAAGCCCTTCTAACGACCCATACCCATACACGAACTGGCAAACGAGGAAGCGCAACCGCGTCAAAGGCGCCCTTTGGCTCGCCGTCCACACGCCGGAATTCCAAATTCAACGCTGATTCACGACGGAGAGCTTGCCATGACCCCGAACGACTTTGCCCAGCGCCGTCAATTCCTCAAGTCCGCCACCGCCGCCGCCATCGCCGGTGGCCTTCCGACGCTGGACATGCTGACCAACGTTGCCCTCGCCGCAGCGCCAATTGGCAGCAACGAGGTGGACTCGGATTACAAAGCGATCGTCTGTGTCTTCCTCTACGGTGGGCAGGACACGCATAACGTGCTCATCCCCTATCAGGACGGCAATGCGGCAGGCACGGCCCTCGGCGCCACGACCGTTGAATTTGACCGCTACGCGCACGACCGCTCCAACTTCACCACCGCCAATCCGGGCGGCGACCCGGCGACGCAGACTGCTGCCACCGGCAACCTCGCCTACACCCGTGCACAACTCACCGCGACGGCCTTGCCCGAAACCACGGTCAACAGCCTCACGGGCACCGCGAATGCGACGGCGGGCGGTTGGACAACCAATACCTATGGTCGCAAGTTCGCGCTGCACCCGAGCTACAGTGAACTGGCCTCCATTTACACCGGCAGCGGCAAACTTGCGGTCATCGCCAACGTCGGTCCGCTGGTGGCACCGCTGACGCGACAGCAGTGGTACACCGGGGCGGGTGCACGTCCGGTGAATCTGTACTCGCACGACGACCAGCAAAAGGGCTGGATGAGTGGCACGGCGAACATCGCCAATCCCTCCATCGGGATTGCCGGCCGCCTGGCCTCACATCCGTTCGTCGCGGCGATGAATGCAGGCGCCAAAATCTCCACGCAGGTCTCCGTCGATGGTACGAACATCTTCATGCTCACGCCCACCACGGCGCCCGTCGAGGCGATCCCGTATCAGGTCGGCACCGGCAGCATCGGCCGACTCAATCCGGTCACCACATCAACGGGCACCGTCGCCCCCGGCACGACCTGTGACACGCGGAGCACCTGGATTAACGGCAACCCGACATCGGTGTATTGCGTTTCCGGGGGACCCATCGCAGTCAGCAACGGTTATTCCTGGGTGAGTTCGATGAACGCCGCGTTCCTCGCACGAATGAACAGCGTGAGCGAAGGTACCTCGGTGTACAACGACCAGTGGCGGCAGACGATGCGCAAGTCGATTGACACACAGATCGCAGTCTCGCAGGCGTTCATCAATAGCCCGCCTTCCGAAGAAATCGTTGCGCCTTTTCAGACTGCCGCGGCGAACGGCCTCAGTCTCAGCGGAGGTTCGCTCGGCGCACAGCTGCGCATGGTGGCCGCCATGATCCGTGCCAGCGTTCAGCTCGGCGCCACCAATGCCAGCCCCATCAAACGCCAGATTTTTTTCGTCAGCATCGGCGGCTTCGATACGCACGGCGTGGAGTTCTGGACCAACAATCCAAATAACAACTCGCAACTCAGCAAAGCGATCAACGCCTTTTGGACCGCGATGGGCAACATCACGGTGCGCAATCCCGCTGTTCCAGGCGAAACGGCACAGAACCGGGTCACGCTATTTACGATGACCGATTTCGGTCGCACGCTCGACTCCAACGGCCACGGGTCAGACCATGGCTGGGGTAGTCATCACTTCGTTCTGGGTGGCGCGGTGAACGGCGGCAAGATCTACGGGCAGAACCACAACGTCACCTCGGCACCGGTCACGGCACCGATCTATCTTCAGGTGGACAACACCGCCGGCGCGGTGCCACGAATCGGGCTATCACCCTACAGTGGCACCACGCGCATTCAGAATCAGCTGAATCACTCCCTTAACCGCGGCGAACTGCTGCCCACGACAGCGAGCGATGCCGTGGTGGCCACGATCGCCAACTGGTTCTACACCTCGCCGTCGGCCACCAATCCGATGGCAACCCCAAGCGAAGTGAACGCGCTGTTCCCAACGTTGGGCACGTCGCACCCGAACGGCTGGAACATGGGGTTCATGAACCTGGCGTAGCGCGCAACGGGCGAACGCCCTGGCCGCATCGATGGCGTTGGTTCGTGATCGCCCGTGACGACGCGGCAGGCCTCGGAAGTGTCTAGCCGACGTATCATCGCAATCATCATGAGGTTGTCGCACGTTTTGCAAACCGGTGTATGGTGCCGATTGCCGACGGTTCGCGCGCGGGCCGTCGCCGCTGCGTGGCTGCTGTTCAGCGCGGTGTCAGGCGCTCAGGATGCGAACCACGGAAAACAGCTCTACAACACATCGCTCGCACCCGGTGAGCTCAGCTGTAGCGCCGGCGCCTGCCATGGCCCCAATCCACTGGCACGGCAAAACAAAATCCAGAACGGCGATACACCCGACGGTATCGCGTTTGCGCTGAACACGGTCGTGCAGATGGCAGGTCTGCGAGGTCACATCAACGGCGCTCAGATTCTTGATCTTGCGGCGTACATCGCCGATCCGGCGTCGGCAACCGGAGCGCCGACCCTGCAACTCTCGCCCAGCGCGCTGAACTTTTCGGCCACAGCGCCAGGCAATACTGCGCCAGCGCAAACGCTCTCGATCAGCAACACCGGCACCGCCGCGCTTTCGATCGGCACCGTTTCGTCGTCGAGCAGCGAATTCCCGGTCACGACAAACTGCGCGACGGTCGCCGTTGGCAGCTCATGTACGGTGACCGCGGGCTTTGCGCCCGGCACCCTCGGGGCGCGCTCGGCAACGCTTTCCATCGCTCACAACGACGTATCGCTCGCCAATCCCTTGCTGGTCGCGTTGACTGGGGATAGCGCCGCGGCCTTCGTGTCCTTCTCGCCGTCCGACGGGCTGACGTTCCCACCAACCACCGTGGGACGAAACGCCATGATGCAGACCGTCGAGGTCAGCAACACCGGAAACCTGCCACTCACACTCGCCTCCGTTGCGCTCAACCCCTCAGCGTCGTCGTTCGTGATTTCGGTGGCGGGGACGACGTGTGTATCGGGTTTCGTACTGGCTGCTGCGTCAACGTGCCTCCTCGGCATCGTTTACACGCCGGCAGCGCCGGGCGGCGAACAAGTGCAACTGGTCATACAACACACGGGCATTGGCGGTTCGACCAGCCTCCCGGTGAGCGGCACCGGCGTTGCGGTAGGCGCCGGGAATGCCACCATGACCGAATTCCGCTACGCGCCGCTCGACTACTACTTCATGACCTCGCGCGAGGGGGAAAAGGCACTGCTCGATTCGCTCAACGGCTGGTCGCGGACCGGAGAGTCATTCCCGGTGTTGCCTGATAGCGGAGACGCCGGCAGCGGACGGAAGGGAATTTCGCGCTACTACTTCGATCAGGTCGCGCGCAACAATTCGCGCGGCAGTCACTTCTATACGCTGGTTGAGAGCGAAAAGCTGGCGCTCACCACACTGAACCCGGGTAACGCGCAACAACCCCGATTGCCGTTTAACGAAGGCAGTGACGCGTGGGCGTACGCGCCGGTCATTGAGGGGGTGGGCGGGAGTTGCGCCAGCGGGCAGTTGCCGGTGTACCGTCTGTTTCGTGCCGCGGCAAAATTCCCCGACGACCCCAATCACCGCTTCACGACCAGCCGTGTGCTCTATGACCAGTTCGTCGCGCTCGGCTGGGACGGTGAGGGCGTGAAGTTTTGCGTTGCGGCGCAATAACGTCCAGTTGACCCATGGCGAACCAGACGACCGACGGGGCAACGGCGGCCCCGTTCTATGAAACCGGCGAGCGGTCGGACGATCACCGCTTCCACTTCGGTGCGATGGCGAGCGCTTGCGAAGTGCGCCTGGCTGGCGTCTCCCGCGATGTGGCAGCAACATGGGCCGCGCAAGCCATCAACGAGGTGCGGCGCATTGAACTCAAGTATTCGCGCTACCTTGCGGACAGCGTCGTGTCGCGAATCAACGCATCGGCGGGCGTGGCTACCGGATGCGAGCTCGACGCGGAAACGGCACAGTTGCTCGCGTTCGCGGATCAGCTTTTTCACCTGAGCGACGGCCTCTTCGATATCACGTCCGGCGTACTGCGCCGGGCGTGGAATTTCCGCGAGCCCCAGTTGCCCAGTCCAGATCGCATCGCGGCCCTGCTGCCGCTCGTGGGATGGCGCGAAGTGCGCCGGGAAACGGTGAAGGGCACGACCCGCGTGACCTTGCCACGCGCCGGCATGGAGCTTGACTTGGGTGGCTTTGGCAAGGAATACGCAGCCGACCGCGCGGCGGCACTGCTCAGTCAGGCAGGCGCAACACGCGGCCTGGTGAACCTGGGCGGCGACTTGCGCGCGCTTGGCCCCCAATCCGATGATGAGCCGTGGAGCATCGGCATCCAGCACCCGCGCGATCCGGCGAGCACGATCGCCAGCATTCGACTGGCGCGCGGTGCGCTCACCACCAGTGGCGACTATGAGCGCTATTTTGATCTCGACGGCAAGCGTTACTGCCATATCCTCAATCCGCAGACTGGCTGGCCGATCGATGGATGGCAAGCAGTCAGCGTGGTTGCACCGCTCGCCGTCGCAGCGGGCGCGATGAGCACCATCGCCATGCTCAAGGGTGACGCCGCGGCGGCGTTCCTGGCCACCCAGCAGGTAGCCTGGCTGGGCGTTGACAAAGCTGGCGAAGTCATCCGCCACGGAATAGCGACGTGCTGAGGACGCACCAGCGGTCCGACGGTGCCATTGGCACCGATTCAGCGCCGGTAACAGCTTGGCGCGATTTCCAGACGGAATAGACTGTATCTTGGGGGTTTCGGAACATTTGACCTCACAAGTCGACTTCATGCATTTCATGCGTTCAAGCACCGAATCGCCGTCGCTTTGCCGTGAAAGCTGTTGAGATTTGTTGTCGCGAAAACCCAACGCGTAGCCCGCTCATACCAGAGCGTGCCCGGCGGAATCCTTGCCGCGCTGCCAAACATCGCTACATTTACCGCAGGCCGTCTGCCGAATGCAATTGCTTACCTCCGCTCTCCGCAGCCCCGTGCTGCCTCCGTCTCCGGCGCCATGCCTTCTCCGGCATGCTCGGCTGCTGCGTTAACTGTGTCGAGCTGCCCTGCGCCCGCCCCCTTCCCGTTGTTTCTGTCTTTCTCCCCGCAAGGAACTTCATGACGCAATCCAAATCGCGTGTCGTGTCCATTTCGTCGCGCTCGCCCAAGACGCGCGCCACGCCCACCAAACTGTTCGTGTTGGACACCAACGTGCTGATGCACGACCCGACCTCGTTGTACCGGTTTGAAGAACACGACATCTTTCTGCCCATCTGCACGCTGGAGGAACTCGACAATCACAAGAAGGGCACGCTGGAAGTCAATCGCAACGCGCGTCAGGCGTCGCGGTTCCTCGACGGGCTGGTCGGCGGCTTTGAGAATGGCATCGCCGAAGGCATTCCGCTGAACAAAGCCTCCCAGGGCAGCGCCACCGGCCGCCTGTTCCTGCAGACCGAACCAATCAGCGTGCAACTTCCGTCGTCGTTCGCACCGGGCAAGGCCGACAACGAGATCATCGCGGTCTGCCTGCACCTGCAGAAGAAGCTGCCGAAGCGCCACGTCGTGCTGGTGTCGAAGGACATCAACATGCGCATCAAAGCCCGTGCGCTGAACGTTGACGCAGAGGATTACTTCAACGACAAGGTGCTGGAAGACAGCGACCTTCTCTACACCGGCATGACCGAGTTGCCCGCCGATTTCTGGGAGAAGCACGGCAAGGGCGTCGAGAGCTGGCAACAGGGCGGCGCCACCTTCTACAAGATCACCGGCCCGATCGTGCCCAAACTGCTGGTCAATGAATTCGTCTACACCGAGATCGACACGCCGTTCTACGCACGGGTGATCGCGATCGAGGGCAAAAGCGCGACGTTGCAGACACTGCGCGACTTCGGCCACCACAAGAACGCTGTCTGGGGCATCACCGCGCGCAATCGCGAGCAGAACTTTGCCATGAACCTGCTGATGAACCCGGACGTGGACTTTGTTACCCTGCTCGGCCAGGCCGGTACCGGCAAGACATTGCTCACGCTTGCGGCGGGCCTGCAGCTCACGCTGGACCAGAAAATCTACAACGAGATCATCATGACCCGCGTCACCGTGCCGGTCGGGGAGGACATCGGCTTTTTGCCGGGCACAGAGGAAGAAAAGATGACACCATGGATGGGGGCGCTGGAGGACAACCTCGACGTGCTGATGGGCGCCGACAACCACGAGGGTGGCGACTGGGGCCGCGCCGCCAGCAACGAGTTGATCCGGTCACGCGTCAAGGTGAAGAGCCTCAACTTCATGCGCGGTCGTACCTTTCTGAACAAACTCCTCATCATCGACGAAGCACAAAACCTGACGCCGAAGCAAATGAAGACCCTGGTCACGCGCGCCGGCCCGGGCACCAAGGTGGTCTGCCTCGGCAACATCGCGCAGATCGATACGCCCTACCTCACCGAAGGTTCGTCCGGCCTGACCTACGTCGTCGACCGGTTTAAAGGCTGGCCACACGCCGGACACGTCACGCTGCAACGCGGCGAACGTTCACGGCTGGCGGATTACGCTGCAGAAATTCTTTGATACGGCAGCGCTCGTCGCGCCAGCGCGGCACCGTACACTGCCGCGTCCGATATTGAGCGGGTCAGGAGGTTGATCATGAAGAAACTGTTGCAAAGCGTGGCCGTTGGCGCGCTGTTCGTTGCGCCGGCATCGGCACTGGCGCAGGGTGCGTTCCCTGAACGTGCCATCAACTACATCATCCCGTTCGTGCCGGGCGGCGAGAGCGATATCGCTGCGCGACTGCAAGGCAAGGTAGCCGCCAAGCTCACGGGCAAGGACTTCGTCGTGCAGAACAAAGCGGGCGCCGGTGGTGCGCTGGCCTGGGGCCAACTCAACAGCCTGCCGGGAGACGGCTACACCGTCGTCGGCAGCAACCTGCCGCATTTGATCCTGCAGCCGCTCGAAGGCCAGGTGCAGTACAAAACCGACGATATCGTGAACGTGTTCTTCTTTCACTACACGCCCGACGCGTTGGTGGTCGCTGCGGATTCGCCATATCGCACGTTTGCCGATCTGGCAGCCGCGGCCAAGGCTAGCCCTGGCAAGCTGACGATTGCCGGCAGCGGTACGAATTCTGCCAATCACATGGCGTTCCAGCGGCTCGAAGTGCAGGGCAAGCTGAAGATGACCTATGTCCCTTTCAAGGGAACGGGCGACCTGACGACGGCGCTGCTCGGCAAGCACGTTGACGCGGCGATGACGTATCCGACGTTCGCCGTGGCGAACAAGGAAAAGACGCGTGTCCTCGCCGTGGCCACGCCGAACCGTCTTCCGCAGTTCCCCAATACACCGACTTTCCGTGAGCTCGGCTTCGACTGGGTGGACGGCGCCTACCGCGGCGTCGCGGTACCGAAGTCCACGCCCGAGGCAGTGCGCAAGCAGCTGTCAGAACTATTTTTCCGGATCAACAACGAACCTGAGCACCGCAAGCAAATGCTGGATGGTGGTTACGAACAAATCGACGTCACCTACGAACAGATGGGCGAGTTCATGAAAAAACGCACCGCCGAAACGATGCCGCTGGCGCGCCAGATGGGGCTGGTCAAGTAGCGCGCACTGCACGAGGCCAACGAAGCGTCGCGTCGGGCTTGGCAGCGATGCGACGACGGGACGGTCAGGCGATTTCGACGACGCCGCGCTCGGGCATCGGTTGCGCCGGTGCATTGGCGGCGCGCAGCTTCGCCATCTGCACACGCAGCCAGTCTACCAGTGGCTGCCACGCTTCAAGCTGGTTCTCAGTGCGTGCCTTCGGCAAATCATAAATCGACACACCGTCGCGCGCGCATTGTGGATACACAACGCTGTCGGGCACAAACATCACGACGGGCAAGCCGCTGCGTTGAAAGAAACTGTTCAACTCTTGCGCCATGCGCGTTCGGCTGTCAGTCCGGCTGCCAACCAGGCCGATCGCTACCTTGCCAGACTGGACGTTGGTGTCTTGATGCAGTTTGATGAGAAATTTCGCGGTAGCTTCAATGTCGAACACCGACGGATTCACTGGCACCAATACAAAATTTGCGCGAGACAACAGGTAGGTACGATCCGCGCGACGCAGGCGAGCGTGCGTGTCGATCACCATCCACTGCGGCGCAAAGGCGCGCAGCTCTTCCATGTCGGTCTCTTCAGTCCACGACATGATCTTGGGCAGTGACGCTGGGCGCCGCGCCAGCCAGTTGGTCGCTGACTGCTGCTTGTCGAGATCCATGATCACCACACGCTGCTTGGACTGCGCCAGCATGCCGGCGATGTTGGTCGCGAGCGTCGATTTGCCCGCGCCGCCTTTTGGATTGGCCACAAGAATGGTGTACATGCGCGGAAGTGTAGCGCGCGCCACGCTGAAAGCACCAGCCGACGCGGCTTGGGCTACCGCCGAACACATGCCATCAGCATAATGCAGTAGTCAGGGGCGATGCGATTTCGCCGCTACGGCCGTCTGCAACCAGTGCAGGATGGGCGGCCAGTCCCCCCATGCATCCTCGGCGCGCGAGCGCGGCTGGTCGAAGATGGAGAGGCCGTCGCGTGCCGCATGCACATAGAGCTGCGAGTCGCGAATGTGCGTGAGCACGTCGAGCGACAAGGGTGCAAGGAAAGCATCCAGGTCAGACGCAGCGATCGTGCGGCCGTCGACTTTGGAGCCCACAATCGCGAGCGCGCGCTTGCCGTCTTTCACCGGCTTCAGCGCCGTCAGTTCGCTCACAAAATCAGCCGTCGCTTCAAAGTCGAACGACGATGTCGCCACCGGCACCAGCACGGCATCGGCAACCTTGACCATCTCGGCGAGCGCGTGCCCGTGCAGCCCGGCAGGAGCGTCCACGATGAGCCATTGCGGCGCGTAGTCGCGAATGATCTTCGGGTCCGTGTCGGGAAGCGCACCGCGCACCTCGGGGAACCCGCGCGGGCGACGTCCCAGCCAGCGTGCAGCAGAGCGCTGACGATCCATATCCAGGATCACCACGCGCTGACGCTTGCCGGCCAGATAGGCCGCCAGATTGGTGGCGACAGTGGTCTTGCCGGCACCGCCCTTGGGATTGGCGACGAGTACGGTAAACATGGCAAATGACAGGGAAATCAGGTCGGCTGGCAGTATAGGGCAGCGTTCGGCGAGATGCGAATCCGGCGAACGACCCGGCGAGGGCTACTCACCCATTGCGCTGGCTAGGAGCCTGCGCGGCAGAAAATTCCTTCTGCGAATGACGAGTTCTTCTGCGTCGCAAACTCCTAGCGGAGCAAGTGCCGCGCCAAAAACGACTCCATCCTTGAGTAGAACTCGATTCGATTCTCCAGTTTGGCGTAGCCATGGCCCTCGTCGGTCTTGATCATCCATTCCACTGGCTTACCGAGCCGCAGCAGCGCGTCGCGCATTTTTTCTCCGTGGATCAATGGCACACGACGGTCCTCACCGCCGTATGCCATCAACACCGGCTTGTTAATGCGGTCGGCGTTTTGCGCGGGTGATGTCGCCTTGAGCTGTGCAGCATCGCGCTCCGGGTCGCCGACCATGATCGGAAACAGATAGCGCATGAAATCGCTGTCGCTGGCATCCGACCAGGTGACCGAGTGAAACAACTGCAGATCGGTCACGCCAACGTAATTGATCGCGCACTGAAACAACTCCGGAGTCCTGACGAGAGCCTGCATTGCGGCGTAGCCGCCGTAGCTGGCGCCGTAGATGCACAATCGCTTCGGATCGGCAATGCCTTGCTTGACAGCCCACTGGGCGCTGTCGGTGACGTCGTCCTGCATCGCGAGCCCCCATTGTTTGAAGCTCGCGAGCAGATGTTTGTAGCCCATGCCCGTGGTACCGCGAAAATTCGGCTGCAACACGGCGTAGCCGCGCGAGGCCAGGAACTGCGCCTCGGCGTCCCAACGCCACGTGTAGCCTGGCACCCATGGCCCACCATGCACGATCACCACCATCGGCAGTTGCTTCGCCGGCACACCACGCGGTACCGTCAGCAGCGCCGTCAGCGGCAGATCGTCGCGCGCAGCAAACTTCACAATGCGCGATTCCGCCATCTGCGCAGGCTTGATCCACGGCCGGGCGTCAATCAGAAATTCCAGCTTGGCGCTCTGGAAGTCGTAGAGATAGACGGTACCAGGCGATCGGTCAGACAACGAGTAAACCAGCATGCGCCGCGACTGCTGCGGCGGCGTGAAAAGATTCACTGCGTTGGGCAGCTTCGCATCGAATTGGCGCTGCAACGCTGCCCAGCGGTCGTCCAGCCAGGTAATGGTTTGCCGTTCGCCATTCCACCAGACGCCTGCCAGCTTGCGGCTGAGCGGGTCGAAGATCGGCGAGATCATGTCGTATTCGTCTCGCGACGCGAGCACCGCTTGTGTTTGCCCTTTGTCGTCAAGGCGAAGCAACGAGGCGGTCCCGCGCGTACCCGCGATCACCTTGCGGTCACGCAGCCCAAGGCCGTAGATCGCACCGTCGTAGCCGATGGCCACCGCACCATTGGCAGGCTCACGAAAGTCACCGTCGGACCACTTGACCCAGGGCGATTTTTCATCGGCTCGGTAGTAGGTACGCGCAGTCGTGCCCTTCATACTGATCGCCCCGCGCGGCACGCCGGCGCGGTCCAGCGCCCAGCTCTGCACGTCGCCGGGGTTGTCGTAGCTCAAAAGCGTCTTGCGTGCCGTGCGCGTGTTGAGGCGGTAGACGTCGATGGCGTCGTAGCTTCGTTCGTTGACCGAGACGATCAGGTCATCGCTGCCGTCGTTCAGCGGCATCAGCACCCGGGTGACGCGGGGCCGCATCACCACCGCGGACCCGTCACCGTAGGGCAGAGCGAGCCGACGGGCATTGTTGCCATCCCGGTCTACCGCGAAGAGCCCACCGGTGCGCCACGGGTTGATCTGTCCGACAGGATCGCTGGCATTGCCGCTGACAAAGGCGAGGCGCGTGGAGTTGACCCAATAGTGTTCAACCACGTCGGCATCGGGGAGCGTGGCGACCATGCGCGACGTGCGCCGCTCGACGTCGATGACGGCGAGACCTAACCGCCCACTGGCGCGCGCCAGAAAGGCCAAATGGTTGCCATCAGGCGAAAGCGCCGGTCGCAGCACGTCCGGCGCGCGAAAGAAATCTTGCAGGGGTACCTGGGTCGGTGCCGGACCCGGCGTTGTCTGCCCTTGCGCGTGCACACAGGTCGCGGCACTCGCCAGGATCACTGCGCGTGCAAGCCAAATCAGCGCATTACGCGCGGAGCGACTAGCCCCTGTCCAACGTTGACACATCATCGCAGTGTGAACCCGGAACACAACGAAGCGAAGCTCATTGCGACGAACGACGATCCGTGTCGATGAGTGACGACCAGGCACAACGCCGCCAGTGCTACATCTGCTTGAACAGGTGGAAGAAATGTCGGCTCACCGCAATTCGTTCGTTGCTCCCGCGCAAAACGACCGAATGCTTTTCCACGCCATCGCGCGTGATGCGATTGATGCGCCGGACGTTGACGATGGCGCTACGGTGAACCTGCCAGAACACTTCCGGATCCAGCCCATCCATCAGTTCTCGCAACGACATCCGGATCAGCACGTCGTCGTTCTCAGTCACGACCCGCGTGTATTTGGTATCTGACTGGAAGAAGATCACGTCGTCCACGGGGAACATCTTCACATCCTGGCCAACCAGCGCCTTGATCCATTTCAGCCGTTCGGACGTTTTCGGTGTCTGACTGTTCAGCAGGTGCACCACCGGCGTCAAATCATCGGGGGGCGAATCAATGTTCGCGAGGAGCCGCGCGATGGTGACGTTCAGGCGTTCTTCCTCGATGGGCTTCAGCAAATAGTCGACGGCCCCGCGCTCGAAGGCCTCGACCGCGAACTGATCGTAGGCCGTGCAAAACACGATCCGCGAACGGTCGCCAATCTCCGCCGCCACTTCAAGCCCCGTCTTCACAGGCATGCGGATGTCGAGGAAGCAGACATCCGGCGACGTTGCCTCAAACTGCGCGAGCGCATCCTCACCGTTCACTGCCTCTGCGACGATCTGGACCCTATCGCTATGGGCCTCCAGCAACTCGCGCATCCGCTCGCGCATCAGCGGTTCGTCGTCGGCATACAGGGCTCTTAACCTTTCCATGGCGATTCGTCTGGTAGGAGGGCGAAATAGTCAGTTCGTGGTTGCCGTCGACTCGGCGTCGGCAACCACGGGGATTTGTAGTAACGCGATGCAGCCGCTCGGCGAGTTCTGGGTCAGCTGCACGCGCGCCGAGTCGCCGTAAATCGCCCGCAGGCGCTGTGCGATGTTCGAAAGGCCCAAGCCGCCACCCGCATCCTTCGACACCGTGGAGGTCAGGCCGACACCGGTATCGATGACGCGAATTTCGACGCACGCATCGGCCAGTGTTGCGGTTACGTCGATGCGGCCACCGTCGCGGGCGGGTTCGATGCCGTGTTTGACGGCGTTCTCCACCAGTGTCATGACCAGTGCCGGCGGCAGCTCTACGGCGTCCACTGCCGCATCCGCCTGCACCGAGAACGCCAGCCGATCCCGCATGCGCGTCTGCATGATCGCCAGATAGGCGGAAATCTGCTCGAACTCACGCCGTACCGTCGCTTTGTCGTCCCGCATCGACGGGATCGACATACGCAGAAATCGCACCAGATGGCCGATCAATCTGGAGGCCTCGGGCGCACCTTTCTGCGCCAGCTGCTGCGCTGCCGCCAACGTGTTGAACAGGAAGTGCGGCTCAATTTGAGCCTGTAGAAGTCGAAGGCGGGTTTCGGTCAACTGCCGTTGCACATCGCTTTCCTGTTTTTCGCTGGACAGGCGGCGATTGGTGATGGTGATCTGCTGCGCGCGCAGATACACGACGGCGCCGACAATCGCAGCGTAGAGCAACCCCGCCGAGACGCCTGCCACCAGCATGGCCTGGAAGCGCAGGTAGAACGTCTGACGCAAGTCGTTTCCGTAGTAGCGATCCAGCGTCGCACCAATCAGAAACGCAATAAATACCGCTGCAATCGGTGCCGCAACAGAGATGTGAATCAGCTTGCGCGCGAGTGTCGCCGTCGGAGAGAAGACCGGCACCACTGCCAGGCCCAACAAAAAAAACAAAACGTTCAGCGCTGGCCACGCTTCAAAAAAGGCGATGTCGGGCACCCACCACGCAGCGAGAGCGGCCATCACCACAGCCAGCGGCACCGACGCGAACAGCCATCGCGGTAGCGCGATCGACGGTGCACCACGCGAGTTGTTCGCTTCGCCGGCCATTGCGGGCGATCAGAACAGGTGTTTGCCGGCCCACCACGCGATAGCAGCCATAAACGCGGATGCCGGGATGGTGAACACCCACGCCCAGACGATGCTGCCGGCAATCCCCCAGCGCACCGCCGTCACCTTGCGTGCGGCGCCGACGCCGACGATTGAACCCGTAATCGTGTGCGTGGTGGACACCGGAATGCCGAAGGACGACGCAACAAACAACGTGATTGCCCCCCCCGTTTCAGCGCAGAAACCACCCACGGGCTTCAGTTTGGTGATTTTTTGCCCCATCGTCTTCACAATGCGCCACCCACCAAACAGGGTACCGAGTGAGATGGCAGCATAGCAGGAGACGATGACCCAGTAGGGCGGTGTCGGTGCGCCTTTCGCAACCACGCCCGATATCAGCAATAACAACCAGATGATGCCCATCGTCTTTTGTGCATCGTTGCTGCCATGGCCAAGGCTGTATAGCGCACAAGAAACCAGTTGACCCCGCCGGAACCACTTGTCGACGCGCCGCGGCGTGCTGCGATGAAACAGCCAGGACACCGCCAGCATCAACAATGCCCCTAGAACGAAGCCCATGAGCGGTGAAACGATGATAAATACCACCGTCTTGCCGATCCCCGATCCGATCAGTGCGCTCGTGCCCGCCTTCGCCACCGTCGCGCCAATCATGCCTCCGATCAGCGCATGAGACGACGACGACGGGATGCCGTAGTACCACGTCACCACGTTCCACAAGATGGCCCCTACGAGTGCGCCAAAGATCACGTGGGAGTCGACGACCGACGGATCGACCATGCCTTTACCAATGGTGGCCGCGACGTGCAGGCCGAAAATAAAGAGCGCCAGAAAATTGAAGCAGGCCGCCCAAATCACTGCCTGGCCGGGCCGCAGCACCGCCGTCGACACAATGGTGGCAATGGCGTTGGCGGCATCGTGAAAGCCGTTCATGAAATCGAATGCCAGCGCGAGTGCGACCAGCATCACGATGACCCAAAGGGCAACGACGGTGGGTTCCATAAGTGAACTTGTCTCGTGAAGTCAGCGAAGTGTGGTCGGTGGTCCGATCACGCGTTTTCGATCACGATGCCCTGCATCACATTGGCGACATCCTCACAGCGATCCGTCACCGTTTCAAGCAACTCGTAAATCGCCTTGAGCTTGATCAGTTGTACCGCCTCGCGTTCCGTACGAAACAGTTTGGAGATGGCACTGCGCATGACGCGATCAGCATCCGACTCGAGTCGATCAATTTCCTCACAAATTTTGAGAATGGTCGCCGCGTTGTCCATATTGGGCAGCAGCGCCACGGCCGATTTCACGCGCTCACTACATTGCAAGCAGATCTCGGCCAACTGCTTCGCCTCGGGCGTGACCGTCTTGATGTCGTAGAGCGATACCGATTCCGCTACGTCCTGTATCAGATCCAGCACATCATCCATATTCGAGATGAGCTGATGAATTTCCTCGCGGTCCAGCGGCGTGATGAACGTTTTGTGCAACAACTGAATGGCTTCCCGCGTGTACGTGTCGCCGCGTTTCTCGATAGCATCGATGGCGTTGGCGTGATCGCGCAGGTCCGTCGCGCCCTCACCGAGCGCGTTCATCAGTGCGACCAACTCCTTGCCGCCTTCGACAATTTCGTGCGCGTGCAGATTAAAGAGCTCGAAAAAGCGTCCTTCTTGCGGCATCAAACGGCCAAACATCGTAATCCCTCGCGTATAGAAAGTTGGCTGAATTCTAGTGCTTCAACGCAGAGCGGATTGGGCAACGCGAAGGCGGTCGACTGGACCAGCGGCAGTGGTGCAAGACAAGCGAACGGCGCTTCAGCGGCGAATGATCGTCTCGCCGTATTCCGCGATCAGCTCCGCCAGCTTGCGGATTGTGAGCGGCGCCGACCCTTCCGCCTTATTGTTCACCACCAGAAACGACTCCTGCCGATTGCGTGCCGCTTCGACGATCAGGTTCGCCACCTGGCGTCGACCGTCGGGATCTTCGTCCACCAGTGCGGCGAAAGGCGCATAGCGTGCCTTCGCCTCCTCGTAACGAAATCCGGAGTGCAGGCTCCAGCGAATCGTGAGCGGCAGTCGCCCGCTTTCGCGCCAGAAGCGCGTCTGCGCGGCCGCGTCTGGCATCCGGGCATGGATAGCGATGCAATGCGTCGCGCATCCTGCACACAGTGCTGCCAGGTAGTCGTCAGTGAGCAGCTCCGGGTCGCGCACCTCGACGGCGTAGAAAGCCGGCGAAGACAACCGCGGCAGTGCAAGCAGGAATTCGGCAAGTGCATCGGCAAACCGCTGCGGCGATCTTGTGAAGCGCGGCCCGAGAGGTGGAAACTGAAACACGAGCGGGCCACAGGTTTCGCCGAGCCCCTGCACCGCTGGCCACACGAACTGCGCTGCGGCGAGCGCGGCGTCAAGAAAGGCGGCGTTGTCGCTCCATTGGCCGCTGTCGCTGCGCAGCCGGGGCCCGGTAAACAGCATAGGCGCTTTGACCAGAAAGCGAAAATCCGTAACCACGCCACGCACCTGCGCCGCGTAGCGCCGAAAATCGGTCTCGCTGATCGGTGCGTAGAACGTGCGATCAATGCCGACCGTCTTCAGCAGGGGATGTCGCGCGTAAGCCGTGAGTCCGTATCGAGAAAGCTTTTGCTCGGGGTAGGTGTCCCCGTAGACCAAGCCGGCCCAGCCCGCGAAACTCCACGACGATGTGCCAAAACGGGCACCTGGCGGCATGCCCGACGCGAGCTCGGCCAGCGCCGCATCGACAGCAGCGGACTGCACCGAATCAGCGCGAGCGGCGGCGCGGGCCTGCGACGGTCTGGCCACATCGCGAACTACGCCGTGCCCACGAAGGCCTACGCTCGAAGCACCGCCAAAAAGGTCAAACTGATCGCTGGACACCCTGTTGAGCGTACTACGACGAGCTGATCACGGCCAGTACGCGATCATGACACGCGATTCCCAACCGCAATTTCGGCACTACTCGTAGTAAAGCGAGGGCTGACGCCGGGTCGGTTCCGCTTTCGGTACGAGGTCCAAGCGGGCTTCTACCACCTGCACGGTGCTGGCGTCGAATGACAGACGTCGTGGCATCGCTGGCGTCACCTGACCTGGCAACAGCAGGCTTGGATGAGCCACAAATACATTGTGCTCACCTGTACCCACGCCTTCGATGACCACAGAGCCATTCTTCCCGGTCTTGCCAAACCACGGGGTATCCACGACGTAAACGTGCGCACTCATCCAGTCGTGGATCAGACACTGCAACGTGACTTGGCCGGGTTTGTCGAGCAACACCGCCTCCGGCTCGCGACGCGTGTAGACCCTGTGTTCGAAGACGGTCGGCCCCGACAGCACCTTGACGTGGTGCTCGGTGCGATCACGGTTGGGAAAGCGTACCTTGGTGCCGACCTGCACCACGGAGACAAACGGCTCGAACTTGTAATAGGATTGCTCCACGATGGCCGTGGCATCGGGCTTGACGGCGGGTGCCCTGCCTGTGACGGGCACGGCATAGACCACGGCGTTCTGCACCGGGTTGCCGTTACGATCCTTGATCTGGGCGACCAGCGTGCCCGCGACGGCGGTGTCAGCTATCAGGGCTGCGACCACGCCGGGCATCCAAACGATGAGCGAACGGTTTATTGCCATGCTACGTCCCCGCTTTCCGGTAAATCCTCAATGAGTCAGACGCAACACGCGGCCTGTCTGCGCCAGCAGAGCGCCTTGTCCGCCCTGCGAATGCAACCACCCAGCCTCTTGCCTGAACTGCACAGGCAACTCTACGTCAACCTGGTCACGCTGTCATCCTTCACCGCACGATAATGCCGCTGGCCCTTGGTTTTCGCGTGCTCTGGGCACTGCCTGTCAGTGTGCTGGCATTGCCACTGCTCCCGCTTGCGCTTTGGCGTGGACACTGGAGGGCGACAGGCGGCGCGCTGGAAATCACGAGCCCTGCGCTGTCCTGGTTCCTGCGCGGCGTTTGGTTCCGCTGGCTGGCCGGAGGCAATGGCTTCGCAGCCGCAACGATCGGGCAAGTCATCATCGCGCGTGATGCCGATTGCCTGACGCGTTGCCGAGCACACGAGCTTGCGCATGTGCGGCAATGCCTACGTTGGGGCCCGCTATTCCCATTCGCCTACATCGCCGCCGGCCTGTACGCTGCATGGCGCGCACGAGCCTTCCAGGCGTACTACTGGGACAACGCGTTCGAGCGCGAGGCGCGCGCCGCCGAGGAAGGCTCCCAATGCGAGGCGCGTTCGCTCAGTTAGCGCCAGTTGGCCCGGATATTTCATGCGCGACGGAATGCAGTGGCGCGGGAACTTCGCGCGCAGGTTGCGATGGCCGCTCGCAGCGCCGATAGCGCGTGCTATCGGCCAGGGGGCTGTCGCAAGATGCGCCCAATTGCACCGCCGATGCACCCGCAGCAGGAAAACCAAAATGGCTTCGATGAACGACTCACAAACCCGCATCCACGCTTGCTCGCAGCCATGTTTTCCTACGACCCCATCAAGTATCCGGGCTAGTCACGAACGTGGTTTGGGTACGCTGCGAGACGCGACCAATCAGTCGTCGCGCTCATAGCCCGGCAGCACGGCGATCAGGTCGTGTTCGGTCGCCTCCACGACGGTGACTGCGACGATGTCGCCAACCTTGAGCTCGTCACCATTTTGCACGTGGACAAGGCCGTCGATCTCCGGCGCGTCGGCCCATGAGCGGGCGACAGCGATGTTGTCCTGTACGTCGTCAACAATGACTTCGATCTCACGACCAATCTTCGCTCGCAAGCGCGCCTCACTGATCTCGGCCTGCACGTCCATGAAGCGCTCGCGGCGTTCTTCCTTCACTTCGTCGGGCAACTGGTCCGGCAGATCGTTGGCTGTCGCGCCGTCAACCGGCGAGTAAGCGAAGCAACCCACGCGATCCAGTTGCGCCTCGCGCAGGAAGTCGAGCAGTTCCTCAAACTCAGCCTCGGTCTCGCCCGGAAAGCCAACGATGAACGTGGATCGGATGGTGAGATCCGGGCACGCTGCACGCCACGCACGGACGCGCTCGATGTTTTTCTCGCCGCTAGCCGGGCGCTTCATGAGCTTGAGAATGCGCGGATTCGCGTGCTGGAACGGCACGTCGAGGTAAGGTAGCACGCGCCCACCGGATGCCAGTGTGCTCTGCGCCATCAGCGGCATAACGTTGTCGACACTTGGATACGGATACACGTAATGCATGCGCGTCCAAACGCCGAGCGTGCCGAGCGTTTCCGCAAGCTCGAGCATGCGGGTCTTGACCGGCTTGCCGTTGACGAAGTCGGTCCGGTACTTGACGTCGACACCGTAGGCCGACGTATCCTGCGAGATGACCAGCAGTTCCTTCACGCCCGACTTGACCAGAGACTCCGCCTCGCGCATCACCTCGCCGATCGGCCGGCTGACCAGATCGCCACGCATCGAGGGGATGATGCAGAAGCTGCAACGGTGATTGCAGCCTTCGGAGATCTTCAGATACGCGTAATGCCTGGGCGTAAGCTTGACGCCGTGATCGGGGACGAGATCGATGAACTGGTGATGCGGTTTGGGGAGATGCGTATGCACCGCATCCATCACCTCGTTCGGTGCGTGTGGACCCGTGACTGCGAGGACTTTCGGGTGGATGTTGCGGATGAAATCGCCATCCTGCTTGGCACCCAGGCAGCCGGTCACAATGACCTTGCCGTTCTCGGCGATCGCCTCGCCAATCGCATCAAGCGATTCCGCGACCGCATCGTCGATGAAACCGCAGGTGTTGACGACCACGAGATCGGCGTCGGCGTAGTCGCCTACCGTGGCATAGCCCTCGGCTTTCAGGCGGGTCAGCACCTGTTCGCTGTCGACGAGGGCTTTCGGGCAGCCTAACGACACAAAGCCAACTTTTGGCGCTGTCAGATTACTTTGCAACTTGGTACTGCTCATGGTGAATGGGTCGGGACGCGCGCCAAAAGAGGACGAATGACGAAGGACGAATGACGCAAAGCTTTGCGGTCATTGACTCTCGTTCGATGCAGGACACCCACCCGCAGGCAGTCAGAAGCGGCCGCGTCGTCTGGCGCGAAGCGCGTTCGTCATTCGTCGGGCGCGCTCTGCGCGCTACTTCTTTTCGCCGCCAGGAAACCCCGGGAAGGGGAAACCGGGGAAGAATTGCTTGGTGCTTTCCTGCATCTTTTGCTGCATGTCGAGGAACATCTTGCTCGACTGCTCAAGGTAGTTGCCCATCACGCCCTGCATGGCAGGCGCCTGCATCTGCATGAACTGCTGCCAGACTTCGGAGCCCACCTTGGCCGGATCGCCCCCGGCGCCGCCGAGCATGGCGCCGCCCTGCTCGGCCATCTTCTTCTGGAAATCCATGAACGCGCGCACGTTCTGCTCGAACAGGCCGCCCACCACGCCCTGCATTGCTCCACCGTAAAAGCGGATCATCTGGGCGAGCATCTCGTTGGAGAACATCGGCACACCGGCCGCTTCTTCCTCGAGGATGATCTGCAGCAAGATCGCCCGGGTCAACTCTTCGTTGGTCTTGGCGTCGCGCACCTGGAACGGCGTGTTCTCCACCACCATCTGCTTGACGTCGGCGAGCGTGATGTAGCCGCTGGTGGCCGTGTCATACAGTCGGCGGTTCGGATACTTTTTGATGATGCGCATCGCCGAACGCGCGCCGCGTGTGCTGCCGAAGCCTGTTTTGGTTGCCATCGTCGCCATCCTTGAGTCGTTCTTGTTCTGCCGCGCCGGGCTGCTGCTTGCGTCAGACTTCTCTAGCGTCAGCGGTTTGTGCAGTGCGCCATTGTAGTGCAGCCGAGCGTGGTCGCAATGGCCGGAAGCACCATCTAGCGGCGCTTTGCGCAGGATTGCCTAGCGCCGGCCGCGCAGCGTTTGAAACCACTTCTAGGAGAACCGACTCTAATTTGCTGCATCGCAACAAATAGTGCTTGACTTGGCTGGGGGTCATCCCTAACATTCGTTTTGTGCGCCGCAGCAAATTTTGTTGCACAACCCATCACCCTCAGGAGAAACCTATGATCCCCGTTTTCGAACAAGTCGCTGAAATGAACCGTGCTTACCTCGCCAACGTGCTCAAAGGCGTTGACGCTGCCGTTGCGTATGGCACCAAGGCTTCGAGCTTTGGCGTGAAAGCAGCCAACGAATTCGCCGCCGCGACCGCTGCTGACCTCCACGCGCTGGCCGCTGTCAAAGCGCCGCAAGACCTCGTCCCGCTGCGCGCCAAGCAGCTCGAAGAGAAGGCTGACTGGGCCACGTCGACCGGCCGCGCCGCGCTCGACCTGTTTGCTTCCGCCCAAACCGAAGCCATGCAGTTCGCCGAAGCGCAAGCTGCTGAAGCTGCCAAGTCCTTCGTAGCCAACCTCGACAAGCTTGCCAAGAACGCCCCGCAAGGCGTGCCGGGCGCTGAGTACGCGCTCTCCGCTGTGAAAGCTGGCGTCGAAACGTCGATGGCTGCCTTCGAAACCGTTGCCAAGGCAACGAAAGAAGGCGTTGAATTCGCCGGCTCGCAAGTCAAAGCGGCTGCCAAGGCTGCTCCGAAGCGCAAGTAATTCGCTTCGCCGGATGCCGCGCTTCGGCGCGATATCCAGAATCGGCAACACACTCCAAGTGGCGCTGAACGGGTCAACCGCCGGCGCCGCAATGAAACAGGGATCGTGCCGATCCTACCCAACCCGGTAGGGCAACGACACCCTTCGTCATGAGACGCTACACGCTCCCTCGTTGACGATGACTCGACAATCACCCGCCCTCCTCCTTCCTCCTCCGCGAAGGTGATTGCGAAGTCCCTCCCGCCCGCCTGAGCCTGCTCGGCGGGTTTTTTCTTTTTTTGCGCCGGACGCCGAAGCCAACACCCGCGCCGGTACGTCGATGAGCGACCTCACCCGTGTGGCCCATCAGCTTTTTGGCTTTGATCACCAGCCAATGGCCATTCGAGGCAATTTTTCTCGCCAGTCGACTATCAACAAAATTTCGCTGCAGCGACCGTGCGCTGGTCGATAGCTTCAAAAAGCTGTTAAGTCAGGCAACGCAAACGCCGCATCCGCGCCGTGTCAGTAGCCGAGTGCAGCGGCAGTCACCAAACCCGCTTCCAGTGTGAATTTTCCGGCAGCGATCCCCGCCACCATCGAGTCGCGCGGCACCTTGGCAAAACGTTCGACTTCGCCGTCCTGATTCGTCGGCTCGCGGTCATTGGGTACCGTGGCGCGGTACCAATCGATGCGTTCGCTGATATAGCCGCTCGCGCCGTCAGAGGTGGGTTTATGCAGATGCACGACGCCGCCCCAGGCCAGCCCAAAGAGTTCATCGAGCCTGAATCCAGCCTCCTCCCACGTCTCCCGTTCAAGGGCACGCTCCGGCGTGTCGACGGCAGTGACCATGCCACCCATCAGCGTGTCCCACTGGCCAGGATCGTTCGCCTTGTTGAGTGCGCGCTGCTGTACCCAGAAGTGACCGTCTGACGTCTCGCCGACCAGGTGCACGGCGCGAGTGCGCAACCCGAGCGGCCGCACTGCGGCGCGCTCGATGCTGCCGAGCATGTGGCCGCGCACGTCGTAGACGGGCAGTTGCTCGTTGCGCCAGACATGGGTAAAGCCGAGGTCCCGCATCGCGAGCGCAATGCGGGCGAGGCTCTCCGTCAGATTGCCATCGATGATCCAGCCGTTCGCGGTATCGCGCAGCGGCGACAGGTTCTGAAAACTGAAGGTATGCGCGATCTGGCGCAACACTTTCGCCTCGGCGTCGCCAATCTCGACACCGCCCCACGACAGCGGCACCCGCTCGCGCAGCGGCGGCTGGTTGGCTTCAGCGCGAAGTTTGTGCACCCAGTCGGGGGCGGATTGCAGCATGGCCGGTCAACTTCAAGCAGTTTTCACAGGCCAGCGATCATAAAGCTTCACTGCAACGCGCTCGCCCCAAAGCTCGATGGCTGCGGGTGTACCGGTGTGCGCGACATTGGCTCCGGCCCCACGCACATAGCCCAGCGCCACGCACGCGCCGGCCAGTGGGCTCCATCCCACGGACGCAATCTCGCCCACCGTTTCACCGTTGAGCACAATGGATTCGCCGCCCCAGGCGTACGCTGCCGACGAATCGAACACGAGGGTCACGAGTTTCTTGCGCAATGGTTTGCCTTGCGATGCGACCGAGGCCGCCTTGCCGATGAACTCGGCATCGCGATCCAGCTTCACGGCGTAGGCCAGGCCCGCCTCCCACGGAGACTCATCCGGCCCCAGTTCGGCGCCCCAGGCGCGGCGGCCCTGTTCGATGCGCAATGCATCCAGCGCGTAGTAGCCAGCGTCCCTCAGGCCGAGGTCGGCACCCGCCTCGTGCAGCGCGAGGTACACGTGCCGTGCCATCTCGACGGGAACGTACAACTCATAGCCCGGCCCGCCGACATAGCTCATGCGCGCAGCGCGTACTCGCGCAAAACCCACATCAATCTCGCGCGTCCACGAAAACTTGAGCGACGCCGGTGTCATGTCGTCCGGGCTCACGCGGGCGAGCAGTGCCGGCGCGTTCGGCCCCATCACGGAGAGCACCGCGTATTGCGTGGTGACGTCCGTCAGCACAGCGAACTCATCGCTGCCGATGTGCCGCGATATCCAGTCAAAGTCCCGCGTCGTCTGCGCCGAGCCGGTGATGATCAGAAAGCGGTCAGCGGCCAACCGAATCACGGTGAGATCGCTCTCAAATCCACCGCGCGCATTCAGCATGGCGGTGTAGACCATGCGATCCACCGGTACGTCCACTTCGTTGGCACACAGTCGCTGCAACACCCCGAGCGCGTCGCGCCCCTGCAGCAGGAGCTTCGAGAATGAGGTCTGGTCGTAGAGCGCCACCGCCTCGCGCGTGGCGCGTTGCTCCTCGATCATCCACGACAGCCAGCCGGGTGTGCCCAGCGTGTGGTCCGGACGCGCCGCTCCAGGCGGCTTGAAGTAATTGGCGCGCTCCCAGCCGTTCTTGCTGCCAAACTCCGCGTTCTTGCTGGCGAGCAGGTCGTACAGCGGCGACGTGCGCAGCGGGCGGGCCGTCTCCAGCTCCTGTCGCGGCCAGCGCATCGCGTAGTGCAGGCCGAGCGTCTCAGCGGTGCGATCGAACAGCGCGCGGCGATTGCCCGTGAAACTCCCAAAGCGCCTGATATCCACGTCCCACAGATCGCCCGGCGGCTCGCCGCCAACGATCCACTCAGCAATCAGGCGCCCGGCACCGCCGGAGTTGGCGATGCCCGCCGAGTTGAAGCCAGCAGCGACGAAGTAGTTGCGCAGCTCCGGCGCCTCACCAAGGATAAAGTTACCGTCAGGCGTAAAGCTTTCAGGCCCGTTCAGCAGCATCTTGATCTCGGCCGTTTCGAGGCACGGCGTGCGATGGATCGCGTTGGTCATCAGGATTTCGAACTGATCCCAATCCTCGCCGAGCAGTTCAAACTGGAACGTGGATGGAATCGGATCCACTGTCCACGGCTTGGCCTTCGGCTCGAAGCCCCCCATCAGCAGGCCACCGACTTCCTCCTTGTAGTAGATAAAGCCATCCGGGTCGCGCACCACAGGCATCATCGGGTCCACGCCGCCGATCTTGCCGGTCACGATGTAGAAATGCTCCGCCGAATACAGCGGCACGTTCACGCCCGCAAGGCGCCCGAACTGCCGCGCCCACTGACCGGCACAGTTCACCAGCACCTCGCAGCGCACGTCACCCCGCGTGGTACGCACGCCGACAGCGCGCCCGCGCTCGACGATCACCCCGGTGACTTCGATGTCCTCTACGATGCGTACGCCACGATTGCGGGCGCCCTTGGCGAGTGACATCGCGAGGTCCGCCGGATTGGCTTTGCCATCGCCCGGAATCCAGATCGCGCCCGTCAGGTCGTCCGTCCGCATCACCGGCACCCGCTCGAGAATCTCGGCACGCGAGATCTCGTGGACCTCAACACCGAAGCTCCGCGCCAGCGCGATCTGCTTCTTGAGCACTTTCAGGCGCTCTGGCGTCGCCGCAACGTTGACGCTGCCACACTGCTTCCAGCCCGTCGCCAGGCCGGTTTCCGCCTCCAGCGTCGAGTACAGCTCAATGCCGTACTTGCTCATCTGGGTCATGTTGCGGTTGGGCCGCATCTGGCCGATCAGGCCGGCGGCGTGCCATGTGGTGCCGCAGGTGAGTTTGCCCTGCTCCAGCAACAGCACATCACGTTTACCCAGTTTGGCGAGGTGATAAGCCGTCGAGCAGCCCGCGATACCGCCGCCAACGATGACCACTTCCGCCTGAGCAGGCAACATAGATGATTGGGACATGCGCGATCCTCCGTCAGGCCAGACGCAACGCCATCACCCCCGCCACGATGACGCAGGTGCCGAGCGCTCGCCGCGCCGTAAATTGTTCCTTGAGCAACCAGGTGCCGAGCAGCGCGGCGAAAAGTACAGATGTTTCGCGCAGCGCCGCTACCGTGGCGACCGGCGCGCGGGTCATGGCCCATAGCGCGATGCCGTACGAACCCAGCGACGCCAGAGCCCCGCCCATTGCCACGGGCCAGCGTTTGCGTGCATACGGCCAGGCCGCGCGGCCGCGCCGGGCGAGCACGATGAAGGCAAACGGCCATCCGTCCAGCACAAAGAGCGCCACCACATATTGCACGGCGTTGCCGGATGCGCGTGCCCCCAGCGCATCAATCACGGTATACACCGCGATGACGACTGCATTGGCAAGTGCAAACAAGGTGGCGCGGCGATTGTCGAGCGCATGGCGACTGAGTCCCAATACCAGTACCCCCGCGCAAATCCCCATCACCCCCGCCCAGCCAAGCGGCGTCAGCGACTCACCGACCGTCATCACCGCCGAGAACGCAACCAGCATGGGCGCCACACCGCGCATGAGCGGATAGGTCAGACCCATGTCGCCGTGCTTGTAAGCCCCGGCGAGAGCGATGTAGTAGCCAATGTGGATGATGACCGACGCCAGGATGAAGGGCCACGAAGCACTGCCAGGCAAGCCAACCACCAGCAGCAACGGCAGCGCAATCAACGAGCCGAGCAGATGGATGAGGGCCGTATCGAGTGCCTTGTCCGTGCTCGATTTGACCAGTACGTTCCAGCTGGCGTGCAGCAGGGCGCCGAACAGGACGACCAGCACAACCGGCCAGGTCAGCGCCAGCGGTACAGCAGGCGACGTCATCCCCCGGACGCGGAAGGCGGCGCCGCCGTCACAACTCGCGACGCGCGAGCCAGAAAGTGCTCCAGCCCTGGCGTGCGCAAACCGGCGACCTTGGCCATGTCGTCCCAACGCCGAAGGCGCACCGCATCGGCTGCGCCTGGCTGGTCGATAAATGCGGCCGCCTCGCCATCGCTGAACACGCCGCCCTGCAGAGCGAGGCTTCGTTTTGAATCATCCGAAAGCGCGGCGTAGTAACCGCTATCCGTCGCACACAGGTAACGCTTGGCGTCAACGTGCAGCTTGATGCCGTCAAGCACGGCGTCTTCGAACAAGCCTCGCAGGAACGGCAGCGCCCGATACTGATGAACATCGTCGACGCCGCGTAGCGTCGGCGTCTCGCCGAGGTCGTGCAACAGATGGCCGAGATCGTGCAACAGTGAGGCAGTCACCAGCGCATCGTCGGCGCCCTCGCCCTCCGCGAGTGCTGCCGTCTGCAGTGCGTGCTCGAGTTGGGTGACGGGTTCGCCGGAGTACTGCTCGTGCCCGCGTTCTGCGAACAGCCGCCGGATGTCGTCGATGCTCAACATGGTCGGCTCCGCCCTAGACCCACGGCAAGGAGTAGGTCTTGATGTTGGTGAAGCTCTTCATGGCTTCCTGAACGCCTTCCTTGTAGCCGAGTCCGGAATCCTTGATGCCGCCGAAAGGCGTCAGCTCCAAACGGTAGCCTGGTACTTCGCGCACGTTGACGGTGCCAACATCAAGTTCACTGATAAAGCGCGTGATGTAGTCAAGCCGGTTGGTGCACACCGCGCTGGACAGGCCGTAGGCCGTGCCATTGGAGATGCGAATCGCCTCGTCCACACTGCGAAAGCGGATGATCGGAGACACGGGGCCGAACGTTTCCTCGCGCACGACCATCATCGCCGGATCAACGCGGTCAAGCACGGTCGGTGAATAAAGGGCGCCACGACGCTGATTGCCGACCAGCAGCCGCGCCCCCTGACTCACCGCTTCATTGACGCGGCTTTCGAACAATCGCGCCGCGGGCTCGTCGATGACGGTGCCCATCTCCACCTTCGGATCGGACGGATCGCCGAACGTCCATGCTTTTGTCTTGGCCACCACCTGCTCGGTGAAGGCGTCGGCGACTGACTCGTGCACCAGCATGCGCTTGATCGCCGTACAGCGCTGTCCGCTGTTCTTGTACGAGCCCTGCACCGCCAGCGTGGAGGCTTCGTCAATGTCGGCGTCCTCCATCACGATGATCGGATCGTTGCCCCCGAGCTCCAGCACCATGCGCCGGTATCCTGCCTTGCTGGCGATGTACTTGCCAATCGCAACACCACCGGTAAAGGTGATCAGGTCAACGTGCTCGTTGGTCAGCAGTTCGTCGGCGATCTCGCGCGGATCACCGGTAACGACCGAAAGCATTTCGGGCGGCAGGCCCGCTTCGTACAGAAAGTCCGCCAGCAGAATCGCGGAGAACGGCACCTTCTCCGAGGGCTTGAGCACCATGCGGTTGTTGGTGGCCACACTGGGCACCACTTTATGTGCCACCTGATTCATCGGGTGGTTGAACGGTGTGATGGCTGTGATCACGCCCAGCAGCGGCGAACGCTGGGTATAGACGCGCCGTTTCTTGCCGTGATGCGTGAGGTCGCAGCTGAAGACCTGCCCGTCGTCTTTCAGCACCTCATTGGCGCCGAACAGGAAGACGTCGCTGACCCGGCCCGCCTCGTAGACGGCATCCTTCATGCAGAGGCCCGCCTCAGCGGAGATCAGCGCGGCCACCTCGTCCTTGCGCCGGTTGGCAATGTCCGCCGCACGGTTGAGGATCGCGGCGCGCTCATAGCGCGTGAGCTTCGATTGGTACGCATGGCCCGTGCTGAACGCGCTGCGAACCTCGTCCAGCGTCGCCTTGGGCACGGTCCCGATGACCGCTTCCGTGTAGGGGTTATGAACCGCGATGGCACGGTCTGCCGTGCGGTCCCCGCCCACACGCTTGCCGTTGATGCGCATCGCGTTGAGGTGATGATCAAGAATGAACTGCTGGATGCTCATGGAAATTGGATGCAGCGCGCAAGAAAGGGTGATTAACGAACCGGACGAACGCTACTGTGCGTGGTTCAGCGCAAGATCAAAGACGTCAAAGTTGCGGAAGCGGCGATTGCTGTCGAGGTCAGGAAGCGGCCGGTTCACAATCAGCGGCACTCGCTGCTCGCTGACGCCGCCGTGGGAACGAAGCGGTGCGTCGAGCCCTGACAGATCATGCTTTGCGGCCGATGTGCCTATCACGGTAAAGCGTTCGGACACGACAATCAGATCGCCAATTCGATCAGCCGGCAACTCGAAGCGTGCGGCGGCCTCAGCCCGAGTCAACACACTTTCAATGCCGCGTTGCCGCGACAGCCGACCTGCCGCGTCCGTGGGGTCAACGCCCGGCGGAAGGTAAACCGTGGCGAACGAACCGAGCGCACCGTGGTGAACGACGTACGGATCGGTGATGGGCAGGATGACGCGCGTGTTTCCCGCGCCCAACCATGCGTCGAACCAGTCCTGCAGGTAGACAACATCCGGTGTGCCGTCCATCGCCACCTTGGCATTCATGCCGTGATCGGCGGTGAGCGCGATTACTGCGCCCGCCGCATCCAGCTGCGCCAGATAGCCGTCCATCATGCGGTAGAACGCGTTCGCACCGTCCGTCCCGGGCGCATGCTTGTGCTGGATGTAGTCCGTCGTGGACAGATACATCACATCCGGGCGCTGCGTTTGCATCAACCTCACGCCTGCAGCAAACACGAATTCCGAGAGCGCGGCGCTGTATACGTCGGGCACCGGCATCCCGACAAGGCCGAGCACGTTGGTGATACCGTTTTCCTCAACGGACACCTGATCTGACTTTTCAGACGAAAAACAGATGCCTTTCATCTTGTGACCAAGCAGCTTGCGCAGCTTGTCCTTTGCGGTGACGACGGCGACCTTCATGCCACGATCCGCCAATGCGGCAAGAATGGTGGGAGCACGCAACCACTTCGGATCGTTCATCATGACCTCGCTGTTGCTCGCGGGGTCATACAGATAGTTGCCGCAAATCCCATGCACCGACGGCGGCACCCCGGTCACGATGGAGAGGTTGTTGGGGTTAGTAAAGGTGGGCACCACACAGTCGGCGACGATGCCGGTGCCGTTCGCCAACGCCCGCTTCATCCAGGGCATCTTCCCGGTAGCAACCGCCTGGGCGAGATAGTCCGGTTCGCATCCATCCACACAGACCACCACCGTGGGTTGGGTAGGCAATCGGTACTGACGACCGTTCACTTCGATCCTATTGGCTTGCATAGCTGGGCCTTAAGCGGCTTTGGTTTCCCGTTGAGTGTTCTCGCCCGACGCCGTGCGGCTCTGCCGCCGCAAGTCGTTGGCGATCGTGCGTTCCTTGCTTTCCATGACGTGATCGAACATGGCGCGGCCGGCGGCCTCTGGGTCACCCGAGGCGATGGCTTTCAGAATCTGGCGATGTTCTCCCGCCGAGATCGGCATCAGCCAGCCGTCGGCCAGATTGAGCCGGCGGAACAGCGCGAGCTCCTTGATCAGTTTGCGGTAGATCGATGTGAGCTTGCGGTTGCCCACCATCTCGACCAGACGGTCGTGAAACTTGAGGTTCAGGAGGTGATAGGTGCGCGTATCGTTCACCTTGACCGCGCGCTCCATGGCGTCGACGAGCGCCTTGATTTCCTTTTGCTGTGCGGGCGTGATGTTCTTCGCCAGCTGACGGCCCACGAGCTCATCCATCGCCGCGCGCAGGTCGAAAATTTCGATCGCCTCGTCAATGGGGATATCGCGCACGAACACGCCCCGGTTCTTCTCGGTACGAACGAGTCCGGCCTCTTCCAGCATCCGGAACGCCTCGCGAACCGGGCCGCGGGAGACGCCCATCTTTTCAGCCAGGGTGGCCTCCACCAGCTTGCTGCCGGGAGCGTACTCACCGGCGAGAATCGCGCGCTCGATGTCCTGCTGCACCAGCGTGGTCAGCGAACTGGTCTGCAACAGCGCGATGGTTGCCAGCGAATCGCCGGTGAGCGCGGACGCCGGCGGCAGGACAGGCGCAACGCCAGTCGTCGCCCCGTTGATGGCGTCGACATCAGCGGCCATCGCCACACCTCCCCGGCTCTGCGTGTTCGACAGCGGATGTGATTTTGCTGCGCATGACAGCATTTGACTCGGTCAATCGCAGATTGTCAACAATCTGCAAAAAACAATTGACAAATAATCTGTGGTCGGTCTAAAACGGCTCAGCGACGGCGCGAAAGGGGCTTCGTGCGTGACATCTGACCGTGTTCAGGGCCACGCAGGAAAGCAGCTAGCGGATACGGCACGACACCTGCCAACGAGAGAGCAAACGCTCCCGCGCATCCGTCACAGCGTTGTCATGGACTGGTCACATCATTGCAAGTTTTGTGAAGGAGCCGCGATATGCGTATGTCTGATTTGTTCCGCCTCAGTGCCGTAGCGGGAACCGTGCTGTTTGCTTCCCTGGGTTTTGCGCAAAAGACCACGCTGACGGTCTACACCGCCCTTGAAACCGACCAACTCAAAGCCTATGAGCAGGGCTTTTACAAGGCCCATCCGGATGTCGAAATCAAGTGGGTGCGCGACTCCACGGGCGTCGTGACCGCCAAGCTGCTCGCGGAGAAAGCAAACCCGGTCGCCGATGCAGTGATGGGGGTCGCCGCGTCCAGCCTTGCGCTACTCGACAAGCAGGGCATGCTCGAACCCTACGCTCCAGCGGGTCTCGGCGCCATCCTGCCGCAATACAAGGACAAGAAGTCGCCGCCCGCGTGGTTCGGCATGGACGTCTGGGGCGCAACCATTTGCTTCAACGCCGTCGAAGCCGCAAAAAAGAACATCCCGAAACCCGAGACCTGGAAGGACCTGACCAAGCCGGTCTACAAGGGCCAGATCGTGATGCCGAACCCGGCATCCAGCGGCACCGGCTTCTTCGACGTGACAGCGTGGCTTACGCTGTTCGGTGACGATGGCGGCAAGGGCGGCGGGTGGCAGTTCATGAACGGGCTGCACGAGAACATTGCGCAGTACACGCACTCGGGCTCCAAGCCCTGCAACATGGCGGCCTCGGGTGAGTTCGTGCTAGGCATCTCGTTCGAGTACCGTGGCAACAGCAACAAGGCCAAGGGCGCACCGATTGATCTGGTGTTCCCGAAAGAAGGCCTTGGCTGGGATCTCGAAGCCTTCGCCATTCACAAGGGCACCAAGAAACTGGACGCGGCGAAGAAACTGGCCGACTGGGCATCCAGCAAGGACGCGATGGCGCTGTACGGCAAGAACTTCGCCATCACTGCCGTACCTGGCATGGCGCCGCCGCTGCCGAATGTGCCGGCCGACTACGAGTCGCGTCTGGTGAAGATGGACTTCGCCTGGGCGGCCGAGAATCGCGAGCGCATCCTCGCCGAATGGACGAAGCGCTACGACGGCAAGACCGAGAAGCGCTGATAGCACGCAGCCGGGCTTTCACCGAGCCACTGCCTTTTCCCGCCCGCAGCCATCCGATCGTGATGGCTGTGTGGCCTGTTTCATGCTCTGCAGAGTCCATGACTGATCCGACCGTCGCCGCCTCCTACCTCAAGCTCTCCGGCGTCCACAAGGCATTCGGCGCGTTCACTGCGCTGAAGTCCATTGACCTCGACATTCGGCAAGGCGAATTCGTCTGCTTCCTCGGGCCTTCCGGTTGCGGCAAAACCACGTTGCTGCGAATCATTGCCGGCCTCGAAACGCCGACCGCGGGTCGCGTTGAGCAAGGCGGACGGGACATCACGACAGCACCACCCGCGGAGCGCGACTACGGCATCGTGTTTCAGAGTTACGCGCTTTTTCCGAACCTGACCGTCGCCGATAACGTCGCCTACGGATTGGTTAACCGACGGACGCCGCGCGACGACGTCCAGCGTCGCGTGACCGAATTGCTCAAGCTGGTAGGTCTACCCGGCAGCGAGAAAAAGTTTCCGGGCCAGCTTTCCGGCGGGCAGCAGCAGCGGATTGCGCTGGCCCGAGCGCTGGCCACGTCACCCGGACTGCTCCTGCTCGATGAGCCACTGTCCGCGCTGGATGCGCTCGAACGCGTTCGCCTGCGTCAGGAAATCCGCGCCCTGCAGCAAAAGGTCGGGGTCACCACCATCATGGTCACACACGATCAGGAAGAGGCGCTCTCGGTCGCCGACCGCATCGTGGTGATGAATCATGGTGTGATCGAACAGGTGGGCGACGCAATCAGCGTGTACCGCGAGCCCGCCACGCCCTTCGTTGCCGACTTTGTCGGCAAGGTCAACGTGCTGCCCGGGCGCATTGCGACGGGCGAGCTCAGCGTTGGCACATTCCGGTTGCGCAACGATGCGACAGCGCGCGCCGCCGACGGCGAGGTCAAGGTCTACTTGCGCCCGGAGGATGTGCTCGCGCGCCCGACCCGTGGTGGTGCACCCAGCTTCGCGACTGACGATCCGAACGTGTTTGACGCCGAAATCGAAAAGATCGAGTTTCTCGGGTCGTTCTGCCACGTTCACGTTCGCAGCGACGCCTTTGCGCCAAATCGGCTGACGGTTTATCTCTCGCTGAATTTCCTGACCGAGCAGGCACTCTCGGTAGGCTCCATGCTGCGCCTCAAGCTGTTGCCCGAACGGCTGCGGGTGTTCTGATATGACGGCTGTGACCTCGCCAGGCGGCGAAGCCGGGGCTGCTGCACCTGCGGCGACGCGTCTCGTGCAACGGGTTCACTGGTCGGATCGCGTCGCGCACGTCTGGCTGGTCGCGATTGCCCTGCTGCTCCTCGCGTTCCTCGCGGCGCCGCTGGCAGCAATCCTGATGCAGGCCTTCGAAGGCAAGGATCGCGAGTTTGTCGGACTCAGCAATTTCATCGCCTACGCCCGCACACCGGCCCTGCTGTCGAGCCTGTGGAACAGTGTGTGGGTATCGATGGCGGTCACGGCCATCACCATCCCGGTGGCGTTTGTGTTCGCCTACGGGCTCACGCGCTCGTGCATGCCCTGGAAACCGCTGTTTCGAGGCATCAGCCTGATTCCGCTGCTCGCGCCGTCACTGCTCTCTGCGATCTCGCTGATCTACTGGTTCGGCAATCAGGGCATTGCCAAGGGTTTTATGCAGGCACTGGGCATCCAGCAGATTTACGGCGCACCGGGGATTGTGCTCGCGGAGTGCTTCGCAGTGTTTCCGCACGCGCTGATGATCCTGATCACGGCGCTGAGCCTGGCCGACGCCCGCCTGTACGAGGCCGCTGCCGCGATGGGCACCAGTCGGGTACGCAAGTTCTTCACCATCACCCTGCCCGGAGCCAAATACGGCCTGCTCTCTGCCGCGCTGGTTACCTTTACGCTGGTGATGACTGACTTCGGCATCCCGAAGGTGATTGGCGGTAACTTCAACGTGCTGGCAACTGACGTGTTCAAGCTGGTGATCGGTCAGCAGGACTTCGCCAAGGGCTCAGTCGTCGCGCTGCTGCTGTTGCTGCCGGCGGTATTTACCTTCGCTGTGGATCACTACGTCAGTCGCCGGCAAACGGCGATGCTCACGGCCCGCGCGGTACCGTACAAAGCTCTGCCCAGCAAGGGCTTTGACCGGATCATGCTGCTCTGCTGCAGCGTCATTGCCCTGCTAATGCTTGCAATGCTCGGCATGGCCATCTTTGCTTCGTTCGCGAGCTTCTGGCCATACAACCTGACGCCCAGCCTCCGGCACTACGTGCTCGGTCTCGTTGATGGCGAGGTCGGCGAAGGCTTCATCAACAGCCTGAAGATGGCCGGCGGCTCCGCCCTGTTCGGTACCTTGCTGGTGTTCTTTGGTGCCTATCTGCTCGATAAGACGAAAGGTGCGCCGCTGTTACGCGGGCCGGTGAAAATGCTGGCGATGTTGCCGATGGCGGTGCCCGGTCTGGTACTGGGCCTCGGTTACATCTTCTTTTTCAACGCGCCGGGGAACCCGCTGCATGGGCTCTACCAGACCACGGCGCTCTTGACGCTCTGCACGATCATTCACTTCTACACGACCGGGCATCTCACGGCAGTCACCGCGCTCAAGTCGCTCGACAGCGAGTTTGAAGCGGTCAGCGCTTCACTCAAGGTGCCGTGGTTCCGCACCTTCTGGCGTGTCACCTTGCCCATCTGCACCCCAGCAATGGTCGATATCGCCCGATACTTCTTCGTCAACGCCATGACCACCATTTCCGCTGTGGTGTTCCTTTACTCGCCCGAGACCAAGGTCGCTTCGATCGCCATCCTGAACCTCGACGAGGCTGGCGAAATTGGCGCGGCCGCCGCGATGGCCGTCATGATCGCGGCGATTTCCGCCGTCGCCACCGGTGTCTTCATGCTGCTTGCCCGCTGGGTCGATCGCCGTACCCAGGCCTGGCGCGGCCCCCGATAGGTAGCTCCCCATGTCACACGACCGCATTCTGCTCACCCCCGGCCCACTGACCACATCGCTGCAAACCAAGCTCGCGATGTTGCGCGATTGGGGTTCGTGGGATGCCGAGTTCAACGTCGTCACCGCGCGCGTCCGGCAAAGCCTGCTGCGCATCGTCCACGGCGAAGAGACCCACGTCGTCGTTCCGCTGCAGGGCAGCGGCACCTTCAGCGTCGAGGCGGCTGTCGCGACCGTCGTGCCACGCCGCGGTCACGTGCTGGTGCTTGACAACGGCGCATACTGCAAGCGTGCTGCCAGGCTCACCACGATGATGGACCGGCGCTGCACCGTCATGTCGTTCCCCGATCACGAGCCGGTGTCGCCCGCCGCGCTGCGCGAGAAGCTCGCAGGCGACGCAAGCATCACGCACGTCATCCTCATTCACTGCGAAACCGGGGCGGGCGTGCTGAATCCGCTGGCAGAAGTTGCTGAAATCTGCGCCGCGCAAGGCAAGGGCCTCATCATCGACGCCATGAGCTCGTTTGCCGCGCTGGAAATTGACGCGCGGAAGACCCGCTTCGACGCGCTGATCGCGGCCAGCGGCAAGTGCCTGGAAGGCGTGCCTGGCATGGGTTTCGTGTTCATCCGCAAGGCGGTTCTTGACGGGTGTGCGGGCAACAGTCAGTCGCTGGCAATGGACTTGCACGACCAGTACGTCTACATGGAAAAGACCGGCCAGTGGCGCTTCACCCCACCCACCCATGTGGTGGTGGCACTGGCCGAAGCCATCGCCCAGTTTGAGGCAGAGGGCGGGCAGCCGGCGCGTCTCGACCGCTACACCCGCAACTATGAAACACTGGTGAGCGGCATGGGCGCACTGGGCTTCAAACCGTTTCTCGACCCAGCGGTACAAGCGCCGATCATCGTCACCTTTCACGCACCAGCGCATCCAAACTACGACTTCAAGCGCTTCTACGACGCAGCGAAGGCGCGCGGCTTTATCCTCTACCCGGGCAAGCTGACGCAAGTCGAGACCTTCCGCGTCGGCTGCATCGGCGCCATCACCCCAGTGGAAATTGAGCAAGCCGTGCACGCCGTCGCGCTGGCGCTCAAGGATCTCGGCATTCCGTCCGGCGCGCCCGCGGCGCACTTGTAGGAGCGGATGGAAGCAATCACACACCGAGCTGGTCGTCCATGTGCGCAGCGGCCCGCCGCGTCGGCCAGTCGCAGCACTGCAAGACTTTGATAGGGAGACACACATGGCAACCCGTCCGCAGAAAGAACATCCCGCGCTGTCCGCTATGCGCACGTCTGGCGCGAGCAAAGTCAAGGTGGCTGTCAGCGATATCGACGGCATCCTGCGCGGCAAGTATCTGCACCGCGACAAGTTCTTTGGCGCTGCGGACAGTGGCTTCGGTTTTTGCGATGTCGTGTTCGGCTGGGACGCTCACGACAACTGCTACGACAACACGACGGTGACCGGCTGGCAGCACGGCTTCCCTGACGCGCTGGCACGCCTCGATCTCAACACACATCGCCAGGTGCCGTGGGACAGCAACGTCAATTTCTTCCTCGGTGAATTTGTCAATGCCGATGGCTCGCCCTTTCCGGTGTGTCCACGGCAGACGCTGAAGCGCGTGCTGAAACGCGCCGAGAAGCTCGGCGTGCAACCGATGACGGGCATGGAGTTTGAGTGGTTCAACTTCGTCGAGACGCCGCAAAGCTGGGCCGAGAAGCGCGGCGTCGCCCCGACCCCGCTCACACCCGGCATGTTTGGCTATTCGCTGCTGCGGATGGCGGACAACCAACCCTTCTTCAATGCGTTGATGGACGACATGCTCGCCTTTGGCGTGCCGCTTGAAGGGCTGCACACCGAGACCGGCCCCGGTGTTTATGAGGCGGCCATCGCCTTCAGCGAAGCGCTGGAACAAGCTGACCGCGCCATTCTCTTCAAGACCGGTGCCCGCGAGATTGGCAAGCGCTACGGCATCATGCCCAGCTTCATGGCCAAATGGAACCAGCAATATCCCGGCTGCAGTGGGCACCTGCACCAAAGCCTCTCCGACGGCAAAAAGAACCTCTTCTTCGACGCCAAAGGTCCGCGCGCGATGAGCAAACTCTTCGAGAGCTACCTCGCCGGTCAGGTGGCGTGCCTGATGGAGTTTGCGCCAATGTTCTGGCCCACCATCAACAGTTACAAGCGTCTAGTCGATGGCTTCTGGGCCCCCGTGAAGCCGACGTGGGGCATGGACAACCGCACCGCGAGCTTCCGCGTCATTGCTGGCTCGCCGAAAGCCACCCGCCTGGAGACACGCTGCCCTGGCGCCGATGTCAACCCTTACCTCGCTGCCGCCGCGCTGATCGCCGCCGGCCTGCATGGCGTGGAGAAAGGCCTCAAGCTCACCACGCCGCCGATCACCGGCACCAATCAGGGTGCCGAGAACATTCCCCGCGCGCCGAGAACGCTGATTGAAACTACGCGCAATTTCCGCAACTCCAGCATCGCACGCGACTGGCTTGGCGACACCTTCGTTGACCACTTCGCCGCGACTCGCGAATGGGAATGGCGGCAGTGGCAGGACGCCGTCACCGACTGGGAACTGAAACGCTACTTCGAAATCATCTAACGCTGCAGCACACGCGCATGTCGATCTCTTCCTTTTCCTTCCCCACCACCATCAAGTTTGGCGTCGGCGCCCGCAAAGGAGTCGCCGATCACCTGCGCGAACAAGGGCTCAAGCGCCCGCTGATCGTCACTGACCGTGCACTGGGTGCGCTGCCCGTGCTCGCCGAATTCAAGGCAACGCTGACCGGACTGGATACCGCCGTCTATTCCGGCGTGTTTGGCAACCCGACTTGCGCGCAAGTGATGGACGGCGCGGCGGCGTACAAGGCGCACGGCGCCGATTGCGTGATTGGCTTCGGCGGCGGCGCCGCGCTGGATGTCGCCAAGATCGTCGGCGTAGCGGCCACACACGAAGGAGACATCCTGGAGTACGTGTGGGATCACCCGCAGGTACGGCCCATTACGCAGCCGCTGCCGTACTTCGTGGCATTGCCGACGACCTCGGGCACCGGCTCGGAAGTTGGCCGCTCATCGGTCGTCAGTGAGAACGACACGCATTTGAAGCGCGTCGTGTTCAGCCCCAAGATTCTCGCGCGCTGCGTGTTCGCCGACCCGGAATTGACCGTGGGCCTGCCGCCCGCCGTCACCGCCGCCACCGGCATCGACGCGTTGACGCATAACGTCGAGAGCTACCTCTCGCCCGCCTACCACCCGCTGTGCGATGGTATTGCGCTGGAAGGCACGCGCATCGCGGCGCGCGCGCTGCTGACCGCCGTCCGCGAACCAGGCAACCTGCAAGCGCGCAGCGACATGATGATGGCGTCGATGATGGGCGCCATCGCGTTCCAGAAGGATCTAGGTGCGGTGCATTCCTGCGCGCACGCGCTTGGCGCCGTCAACGACCTCCATCACGGTCTGGCCAACGCGCTGATGATCGATACGGTGATGGCGTGGAACCATGAAGTGGTCCCCCGGAAGTTCGACGAACTGGCGCACGTCTGCGGCGTGGCCGGGGGTGGCACGGCCTTCGTGCCGTGGCTCAAATCGCTCAAAGCGAGCATCGGCATCACCGGCTCACTCAAGTCGCACGGTGTGACTGAAGCGCATCTGCCGCGTCTCGTCGATATCGCCACCCGCGACATCTGCCACCAGACCAACCCGCGGCCCTGCAGCGGCGCCGACTTTGACCGGTTGTTCCGCGCGGCGATGTAGCCGCACCGCCTCACCTCATACGGCAACATCATGGCAACTCTCGCAATCATCAACCCAGCCACCGGCGTGCAAATCGACGAAGTGCCGGCGGACGACGCAGCCACCGTTGCGCTCAAGGCCGCGCAGGCGCGCGCCGCACAGCCGCGCTGGCAGCGCGTGCCACTCGCCGAGCGAAAGGCGTGCATCGATCGCTTCCGCGCGCTGGTGGTGCGCGATCTTGAATCGCTCGCCCGCACATTGACGCTCGATACCGGCAAACCTATCCGTCAGGCGCGCAACGAGCTGAACGGACTGCTTGGCCGCATCGACTTCTTCCTGGGAAGCGTAGAGCGTTCAACCGGCACCGAAACCGTGTTCGACGAAGGCGGCATGCGCGAACAGATTGAGCACGTGCCACTCGGGGTGGTCGCCAACATTTCAGCGTGGAACTACCCGTGGTTCGTTGGCGGTAACGTCTTCGTGCCTGCGCTGCTGACCGGCAACACGGTGCTCTACAAGCCGTCTGAGTACGCCACCCTGACCGGGCTTGAGATCGCCCGTCTGCTCTACGAGGCAGGCGTGCCCTACGATGCTTTCATCACGCTGGTGGGCGATGGCAGCGTCGGCGCAGCGCTGATGGAACAGCGAATCGATGGACTCTTTTTCACCGGCTCCTACGCCACCGGCGCTCGCATCGCACGGACGATGGGCTCGAGCATGGTCAAGCTGCAATTGGAGCTGGGCGGCAAAGACCCAACCTATGTACGCGCCGATGCAAATATCAAGAACGCAGCGGAATCGCTGGCCGATGGTGCGATGTACAACACCGGTCAGAGCTGCTGTTCGGTCGAACGCATTTATGTGCACGCTGCCGTCTACGATGAATTCGTGCGCCACTTTGTCGACGTGGTGAACACGTTCAAAGTCGGCGACCCCATGGCGGAAGACACCTACATCGGCGCCATCACCCGCGCGCCGCAGCTTGACGTGCTGGACGCCCAGGTCGAAGACGCGCGGCGCAAGGGCGGGCGCCTGCTGGTCGGCGGTCATCGCCTGCCAGGGCCAGGCAACTGGTATGCGCCCACCGTTTACGCCGACGTTAACCACTCGATGGAGTTGATGCGCGAGGAGAGTTTCGGCCCCATCATCGGTATCCAGAAAGTGGCTGACGATGCCGAGGCCGTGGCGATGATGAACGACACACGCTATGGCCTCACCGCTGGCGTTTACACGCCGGACGAAGCGGTCGCGCGAAACATCCTTTCGCACGTCAAAGCCGGGAGCGTGTACTGGAACTGCTGCGACCGCGTGAGCCCTCGCCTGCCGTGGAGCGGTTACGGTGATTCCGGCATTGGCCTCACGCTCTCCACCTATGGCATCCAGACCTTCTGCCGTACGAAGGCGTGGCATCTGCGCAGCGCATGATGGTTGTGTCACGCCCGCAACTTGTCCTGTTCGATCTTGACCACACGCTGCTCGATGGCGACAGCGATGTACTGTGGTGCGACTACCTGATTCGCCACGGCGTGCTCAACGCCGGCGAGTTTTCGGCGCGAAACGCCGACATGGATGCCCGCTATCGTGCCGGTGCTGTTTCGCCACGCGAATTTTGCAATTTTTACGTCAGTACGCTGGCCGGGCGGAGCGCAGTGGATTGGGCGCCGGTGCGCGACGCGTGGTTTGCTGAGGACGTGCGGCCACGCATCTCGCAGGCCGCGCGCGATCTGGTGCAACGCCACCTGCGAGCCGGTGCGCGCGTGGTGATGACCACTGCGACCAACCGCTTTCTCGTCGAACGCACGGCTGCCGAGTTTGGCATCACGCATCTTCTTGCGACCGAGCCTGAGTGCGTCGACGATCAATTCACCGGGCGCACCACCGGCGAGCTCAACATGCGCGAGGGCAAGGTGGCGCGTCTGGCCGCATGGCTGCTCGAGCGCAACGAACCGGGTCGCACCACGCTCGCCAACTTTGACAGTACCGCCTACAGCGATTCGACCAACGATCTGCCGCTGCTGCAAGCCGTCGATCACCCCGTCGCAGTGAACCCCGACGCGCGCCTGCACGCCTGGGCGACGATGCACGGTCACCCGGTGATCTCACTGCGGACAACGTAGGAGCTCCGGCCCACCGTTCGCCGTGCCGCGGCCGACACAACGGCCGAGTCATGGCAGGCGGGGGCGGTCTGGTCCGCGCCCCCCCAACAACGGTTTCGGCGAACTCGACCGGCCCGCCCATCCCGCAATTCGCGCATGCTCGAACGCGCTGCGCGCACCGCGCAACGCCCATTCACCCCGTCGCAGCAGACTCAACAGCTTTTCATGGCTATCGACCAGCCCTCGGTCGATAGCAGCGGTTTTTTGTTGAAGTCGACTAGGCCAATAATTCGATACGCAGCGCCTATTCGGCGGTCGTTGCAAAGGAAAAGCTGATTCGCTGCGTGTCATGGCGTGAGCGCGGTCGTCCCGCGGGCTTGGCAGCCTCTCCCCGCCACGTCATGACACGTAGCCAGTTTTGCAGCGCGACGCGGCGCGCAGAAACACAGCCGTGCGTCCGCGATCTGCACTCCTGCCCATCTGCGCAAGTATTTCAGCCGCCTGCCAGGGGATCACTGAACCAGTCTGTACGATGCGACGTGTGCGTGAAAATTGTTCAACGTGTCCTTGGCGCGGTGAAGATGCGCCCGCAACCGGTGACCCAGCAGCAACGGTCGCGGCACACTCGGGATGATGCACAATCGGTGGCAATGATCGAAAACTCGCCCTCTCCGTTCGACCACGATGCCCCAGCCATCACTCGTGAGCTCGATCGGATTTTGGGCAGCCAGACATTTGCCCGATCCGCGCGGTCGCGCGACCTGCTGCGCTACCTGATTCAGACCACGCGACGTGACGGCGCACCGCGCATCAAGGAAACGACGCTCGCGCTCGAAGTGTTTGGCCGCTCTCCCTCGGAGTACGACTCGGCCACCGATGGCATCGTGCGAGTGTCGATGAACCGGCTGCGCGAATTGCTCGACCGCTACTACGACGCCGAAGGGCACGCTGCGACGCTACGCATCGACATTCCACGCGGAACCTACTCGCCGGTGGTGCGCAAACAGCCGCTTGACACGTTGCCCGCATCGCCACGACTTGCCGTATTGCCGCTCAGCAATTTCACCGGAGACGCCACGCGCAACGCGCTCTGCGATGGCCTCGCTGAAGATCTCATCGATGCCTTGACGCGGGTGCCCGGCTTGCGCGTCATCGCGCGAACCTCGAGCTTTCGTTATCGGGACGCGGCGCGCGACATCCGGGCGATTGCACGCGAACTTGGTGCCGACCTCGTGCTGGAGGGAAGCGTTCAGGCGGCAGGCGAACTGTTGCGCGTGACCGCTCAGCTCATTCTGGCGCGTGATGGCACTCACCTATGGAGCCACGCGTTCATCATCGCCGAAGACGAGCGCACGTCGTTGCAGCAGGCGCTGATTGAACTGATGTCACGCGCGGTAAACACGACCGCGCCGCTGCCAGATGCGCCGTCCGCGGCCATGATCAGCCCGCGAATCCAGAGCCTCGTTGACCAGGCGCGCGGCTTGAACGTCACTCAGGTGCCCGACAATCTTGCCTTTGCCGAGACGCTTGCGCAACGGGCCTGCAGCCTCGCACCGGACTTTGCCGATGCTTGGTTCGTACTGGCGATGGTGCGCTACTCCCGGCACGCCAATCCGTCGGGGGCGATGAGCACCTCTCCGGGCGGACTGCGCCCCTGTCAGGAAGCACTGGAGCGGGCGCTGGCGATCCGGCCGGATTCTCCACAGGCGTTATCGCTATCGGCCTACCTGTTGATCACGGCGGAGCGACGCTGGGCTGATGCCCTTGAGCGTGCCAAGCGTGCAGTCGCACTCGCACCGAACCACGGCGGCGTCAACGGGCGGCTCGCCTTCATTCAACTGGCATTGGGTAGCGCGGATGAGGCGGTGCGCATTTACCAGCACGTGTGTGCGCTGGATCCTCTCGCACCACCCGCGCGCTATCACCATGCCCTGGCGATGGCCGCTGCCGGAGACATCGACGAGGCGCTCGCGACAGTCGCAACCGCCCGCGAGGAACTGGGCGACTCAATTTTCGCGCGTGACACCGAATGCGCCATCCACGAATTCAACAGCGATTACGCGCGTGCGCTCGCGGTCGCGATCAGCGCGCTACAGCGGTTTCCTGGCGCCACTCATCTATTGCTGCACCGGGCCCACTGTACGGCAGCGCTGGGCGACATCAACGGTGCGCGTGCGCTGATGGCGCCATTCCCCGACTCGAAGGCATACCCGGCGGGTGGCTATCTCCGGGCCTTCGTGGAAGCGGGTGGACCGCAGCTTGACCTCGCTTTCAAGTGCGCTGAATCGGTTGTCGCTTGCCAGGAGCCGTCGTTGATGTTGTTGCCATTTCACCCGGCATTCGAACGCCTGCGCGCCGACACGCACTGGCCCGAATTTGCCCGACAGGTTTTGCACTACCCGCTGCCGTGATGCTCGCCGGGTCTATCAAACTGCTGAAATGTTTGCGCGGATGGGCAGGAATGCAGATCGCACGCAGGGCAAGGCGGTTTCTGCGGCCCGTAGCCGTCGCTATGGGCAAGAAAACCAACGCCGCCATGCGTTCGAGGCTGCGTTTCTGCGCGCCGCGTGAAGTATTTCAGCAGCCGGCTAGACATAATTTGGCGGCACCGCTCCCAACCACCCGCTCCATACCGACATGATCGCCAGCCGCCTCGCCCACATTGAACCGTTTCATGTGATGGAGATTGCCACGCATGCGCGGGCGCTGGAGGCGGCGGGCCGCGACGTGATTCACATGGAAATCGGCGAGCCGGACTTCCCCTCGCCCGCGCCTGTTGTCGCCGCAGCACAGGCGCTGCTGTCCAGCGGACAGATTTACTACACCAGCGCACTCGGTATCCGGCCGCTACGAGAAGCGATCAGCGGGCACTATCGCCGCGTGCATGGACTCGACATCGCCCCAGAGCGCATCATTGTCACGGCGGGCGGGTCCGCCGCCCTGCTGCTCACGTGTGCATTGCTCGTCGATCACGAGGACGAGATCCTGCTCACCGACCCCTCCTATCCCTGCAACCGGCACTTCGTGCGTTTGATGGGCGGCGTACCGCGCACGGTGCCGGTCGGACCGGAAATGCGCTACCAGTTTTCGGCCAGTCAGATCGATCGGGCGTGGGGGCCGCGCACACGAGGGGTACTGGTCGCGAGCCCGTCCAATCCCACGGGCACCAGCCTGCCCGAGGGGGAGCTCGCGCGCATCGTCGATTGTGTGGCGGCACGCAAAGGCGTGCTCATCTCAGACGAGACATACGCCGGCCTCAACTACGGACGTCCGCCGGAGACTGCGCTCAAGCACAGCCACGACGCCTTTGCGATCAGCAGCTTCTCCAAATACTGGAACATGACGGGTTGGCGCCTCGGCTGGTTGGTCGCGCCCGAGCGCCATGTACGTGATCTGGAAAAACTGGCGCAGAACCTCTACATCTCACCGGCGGCGCTATCGCAGCATGCCGCGCTCGCCTGCTTTTCCGAGGAAGCGTACGTGATCGCTGAGCAGCGCCGCCGTGAGTTCGAACGCCGACGGAACTACTTCGTTGCGGCGCTTCGCGGCATCGGTTTTGAGATTCCGGTCGTGCCGGATGGTGGCTTTTTTGTGTACGCGGATGTCAGTCGCTTCGCGCGCGACAGCGAGGCCTTCGCGACGGAGATTCTCGATCGTACCGGCGTCGCATTCGCGCCCGGCGTCGACTTCGGTAACGCTCGCGCAAAGGAACACGTGCGCATGGCCTATGCGGTCAATCTGGATAAGCTGCAGGAAGGCGTGCGTCGGCTCGCAGCAGCGCTCACGTGAGCGCGGACGGGCCGAGCAAATAAAAAGGCGGCCTGCCCGGCCGCCTTTGTCGCGAACGACACCCCGCCGACGCGCAGCGCGTTGAACTGCTACTTGAGGTCGGCAACCAGGGCGTTGCGCACCGTTTGTGGCAGCGGATTGATCGCCGCCTTGTAGCGCGGATGATCCACGCCCATCGCCAGCCCGACACCGTACTTCAGAGCGGCCTTCATTTCCTTGGTCAGTTCGAACCGCAGGAAATGCACCGTTGACGGACCGTAATCCGCCTCGCGATCAATGTCTTCGTCGGCGATTGAGTAAAGCTTCGAGCTTCCCTCGACCTGAATCCAGATGCGGTCTTCGATCCCGATCAGGTGCGAGAGCTGGCGCTTTTTCTCGACATCGTCGACGAATTCGAGCGTCATCGTCGCCTTGAAATTGCTGCCATCGGGAATCAGCGGCAGGTAGGCATCCAGCTCGCTTTGGACGCCCTCCTGATCCACTGTCTCGGCGAACAGCATTTCCTGAATCTGATAGCGAACCGTCATCTCGTCCTCAAAATTGAGCGTGAGATGGTTTCCGAGGTGAACCGTGCGATTTTTTTTGTGCGCCATCACCTCTGCCTGAAAGGTAGGACGCCGCTTCGCGTAATCGTCGAGCGACCAAAGGTTGGCCCGTGACAGTACGGGCGTCGACTTCTTTGCCATGTTGCAATCCGTGAGTAAGCTGGAAAACCCAATCGGCGGGCTGGCTTCTGCTGGCGCCCTGCTCGACATACCGGATTTGGTGCTACGCGGCGCAGCCGGTCCGATCTCGTTGCCGATTCGACCTGCCTACACCCACTCCTGCGTGCACTCATTTGAGCGGTAGACCAGAATTTTAGGTTTGCAGTTCCAAAAAAGCCAGTCTTTACCTTGAGAAAGTCGCTCTAAATACGAAAAACGCACCAGCACGGTGCGTTTTTCGGGAGCCCGCCGCGCTAGATTTCTTCGTACAGCGGCAACGTCAGGAACTCAGCAAACGCCTCCTGCGTGCTCATCTGAGTAAAGATTGCGGCCGCGCGGTCAAACTTGCCGTCAAAGCCACCCGCCTTGATCTTGGCGAGCTCTTCGGGGACCATCGCTCTGACCATCTCGGCGGTGACCTTGCGGCCGTCGTCCAGCACGCCCTTCGGCGAGCGGATCCACTGCCAGACCTGTGAGCGCGAGATTTCGGCAGTGGCGGCATCTTCCATGAGATTGTGGATCGGCACACAGCCGTTGCCCGCGAGCCATGCCCCCAGGTAGTGGATGCCGACGTTGATGTTCATGCGCAGGCCCGCCTCGGTAATCGGCGTTTCCGGCTGGAAATTCAACAAGTCGGCCGCCGACACATTCACTTCGGGCTTCTGCTTTGACCATTGGTTCGGAGCGTCTCCCAGCACAGCGACGAATTCCTTCATCGACGCCTCCACCAATCCCGGATGCGCCACCCAGCCACCATCGTAGCCGTCGGTCGCGTCGCGCTTCTTGTCCGCGATGATGCCGGCCATCGCGACGGCGTTTTTCTCCGGATCGTTCTTGATCGGAATGAGCGCGCTCATGCCGCCAATCGCCGGCGCACCGCGCTTGTGACAGGTTTTGAGCAGCAGCAGGGCGTATGCGCGCATGAACGGTGCGGTCATCTTCACCTGCGCGCGATCTGCCAGGCAGAAGTTGCGATCAAGCTTGAACTTCTTGATGCAGGAAAAGATGTAATCCCAGCGCCCTGCGTTGAGGCCTGCACTGTGTTCGCGCAGTTCGTAGAGGATTTCCTCCATCTCGAACGCGGCGACGATGGTCTCGATCAGCACCGTCGCCTTGATCGTGCCCTGCGGCAAACCGAGCTCGTTCTGCGTCATCACGAAAACGTCATTCCAGAGTCGCGCTTCAAGGTGCGACTCCATCTTGGGCAAGTAGAAGAACGGCCCCGCACCGCGCGCGATTTGCTCCTTCGCGTTGTGGAACATGAACAACGCAAAGTCGAAGATGCCGCCGTGCACGCGCTGGCCATCGATCAATACATGCTTCTCGTCGAGGTGCCATCCGCGCGGACGCACCTGAAGCGTGGCGACCTTGTCGTTGAGTTTGTAGCTCTTGCCGTTCTGCTCAAGCGTGAGCGTGCGGCGGATCGCGCGACCGAGGTTGATCTGCCCCTGAATCTGATTGTCCCAAGACGGCGAGTTCGAGTCTTCGAAATCGGTCATGTAGCTGTCAGCGCCAGAATTGAAGGCGTTGATCACCATCTTCGCGTCGACCGGCCCAGTAATCTCGACGCGACGGCATTCGAGCGCCTTGGGCAGCGGCGCTACCTTCCATTCGCCGTCGCGAATGTGTTTGGTTTCGGCGAGGAAGTCAGGCCGTTCGCCGGCATCGAGGCGTTTGGCGCGTTCGACGCGCGCGGCGAGCAGTTGCTGGCGGCGCGGCTCAAAAGCCCGGTGCAGCTTGGCGACCAACGCCATTGCTTCGGGCGTCAGAATCGTCGCAAAGTCGGGGGAAATCGGGGCATTGATCTGGATGCCGGTTCCGTAGTTGGTGGTCATGGCGTGAGCGTCGTGTAAAGTTGTTGGATGCAATTTAATGGTGAGCAGCCCAGCCGTTCCGAAGTGCGTCAATTTGTGGACGCCGGGACGGTGTGGCTATGCCGTGCGACTCGGTGAGAGTTTATTGCAATTTGGAAGCGATTTCCACCATTCGGAAAAACGCATCTGGCTGGCTTCGTTTCGTTTTTGGCGAAAACAGTCGATTATCGGTTACCGGAAGAAAATGACGGTTCACCCCTCGAGCGGACAATGACCTCGATGCTTCGGCTCGACGATCTCATCCGCGTGCTTGATCGCAGCAGTGCGATGTGCGCGTGCTTTGAAATGGATGGGCGGCTGAGTTATTGCACACTCGCCTACGCCAAGCATGCCGGCATCGCGCGAGAACAGTTGCTCGGCATGCACTACCTCGACTTCGTCGCGCCTGACAGCATCGCGAGCATCGTCGCCAGCCGACCGCTCATTGAGCGGGGTGAACCGGCCACGTACAAGCGCGAATTCGTCGCCGAGGACGGTCAGCCGAGGGCGGTAGAGATCGTCGTCCGTCCTCTGCAGCTGACCGATCGCCAGGTGCTTGTTTCGTCGGTCATCGACATTTCCACGCATCATCAGGCGGCGATCACGCAAGCGCAATCGTTGCTGCGCATGCAAAAGTTCTTCGAGGCGACGCACGAAGGCATCCTTTTTCATGTCGATGGACGCATTCAGGACGTCAACCCGTCGCTGCTCGCCATCCTTGGCTACAACGCCAGTGAAGTGGTCAATCACGACATTCTCGAATTTGTGCCCGCATCCGAACGGGATCAGGTACGTCCACCGAGCGGGGAGCGCATCCCCGCATCCGAGGTGAGAGAGACGCTGGTGAAGGCCAAGGACGGGCGCGAAGTACCGATCGAATTCATCGTGCGCGACATCGAGTGGATGGGTGGCGAGCAGCGCATGGTCGTTATCCGCGATCTGACCGAACGCAAACGCGCGGAACAGCGCATTCGCCACCTCGCGCTGCACGATGCCCTGACCGGGCTCCCGAATCGGGCCTATCTTGAACATCACCTTAATGATCTGATCGCAAAGACGTGCGGGACGAACCGAGTCTTCGCGTTGATGTTCATTGACTTGGACCATTTGAAGCGAATCAACGATTCGCTCGGCCATGCAGCGGGTGATGGTGTGCTGCAGGCGATCGCGGCGCAGCTCTCGGACTTCTGTGCAGACCCGGCACGTCGTGCGGTCAACGCGTGGGCCGCGCGTCTGGGCGGGGACGAATTCGTTGTCACCTGCGAAACGCGAACGCGCGCCGATGCCGGGGCCATCGTGTCGAGCGTTGAGCGGCTGTTCGACTTTCCCATCAAGGCGAAGGCGCGTGAATTCCTGGTCACCGCCTCCATTGGCGTCGCCATCTATCCTGACGATGGCGCCTCGAGCGAATTGTTGTTGCAGCACGCCGACGGCGCGATGTACGCGGCCAAGGCTGGAGGTCGCGATGGCGTTCGCTACTTTGACCAGGCCATCGCGAAGGCGGCCGAAGAGGCGCTACAGATTGAGCACGAGCTCCGCCTCGCGCTCTCGCGTGGCGAGTTCCGCCTCCACTTTCAGCCGGAATTGAGGAGTCAGGACAACGCGCTGAGGAGCGTGGAAGTTCTGCTGCGATGGCAACATCCGAGCCGGGGCATGTTGTCGCCTGACAGTTTTCTGCCCGTCGCCGAAGGATTGCGCCTCATTCAGCCGATCAGCAACTGGGTGCTCGAGCAATCGCTAGCCCAGATGCGTGTCTGGCAAGACGCTGGTTTGTCGGTCGCGCGCATCTCCGTCAACCTGTCGGACCACCTGATCGCCTCCACGCGGGCAGTCGACGACTTGCTGGACAAAATTGCGCAGCAGGGGATCGATCCGGCGCGGATTGAGCTGGAGTTGACGGAGCGGCTCATGATGCGGCGTAACCCGGCGCTGGTGGAAGATCTGCATCGCTTGCGTGCAGCGGGTATCCGTCTCGCAATTGACGACTTTGGCACGGGGCTGTCGTCGCTGTCACGCCTGCGTTCCCTGCCCTTCGATACGATCAAGATTGACCGCAGTTTTGTGGCGGATTTGCCGACATCGAGCAGCGCGATTGCCGTGGTCGAAGCGATCATGGATCTCGCCCGCGGCCTGTCCGTGGATGCCGTGGCCGAAGGCGTGGAGAACGCCGCTCAGCTGGAGTGTCTGATTGGCTGCGGCTGTCAGGCCGTGCAGGGCTATTTTCTGGCGCCGCCCATGCCCGCAGACGAGTTTGAACGCTGGCTGAACATGCGCTCCGCGGGACTGACGGGTGCCGGTGTTGACGCAGGGTGTAACGACATGTAACGTCGCCCCCGTGGGCGGTAGCAGCAACTGGTCGGAGAGTACCCTATCATCTGGGCGCTCAATCGCACGCCTGTCAGCGCCTGCACAGCGCGGCGTCGAATTCGACGGAGGGTCACCGCCATGCAGCTAGTTCAAACACTGTTCGTGCTTGTCGTCGCGTTGTGGTGCGGGACGACCCAAGCCGTGAGCCCAAACGCTTACAGCAGCATCGTCGCTGGGCAGTTTCACAACTGCGCCATTCGCGCTACGGGCGGAACGGTGGACTGCTGGGGCTTGAACAAGCGCGGTCAACTCGGTAACGGATCTCTGACGACAAGCTCAAACCCCACGGCGGTGTCGGGGCTGACTGGGGTGCTGGAGTTATCCGCCGGTGACAACCACACGTGCGCGCGCCTGAGTGGAGGCATCGTACGCTGCTGGGGGTTTGGCGGCACGGGCCAACTGGGACAGGGCGCTTTTGCGAGCAGCACAACGCCCGCGTCCAGCGTACTCAGTAACGCCATCTCGATTGGCGGCGGCGCGAATCACACCTGTGCCGTGGTCAGCGGAGGAAATGTCCACTGCTGGGGACATAACACCCAAGGCCAACTCGGCAACAACTCGGGCACCTATAGCAATGTGCCTGTGCTGGTGGCCGGTATCGCGAATGCCGTACAGGTGGTGGGTGGAACCTACCACACGTGCGTACGCCGTACCGACGGCACCATCTGGTGCTGGGGCAATCGCAGTGTCGGACAGTTCGGGGACGGTCTGCTTACACCCGCGGCGACGCATGTGCCGACGCAGACGTCGGGCCTGACGGGAATGGCGAACCTCTACGCGGGGCATTTCCACACCTGCGCCCGGTCCGCGACGGGCACCATATCCTGCTGGGGTCTGAACGACAGCTATCAGTATCGCAGCGTTACGGTCGGCAACGTGTCCACCGTGCCGGTCGCCGTCCTCAGCGGTGTCGCCGGGATGGCAACCGCGGGCGATCACTCGTGCTTCTACGATTCGACCGGTTACACGGTTTGCGTGGGTGGCAATCGCACCGGGCAACTGGGCGACGGAACGTTTCTGGCCAGCAACGAAGTGGTTGAAGTGGTCGATGTCAATACCACACAGACGATGGGTTTGGGCGACACCCACAGCTGCTCGATTCTGCAGGGGGGTGGTGTGCGCTGCTGGGGTTCCAACGCGTTCGGCCAGATTGGTGATGGCGCGGTCGCCTTCAGCAGAACGCCGGTCACCGTCTCATCCATCACCACAGCCACGCAGGTCGCCGGTGGGTTGGGCACAACCTGTGCCCGTCTCAACGATGCCACGGTGCGGTGTTGGGGCTACAACAACGCAGGGCAGCTCGGCCCGGGCAACGAATCTGTACTGCAGAGCAACACGCCCGTGGCGATTTCGGGGCTGACTGGGGTCACGCGTATCGCGGCAAGTCAGAACGCTTACTGCGCGGTGGTTGCTGGCGGTGCGGTGAAGTGCTGGGGCGGCAACGCGAACGGGGAACTGGGCAACAACAGCACGGCATCAAGCAGCACGCCGGTCACAGCCATCGGCCTCACCAACGTGGTGGACATCTCGGGCGGAGCGAACTACTTCTGTGCGGTCACGTCCTCCGGGGCTGTGTATTGCTGGGGAGCCAATCAGGCGCGGCAACTCGGTTACTCGGGTGCCGGATCGCTGGTGCCCGTCGCGGTATCCATCAGCAGCGTTGCGATCGCCGATGCCGTCAAGGTGGTCGCCGGTGCCGAGCACGCGTGCGTGGTTCGTGGTGTGAGCAACGAACTGACCTGCTGGGGGCAAAACCTCTCTGGCCAGATTGGCAAGTCACCGAATGGTGGCCTCGAACTGCCTTATGTGGTTCCGGGTATCAGCGGCGTGCTGAGTGTTGCCGCTTCAACCAACAACACGTGCGTCGGACTCAGCACCGGCGGCGCGAAGTGCTGGGGGTATAACAGCGATGGACAGTTGGGCTCTGGCAGCACCTCACCGACAGTCAGCATCTCACCGGTCACTGTCACCGGTTTGCCGGTGGGCAGCACCGTCTCGGAGCTCGTCGGATCGTCGGACTACATTTGCGCGCGACTGAGTACGGGGGCCGTGTACTGCTGGGGCCTCGCGACGCTGGGTGAAAACGGCAATGCGGCCAGCGTGCTCTTGTCCGCAACCATAGTGAGCGGCCTGAGCAGCGCGACCGACCTCGGTGCGGGGCCGGTTCACACCTGCGTGGTGCTCACCAGTGGGTCAATTCAGTGCTTTGGCCACAACGGGTTCGGGCAACTCGGCAATGGTGCCGGCCCACTGCCCACGGCACTGAGCCGCCCTGCCCTGCCCGCCAGCTGTTCGCTCGACTTCGACGGGGACGGCTCGGTCGACGCGGTGACGGATGCAACGATGCTGCTGCGTGCCGCCGCTGGCTGGCGTTCCGCGACGGTTACGCAGGGGGCGATCGGCGCGGACGCCACTCGTCGCACCTGGATCGACGTTGGTCCGTTCTTGACGGAGGTCTGTAAGGTAGGCGGCGCCAGCATCGCAGCGGGCTGTTCGCCAGATATTGACGGCGACGGCCAGGTTCGGGCGACGACCGATGGCATCTTGCTGTTACGGGCCGCACTGGGCCTCGGCAACGCCGCGGTGACCAACGGTGCCATTGGCGCCGGAGCAACGCGCACTAGCTGGAGTGCGATTCGCACCTACCTGAGCGGCACCTGCGGTATGACGGGGCTTGCCCCCTAAAACAGGCGGCGGGGTCGCTGCATCGATCGCCCCGGAGCCGCGCGTCGGCGTGGCTACTCCGGCGCCGCAGCCGCCTCGTCGGTCTTTGCCAGTTTGCCCTGGCGCCGACCGTCGTGCAGCACATAAAGCCCGCTGCCCAGAATGAACACCATGCCGAGCAGGGTGAAGGCGTCCGGCAGGTTGTCAAACACGAACCAGCCCCAGAAGGTCGCGACGAGCAGTTGCACGTACATGAACGGCGCCAGCGTCGAGGCGTCGGCGCGCGCGTAGGCCTTGATCAGAAACCAGTGTCCGAGCGGGCCGACCACGCCAATCGCCGGCAGAATCAGCCATTCCGCCAGTCCGTCGGGCAGCCGCGCCGTCGCGGGCGCCACTGCGCTCAGCGCGATGGCACCGATGGCGTTGGCGTGAAAGAGCAGCGTCAGGGAATCGGCTTCGTTGGCCACCTTGCGCGTGAGCACCAGATAGGTGGCGTACATCACTGCCGAGCCCAGCGCGGCGATCGCGCCCACACCGGCATGGGCGACACCCGGCCGCAGCGCAATCAGCACGCCGGCAAACCCCATGCCCAGCGCTACCCAATGCGCACGCCGTGGCCGTTCGCGCAGCAGCAATGCCGACAAAATCATCACGATCGTCGGCGTGACGAACGACACGGTCGCCGCTTCGACCAGCGGCAAATGCTTGAGTGCAGTCCAGAAGCAGAGCGTACTCGACACCAGCGTCAAACCGCGCAGCACCTGCACCCCCGGCCGCGGCGCGTGGGCGAACTTCCAGCCGCGCTGGCGCAACAGCCAGATGCCGAGCAGCACCGTCGGGATCAGGTAACGCAGCCACACGGCAGCCGTCAGCGGGTAGCTTCTGGCAACCCATTTCGCTGCCGCATCCATCGTCGCAAATAGCGTGATACCGCCGAGAAGCCAGAGAAGCGCGGGTCGTTGCTCCGGCGTCACACCGATGGCTCCAGCGCTGCGAGCACACCACGGGTGAGCGTGAGCACACGATCGCAGCGCGCGGCGAGCGCACGATCGTGAGTGACGAGCACCAGCGCAGCGCGGCGCTCGCGCGTGGCGGCGAGCAGCATGTCGAACACACGCTCGCCATTTTCGAGATCGAGATTGCCCGTCGGCTCATCGGCCAGCACGCACGCGGGCTCGGTCACCAGTGCGCGGGCAATGGCCACGCGTTGCCGTTCGCCGCCCGAGAGCTCTGACGGGAGGTGATGCAGGCGGTGCTCAAGGCCGACGTGCGCGAGCAAGGCCCGGGCGCGCGATTCCGCATCGGCCACGGCCATGCGGCGAATCCGCAAGGCAAGCGCCACGTTTTGCAAAGCCGTCAGTTCGGCGAGCAAATGGTGAAACTGATACACGAAGCCGAGCGAGCGGTTACGCAGGTCGCCGCGAGCGGCATCCGATAGCGCAGCAAGCGGCTGCCCCATCAACGTCACGCTCCCGGCGGTGGGTCGATCCAACCCCCCGAGCAGGTGCAGCAACGTGCTCTTGCCCGAACCGGACGCACCAACGATGGCAATCGACTCGCCCGCGTGCACCGCGAACGACACCTCCGTCAGCACCACCGTACTGGCGGGGCCACTGTCATAGCGGCGCGCCAGCCCGTCGGCGGCGAGCACGCACACACGATCGGACGCCAAGACGGCCTGCTCACTCATAGCGCAACGCCTCCGCGGGGTTGATGCGACTGGCGCGCCAACTGGGGTAGAGCGTGGCCAGCAGCGACAGACCAAGACTCGTGAGCACGATGGTCGCGACATCCGCCGCCAGCACTTTGGAGGGCAGTTCAGTGATCAGGTAAATCGTTTTGTCGATGAAGGTGACGCCGAACACGCGCTCGATGAAGCCCACAACGTGGTCCAGATTCAGCGCGACCAACAGACCGAGCGCAAGCCCCAAAAGGGTGCCGACGACGCCAATCACCGCGCCCTGCACCACAAAAATCTGCATCACACTGCCCGGCCGCGCACCAAGCGTGCGCAGGATAGCGATGTCCGCCTCTTTGTCGGTCACCACCATCACCAGCGTGCTGACCAGATTGAACGCCGCGACCGCCACGATCAGCGTGAGGATGATGAACATCACCCGCTTTTCCATCTGCACGGCTTTGAAGAAACTGGCGTTCTGCGTCGTCCAGTCGGAAATGCCCAAGCCCGGCGGCAACGAGCGCAGCCAGCCGTCAGACACCGCGCGCGCCTTCATCAGGTCGTGCAACTTCACACGGATGCCCGTCACGGCATCGCCGAATTGGTAAAGGCGCTGCGCGTCATTCACATGGATCAGTGCCACGCGGGAATCGGCCTCAATCCAGCCGACTTCGAACAGGCCGATGACGGTGAAGCTTTTGACGCGAGGCACGCTGCCGGCCGGCGTCACCGTGCCCTGCGGCGTGATCAGTGCCACTTTTTCGCCCACACGGACGCCCAGGCCCCGCGCCAGGTCTACCCCCAGCACGACGCCCCATTCGCCGGGTTTCAATGCGTCGAGGCTGCCGATCTTCATGTGCTTTTGCACCGTGGCGACCCGCTGCTCGCTGGCCGGCTCAATGCCGCGAATCAGCGACGGTTTGTTGACCTCACCGTTGACCCAAAGGCCCTCGCCCTGCACGTAGGGCGCCAGCGCCGCGACTTCAGGGTTCTGCTTGAGGGTGGCGGCGACGGCCGGCCAGTCGTTCAGCGGCGAGCCTTCGCCCTGGCTGTAGCCTTTGACTTCGACGTGCGCAGTCGTCGCGAGGATGCGCTCACGCAACTCGCTCTGAAAGCCGTTCATCACGGAGATGACGATAATGAGTGCCGCTACGCCGAGCGCGATGCCCAGCATCGAAATCAGGGAAATGAAGGAGATGAAACTGTTGCGACGCTTGGCGCGCACATAGCGCAGGCCAAGCTCCAGCTCGTAGCGGGCGGGGAAGGACATCGGCAGCGATTCTACGTGGCAGTGATGGGCACGGTTGCCGCAGGGGATCAAAGGTAGACCGGCTAACAGCTTTTCGGTTCCAGCGACCGCCAGATAAAGGCTGGTTCGCACTTTCTGCATAAAGTCGACTAAGCCGAAAAATCGGCTGGAATCACCGCCCGGCAGTCCATAGAGCCAGAAAGTCATACGCAGCGTTTAGGTGCTCGGCTGCGTGGCGCTCCGGCGCCCTGCAACCCCGTCCGGGCGGCACAGCGATTGCTAGGCAGGGTGATCTACTATCGCGATTGTTGTCCCCGCCTGGCCATGAACATGCACGCCATCACCCTGCCGCCCGCTCACCATTTCGACGAAATGCTCGTCACCTCCGGGGCGCCGGAGCATGGACAGACGCAGAGCCAAAGCCAATCGGCCAGCGGCCAGACGCAATCGCAGGATCAAGGCACGCGCGCCCACTACGCCGCCTACAACAACTGGCTGCAATCCTCGCCCGAGCAAACGCTCGCCCAGCGGCGCGCGCAGGCGGATCTGCTGTTCCGCCGCATTGGCATCACCTTCACGGTCTACGGCGACGAGGGCGGCACCGAGCGGCTGATCCCTTCCGACGTCATCCCGCGCATCATCACCGCCGACGAGTGGAGCTATCTCGAAAAGGGCCTCACGCAGCGCGTGACCGCGATCAACCGATTCCTCGCTGATATCTACCACGACCAGGCGATCCTGAAAGCGGGGTTGGTTCCGCGCGAACAGATCGAAGGCAACGCGCAGTTCCAGACCAAAATGGTCGGCGTCAAGGTGCCGCACGACACCTATGTGTCGATCACCGGCGTTGACATTGTGCGCAATAACGACGGCAAGTACTACGTACTCGAGGACAACCTGCGCGTCCCCTCGGGCGTGAGCTACATGCTGATGAACCGCAAGATGATGATGCGGCTGTTCCCGGAGCTCTTTCTACGGCAAACCGTGCGCCCGGTGGAACACTACCCGGCACTCCTGCTACAGACGCTGAAAGAAGCCACCGACGTCGACAACCCGAATGTGGTGCTGCTGACGCCCGGCCGCTTCAACAGCGCGTACTTTGAGCACACCTTCCTCGCGCAGCAGATGGGCGTCGAGCTGGTCGAAGGGCAGGATCTGTTCGTCAAGGACGACTACGTCTACATGCGCACCACCAGCGGCCCGCAGCGGGTGGACGTGATGTACCGCCGGCTCGACGACGTCTTCCTCGATCCGCAGGCGTTCCGGCCGGATTCGGTGCTTGGCGTGCCGGGCCTGTTCAATGCCTACGTCAAGGGCAACATCGTGATCTGCAACGCCATCGGCACTGGCGTCGCCGACGACAAATCGATCTATCCCTACGTGCCGGACATGATCAAGTTCTACCTCGACGAGGACCCGATCCTGAACAACGTGCCGACCTACCAATGCCGCAAGGCGAACGACCTCTCCTACGTGCTCGCCAACATGAAGGATCTCGTGGTCAAGGAGGTTCACGGCGCCGGTGGTTACGGCATGCTGGTCGGCCCGGCGGCGACCGCGAAAGAAGTGGAAGACTTCGCCGCGGTGGTGAAGGCCAACCCGACCAACTACATCGCGCAACCTACCCTGTCGCTCTCGTCCTGCCCCACCTTCGTCGAGTCCGGCATCGCGCCACGCCACATCGACCTGCGGCCCTTCGTACTGACCGGACGCGAGGTGCGCATGGTACCGGGCGGCCTGACGCGCGTTGCGTTGCGAGAAGGCTCGCTGGTGGTGAACTCGTCTCAGGGCGGCGGCACCAAAGACACCTGGGTGCTTGGAGATGAACACAGCGCGGGAGGCAACTGATCATGCTGAGCCGCGTCGCCTCCCACCTCTACTGGATGAGCCGTTACCTCGAGCGCGCCGAAAACATGGCGCGTATTCTCGATGTCACGCAGTCGCTCGCGATGCTCGACCGCTCGGCCGATTCCGGCGGCGCCATGACGCCGATCGTGATCACTGAAGCGCAGGCGGAGTTCGCCGCGACCCACCTGCCCGCGACGTACGAAAACGTCGTCGCCTTCCTCGCCTGGGATCGCCAGCACCCCTCCTCCATCCGCAACTGCATCGAGTCCACGCGCGAGAACGCCCGTGCGGTGCGTGGCTCCATCACCAGCGAGATGTGGGAAAACATCAACGACACCTGGATCGCCTTCCAGGAAAAGTCGCGCAGCATCAATCCGCTGATGACCGGCAACGAATTTTTCGAATGGGTCAAGGAGCGCTCGCATCTCTTCCGCGGCATCACCTTCGCCACCGCGCGGCGTGACCAGCCGTATCACTTCGTTCGTCTCGGCACCTTCATCGAACGCGCCGACAACACGGCGCGCATCCTAAACGTGAAGTACGCCGACGAGGCACCCGATACGTTTGAGGAAACGGAAGTCGACAAGGAAACCGACTACTACAGGCTTTCTGCGGTGCTGCGCTCGGTCTCCGCGCTCGAAGCCTATCGCGATACCTATCGCGACGTGATCGACGCCCGCCGCGTCGCCGAGATCATGATCTTCGACCCGAAACTGCCACGCTCACTACGCTACTGCATGGACGAAGCCACCGCAGTCATCGACAGCCTGCCCACCGAGAGCAGCCGCATCCCGCGCCGCATCGTTGCTGAAATCAACGCCAAGCTACGCTACGGCACCATCGACGAAGTGCTCGACTACGGCCTCAAGCGCTACCTCGCTGATTTCCTGATGGATATGGTCAAGCTCGGGGGTTCGGTGAATGCGGCTTATATGGAGACGCGCTAGCTGTTAAGTTGCAATAGGTTCTTCCCGCTGAGTCGGGAAGCTGGAGGCTTGTGGCCCAAGGCCGAATGGGGCCTGCGGGCGTTGTAGTAGGCCAGGAAGGACGGCAGCCAAGCGGTGCGCTCGGCGCTGTTGTTCC
>JAEUPL010000027.1 GCA_016790165.1 Burkholderiales bacterium
GATCAGCAACTTGCGTCCTTCCACGGTCAATCTGGCATTCTTATGGCTGTTCACCTGGTTGATTTCCTCTGAGAGTTCTGAAGCGTGCTAACTCCAGTCTCCCAGAATCTTTCAGGTGAACAACCTATTGAAACATCACAGTTAGGCCGTCCGCGCATCGACGCCGTGATCTCGCTCACGGGTCTCTACCGCGATCAGTTCCCGAACGTGATGGAGCGCTTCAACGAAGCGGTGGTGATGCTCGCCGCGCTGAAGGAAGAGAACAAGCAGAACTTCGTCAAGGCCAACACCGAGCGCATCAAGGCCGCCCTCGTGGCCAAGGGCGTCAAGCCCGTCGAGGCCGAGGAATTCGCGCTGACGCGCGTATTCGGCAACGAAAGCGGCGACTACAGCACCAAGCTCACCGACGCGTCGCTCGCCTCCGATCATTGGAACGAGGGCGACGGCAAACTGGAGAACCTGTACCTCTCACGCATGTCGTGGGCGTATGGCCCGAACACCGCGAACTGGAGTCGCAAACTCACCGGCGGCGACGGCAAGGAGATCAACACCTACGCCGAGCACCTGCGCGGCACCAGTGCGGCGGTGTTTTCACGCTCGTCGAACCTGCGCGGACTGCTCGACACCGATCACCCGTTCGAGTACCTCGGTGGCATTTCGATGGCGGTGAAGCACCTCGACGGCAAGAACCCGCAGCTCTACATCTCGAACATGCGCGACCCGAACCGCGCCAAACTCGAAACCGCCGAAAAGTTCATGGCCAACGAGCTGCGCGCGGTTTACCAGCATCCGAACTGGATGAAGGAGATGCAGAAAGAAGGCTATTCCGGCACGCTGCAGATGCTCAACACGGTGAACAACTTCTGGGGTTGGCAGGTGATGGATCGCAACATCGTGCGCGACGACCAGTGGCAGGAGTTTCACGACAGCTACGTGAAGGATCGCTACAACCTCGGCATGCGGGAGTGGTTTGAAAAATCCAACCCGACGGCGCTGGCGCAGATTGCCGAGCGCATGCTGGAGGCGATCCGCAAAGACTACTGGAAGGCCGACGAGCAGACCAAACGCGAACTCACGCGCGTCTACAACGACATCGCGGCGAAGCACGACGTGTACACCAGCAACGAAACCTTCAAGGCCTACGTGAAGGAACTCGCGCAAGGCTTCGGCCTCGGCGCGCCCACCGCGGCCACGCCGAAAGCCGCCGCCGCGCTGCAGCCTCAACCGCAGAGCGACATCATCCCCAAACCGCAACCCGCCGCCAAAGCGCCAGAACCTCCTCCGCCCGCGCCGAAGCCGCCGGAAATCGTGCGCGGTCAGGAACTCCGCGAAGTCGAACGCAAACAGGTGGTCGAGCGATTGATCTGGACGTACGGGCTCGTCATCCTCGCCGTGGTTCTGGGCGGCATCGGCTTCCAGGCGTGGCGCACGCGGCGAGAGTCGCGCGGGGGGCGATATGCAAGTTCGTAGCGCCCGCCACGATTTCGAGACACTGCGCGCCCTGATGCCTCCCCTGCTGCGCAGGGGAGGTGGCGCGAAGCGTCGGAGGGGTACGCGGTGTGATCTCCTTCTATTTCTGCGCGTCTTCCGACAATTTGCCTATGCGCAACCACCGATGTCGCCCTGCCACCCCTCTGCCCTTCGGGCATCTCGCCTACTTCGCAGGGGCGACGGGCACCTCCCAAGCAAACCTTTCACTCTCTGAACCAGCTCGCCAAACCACACGCCCCATGAACAGCATCGAAACTTTCCTCTACGAAATCAGCAAACTCTTCCTCACGCCCGTGCTGGTGCTGCTCTGCCTGATGTTTGTCTACGCCCTTTTCTGTCTTGGCATGTTGCTGTTCGACGTTGCGCTGCGCGCGTTTCGCGGCCGTGACCGGCAGCCGCTGCGGCAGTTCGCGTTGGCCCATCCACACGCCACGCAGGACGAACTGGAGCTTCGCGTGCTGAAGCAGATCGAGACGCAGCGCATCGTCAGCCGCATCGCGCCGATGCTCGGGTTGGTCGCCACCATGATTCCGATGGGCCCGGCGTTGATCGCGGTGTCGAGTGGCAATACGCAGGGCATGGCGCAGAATCTCGTGGTCGCGTTCTCTGCGGTGATCATTGCCCTCCTCTCCGCCGCGCTCACCTACGTGGTGCAGTCGGTGCGCAAGCGCTGGTTGCTGGAAGAGCTCAGCAGCGTGCTCGACGCGCGCGTCGCCGCCGGCGCCGTGCACATTTCGGGAGCGCGCAATGGCTGAGTTACAACCCGGTGCGTTTCAACGCCGCGCGCTCTCCATCAACATTCTCGACGAGGACGACGGCGACGACCCCATTCTCTCGGTGGTGAACATCGTCGACGTGTTTCTGGTCATCATCGCCGTGCTGCTGATCGCGGTCATTGAAAACCCGCTCAACCCATTTGCCACGCAGGACGTGGTCATCATCAAGAACCCCGGCAAACCCGACATGGCCATGGTTATCAAGGAAGGCAAGGAGCTCAAGGAATACAAGTCCTCCGGCCAAATTGGCGAAGGTCAGGGCGCAAAGGCTGGGACGGCGTACCGACTCAAAAATGGTTCGATGGTCTACGTGCCGGAACCGCAAGGGAAATAGCGTGACGAAGGACGGCGCGAAGCAAGCGATACACCTTTGTGCGTCGAACGACCGCCTGTTGGTCGTTTTGACCTATTTTTTTGAAAAGTCGACTCCAGTGCAATTTTGCGCTGAACGACCGCTGGCTGGTCGTTAGACGCAGATTGCTGTTAAGTTTGCCGATCCCCCCACCACCATGCACCACCGCCGCTCATCGCAACGTCTGACCGCCGCGCTCGCCGCGCTGGTGATGGCGTTCGCGTCGCTCGCACCGGCGTGGGCGGCGGCGCTCAAGGGCGCTCAAGGCGCGCTGGTGTGGGTGGAGATTTGCTCAGCAACCGGCACACAACGCGTGGCCATCGACGCCAGCGGCAACGCGCCGTCGCCTGCGCCCACGCCAGCACAGCACGCGGGCGATGGCAAACACTGCCCGTTCTGCGGCTTCAGTCCCGGCGTTCTTGCGCCGCCCAGCGCGCCGCAACCGTCCGCGCCGTTGACGCGCGAGCGCGTGGCCGTCTTGCCGGCGCTCCCTGCGGCACCCGCTGCCGCGCCCGTGTGGCCTCCGGCCCGCTCACGCGCACCGCCCTCCCAAGCCTGACGATCTGCCCTCGACCGCTCCAGCGACGCGCGCAGCACCTGCGTGCACTGGCGTGAGTCAAGCGTGGCCGCATCGTCACTGAACCCGCCTCGGCACCCGCCCTGCGCTGCATCGGCAGTTCGGGCCACAGCGCCGAGCCTCATTCCCAGTTCAGCGTGGAGACCCCGCACATGTCACTGCACAATCTCACCCCTCTGTCATCGCCATCCAGTTTGGGCGCTGCGTCGGCCAGCCGCGCGGCAGCCGTGCCCGCGCCGCGCACGCGGAGCGGCGCGCGCGTGCTGCGCGCCCGCTTTGCCCGACGTCCACTCGTGCTCTCGGCCGTCACGGCACGCACGGATCGCGCCGAGCGCATTGAACTCAAACCGGGTCGCAGCCTGATGCTGGCTGCCGACGGCGGCGTCTGGCGCGTCACGCGCGGCATGCTCCGCGTGGCGGCGACCCCGTCGGCGCCGTGCCAGTTTCTCGCCGCACAAGGCGACGTCATCGGACTGGAGAGTCATCTCGGACACCAGCTCGCCGCCTGCGCCATTTCTCTGACCGACGTGACGCTGGAGCGCGTGGCGAGCATCGACGCACCCGCCCTCACGGCCCAGGTGTTGCTGCAAAGCCGCCGGCAATGCGACGAGATGTTGCGCCTGCGCAGCGGCAGCATCGTCGAGCGTTTGCGCTACCTGCTGCTGTTGCTCGCCCAGCGCAGCGCCACAGAGGGAACGCAGGCAGCCACGCTTCGCCTGCCCCGCCTGAAAGACGCCGCCGCCGTCGTTGACTCGACGGTGGAAACGGTTTGTCGCACGTATGCCGCGCTGCACGCCGTCGGTGAGCCGGTCGCCGCATGAACTGCAAACTCGCGCGACCCTCCGGAATTGACTCGTTTAACCCAAGATGCTTACCTCATGAATGGACCCCACACCTGACCACAGGACAGCGAAGCAAGCTGGGCGCGGCCGCATTGGCTGCCCTCTCACTGATGCTGGGCACCAGCACCAGCGCGGCGCACGCCGTGCTCGATCTGCCACAGGGCCGCGCGCTCGCGCGCCGAAGGCAGCGAGTGTGCGCCTCGGCGCGTCACCTCTGTGGTGCGCGAGGAGCGTCCGGATTTCGGCGTGGATGCCATTCGTTGCTTTCTCCCCCAGTTATCGTTGATCACGCAGGTGTTGATGAAGACGTCGTTTCGCCCACAAATACGACAGCCGGGCGATATGGCAATCGGACACGGTGAAGCACGAAGTGCTGAAGGCCGCGTCGCATTTCGACCCGCGATTCCGTCTGGTTGATATCCGCCCTTTGCAGGAAAGACGCCGTGTACACCCTCCGCATTGATGCCACGTGGGCGAAGCAAATCGCGACCCTCCGTGATGCCACGTCCGACGACACCAATCTGATCCGCTTCGACAACGGTTTCTACCGCGTCTGCCGGGGCACGAGCGCGCAAGTTATGGTGCAGTTGGTGCCGGATCAAGCCAGCGCCGCGGACGTCCTTTCGCTGCAGATCGGCACCCGGGATTTTTACGTCGCAACGATTGCTGGGCGTTCATTCGGGCGCTACGCAAGTACCATCGACCGGATGCAGGTGAACGCACACGCCCTGAACAGCGCGGTGCGCGAGGTACGCACAGCCACGGGTGACCGGTTGTTCGAGTTGCAGTCGATGTTGGTGTTCTGCGTTGCGGAGTCCATCCGCAGTGACCTCATCGCGCAGCAAATTGATGCCACAATCCGCGCTTCGCTCGGCACGCTGCGCGGCCCGCCCTCGCGCCTGGCGATGGGTACGATGCTCCCGCAGGCACGGGCGTGGGGACAGTCCAGCGATGCGGTCTGGGCTGCGATCAGCCCCGAGGCGCGCCGCATTTCGCAGCTACCCTATGCCGCGCGGAGCCTCGCTGAACAGCGCTTCTCGGAGCGTGTCAACGAAGACGCGATCGACGCAGCGCTGCGCATGACCGCACGTGGCGTCAAAGTGCTCAAGCGCCCGGGGTAGACAATCGGCGCAAGGTCGGCAAGCCGATGCCCGCGGCGTCAAATCCTCCGTCGACGGCGATGGTCTGACCGTTGATGTAGCTCGCGGCGGCGCTGCACAGAAATCCGACGGCGTTGGCGATTTCGGCCAGCGATCCGTAGCGCGCGAGCGGAATGGCGTCGTGATAGTCCGCCCGGATGGCCGGTGAATGCACCCGCCTCGCTATTTCGGTTTCCACCGGCCCCGGCGCGATGGCGTTGACGCGGATACCCTTGTCGCCCAACTCCACCGCCTGCTGCCGCGTCAGATGCACCAGCGCCGCCTTGCTGGTGCCATAAGCCACCCGCAGTGTGCTGGCGCGCAAGCCGGAAATGGACGCGATATTCACCACGCTGCCCCCACCGGCGGTGGCCAGCATGACCGGGGCGCAGCGTTGTGTGCAGAGAAACGGCCCGTCCAGATTGGTGCCCATCACGGCGCGCCATTCGGCGTAGCTCGTTTCCAGAATGGGCTTGAACACCGCGACGCCCGCATTGTTCACGAGTGCGTCGATGCGTCCGAATCGCTGGACGGTGGCGTCCACCGCAGCATCAACCTGCTCGGGCGCAGACACATCCGCGTTCACCGGGACGACGCGATCACCCGCGCCGAGCGCCGGTATTGCCTGGGCCAGCGTCGCAGCGTCGATATCCACTGCCGCCACACGGTACTGATGGTCGAGAAACCAGCGCGTAATCGCCAGCCCGATGCCACGCGCCGCCCCCGTGACCACAGCGACTCGATTGGGTGTCGTCATGACAGATCATTCTATGCGTGAGGCTGCCCGCTCGAAACGGCGTCACCCGGACGGTGGGTCAGGGGGACGGCCGCTCGCAACGCATGTAGATCGCTGGCCCGTCCGGCGTGACGATCTCGCGCACGCGTCGAAATCCAGCTTTTTCGTAACACCGGATGGCGCGCGCGTTGTCCGGCGCCGGATCGGTATGTACCGCTGTCACCGCAGGGTCAGTGAACACTTCCGTCACCAGCGCCTTCACCAGGCGAGTGCCCAGCCCCTGACCGAGCAACGCCGCATCGGCGATGGACTGGTCAATGCCGCGAAGCCCGGGGTCCGTCACGTCCTCCCACCACCCGCCACCGCAGCCGAGCGCGACGTAGGACTGAGCGTACGCAAACGGGCACCCGTCCAGTAGACCAATGTAGGGCGTCGCGCGGTCCGCGGCCATAACACGAGGCAGATACTTGACGCGAACTTCTTCGAACGTCGGTCGCTCGTTTTGCCACCACGCAACGATGTGCGGGCGGTTCAGCCATTCGTGCAGCATCGGCAAGTCGTCGGCAGTCATCAACCGAAGCTCAACGTGTGGCGTCAGGGTGCGCATGCGGGGCTTCCAGCGGTGATGTACAGACGGTGTCAAGCTGCCCTCGCATCCAGCGAGCTGCCGTCGCGACCGTCGTCAGAACAACGACGCCGCGTCGGCATCAACCGAACACGATGTCGCCGGCCCTGGCACTCACTTTCACCGTCGAGCCGGGCGCAAACTTGCCGGCGAGCATTTCCTTCGAGAGGGGGTTCTCGACCGATTGCTGGATCGCACGCTTGAGTGGGCGCGCGCCGAACACCGGATCGAAGCCCGCTTCGCAGAGCACGTCAAGCGCTTCGTCACTCACCTCGAGCTTAAGGTCGAGCTTCGCCAGCCGCTCTTCGAGGCGCTGCAACTGAATCTTAGCGATGCCCTTGATGTTGTCCTTGCCGAGTGCATGGAACACCACGATCTCGTCGATGCGGTTGATGAACTCCGGACGGAAGTGGTTCTTCACTTCAGCCATCACGGCGATCTTCACCAGCTCGGCGGGCTCATCGACCATGCTCTGGATCTTTTGCCCACCGAGATTCGAGGTCATGATCATCACCGTGTTCTTGAAGTCCACCGTGCGGCCCTGGCCATCGGTCATTCGGCCATCATCCAGCGCCTGCAGGAGCACGTTGAACACGTCCGGATGCGCTTTCTCGACCTCGTCGAACAGGATCACGCTGTAGGGCTTGCGACGCACCTGCTCAGTCAGTTGACCGCCTTCGTCAAAGCCAACGTAGCCCGGTGGCGCGCCGATGAGACGGGCCACCGAATGCTTCTCCATATATTCACTCATGTCGATGCGAATGAGCGACTGGTCGCTGTCAAACAGGAACTGCGCCAGGGCCTTGGTCAGCTCCGTCTTGCCCACGCCGGTGGGCCCGAGGAACAGGAACGAACCGTACGGCTTGTTCGGATCGGCCAGGCCCGCACGCGATCGACGAATCGCATCTGCGACCAGCGACACCGCTTCGTCCTGACCGATGACGCGCTTGTGCAACGCGTCCTCGATGTGCAGGAGTTTTTCGCGTTCGCCCTGCATCATCTTGCTGACCGGGATGCCGGTCGCCCGCGAGACGACTTCGGCAATCTCTTCCGCACCGACCGACGTACGCAGCAGCCTTGGCTTGGCCGCCTTGCCATCGCCCTTGCCTGATTCGGCGTCCTTGAGCTTCGCCTCCAGCTCCGGCAGTTTGCCGTACTGGATTTCGGACATGCGCGCGAAGTCGCCGCGGCGGCGCGCCTCGTCCATCTCGAGCTTGAGCTTTTCAATCTGCTCCTTGACGCCCTGAGAGCCCTGCACCGCAGCCTTTTCGCCACGCAGCACCTCGTCGTAGTCAGCGTACTCGCGTTCGAGTTTGAGGATTTCTTCCTCGATCAGACCCAGCCGCTTCCGGGAAGCATCGTCCTTCTCCTTCTTGACTGCCTCCCGTTCAATCTTCAACTGGATGATGCGCCGATCGAGCTTGTCCATCACTTCCGGCTTGGAATCGATCTCCATCTTGATGCGGCTCGCTGCCTCGTCGATCAGGTCGATTGCCTTGTCGGGCAGAAAGCGGTCAGTGATGTAGCGATGTGACAGCTCGGCGGCGGCGACGATTGCCGGGTCGGTGATGTCGACGCCGTGGTGCACTTCGTACTTTTCCTGCAATCCGCGCAGGATCGCGATGGTGGACTCGACCGACGGCTCGCCGACGAGCACTTTCTGGAAGCGACGCTCCAGGGCGGCGTCCTTCTCGATGTACTTGCGGTACTCATCGAGCGTTGTGGCGCCCACACAGTGCAGTTCGCCACGCGCAAGGGCGGGCTTCAGCATGTTGCCGGCGTCCATCGCGCCCTCGGCCTTGCCGGCACCCACCATGGTGTGCAGCTCGTCAATGAAGACGATGGTCTGGCCTTCGTCCTTGGCAAGGTCCTTGAGCACAGCCTTGAGGCGTTCCTCGAATTCGCCGCGATATTTCGCCCCCGCGAGCAACGCCGCAAAGTCGAGCGACAGCACGCGCTTGTTCTTGAGCCCTTCGGGCACTTCGCCGTTGACAATGCGCTGCGCGAGCCCTTCCACGATGGCGGTCTTGCCCACGCCGGGCTCACCAATCAGCACCGGGTTGTTCTTGGTTCGCCGTTGCAGCACCTGGATCACACGGCGGATCTCGTCGTCGCGGCCGATCACCGGGTCGAGTTTGCCCGATCGTGCCCGCGCCGTGAGGTCGATGCAGTACTTTTCGAGCGACTGCCGCTGGCCCTCGGCTTCCTGCGAGTCGACGCCACTGTCGCCGCGTACCGCGTTGATTGCAGCTTCCAGTGTCTTGCTGGATGCCCCGGCGTCCTTGAAGATGCGACCCGTCTCGCTCTTGTCTGAGGCGAGCGCGAGCAGGAAGAGTTCGCTGGCGATGAATTGGTCACCGCGCTTGGTCGCCTCCTTGTCGGTCAGGTTCAGCAACCCATTGAGGTCACGGCCGATGGCGATGTTGCCGTCGGCACCTTGCTGCCGAGGCAGTCGTTCGATCGCGGCCTTGAGGTCGCGCTCAAGCTTGACGGTATTGACGCCGGCGCGCTGCAGCAGCGACTTGGTGCCGCCGTCTTCCTGCTCAAGCAACGCCATCAGCAGGTGTTGGGGTTCGATCTGGGTGGCATCAAGACCGAGCGCGATAGACTGCGCCTCGGCAAATGCCTGCTGGAATTTGGTGGTAAGTTTGTCGAAACGCATGGGGCGTCCCTCGGTGAGTGGTTATCTATAGCGAATGTAGGGATGGGCCACTGCGATTCAACTGATCGACATCAAGTGACAACGCGCGACGGAAAGGGAATCATGCGCTGGTTGAAACGGACACTGCTCGGGCTCATCGTCACGGTGGCGCTGATCGCCAGCTCGGTCGGCGTCTACGCGTGGCGCAGCGTGCCAGCGGACGAAGCGCAATACGCGCTAAGCAGCGCGGCGGGCAAGATCGGCGACACGACCATTCACATCGACAGCGACGGCATCCCTAGCATCGACGCGAAGTCGGAGCGCGACCTCGCCTTTGCGGTTGGTTTCATGCACGCGCGCGACCGGCTCTGGCAGCTTGAAATGCACCGCCGCATCGGTCGCGGTGAACTCGCGGAAATTCTCGGACCCAAAGCGCTCGAAACCGATCGCTTTTTGCGCACGCTTGGGGTGCATCGTGCAGCACGCGCACAGCTTGCGAACCTCCCCGCAGAAGCGCGCGACCTGCTGCAAGCCTACGCCGACGGCGTGAACGGCTACGTGCGCGAGGCGATGATCGTACGGCCACCGGAGTTCGTCATCCTCGGTGTCCAGCCCGGCACCTGGGAGCCGGCAGACACCGTCGCGTGGGCCATCATGATGGCGTACGACCTCGGCGGCAACTGGAGCAACGAACTGCTGCGCCTGCAGTTGGCGGCCCGGATGCCAGTTGCACGGATTGACGAGCTGCTGCCGGCACAGCCGGGCGACACGCTCCCCCAGCACGCAGACTACGCAGCCAGGTACAAGGCGCTTGGCGTGCTGCCGTCGCCGGTCGCCAGGATGGATCGCAACGAGTCGTCCGTTGCCAACGCCACGCACTGGCTCTCAGCCGGCATCGAAGGCATTGGCTCCAACAACTGGGTCGTCAATGGCAGCCGCACGACCACTGGAAAGCCGCTGCTGGCCAACGATCCGCACCTGTCGCTCGCCGCCCCCGCAATCTGGTATTTCACGCGACAGAAAGCCCCTGGAATCGAGGTCAGTGGCGCGACATTGCCCGGTGCGCCCTCCGTCATTCTCGGCCGCACCCAAGGCGTGGCGTGGGGCTTCACCAATACCGGGCCCGACGTGCAGGATCTCTACATCGAGGAAATCAACGCCCAGGGCGAAGCGCGCATACCGGATGGCTGGCAGAAGCTCAAGACGCGCGTCGAGACGTTGAAGGTGAAAGGCAAAGCGGATGTGACGATGACGGTGCGCGAATCGCGACACGGCCCGATCATCTCCGACGCCAACGCGCCGCTTGCCGCCGCGATCAACGGCAAAAAGTTCGCTATCGCGCTGCGTTGGACGGCACTGGACGCCGACAACCTGAGCGTGCTCGCGGCACCGGCCATGAACAAGGCGCAAACCGTCGCCGACGTGCGCGCTGCGCTGCGCCACCACGTTGCCCCGCAGCAGAATGTGGTGATGGCGGACACGCAGGGCAACACCGCCTTCATCGCCGCCGGACGCGTGCCGGTGCGCAAGCCGGAGAACGACATCAACGGCCTCGCGCCGGTGCCGGGCTGGGATAGCAACTACGACTGGGCGGGCTTTGTGCCCTATGAGCAATTGCCACAGCAGGCCGTTGACGCCTTCCTGGCGACGGCCAATCAGCGCATCCACGGCAATGACTACGCACACTACATCACCAGCGAGTGGGCGCATCCGGGCCGCAAGCGGCGCATCGAGGAATTGCTGGCCGCCAAGCCAAAGCACGACGCGCAAAGCCTGCGTGAAATCCAGCATGACCTGAAGCACACGCATGACAAACCCCTGCTGCAATGGCTGCCGCAGCTCGCCTCGGCGCATCCGCTCGCGGCGGAGGCGATACGTGTCTTGCGCAACTCGGGCGAAATCACATCGGTCGCACAGGGTGACGGCGCGATCGCAACGCTGCTGTACTGGAGCTGGGCGCGCGAGGCGACGCGACGCATCTTCGCCGACGACGTCGGGCCGGATCTGTTCAATGCGATCTTCGGCCGCCGTGATTTCCGCGCTGCGCTCAATGGTGTGCTCGCAAGAGCCGACGAAAGCTGGTGCGACGACCTCCGAACGCCGGCGCGCGAACGCTGCGACGGCGTGATCGCCGCCGCGTTCGACGCAGCACTCGACACGCTGCAGGCGACGCATGGCGCCGACATGCGCACATGGCGCTGGGACACCACCCACTTTGCGCGCAGCGAACACCGACCGTTTTCCAGCGTGCCGGTGTTGAAGCATCTGTTCGAGATCCGCACACCCACGAGTGGTGACACCTATTCGGTGATGGTGGGCAAGGTGCGCGGTCGCGAGCCGAATCCGTTCTCCAACGAATTCGCGGCCAGCCTGCGCGCCGTCTATGACCTGTCACTGGCCGACGCCAATGCCGCGACGATCATCTACTCCACCGGACAATCCGGCAATCCGTTCTCGCCGCACTACCGCGATCTGGCCCAGCGTTGGGGATCGGGCGGGCCGGGCGCGTACATTGATCTGCGCAGCCCGACCGTGCGCGGCACGCTGCGGCTGCGGGGGCATTGACCGGCTCGCTCCCCGTCGCCGTTCGCGCCCACGAATCGGCGTGTCGTCGCAGACGGTGGTGGCACCGGCGCACCGGCTGCTACGCTTTGCGGCATGAAACGACATGTCAGCCTTTCTTCAACATGGCGGGCCAGTGTGCTGGCTGGACTGTCGGCGCTCAGCGCCATCGCCGGTGGCGGCGCCACTGCGCAGGTGCACGTCGGCGCCGCCGCACCCTCGTTCACGTCCTGCCGCCTGAAGCACATTGACGTGCCGGTGCGCTGCGCGCAGTTCGCCGTGCCCTCTGACCATTCCGTGGCGACCAGTGCCAGGATCCAGGTTCACGTGGCGATCGTCCCGTCGCTGGCGCGGCGCCCTGAGCCCGACCCGGTGTATTTCTTTGCCGGCGGTCCGGGCCAGGCGGCCAGCGACCTTGGGGCGCTGGTCACCGCGCTGTCCGATCTGCGCAAGAAGCGGGAGGTGATTCTGGTCGACCAGCGCGGCACCGGGCGCAGCAAAACGCTCACCTGCGACCTCGGCGATGACGGACAGAAGGACGCCGTCGCCACCGCGCTCAAGGCAAACGACGCCGACGTGCAGCAGCAATGGCAGCGCTGCATTGCGACCTTGAAGGGCGACGCGGCACATCACCGCACTGACGACTACATTGACGATCTGGAGGCCGTCCGACGCGCGCTCGGGCATGCCCGCATCAATGTCTGGGGTGGTAGTTACGGCTCCCGTGTGGCGCTACGCTACATGAAGCGTTATCCGGCCGTCATTCGCTCGGTGGTACTCGATGGTGTCGCGCCGACGTCGCTGCGCTTGCCAGACGACGCGCTGGCGAGTTCAGACGCGGCGCTGCGTGAGACGCTGGCCGCCTGCGCCGCATCGGTGGGCTGCAATGAGGCCTATCCAGACGCACTCGGCAGCTACGACCGACTGCTCGCGAGCCTGCGCAGTACGCCGCGCGACATAACCCTCGCCCACCCGGCCACTGGCAGGCCGATCACGATTCGGCTGACGGATCGAACCGTAATGGCCCTCGTGTGGCCGCTCCTCTATCAACCGCAAGGCGCACGCCTGCTGCCGGCATTGATCGGCGAGGCCAGCCGTGGCAATGTGGCACCGCTGATCGCGACGCTCACGGCCGGCGGCGCCGCCGACGCCGAGATCGCTGTGGCAATGCGATTTGCCGTCATGTGTGCCGAGGACATGCTGGGCCGGAGCGCTGCGCCCAGCGCGCGTTTTCAGTCCCTGAGCGAGCTCTTCTACGGGTTCTGCAAGCACTTCCCGGCTGGCAAGGTGGCGCCGGAATTTTTTGAACCCACGACCAGCACGATCCCCACCCTGCTGCTCTCCGGTTCGCTCGACCCCGTCACACCACCGGCGCAAGCTGCCCTTGCTGCGCGCAGTCTGGGGCAGAGCAAACACGTGGTGGTGGAGGGCGTGGGACATATCGCCTCAGCGCTCCCTTGCCCGCGCCGAATGATTGCGAAGTTCGTTGACGCGGGGCGCATTGACGCCGCACGCGATGCCTGCGAAGCCGACCTGAACTCCGAGGCGCAGAAGCGGCGGCCGCTGTTCTACGTCTCGACGATGGAGGCGAGACCATGATCGAGGTGTGCGATCTGTGCAAGGCGTTCACCGTGCGCGAACGACGTTCGACCTTCGCGCTTCGCGCCAGCACGCGCAACGTCGTCGCCGTCGATCGCGTGAGTTTCACGGCGCATGACGGCGAGGTGACGGGTCTGCTCGGCCCGAATGGCGCGGGCAAGACCACCACGTTGCGCATGCTCTCGACGCTCCTGACGCCCGACGCGGGACAGGCGCGGATTGACGGCGCCGATGTGGCGAGCGAGCAGCCGCGCGTGCGGCGCTCGCTCGGCGTCCTGGGTGACGCAAAGGGTCTCTACTGGCGGCTCTCGGCGCGCGAGAACATTGCGTACTTTGGCCGTCTGCATGGTCTGGCGGCGCCCCAGGCGGCGCGTCGCGCCGACCAATTGATCGACGAGCTCGGTCTCGCCGCACTGGCGGAACGGCCAACGCAGGGCTTTTCTCAGGGTGAACGCATGAAAGTCGCCATCGCCCGCGCTCTGGTGCACAACCCGCAGACCGTGCTGCTCGACGAGCCGACGAACGGGCTCGACATCATGGCTACGCGCAGCATGCGAGAACTCATTCGTGGGCTGAGGGCTGCGGGCAAGTGCGTGCTGTTCTCCAGCCACATCATGCAGGAAGTCGCGGCGCTCTGCGACCGCATCGTGATCATTGACCGCGGTCGCGTCGTATTCAATGGCACCCCGTCCGAAATACTTGCCGCGAGCGGGAAGCGCTCGCTCGAGGATGCCTTCGTCCAACTGATCGGCAGCGAGGAAGGGCTATTCGCATGACGACCGTGGTTGAACCCACCGTGGCAACGATCCACCCCACGCCGAAGGCGGCCGACTTCTCCTGGGCACGCTGGCTGGTCGTCACGCAAAAGGAATTCACTGATCTCCTGCGCGACCGCAAGAGCATCTTTTGGGCGCTGTTTGCCGTGGCGATCTCCGGGCCGCTGATGGTGGGTTTGATGTATTGGCTCACCACCGCCGTGATGGACCGCGTTGACAAGTTGACGGTGCCGATCGTCAACGCCCAGTTCGCGCCGGATCTGGTGCGCACCATCGAGCGCCAGGGCATGAAGATCGACGCCGATCCGCCGGACTACGAATCGCGCGTCAAGAGCGGCGAACTGGATTTCGCGCTGGTGGTCGACACCGATTTCACTGAGTCGCTGGCGGCTGGCCGACCGGCGAGGATCACGCTGATCACCGAACGCAGCCGCGACCGCTCGGCGCCACTGGCAGGTCGCGTCTCCAGCGTGCTGAACGCGTGGGCGAACCAGATGGGTCGCGAGCGTTTGATCCTGCGCGGTGTGTCGCCGGTGCTTGCCCATCCGGTGCAAGTGGAAGAGCTTGATCTCGCCACGCCGGAGCAGCGCGGCTCGCGCCTGTTGCAGTTCATGAGTTTTTACGCGCTGTTTGCAGGCCTCATGGGCGCCATCGCGGCAGCACTCGACGTGACGGCGGGCGAGCGTGAACGGCAGACACTTGAACCGTTGCTCACCACGCCAGTGACCACGCTGGAGCTCACGCTCGGCAAGTGGCTCGCGGTCACCGGCATCAACCTGATCGCGGTGACGACCTCGCTGTTGGGCTTTGTGCTGTCGCTTCATCTCGTGCCGCTTGACCGGCTCGGTTTGCCGTTCACTTTCGGGCTGGCCGAATATGCAGGGTTCATGGCCGTGCTCACGCCGTTCGCCTGCATGGTGCCGGCGGTGTTGCTGGCGTTCGGTGCTGCCGGCAAGACCGCGAAGGAAGCGCAGAGCAGCCTGCAAATGGGCGTGTCGCTGATCGGGCTCTTGCCACTCATGAGCATGGTGCGGCAGACGCGCGCGCCGTGGTGGGACGCCTGGGTGCCGGTCAATGGCCAATACGCTGTGCTCAACAAAGTGCTGCGCGCCGAAACCATCGCCACGCACGAATGGGCGGCCATGCTCGCCATCCCCGCGCTCATCGGCGTGGTCGCGCTCTACGCGCTCAGCCGCCGACTGGGAGACGAGCGCATGCTCGCGGGGCGTTGATCCGGGGAAGAGTCCACGCCAGTCAACCGCTCCAACGGCTTTTGGCGTTGATCGACGGTCAGCCGGTCGTCAGAGCGCGATTTCGTCAGAAGTCGACTTGCACAAAAATCGAGCTCAATCGACTGTGCTCTAGTCGTTAGCGCCGGAAAGCTGTTGCTTGAGAAATGCTGCGAAGTCCGCGGCGAATTCCGGCCGTTCGAGTCCGAGTTTGACGGTGGCTTCGAGGTAGCCCAGCTTGGTGCCGCAGTCGTAGCGGCGCCCGACCGTTTCGACTGCGTAGACAGGTTCGGACGCCGCGAGCGTGGCAATGGCATCGGTGAGCTGGATTTCGCCGCCCTGCCCGCGCGGGATTCGCTGCAGGTGCTCAAAGATCGCGGCTGGCAACACGTAGCGCCCAATCGCACCGTAATGCGACGGCGCTTCAGCCGCCTTCGGCTTCTCCACGAACCCGCCCAAGCGCATCGCGTCGCCGTCGGGATGCGGGATGGTGTCGGCAATCTTGATTGCACCGTAGCGCGCGATCGCGTCGCCGGGCATGTAGTTCACGCCGATCACGCCGCCGCGCGCCGCACTGCGCTCGACCTGCGCAGCGCACAGGCGCGCATAGACCGCAGCGAGCTGCGCCGTGGCGCCGTGGGCGCCGGGGCCATTCGCGGTAGGACGAATCAATTCGTCGGCAAGGATGACGGCGAACGGTTCGTTGCCGACCACCGGCTGCGCGCAGAGCACCGCGTGGCCGAGGCCCAGCGCGTCACCCTGGCGCAGAAAAATGCAGTTGATGTTGGATGGAATCGAGGCCTGCAGCTCGTCGAGCAGTGCCTGTTTGCCCGCGAGCTCGAGCTCGTTCTCGAGCTCGTAAGCGCGATCGAAGTGGTCCTCAATGGCGCGTTTGTTGCGTCCGGTCACGAAGATCATGTCAGTGATGCCCGCCGCAGCCGCCTCCTCCACCGCGTACTGGATCAGCGGCTTGTCAACGACGGTGAGCATCTCTTTCGGCATCGCCTTGGTGGCGGGCAAAAAACGGGTGCCGAGACCGGCGACGGGGAAAACGGCTTTGCGGATGGAGCTCATCACGGGCAGACTCAGTTCGAAGATTGGATCAGTGCGAGGAACCCGGATTCTTGCAGCACCGTGATCCCCAGTCTCTGCGCGTCATCAAGCTTGCTGCCCGCCTCCGCGCCAGCGACCACGTAGTGCGTTTTCTTCGACACCGAGCCGGAGACCTTGCCGCCAGCGGCTTCGATCATCGCTTTTGCCTCGTCGCGTTTGAGCGTGGGCAGCGTGCCGGTGAGAACGAAGGTCTTGCCGGCCACTGGACTGTCAGCGCTGCTCGCAACGGGCGTCGCGATGGGCGCGAACTCGAAGCCGCAGGCAAGCAGCCGCTCCACTGCCCGGCGGTTCTTTTCGTTGCCAAAGAAATGCGCAATGCTGGCTGCCACGATCGGTCCGACGTCGCGTACCGCGAGCAACGCGTTTTTGTCGGCAGCCATCAACGCTTCGATCGAACCAAAATGCCGCGCCAGGTCCTTCGCTGTCGTCTCGCCGACGTGACGGATACCCAGCGCAAAGATGAAGCGATGCAACTCGGCCTGACGTGCCGTCGCGAGCGCGCTGACGATGCCCGCCGCCGATTTCTCGCCCATGCGATCCAGCGCAGAGAGCTGCTCGGGCGTGAGGGCGAACAGATCCGCCGCTTCGTGTACGAGGCTAGCGTCAACGAGTTGTTCAACCAGTTTATCGCCGAGACCTTCAACGTCCAGTGCGCGGCGCTGCGCGAAATGCAGCAGCATGCCCTTGCGCTGCGCGGGGCAAATCATGCCGCCAGTGCAGCGCGCAACAGCCTCACCTTCCGGTCGCTCGACCACCGAGTTGCATTCCGGGCACCGCGTCGGCAGCTCGAATTCAACGCTGTCCGGCGGCCGCTGTTCAACGACCGCGCGAACCACTTCGGGAATGACGTCGCCCGCCCGGCGCACCACCACCGTGTCGCCCACGCGCACGTCCTTGCGCCGCACTTCGTCGAGATTGTGCAAGGTTGCGTTCGATACCGTGACACCGCCCACAAACACAGGCTCCAGTCGCGCCACCGGCGTGATCGCGCCGGTGCGACCGACCTGCACCTCAATGGCCAGCACCCGCGTCGTCTCCTCCTGCGCCGGGAACTTGTGCGCCACGGCCCAGCGCGGTTCGCGGGTGACGAAACCAAGTTGCTCCTGCCAGTCGCGACGGTTGACTTTGTAGACCACGCCGTCAATGTCAAAACCGAGCTGGTCGCGCGCCGCACCCACCTCCGTGTGAAACGCCGCCAGGGCTTGGGCGCCGGGCACCACTCGACGACGGTCGTTGACCGGCAGTCCGAGCACGGACAGCGCGTCGAGCAAGAGCGCCTGCGTGGGGGGCAACGCCCAGCCCTGCACCTCGCCCAAGCCGTAGGCGAAGAACGTCAACGGGCGTTGCGCGGCGAGTTTCGGGTCGAGCTGGCGAATGCTGCCGGCTGCGCCGTTGCGCGGGTTGACCAGCGTTGGCAGGCCCGCGGCGCGTTGCCTGTCGTTGTAGCGATCAAAATCGGCGCGGGTCATCAGCGCCTCACCACGCACCTCAAGCACGGCAGGTGGTGTATCGGTACGCAGCCGCAGCGGCACGTTCTTGATGGTGCGCGCGTTTTCGGTGACTTCTTCGCCAACTTCGCCGTCACCACGCGTAGCCGCTCGCGTCAGCAGCCCGTTCTCATAGCGCAGCGACAAGGCGAGCCCGTCGAACTTGAGCTCGGCGAAGTATTCAACCGGTGGATCACCCTCGGTGAGCTTCAGCTCACGGCGCACCCGCGCATCGAACGCCATCGCACCGCTGATCGTGGTGTCGGTCTCGGTGCGGATCGACAGCATGGGTACCGAGTGGCGCACGGACGGGAAAGCATCGAGTGCCTTGCCCCCCACGCGCAGCGTCGGTGAATCCGGCGTCTGCAATTCGGGAAACTGGGCCTCGAGCGCTTGCAACTCGCGGAACAGGCGATCGTACTCGGCATCGGTGATGCTTTTCGCCGGGTCGGGATTGAGCGCGACGTAGTACTGGTGATTTGCTTCGACAAGGCGCTCGCGAAGACGCTGCGCCTGCGTGAAGTCGGATTCCTGAGCAAACATGGCCGAGGGCGTTGTTCGCGCTCAGGCGAACAGCGCTCGTGCGGTGTCAGAACCGGGCTCAATACCTGCGTTCGCAAGCGCGTCCATCGCCGTGCGCACTTCGTCACGCATCGCGGTGAACTCGGCCTCACCGAGCGCGGTGCCTTCGCTCGTCTTGAGTTCCGCATCGAGCAGCTTGGAGAGTGCTCGCAGGCTTTGCCGGAACATGTCGAAGCGTGCAACAGGATTGGGCAGGCGAACCGGCTCCAGCATGCAGCGGAGCGCGGCGATCGATTCGGTGCGCAACCGCTCCGGCGTAAACGGGCGCTCGAATCCATCGACTGCATGAAAGATCACGGCATCGGTTTCGACCTCGTGGTAGGCAAAGCGGCCATCCGATTGCAGGCGGAAACCGTTGGCCTCCAGCGTGCCTCGCAGCCGCGTCCCAGTCCATTGCCCGCCGTCCTTCTTGACCAGGTAGGCGACGGGAATGATGTCTACCGCCGCGAGGAAGCTGTCGAGTTCAGCCGCGCGCGCAGGGCCGTCGCGAAAGCCGAAGAACTGCGCCTCACAGGCCTGTTTTTGCGCGAGTTCGGCCAGCACCAACCGCCACTCGTCAATGTCGTGCGCTTCAATCGGGCCAGCCCGCGATGCGAGCGGCAGCGCCAGCGCAAGATGCTGCACCGAGCCCACATTGGCAGGATCGAACAACTCCCAGGGGCTCTGCCGGAACAAGCGCACCCACGCGGAAGCGCGCCCAGCCGCAGCGACAAACGGCGCCGCGTCAAACGGCCCGCCGCTCAGGCTGACCACGGACGCATGCACATGCAAGCGCTCATCGAACGGCCATTCCGACTGCAGTTTCGGCCGCGCAGGCGCGGACGGCGTCGTGACCACGGCGGCCGACTCGGAAGGCAGCGAACCCGCCGTCGGGACGGGGGGCACCCACGAGGGCGCTGCGACGACCGGCGTTGAGTCGGGTACACGTGCCGGCAATGCCGGTGCTGGTGGCGCGGCGACAGTCGCGTCGTCAAGCGTAATGCGCGGCTCCCACGTCTCCGCGGGCGGTACGTGCAACGTCGGTTCAATGCGTTCAATCGGGGGGGGCACCGGCTCGGCATGGACCGGCGTGATCACCTCGGGCACCCTGTCAGTCGCACCGACCGCGTCCCGCAGGTCATCGTGCGCCCGCACGTCCGGCTTCTTGTCGGCCTTGCGTGACTGCCACCACTGCCAGGCGAACAAAATCGCGACAACCACGACCCCGATTGCGATCAAGCCAATTTGCAGCGAATTCACCCGGCTATTCTCCCAAGTCCGCGCACGTTGCCACCGTCAGGCCGCTTCCGTCATACGTATCGCCTGTGACACGTCGACACCGACGATGCGCGACACGCCCGGCTCATTCATGGTGACGCCAATGAGCTGCTCCGCCATCTCCATCGCGATGCGGTTATGCGAGATGAACAGAAATTGCGTCGCAGCCGACATCTCACGCACCAGCCGGCAGAAGCGCTCGGTGTTCGGATCGTCCAGCGGCGCGTCCACCTCGTCAAGCAGGCAGAACGGCGCCGGATTCAGCTGGAATAGGGCGAACACCAGCGCCGTCGCGGTCAGCGCCTTTTCGCCCCCCGAGAGCAGATGAATCGACGCATTGCGCTTGCCCGGCGGTTGCGCCACCACCTGAATGCCTGCGTCGAGAATCTCCTCGCCGGTGAGCACCAGTTTGGCGTTGCCGCCGCCAAACAGCGTCGGGAACAGGCGACCGAACTGCTCGTTGACTTTGTTGTAGGTGTCCTGCAGCTGAGCGCGCGTTTCGCGATCTATGCGGCGAATCGCATCTTCCAGCGTCTGCACCGCTTCGGCCAAATCGCCCGCTTGTGCGTCGAGATACAGCTTTCGCTCGGACGCCTGCTGCAATTCCTCCAGCGCGGCGAGGTTCACCGCACCGAGTTGTGCGATTTCGCCGTCCACTCGTGACACCGTGCGCTGCAGCTCCGCAGCGCGAGGCGCTTTGTCCAGCGCCTGAGTGAGCCAGTCGGCATCAACCTTCAACGTGGCCAACTGCTCTTCGAACTGCGCAAGGTTCACCTCCGCGGAGTTTTGCCGCAGGCGCGCGTCCTCGATTTTCTTGCGGATTGGCTCTAGCTCCTGCTCCAGCTTCAGTCGTTGCTCGTCCGCTTCGCGCAGCGCCGCGTTCGCCGCGTCCACCGACTCACGCGCCAGTTTGAGCGCATTTTCACGCTCGACGCGCACGTTCAACTGCGACTGCAGCCCCTCCTCCAGCGGCGTGAGCAGAATGCTCCTTTGCTCGCCAGTGAGTCGCGCCACATCCGCCTCAAGCTCCTTCATCTGTTGCTGATTCGCGGCGATGCGGCGCGACAGATCCTGAACTCGCTCCTGCGCGGCGCGTTCGCCGTACATGGCATCGCGCAGCGCAATTTCGGCACCGCGCAAGGCCTCGCGGGCCTTGACCAGCGCCACATCGGCTTCGTTGCGAATGCCCCGCCGTACTTCACGATCACCATGCGCCGCGCCGCGTCTCTCTTCGCTGATGGCCAGCGCTTCAACGTGCGACTGCACGTGCTCATGCTCGGCAGCGATCGATTCCTCGATCTCCGCCAGTTCGGCGCTGATCTGCTTGGTGCGCTCACTGGCCTGGGCACGCGCTTGCTCGATTTGCAGTCGCTCGACTTCAAGATTGTGTACGCGGCGCTGCACGCTCACAATCGCGCCGCGCTGCTGCGTGGCCTGCACTCGCAAATCCTGATAGCGCTTGTCAGCGTGCGCGAACGCCGCTTCCGCTTTGCTTGCGGCGGCCTGCGCTTCGGTCAGCAGCGCGGCGATCTCGGAGAGTTCGCGCTGCCGCGCCATCGCACCGTGCACGGCTTCGTCGGGTGCGAACCAGGTGATGCTGTTGGCGCCGACGAGATGCCCCTCGCGAGTCACCATCACTTCACCGCCCTGCAGCTGTGCGCGCGCGGCCAGCGCGTCGGCGACGTTGGCGGCCACTCGAACGCCGTGCAACCAGTGCCCCACGGCCGTGGCAATCGCGGCATCGTCCGCATGCACATGAGCGAGCAGGCCGTGCGGACTGTTTGAGCTGGTCGCGGCGTGCCCCGAGAAAACGGTCAAACGCGCTGGCGGCACAGGCAAGCGCATCGCCGCTTCGAGCGACGCCACCGGCAGTGCGTTCAGCCGGTCGCGCAGGACGGCCTCGACCGCGTCCTCCCAGCCGGCGTCAACCTTGAGCTTCGACCAGAACTTGTCACCGCGGATCTGGTGCTCGTCGAGCCATCGCTGCAACTGGCCTTCCCCCCGATTGCCAAACTTGGCCTGTACGCTGCCAATCGCGTTTTCGCGCGCCCTGAGCTCACTCAGCCGCCGCGTGGTCTGCTCAAGCTCCGCGCGGCGATGGCCGCGCTCTTCGTCAGCGTGCGTTGCCGCGGCTTCGGCCTCCTGCGCGGTCTGCTCCGCAGCCTCAAGCTCGGCACGTTCGCCGTCAAGCTGTTCGTCGATCGCGACCAGTTCGGCGTCTTCCGGTGCGTTCAGGCGCTCACGTTCCTGCGTCAACCGGAGTTGCCGTGCTTGCAGTTGCGCAATGCTCTTCTCGGTAGTGCTTTTCTTCAGCTGCGAAAGCTGCGCCTCGCTGTCGATGGCATTGATCGCCTGCTGAATATCAGCGAGCGCCGCTGAGGCCGTTCGCAGCGCGGTTTCGGCCAGCGGCAAAGCCGTGCTGGCGGTATCAACGAATTCCCTTTGCTCGGCGTGCCTGGCAGCCGCGACGGCAACCGCATCGTTGGCTTCCGCCAGCGCTTCCTCAAGTTGTACCGCTTGCCCTTGCGCGTTATTGAGCCGGGCCTGGCGCTGCTCGACCTCATGGGCCACACGCTGCGCGCGATCCCGCTCGAACGCGAGCTGCTGCTCGATGCGCGTGACTTCCGAATTGATTTCGTAGAAGGCACCTTGCGCCGTGTGTTGCGCGTCGTTCTTGCTGAACACATCCTGGCGCAGGCCTTCCAACTGGGTGGCAAGCGCCTGCACCTCTGTTTCCTTGGCGAGGAGTGCGGTCTCGTTCTCACCGAGCACGCGCACGGCGGACTCGCGCTGCGTGACCGCCTCTTCACGCCGCTGCGCGAAGAGCAGTGCCTGGCTTTCGAGCTTTTCTTTCTCCAGTTCGCGGTAGCGTGCGGCGATCTTCGCCTGGCCTTCGAGGCGCTCCACCTGCGAGGTCAACTCGGTCTGGATGTCGTGGACGCGAGCGAGGTTTTCCCGGGTATCACCCAGACGCCCTTCGGTGTCCTTGCGTCGTTCCTTGTAGCGCGAGACGCCAGCGGCTTCTTCGAGAAAAACGCGCAGCTCTTCGGGCTTGGCCTCGATGATGCGCGAGATCATGCCCTGCTCAATCACCGCGTAGGCCCGCGGACCGAGACCGGTGCCGAGGAACACGTCAAGGATGTCACGGCGGCGAACCGCCTGGTTGTTGATGTAGTAGCTTGACCCCACGTCACGCTGCACGACACGCTTGACCGAGAGCTCGGCGTATTGGCTCCACTGCCCTGCCGCACGGCCGCTGGCGTTGTCGAACACCAACTCGACGGACGCCCGGGCCACCGGCTTGCGCTCGCCACCGCCGTTGAAGATGACGTCGTCCATCGATTCGCCACGCAACGCGGACGCCTTGCTTTCGCCCAGCACCCAGCGCACGGCATCGATCACGTTGGACTTGCCGCAGCCATTGGGGCCGACAATGCCGACCAACTGACCGGGCAGCGCGATGGTGGTCGGGTCCACGAATGACTTGAACCCGGAAAGTTTGATCGATGTGAGGCGCATGCAGCGAAACGTGACGACGAAGCGTGTGCCCGGAAACCACATTACCCGCCCCCCCGAGCGCGGGACGACCGGGTTCACGGGGCATATGGTGCCGAGCCTATAAAATCCAATCGATTATAGGTGCAGCGCCATGCTCGCTAAGCCATTGAAAACACAAGCAAAAAATGACTGAACGCCAACCCTCCACGCCGACCGCGCCGCAAACCCACCTCGATGTGTTCCCAAATCCGCATCCGGGCCGCGATTATCTGATTCACATCCAGATTCCCGAGTTCACCTGCCACTGCCCGCTCACCGGGCAGCCGGATTTCGCGCACTTCACCATCGAGTACATCGCCGACGCCACCTGTATCGAGCTCAAGGCCCTCAAGATGTACATGTGGAGCTTCCGCGACATTGGTGCCTTCCACGAGAAAGTCACCAACGATGTCCTCGACAAAATCGTCGCCACGATTGCACCGCGCTTCGCTCGCGTCACCGCGCGCTGGAACGTGCGTGGCGGCATCTACACCAACGTGGTCGCCGAGCATCAGGCGCCGGGCTGGTCGCCCAGGCCGGCGGTTGATCTGACGCGCTTTGGTTTGGCCAATCCCGCCGCCGCATAACGGTTCTGCGCTGCTGGCTGTTCAACGTTTTAGTGCCCCGTTCAACGCGTATGCCAGAGACCAAACGCTCGATGCATACATGCGCGAGCGGTTGTAGCGCGTGATCACGTAGAAATTTTCGAAGACGAGCCAGTACTCGTCGCTGCCATCGGCGCGGTCGAGCGAGATCAGGCCGACCTGTGCATCATCATTGGGAAGCGTCACGTCACGATCGCGCGCGGTAATGGTGACGCCAGCCGCAACGTAGTCCTTCAACGCCTTGCGCGGCGCCAGCCCGCCATCGAACGTCGCAATGATCTCCGGCGAAGGTTTCGCGATCGGAAGCATCACCGGCTCGCCGCGCTGCCAGCCATGTCCCGCCAGAAACGACGCGACTGAGCCAATGATGTCAGCCGGTGAGTTCCAGAGATCGATTTTCTGGTCATTGTCGAAGTCGACTGCCCACTTGCGGTAACTTCCTGGCATGAACTGCGGCCAGCCCATGGCGCCCGCAAATGACCCCATGAACTCCAGCGGTGAGCGTTTCTGTTCGCGCGCCAGCAGCAACAGTTCCTTGAGTTCATTGCGAAAAAAATCGGCGCGACGCGGATAGTCGAACGCGAGCGTAGCGAGCGCATCAATCGCGCGAAAATTGCCGGTGAGACGCCCATAGACCGTCTCGACGCCAATGATCGCCGCGATGACCGGCGCGGGCACGCCCCAGGCGCGCTCCGCGTTTTCGAACGCGGCACGGTTTGTGCGCATGAAGTCGCCGCCACGCTGGAGCCGGTCGCCACCGATGTGACGTGGCCAGTAAACGTGCCACGGCGCGGGAGTGCGAATGGGCGCGTCCATGTAGCCAATCACACGCTCCAGCCGCTTCACACGGGAAAAGACGTCGTCCAGCGCCGCGGCATCGTAGCCGGATTCAGCGATGAGCTCCGCCTTCAACGCCGCCAACTCCGGACGATCACGAAAATCCTGCGCGGCGCTCGTGCCAGCAGCGGCGAGCATTGCGGCCAGCAGCGCGGTCTGTGCGGTTCGCCACAGCGGCTGCGGGCGGCCAAAAATCGCAAAGCAAGTCGTGCCAAACATCACCGACATAATAGCGGCATGATGTATTCACTATTCCGACCGATTCTTTTCTCACTGGATCCGGAGGCCGCGCACGCGGCAGCGTTCGCCGCACTGGATTTGCAAGCGCAGCTCGGACTGGCCAAATGCTGGCGTGGAAGCGTCCCTGACACCGAACCCGTGCATCTGATGGGTTTGACGTTTCCGAACCGCGTTGGCCTCGCGGCCGGACTGGACAAGGACGCTTGGCACCTGTCTGGGCTGGCGCAACTGGGCTTTGGCTTCATTGAAGTCGGCACGCTGACGCCGAAACCGCAGCCAGGCAATCCGAAGCCAAGGATGTTTCGCCTTCCCGAGCACGAGGCGCTCATCAATCGCCTCGGCTTCAACAATGGCGGCGTGGACGCGGCCTTACCCCGCTTGCGAGCGCGGCGCGTGGATGTTCCTGTGGGCGTCAATATCGGAAAGAACGCCACGACGCCCATCGAGCGCGCGGCGGACGACTATCTGGCAGCACTTGCGGCGGTCTACGCGACCGCAGACTACATCACCATCAACATCTCCTCACCCAACACCAGGAATCTGCGTGACCTGCAGGCGCCCGACTCCGTGTCCGCCCTGATCTCGACGATCGCGCGCGAAGGCCGGCGGCTCGCGCGGCTCACCGGTCATGCGCGACCAATCGCCGTCAAGATCGCCCCCGATATCGATCCAGCAGCCATCAACGACGTCGTCAATGCCATCGTCGAGGCGGGTGCCGACGCCATCATTTCAAGCAACACCACGATCCGTCGCGACGGCGTCACCGGCCACGTGTACGCGAACGAGACGGGTGGGTTGAGCGGCGCACCATTGACCGCGCTCGCCGATCAGGTTCTGAAGCAGGTCGTCAAGGCGGTGGCCGGGCGGGTTCCCGTCATTGGTGTCGGCGGTATTCGCTCGGTGGAAGACGCACGGCGCAAGCTCGACCTTGGTGCCGATTTGTTGCAGGTCTATACCGGCTTGCTGTATCGAGGCCCCGGCTTCGTCGGCGATCTGCTGCGCGGGCTCGCGGGCCGTTAGGCTGACGTCTGGCTCATCGCGCGGCCAAGAGCCGCTGAAGGGCCTTGCGCGCGGCCTCCGTCTTGCCGCGACTCGGGCCGGTGAGCTGCAATCTCACGCCGCCTTGCGCGTCCGGCACCAGACGCTGTCGAACCAGTGGGTGCTCAATCCGAAGCGCGCGGCGAGCGGCGTCCGCGCGCGGCGTCGCTGGCAGTGACCAGGGCACGTGTTCGCTCGGCAATGTCGATTCGGCGAGGGTGCCACGCACGACCTGCCACCAGGCAAGGAATTTCCCGTGCGCTCTGGCGGGCTGCCCCGGCAACAACGCCACCGACCCAACCTGACGAACGCCGGCCACAGTCGCTTCGGGCCACGGCGGCAAGCCGACCTCGGCACGACCTTGCTGCAACGCCTCCATTGACGCGCAAACAAAGTCGTCGCTCTGCTGGCCAAAGCCACCGAAACAAGCCACCGGATGCGGCCGCTGCAACGCGTCGTGCAACGCGGCCGCAATCGCGACCGGGTCCGCAGGCACCAGCGTTGCAAACTCGAGCGCCGCACTATCCGCGGCGAGGGCACGCGATACGGCCGACAGGTGGCGGTCCTCACCCGTGGCGAGCGCATAGTCACCCACAATGAGCAATCCGAGACGGTTCATGGGTGCAAGGCTGTTACCGGTGCGCCAAACGCGCCGTTGCGCAATGCGTCAAGCCGCCTGGAACATGCCGACCAGCGCACGATCCACAATCGGCTCGGATTCGATCATGCGCGCACGATCAGTGCGGAACCATTCGGCGAGTTCTTCGGGGGTGAGCGAAGCGGCCTTGCGGCCATGCCGAGTAGTAAACAGATACGTCGTTCCCTGCGGACTCACCCAAGCGAGCTTGGCGTAGGTGAGCGCGCCCTTCTCGTCACTCATTTCAATCCATTGATTACGCTCCATTTGCTTGACGAGTGCGCGGAACGGATCGAATGGTGTGTCGTTGCTTGCTTCCGGAATTTCCTCCGGCGGCACGTATTCGGGTTGCGCTCCGCGGAGGAGACCGGAGTGCACTTCAAACAGCTTGTCGAAGAACGGTGCAATGGTGTCGTCTGACAGCGATTTCAAGCCGGAGCGCAATCGGCGCACCAAACTCGGTACGCGCTGGCTAAGTTGCGCCCGTTCAGCCGGCTGCGCCTTTGGCGACACACTCCAGATCAGCTCATCCAGCGCTTCGACGGCGCCCTTGTACTCGCCGCTTTCCGGACCATTGGCAAGCAGTTCGTCTTGCAGATGGGGTTGCCAGGCCACCTCGATGAATTCCTTCACCGGCTGCGGCAGGGCGTGCGCTGCCACCCGCGCATCCACGATGTCTTTCGCCTCTCGCACTGCTGCGAGGTGGCGATCCGCGGCCTGCGCCTCAGCTGTCTCGGCTTCGATCAGCGGCTTGGCGTTCAGCTCCTGCTCGGCGATGAATTGCTCCATGTCGATGAGCGCCGCCGTGAACGTCCCAAGATCGTCTGCAAAATCACGGGTGATGTGGTCCACCACGTCCCGAATCTTGCAGAAGAGCGGGTCGTCGATGCCGTCGTCGGGTGACCAACCGAGGCCAGTATCCGCCAGGCGGTTAAGGAGTTGACGCGCAGGATGGTTCTTCCGCGAGAAAAATCCGCGATCCAGCATCGCCGCCTTGAGCATGGGGATTTGCAGGCGCCCCAACAGCACCTTGATCTCGTCGCGCAGCTCGCGGCGATCCAGCACGAAATCAAACAGCATCGCGACCAGCTCGGTGGTCGTCGCATCGAGCACCGAAATTTCGCCGCTGGCGTAGCCGGGAACCACCTCGCGGAGCACCGTTCGCGGCGCCGAGGGGGCAGCAGAGAAGTCAAACGCTTCATGATTGGCTTGCAGCGTGCTCAGCGTTTCCATCAGCCGACGATCCACGCCCGCCACCAGCGGCGAGCGGATCCCGCCGTTGGCGTTGAATCCGAGTGCAGCGCTGACCTGCATCGCCTCCTTGCTCTGAACGAGTCTCGACAACGAGGGGTCAGTGGCCGCCGGCCCACCTGAAATGGTCGGCACGACTTGCTGCAGTCGTTCCACCAGCGATACGAGGTTCGACGCCAGTTGCTGCAACGGCAATCCGCCGCCGGAGGGCGTGTTCAGCGTTGACAAGCCGCCCGAGTAGCCGCCTTGGTCGCCCCCAGCCGCGGCGATGGCCGAAGCGACATCAAAGGTCGTGCCGCTACCACGGCCGCCTTCCGCTCCGCCGTGATCAGGATGACCAGTGCCTACGGCCACTGCGCCTGCGGCGTGCGCGGCACGGGCACCCGGGATGCTCACGCCCATGTCGGCGAGATGGCGGTTGAGGTCAGCGTAGACATCGTTAAATCCGAGGCCGCCGAGGCCGGACAGTCCGCGGAGCCATTGCAGATGTGTCTGCGCACCCCCGTCGCTTGCCTTTTGCAGGGCGCTCATCAACGAGCTGACGACGGACTGCGGCGAAAACGGATCGTCGTCCATTTTCAGCGCGCGATCACCCTTGATCGACGCGATTCGCTGATGCAGCGGTGGCAATTCGTTCAATGATGCACTTTCGATCGCACGCGCCAGTGCGCGCGCCGCGACGTACTCGTCAAGGACGGCGTCGGACTGTAGTGACAGTTCCATCGCGGGGGAGGCTGCAGCAGTAGGAATCGCGCACGGCACCTTGCCGTCGAGCCGGGCGGCCAATTCATCAGCAAACGCCGCACTGATAGCACCACGCAGACGCGTGAGGGATGAGCGGGCGTCAAGCAGCGCACTCACCGCCTTCGGCTCGTAGACTTTGACGGCGTTGTCCATCAACAGGTCGGACAGGCGATCAAACGCTGCAGCAAACTGCAAGTTGCTTCGGTGCAGCATCAAATCGCGACAGCCCTTCAAGATCGCCGAGGTCGGAATGGCTTTGCTGACAGCTTCAGTCGACATAGACGGACAGTTTCGGGACGGAAAACGAGCAATCGCGACGGAATGACTGCTTTCCCGATCAAGGCGGTACGGCAGCTCAAATACCATTAGCAATCTAGCACAGAGTTACCAATTTTCGGGTGTCAATTCAACGTTTTAGGCGAATCAGCCAACCGCAGTGACGATTTCTGTCCACAGCTTGTCAAGTCGCTTGGCCGAGACTGGATAGGGCGTCTTCAATTCCTGAGCAAAGAGCGATACGTTCAGCTCCTCGATCTGCCAGCGGAACCCAACCATGGCGGCGGTCGCCGCAGGACCCGCCCGCCCAAGCTCGGCCTGCCAGTCGGTCCAGTAGTCCGCCAACAGCGGCGCATGCCGAGTCTCGCGCTCTGGCATGCTCTGGTACTTTTCGAGCCGTTTGGCCAGCGCGCGCAGATAACGGGGCAGATGCGGCAGTTGCGCCCATGGGGTGACGGCGAGAAAACCGGGATGGATCAGGCGGTCCCGCCAGGCGGCGAGCACCGGCACGATGGCTTTGTTGCGAATGGCGGGGCTGAACAGCACGCCCTGCAGCGCCGCATAAGCCTCCGCGACCTGTGTGAGCGTGCGACCCAGCGCCTCGGCGACCACCGGAAGGCGTTGCTTGGCGCGAGCAATCTGTTCGCGATAATGCTTTTCGTCACGCGGCAGCGCATCGTCGCCAATGATGGCGCGGTCGGCGAGGGTGGCGAGGAAGTCCGCCAGCAGCTTGTCCGTGGCGATCGCTGTTTTCAGTTGCAACGCACTCTGATTGAAGCCGCTCGGGCCCTTCTCCCAGTTGCGCAATTGCTGCTTGAGCTCCAGCGAGATCAGCCGCACCACGCCCTTGCGATGCGCGCGAGCCGCCTCCTGCGCGGTTTCGAACAGACGCACGGCGACGGTTGCTCCTTCGTCCACACAGGCCGGATACGCGGTGACGTTGCGGCCTGCGCGCTTGACCGGGATGCCTTCGGGCAGGGTGGCGATCGTCCAACCGGTGAGGCCGGTTTTCTCCAGCTCGACCGCAGCACCCGTCGCGTCGGTCGCACTTGACCCCTGAAACGCCATGCGGGCAACCTGGCCGAGATCCTGCTGCAGTTGGCCCAGATCACGCCCCATGGCAAGCTCGTTGCCTTCACCGTCCATCACCCTAAAGTTGAGAGCCAAGTGGGCTGGCAGCTCGATGCGATCCCACACACTTGTCGGCAGTTTCAGGTTCAAGTAGTCGCGCAGGAAGTCCAGCAGAGCCTCCGGCAAGGGCTTTTCGCGTGGCGTGGCAAGCTCAAGGAACGCAGTCACCGTATCGGGCACCGGCTGCACGCGACCGCGTTCTGCTTTCGGCAGCGCCTTCAAGTACACGGCAATCTTTTCGCGCCACAGCCCAGGAATCAGCCAACTCGCAAAGCGATCCTCGACTGCATTGAGCAGCGGCAATGGCAGGCGTACCGTGACGCCGTCCATCACATGCCCAGGCTCGAAGCGATAGCTCACGGGCGCCTCGAAGTCACCCAGCTTGAGGGTCTTCGGGAACTGCGTTTCGGTAATGGCCTCGGCGCCATGCCGCATCAACTGTTCGCGCGAAAGGCGCAGCGACTGGTCGCGGCTGCCGCGAAGTTCGGCGCGCTCAGTCGGCGGGAGACTGGTTTGCTCTTCTGCCTTGAGCCACTTTTCGAGGTCGGCCCGCGTAGAAATTTCGCCGGGAATCCGCGCCTTGTAGAAAGCGGCGATGGTGTCCTCAGAGACCAATACGTCGGTACGCCGGGCCTTGTCCTCCAGCGTCTGCACGTCCTTGACCAGCTTGAGGTTGTGCGCGTAGAAGGCCGCCGCAGTCTCCACTTCGCCCATCGCCAGCGCGACGGCGAAGATTTCGTGTGCTTCCGCCGGGGCAATACGGCTGTAGTTGACGCGACGGCGTGGCACGATGGCCAGGCCATAGAGTGATACCCGCTCACTGGCAACCACCTGCCCGCTGGGGCGATCCCACTTCGGCTCGAAGTAGTTGCGCGTCACCACATCGCCAGCCGCTGACTCGATCCAGTCCGGATCGATCTTCGCCAGCGTGCGTGCGTAGAGACGAGTGGTTTCAGCCAGCTCCGCCGCGACCAGCCACTTGAGACCTTTCTTGTCGACGCCGCTGCCGGGGAACGGGTGAAACTTGATGCCACGCGCGCCGAGGTAGAAGTCGCCCTCGTCGCTCCTTACGCCAACGTTGCCGAGCAGACCAGGCAGCAGCGCGCGATGGAACGCCTCGTACGGGGCCTCCTTCGCCAGTTCGCCATCGGTGTTCCAGTTCAGCTCCCGCAGGGTCTGCGCGAGTTGCCCATGCAGATCACGCCATTCGCGCAACCGGAGCCAATTGAGGAATTTTTCGCGGCACGCTTGCACCTGCCGCTTGTGGCCGCCTTCTTCCCGAAGGTCGACAAAAAACTTCCAGACATTCAGCAGCGACAGGAAGTCACTCTTTGCGTCCTTGAACCATTGGTGCGCACGATCGGCGGCGTCGCGGGCCTCGAACGGCCGTTCACGCGGGTCCGGCACCGAGAGGGCCGCGGCGATCACCAGCACCTCGGGCAGCACGGCAAGCCGCTTCGCTTCGATCAGCATGCGGCCAATGCGCGGATCAACCGGGATTCGCGCCAGTTCGCGGCCGATGTGGGTTAACTCGGGCGCGCTCGCGTCACCCGACAAGGCGCCCAGCTCCTGCAATTGCGCCACACCGTCGGCAATAGCGCGGCTCGACGGCGGCTCGATGAACGGGAACGCCTGCACCCGCCCAAAGCCCAGCGATGCAAGGCGCAGAATCACGCCCGCCAGCGACGAACGCAGGATCTCCGGGTCGGTGAACTCGCTTCGTGCCTTGAAATCGTCCTCACTGTAAAGGCGCACACAAACGCCCGGCCCCACGCGTCCACAGCGACCGGCGCGCTGGTTGGCGCTGGCCTGCGAGACTTTTTCGATCTGCAGCAACTGCACTTTGTTGCGCACGCTGTAGCGGTTCAACCGGGCGAGACCGGTGTCGACGACGTATCGGATGCCAGGCACCGTCAGTGAGGTTTCCGCGACGTTGGTCGATAGCACCACCCGCCGACCGTTGGAGCCGGAGAAGATGCGCTGCTGGTCCTGTACCGAAAGCCGCGAAAAGAGCGGCAGGATCTCGGTGCCCGGTTTCAGGCGGCGACGAAGGATGTCCTGGGTTTCGCGAATCTCGCGCTCTCCCGGCAGGAACACCAGCACATCGCCCGGGCCGTGCGTCCAGAGTTCGTCGACGGCGTCAGCAATGGCTTCTTCGAGTTTCTCCTCGTCGTCGTCCTCGCTTTCGGTGGAGCGGTAAAGGATATCGACCGGATAGGTGCGCCCGGAAACGGCAATCAACGGCGCCGGCTTGCCGTGACGATCCTGAAAATGCAGCGCAAAACGCTCGGCATCGATCGTCGCCGAGGTGATGATGACCTTCAAGTCCGGCCGTTTTGGCAGCAGTTGCCGCAGGTAGCCGAGCAGAAAATCAATATTCAGCGAGCGCTCGTGCGCCTCGTCGATGATGATGGTGTCGTACGCATTCAGAAACCGATCGGTCTGCGTTTCCGCCAGCAGGATGCCATCGGTCATCAGCTTGATGAAGCCGTCCTGCGCGCCTTTTTCGGTGAAGCGGACCTTGTAGCCAACACTTTGGCCCACCTCCTCGCCCAACTCGCTGGCAATGCGCTCGGCGACGCTGCGCGCGGCAATGCGACGCGGCTGCGTGTGTCCAATCAGACCGTGTCGACCGCGCCCTGCCGCCAGCGCGATCTTGGGCAACTGCGTCGTCTTGCCAGAGCCGGTCTCGCCGGTGAGCACCACCACCTGGTGGTTGCGGATCAGCGAGGCGACCTCGTCGGCACGCTCCGACACCGGCAGGCCCTCGGCGTAGGTGATCGCGGGGGAGCGCGCAAGGCGGTCGCGAAAGCGATCCTCAGCGCGCGCGATGTCGGCGGCGAGCTGGTCGGGCTTGAGCTGCCTGACCTTGCGCTGGATGCGCCAGTAGTCAGCGAGCAGCATGGCGCGGCGGTCGAGCGTGCCGGCCGCACCGGATTGCAATTGCGTTGGGTCTGTCATGCGAGCGCCGGATTCTACGGCACCGTCTAATGGCTTTCCCGCTGTGTCGACCGTTGAATGGTCGTTTCAGTGCATTTTTTTGTCAAGTCGACTTATGAACAAATCGCTATCAATACGCCGTGGAATGGTAGCTGCGTTGAAAAAGCCGTTGGTGCGCATCGCGGCTGACCTTCTGCGCGCCGCTCAGTCACGCGCTTGCGGCACCGCAACGTCGCTACACTGCTCTGGTTATCACTCACCCGCCAACGAGCGTTACTCGATGAAAACACTGAATCGTCTGTTTGCCCTGACCGCCTGCGCCGCTGCGCTTGCGTCGTCAGCCGTCATCGCCAATCCACTGCGCTGGGCCGCCGCTGGTGACCCGCAGACGATGGACCCGCACTCGCAGAATGAAGGTCTGACCAACTCCGTCAACTCGCAGGTCTACGAATTTCTACTGATCCGCGACAAGAAGCTCAAGCTCGGTCCGGGCCTCGCCACAGAGTGGAAACAGATTGATCCGCTTACTTGGCAGTTCAAGCTGCGCAAAGGCGTGAAATTTCACGATGGCTCCGATTTCACGGCCGATGACGTTGTGTTCAGCATGGAGCGCGCCAAGCACGCCAACTCGCAGGTCCGCGTATACGCCAATCAGGCCGGGACTGCCAGAAAGGTCGACTCACACACCGTCGAGTTCAAACTGGCGCAGATCAATCCCATCTTTCTCGATCACGTCAATGCGCTGATGATAATGAGCAAGTCGTGGTGCGAGAAAAACAACGCGACGACGCCGCTCGACTACAAGAACAAAGAAGAGAAATTCACTTCGCTCAACGCCAACGGGACCGGCCCCTATCGTCTCGTGAGTCGCCAGCCCGACGTGAAGACGATCTGGAAGAAAAACGATGCCTGGTGGGGTAAACACGAGGGCAACATCACCTCGGTGACCTATTCGTCGATCAAGAACGACGCCACGCGCGTCGCCGCGCTGATCTCGGGCGAGGTGGATTTCATCCTCGATCCGCCGCCGCAGGACCTCGAGCGGCTTGAAAAGACAGCGAACGTCAAAGTCATCAATGGCATCGAAAACCGCGTGGTCTTCATCGGCATGGATCAGGCGCGCGATGAGTTGCTGTACTCCAGCGTGAAGGGCAAGAACCCCTTCAAGGACAAGCGCGTTCGCCAGGCCATGTATCAGGCCATTGACATCGACACCATCAAGGCCAAACTCATGCGCGGTCAGGCCTACCCGACGGGTGGCATCACACCGTCACCGCTCGGTGCCTACAACGATCCAGCCATCGAGAAACGTCGCCCCTACGACGTTGCCGCCGCCGGCAAGTTGATGGCGGACGCTGGCTATCCGCAGGGCTTCGAAGTCACGATGCACTGCCCGAACAACCGCTACATCAACGACGAGAAAATCTGCCAGGCACTCGCCGCGATGTGGGCCAAGATTGGCATCAAGGTCAAGCTCGACGCGCAGCCGCGCGCCGTTTACTTCCCGCGCCTCGACAAGCTCGATGTGTCGCTGTACATGCTCGGCTGGGGCGGCGCGATCACCGATGCGGAAACCACCTTGACACCCGTGCTGCGCAACCGCCAGCCGGGTGGCATCGGTGACTACAACTACGGCAATTACAAGAACGCCAAACTCGATGCAGCGGCTGCGGCATCGAGCAAGGAGGGGGATGCGAAGAAGCGGGAAACGCTGGTCAAGGAAGCGCTGCTCGCGCACAACGACGAGATCAACCATTTGCCGCTGCACCGCCAGGTCATCCCGTGGGCCTCGCGCAACAACCTGACGGTGGTGCACCGCGCCGACAACTATCTGCAGTATGAGTGGATTTCGCTGAAGTAGCAGAAACGCGCTCACCCTGACACAGGCCGCATAATGCGGCCTGTTTCGTTTTGCCCTCCCGGAGCAGTGAACATGCGCATGCGCGTCGGCTGGTTCAACGTAGAAAACCTGTTTACCCGGTACGCTTTTGGCAACCCGGTCAGCGAGGCGCTGCCCTACGATCGTCAAGTCATCGCAGTGGGCGTCACCGCCGTCGACCGTGGCACCGATGGCGCCGACGGCAACATCGCCCTCGCTGGCATGCAGCGCGACAATACCGCCCGCGTCATCCTCGACATGCTTCCCGATGTGCTTGGCGTGTCCGAAGTCGAGAATCTCGCTGCGCTGCGCATCTTCAACCAGCAGTACCTCTCGCACTACTTCGATCGGCTGTTTCTGGTGGATGGCAACGACGGCCGCGGTATCGACGTGGGTCTCTGCATTCGCAAAGGCTTCCAGGCCCAGGTGCTGGGTCTTCGCTCGCACACCCATGAAACCCTCGAGCCCGGCCAGAGCGTGGAGTGGGGCGTCGTCAGCGACGACGGCGGCCCGGTGTATCTTGCACGCAATGCCCTTTTCTCGCGCGATTGCCTTGAAGTCGATGTGCAGATCGCCGGACGGGTCGTGACTTTTCTGTGCAATCACTTCAAGTCGCAGGGCAAGAGCGCACGGCGCGAGCAATTGCCACCGGATGAGTTGCGCGCACGACAGGCCGCCCGCGTGGCCGAGCTGGCACGCGAGGCGCAGGCCGCAGGCAAACTGCCCATCGTGCTGGGCGACTTGAATGTTGACAACACGCACCCGCAACGAGGGCAATCGCTGGCCGCGCTCATGAACAGCGGCCTCAGCGACAGCTTTGGCGACCTGCCGCCGGACGAGCGCTGGACGCACTACTACGTTGTGGGGCAGGACGTATCGCGCCTCGACTACATCCTGCACGACCCGACATTGCGTCGCGTTGAGCGCAGCATCAACCGCCGCGGCATCACGCTCAAGTGTCGGCAATACACCGGCGAGCGCTACCCGACGGTGGGCTACGCACACAACGCGGCGAGTGATCATGCCGGGCTGTGCGTCGAGTTCGCCGTTTGATCGTTCCCGACGGGCGCCGAACGGGTACCGAACGATGGCGTCGCGTGTTGGCCACCGCTCACGCCGTACTCACATGTCATAATTTTGGCCGCTGGGTCGCAACCGTGTCCCCCTCATCCTTGCGCCAAGGCACGAACCGCGCGCGCTGTCACACATCGTAAACAACATGGTCTCTCTAACGCGAATCCGCTCCCTGTTTTTTCGCCTCGCTACACTCCTCGCCGTCGGGTGCGCAGGCGCCGCGCAGGCGCAGTCCACGAACGTCGTGGAGTACTACGTCGCATCGCTCGACAGCTACTTCATTACGGCACGCGCGGGCGAAATTGCCGCGCTCGACGCGCAGCCAGCAGAGTTCATCCGGACCGGCGTGACGTTCAGCGCGTTTGGGGCGTCGACTACCGGCAGCGGAGTCGATTCAATCTGTCGGTACTACATCAAGCTCAATACTCCTCCGGTGAGCAGCCATTTCTATGGGGTGCGCAGCACGGACTGCGCAGCTCTCGCGGCCTCGGTTCCATCCGGGTTCACGTATGAGGGGCTAGACTTTTCGGTGTACACCGCCATCAACGGCAGTTGCCCGGCAGCAGCGGCAACGCCGGTGTACCGCTTGCTTCGTCTGGGCGACAGTGGGCGCAACCCCAATCATCGCTACACGGCGTCGAGCGCGACGTACAACCAGTTCATTTCGCAGGGATGGCGTGGCGAAGGCGTCGCCTTTTGCGTGGCGTCCGCGACGACCGCGACGTTCAAGGTAGGGACTGATTTCGCGACCTGTGCGACCAAGCCGCCAGTGAGTCCCACAGCGAGCTACCGAATGCCGTCTGCGCTTGCAAGCAGTAGCTGCGGGCTCGACAGCCAGAAGACCTGGGTCCGCTCGCTCGCGGACATGTCCTACCTGTGGGCGACGCAAAGCCCCCGCCCTGATCCCACCACGTACAACACGGTCGCGTCCTATTTCAACGATATCCTCTTCAAGCCAACCGACCGTTACAGCTGGTTCGATGATGCTGCGTCCACCTACGACTCATTCTCGGGAGCGCCGACGATTCGCCTCGGGTACGAAGTCGGCCTGGCCAGAATGGACGCCGGAACACTGGTAATACGGCGTGTCGAACCGAACACGCCAGCGAGTCGCGCCGGGTTGAACCGCGGAACGCTCATTTCCGCCATTAACGGACAGGCCGTCGGTCCCTCGCTCACGTCCGCCCAATACAGCGCGCTCTACCCCACCGTGTCAGGAACGATCACGACCCTAACCGTGAAGCTGCGGGGTGCGTCGCAGTGGACGACGGTCGCACTGCTGGCCGACCTGGCGAGCAGCGGCGTCGAGATCACAGTGGACAACGCGCTACTGCTTACCAGTTCAAACGGCAAAAAAGTCGGCTACTTCGCCTTTCACGGCTTCTACTCTCAGTCGTCAGCGGAACTCGTCTCAACGCTCACGGCGATGAAAAGTGCCGGTGTGCAGGATGTTGTCCTCGATCTTCGCTACAACGGTGGCGGATACGTGGCAGTCGCCAACGAACTCGCCAGCATGCTTGGCGGAGATCGCGTGCGTGGGCAGGTGTTCAACAAGACTCGCTTCACCGAACTGCAACCCGGAACCGCCAGTTCGGAGCTGTTCGACGTCATGGGCGTGCCAGAGGCGTCGCGATTGCATCTCCCGCGCCTGTTTGTGCTTGTCACGAACCGCTCGGCCAGCGCGTCCGAACTGGTGATCAATAGTTTGAAACCGTTTCTTGATGTGGTATTGATCGGGAGCACGACGTACGGCAAGCCGGTGGGGTCCTATCTGCACCCGTTCACACGCAGCGGCAACTGCGGGCAGATGTACGCCATGATTGGCTTCGAAGGGGTGAACGCCTGCGATTCGGGGCAGTACTACAACGGAATCGCGCCGACCTGTTTCGTGCTGGATGATCTCAGTCGTGACCTGGGCGATGTCAACGAACTCATGCTCGCTGGTGCGCTGCGCTATGCAGACACCGGCACTTGTGCGAGCAGCGCAGCCGCACAAGACGCGCTCAAGAAGTCGTATGTTCCCCTCGACTCACTGGAGCCCGCCCGACGCACTGGTGCGATCTACAACGCTCGCTGACACGGGCGATTGAACGTGCCGGGTCGCCGCACGACAGCGCGGTGCGACGCCTATTGCGAGAAGCCTGCGGCGTCCTCCAGCGATTACCCCGTCGCCTCGCGTTGCCTAACCGACGCGGCGCTTTCCGCGCCTCGTTTGCGTGTCGTCGCCACTCGCGTCGCCGCATATACTGCAACACTCGGCACGACAGTCGTTGCGTTGTGTCGCCGCCCTCTTTCCGACAGTCAACCCACAGGGGAACTCGCGTGAATCACTACAAGATTTCGACACTTTCCGCCGCCACATTCGCCGCACTCACGCTTGCTGGGTGCGGTTCCGACAGCATCGTCACCGTCAACAGTCTGCCAACGTTTGTCGCTGGCACGCCGCAACGTCTTCCCGTCGACGGCAGCAGCAACGATCTGCTTACCGCGGGCCTTGGCAAGAGTGGGCTCCAGAGCGCGGTGTCACCCACGATCAACGATCCGCTGAACCCAACCGCCGCCGAGTTGCGCCGCCTGGCGATCTATAACAACTACCGTGCGCTGGTGGATATGACCACCAACGGCGGTTACGGCGTGCTCTACGGCCCGAACGTTGACGCCAACGGGGTTGCCGGCAGCGGTGAGGGCAAGATCGGCGGGGTGGAGTACATGGCCTATGCCGACGACGGCAGCGGCAAGCAGAATGTCACGATGGTGGTGCAGATTCCGGCCACCTTCAACGCCAGCGCGCCGTGCATCGTCTCGGCGGCGTCTTCCGGCTCGCGCGGGGTGTACGGTGCAATTGCAACCGCAGGTGAGTGGGGGCTGAAGAAGGGGTGTGCGGTCGCCTACACCGACAAAGGCACCGGAAACGGCGCGCATGACCTGGCGACGAATACCGTGTTTGACATGTTCGGTCGCCCGACGACCAATGTAGCGGGCGCGCAATTTGCGGCGACTGTACCGTCCGGCACCGCGCCGAACAACCGCATCGCCGTCAAGCACGCTCACTCGCAGCAAAACCCGGAAAAGGACTGGGGAAAATTCACGCTTCAGGCCATCAAGTTCGCGTTTTTCGCTCTGAACGAGGAACTGGCGCCCAAGGTCAACGGCGCAGCGACGGTCAAGTTCGTTCCCGACAACACCCTCGTCATCGCCTCCAGTGTTTCCAACGGCGGCGGCGCTGCGCTCATGGCTGCAGAGCTCGACAGCGAGAACCTGATTGACGGCGTCGCCGTCGGAGAGCCACAAATCCAGCCGGATGGCTCAGGTGGAGCTTCCGTCAAGTTTGGCGGCAACACGGTGACCGGTGGCGGCAAGAGCTTGTACGACTACACCACGCAGGCCATGCTTTACCAGCCCTGCGCGGCGATCTCGACCCAGCTGGCCGGTGCGCCGGGCGCGGCCTTCATCGTGGGCATCTCGGCGCAGGCACGCTGCGCGTCTTTGGTCCAGAAAGGTCTGCTCACTGGCGCCAACGCCAACGAGCAAGCCGATAACGCGCTGGCCAAGCTGCGTGCAGCCGGCTGGCTGCCTGAATCGGATCTGTTGCACGCGTCGCACTTTGCGTTTGCCGTGCCGGCGATTGCCGTGACGTACGCCAACACGTACGCTCAGGCCAACGTCGCCGACAATCTCTGTGGCTATGGGTTTGCCGCTACAGGCGCCGACTTCAAACCGACGGCGGTCAGCGCAGCGGCATTTGCCCGCCTGTTTGGCACCGGCAACGGCGTGCCACCCACGAGTGGCATCAACATCGTCAATTTCAACAGTGCGCTCGGCCCAATCATCGAAGGCGCCGGTTCGCTGTCAGCCGGTTCGGTCGCCGACTACAACCTCGATGGCGCACGCTGTCTGGCCGACAAGCTGAGCAACGGCACGGTGGCTGCAAATATCAAGGCCGTACAACGCAGCGGCAAGTTGCAAGGCAAGCCGACGATCATCGTGCATGGCCGCAACGATGCCCTCGTCCCGGTGAACCATTCCTCGCGGCCGTATGTGGCCCAGAGCAAGGTGAACGACGCCAACAGCAAACTCGCCTACATTGAAGTCACCAACGCACAGCACTTTGACGCGTTCGTTGGCAACGCTGCCCTGCCGGGCTTCGACACGCGCTTCATTCCGCTTCACGTCTACTACGTTCGCGCCATGGACGCGATGTACGACACACTGAAGAACGGCAAAGCGCTGCCGCCGTCGCAGGTGGTCCGCACAACTCCACGTGGCGGTACGCCGGGCGCCGCGCCTGCGATCACTGCGGCCAACGTGCCGGCGATCAGTGCGGCTCCTGCTGCGGCAGATGCGATCACCTTCAGCGGTAACACCTTGTCGATTCCGCAGTAGCAAGCGAACCCGTCGCCCATCCTGGCGACGTCGTCGCGTAGAGCCGCCGCTCAAAACAGGGCGGCGCGTCGCGGCGCAGGAACGAAATAGCGTAGCCTTGCTACGCTATTTTTTTGCCTGTCACCCCTGTTCTGCGCGCACCGCGCACTGAGATCGCCATGACGACCGCTTATCCGCACCTCCTCGCTCCGCTTGACCTTGGCTTTACGACGCTCAAGAACCGAGTGCTCATGGGCTCGATGCACACCGGCCTTGAGGACAAGGCGGAACACTTCCCGCGCCTGGCGGCGTACTTCGCCGAGCGCGCACGCGGCGGCGTCGGACTCATCGTCACGGGCGGCTTCGCCCCCAACATTGAGGGCTGGTTGTCGCCGTTCGGATCGCGCCTGGCGACAAGCGGCGCAGCGCGCAAGCACCGCCAGGTGACAGCGGCCGTGCACGACGAGGGAGGCAAGATCGCGTTACAGATCCTGCACGCTGGGCGCTATGGCTACAGCCCGTTCTCGGTGGCCCCGTCGAAGCTCAAGTCCCCCATCACGCCGTTCACTCCGCGCGAGCTGTCGGCGCGGGGTATCGAGCGCCAGATCCGCGCCTATGAACGTTGCGCACGGCTGGCACGTGAGGCGGGATACGACGGCGTGGAGATCATGGGCTCGGAGGGCTATTTCCTCAACGAGTTTTTGGTCAGCTATACCAACCGCCGCACCGACGAATGGGGTGGCAGCTACGAGAACCGCATGCGGCTGCCCGTTGAGGTGGTTCGCCGCGTACGCGCCGCAGTTGGACCGGACTTCATCATCATCTTTCGTCTGTCGCTCATCGATCTGGTGCCCGGCGGCAGCACGTGGCCGGAGGTGGTGCAGCTCGCCAGGGCCATTGAAGCCGCTGGCGCGACGATCATCAACACGGGCATCGGCTGGCACGAAGCCCGGGTACCGACCATTGCCACCAGCGTGCCGCGCGCGGCATGGACCTGGCTCACCAAAAAGCTGAAACCTGAAGTCAGCATCCCGCTGATCACGTCGAACCGGATCAACGTGCCCGAGGTCGCGGAACAGGTGCTGGCGGAAGGTTGCGCTGACATGGTGTCGATGGCGCGCCCGTTCCTCGCCGATGCCGAGTTCGTGAACAAGGCGGCACAGGGGCGGCGCGATGAAATCAACGTCTGCATTGGCTGCAATCAGGCGTGTCTGGACCACATCTTCGCGCGGAAGATGTCGAGTTGCCTGGTCAACCCGCGCGCCTGCAACGAAACTGAGTTGGTTTACCGGCCGACACCGAAGCCGCGCAGATTCGCCGTGGTGGGTGCCGGCGCGGCAGGCCTGGCGGCGGCCACGGTGCTCGCCGAACGCGGGCACGATGTGCATTTGTTCGAAGCCACCGGCCGGATCGGCGGGCAACTCAATCTCGCCGCGAGCATCCCCGGCAAGGAGGAGTTTCACGAGATGTTGCGCTACTGGGCACGTAAGGTTGAAGTGACTGGGGTCAAGCTGCACCTCAACACACGTGCCGACGCAGCGATGCTCGCAGGGGGCGGTTATGAAGAAATTTTTCTTGCTACCGGCGTGACGCCGCGCACGCCGCCGATTCGTGGCGTCGATCACCCGAAGGTACTCTCCTACGTTGACGTGCTCGGAAGACGCGCGCCCGTCGGCAAGAAAGTCGCCATCATCGGCGCGGGGGGCATTGGTTTCGATGTCGCCGAATTCCTGGCGAAGGATGACCATTCGCCCACGCTGCATCTGGACGAATGGCTGGCCGAGTGGGGTGTCGTCGACCCGGCGATCGCCGCCGGCGGCGTGGCGAAGCCCAAAGCCGTCACGCCAGCCCGGCACATCACGCTGCTGCAGCGCAAACCGGGCAAACCAGGCGCCGGGCTGGGCAAGACGACGGGCTGGATTCACCGCGCGGAGCTCAAGTCGCGCGGCGTCGAGATGATCGGCGGCGTGAATTATGAAGAGATCGGGGATCAGGGGCTGCTGATCTCCTACGGCGAGAAGCGCGACAACCCGACCTGGCTTGCGGTCGACCATGTCGTCCTCTGCGCCGGACAGGAGCCGTTGCGAGAGTTGCAGCAAGCGCTGGTCGCGGCTGGCCAGAAGGTCACCTTGCTCGGTGGCGCCGATGTGGCCGCCGAGCTTGACGCCAAGCGCGCGATCAATCAGGCCAGCCGTGTCGCGGCGGCGGCGTAACGCCGACACCATCACTCGCCCCGCGCCTAATCCGGGGCTCGCAAATCGTTCCAAACGCCGGGGGACGCCACAAACGCAACACTGCGCTGCCTGTGCCGATGGGTGCGGCAAATTGGGGTGGCACGCTGCACTGCAAAACGCCTAACATCAGCGATTGAATCCGCCAGACGCTGAGCTTTTCTTCGTCTGGCCGTCACGTTTACGCAGCGCTATGCGGCTGCCGCAAGGAACCATGGAGGAAATCATGACGACACGACGTTCTCTCGGACTGGCCGCAACGGCCACTTTGGTCACCGCAGTATTGACTGCCTGCTCGGGCGGCGGCGATGTGGCCAGCGGCCCGGCGATTGACCTCGGGCCCGCCCGCGGCTCGCTGGTCGCCAACCCGCCGGTCACGCTTGCCAGCATGCCGTCCGCAGCGGATGTGACGGCTGCCTTTTCTGCCAGCGCCAGTGGTCGCTCATTGCTCGCGCTGGCTGGCACACCGAAGTGCGGCGTGAACTTCCACTACATGGAGTACAACACCGTCGGCGCCAAGGGCGAAGCAACCAACGCCACCGGCGGCATCATGGTCCCGCAGGGCACCGACGCAGCGTGCACCGGCGCCCGCCCTGTGCTGCTCTACGCGCATGGCACCACGGTCGACAAGGCCTACAACAACGCAAGCCCGAGCAGCGGCGAAGGCAGCCTGCTCGCGGCTGTATATGCGGCCCAGGGCTTCATCGTCGTGACCTCGAACTTCGCCGGCTACGACGCCTCGCGCCTGCCCTATCACCCCTACCTCAACGCCGAGCAGCAATCCAACGACATGGTGGATGCCATGCGCGCGGCGCGCGCCGCGTTCCCGAAAATCGGCGCCACTGCGTCGGACAAACTGTTCCTCTCGGGCTACTCGCAGGGCGGGCACGTGTCGATGGCGACCCACAAGGCGATGCAATCCACCTACGCCAATGAGTTCAAGGTAACGGCATCGGGCAACATGTCTGGCCCCTACTCGATGACCAACACCGTAAGAACGGTGTTCGGGGGTGGCGTCAATGCGGGTGCAACGATCTTTGCGCCGCTGCTGTTCACCAGCTGGCAGCAGTCCTACGGCAACCTCTACTCATCGCCCTCCGATGTGTACGAGTCGCCCTACGCGTCCTACGTCGAGACGCTGCTGCCCGGCGCACAATCCATCACCCAGCTCTACACCACGGGCAAGCTGCCGACCAAACTGTTCGCCACGGGTGCGCTGGTGACCGGTGACCCGTCGATGGACGCCCTGTTCGCCAACGGCATCGGGACGCCGAACCTGATCAAGCAAAGCTACCGCACGGCCGTGTTGTCGACCCCCACTCACCCGGTCTGGGCCGCCGCCGCGAAAAACGATTTGCTGAGCTGGACACCGGCACGCCCGGTCGCCTTGTGCTTCGGCGCGCAGGATCCGACCGTGTTCGCCACGAACTCGTCGGACGCCGCCACTTACTTCGCCAGCAAGGGCGCGAGCGCGCTGGTCAAGACGATGAATCTCGAGGATTCAGCCTCGGTTGGCCCAACGCTTGCCGGCGCGTTCGCCGCGGCCAAGGCGGCCGCAGCGGCCGATCCATCGCTCGGTGCGTCGCCAGCGGAACGCGTGCTGAGCAGCTACCACGGCAGCCTCGTGCCACCGTTCTGCAACATCGCCGTACGCTCGTACTTCCAGGGCGTGCTGGCGGCCGGGCTGTAACACCAGACGTTCGCGACCGCCGGGGCGAGTTACAGCTTTTCGGCGCTATCGACGCTTCAACGGGCCTTCGGGCCCGTTTTTGTTGACTATCGACTACGCATAAAATCGGCCAGAAACGACCGCCAGCCGGTCGTTAGGATACGTAAGCCAGTGGTCGGGGTGGCGGACGACCGCCGCAGCGTCAGCGTTTTCGCACCGGCAACCCGCTCACCATTGAAACGGTCCACGGTCGCAATCCGACCGCGACACCGATGGTTTGCCGATCAGCGGACGGCAGCATGCTGTCGAGTTCGGCAAGTTCGTGCACTTCGTCTGCCAACCGTTCGAGTTTGCGCTTGAGGACTTCGAAGCTCGCACTCGACAGTTCGCGAAATTCGACCCGGAACATGCCGCCAACCCGATCAAATTCGGGGCTCAAAAATTCGCCCACCACCGCCCGTCCGTACGCCGTTTCGATCGGGCCGCGACGCCGCAAGCGCAGATTACGCGCCACTTTCAGCCGTACCTGCTCGTTCGGCAACAGATCGAGCACACCGATACCGTCGAGTTTGCGCAGCAGGGCGAACACCTGGGCGTGGCTGAGTTCGTACTGCGCCACGATATCGTTGATCTGCCAGCCGTTGTAGGTGAGGTAGAACACGCCGAGCAACACACGATCCTTCGCCAGCTGCTGCTCCTGCTTGACCGTCAGTTCCTGCGCCCGCGCCTGCTCGCCGCGCGCGAGTTTCGCGAGTTCGAACACGTCGATTTCCAGCGCCGCACAAATCTGCTCCAGCCGCTCCAGCGTAAACGTCCCCTGCGAGAACAGTCGCTTGACGCTCGCTTCCGACAGCGCGATCCGTTGCGCGAGCTCGGCATAGGTGAGACCGCGCGTCTTCAGCACGCGCTTGAGGGTGGAGATCAGAGGGCTCATCGCAACAGCTTCGCAAGCGGGATGACCACAATGCTACGCAGTTCGACGCCGCAGCGCACCCGCTTCGCAGCCTGCGAAAATATCGCCCTATGACCTCGCCCCCCACTTGTCCGCCCGCCAATCCGTGGCGCCTGACCACGGCGCCGATGATGGACTGGACCGACCGCCACTGCCGGGTGCTGTTCCGCCACCTCGCTCCGCACGCGCGGCTCTACACCGAAATGGTGACCACCGGCCCGCTGATTTACGGCGACGCCGAGCAGCATCGCCGTCATCTCCAATTCACTGAGATTGAGCATCCTGTTGCACTGCAACTCGGTGGCAGCGAACGCGAGGATCTCGCGCGCGCCGCGAAGCTCGGTGCCGACTACGGCTATGACGAGATCAACTTGAATTGCGGCTGCCCGAGTGAGCGGGTACAGCGCGGCGCGTTCGGTGCATGCCTCATGGCAGAGCCCGCCCTGGTGGCCGATTGCGTGCGAGCAATGATCGACGCCGTGCCGCCCAGCGTACCGGTGACGGTAAAGCACCGCATCGGTCTTGACTACGACGAGAGCTATGACTTCGTCCGCGACTTTGTTGGTACGGTCGCTGAGGCGGGTTGCCGGGTATTCATCGTGCACGCGCGCAATGCAGTACTGAAAGGACTGAGTCCCAAGGAAAACCGCGAAATACCGCCGCTGCGTTACGACGTCGTTGCGCGTCTGCGCGTGGATTTCCCGACGCTTGTATTCGTATTGAATGGCGGCATTACAACGGCGCAGCAATGTGTCGATCTTCTGGACGTCGCTCCCGACGACGCAGATGAGGCCCCGCATGGCGTGATGTTAGGTCGCGCCGCGTATCACGACAGCTACATGCTTGCGCACGCCGAACGGGCACTATTCGGTACACCGCTGCCGTCTCGCGAACAGATCGTCGAGTGCATGATTGGGTACACGGCGCGAGAAATCGCAGCGACGCAGGGAGAACGCTTCCATACGCGCGTGCGCGATGTCGCCCGTCACGTGCTCGGCCTTTACAGCGGCCAGGTCGGCGGCAAGGCTTGGCGGCGGATGCTGTCCGACGCCCGCCTGCTCAATCACGACGATCCCGAGCTTTTGCGCCGCGCAATGCCCTACCAGAGCGAATATGACGATCACCGGCAGCCGCTGCTGGATGCCTTGAGCGGCTAGCAGGCCGCTAGGACTCTGCGCGGCAGAAGGAACCGTAGCGAAAGCGACGAGCAACGAGTGAGTTGTCGCGCACTTTCGTGCGCCGTCGCCGTCGCTACGGCCATCGAAAGTGCGTGGAAAGGAACGCTGACTCGTCTATTGCAACAGGTTTTCTTCTGCCGCGCCGACGCCTGATATCCCGAGTTAGAAAATCGGGGAGTATGGAGTCGCCCAATGTAAATGCCAGGCAGGGCTTCCAGGGCAGCCATGGCCGTGTCCATCGCCCATGATGCCCGACAGTTATCGGAACGCGTAACGGCTAGTTGCGCGTGCGGTCGACGAGCTTATTGGCTTTGATCCAGGGCACTTCGAAGCGTAAAAAAAGCAGCCCTGCGGCTGCTTTTTAGCTTCGGAGGCCAGCGCGCATGCTTGCGCGTTGGCCATGATGCCCGGCAGTTGCCGGAACGCGCAACGGTTAGTTGCGCGTGCGGTCGACGAGCTTATTGGCTTTGATCCAGGGCATCATCGAGCGCAGCTTCTCGCCCACGACTTCGATGTCATGCTCAGCCATGTTGCGACGGCGAGCCGTCATCGCCGGGTAGCCGGTGCGGCCTTCGAGAATGAACATCTTTGCGTAGTCGCCATTCTGGATGCGCTTGAGGGCATTGCGCATCGCGGCACGGGACTCGTCGTTGATCACCTCCGGACCGGTCACGTACTCACCGAACTCGGCGTTGTTCGAGATCGAGTAGTTCATGTTGGCGATGCCGCCTTCGTACATCAAATCCACGATGAGCTTGAGCTCGTGCAGGCATTCGAAGTACGCCATTTCGGGCGCGTAACCGGCCTCCACCAGCGTTTCGAAACCCATCTTCACCAACTCAACCGCACCGCCGCAAAGCACAGCCTGTTCGCCGAAGAGATCGGTCTCCGTCTCTTCCTTGAAGTTGGTCTCGATGATGCCGGCCTTGCCGCCGCCGTTGGCCGCCGCGTAGGAGAGCGCGAGGTCACGTGCCTTCTTGCTCTTGTTCTGATGTACGGCGACGAGGTGCGGCACGCCGCCCCCCTGCGTGTAGGTCGAACGCACAGTGTGGCCCGGTGCCTTCGGCGCGACCATCCAAACGTCCAGATCCTCACGCGGCACCACCTGGTTGTAGTGCACGTTGAAGCCGTGCGCGAACGCGAGCGATGCACCCTTCTTGATGTTCGGCTCGATGTCGTTGGTGTACACGGACGCGATCTGCTCGTCGGGCAGCAGAATCATCACCACGTCGGCGCTCTTCACCGCTTCGGCGACCTCGGCCACCTTGAGACCAGCCTTCTTGACCTTGTCCCAGCTCGGGCCGCCTTTGCGAACGCCGACAGTCACCTTGACGCCACTGTCGTTCAGGTTTTGCGCATGCGCATGGCCCTGCGAACCGTAACCCACGATGGTGACTTTCTTGCCTTTGATGAGGCTCAGGTCACAGTCTTTGTCGTAATAAACCTTCATGTTCTTCCCTTTCGTTTCGCCAGATATCAATAAGAGTCAATGACGGAAGAGGACGAAGGACCAATGACGAAAGAGGCAAAGCAACGCTCCCGTTGCCTCAAGCTTTCGTCACGCGTCACTCGTCATTCGTCCTGCGCGGCAACGCCGCGCTAAATCTTCAAAATGCGTTCGCCACGCCCGATGCCCGAGGCGCCGGTGCGTACTGTTTCGAGAATGGTGCCAGGTTCGATGGCAGCGATGAATGCGTCGAGTTTGTCACTGTTGCCTGTCAGCTCAATGGTGTAGCTCTTGTCCGTGACGTCGAGAATCCGCCCGCGAAAAATATCCGCCATTCGCTTCATCTCGTCGCGATCCTTGCCCGACGCGCGAACCTTGACCAGCATCAGCTCTCGCTCGATGTGATTCCCCTCGGTGATGTCGACGACTTTCACCACCTCGATGAGCTTGTTCAGCTGCTTGGTAATCTGCTCGATGATGTCATCTGAACCATGCGTGACGATGGTCATGCGGCTCATGGTCGTGTCTTCGGTGGTGGCTACGGACAGCGAGTCAATGTTGTAGCCGCGCGCCGAGAACAATCCCACCACACGGGAGAGCGCTCCCGGTTCGTTTTCGAGCAGGATGGAAAGGATGTGTCGCATGTTAGAGGTCCTCCGCGAGGATCATTTCGGTGAGACCCTTTCCGCCCGGCACCATGGGGAACACGTTCTCGGTCTGGTCGGTGATGAAGTCGAGGAAATACAGCTTTTCCTTGTGCTTGAATGCCTCACGCAAAGCGCCCTCGACGTCGCCTGGCTTTTCCACCTTGATGCCGTGGTGACCATAGGCTTCGGCCAGCTTCACGAAGTCGGGCAGCGCGTTCATGTAGCTCTCAGCATGCCGGTTGCCGTAGAAGAACTCCTGCCACTGACGCACCATGCCGAGGTAGCGGTTGTTGAGGTTGATGATCTTGACGGGGATGTGGTATTGCTTGCAGGTCGAGAGCTCCTGAATGCACATCTGGATGCTGGCCTCGCCGGTGATGCAGGCGACGGTCGCATCCGGATTCGCCAGTTGCACGCCCATTGCGTAAGGTAGCCCCACACCCATGGTGCCCAAGCCGCCGGAGTTGATCCAGCGGCGCGGCTTGTCAAACTTGTAATACTGCGCGGCCCACATCTGGTGCTGGCCTACGTCACTGGTGACGATGGCATCGCCACCGGTAATTTCGTAGAGTTTTTCGACAACGAACTGGGGTTTGATCAACTCGTCGGACGCCTTGTACTTCAGGCAGTTTCTGCTTTGCCATTCCTTGATGCGGGTCCACCAGGCCTTCAGGGCCGCCGCATCAGGGCGCTTGTCGGTTGCCTGCACCTGGGCGATCATTTCGTCGAGCACGTCCCGCACGTATCCGACAATTGGCACGTCAACCTTCACACGCTTTGAAATCGAAGACGGATCGATGTCAATGTGAATGATCTTTCGACCTTCTCGGAAGAAGTGACCCGGATTGCCAATCACGCGGTCATCGAAGCGTGCACCTACGGCCAGCAGCACGTCGCAATCCTGCATCGCCTGATTCGCCTCAAAGGTGCCGTGCATCCCCGGCATGCCGAGGTACTGCGGGTCGGTAGCAGGATACCCGCCGAGCCCCATGAGCGTGTTGGTGACGGGCGCACCCAGCAGCCGCACCAGCTTGGTCAGCTGCGGTGCGGCGTCGTTCAGCACCACGCCGCCACCGGTGTAAATCATCGGCCGCTTGGCATCAAGCAGCAGCTGCACGGCTTTCTTGATTTGGCCGCTGTGGCCCTTGCCAGCGGGGTTATAGCTCCGCATCGAGATCGTTTCCGGATACTCGAACTTGCAGCTGTTGATCGTGACATCTTTCGGGATGTCGACGAGCACGGGGCCGGGGCGCCCGGTGGAGGCAATATAGAACGCCTTCTTGATGGTAGACGCCAGATCGCGCACGTCTTTCACCAGGAAGTTGTGCTTCACGCATGGGCGAGTGATGCCGACCGTATCGCACTCCTGAAACGCGTCCTGTCCGATGTACGCCGTCGGCACCTGGCCACTCAGGATGACCATTGGAATCGAATCCATGTAGGCCGTGGCAATACCGGTCACGGCGTTGGTCACGCCGGGGCCACTGGTCACAAGGCAAACGCCAATCCGCTGCGACGAGCGCGAATACGCGTCTGCCGCGTGAACTGCCGCCTGCTCGTGCCGAACGAGCACGTGCTTGAATTTGTCTTGCTTGAATATCTCGTCGTAGATATTGAGCACGGCGCCGCCGGGATAGCCGAACACAAAGTCGACTTTTTCTTCCGCGAGGCAGCGAACGACGATTTCCGCGCCAGTGATGGTCTGAGACATGTCTTCCTCAAGAGTTTGCAAAGATTTGCATTCAGCCGAACGTCGACGGGTATTGACGCGCAGCCCCTGAGGGCAAAGAAAAACTGGGTAATCACGGCCTCGCGCACGCTTTGCACAGGCAGGCAACCAAAGCTTGTGGCCGGCGCCTCACCCGTGTGCCCTCGATCCGCTCAACATGAGCCAATCAAAACGCCACGGTATCCGAACAACGAAGTATACGAGAAATTGCTGCGGCGCGACAATCGCAAGCGCGGCGCCTGCGTCAGGGCATCTGGTCCATCCACACGAATGTCGCAATGCTCTCGCGCGGTAACGTGTGACGCATCGTACGGCCCCCTTGTTGCACCGAGAAACTGCGCGGCTCCGACGCAGAGTTGCAGACTATCAACGCAATCGCACCATCAACGTTCCGGAAAGCAACCGTTTCCAGGCCATCGATAGCCGCTGTGGACTCGATCCGCCGGGCTCCGGGGCGAACGAATTTGCTGGCGTGTCCCAGGGCGTAATACTCCAAGTTTCGCGTCACCTCACCGGTCACCGAATTCACCGTCACCACGCCGCGGCAGTCCTTGCAACCACCGAGATGCGGGCCGAACTTTTCGTCGAGCACCAGATTCCACATCAGTACGCCGCGTGCCCAGCCTCGAGTAGTGCCAATCACGATATTACGCACCATCCACGGGAGCGTTTCCGGCCAGTGTGTCTTCCACTCTCCGCCCGAGCATTCAGTGAACCAGGTGTCCTTGTCGGGGTGCATGTCGCGCACGCCGGTTTGAATCTGCACGTACCCGGCGTAGCAGTGCCAACCGATCCCGCTGACGTACTTGCGGGCGAGCGGGTTGGCAAGCACCTCCAGCGGAGCATGCGGTTCGTCCCAGTTATGATCCCACTCGATGATTTGGGTTTTCATGCCGCGCGCTGCGAGCATCGGCCCAAGATGTTCGCCCACGATCTCGGCACGGGCACGCGAGCGAATGCGCATGCCGGGATAGTCCTTGGGCTCGAAATGGGGTTCGTTCTGCAGCGTTAGCGCAAAGATGGGCACGCCCTCCGCGGCATACGCATCGACATAGCGAATCAGATAGCGTGAAAAGACATCGTAGCGATCACTTCGCAGTTCGCCCTGATACAGGTGCGCGTTGGTCTTCATCCACGCCGGCGCACTCCAGGGTGAAGCCATCACCTGAAGTTGCGGATTCATTGCCAAAGCGCGCTTGATGGTCGGCAGCACGTCGGCGCGATTCGCATCAATCGAAAAGTGGGCGAGGGGCAAATCGGTCTCGCCCTCAGGACGATCGTTGAGCGTGTAGTGATGACGGGAGAAATCCGATGCACCGATGGTCAAGCGCGTCAAGTCGAAACCGACACCTCCGCCTTCACGCGTGAAGAGTTCTTTCATCAACGCTTCACGCGCCTCGGACTTCATCTGTTGCAATAGCCACGCCGACGAGTCTGTTAACGATGCGCCGAATCCGACCATCGACTGATAGCGCTTCGTGGCGTCTACCTCGATGTTTAGCGGCAACGGTCGCCCTGCGCCCAGTGGCGCGGCAGCCTGCTCGGCCAAGAGGTGCGACTGGTTGCCAGTCGTCAGCCACACCAAAACGGGGATGTCCCCTTGCACCGCACCGGATTGCGTCGTCGGTGTGAGCGTGCTACAAGCGCCGAGCAAACCGATGACGAGCGTGCCAACGCCGATGCGAGCATATGCGCACAGGTGCAGCGGCGGAAGAAACCCGAGCTTCACGGCCGTGCGCCAGCAGCGCGCCCTGCGAGAACCTCAATGCGCGCAACCACAGGAAAATGGTCGGACGGGTAGCGCACACCGTTTGAGTCAGTCAGCGTGGCGTACTTGTGCACGCGGACGTTGGCGTCGACAAAGATGTAGTCAATCAACGGTTCGGGTGCGGCGCCGAATTTGAAATCATTGAAAGTCTCTCTCGGACCGTAAGGTGGCTCAAGTGTCACCTCTCGCGCGTCTTGCAATACGCCACGCATTGCCTTGATCTGTTCCGTGTCGGGCGTGGAATTGAAGTCCCCAAGGCAGATCACGGTGTCGTCGCCACGATGTTCAGCGATCCAGCGCAAGAGGAGCGTCGCCGACTCTCGCCGCGCGACGATGCCTTCGTGATCAAAGTGCGCGGAGAGCACCAGCAGACTCCGACCCGACGTACGATCCTGCAGTCGAACCCAGCTCACGAGCCGGTTGCAACAACGCGCGTCCCAGCCTTTTGATGGCTTGTCCGGTGTTTCGCTGAGCCAGAAATCGCCGCGCGCACGCTCGGCGAATCGCGCCTTGCGAAAAAAAATTGCTGCATGTTCGCCGGCCGCCTTGCCGTCGTCACGGCCAACGCCAGCGCGGGCGTATTCCGTCATTTCTTCGAGATCGCGAATTTGCTCCGGCAAGCCTTCCTGCGTACCAAAAATATCGAACTCATGATAGCGGATCAACGCCTGCACCATAGCCTTGCGCTTCGGCCACGCATTGGCACCGTCGCTCTTGAGGTTCAGACGCAGATTGTAGGTGGCAACGTTCAGCATTGATGACGTCGACGGCGCCCCCTGACTAGAAGTCAACGGGAGCAATGCCGCGGCGCCCAGCAGCTGCACGGCGAACCGAAATAGCATGATCGCACGTTGCATTACATACCCTTGGCCGCGCAATGCTCGGCGATGAACTGCGTATGCGTTGGCATCACGTCGACACATTTGCGGATGACCATCTCGACGTTGGAGACAAAATCAATCACATCCGCTTTGCTGCGGAAATCCACAAACGGGGCATAGCCTTTGGTGCGAATACCCTGACCGTGCATCACCTGCAGCCAACTGAACTCGGTGAACAGTTCGTCGGCCTCGCGAAAGATGCGGCCGTTGCTGCGGTAGAGATCCATCTTGTGCTGCAATGTATCGGGGATCGCCATCGTCCGGCAATAATCCCAAAATGGCGTGTCGTTACGTTCTGTCGCTTTGTAGTGCAGGATGATGAAGTCACGAATGCGTTCGTACTCAAACGTGCCCTGCCGGTTAAATTCCGCAATGTCGGCGTCATCGAATCCAGCGTGCGGAAACAGGGTCACAATGCGCGCAATCGCTGTCTGTATCAGATGAATGTTTGTCGACTCGATCGGTTCAAAGAACCCCGCTGCAAGGCCGACCGCGACACAGTTCTTGTTCCAGAGTTTCTTGCGGCGCCCTGGCACGTATTTGATAAATCGTGGCTCCGCCAGCTGCTGTCCATCGAGATTCTTCAACAGAATATTGGCAGCCTCTTCGTCACTCATGAACCTGCTGCTGTAGACGTGGCCGTTGCCAATACGATGTTGCAGCGGGATGCGCCACTGCCAGCCCGCCGGACGCGCGGTTGATCGCGTCAACGGCACGAGCGGATCCACCGGTGCACAAGGCACGGCCACCGCACGATCACAGGGCAGCCAGTGGCGCCAGTCGTCGTAGCCTGTCTTCAGCGTCTGCTCCATGAGCAAGCCGCGGATGCCGGAACAATCGACAAAGAAGTCGCCGCTGATCTGTTCACCGCTGGCAAGCACCAACTGCGTGACGAAACCATCAGTGTCACGCTGCTTGACCTCAACGATTCTGCCCTCCGTGCGGATCACGCCACGGCGTTCAGCGTAGGTGCGGAGGAATTTTGAGTACAGGCCCGCGTCGAAATGGTATGCGTAGGCAATATCCGCCAGCGGTGAAGTGGGCATGTCGGGCCGCGCAGGCATGAACTTGCATGCGCGAGGCGCGGCGGTGTTGATCGAGTACTTGCCGAGGTCGTCCACCAGTCCTTCGTGATAGAGCCGCATCCAGTAGTGATGAAACGAAATTCCGTCCAGCGGCGAGCCGACCTGGCCGAAACCATGGGTGTAGCTGTCGCCAATTGCCCGCCAGTTGAGAAATTCAATGCCGAGCTTGAAGGTGCCTTGTGTCGCACGCAGGAATTCGGCCTCGTCGATACCGAGCGCGGCGTTGAAGTTCTTGATGTTCGGTATCGTCGCCTCACCGACGCCAATGATGCCAATTTCGTCAGACTCAACTACACGGATCTTGTACTCGTTGGACAAGACTTTGGAGAACGCCGCCGCCGTCATCCAGCCCGCCGTCCCGCCGCCGACAATAACAATGTTTCTAACCGGGGTGATCGCCATGTTGCTTGCCTTGATGCGTTGTGTCGCCTACAACCGTTGTTCGGTCGCCTCATCGAAGCACGACACGCGCCGCACATCGAAACTGTAGCGGATCGTGCTGTCTGTCCGAATGTCGCGATCATCATGCAATACCGCTGACAACGAGATGCCGTTCATGTTGATCCACACCACGCGGTGGTTGCCCATTGGCTCAACGAGTTGCACGGTTCCTGACAGCTCGCCGTCCTCGTGAATGCGGATATCCTCCGGCCGAATGCCGAGCACCACCGCGCGTCGCCCAGATCGGTGTGTATCGACCTTGAACGTTGCAGGATCGAGCGGAACCTTGACGGCAGTTGATGTGAACACCGCCCCCGAGTCACCCTCCGTCAACTCGCCTTTCAGAAAATTCATGCCTGGCGCACCGAGAAACCCCGCGACAAACAAATTCTCGGGTCGCTCATACACCGCCACGGGTGCGCCAATCTGCTGAATTTTGCCGCCGCGCATGACCACGACACGCGTCGCCAGTGTCATGGCTTCGACCTGATCGTGCGTCACATAGATCATGGTTGCGCCCAACGAGTTGTGGAGAAGCTTTAACTCACGTCGCAACTCGGTGCGCAGTTTTGCGTCGAGATTTGACAGTGGCTCGTCGAGCAAAAAAACATTGGCGTCTCGAACCAGCGCTCGACCAATCGCCACACGCTGGCGTTGTCCGCCCGAGAGCTGCGAAGGCTTTCGCTGCAACAAGGGTTCGAGCTGCAACATGCGCGCAGCCCGCTTCACGCGCTCTTCGATCGCGGGCTTGGGGGTACCGCTTACGCGCAGACCAAACGACATGTTGCGCTCGACGGTCATCGTCGGGTAGAGCGCGTAGGACTGAAACACCATGCCGATGCCGCGCTCGTTTGGCTCGGCTTCGGTCACGTCGTTTCCCCCGATTTCGATGCTGCCCTCGGCAACGTCGATCAATCCGGCAATGCTGTGCAGCAAAGTCGACTTGCCGCAACCCGACGGTCCGAGCAACACCAGAAACTCACCCGGATTGACCGCCAGATCGAGATGCTCGATCACGGCGTTGCTGCCGAAGCGGATGCCCAGATTCTTTACATTGACGCCCGACACTACTCTCCTCCTAACCCTTGACCGCACCCGCCGCTATGCCGCGCACAAACCACCGACCCGACACAAAATACACCAGCAATGGCACGAGCGAGGTCAGGATCGTGGCCGCCATATTGACGTTGTAGAGCCGCTCCCCCGTCGTCGTATTGATCACGTTGTTCAGTTGCACCGTCATCGGGAGATTCTCGCGACCAGCGAACACCAGTCCGAAGATATAGTCGTTCCAAACGCCGGTCACTTGCATGATTGCGCCGACGATCATGATCGGTGTGGACATGGGCAGCATCAATTGCAAAAAAATGCGCCAGAAGCCACCGCCATCGATTCGCGCCGCCTTGAACAGCTCCTGCGGCAGAGAGGCATAGTAGTTGCGAAACAGCAGGGTCATCACCGGCATGCTGAAGATGACGTGAATGACCACAATGCCGGGCAACGAACTGAACAAGCTCGCCGCCGCCAGGACTTTGACCAGCGGATAGATCATCACCTGCGCCGGAATGAACGCACCGAGAAGCAGCATCGCGAAGAGCCAGTCCGCCGCACGCGTGCGCCAGAAGCTGAGCGCATAGCCATTGATCGCGCCAATCAGAATGGGAAAGATCACACTCGGCACGACGATCATCACCGAATTCCAGAAACCAGTCCGAATGCCGTCGCAGGACACGCCTGTGCACACTTCACTCCACGCTGCGCGCCAGGGTTCGATCGTGAAGTGCTCTGGCAGCGCGAACAGGAACCCCTGCCTGATTTCGTCCATCGACTTCAGCGATGTCACGACCATGATGTAGAGTGGCGTGAGAAAAAACAGCGCCGCCGCGATCAGGAACGCATAGATACCGACTCGCGCAACGTCAATGCGGCGCGCCCGCCGACGCATCGGGCGTGGCGCAACGGCGATACCGGCATCCGCTCTTTGTTGGCTTGGGTGCGTTCCCATTCTAGGCATCGTTCCTTCTTGCGCCGGCACGGCTGCGCACGACCATGAACGGCACCACCAGTGCAATGACGGTAAGCAACAACACGATCGATCCGGCCGAAGCGATGGCGATATTGGCGCGGCCAAACAGATGATCCATGATGAATTTTGCCGGTACGTCGCTCGCGGTACCCGGTCCCCCCTGCGTCATCGACACCACCACATCAAACACCTTTACGACACCAGTGAACAGGAGGATGAACACCGTCGCAACCGTTGGCCCCATCATCGGCAGAACGATCGAAAGATACACGCGCCATGGGGGAATGCCGTCGACTCGCGCCGCTTTCCAGATGTCGTCGTCGATACCACGTAGCCCGGCAAGCATTAGCGCCATGACCAGGCCCGCCCCTTGCCACACGGCCGCGATCACGATCGTATAAATCACGCGATCTTGGTCGACAATCCAGTCGAAGGCGAACTCCGCAAATCCCACTTGCCGCACCGCTTGCTGCAATCCACTTTCTGGATTCAATAGCCACTGCCACACGAGCCCGGTCGCAACAAACGACATCGCATAGGGGTACAGGAAGATCGTGCGCAACACGCCTTCGCCACGCACTTTCTGGTCGATAAACACGGCCAGGAGAAACCCGATCACCATGCACGCGAGCAGAAACAGCACCCCGTAGACGGCAAGGTTTTGCAGCGACATGAGCCAGCGTTCGTTGTCGAACAGTCGCTCATACTGTTGTAGCCCGACGAAGTCGTACTGCGGGAACGTGCGCGAACTCGACAACGACACGCGGATCGACCAAAGCGTCGTGCCGAGATAACCGACCAGCACCGTAAGCACCATCGGCAGCAGCGCCGACCAGATGACGGCGTGGCGCCAAAGTGGTCGCCGCGGCTTGCGCGGTGTGCTGGTCGAATTCAACGATGGCCCCGTACGGTGTCAATCATGGCGCGATAGGCGACGCACTGCGCCGAAGGGAAGTCATCATCGTTGCTTCAGCGCGCTGGCGATGTCTTTTTGCACTTTCTCGACCGGAACATTTCGGTTCCAGTACGCGGTGAGAATGTCAGAGAGTGCGCCATTCTGGTCAGGGCTCAAATAAATCTCGCCATTGCCGAGGTGGCGCGACTTGTCCTTCATGATGGCAAGGCCCTGTTGAGCACACACATCCATTTTTGACGCATCGACATCCGTGCGAATGGGGATTGAACCCTTCTTGATATTGAATGCCACCTGTGTCGCCGGAGCCGTGATTACGCCCGCAATGGCGAGTTGTGCCTTGATCGCTGCGGGATCCTTGGTTTTCGGGAACACGAACACATCACCCTGAATCACGTAGGGTGAATTGGCGCCAAAACCGGGAATGCAGCCGAAATCCTTGCCGGCAGTTTGTCCGGCTTGACTGAATTCGCCTTTTGCCCAATCACCCATGAACTGGACGCCCGCCTTGCCGGTAATCAGCATTGCGGTGGCATCGTTCCAGTTGCGTCCGGGCGATCCCTTGTCGACATAGCCCTGCAAGCGCTTGTAGGTGGTCAGCACGTTCTTGAAAGCGTCGGATTGAATGGCTTTCGCGTCGCGGTCGCGCAATATCTTGAGATACAGCTCCCGTCCGCCGACGTTGATCAGGACGGCAGTGAAAACAATGTTGTCCTGCCACGACTGACCACCATGCGCGAGCGGCACGAGTCCGGCAGCTCTCAATTTGTCGAGCGCGACGAACAGCTCATCCATGGTCTTGGGTTCCGCCGTGATGCCCGCCTTCTTGAAGGCGGCCTTGGAATACCAAATCCACGCCGGCATGTGGATATTCACCGGCGCCGCGTAGTAGTGTCCCTTGACGCGAATGACATTGAGCACTGTTTCGGGTAGAAACTTCTCCCATCCCTCGCGCGCGGCGACCTCGTCAATCGGATTCAACATGCCCTGCTCAACCAGGTCGAGAAACTGCTTCGATGTATTGAACTGCGCGGCAGTCGGTGGATTGCCACCGACGATGCGATTGATCGCAACCGAACGCGCCTGTTCGCCCAGTGCAACAGCGTTGTCGACCCAGACGCCGCCGCTGGCGCGATAACCATCGGCGAGCGTCTTGACCGCCGCCGACTCGCCGCCGGACGTCCACCAGTGGATGACCTCCGCCTTGAAGGGTGCGGCGGTCGACTGTGCGTTGGCCTGTGTTGCGAGGGCTAGCGCCAGAGTTGAGGCAACGAGCGAGAATGTTTTCATTGGCATTTCTCCACTAGATCACTGCAATGTGAGAAGACATGTTCTTTTACGTGCATGCGCGCCGCGACACCCCTACCTGCCATGCAGAAACCGTGCGTACCAATGGCCACTGGCTTTCAATGTGCGCTTCTGCGTGGCATAGTCAACGTAGGTGAGGCCAAATCGGCGGACATAGCCCTCCGCCCATTCGAAGTTATCGAGCAGACTCCATGCAAAGTAGCCCTTGAGCGCCACACCTCGCGCCAGCGCCTCACGTGCAGCAATCAGATGACGGACGAGATAGCGGCGCCGCTCGATGTCGTCCACGCTGCCATCGGGCAACACCACATCGTCAAACGTGCTGCCGTTTTCTGTGATGTAGATTGCGTTCGGATTCCAGTCGCGCTGAATGCGATCGAGCAGCGTTACCATGCCATCGGGGGAAACCTCCCAACCGAATGCCGTACGCTCCGCATTGGCCCGCTCGATGACACGCGTGTTGATCGGGCGAACGCCTGGGGCGTCCGTCACGACCTCCGGAAAGTAGTAGTTCACACCGAGAAAATCGGTGGGCGTTGCCATCGCTGAAAAGTCGCCTTCGAGAACCTCGGGCGCGTTGCGGCCCAACAGCGCCGTGACATCCGCCGGATAGCCGCGACCATAGAGCGGGTCGAGAAACCAGCGATTGCGTGAACCGTCATGGCGCCAGGCTGCGGCGGCATCAGCCGCACTGTCCGTCGCCGGAACAATCGGGTGGAGACTTAGTGTGATGCCGACCTTCGCGTTCGGCACGTTGCTGCGAACAACCGGCACGGCAAGGCCATGCGAGACGAGCAGGTGATGGCATACCTGCATCGAGGTTTTGAAGTCACGCACACCCGGTGCGTGGGTGCCTTCGTGGTGTCCGAGGAATGCAGTGCACCATGGCTCGTTGTGAGTAATCCAGTGCTTAACGCGATCACCGAAGCGCCGCGTGACGCTATCGGTGTAGGCGACAAATGCGTCCATCGTTGCCCGGTTCGCCCAGCCGCCCTCGTACTGCAACGCTTGCGGCAAGTCCCAGTGATAGAGCGTCGCCCACGGTTGCAAGCCACGTTCCAGCATGCCGTCGATCAGGCGCGAGTAAAAGTCAATGCCCTTTTGATTGGGCTGTGCACCGCGGCCGTCGGGGAAGATACGCGGCCAAGCGATGGAAAAGCGGTAGCTATTTACGCCAAGGTGTCGCGCCAGATCCATGTCCTCCGGCCAGCGGTGGTAGTGATCACATGCCACCGAGCCATCCGAGCCGTCCCGAATACGGCCGGGCGTGGCGCAAAAGCGATCCCAAATTGACTCGCCACGCCCATCCTCCTGATTGGCACCTTCGATCTGGAACGAAGCGGTGGAGCAACCCCACAAAAAGTCAGCGGGAAATTCGCCGCGTTGAATCGTCGGAAGGTTGAGAGTGCTTTCAGACATGCGTAGTGGGACTGCGGGTACTGGATTGAGGAAGGGATTGTTGGCGTTGTTGCCCAAGGTTCGACAATCTCGTCAAGAACGGTGACGAGTCGAGGCCGTTTGGAGGCAGGTGCATATTAGCGGTCCGTCGCGGCTGGTACAGTTGGCTCGCACCGCAGCGCACCCGGCTGCGTCGCAGCGTGAGCGACGACGCGGACCCCCGTAATCGTGATGGCGAACGAGTCCTGCGTACGTAGCGCGAACGGCACCTCCACTCGGCGCAAGTTTGCGCCGCGCGCGGCAAAGCATGCGAGCGGGACATTGAGCGTGCGCGAACCCGATGCCGCCGTCGATATGGCCTGAGTCACGTCAAGCTCGGCGCGGCACAGGGGGCCGCATTCCATTTCAACTTTCACCGCAGACCTGGGTGCCATCTGCACTGAGTATTCCAGGAGCAACGACGCGTCGGGGAAATTGCTCAGGGCCGCGCGCGACCGCGAAGCAAAGGTCAGTCGGGCTGCACCGAGCCAGGTGACTTTGGCTGCACGCCGCCCCTCACCGGTTGATACGGATTCGTAGCGGATCGCGGGCTGCGCCACGGGCGCCTGGGCGACGGTACCTGCATCATTGCTCACGTAATGCGTTTGCCACTGCTGCGCCGCGACCGACAACTGCACGCCGTAAGGGCGCTGCGCGTGCTGGTCGAAAATGGTTAGTTCGCTCTCCGCTGCACAGCCGCCGGTTCGAGTATCCTCCTCCATTATCGGCAGCGCCTTCGGCTCGCGATAACTCATGCCGCCACCGAGGCCAAATCGGTCTGATTTCACGGCAGGATGAGGCACCTTCGCCGGCGGACACGTCATCGTCGGCCAAGAAAACGGCAGCCGCCCGCGGAAATCGATACCAGGGCGACGACCGTCATGATCGTCGTGCACGAGCACATCGGCAATGCCACCGCCTTCAGTGCCCGGCAGCCATGCCGCGACAAACGCGTCGGAGCGATTTAGCAGGTCGTTGACGTACAGCGGGCGTCCCGAAAGAAGTACCGTCACCACCGGCACGCCTCGACCGGCCACACGCTGCAGTACGGCGAGATCCTCAGGATAGCGGCTGCTATGACGAAGGGTGTCCGACGGCGGCAAGTCGCCGTTGACTTCGGCATAGGGCGTCTCGCCAAGCACGGCAACCACGGCGTCGAAGCGCTTCACGTCAATGCCCTCTGCACTCTCGGCGAGCACGACCTGCTGGGCCCCTAGCGCCTCTCGCAGCCCCGCAAAAATGGTCTGCCCCGTCGGGAAATCAGAATTGCTGTTGCCGGTGCCTTGCCAACTGAGCGTCCAGCCACCAGTTTGCATCTCGAAATTGTCGGCCCCCTTGCCAACAACCAGCACCCGCTTGCCGCGTGACAGCGGCAACGTCTGCTGGTTGTTCTTCAGCAACACGAGGGACTCACGGACCGCACGACGAGCGAGTTCGCGCGCCTGCAACGCACTCTCATCGCCCGCGACGCTGCTAGTCGATGGCCTACGGTCAATCACACCCGCACGCAACTTGACGCGGAGGATTCGCGACACGGCGTCATCGATGCGCGCCAAGGGAATCTCGCCACGCTGCACCTGAGCGACCGTATTTCGGATGAAATCGCGCCACTGATGGGGCACCATCACCATGTCGATGCCCGCGTTGATCGCCGCCGCACAGCTCGCGTTGTTGCAACCGGCCACGTGACCAATGCCATTCCAGTCAGAGACAATGAAACCGTCAAAGCCCCATTGCGTCTTCAGTACATCAGTCAGCAGCGTCCTGTCACCGTGCACGCGGCCGTGATCAACGCCCGTACCGTGATCAATCCAGTGGTGCAGCGAGGCCATGACTGTCTGCACATTCGCCTTGAGCGCGCGACGGAAGCCTTGTCCGTGGACAGCCTCCAGCTCTGCAAGTGTCGCCGTGGTGACGCCGAGGTCAACCCCGTCTTGCGTGCCACCGTCACCGATAAAGTGTTTCGCGGTGGCAATGACGTTGGTGTCGCCGACCAAGTCGCCCTGCATCGCGCGCACAATGGCGTCGGCATAGTCAGCGACGACAGCGGGATCGGCAGAGAAGCTCTCGTAGGTGCGGCCCCATCGAACGTCCTGCGCCACCGCGAGCGTCGGTGCGAAAGCCCACTGCACGCCAGTCGCCCGCACCGCACGAGCCGTTGCAGCCGCCACCTCGGCCGCCAATTTGCTGCTTCTTGCCGCGCCCAGGCCAATGTTGTGCGGAAAAATCGTCGCGCCGTACACACTGTTGTTACCGTGCACAGCGTCGCTCCCCCAGAGCGGCCGCAGTTTGACCGGGACAGCACCGACCATCACCGTCGGTGCGGATTCGTAGTACGCATCGGCGAGTTTGACCCAATCCTGAGCGCGCGCATACTTGTCGCCATGCGGTCGTGACCCACCGCCGTTGAGCACAGCACCGAGGGCGTATTTCGCAACGTCCGAAGGAGAGGCCGCCCCGATTTCGGCCTGTGTCATCTGCCCAATTTTTTGTTCGAGGGACATCGCGGCAACCAACTGCTGCACGCGGGCCTCGATTTCGGCTGGTGCGAGCGCACGTGACGTAGTGACTTCCGCAGAACGCGCATATGCAGGCATGCCGCCCGCGCATCCCATCACGACCATGACAATCACACCCAATCCGCGTAATGTCGGGGAGCACAAAATCTGCATGGTGCCATCTACGATACGACGCGCGGCAAGTCGGGTCAAACGGACGCAGCCGATGTGCTCGCGAAACGGAGAGTTGCAACTTGGAGAAAAAAAGGCCGTGCAGCAGCGCCGCAACGGCCGGATGCGCATAACCGACTGAGAAGAGAATGTCGGCGATGCCAGAGCCACAATTCAGTGTCGCCGGACGATTCTCGCGGGGGTATATCGCAAGAGATCGCTCGGCGTGTGCACACTAGAGTTTGTAACTCACTCCCAGGAAAACCTGTCGACCATAGGTCTCGTAGCGCTCGGGGGCGATCACGTCGCCAAAACCGTTGCCCTGGCGCGTTGCGTAAGGCGCGTTGGTGAGGTTCTTGCCCTGCAACACGACGCCGAGTCCCTTGAACTGACCTGACTTGAATTCGTAGCCAATTTGAGCGTCTACAGTGCGCTCCGCGAGAATCTCTTCAAACGAACGCGCGTTGTGCAGGCCGTTGATCTCTCCACGGAACGGCGAGCGGTACGTGTAGTTGACGCGCGCTGCAAAGCCACCCTTCTCATAGTACAGGGTGGAACTGGCCGTCACCCCCGAGAGGCCTGGCAATTTCTGGCTGGTACCCGGCCCGTTCGGCGACACGCTGCTATCAACATGTGAAATTCCGAAGAGCGCACCAAACCCATTCAGCGCTGGGTGTAGCAACGAGCCCTCAAGCGCGCCACTAAACTCTACGCCGCGGACAAAACCACCGTTGCCATTCATTGGGCGCTCGAAAATCCCCAGATTGCTGGGCGGCGAAAGCGCAGTCGTGTTCCGGATGCCGGTAAAGTCGTAGATCAGCTTCTGCTTGTAGATGTACGTGTCCAGATTTTTGTAGAAACCCGCGAGCGCGTAATAGCTGCGCTTGCCAAGGTACTTTTCAAAGGACAGATCAAACGACTTGGCACGCCACGGCTCGAGCTGCGGGTTGCCACCATTCCCGCTCCAGGTCGGCGTTCCAGTGGCACTGATGCTAACGTCAGCACCGGCACGCATGTCGTCAATGCGAGCGCGCGACATTGACTGGGAAGCGCCGACACGCAGATAGCGATCACTGCCGAAGTCAAACTTCACGTTCAGGCTGGGCAGAACGTCGTTGTAACTGGTGCCGCGCGTGGTTTCCGAGATCACGCTACTGAGCTTCGAGTAGCCGTGCGAGCTTTGTTTGGTATGGATGAACTGGGCACCCAAGTTGCCGGAAACCGGAATCGCACCGACATTCGCGTCAAAGTTGACCTTCGCAAATGCCGTCGTGACCTTTTCGCTCACCTCATAGTTTCGAGCGATGATCTGGTCGACGGCTTGCGGGCTCAGTGTGTAGTACCGACCAAGCACACCCATCACGTCATAAGTGAGAACACCTGGTACACCGGCAAATCCCAGCCCGGTCGGCGCCCGCAACAAGTCCGCGGCCACCGCAACGGGCGCGCGTCCGTTGTTCAGCACGGCCTTCAACTCGTTCATTTCGCGCGCCTTGTATCGATCCGCGTAGTCGATACCCATATCCAGCGAAGTAAACCAGCCACTCAATGTTCGTTTCGCATCCAGACGGAATGCTTTGATTTCGTCCTTTACCTTCGGCATTTTCCACAGGCCATCCTGGCCCCAGCCCATGCCATCGGTCAGCAAAATTTTGGTCGGATCTGCGTAGTTCAGGCTGTTGGAAGTCATACGCATGGGTCCGGACAACGGCACCTCAATGCGCGCAGAGCTGAACGTCGCGGCGTTCGCGTACGTCTCGATGACGTTCTCGCTACGGTCCGCACGCGAGTAGCTAAGGTCCCCGGTTACGGTCCACCCGTCGCCGAGCTTCAATTTCGTATTCCAGCCGATCGACTTCAGTTCGTCGTCGCGAGTATTCAGATCGTTGCGTACCAAGTTATTAAGGTTGGCAACATCAGCCCCTGTCACCAGCGTCGCGTTGCCCACGGCTGTACGTGAGATATTGCTGTAGGCGAAGCCCGGTTTCTTGTTGTTGGCGTTGCCATCCCAACCCTCGCCAAGGAAGCCCATCAAGCCGACGACCGACTCGTCTTTCTTGAACTTCGAGTAGTAGACGTCGACCATGCTGTGCAAGTTCGCGCTGGGCTTGTACTCGAGAACGCCAAGCAAGCCATCGCGCTTCTGCTTGCGTGACCACGCCCAGTTCTCGAAGCCACTGAGCACCGTGTCACCATCGGCCAGGCCGGTCGGCTTGCAGCGGTCAGCGCACCACGAGGGCCGAGGCATTGTCTGGAAGCCCCAGGCCTTGTAGCGCTCGTCCTGACCGGGGGAGTCGAGATGGGCATAGCCGAGCGCGACACCGACGGTGTTGTTAGCGAACTGATCGATATACGAAGCGCTGATCCGGTTGCCGGTCGCGCTGCTGCCAGCCACGAGAGCACCGTTGGAATTGTGCTCACCACGGACATTCAACACGATTTGCCGACCGCGAATGTCAAGCGGGCGAATGGTGCGCAAGTCAACCGAGCCGGCTATTCCACCCCCGACAAAGCCGGCGTCGGCCGACTTGTTGACAACCGCGCTGTTAATCAACTCCGAAGGAAACTGGTCGTACTCGACGCCACGATTGTCGCCAGTGGTCACCTGCTGCCGCCCGTTCAGGGTTGTGCCAACAAAGTCCGGCCCCAAGCCGCGCAACGCGATCACCTGCGCACGGCCTCCAACACGCTGGGCCGCAAGCCCCGGCAACCGAGCGAGGGACTCCGCGATGCTGACATCGGGCAGTTTGCCAATCTCCTCCGCCGACACCACCTCGACGATGTTGTCCGAATTCTTCTTGACCGCAACCGACGTCTCGATGCTACGGCCCAAACCGGTAATGACAACCGTGTCCACGCGTTCCGGCGTGGACTGCTGCGCCTGAACCGCCATTGATGCGACCACCGCCAAGCACGCAGCTGCAACAGGCCGCAGGCGTGGCAATTCGATTGGGGAAGGCCGCGCAGCGGGCGACCGTCTGGCGGAATGGGGGTGGGTCATCGTAGCTCTCCTTGAATCAGTGAACGCGTGCGAAATCAGCATAGGTGTGCGCGGTGGCCAACGCCCTCTCCTGCGCCGGACACTCCTCATGAATTATCGCTGCGATTTTGCGACGTACCAATGCAACGCGGTTCGATATTTGTGTAGTCTTGCTACTATCAACTACAAAACAACAGTAAGCCAAACCAAACGTATTACATCGTGGGCGCAGCAAATTTTTCGTCTCTGCGGTTGTTGTCGATGCGCCATCAATCTTGCTAGTCCAACTACAAATTCACAGCTCAGTGGCTTTTCAATGCCTTACCATGTGGTCATGACTGCCGCCTTGTGGAACCCATTGCGCCGCTCCGTTCGGGTCGCCCTCCGAATTTGCCTCTCCGTCACGCTTGCTGGTTGCTTCGCAGTAGGCGCCAGCGCCGGGCAGGCTTCCGGAATCCTGCGTCCGGCGGCGCTGTTCAGCGACGGCATGGTGCTGCAACGCAATGCGCCGATACGCGTCTGGGGTTGGGCAACGCCCGGTGAGTCGGTCCGCGTGACTCTGCGTGGGCGAAGCACGGCCACAATGACGGCCGCGGACGGCCGATGGCGCGTGACGTTACCCGCCATGGCGCCCGGTGGGCCGTACACGCTGGTGATCGCAGGCGCATCACGCCTGACTTTGCGCGACGTGCTGATCGGCGATGTCTGGCTCTGCGCCGGGCAATCCAACATGGAACGCGACGTTGCGGCCTCCGGTGACGCGCGTCGGGAGGTGGCGGCGGCGCGTTTTCCGCGTATTCGGCACATCAAGGTAAGCCACCGCGCCCGTTTCACGCCCCAGGACGACGTGGTGACAACGGGATGGCGCCGCGCGACACCGGATGCTGTCGGCGCTTTCAGTGCAGCGGGTTACTACTTTGCGCGGGATGTGCATGCGGCAACCAGTGTGCCGATCGGCTTGATCAACGTGGCGTGGGGCGGCACCTTCATCGAAACCTGGATGAGTCCGGCGCTCGCACGCCGTGACCATGCCCTCCTGCCCTGGGTGCAAACCATGCCCGTGAGTAACGCCGAGCACGCCACCGCGCGACAGCAACGCGCACAGGCACAGATTGATCGCTGGCAAAAGCCGCTCGACTTCGATCCGGATGCGGCAATGCCGCCATGGTTCAGCGCCACCCATGATGACCGTGGCTGGTCCGAACTGGCTGTCCCGGCACCTTGGGAACGGCAGGGACTGCGTGGCTTCGATGGCTACGTCTGGTACCGCCGCACGGTCACGCTGACGGACGAACAGGCAGCCGGGCCCGCCTCGCTGAGTCTGGGCATGATTGACGACTGCGACGACACGTGGGTCAATGGCTGGCGCGTCGGTGGGCGCTGCGGCTGGGACACCCCGCGAAGCTACGATGTCCCCGCCGGGATGCTGCACGGCGGCGACAACGTGCTCGCTGTGCGTGTGACCGACACCGGCGGCGACGGTGGCTTTCACGGCGAGGCAAACCGCGTCTACCTGCAAACGGCCACCGCGCGCACCCCGCTTGCCGGCCGCTGGCGCGCGCGCGTCGAGGCGCCGCTCGCACCCGATCCGACGCGCGCCCCGCATGCAAATGATCTGCCGACGCTGGCTTACAACGGCATGATTCACCCATTGCGCGACCTAGCCGTTCGCGGCGTGCTCTGGTATCAGGGCGAGTCCAATGTTTCGCGTTCCGCCGCGTACGCAACCGCGTTTCGCGCGCTCATCGCTGATTGGCGAGTCACGTGGCAGCGGCCTGATATGCCGTTCTACTTCGTGCAGCTTGCTGCATTTCTGCCGCTGCAACGAAACAATCTTCAGCACAGCGATTGGGCAAACTTGCGCGACGCGCAGGCACAGGCGCTACGGCTGCCGCACACCGGCATGGCGAGCGCCATCGACATCGGGGACGCAGACGACATTCACCCCGCCAACAAGCAGGATGTCGGTCGGCGACTTGCGGGAATTGCGCTCACCGACAACTATCGCCTCGTCCCGCGCGCGCCGCAGCCTCGATTTCATCACGCGCTGGTGCGGTCGGTCGCGAGTGCTTCGCATCGACGTGCCGCTGAGCTTGCGCTCAGTTTCGTGCCTGCGCCCGCCTCACTCGCTACCCGAGACGGCAAGGCGCCACGCGGCTTTGCTGTGGCGGGCGTCGACCAAGTGTTCCACGCGGCACAGGCGCGCATTGAGCGACGACGGGGCGGCGATCACATTGTCGTGTGGTCCGACGCCGTTGCTGCGCCCGTCGCTGTGCGCTACGCCTGGGTGGACAACCCGAGTGAGGCCAATCTCATTGAGCCATCCGGCCTGCCGATCCCCCCCTTTCGCAGCGACGCGTGGCCACTGCTGGATCGGGCCGATGGTTTCATGCCGTAGCGTCCCACTGATTCGCGTCAGCGCTCGCCCGCTACCAGAAACGGCATATTGACGTGCGCGGCCGCGCCCTTGCCGTCGTACACGTAGCCGAATAGACGATACGCACCGGGTTCACGCGGCGCGGTGAATGGCGTGTCGGCGCGGCTGGCGTGGTCGACGAGGTTACGCAGCGTGGGGGGACGGATTTCCGGATCGCCGCCTTCCTTAAGGTCGCGGCTTTCTTCCATGATTTCCCAACGATAGGTCAGTGCGTCGCCGTCGGCGTCGGTTGCTTCAATGCGCGCGCTTGCGCGTTGACCGGGGCGCAGGCGAATGTTCTGCGCGGCGGTTTTGCCGTCGAGCGTGGCGCTCACCAGGCGCGGGCTACGATTGGGTGGCGGCGTGCCTTTCCAGATTTCGTGCATCACATCAACGGTGGCGGTTTTTTCACCGCTGTCGAGGAACATGCCGTACCACGTGGGGGTGCGTTCCTGTTTTTGCTCCCAGAGAAAAACGAACGAACCGAGGCATTGCGTGGCGTCCGGGCGGATGGCTGCGTTGAAGCGCTGGCGATAGAAATCCGCCTTGGTGCTGCTGTCGTTCTCAATCGGTGCGCCCCATTCGGTTTTGGGCACTTCCCAGTGCCCCGTCGCGCCCCATTCGGTGACGAGATAGGGACGCGTCCAGCCAGATTCTTTGAGGTAGCGCGGCAGGTTGACGATGTCGGCGTACATCTGCACGCCGAGCACATCCAGATCCGGCGCGCGTGACTTGATGTGATCGACCACGTCTTTGTTGATGCCCGCGAGCGTGGTCATGGTCGGATGGTGCGGGTCAATCTCGTGGATCATGCGCGAGATGTCGTTGACCGCGTTCCACACTTTGGGGTTTTTGCTGTTTAGGTTGAGCTCGTTGCCGATGCTCCACAGAATCAGCGCCGGATGATCCTTGAGCGCGAGTACTTCGCTTTTCACCTGCTCGAACTGGCGGCGCACATCGTCGGCGTTGTCGTAGTTGAAGCCGTGGCGTTCGCGCGCGATCTCGATGCCCATCACGACGTAGAGCCCGTTGCCCCACGCGCGGTCGAGCACGGCGCGGCCCGAGCTCTTGCCATTCTCCGTGCGCCAGGTGCGCATCGCGTTGCCACCGTTGGCGGCGAGCGTTTCCGGGTTGCCAAATTCGAGACCCGCGCCTTTGACGTAGAACGGTTTGCCGGCGACGATGAGTTGCGATTTGCCGTTGGCGGTTTGCACGCTGACGTGCGTAGGTCCAGGTTTTGTTTGCATCGTTTGATTGGCGCAGGCGGCAAGGGCGCACACAGTGAGGAGCGCGACGGTGGTGCGCACGACCGCGCGCATCGCGGTACAGCTTTTTTGGTCTATCGACCGTCCAGCGGTCGTTACAGCGATATTTTTCATCATGTTGACTTCATCAAAAAAGTGGCGACAACGACCGCCAGGCTGTCGCTTCGGGCAAAAAGCCATATCGCATGCGGCGGGTCAGCGAGCGAAGAGCGGCGGCGGCACCGCGCTGTTCATCCACTGCAACACCGGCGCGTTGAGGTCGTAGGGCACGTCGCCGTAGCGTCGGAATCGCGCTTCGATCTCCGCGAGCGACGCGGTGCGATAGTCCAAGAGTGGCAGCGTGGCACCCGCTGCGTTGGTTACCAAGCCCCAGTTCTTCAGCACCAGGCCGCCAGTGTCCGTGACCATTTTGTAAGACCACACGGCGCTGGCCCAGCCCAGCTCCGCGTAGCGATCAAAGCTCGCTCGCGCCACCTGTCCGGCAAGGTCTCCCGACATATCCGCCCACGGCTGAAACTCGCCGACGAAGAACGCGGTGTTGAGCCCGTTCAGACGATCACGCCATTCGCAGGTGCCGGTGCTCGACGCGCCGTAGGGTTTGCTCGTCACGCAGTGCAACCAGTTCTTGTGCACCTCCAGCCCCGGTTTGCCCCAGCCAAAATGGCCCGGATAGAAGTGCATCTCGAACGCGACGTTGATCATGCCATGATCGCTCGGCTTGCCGTAGGCGTCGATGCCCGCGCTGTGTCCCGGCAGAAGGATGACGTGGTTCGGATCCACCGCGCGAATCGCGGTGTAGAGCTTCTTGACGACAGCGGCCATCTGCGCTGGATTCGTGCCCCAAGGCTCATTCAACACGCTGTAGCCCGCCACCGCCGAGCGGTTTTTGTAGCGCGCGGCGATCTGCTGCCACAGCCACTCGGTGCGCGCCTGAAATTCGGGGTTTTTGAAATACTGGTTCTGGTGCGCGCAGCCGCTATGGTGCTCGTCGCCCTGCGCGCCGACCGCGCCGTGCAGATCGAGGATCACGTACATGCCGCGCGCTTCGGCCTGATTGATCGCCCAATCGAGGTAGTGCCACGCGTCGGCGCGCAGGTGACGCGGATTTTTCTCGTCCTCGATCACGCTCCAGATGAACGGCAGACGCACCAGATTGAGCCCAAAGCGCGGCATCAAATCCCAGTCGCGCGTGGTGATCCAGTGGTCGCGATGCAGTTTGAATAGGCGCTGCCGCTCGGCGTAACCAAAGCGCTGATCGAACACCTTCTCCAGCGTGCATTGGTCGTTCACCGGCGAATTGTCCGGGTAGCCCATCATCCAGAATTCAGGCATTAACCAGTTGCCCAAATTCGTTCCCTTGAGCTCAATGGCGCTGCCGTCAGCGCGTAACCAGCGCGTGCCTGCGGTGTGGAGCATGGGCAGCGCCTGCGTCTGTGCGGCGGGCTGTGGCGCGCGCGTGGGCGCGCTGGCGTGATCAGTTGCGCAGCCGGTGAGCGCGAGCCCCGAGAGCACTGTAAACAGCGCGGTCAGTTTGAGTAGGGACATGAACATCCTGAAGTCGAAAACGTCGATTCATCGCGCACGAGTGACGGTACGCGCTGCACGACACATCTTCCGTTCGCTCTCAGCGAAGCGAAGTGCGAACGGGCCTTTTGTCGTGAATATGCGGTAACGGCAAACTACATGCAAGGGCGACAACCCACAACCTCTATCATCGTGCGGCACAACTTACTCCACAAGGTTGCACCGATGCCGCTTCACCGCAGACACTTCATCCGCGCCACACTGGTCGCGCTCGCGCTGTCGGGCGCAACGGCGGATGCCTTCAATTTGCAAGCCCATCGCGGCGGTCGCGGATTGTTGCCTGAAAGCACGCTGGTGGCGTTCGACAACGCGCTCTCGATTGGCGTCACAACGCTCGAAACCGATGTGGCGATCACCGCCGACGGCGTCGCTGTGCTCTCGCACGATGCCCTGCTCAACCCCGCCATTACCCGCGACGCCAGCGGCGCGTGGCTCGCTGCGCGCGGCCCGACAATTCACAAAGTGCGCTACGCCGATCTGGCGGCGTTCGACGTGGGGCGCATCAATCCGGCCAGCAAATACGCGCGCGACTTCCCACTGCAGCAACCGCACGACGGCGCGCGCATCCCGCGGCTCGCCGACTTGTTCGCGCTGGTGAAAGCGCGCGGTGCGACGCAGGTGCATTTCGACATCGAAACGAAGATCAACCCGCATCACCCGGACGAAACGTTGCCGCCCGAGGCGTTCGTCGATGTGCTGCTGAAAGAAATCCGGGCGGCGAACATGGTGTCGCGCGTGATGGTGCAAAGTTTCGACTGGCGCACGCTGGAAATACTGCACCGGCGTGAGCCCGCACTGCGCACGATGTACCTGACGATTGCGTCCGAGGGCTTTCACACGCTCAAGGACGGCGCGTGGACGGCCGGGCACCTACTCTCTGACCACGGCGGCTCGGTGCCACGCATGGTCAAGGCGTCTGCGCGGCGCGCGAAAAAATCCACGGGCGTCATTTGGGCGCCGAATTTCAGAAACCTCACGCCCGCCTTGGTCAAGGAAGCGCACGCGCTTGGGCTCAAGGTGATTCCGTGGACAGTGAATCAGACCGAACAGATGAGCCCCCTCATGGACTGGGGCGTCGACGGCATCATCACCGACTACCCCGATCGTCTGCGCGAACTCATGGCGCGGCGTGGTGTGCGCTTGCCGGTGGTTGTGCACAACCGCTAGGCTGGCGCGTGCGCACAGGCATTGACACGCGCGTCAATGCGGCGGATTGTGCTTGCGCAAGAACGCTTCGATGGCGCGCCAGACCTTGTAGCGGCTCTCTTCCTTAAAAAAGCCGTGACCTTCGTTCTCGACCTCCATGAACTCGACTGTCTTGCCCTCTCGTTTGAGTGCGTCGCGCATTTCGGTGCCGTGCGCAATCGGGACGCGCGCGTCGCGCTCGCCATAGGCCATGAACACCGGGGCGCTGATTTTGGCCGCCTGCCGCAGGGGTGAGGTGGCGTTGAATTGCTCGCGGTGGGTTTCCATGTCGCCCACCTTTTGGCCGAGGACGTAGTTACTTTCGCGATCCACTCCCCAATAGTTGTTCGAAGAGAACAGATACGGAATGTGCGTAACGCCGACCAAATTGATGCCGCAACGATAGAGCGCCGCGTCGCGCACCAAGCCCATCATGGCGCTATAGCCGCCGTAGCTCGCTCCTCCGATACACACGCGCTTGCCGTCGATCGCACCGGTTTTGACCAACGCGGTCACGCCATCGGTGACATCGTCCTGCATCGCCAACCCCCACTGCCGATCACCGCGACGATCATGCTCGCGACCATATCCCGCCGAACCACGGAATTGGGGCTGCAACACGACGTAACCCATCTGGGCGAGAAACTGCACCTCGGGATCGAAGCCCCAAACATCGCGCGACCACGGGCCACCGTGCACCCACACCACCATCGGCAGGTTTCGCAATTCGCGCCCCGGCGGAAGCGTCAGGTAAGCCGGGATGGTCAGCCCGTCGCGCGCCTTGTACTCATACGTGCGCTGTTCCGCCAGTTGTTTAGGGTCAAGGCCGGGCATTTTGGCCAGCAGTGTTTGCAGCTTTTTCTGGGTGGGATGGTAGAGCAGGTACCGTCCGGCCTGGGTCGACGCGTACGAGTCAACAAAGATGGGCGCATGCGTGTCTAGCGGTGTCAATCGATTGACCGCGCCGGGAATGGCGCGATCAATCGCCTCCTGAATGGCGTTGAGCCCGGCGTCTAACCAGTGCGTGCGTGGCGGGTCGGAGGGAATGCGCACGCCGAGCAGCTTACCCGTATCGCGAGCCCGAACCAAATCGCCTCCGACATCCACCTTTCTGTCGGAAGCGAGTAGCTCTCCCGGTTTGTTGGTGACGAAGTCGAACCGGTACAGACCCAATCGCCCCTCGGCGGTGTTCGCCGTCACCAACATTGAGCTACCGTCCGCATCAAAGCCCACAACGCGATAGCCACGGTCAAGCGCTTTGTGGTTAGCGATCACGCGCCACTCCTGGCCCGACCCGCCGCGATACCAGAGCGTGATGTCGGCGCCGGTTGCCGTGGTCGTCTCAACCACCCGCAGCACGGCTTGCTCATCAAACCAAAAATTGCGGGGCAACCCGGTGACATTGGCAGCAATCAGCTTGCCGCGACCCGTCTCGGCATTGAGTTGGTACGCCTCGACGTTTCTGTTGATGAAATGTCCCAGGGCGATGATTTCGTTGCGAGCACTGCGGACCTCTCCGACCATCGTCAGGCCCCACGGCAAGGCTTCTTCGGCTCCGGAGCTCATGGGCCGTTCGATGCGCTGCAAGGCACCGAGCAGATTCTGTGGTCGCGAGCCATCGCGATTCACCGCATAGAGTCCGGACTGTGTGTTGAACTGGTGATCGCGATCGACGAGTTGAAACATCAGGCGCTCGTCGTTCAACCATCGTACACGGACCACATCCATGCCGTCCGCGCCGGCTACGTTAGTGGCGCTATTGGCATCAAGGTCGAACACCGCCAGCGTCATCCTCCCTCCGGCGCTCACCGTCGCGGCCAGAAACTTCCCACTCGGCGAGATCGTCGCGGTGGCGACTTTGGGCGTCTTGAAAATTTGCTCTAACGCAATCGGCGTAGCGGCTTCTGCTGCGCCGATGAGGCAGAAGCAGATACATGCGAGGGTCGTTTGTAGCCGGTGCAAACAGCAAATTTGCGTGCTCATTTCTGTGGGTCGGTGACCAGGATTGGTTTGGAAAAGACAGGCGCTCGCTACGTTTGCTTCAGTATTGGCGGTCGCGTGCTGTGTGATGTCAGGTCCGTCAGCGGCGTCGCGGCGCGCACCCCTGGTGAGACGCGCCTCGGCTTGCGTCGACCTGGCGCCGCGTTGCTCGCGTTCTCCGGTATCACGACGGGCAAATCATCCATCGGCAAGCGATCCGCCTGTGCCTCAGCAACCGGAACCACACTGCGGCTCATGGCCACACCGACCGCCAGGATATCGACCATCGATAAATGCATGATTCGGCTGATCATGGGCAGTTGGGTGTCGACGTCTTCGACGTGGTCAACCACCAGGACGACATCGGCCTGTCTGGCGAGCGGAGAATGGCTGGCGGTAATTGCAACCAGCATCGCGCCACGCGAACGCGCCCGATCGGCGACCTCCAGCAGTTCGGTGACGCGCCCGCTGCTGCTGATGATCACCACCACATCGTTCGGCCGCAACGCAGCAGCAGCCAGCAACTGCAGCCGGGCGTCCGTGTAGGCAGCGCAGGGAATGCCGAAACGCAGAAACTTGAATTGTGCATCCAGTGCCACGACACCATAGTGTCCCACCGCGTAGAACTCGACACGCGGTGCGGCATTGAGCAATTCGATGGCACGCGTGATCGGCTCCCTGTTGAGTTGCTCGCGCAGCCGGAGCAGCGCAGACGCGGTGTTGCCCAGCACTTTCGACCCCAGCTCGACGGTCGAATCGGTATTGGTGACCTGCGCATGGGCCAAGGGCAGCGTTCCGGAGAGATCGGAGGCCAGTCGAAGTTTGAAATCGGAAAGCCCGTCGCAGCCCAGCGAACGACAAAAACGGATCACCGTCGGCTCGCTGACCTCGGCTGCCGCAGCAATATCGGCGATCGGCTTGTTCAGCGCTTCGCGCGGATGCGCCAGCACGTAGTTCGCCACCCGCCCCTCGGCACGCGACAGATCTGCCAGCGCGCGCCGCACGCGCTCCAGCAAGGCGGTACGCGGCCCCGCCTCCAGCGAACGCAACTGGAGTTGCGCGTCAAGGATGGCGGACGCGCCGACAAACGTGGCATCCGTTGAGGTGATGACATACGTCGGAATGACGCGCAGGTAGTCGCTGAATCGACCCTTGTTCTCAAACCGCCTGCGAAATGGCGATTGGTCGAAGTACGCGCCCAGTCGCGGCACGATACCGCCGCCGACGTAGATGCCGCCCATCGCCCCCAGCGTGACCGCAAGATTGCCCGCTGCTGTACCGAGTACAGAGCAAAACAAGTCAATCGTCTCGCGGCACAACGCGTCCGAGTTGGCAAGCCCGCGCCGCGTAATTTCCGGCGCCGCCAGCGCGTTGCCATCGTCTCCCGCCGCCTCGGACAGGGCGCGGTATATCAGTTCAAGCCCCGGGCCGGACAACAGGCGTTCGAATGACACGTGAGGGAACTGCCGCCACGCGTAGCGCAGCACAGTCAATTCACGCTCATCGTGGGGCGCAACCGAAGCGTGCCCGCCTTCCGCACCGAGTGCGACCCAGCCGTCGTTTGCGGGAATCAGGCCAGAAACGCCAAGGCCGCTTCCGGCGCCAATCACACCAGTCACACTGCCATCGCGTGGTGCACCGCTGCCTACCTGCCGCAACTCGTGCGGCTTCAGACGCGGCACGGCCATCGCCAACGCCGTGAAATCGTTGACCACCACCAGCGTATCGAAACCCAAACGCTGTCGCATTTCCTCAATGGAGAAGTGCCAGTGGTAGTTCACCATCCGCACCTCGTCGCCGTCGACGGGATTGGCAATGGCCACTGCGGCATGCGCGACACTCAACCTGGGCAGACTGGCCAGATACGCGGCAACCGCATCAAAGAATTCGGCGTGGTCTTCGCAGAGCAACGAGGCTGCATGCTCAAAGCGTCCCGGCGCTGTTTCGACGACGAAACGCGCAAACGTACCGCCAATGTCAGCGATCAAACGCGGACTATCGAATCTTGACATGGCGAGAATGCGTCGTTGACATCATCTACCTCAGTCGCTACCCACGGGCAGTGCAAAATGCGCCTTCGGCAGCGCGATACAAATTCCCCGCGCACGACGCGCAGCGGCGCGAGACGCTCATTGCGCAGTGGTTCGCACGCCTGGAAAAGGCGCGCACACAAACCCGTCACGCGAGTAATATAACTACATTTGCCTACAGTCGCTTCCGCGCATTCCAGTTGAAAGCCGATAGTTTGACATCACCGGCAGGCGCGACCGGAGAATATTTGCCGAGCCGCATGTAGCTTTGTTACATTACCCAGACGATGCTGGGCGAATGTCGACCCGGCCGGGCTAAACGGGGCACCCGACAGCCCCTCCCTTTCCTCAGGACGCGCCGCTTATGCCTGGTCCGTGTGTGCCGCCATCATGCCCCTAAACCTGCGCGACGCGGTGAATGCAGCGCCCACGCCGGACGAACCGTGGCTGGTGGCGGACATCGGTGGTACCAACGCGCGCTTCGGTGCGGTGTTCGCTGGCGGACAGGGCGTCGAGTATGTAGAAAGTTTGCTGGTCGCCGAACACAGCGGGCCTGCGGACGCTGTGTCCGCCTACCTTGATCAACTGGCCCAATCCATTGGGCGCCAGCAATACCGCGCACCACGTCGCGCGGCCTTCGCCGTGGCAACAGCAGTACTGGGCGACGAAATCGATTTCACCAACAGCGCGTGGAAGTTTTCGCGTTCCGCTGTGCAGTCGGCACTGCGGCTCGACAGCCTCCTCGCACTGAATGACTTCGAAGCGCTCGCGCTTTCACTACCGCATTTGTGTGCCTCGCAAGTTCGCGCACACGGTGGCATTCCCGCCAGTTCCGGCACGCTCGCCGTGGTCGGCCCCGGCACCGGCCTGGGTGTAGCCGGCGTCAAGCAGATCGAACATGGATGGGTGGCTATCCCTGGCGAAGGCGGGCACGCGACACTCTCCGCCAGCGATGCATTCGAGTCCGCGTTGCTCACGTCAGTGCGCGGCCGAAACGCCCATGTTTCCGCTGAACGGCTGCTGTCGGGAATCGGCTTGCCCGTGCTGCATCGTGCGGTGAGCGAGGTTATCGGCGTCGCGTCGATGGAACGCACGGCGCAACAAATCATCACGGATGGTCTGGCGCGAAACGACGTGGTGTGCGAACGAACGCTCGACGTCTTCTGCAGCCTGCTCGGTGGATTTTGTGGCAACGTCGCACTCACGCTCGGCGCCCGCAGCGGGCTCTACGTTGGCGGGGGAATCGTGCCGCGGCTGGGCGACCGCTTCTTTACATCGTCGTTCCGCCAACGATTCGTCGCAAAGGGACGCTTTGAAGCCTACCTTGACGCGATTCCCACCGCGGTCATCATGGACACCCACGCGGCCCTGACTGGCGCTGCAGCGGCCATTGCACAGTCCTGCCAGCCGTTCTGCCGGGACATTTCATGAGGTCACGGGAAAAACTGGCCGCACGCGAGCTCGAACGCGGCATCACGCGTTTTTGCATCGAATCAGCTGGTTTCTCCGCGGTAAGTGCCGTCGCATCCTGCATCATACCCACTCGCCGCTGCATCCCTCCCGCATGAAATTTCCCGCCTAGCCACGCGTGTCGACCAGTAGCGCGGCTGCCTCGCGCAGCTCGACGCGCACGAATGGCAAGCGGTGACAATTGCCCCCGCCGGTTCAACTCCTTCGTCGATCACCATGACAACAGCCGAAGTTTTTCTGATTGCGATGTTGATCATCTTCACTGTGCCGTACTTACTGTGGCGCATCGGTCGAACCGACTACTTTGCGCCGTTGGTTGTCGTGCAAATCGTAGTCGGCATCCTGCTCGGGCCTGGGGTTCTCGGCAAGGTTTTCCCGGCGTACTACGAGTTTGTATTCAGCCCACCCGTGGTGCAGTCGCTTAACGGAATTGCCTGGTGGGCGGTGATTCTGTTCGTCTGGATCGCTGGCATTGAACTGGACTTGCATCAGGCGTGGGTGCACCGACGCGAGAGCATCGTCACCGCCGGGCTGGCGTTGGGTGTACCGTTGTTGTTCGGCAGCGCCGTCGCCGCGAGCATGTTAAGCGTGCCGGGTTGGACAGGCGCTTCCGCGATGCCATGGCAATTCGTCTTCGGCGTGGGCATGGCGTGCGCCGTGACGGCATTGCCGATCCTGATTCTCCTGATGGAAAAACTTGAGATCCTCCGCGAACCCATTGGCCAGCGAATTCTCCGCTACGCCAGTCTGGATGACCTGGCAATCTGGGGTGTTCTCGCGACCATTCTGATGGACTGGGGGCGCGTGGGCAGGCAGATCGCATTCCTTTCGGTGTTTGCGCTGGCAAGCTGGGCATGTCGAGCACTGATGCGCGCGTTACCATCGAGCGACCGCTGGTACGTCGGTTTGATCTGGCTGGCGTTGTGTGCTTTCGGCGCCGATTGGGCAGGTTTGCACTTCATGGTGGGTGCGTTTATTGCCGGTGTGGTGATGGATCGCAGCTGGTTCGAACAGCAGCATCTGGACTTGTTGCGCCACCACGTGCTTCTGGTCGTCATGCCCGTGTTCTTCCTCAGTACCGGGTTGCGTACGACGTGGTCGTTGGGCGGCGAGGCGGTGTTCGTGGCCGCGCTGGCGCTGCTGCTTGCATCGGTCGCCGGCAAACTGCTCGGCGTGCATCTGGCTGGCCGAATTTTGAGGTGGCAACCCGGAGAGGCGTCAATCATTGGCTGGTTGTTGCAAACGAAGGCGTTGATCATGATCATCTTCGCCAACATCCTGCTGGACAAGAAAATCATCACGGGGGAAATGTTTACCGCGCTGCTGCTCATGGCGATCGCGAGCACGATGTTGACCGTCCCGGCTGTTGCGCCCAAGCTCATCGGAATGAATTCGATGATTCGCCGATCCGAATAGGCAACCTTTGTACCTCAGCCTCGGAAAACGCAATCCGCACAGTCAGCGACGGCTATGCACCCCGTGTGGCCGCCGGTGATCGGATTCGCTACGGAGCCCCTTGTCGCGCCCGCCTCGCGTACGACGCAAGACTCACCGTCCAGCGCGGCCACCGGCCCGTTCAGGTGACTTCGAAGGCTCTCAAACGTCCCCAGAAAACGGTGAACAAGTCCCACCCGAGCGGCACATCGACGGACTCGAGTGGCTGGCTGCGTTGCAAAGCCTTCCCGCAGCCCCGCCACGGCTGTGTTTTGCATTTTGCCGTCCAAGCCAACGCGCCGTTCGCAGCCCCGCGGCGGGCTTGTTTGGCGTTTCCCTGACCACTGCTCGGGGCGCGACAGGGCCTACGTCAACGCCATACGAAGCCGGTGGCGTATCGCAAGCCGGAGAAAAGAAAAAGGGTTAGCAGCGATTAACTTGCTAACCCTTTAAGAATGTGGCGCGGCTGGCAGGAATTGAACCCACGACCCCTTGGTTCGTAGTAAAGAGGCAACACAATTCACGGCGTGTCATATTGTGTCCAAAAGCGCATAAGTTATTGATTTTCATAGCTTTGCAAATCAGGGCATGCGTCACTGCGTGTCCCGGAGTTCCATAAAATTCTGTCGCGAACCGCAACAGAACCGCAACAAATTTGGCTACCATGTTTGCGTGTTCTTGCAGTCTGACGACCGATGGCCATTCAACTCACCGATGCCCTGCTTCGCAAAAGAGTCTCTCGTGAGCAGTGGGTTTCACAAGCAACGCCACGAAGCACCGGCCAACTGGTCGCCCGACTGCGTCCGGATTCCGCTCGCTTCTATTTCCGCTATAGCGATACGGGCCATGATCGTTGCGTACCGATTGGCCCGTATTCGCGTGACGGCGACGGTGAGTCGTCGTTCACTCTGGCGCAGGCGTCCGACCGCGCGCGCGAACTCCGGGCTGTACGCACACGACATCCCGACCTTCGAGGCCATCTGCAACGTGAACGACTGATTCACGAAGCAGCGCAGCTCGCAGAAGTCGAGCGGATAGAGTCCGAGCGTCGTCGCAAGCTTGAGGAGGCACAGGCGTTAAGCCGTCGCATTCGAGTTTCAACGCTTTTCGAGCGCTTCGCCGAACTCCGTCTCGCGAGGCGCAAGGATGGCGGCGCCTATACGCGGCGCGCGTTTGAAAAGGACGTTCTGCCGCCGCTAGGTGAACGCGCCGTCGCAGACATCACGCGCGCCGACATCTCGAACCTGCTCGACGACATCGTGCAAGAACGTGGCGCCCCGCGCATGGCGCAGTTACTGTTGTCCGATTTGAAGCTGATGTTCACCTTCGCTGTTAAACGCGGCTTGATTGATCACTCGCCGGTCGACCTGCTATCGGGGTCCGACTACGGGGCACGGACCCTGCGTGACCGCAACTTGTCAGTGGACGAATTGCGTTGTTTGGCGCGCAAAATCAATGATGCCGGCCTCAGTTACGCTGCCAGGAATTTCATCCTGTTGGCGCTAGCGACCTGCGCTCGAAGCGGCGAGTTGATCCGTCTGAAGCGCGATGACGTAAACCTGAGCGATCGGACGTTGCTACTCAGGGATACCAAGAACGGGACCAACCATCTTGTTGCGCTGTCTTCATTCGCCGCAGAAATCATCCGCTCGCAGTTGCACCATTCGCAGCCGTCCGACTTTGTGTTTCCGTCACGGGATGGCGCAACCCACATCGACATTAAGACGTTCGGAAAACAGATCTCAGATCGGCAGACCTCGTCCGGGCAAAAGCAAATACGAGGTCGGACAAAACGGTCCGATGCTCTGGCGCTAAGCGGGGGGAAATGGACTGCACATGACCTGCGACGAACGGCAAGCACGTTGATGGTTAAACATTGTGGCGTGACGGAAGAAGTTGCGAATCGTTGCCTCAATCATTTCCCGAAAGACCCAATGATCCGTGTTTACATCTGCGCGACTTTGGGCGAGCCGATGCAGTCCGCTTGGTACTCGCTCGGCGAGCTATTGGGGTCGATCTTCGCACCGACGCAGACAAAACCGTCTACGTGATGGAAAGACGCTGATACGCGCCTGTGACGCACCGTTCCAAGGTGGGACCCGCCGGGCCTGCACCGCCAAGCATTTGGTTCAACGTTACCGAATGACGCAAGAGACGTGTGCAAGAACATTCATTGCTTTCGAAGCAGCATTTCGCCTTGGCTCAATCACTCTTGTAAGAGTTGTTGCCAAGTAACGTGGTCACCGTCAGTACGCCCACGTCTCATGCCGAACCGGCAACCGATTCAACACCGCCCTGAACTGCCGCCATTGGGGGAGGTGCCGATCCATCAGCACCATGAACCGCTCGTTGTGAGTAGGCTCAAGCAAATGCAGCAACTCGTGCACGACGATGTATTCCAGGCATTCGCGTGGTTTTTTTGCCAGTTCAGTGTTGAGGCGAATGTTGCCGGTCGCCGGAGCGCAACCACCCCACTTGGTTTTCATGTGTTGCACGAACAGGCGATTGGCTTTCACCCCCAGGCGGGGTTGCCAGCTGGCGATAAAGTCCGAAGCGGTCAGCCGAACTTGCTGCCGATACCAAGCGTCCAGCGAAGCAGCGCAGCGTAGGGGGTCAGCCGTTCGGCGCACTTTAAGTATCAGTTTGCGGGGCTTGATCTCCACCGATGGCGCAGACTCTACTCGTTGAATCTCCAGCAGGTAGCGCTTGCCCCAGAGATAGTGGCTTTCTTTGTTCATGAATTCGCGCGGCGCTTCGCGCTCCTGCCCGCGTAGCTTGCCCTGCTGCCGTCGAATCCACGCGAGTTTTGAGATCAAGAACAGACGGATGGTTTCGGTGCCCATGCCAAGCGGCGCAGCCACGCGAACTTTGCCTTCGGGTGGTAGCACACTCAGGTGCACGTGCTTGATCGCTTTGCGTGCAACTTCTGCACACAGCCCACCCACGTTCAGGACTTCCATCATGGCTCAATACTCGTGCTGCGCCACGACGATCGGGAACAAGCGTTCGACCTCTGCGATGTCCTTTAACACTACGAACATCGCGTGCTTCACGATTTGCTCTTTCGCGACAACGCCGCGCCACCCGTCCGGGCGATTGGACTTGATCGCCTCATCCAACTGCAAAGCAATGCGCAACGCCTCGCTCTGACCGCCGTAATCCATGCCGGACTCTCTCGATTGCCTTTCCGGTACCCGATCTCTCAGGTTGTTGTACAGCGCACGTTGCCCCTTGCTCCTCAGTTCGACGGGTGAGTCTTCCCCGCGATCACCGCTCACATCCGTGACGACCTTCGCGATGCGCGCAAGGTACGCCTCGTACTCAATTGCGCGCGCTTTTCTCAGGCGGATGATCTCGTCCAGCAGCGCCGACATCTTGGCAAAGTAGGCCGGGTCGGTCAGTTGCTCCTTCAGCAGCTTGCTGCGCACGTTGTTCTCAATGGTTTCGGCGATGGATTCCTGATTACCCTTCAAGTCTCCAAGGCGTTCGGCGATCGCATCTGCGATGCCGGTCTTGACGATCAGGTCGAGCAGTCCCACGCCGTCAAATGGTGAAATCTTGCGTGGCGCTTGCGCTTCGATATAGGTATCGATGAGGTGGCGCATGTCGGCCTCGTAGGGCTTGAGGTCCAGCGTCTCACCGGCGGCGTTGCGAATGATTTCGCGCAGGTTCAAGTAATGCTTCTGCAGATTCTTCAGTTGCTCGATTTGTACCGGCGAGTAACCCGCAGCCGCCAACTCATCCGCAAGATTGGCGTAGGCACGCACGAGCGCCACCACCGCCTTGTAGAGCGCAGCTCGGTGGGGCTCGCGCGCCGTCAAATCGTCGGCAACTTCGGTGTTCCCGCAGAAGTAGTGAATGTGCTCGAGGTCCCCTTTCGGCGGTTGCACCGGCTCGCACAGTAGCGCCAGCGCTTCCACAGCACTGTCCAGGCTCGCGCGTCCGGCTTCCAGCCGGTCACGGACAAATATTTCGGGAGCATCACCGCTCGCACTATGGTCGAGCTCCGAGGTGTAGACGGCGAGCGCCTTCTCCACCTTCTTGAACAAGTCCTTGTAGTCGACGATGTAGCCGAAGTCCTTGCCATCGCCGTCCAGTCGATTGGTTCGACAAATCGCCTGGAACAGCCCGTGATCCTGCATCGACTTGTCAATGTAGAGGTAAGTGCAAGGAGGCGCATCAAAGCCCGTCAACAGTTTGTCCACCACGATCAACAGTTTCATCTGCGCGGGCGCCTTGATGAATCGATCCTTCACCCGCTGCTCGTAAGTCTCCGTTCGGGTCTTGCCGGGGTCGGCCAGAACATCCTTCAGCAAGCCGTTGTACGTGCTGTAGATAAACTGCTTGTCGCTCTCTGTATTGGCGCCGGTCTCCTCCGTACTGACATCCGAGGCCTGCGGGTTGTACGAGGTCACGACGGCGCAACACCCGGCAAAGCCCGTGTCTCTTGCGTTAAACAATTCGAAGTACTTGCAGGCTTCGTAGATGCTGGAGGCGACAAGGATCGCGTTGCCGTGTCCGTCGTTGAGACGCCGTCGGGTCGCAAAATCCATCATCACATCAGCCACGATGCGGCCCATGCGCGCTCTGGAGCTGAGCACTTTCTGCATCGTGCCCCAGTGCGCTTTCAGTTCATTGCGCTGCCACTCGTTGAGGCCACGGGTGCGGGCCTCGAACCACCGGTCAATCGGCTCCGTTCCCACCAGTTTCTGGTCCACGTCACGCGCCTCGTACACCAAGTCGAGCACCACGCCGTCTGCCACCGCTTCCGCAAACTTGTACGTGTGGATGTAGCCACCGAACACTTCAAGGCTCGTCTGCGCGTCGCTCTTGAGCAGTGGCGTTCCCGTAAAACCAATGAATACCGCATTGGGCATCATCGCTTTCATCAGGCGATGCAGCTTGCCGCTCTGAGTGCGATGACATTCGTCGACAAAAACGTAGATCTCGCCCTGCGTCTGGCTCGGTTGTGCCGTCAGGTCGCGCAGGAACGCCTCAAAGTCATCCACATCACGCCGGCCAAACTTGTGCACAAGCGAGCACAGCAGCCGCGGGTTGGGCTGCGCAAGTTGAGCCAGCAGATCGCGGCCGCTCCGGCTACGGTGAATGGTCTCGCCGGCGTCCTGAAACACCCGCTCAATCTGCCGATCCAGCTCGTCGCGATCGGTGATGATGGCCACCCGCGCCGCAGGCCTGTTCTCCAGAATCCATCGCGCCAGCAACACCATGACGATGCTCTTGCCTGACCCCTGCGTGTGCCAGATGATGCCGCCACGACGTTGCTGAACATGTGTCTGGGCGGCCTTGACGCCGAAATACTGATGCACGCGAGGCAGCTTCTTCACGCCGGCATCAAACAATACAAAATCGCGAATCAACTCCAGCAATCGGGTCTTGCTGCACAGTTTCGCCAGGTATTTGTCGAGCTTGTAGCCAGCGTTGTCGGTTTCGTCTTCCTTCCACGTGAGGAAGTACTTCTCCTCTGTCTTGACCGCGCCATAGCGCAGACCTTCCGAATCGTTGCCCGCCATCACCAGCTGAATGGTGCTGAAAAACCAGTCGTTGAACTCGGTCCGCTGGTTCGAGAGGCACTGGCGGATGCCTTCACCCAGGCTCACGCGGCTGTTCTTGAGTTCCAGCACGGCCACCGCGATGCCATTCAGGTAAAGCACCAGGTCGGGCCGACGCTCGTGCCCGCCCTTGAGCGTCACCTCTTCGGCAATCGCGAAATCGTTGTCGGCAGCGTTATCCCAGTTCACCAGATGAACCGTTTCGATCACCTCGCCGGCCGCCACTTTCACCGACACACCGTATCGCAGCAGTTGATACACCGCCCGATTGGCGTCATAGAGCGTTCGGCCATGCAGCACTGCCGCCGAGCGCAGCTTGTGCGTCGCCGCGCTGATCTGAGCGGCGCTGTAGCCACTGCGCGTCAAATGCGCCGCCAGCAGTGCTTCGTCAATGCAATCGTTACCCTCTCGGTATGACCAATCGCCCAAAAAGCGGTAGCCCAGTTCCTGGGTGAAGAGCGCGATCACCCGGCGCTGCGTTGCGCGCTCCGGTTTGCCGATGTCATTTGACAATGCGCCCTCCCCGTTTATCGCTGATCGATACAAGCCATTGATGAATGGAGTGTTTACCACGTATCGCCCCGGTTCTATCGCCCCGCTATCGTTGATACGGGGTTAGTCCAGTCCGTTAGCCTGAGCACGGCTACCCGGTTATTCCGTCATTCGTCGTCCAGCGGCAGCGTGCCATTGGGTGGGGCTGGTGGCCACGTACCGGCATCCCGACGCACCTGAAACCAGCGGTGCATGGCGGCATCTTCCACCGCATACTCGCCACGCGCCGATTTCCACACGAGGGCGGGCGTGCGCTCCCGTAGCGACTCCAAGGCCTTCTGCGCCTGCTGCACGCTTACAGGGCGGCCAAGCTTTTCACGGTAGAAGCGCAGCGCCTCGGCGTCATACGGCCGAAAACGCGGCCCCTGATCCAGCATGCGCCACAACACCGCTTGCTCGGTGGGCTTGAGGCCCAGGTAGTCGGACTCCATCTGCGCTTCGTCCTGTGCCTGCCGGGCCTCTGCCGCCTGTTGCAACGCTGGTTCGAAGCGGCCGCTGTGACCGGACAGCGGGCTGAGCACCGCCCCCATGGCTGCCATGAAGAACTGCGGGCGATGACCGAAGGCGGCAAACGCCGCCTGCAACGCAGCCCGGTCCACCGGCACCAGGTCGGGCCGCTGCGCCTCCACCAACCCGGCCACATGGGCGATGAAATCCGTGTCCTGGACTAACCCCGTATCAACGGACAGTTTAAGGCTGGAGAAACTCCAGTGGTAGCGAGGTGTCGATGATGTTATCGGACACTTCGGTGTCTATCGGCGCAGGGTTATCCATGGCCCCGCGCTCGTGCTGGCCCTTCAAG
>JAEUPL010000041.1 GCA_016790165.1 Burkholderiales bacterium
GGAACAACAGCGCCGAGCGCACCGCTTGGCTGCCGTCCTTCCTGGCCTACTACAACGCCCGCAGGCCCCATTCGGCCTTGGGCCACAAGCCTCCAGCTTCCCGACTCAGCGGGAAGAACCTATTGCAACTTAACAGCTAGCAGGCTGCTAGGACTCCGGACGGCCAGCCGCCCAGTCAACGCATGACGCCGGGCAACCAAGTCGTCAGTGCTGGTACCAAGGTGATCGCCACCAGTACGGCGAGTAGTGGCCACAGGAATGGCAGCGTAGCGCGCACCACCGCCGCGAGTGGCAGATTCGCGACCCGCGCGGTGACGAACAGCACGATCCCCACTGGCGGTGTGATGGTGCCGATCATCAGGTTGAGCACCACGACGACCCCAAACTGAATTGGGTCGATACCCAGCGCAATCGCAGGCGGCACCAGAATCGGGATCAGGATCAGCATCGCGGCAATCGCCTCCATGAAGCAGCCGACAATCAGCAGGATGACGTTGACCAGCAACAGGTACATGATGGGCGAGGTCACCGCCTGTGTCAGCCAGCCGCCAAAACTCTGCGGCAGTCGAGACAGCGACAGCGCATACGCCAGCAGCGCAGCGCTCATCACCAGCGCCATCATCACGCCGGTGGTCTCGACCGTGTCGAGCACGATGCGCGGCAGGTCACGCACGCGGAATTCGCCGTAGCCGAGGCCCACTACCAAGGCGTAAAACGCGGCAACTGCGGCGGATTCGGTGGCCGTGAAATACCCGCTCATCATGCCGCCAAACAGCACCACCGGGCACAGCAACGCCCAGAACGCGCCCTTGAATGCGAGCCACACATCGCGCCCAGACGGAAACGGCACGCGCGGGAGATCGCGCCGGATGGCAATGGCGCGCACCATGATCATCAGCGCGACGGCCATCAGCAGGCCTGGAATCACGCCACCGAGGAAGAGATCACCAATCGACGCCTCGGCCGATACGCCATAGATGATCATCGGCAGCGACGGCGGAATAATGGGGCCGATCGTCGCCGACGCGGCGGTGATCGCAGCCGCCGTCTCGGTGTCGTAGCCGGCATCCTTCATGGCCTTGATCTCGATGGTGCCGATGCCGCCGGCATCGGCGACCGCCGAACCGCTCATGCCCGCAAAGATCACGCTGCCCAGAATATTGGCGTGGCAGAGCCCGCCTTTCCACCAGCCCACGCAGACCGTTGCAAAACGGAAGATGCGCTCGGTCACGCCGGACGTGTTCATCAGCGCGCCCATCAGGATGTACATCGGCGCTGCCAGCAGCGGAAAGCTGTCCGCCGCCTTCAGCAGTTTTTGTGGCACCGAGATCGGGTTGATGCCGGCCACCGCAACGAATGCGGCGCCGGCCAGTGCCATCAGGGCGTAGATGGGAGCGCCGCTGAACAGCAGCACAAACCACACGGCCAGGATCAGCAGCATCAGCGTGGTCACAGGAGACTCTCGCCGGGGTCACGCCCACCTGATGCGAACGCGCGCTGGTGGACACGCTCACGTAGGCGCGCCAGCGTCAGCGCAGCGATCGCCAGCGCCGCGACGGGCAGGATGGCGTAGACCACCGCGTAGTTGAAGAACAGGGTGACGGTCTCGACATCGCGATTGTTGGCCACCAGCTTGAGTCCGAACCAGAATAGCCAGATCATCAAAACCAGCGTGCCCAAGTCACCCAACCAGCCCAACACCTGCTGCAGACGCGGCCCAGTGCGCTCGCTGAATTGCGTGATGGCGATGTGCGAACGCCGCTCGCTGGCAACGACCCAGCCCAGGAATGCCACCCAGATGAAGACGTAGCGCGCGAGTTCCTCACTCCACACCAGTGGCTCGAAGAACTTGCGTGCCACGACCTGCGCCAGCACCAGCCCCACCATCAGCACGAAAAGGGCGATGGCGGTGGCGTGCAGTGCGCGCCGCGCCCAGCGCAGGCCGGTCATTTCATGTTGGCGATGGATTCGTAGGTGCCCTTGCCCCACTTGGCTTCAAACTTCGGCGGCACCCCCGCAAGGGTGGCTTTGCGCCACTCATTCACATCCGGTTGCAGTACCGTCATGCCGGCCGCCTTGAACTCGTTCACCAGCGTCTTTTCCTGCTCGATGATCTGGCTGTCCGCCCACGCCATTTGTGCCTTCATGGCGTCCTCGACAGCCTTCCGGTCTGCAGCGGCGATCTTCTGCCATGCCGCATCGTTCACCACCACGAGGCGCGGCGTCATGATGTGCCCGGAGAGCACGAGGTACTTCTGCACTTCATTGAACTTGCCGCTCTTGATCGTCGGCAGCGGATTCTCCTGACCATCCACCACGCCCTGTTTGAGGGCGAGGTAAAGCTCGTTGAAGTTCATCGGCGTCGGACGCGCGCCCCAGCTCTCGGCCATGGCCTTGAACACATCGTTCTCCGGCACCCGGAGCTTGACGCCCTTCATGTCGGCGAGCGCGTTCACCGCTTTGGTCGACGTGGTGACATGGCGCGTACCGTAGTACACCGCGCCGAGAATGCGCATGCCGCGGGCCTTGACCAGCTGCTCGTTGTACTGCGCCAGCAGCGGGCCGTTCAGCGCCTTGATCAGGTGCTGCGGATCGCGCCAGATGTAGGGCGCTTCCACCACCGAGATCGACGGAATCCAGGCACCGAAGTTGGCCGCGCCCTCGGTCACCAGTTGCTGCGAGCCGTTCGCCACTGCCTCAATCATGTCGCGCGAGCCGCCAATCTGGCCGCCCGCGAATGCCTGGATCTCAACGCGACCGCCGGTCTTCGCCTTTACCTCAGCGGCGACACGATCAATCATCTGTACTTGCGGGTGACTGCCCCCCACCACGTCACCCCAGCGAAGAATGGTTTGCGAGTGCGCCGCAGCCGACATGGCGAACGCGCCCACAATCGCCAGCACACAGGACGTATTTCTATTCATAGAGCCTCCTTTTTCCGGCAATAAACCGGTTCGCGGCATTTTCGTCAATTTCTGGCGCCGCGCCAGGCCTGCGATCCACTGCGCCCCTGTCGTTACCGTGTCACGGTTCGAGGGCAGACTGCGCGGTACCCGACTGGCCGTTGGCCAAGTCAGGCTTGGATTGAGGCACCCGATATTCGTCCCCTGCAGTGCGCTGTGGTTAGCAGCCGCCGACGCGCGATATTCTGACTGGACAAACGCTCGACTTTCCAGGCTCGTCCGATGCTGGAAAGGGCCTTTGAGGGAGCTACAGACCGAGGTTCGTTTGTACCTCCGAGGTGAGTGCGGCTAACCTGCGCCCGCACACCGCGTCGTCACTCACCGGTCACACGCGTGCCATATGCTTCCCGCGTTTCTGCACGCCGCGCACGCAATTCAGCAACCTGCCAGTGCCGTGACAACGCCATGACACAACGAAAGCCAGAATGCACAGACAAGCCAGTGAACCGTTCGCGGCCGTAGACTTGGGTTCCAACAGTTTTCGGCTGTTGATCGCCCGGGAGGACGGCGGTCAAATCGTCCCGATCAGCACGCACCGGGAGGGCGTTCGCCTGGCCGGCGGCCTGGATGACGACAACGCGTTGTCGAAGGCAAAAATCGAAGAGGCTTGCGCCGCGTTGTCACGCTTCCGCGAACGTTTGGCGGCCATTCCGCGCGAACGCATCCGCGCCGTCGCCACCAGCACTTACCGTGTCGCCCGTAATGGCGAGGCGCTGCTGCAACGTTCGGAGCAGGCGCTGGGTTTGCCTATCGACATCATCTCCGGCCCCGAGGAAGCGCGTCTGATCTATCTGGGATGCGCGCACACGTTGCCGTGGAGCGAACAGGAACGGCTGATTGTGGACATCGGCGGTGGGTCGACGGAGTTCATCGTTGGTCGCCGCTATGACCCAGAACTCACCGAATCATTCCCGCTCGGGGCCGTCACGCTGTCGCAGCATTTTTTTCCGGGCGCAACGGTGACCGCTGGGGCGTTTCGCAAGGCGGAAGTGTTCGTGCGTTCGCGGCTCGAAGTACTGCAAGAGCGCTACAAGCAGGGATGGGACATCGCGTACGGCTCATCGGGGACAATCCGCGCCATCCACGAGATCATCACTGAGAATGGCTTCGGTACGTCGATCACGCTCGAGGCGATGGTGCAACTGCGATCGATGCTTATTGATGCCGGGCACATGAACAAGGTCGAACTCGCCGCGCTGAAGCCCAGCCGCGCACCGGTGCTGCCGGGCGGGTTGGCGATCCTGCTTGGTTTGATGCAGGAACTGAACGTTTCTGCGGTGGAGCCAGCGGAGGGGGCATTGCGGCTCGGCGTCGCTTACGACATGCTGTACCGGAGCGATGGTCAGTCGGGGGGCGACCCGCGCACCGCCACGGTCGCAAGGCTGCAACGACGCTATGGCGTCGACGCGGAACAGGCACGCCGGGTGGACACGCTGGCGCAGACCCTCTGGCTGAGTCTGGGACATCGGGAGCCGGACTCGTTGCTCGGCTGGGCGGCCGCTGTGCACGAAATCGGTATGGCCATTGCACACGAGGACTATCACCGTCATTCGGCGTACGTGCTTGAACACTCCGACATCTACGGCTTTTCGGAGCAAGAGCGGGCTGCGCTCGCGCTGCTGGTGCTCGGTCACACTGGCTCGCTCAAAAAGCTTGACCGCGGCACGCTGACACCCGCGCTGCTGCCGCGCCTGGTCTGTTTGCGCCTGGCCGCCCTCTTTAGCCACGGTCGCGCGGATACCAACCCTGCCATCGCGCTGGCGACAAGCAATGAATCATTCGTGCTCGCGGTCAACAGTGAGTGGCTTGGAGAGCGTCCGCTGACCGCCTTTCTTCTGGAGGAAGAGGTGGCTCGCTGGACGAAATTTGGTGTTTCCTTCGCGGTTCACGTCAAGGGAAGCGCTGGATAAGTCTGCGCGATACGTCGCGCGCGCGTCACGGCATCGTCATCAAGCACGCCTGCGGTGTTGAGAGCTTGCATGGCCAGGCACACGCAATGGGTCTTGCATGTGTCTCACAACACTCCGGATTGAAGACCAGCCCGCCTCATCGATTGCGCCAGAGGCGATTGAGCCATCGCTGACCGTGCGCAATGCGCGGTCCGCGAAACGCACGCACCTGAGGAAGAGGCGGGGCGCGAGGTGCAGTTTTGGTTGCCTCTGCCGCGATTGGCAATGGTGACTGGCCCCGCGCTGCCATCGCGTGCGCTGGTGGCGATAGAAAACGCGGTTGAACTTCAAGTCGTCGGAACCTTAGGCAAACTCACGGCGAACGGGGCGGGTGTTCATGGCTCGATCTTTCCTCAAGCTCAGGAACATTGCGCGGACGGCGTGATGCAATCCTCCCCCGCTTGACCCGCGGGAGCAGCGACGCGTGTTCGCGAAAACCCGCACGCGGTTGCGTGCCGTCCTGCCGTATGCTGCGCAGCTTGTTTATTCACCGGGAGCTTCCATGCTGCATGAATCTCAGTCGTCGGCCACGCAAAGCGAAATCGACGCGCTTGTGCCTTTGGTCAAACTCAATCGTCGCGGCTTTATGGTGACCTCGCTGGGTGCGGGGTTTGCGGCGTCGGTCCTTCCGGTGTCGGCGCAGACGATCACCACCTCTGCCGACGGGCTCGTTGCAGGCGAAGTCAAGGTGCCCACCAAAGACGGCGACATGGTGGCCTACCGCGCCATGCCCGCCACGGGGTCGGGCTTTCCGGTGGTGCTGGTGGTGCAGGAAATCTTTGGCGTGCACGAGCACATCAAGGACGTCTGTCGCCGCTTCGCGAAGCTCGGCTACTTTGCGATCTCGGCCGAGCTGTTTGCGCGGCAGGGCGATGTGAGCAAGATCACCGAGATTCCGAAGATCCTGAGCGACGTGGTCAGCAAGGTGCCCGATGCGCAGGTGATGGCTGATCTGGACGCCTGCGTTGCATTCGCCAAGGCCAGTGGCAAGGCCAACGCCGACAAACTGGCGGTCACCGGCTTCTGCTGGGGTGGGCGCATCACCTGGCTTTACGCCGCGCACAACCAGAACGTGAAGGCCGGTGGGGCGTGGTACGGGCGGCTGGTCGGTGCGGCCAACGCGATGACGCCCGCCCATCCGATTGATCTGGTCGACAGGATCAACGCGCCGGTGCTAGGCCTCTACGGCGATGCCGACGGCGGCATCCCGAACGACACCGTGGCCAAGATGGAAGATGCGCTGAAGGCGAAGGGCAAAAAGAGCAAGATCATCCTCTACCCGGATGCGCCGCACGCATTTCACGCCGACTATCGCCCGAGCTACCGCAAGGCGACGGCGGAGGCGGCGTGGAAGGAACTCATCGCCTGGTTCAAAGCGAACGGCGTGGCGTGAGGCATCAGCTTTTCGCCGGTAACGACCAGCCAGCGGTCGTTACCTGGGAAAAAACGCGATTGTCGACTGGCAGAGGGAACGCTTCAGCGATGCACCGGAGAGGCCCATCCAGCGGTCGTTCCGGATGGGCTATTCGACGAGCTGTAAGACGAGCCGCCGGTTCTGGCGCCCTTTGTTCTCAACCTTGACGATCCGCACGGCGCCAATCTCACCGGTGTTGCGTACGTGCGTGCCGCCGCAAGGTTGCAGATCCACCCGGTCGCCAACTCGCACCAGGCGTACCCGGCCGCTACCGGTGGGCGGCGCGACGCTCATCGTGCGCACGAGATCGGGTTGTGCGGCGAGTTCGTCGTCGCTGATCCAGTGCGTCGTCACGTCGTGCTGGCCCGCGATGAGTGCGTTGAGGCGCGCCTCGGTGCCGTCGCGGTCAAACTCAACCCCGGACAGGTCGAAGTCAATTCGCGCCTTGTCTACGTCGATGGCATTGCCCGTGGCGAGGATGCCTGGTAACGCCGCGCAGACCAGATGCAGCGCCGTGTGAAAGCGCATGTGCCGGTGCCGCCGCGGCCAGTCCAGCGACAACGTCACACCGGTTCCCTCCGCAGGCGGTGTCGCCGCATGTGCATCTGCGCCGGCCGCCAGCACATGCAGAATTTCGCCGCTGGCACGGTCGCGGCGGGTGTCAATGACGTGGGCAGTGCGCGCCGTGCCACCGGCATCCTGCCAGCGCAGCGCACCACGATCGCCGGGTTGCCCGCCGCTCTCGTAGTAGAAGATGCTTCGGTCGAGTACCAGTGCGGCGTGCGTCGCTCCGGCGGGCGACAACCAAGGACGCACGGCGACGACGTGTGCGTCCAGCTGCGCGCAATAGGCGTCGTCACGAAAGACGAGTTCGGTCATCGCGCAGCAGTGAGCAAGATCAGGAGCGCGGGGTCGGCTTCACCCAAACCCAGTCCGCGCCCTCGCTGATCACCTCGCTGGCCTCGAAACGCCGTCCCGAGCCCTGCACTTCGTACAGCGCTCCGGCCTGATAGTCGGCCGTATTCATGATCCACGACGAACCCATGATCGGGCGGCCAAACACCGCGCTCTTGAGGCGAATCGCCTTGAACGTCGGGCTCGCCACCAGCGTGGCTGCATTGTTGTGATACAGCCCCTGTCGCGTCCGCAACGAGCGCATCTCGATCATTTCAACGTCGCGTGAAAACACCTGCAATCCCAACTCGATGTGACCACCCGGGAGTTTGAGCAGACGCACAATGGTCGCTACCTGCCAGCTCGCGGTCGGTGCCTCCTCGGTGACGACGGCGATGTCACGCAGGCGCAATTGCTGGCTGGAAGTGTTCGGCACGACGCAGCGGAAGCCCGTGTCACTTCGGTCGCGCAGGTGCCAGAACTGCAGATTGAGCCGACCTGCTTCGGGCGGCAGATCCCGGCGCAGGCGCTTGAGCGTCGAAGCCCGAAGCGTGCCGATGGTTTCGATTTCCTGCACATCGGTGTAGTCGTAGCCATCGCCCTCCAGTGTTGACGCGAGTAGCGCCGGGTCGAAGGCAATGGCCGACGCTACACGCGATACGCCATACGTTGCCGCCACGCGCCCATGGTCGTCGGTGCGTTGGCTCGCACGCGCGAGCGGCTTGAATTCAGGGTCGATGCGCAGCACGGCGCTTCGCAGCGCGAGCAGCGGGCTTTGCGAGAGTGAACCGCCCAGCGTGACGTTGCGACCACTGTCTTCCGACTCGAGGCGATCCAGCCAGCTGAGCGCCCGGGCGTGAATGGTGGTGGTATCGACGTACAAGAACTGGCCGCCCTGCGGTGCCGTATGCCGCGGTACGAAACCATCGTGCCCCGACAGGTTGATCGCGAAGCCTGTGTCGTTCATCGGTCGCGAGGTGAGGCGCACGTCCTGCGCGAACTCCTCCAGCTTTTTGTACAGGGCCTGAATTTGCGACGGCGTGTAGCCTCCCGCATTGCCGAGGCGCAGCAACATCAACGTAGCAAACGCGCGCGCCGGGTAGGTGGTTTGGCCCTGGCTGGCGAGGTCGGGAACGACCACATGATCCACACCCAGATCGCAAGTCTTCCGAAACGTCTGGTTGGTTTCGCCCCACAAGCCGGGGATCCACTCTTCGTGACGATACAACCGGTAGCGGTACGCCATCGCACGGAAACTGAAAAAGCGTGCGGACACCAGCGCAAACTGACTCGCGGCCCGTCCGGCGACCGGCGTGCGCTGTCGGGTCAGCAATGCGCGATACGCTTCATTGAAGCGCATTGCCCAATCGTAGCCCGCATCCCAGAGCCGCTCGCGCAATGAATGTGATTGCAGCGACGCTGCCAGATAGTCGCGTTCAAGCCGTTGCGTGATGGCAAGCACCTGCGTGTCCAGCTCGATCAGCGGCGCTGAATCGACCGCATTGGGACGCTCCGACTCGCTCACGAAAGCGCGCAGCTGGCTGCACACGGTGTCCACCGCAGAGAACATGTCGCGGTCAAGCGACGCGGCAAACTTGCGCGCGCCGGCAGGCGAGCCCAGCGGGCGTGAATCGGTGAGTTGGCTAAGCCAGCGAAGCATGGGTTAGGTTTCTGTCGCGGGAACCTGCGCAGCGTTTCCCAAGGCTCGGGGCTGCAATCCGGACAGATTCTTTTTTGTCAAATCGTAGAATAGCGCTCCGCCGCCACCGCAGCAAGCAAATCCCGACTGCGGCAGCGGTTTTGCACCCGCCGCGCCGGTAAACGCCGGGTCGCCGTCAGGCGTTGTGCATCCGTTCATTTCCACTCCGAGCATCATGATTCGTAACTCCCTGTTTTCCGTCTCCGCAGTCGCCGTTGCCCTCGGTCTGGCCATCGGCGCGCAACCTGTCCTCGCGCAACCTGTCCTCGCGCAGCCTGCGGTCAAAGCCGCGGCGCCGACCACGCTGACGATTGTTGACCGCAAGGTGGGTGACGGCGCGGTTGCCGAGGCCAACAATCCGCTCGCGATGCACTACACGGGCTACCTTTGGGACGCCGCTGCACCGGACAACAAAGGCAAGAAGTTTGACTCGTCCGTGGACCGCAAAGTGCCGTTCGGCTTCATTCTTGGCGCCGGTCGCGTGATCAAGGGCTGGGACGAAGGCGTGGCGGGCATGAAGGTCGGCGGTCAGCGCACCCTGATCATTCCGCCGGACAAGGGCTATGGCGCCAATGGCGCTGGTGACGCGATTCCGCCGAACGCCACGCTGGTCTTTGACGTTGAACTGATGGGCGTGATCGGCAAGACGCAAAACATCAAGGTGGAACCCTCGCCGTTTGTCCCGGCACCTAAGCGCTAGCTCATGGCTGAGTCCGGCAATGCGGTAGTTCGGCGAGGCGACTACCGCGCGCCGGGTTTCTGGCTCGACCGCGTCGAGTTGGTCTTTGACCTCGACCCGCTCGCCACGGTCGTGACCAGCACGCTGTCGCTGCGTCGCAATGCGGCAACCCATGCCGACGGTAGGCTCACGCTCTTCGGGGATGGACTGCCCATTGAAGCGATGGCCCTGAACGGTGTTTCATTGCCCGAGACCAGCTTCCGCCAGCAGCCGGGCCGCATCGAGATCGATGCCGCCACGCTGACCGCACAGGGTGATTGCGCCACGCTGACCCTCGTCACCCGTTTCAACCCCACCGCCAATCTCGCGCTCGAGGGCCTCTACATCACCGGTGGCACGTTTTGCACGCAGTGTGAAGCCGAGGGCTTTCGCCGCATCACCTGGTTCCCGGATCGACCGGATGTGCTTTCGGAGTACTTCGTCACCATCCGTGCCGACAAGGCGGCGTTTCCAGTCCTGCTCTCCAATGGCAACCTGCTCGGCATCCGCGATCTCGCTGACGGGCGCCACGAGGCGCGCTGGCACGACCCGCACAAGAAGCCCTGCTACCTCTTCGCGCTGGTGGCAGGCGACCTGGATCGGATGCAGGATGAATTTGTCACCGCGTCGGGACGCCGCGTGCGTCTGGAGATCTACTCCACGACGGCCAATCTGCCTCGCTGCCGCTGGGCGATGGATTGCCTCAAGGCGGCCATGCGCTGGGATGAGCAGGCCTACGGCCGCGAATTCGATCTCGACCGCTTCATGATTTACGCGGCCGATGATTTCAATATGGGCGCGATGGAAAACAAGGGGTTGAACATCTTCAACTCGCGTTTTCTGCTTGCCGATCAGCACACCGCGACTGACGCCGATTTTCAGACCGTCGACGCTATCGTCGCGCACGAATACTTTCATAACTGGAGCGGCAACCGCGTCACCTGTCGCGACTGGTTCCAGCTCTCGCTGAAAGAAGGCTTTACCGTCTTTCGCGAGCAGCAATACACCGCCACGCGCGCCGCGCCGGCGGTGGTGCGCATTGAAGAGGCGGCGTTCATGCAGCAGCGCCAGTTCGCCCAGGACGCCGGGCCGATGGCGCATCCGATCCGCCCCGACGAATACGAGGCGATCGACAATTTCTATACCGTCACCGTCTATGAAAAAGGCGCCGAAGTGATTCGCATGCTCCGCGCCCTGCTCGGTGCGGATACCTATCGCCGCGGCTGCGACCTGTACTTCGAACGTCACGACGGTACGGCCGCGACCTGTGACGACTTTGTCGCAGCGATGGAAGCCGCCAGCGGCCGCGACCTGAGCCAGTTCAAGCGCTGGTACAGCCAGGCCGGTACACCGACGCTTAGGGTGCGCGACGACTACGACGCGGCGCAGAATCGTTATTCGCTGCACGTTGTACAGCACGTACCACCCACGCCCGGCCAGCCCCACAAGCAGCCGATGGTGATACCGCTCGCTGCGGCGTTGCTACACGAAGACGGCCGCATCGACCACGAGGGCGTGCTTGAAGTCACGGCCGCAGAGCAGCGCTTTGAGTTTGACCGCGTCGCCGCGCATCCCATCCCGTCGCTGCTGCGCGGCTTTTCGGCGCCCGTGCGCGTGCGGTTCGACTACAGCGACGCACAGCTGATCGCACTTGCCTCGCGCGACAACGACGGTGTGTCGCGCTGGCAGGCGATGCGCGAATTGTTCTTCCGCGCCTTTGATGGGCGCGCTGCACAAGCCCGGCAGGAACCCGGCGGTGGCGCGCTGCGCGTCGACCCCGCAATGGATCGGGCGGTGGCGGCGCTGTTGGCCGATCATCACTCCGACCCCGCTCTGCTCGCCCATCTATTGATTCTGCCGAGCTATGCCGAACTGGCCGACCGCACGGCGGCCGACCAGCCGATTGACCCACTGGCCATTGCCGACGCGCGTGACGATGTGCTGCGCGCGTTGATCGCCAGTCAGCGCGCGGCGATCATCGAGCGCTATGGTCGCGAGCGCGCGACCCTGCGCGGGCAGCCCTGGGCGCACACGCTGGCACAAGTGGCGCACCGCGCGTTAAGCAATACGTTGCTTGCGCTTGCCAACGTCGAGGCAAACCGTGATGCGCAGGAATTTTGCCTGGCGCAAGCCGATGCGGCGGACAACCTGACCGATGTGATCGGCGCCATGACGGCGTTGCGTGATCAGCCCGGCGCCGTGCGCGATGTGCTCTACCGGCGCTTTCACGATGCATGGCAGGATGACCTGTCGATGCTCAATCGGTGGTTCTCCCTCGAAGCGGCAACCGTACGCGGCGACGCGGCGGCACACGCCAGCGCGCTGCTGGCCCATCCGAAATTCGACGGCAAGAATCCCAACCGCGTGCGTGCCGTGGTGCAGGCATTCGGCGATCAGAATTGGCGCGGCTTCCACGCGACCGACGGCAGCGGGTACCATTTCATCGCCGATCAAATTCGGCACTACGACGCGCAAAACCCTTCGCTGGCTGCACGCTTTTGCGATGTGTTTGCGCGCTGGCACCGGTGTGCCGAACCGGCACGCACGCAACAGGGCGCGCAGCTGCAGCGCATCGTCGCGACCGAGACGCTTTCGGCCAACGTGCGCGAGATTATTGAAAAGACGCTGAAATCGGGTTCCTAGGAGTCTGGGCGCTCGCCAGCGTCCCGCAGGCTCCTAAAATACGCACATGAGTGCAGCTTCCCACCCCGCCTTTCCATCGGTGCGCATGCGCCGACTGCGCCGCGATGCGTTCAGCCGCAACATGGTGCGTGAAACGTCGCTGTCTGCGGCCCATCTCATCTGGCCCGTGTTTGTTATCGAAGGGACACAGCGCACGCAAGCGGTGCCGTCGATGCCGGGCGTCGAGCGCGTCACCATTGACCCGCTGGTGCAACGGGCGACCGAGGCGGCTGCCCTGGGCGTAGGCGCCATCGCACTCTTTCCGGTGATCGAGTCGGTCAAAACCCCGCTCGCCGAGGAGGCTTACAACGACAGCGGATTGATCCCCCGCGCGGTCAGGGCGCTCAAGGCCGCCGTGCCCGACATCGCGGTCATCACCGACGTCGCACTCGACCCCTACACCTCGCACGGGCAGGATGGGCTGATTGACGACGCAGGGTACGTGATGAATGACGAAACGGTGGCCGTGCTCGTCAAGCAGGCGCTATCGCACGCCCGCGCCGGGGCGGATTTCGTTGCACCGAGCGACATGATGGACGGCCGCATTGGAGCGATCCGCGCCGCGCTCGATGCCAGTGGTCACATTCAGACCAAGATCCTCGCCTACAGCGCCAAATTTGCCAGCGCCTTCTACGGCCCGTTCCGCGACGCCGTCGGCTCCAGCAGCAATCTCGGCAAGAGCAGCAAGGAAACCTACCAGCTCGATTTCGCCAACAGCGACGAAGCCATCCGCGAGTGCGCGCTTGATGTCGCCGAAGGCGCCGACATGCTCATGGTGAAGCCTGGGCTGCTCTACCTCGACATCCTCGCCCGCGTGAGGGACGAATTCAGGATGCCCGTGGCGGTGTATCAGGTCAGCGGCGAGTACGCCATGCTCAAGGCCGCTGCGGCCAACGGCTGGCTCGACTACAGGAAGTGCCTGCTCGAAACGCTGATTTGCTTCCGTCGGGCAGGCGCGTCGGCAATCCTGACGTACGGCGCGGTGGATGCGGCGCGTTGGCTGCGCGAGGATGCTTGCCGCGCGCTCTGACGCTGGCACAACGACAGGAAGTAGCCCGCCTCGCCAACTCAAATCCGGAACTTGAAGCGGGGCTGATCCGGTTGTGGCGTGCCCGCGCCGCGCTTCGCACTCCGTCCGTCACCTCGACTAAAAGTGGCACGTCATCTCTTTGTTCAGTCGGGCATTCACCCAAGCCATATCAATGGTCTTGAGAAAGCTGTGCCACGTGTTGGGGCCGTAAAACTGGAAGCGACCATTCGCGCCAGAAACCAGTATGACTGTGCCACGCAGTTTGACACTACGCACACAGGACTGAATGTCGGTGTACCAGCGGGCCTGCGTTTTCAGGTCGGCGTTGAAGAAGCGACCATCGATCCGCACTACGACCATGTCGGCGTCACGATGTCGCGTGTGGGCGACCGAGTATCGATTGACGGTTTCCGCCGCCGTCAAGGAGCAGCAAAGTAGGCCAACAATCGCGACAACGATGTGCTTCATGACGCAGCAAGTCCCAAGCATGATCCGGTGACGAATGTAGCCCAAAGCAGCATGGGGTGGGACAAAAGTGATCAGTGAAACGACAACCGCTGAGTTGGGGCGCCAGCATCATGCCCAACCAGGCTGGCGATGACTATCATCAGGCCAGTAGTTCCTGCGCCATGCGGTTGTGCTGTTCGATGTGCACCGGCAAATCCAGCGTCGTGAGCTGTCCTTCACGCACGATAACGCGGCCATTGACGACGGTGTACTCGGCCTGCGGGCTGGCGGAGAACATGAGCGCTGCAATCGGGTCGTGGACCGCGCCGCCTGCCATGGCGAGGGTGTCGATGCGAAACAGCGCGAGGTCGGCAGCCATGCCCGCTGCGATGGCGCCGATGTCGTCGCGGCCGAGCACGCTCGCGCCGCCGCGTGTCGCCAGACGCAGGGCATCGCGCGCCGACAGCTCGCGCCCGCCATCGTCGCATCCGAACGGTTGCAGGCTGCGACCCACGCGGGCCAGCAGCATCGCTTGCCGCGCTTCATGGACCATCTGCGCCGCGTCGTTACTGGCGCTGCCATCCACGCCCAGGCCCACGCGCACGCCGTGGTCCAGCAAGCGGCGGATCGGTGCGATACCGCTCGCCAGCCGCATGTTGCTGCACGGGCAATGGGCAACACCGGTGCCGGTCGCGGCGAAACGCGCGATGCCGTGGGCATCCAGTTTCACGCAGTGGGCGTGCCACACGTCATCGCCAAGCCAGCCCAGTTCCTCCGCGTATTCCGTCGGTGTACGGTTGAATTTTTCGCGTGAGTAAGCGACGTCGTGATCGTTCTCAGCCAGATGTGTGTGCAGGCGCACGCCCTGCCCTGAAAATGAACGCGCCAGCGCGGCACTCTCGCGCATCAGATCGACGCTGACCGAAAACGGCGAACACGGTGCGAGGCCCACGCGAATCATGGCGTAGCGGTTCGCATCGTGAAACTGCTCGACCACACGCCCCGAATCGTTCAGGATCGCCGATTCGTTCTCCACCAGCGAATCCGGCGGCAAACCGCCTGCCGATTCACCCACACTCATGCTGCCACGCATGGCGTGAAAGCGCATGCCGATTTGTTGCGCGGCGTGGATCGTATCGTCGAGCTTTGCGCCGTTCGGAAACAGATAGAGATGATCGCTCGACGTGGTGCAACCAGAGCGCAGCAGCTCGGCCATGGCGGTGAGCGCGGCGGTGCGAACCATGTCCGGCGTCATCCGCGCCCAGATCGGATAGAGGCCCTTGAGCCACGTAAACAGCTCCGCATCCTGCACTGCCGGGACCGCCCGCGTCAGGCTTTGGTACATGTGGTGATGCGTGTTGACCAGGCCCGGCGTGACCACGCAGCGAGAGGCGTCGATCACTTCATCTGCCGCCGCTGGCAACTCGCGCGCCGGCCCGATCGCTTCGATGACGTTGCCACGAATGAAGATGGACGCATTCCGCAGTTCACGTTTGATGGCGTCAATCGTCGCGATGGCGTGGGCGTTTTTTATCAGGAGCGTTTTCATGTTGCCGATGTTGGTGTGGGAGCGGCGCTTGCCTGCGAGAGGCGGTAGCGTGAATGTTCACGTTGAACTGTGTGCAGCGGCAAATCGCTGGCAAGCGCGCTCACACAATCTCCGCGTTACGCACACAAAAAAAAGGCCGCACACGGCGGCCCTTTTCGCGCGAACAACAGACTATTTTCCGTCGCCCGGCACTTTGCCTTCAACGCCCTTGACGTAGAACTTGATGCCGCCCAGGAACTTGTCGTCGGCCTTGGCATCCTTGGCGAGCACTTCCTTGCCGTCCTGGCCGACGATCGGGCCGGTCCAAGGGTGGAAGGTACCTGCCTTGAGGCCGGCCTTGATTTCGTCGACCTTTTTCTTCGTGTCTTCCGGGATGTCAGCCGCCATCGACACCATGTCGATAGCGCCCTCTTTCACGCCCCACCAGCTTTGCCCGGTCTCCCACTTGCCGTCGAGCGCGTCTTTGGTCGCCTTGATGTAGTAGGGAGCCCAGTTGATGATCGCCGAGCCGAGGTGCGCCTTCGGGCCGTAGGCGGTCATGTCGCTATCCCAGCCGAACGCACGCTTGCCCATCTTCTCGGCGGTTTGCAGCACAGCCGAGGAATCGGTGTTCTGCATCAACACGTCGGCGCCGCCGTTAATGAGCGCGGTCGCGGCTTCCGTCTCTTTCGGCGGGTTGAACCATTCGTTGACCCAGACCACTTTGGTCTTGATCTTCGGGTTAACGCTTTGTGCGCCGAGCGTGAAGCTGTTGATGTTGCGGATCACCTCGGGGATCGGAATCGAGCCGACGACGCCGAGCGTGTTGCTCTTCGTCATCTTCCCGGCGATCACCCCTGCCATGTACGCGCCTTCGTAGGTGCGGCTGTCGTAGGTGCGCATGTTGGGCGCGGTCTTGTAGCCCGTCGCGTGCTCGAACTTGATGCCCGCGTTATCGCCGGCGACCTTGAGCATCGGCTCCATGTAGCCAAACGTGGTGCCGAAGATGAGCTTGTTGCCCTGACCCGCGAGGTCGCGGAACACGCGCTCGGCGTCCGCACTCTCCGGCACTTTCTCGACGAAGCTGGTGACCACTTTGTCACCAAATTCCTTTTCCACCGCCTTGCGGCCGTTGTCGTGCGCAAAGGTCCAGCCGCCGTCGCCCACCGGGCCCACATAGGCGAAGGCGATCTTCAGCGGCGCGGGCTTGGCCGGCGCCGAGGCGGCAGCCGGTGCGGCCGCGGTGGCCGCCGGCTTCGCAGGTTCCTCCTTCTTGCCGCAACCCACCAGGCCGGCGGCCAGGGCCACCGCGGTCAGACTGCCGAGTTTCAGGAACATGCGCTTGTCGGTCATGGGAGTTCTCCTCTGAAGATGAGAGCGGGTTGATTCGTGGGAGTCGGCGATTATGGTCCTGCAGGCTTTCAGGACCCGGGGAAGAACGGCTTGCCCAGCGAGGCCGGCATGTTGACGCGGATCCAGGTGGCATTGCGTGAGATCAGCACCAGCACGACGATCGTGGCCAGGTACGGCAGCATCGACAGCCACTGGCTCGGGATGTGCACGCCCTCGCCCTGCAGATGGAACTGCAGCATCGTGACGCCGCCGAAGAGGTAGGCGCCGAGCAGCACGCGCGCCGGCCGCCAGGTGGCGAAGGTGGTGAGCGCCAGCGCGATCCAGCCCTTGCCGGCGATCATGCCCTCGACCCACAGCGGCGTGTAGATCACCGAGATATAGGCGCCCGCCAGCCCGCACAACGCACCGCCGGCCATCACCGCCGCAAGCCGGATGCGACGCACCGGATAACCCAGCGCATGCGCCGACTCCGGCGACTCGCCGATCGCGCGCAGCACCAGGCCGCCGCGCGACCGGTAGAGAAACCATGCGAGCGCGATCGCGCCCAGCACCGTGAGGTAGACGATCGGATGGTGCTTGAAGAGGGCCGGCCCGATGAACGGAATGTCCGCCAGCCCGGGGATCTCGAACTTCGCGCGCTCGCCCAGCTTCTGCTGCGTGTAGGTGATGCCCGCAAACGCCGAGAAGCCGGCGCCGAACAGGCTGAGCGCCAGGCCCGAGGCGTACTGGTTGGTGTTGAGCCAGATGACGAGGCCGCCGAACGCGGCCGCGAGCAGCGCGCCGGCACCCATGCCGGCCGCAAACGCCAGCCAGTCGTTGCCGGTGTGCACCGCGGTGGCAAAGCCGGCGATCGCGGCGACGAGCATCATGCCTTCGGCACCGAGGTTCACGATGCCGGCACGTTCGTTGATCAAGAGGCCGAGGCCGGCGATCGCCAGCACGGTGCCGGCGTTGAGCGTGGCGGCCACGAGCAATGCGAATGCTTCCATGGCTCAGGCCTCCTTCGTCGTAACGACCGCCACGGCCGGCGCCGCAGCGGGCCGCGCCGCATGCCACCAGCGGATGCGGTAATGGATCAGCGTGTCGCAGGCCAGCAGCGTGAACAGCAGCAGGCCCTGGAACACGCCGGTGAGCGATTTCGGCAAGCCGAGT
>JAEUPL010000035.1 GCA_016790165.1 Burkholderiales bacterium
TGGAACAACAGCGCCGAGCGCACCGCTTGGCTGCCGTCCTTCCTGGCCTACTACAACGCCCGCAGGCCCCATTCGGCCTTGGGCCACAAGCCTCCAGCTTCCCGACTCAGCGGGAAGAACCTATTGCAACTTAACAACTAGAGCGCGCCGAAGTGTTTGCCACAGATCTCTCTGTCGAAAGACTGAATGAGACCGATCCATTTTGGCGAATCCCCGGGACCGACTTTTCCAAGGCTGGATTGAACCAAGATTCTGGCCTTGCGCGATTTCGCTTTCTGTATGGAAGTGTCAACTACCCAAAGCGCCCGCGTTCCGCGGAACGACTCGCGCGAGCCGCAAGCAAATTGTTCGAAAAGCTGATCGAATTTGCAAGGTTGGGTCAGGCCGTTTCAGTGAGTTTCAGCGCGCGTCAGGTGGTTTCACGACGTCCCACGTTGTAGGAAAAAATTCTCTTCACGCTAGGCGGTGTGTTGCGCCGTTGCCACAAAGAAGCGTCGCGTCGATGGGTCTGCGGTTGCATGGGCGATTGGCGTGAACCGCAACAGAACCGCAACAAAACAGTTGCCGAGGCCACCCAAAAGAAAAAGGGTTAGCAGCTGTTAACTTGCTAACCCTTTGAGAATATGGCGCGGCTGGCAGGAATTGAACCCACGACCCCTTGGTTCGTAGCCAAGTACTCTAATCCAACTGAGCTACAGCCGCTGAGCTTTGAATTATAGCCAGGAACGAGCGACACTGTCAAAAAGGGCGCTCGCTGCGGCCCGGCACCGGCCGCTACGGCGCCAGTTGCTCGTCGAGCAGTTCAATCCAGTGCTTGACGGGTAACTCCGTGCCACTCTGCAGATGCGTCATGCAGCCAATGTTGGCCGTGGCGATCTGCGTGGGCTTCCCCGCCGTGAGATTGCCAAGTTTGCGGCGCTTGAGTTCAGCGCTGATTTCCGATTGCAGCACCGAGTAAGTCCCGGCCGAACCGCAGCACAAATGGCTATCGACCACTGGCGTAAGCGTGAAGCCGACGTCGCGCAACAGGGTTTCTACGCCGCCACGCAACTTCATGCCATGTTGCAGAGTGCACGGAGGGTGGTACGCGATCACTGCACGCGCACCCGGCACGGACCGAAATGCGGGCTTGATCTGCACCCAGGCATTCGCCACAACCTCTGATATATCGCGGGCGAGCGCCGCAATCCGTGCCGCCTTTGCAGCGTATGCGGTGTCGTGCTGCATGAAATGCCCGTAGTCTTTCACCATCACCGAACAGCCGGACGCGGTGACGACAATTGCCTCCGCGCCGTTCTCGACGAGTGGCCACCATGCATCAATGTTGGCACGCACGCGCTGCATCGCGGTGTCTTCCTCGTTAAGGTGGTGGCTTAACGCGCCGCAGCAACCACCGGCAGCGACGCGTTTCAGCGTGATACCCGCACGGTCGAGTACGCGCGCCGCGGCGGCATCGATGGCGGGTGCCATAGCCTCCTGCACGCAATTGTCGAGCAGAAGCATGCTCCGCGCGTGCTGCGCAGTGGGCCAACTACCGGGCGCGCGCCGTGGCTGCACCTTGCTCTTGAGAGACACGGGCAGCAACGGCCTCGCCGCGCGCCCAAGCGCGAGCGCCGCAGCGAAAGACTTCTTGCTTAGCAGTCCACGATGCAGCAGCCGTCGACGCAAGCCGTCGCCGACACGACGACCGACCGTTTTCTCGACGACTGCGCGTCCGATGTCCACCAGACGGCCATATTGCACACCGCTCGGACAGGTGCTCTCACAGTTGCGGCAGGTGAGGCAACGGTCAAGGTGTTGCTGCGTCTTTGCTGTGGGCTCAACGCCCTCAAGCACCTGCTTGATCAGGTAGATGCGTCCGCGTGGGCCGTCTAGCTCATCGCCGAGCACCTGATAGGTCGGGCAGGTGGCCGTGCAAAAACCGCAGTGCACGCAGGCGCGCAGAATCGCATCCGCCTCGCGGCCCTCAGGCGTGTCCTTAATGAAATCGGCGAGATTGGTTTGCATGACCGGGGGGGGGGAATTTGTGTAAGGGTAGTTTGCCGAGAGATTGTGTTGCTGAAGCAGAAGTTAGTCGCGGAAAACCGTCCTACAGGTTCGGGAAGACGCCATAGGGGTCGAAGCTTTGCTTTAGCTTCTGCTGCACACCGACCAACGCCGCGGGTAAGGGACTGACGCGCTCACCCTCGTGGGCAGCGCCGCGAAACACCTGGGCAAAGCCGCCGTTGGCGCGTGCCCATTCCCGTATCGCAGGCAAGGCGACCGACGACGCACGCAGCCAGCGCTGCGCGCCTCCCCAATCGATCGCCTGCTTCTCTGCGCCGTTGCCCAGGTCGCCGAATGCGGCCGTTGCCTTGCATGACACGCGAATCAAGGGTGACGATGCGTCCGAAGCGGCGAAGAACGGGTGCCCTTGCTCACGCCAGTCTCGCCACCACCGCGCGTCGTCTGCAAGCGCTTCGCCGCCCAGGTTCGTCGCTGCCAACCGTACTGCGGGCTCAGCGCCGGCGAGGCGCACGTACAGCCGCCCCCCGACCCAGACGCTTGCCGTAATCGGATTCGCGGCAGCGTACCAGCGATTCATCGCCACCACCGCGTCTTCAGCGCCGAGCTCGAACACGCGTGTTTGCTGCGATTGCGGCAGTGGCAGGCATTTGAACGCAACCTCCGTGAGCACGCCGAACGTGCCGTGCGAACCGGCGAGCAGCCGCGCCACGTCAAAGCCGGCAACGTTTTTCATCACCTTGCCGCCAAAGGCCAGATGTTCGCCTTTGCCGTCGACGACTTTGCAACCGAGCACAAAATCACGCAGCGCGCCTGCGTAGGGTCGGCGTGGGCCAGACAGACCACTCGCCAAGGCACCACCGATGGTCGCGCCGGGGCCGAAGTGTGGCGCTTCGAACGCCAGCATTTGCCCCGCTGCCGTCATCACGCGTTCCACCTCGGCGAGTGCGGTGCCGGTACGCACGACAATCACCAGCTCGTTCGGCTCGTACTCGACGACCCCGGCGTGAGCCCGGATGTCAAGCAGCACGGCTGTCGGCGATGCAGGCGGCGAACAGAAAGCCTTGCTGCCCGAGCCGCGAATGGCAAGTTTGCCGCCACGAGCGGCGGCTTGCTTGATTTGCGCTTGCCAGGTTTCGATGGTCATGAGGTTGTCGCAAAGAGAGGTGTGGCGAGTATGAAGCGTCGGTCTTACGCCGTCTTGTTCTCGTAGAGGAACTCCGGCTCTTCGTGTTGCACCACGGCGGACTCAGCCTTCGACGCGGCGATCCATTGCTGCATCGATGGGTGTGCGAGCATGGTCTGCACATACGCGGCAACCACCGGCGAGCACTTGACACCGTAGGTCGAGAAGCGAAACACCACGGGCGCAAAGTAGGCGTCAGCGATGCTGAACGTGCCGTAAAGATAGGGCCCGGAGCTCGATGAAGCGCCGAATTTTGCGCGCGCTTCCGTCCAGAGCGCCTGAATGCGCTCGATATCCTTGCGCACGTCTTCGCGCGGAGCAGCGATCGGGTAGCTCCGGCGCACATTCATCGGCATCCAGTTGCGTAGCGCGCCAAAACTGGAGTGCATCTCGGCGCAGGCGCTGCGGGCATGCGCGCGCGCCACGGCGTCGACCGGCCAGAGGCCGGGATGCCGTTCCGCCAAGTACTCGGCGATGGCGAGCGAATCCCACACCTTGACGTCGCCATCCACCAGCACCGGCACGCGACCATTTGGTGAACGTTTGCGCGAGGAAATTTCCGCGGCGAACTCGGGCGTGTCAAACCAGTGTTGCTCTTCGCGGAAGGGAATTCCGGCGGCATGCAGCATCAGCCATGGACGCAACGACCAGGACGAGTAGTTTTTGTTACCGATCAAGAGGGTGTAGGCCATAACGAGTGATCTGTGATGTTCGTGATGAAAGATCGAACAATTTAGGTGATACGCGATCTGGATGGTTGAAGAATTTGCTGCCTAGCCCGCGTACCCGCAGGCCTCGGTTCATTGCATCGGAATGGTTTTGCCCGGATTCATGATGTTGTTCGGATCGAGTGCCCTCTTCAGCGTCCGCATCACGTCCACCGCCTCGCCGTGTTCGGCCTTGAGTGCGTCGAGTTTGTGGATGCCAATGCCATGCTCGCCGGTACAGGTGCCGCCCATTCCGATCGCGATATGCGCGATGCGGTCAGCCGCCACTTCAGCGCGCTCGCGCTCTTCGGCGCTGTGCGGGTCAAACGTGATCAGTACATGGAAATTGCCGTCACCCACATGGCCAACGATCATGCACACCAGCCCGCTCTTCGCGACCTCTTCTTTGGCCGCCTTGACACAGTCGGCAAGGCGCGAGATCGGGACGCAGGTGTCGGTCGAGAACGCCTGCTTGCCAGGCAAATAGTTCATGCCCGCCCAGTAGGCGTCATGACGGGCTTTCCACAGCTTGCTGCGTTCCTCCGGCTTGTCAGCGAAGCGGTAGTCGCTGCCCCCGTTCTCGGCGGTGATGGACTTCATCAATTCAATCTGCTCGCTGACGTAGGCCTCGGTGCCATGAAACTCCATGAACAGTGTGGGCTTGATGGCGAATCCTTCGAGCTTGCTGTACTTGATCGACGCATCCATCTGCACCTCGTCAAGCAACTCGATCCGCGCCATTGGAATGCCCAGCTGCATCGACGTGATAACGGCGTTGACGGCGGACTGCACATCCTCGAATTGCGTGACGGCGGCGCTGATGCGCTCAGGCACACCGAAAAGCCGGAGCTGAATCTCGGTGATGATGCCCAGCGTGCCCTCACTTCCGATGTAAAGCCGCGTGAGGTCATAGCCCGCACTCGACTTTTTGGCGCGCGTGCCGGTCCGGATGATGCGGCCCTCCGGCGTGACGACGGTCAGGCCCAGTATGTTCTCCCGCATCGTGCCGTAGCGAACGGCATTGGTGCCGCTGGCGCGCGTCGCTGACATGCCACCGATGCTGGCGTTGGCCCCCGGATCGATCGGAAAGAACAGCCCGGTGTGACGGATGTCGACGTTGAGCTGTTCACGCGTCACCCCTGCCTGCACGCGGCAGTCGAGGTCCTCTGCATTGACCTCCAGCACACGGTTCATGCGGGAGAGATCGAGGCAGACACCACCGTAGAGCGCTTTCAGATGCCCTTCCAGCGAGGTGCCCGTGCCATATGCGATCACGGGAATTCGCGCCTGATTGCAGAGCCTGAGAATGCTGGCGACCTCGTCGTTCGACTCGGGAAACACCACGACATCGGGCAGCCCGGCATCCTGCATTCCCTCGCCATGACTGTGGTGCTCACGCACCGCGTGCGAAGTCACCGCACGGTCGCCATAGGTCTTGCAGAGCGCGTCTACCGTGGCACTGACAGTGGAAGTATCGGGGCGTTCAAACGTGAGGGTCATACGTCGTCCTGCGTAGGTTGCCGCGCGGCAACTCGTCTAAAAGCGTTCCAGTTCGGCAAACGGCATCGGCTTGCCACGCGTCACGCGCATCTTGCCGAACTCGGCGCATCGATGCAGCGTCGGCACCGCCTTGCCCGGATTAAGCAGTGTATGTTCGTCAAAGGCATGCTTGATCTCGTGCATGCGCGTCAGCTCCTTCGGCGAGAACTGCACGCACATCTGGTTGATCTTTTCGATGCCAACGCCATGCTCCCCCGTGATGGTGCCTCCGACTTCGACACACAGTTCAAGCACTTCCGCACCAAACTCCTCGGCACGTTCCAGCTCGCCCGGGACGTTGGCGTCGAACATGATCAGTGGATGCAGGTTGCCGTCACCCGCGTGAAAAACGTTGGCGCATCGCAGGCCATATTTTCCGGAGAGCCTTGCGATTTCATTCAGAACACGCGGCAGTTCCTTGCGCGGAATGGTGCCGTCCATGCAGTAGTAGTCTGGCGAAATGCGGCCCGTCGCCGGGAAGGCGTTCTTGCGGCCGCTCCAGTAGCGCAGGCGCTCCGCTTCGTTCTGCGAGACCTTGATGTCGGTGGCGCCCGCCTGGCGCAGCACGTCGGAGACGCGCGCGATTTCGTCGGCCACTTCCTCCGGTGTGCCATCGCTCTCGCAGAGCAGGATGGCCTCGGCCGTGAGGTCGTAACCGGCGTGCACAAAGCCTTCGACGGCCTCGGTGGCGATTCGGTCCATCATCTCCAGTCCGCCGGGAATGATGCCCGCCGCGATGATGGCGCCCACCGCCGCCCCCGCCGCCTCGACGCTCGCGAATGATGCCATCGCTACCTGCGCAAGCTGCGGTTTCGGCGTGAGTTTGACCGTGACTTCGGTGACGATGCCAAGCAGGCCCTCCGAGCCGATCATCAGGGCTAGCACGTCATACCCGCCCGGCGCCACACTGTCGAGACTGTCGCTGCCTACTTCGATGATCTCGCCCGTCATCAGCACCACGCGCAGTTTGCGCACGTTGTGCACGGTCAGACCGTACTTCAGGCAATGCACGCCACCGGAGTTTTCGGCCACGTTGCCGCCGATGGTGCACGCGATCTGGGACGATGGATCCGGCGCGTAGTAGAGCCCGTGCACTGCCACTGCCTCGCTGATCGCCAGGTTGCGCACGCCGGGTTGCACCCGCGCCGTGCAGGCGAGCGGGTCGACGTCCAGAATGCGCATCATCTTCGCCGTCGAGAGCAAAAGCGCGTTCGGATCCGGCATCGCCCCCCCCGAGAGCCCGGTGCCCGCGCCGCGCGCAACAATTGGAATGCGATGCGCGTGGCAGAGCTTGACGACCGCTGCGAGTTGCGCCTCGTTCTCCGGTAACGCGACACACTTCGGTAGGGCGCGGTACATCGAGAGCCCATCGCACTCGTACGGACGCATGTCTTCCGCGGCGGTCTTTATGCAGTCGGGCGGCAGGACGTTGCTGAGCGCTTCGAAAAAATTGGCAGCTTGCATACTCAGACTCCGGAGGGTGACGTCGCCGCGCGCGTTGCGAATCGAGCGAGTACTCGGTCCAGCGCACGCTGCACGTGGGCATGCGCCCGAACGCGGGCAGCGGCGGCGTCGGATGATTCGATCGCCTCAAGGATGGCGATGTGATCGGCGTGGCCCACTTCAGCAATACCTACCGCATAGCCCGTGTGATCCCACGTGACTTTCCGCGACGCCGAAAACTGGGCGCCGAGAAACTCCACGAAACGGGTGATCTGTGGGTTGTGGGTGGCAGCTGCGATGGCGTTGTGAAATCGATCATCGGCATCGGCGCCGTCTGCTCGCACCGAGAGTGCCGCGCTCATGTCGCCCAGCGCGTTGCGAATTGCCATCAGGTCGGCATCGGTGCGGCGCTGCGCAGCGAGTTCGGCGGCGCCAGCCTCGACGATCTGGCGCAACTCGAGGAGTTCACGCTCCGCAGTGTCTGCATCCTCCGCCGCCGGCACGGGATGCGCGTCGCGGTGAGTGGTCGCTCCCGACCGTGGAGCCGTGTGCAGGCGAAACGCCGCAATCTTGTTGCGCTCCGCCACGAAGGCGCCTGCGCCCTGGCGCGACTCGATGCGGCCGTCGGCCTTGAGGCGCGCCAATGCTTCGCGCAGCACGGGACGCGATACGCCCAACGAGTCGGCGAGGGCTTTTTCGGGCGGCAACTTCGCACCGGGCTTCCAAAGGGCCATGTCGAGCTGTAGCAGGAGCTGGCGATGTGCTTCGTCGGCCAAAGACAGCGGGCGTGAGACGGCATTGAGCGACGCGCCAGCGGATTCAGCCGCACCGCGCGTGGCATCCGCGAGCGCGTGCCCGGCGTGAATCTGCGCCGCGGCCCGCGCCGGCGGGAGAACTTCAACGCTCGTTTCTTTTGTCACCGCAAAGTTGTCAGACAGCATGACAACATCTTATTCGCTGTGGGTTGGTCTGGCATGAGGGCAAACCCGTGGCGAAACGGCTTCTATGTCCCATCGACCAACTGATCTGTGTTCAAGCCACAAAAAGCGCGAAGTCGACTTTCTGAAAAACACGGCCACAGTCACCGTAGATCGGTCGACTGGGACACAAAGCCAATCGCGACGCGCACACTCGAACGGTTGGAAGTCTGGGCATTAGCAGGTTACGGAAATACTTGCACTTGCGCGGATGGGCCGGCATGCAGATCGGACGCAGGGCAAGACAGTATTTGCGGCCAATAGCCGTCGCGATGGACAAGAAAAACAACGCCGCAAGGCGTTCGAGGCCGCGTTTCTGCACGCCGCGACAAGTATGTCGGCAGCCTGCGAGGGCGTGTTGACAGCGCTAGCTACCGCAGCCCCCGCCGCCGCAACCGCCTCCGCCACCGCCGTCCCCACAGCCACCACCACTATCGCCGCAGCTCGAAGCATCGCCGCTCCCACCACTGCCGCCGTCCCCGCCACCGGTGGATGTCAGCTGCGAATGACGTTGGTGCATGCGCTCGAAGTCATCGGCGGAATAGCTGTTCCCGTCGGTGATGCCAAGCTTCTGGTCGATACCGAACAGGTCTTTCGGCGATGCGATCGCCCCCGCGGCGAGGCCACCCGCCATTCCGGCAGCGAGCGCGCCCGACCCAAACCAACCGCTACGTGTTCCGTAGGTCATCGCTAGCCCGTCGGCCTCTGCCTTTGCATTGCCGTCGTGCGGCACATGGTGCAGGAACTTGCCGAACGCCTTTTCGCAAAATGCCGAGTAGCTGTGCGTCATCAGGATGAACTCGTGCCATGCCGTATCGACAGCCTTGCTGGGCATGCCGAATCTCGTCCTCGGGTTCTCCGCAATCAGCAGGAACCAGGCGCGCAGACCGTCGAGAATCAACTCGGTTTGTTCGCCCGTGAGGGTCGGATAGGCCTGATTGAGCTTGAACGGCAAGCCAGCGGGGAAGCGGTAAGCACGGATGAACTGCGCGCGCTCGGCGCGCAGCTGGCTGTGGCGACGCGACAGATAGAACGCGCCGCCGAGCACTGACAGCAGCAGGATGCTCCCAAGTACGGTCGATGTCATCTTCTTCTCCTTTGTTTGTTGTTGTCGAGTCGTGATGCTTCTTTTTCGCCTATTGATAGACGGTGAATGTGACGCCAATGTGACAGCGACATAATGGCGGCAGGAGGAGAAAACCATGAACCAAATTGACCTCACCGGCCGCGTCGCAGTCATCACCGGCGGCGCGCGCGGTATCGGTTTCGCCTGCGCTGAGCGCTTTGTGCGGAGTGGCGCACGCGTGGCGATTTGGGATATGGATGCCGACGCGATCAGCCGCGCCGGCGGTCTGCTGGGTGCGGCATCGCGCGGCTTCGTGGTTGACGTCACGAGTGAAGGCGCGGTCGCCGCCGCGCGGCAGTCCACGCTGGAGGCGTTCGGCCAGATAGACATCCTGATCAACAACGCCGGAATCACCGGGCCGAATGTGAAGACCTGGGAGTATCCGCCGGCTGATTTCCGGCGAGTCGTTGAGGTGGATCTCGTCGCGCCCTACCTGATGGCGCGCGCGCTCGTGCCGCAGATGATCGAGCGGGGCTACGGGCGCATCGTCAACATTGCGAGCGTGGCCGGGAAGGAAGGCAATCCAAACGCTCCCGCGTACAGTGCCGCCAAGGCCGGACTCATCGGTCTCACCAAGTCGCTCGGCAAAGAGCTCGCGTCCACCGGCGTGCTCTGCAACTGCGTCACGCCCGCTGCCGCCGAAACTGACATCTTCAAGCAGATGACCGAAGCACACATCGCTTTCATGAAATCGAAGATTCCGATGAACCGCTTCGTGCAGGTCGATGAAATCGCCGCGATGGTCGCCTGGCTTGCCAGCGAAGATTGCTCATTCACCACCGGCGGCGTGTTCGACATCTCCGGCGGACGGGCGACGTACTAGCGTTCTGCCACAGGACGAAGGAGAAAACGGGAAATTCGCCTCACGTCCTTCGTCGCTCATCCCGCGGCAACCGCGGCAAGCCGCACTAGTTGTTAAGTTGCAATAGGTTCTTCCCGCTGAGTCGGGAAGCTGGAGGCTTGTGGCCCAAGGCCGAATGGGGCCTGCGGGCGTTGTAGTAGGCCAGGAAGGACGGCAGCCAAGCGGTGCGCTCGGCGCTGTTGTTCCA
>JAEUPL010000012.1 GCA_016790165.1 Burkholderiales bacterium
AACTTGCGTCCTTCCACGGTCAATCTGGCATTCTTATGGCTGTTCACCTGGTTGATTTCCTCTGAGAGTTCTGAAGCGTGGTAACTCCAGTCTCCCAGAATCTTTCAGGTGAACAACCTATTGAAACATCACAGCTAGCCCACGGTGATATCGTTGCGTGATGTGCCTGCCCATGGATCGCCGCCGTCTGATGTGCCTCGCGATTGCTGCGACGCTGGCGCCGACAGTGCTTGCTCGAGAGAGCGGGCGTTTGCCGCGAATCCAACGCAGCTCGCCCCTGCGGCGAATCAAACCACCTGCACTGCGGCGCGGCGATCTGGTGGCCTTGTTTAGTCCCGGGGGAGCGGTTGAGGATTCGTTGATCCACCGCTCAACGCAGCATCTCGAATCGCTGGGGCTGCGGGTGATGCATGCCGCCCGCCTGCGTGCGGTGCGAGGCAACACGGCGGGGACGATCGGTCAGCGCCTGACGGATGTGCATGCGCTGTTTGCCAATCCTGAAGTGCGCGCCCTGTGGGCGGTGCGCGGTGGCTCGGGCACCGCGCAGCTGCTGCCCTACCTTGACTACGATCTGGTGCGGCGCAACCCGAAAATCGTCGTCGGTTACTCCGACATTACGGCTTTAACACTCGCGCTCTTCGCACGCGCGGGGTTGGTCGGCTTTCACGCGCCGGTTGCATCTTCCAGTTTCTCGCCCTTCACGGTCGAAAACCTGACTGCCGCACTGTTCGAAGGGCGAATGCCACACGTGCAGCACACCGCGCCCGAGCACGAGCGGCGGGCAGGGGCGGAGCCGCATTTCGCGCAACGTACGATCAATGGAGGCAGTGCTGAAGGCGTGTTGCTGGGTGGCAATCTATCTGTGCTTGCGTCCCTCGTCGGCACACCTTATCTTCCTGATGTGCCGCGGATGCTGCTGTTTCTTGAAGAAATCAGCGAATCACCTTACCGCATTGACCGCATGCTGACGCAACTTCAGCAAGCTGGCGTCCTGTCGCAAGCGGCAGCCGTATTGATGGGAATATTTGTGAAGTGCGATATCGCGCCGGGTGACGACTCGCTGCCGTTGCAGCAAGCCTTGAGCGATCACTTTTCGTCCCGGCCAGTGCCTGCGACGTATGGCTTGTCGTTCGGCCACGTTGCGTCGCAGTGGGTCTTGCCCGTGGGTATCCGGGGGCGCTTTGATGCCGATGCACGCACGCTCACGTTGCTGGAATCAGCGGTGACGCCGCGATGAGTTCGATCCGATCCTTTCGCATCCGTTGCCTGAACGGACGCCGCTGTGATTTCAGCGCCTCACTCGTTGCTCTGGCATGCGCCTTTTCGGCGCTTGCCGGCGCGACGGGGTCACCTGCACCGCCCGCGTTGTTCCCGCAATCCGTAGCCAACGCATTGCGTGCCGGGGCGTTGCCCACCGACGCGATCGGCATCGCCGTATTGCATGCGCGCACTGGCGAGGTCACGCTCGATGTGGAGGCGACGCAGCCGCGTCAACCCGCGTCGACGCTGAAGACGCTGACATCCATTGTGGCGCTCGATACCGCGCGTCCGGACGCCCGTTTTGGCACGCAGTGGCTCGCCGACGGCGCGCTGGACGGCGACCGCCTTGCAGGGCACCTGTACCTGCGTGGGAAGGGCAACCCAGACTTTGACGCGCAGCAGCTGGAGCAATCGATGCGCGCGTTGCGCGTTGCGGGCGTTCGCCGGATCGCTGGCGACATCGTGCTGGATCGTTCGTTCTATCGACCGCATAACGAGTATCTGCTGGCGCCCGCGTTCGATGAGACGCCCGAATTTCGCTACAACGTCGTGCCCGACGCGCTCATGCTGGGCAGCAATCTGCTGCGACTCACGCTGGCGTCCGACGCGCGCGGGGTGACCGTGGCCGCGTCACCCGCACTGGATGACGTCGAGGTGGTGCCCCGATTCGCGCTGAACGCAAAGCGTTGCGCTGATTGGGAGGACGATTGGCAGTACCCTGAGGTCGCGCACAAGGGGGGGCGGATTGTGGTCGCGCTGCGCGGAGGTTTTCCGCGCGACTGTACTGTAGTCACCGAAATCAACGTGCTTGATCGCAGCGACTACGCGGCGCGGCTGCTAGCCAGCACCTGGCGGCGTCTCGGCGGAGAGTGGGCCGGGCGGGTGCGCGAGGGCGAAACACCGCCCGGAGCGAGGGTGTTAGCTGAGCAGCGTTCGCGGACGCTGGCCGAACTCACGCGTGACATCAACAAGCGCTCCGACAATCCGATCACGCGAATGGTGTTTTTGAACGTGGCCGCCCGGGACGACGGTACCGGCACGCTCCGTGCCACGGCGGCGCAATCAAGCGCGTTGGTGCAGCGCTGGCTGGACGCGCGCCAGATCGCGCGCGATGGGCTATTCATGGAAAACGGTTCCGGGCTCTCACGCCGGGAGCGCATCTCGCCACTTACGCTCGCACGCACGCTGGTCGCGGCGCAGGCGAGTCCGTGGTTTGCCGAATTCCTCTCCACGTTTCCCATCGTCGGGGTGGATGGCGCCATGCGGCAGCGCCTCGCCGATACGCCCGTCGCCCAGCAGGGACGGATCAAGACCGGCTCGCTTCGTGACGTGGCGTCGGTTGCCGGGTACGTGTCTGACGCCCGGGGCGAACGCTACGTCGTGGTGGCGATGATCAACCACCCGGAAGCCAGCGGCAAACGCGCCCGACCGGTGCTCGACGCCGTGCTCGACTGGGTTGGGCGCACCGACCTGGCGTCGTGGCGTCGCAACCAGTCCGCGCGGGGTGGCGAGTGGCGCGGCGAGCCGGACGCCGGCAGATAGCATTCGGCAGTCGCTACAAGACACGCGCAAAGGTGCGCCGCACCAATGCGCGATCACCGAAGTCAAAGTGCCACCACTCCGTGCGTATGCCATGAAATCCCGCGTGCAGCATGGCATTGCGCAGAAGGTGACGATGCGCCAGATGCTCGGCGCGCAGGTCGCCCGAGGCAAGAAAACCGTCCTCAAGTGCAGGGTGCGATAACTCGCTCATGTCGTCAAACGGCGTGCCCATGTCGAGCTCGTTGCCATCGGCGTCGAGCAGGGTGACGTCGACCGCCATACCGAAAGAATGGATGGAGCCGATGTCAGGGGGAGCAAGGTACTGGGTCAGTTGCGTTCCGCTAAGTGCATCCCACATCGCCTGCTGCACACGCTGCGGACGCAACGCGTCGAGTACGCACAGGACAACCTGCGGACGTTTCTGGCGCAGGGCGAGAACCACCCGCTCCAGCGCGGCTGCGGCGTCACAGTGCAGCCACGCGCAATCCAGCGGCGAGTACATGTCGCGCGACATGAAGTTGTCGGTGCTGGCGTACTTCAATGCGTAGCGCAGCCCCGGTACGGACGACAAGTGGCGAAACTGGCCCGAGGTGGCAACCGCTTCGCACGGGAGGGTGGTTCGTGTGCTGAGCATGTCTAGCCTGCGTCAGCGGTGCTTGGGGCCACAATGTGCATTGTGGTCGCAAACGGATACCGGGAAATGAGCGGGGGCATCGGCGCATGTTAGCGGCCTCCCGTGCCGGGCACCGCTGATGCAGGCGAAAAAAAGCCCCGCCTGCGAGCAGGGCGGGGCTCATGCGCCGACGTGGCGCGCGGTGAAGCGTTGACTAGAAAGGTGCCACTTTCAAGGCACGCAGTGTGTCGAGATTGATGGCACGACCATCATCCACCGGCAGACGCTTGGACTCCTGGAAGCGTGTCACCGCTTGCATCATCGACGATTTGATGACGCCGTCAACGCGGCCCGGATCGAAACCGGCTTCTTTCAGTGCAGCCTGAATTTCACGAATCTTGGCTGGCGTGGCGTTCGATTCGCAGAGTACCGAGCGGCGCTCAACGGTTGCATCAGCCACCTTGACTTGCGTCGAAATGGTCTCGTACACCGCCGGAACCTCAATCTCGCGTACTGCTGCAGCCCGATCAACCACTTGCCGCGCTTCGGTTTTGTACACCGCCGGGATCGATTCCTCGCGGAACGATGCGGCTTTGTCGACGACCTGGCGCGCCTCGGTCTTGTAAACCGCCGGCACGACTTCCTCGCGGAACGACGCCGGTTTATCAACGACCTGTCGGGTTTCCGTTTTGTAGACGGCCGGGATCACTTCCTCGCGGAACGAAGCCGGCTTGTCGACGACCTGGCGGGTTTCGGTCTTGTAGACGGCCGGGATCACTTCCTCACGGAACGACGCCGGCTTGTCGATCACCTGACGCGACACCTGCTGCGTTTCGGCAGGCACCGGAATCTTCTTCGTCGATGCCGGCGTGTCCACCACGCGGCGTTCGACCGTCTTGTACTCCGCCGGAATCGCGATCTCACGGCTGCTGGCTGGTTTGTCAACGACCTGACGGCTCACAGTTTTGAACGTCGCAGGAATCACCACTTCTTCCGTGGCCGCCGGGCGGACCATCACGCGCGTCTTGACGGTCTTGTAGGTCGCTGGCACTTCGATCGTGCGCACGCTGGCCGGGCGATCCACTACTTGGCGGTTTTCCGACTTGTAGACGGCCGCGACTTTGACCTCGCGAACGTAGCCTTCAATGCCCGACGCGGCACCTGCAGTCTTCTCCGTGATCGCGTTCGACTTGCCAGCACCGGCCGCTTTGGCACCCACGCCTGCCGCGCCTGCTGCGCCGCCGCTCACGGTGCCGGTCCAGCCGGCCACCGACGCGGCGCGCAGCACGCGCTCGCCGTTCGGCATGGCGACGATGTCTCCCTTGTCGTCGAACTTGTAGCCCATCGACTTCATGCGCTCAACGTCAATCACCGTGCGAGTGAGGGTTTGATACGTTGCCGGAATTTCGATCGTCCGCGTGGCTGCGGTACGGTCGACCACTTGTCGTTCGACTGTCGCGTATTCCGCCGGAATTTCAACTTCACGCACAGACGCAGGGGACTTCAGCACCTGGCGCGTGATCGTCTGATACTGCTCCGGAATTTCCACGAGGCACCACACATCATCGTTGTTGCCGATGATGGCGCCCGGGGTCAGCTTGATGCCTGCAGCGGCTGCTGCGGCTGCACTGGCCGGCGTTGCCGTCACATTCGCGGCGCCGGACGGCGCTGCGCCTGACGCATCGACGCGCGCACCTTCGACCTTGCCGTCGGTGCCGACCGCGAAGCCCTTGGCCGGACGAACGTTCAGCGCCTGACTGATCCAGGCGCGGCCCTTCTTCCACTCCAGCGCGCGGTCAGAAACTTTCACGCGTTCGCTCACCGTCTCGAAAACCGCAGGCACCGTCTCCAGACGCTTGCTGGCTTCGCGCACGAGAACGCGCTCGCTCACCGTTTTGGTCGTGCCCGGCACCACTTCCAGGCGCGAGCTGGCGGCATTCAACAGCACTTGCTCACTGACCTGGCGGGTCGGAATTTCAATCGGCTCGTAGCGAATCGTTTCCGGCGTTACGAGCACCTGCTCGGTGACGGTCTTGAACGTCGGCGGGATGGTTTCGGTGCGTGTTGTGGCCGGACGATCCAGCACTTGCTCCGTGCGGTCTTCGTAAGCCGCGGGGACGACCTTCAACTCCTTGCGCTCGGGCGTCGCGACGACTTGCTCGCTCACCGTCTTGTAGGTCGCCGGGATCACCTCAATGCGCTTGCTTTCCGGGCGCACCAGCACTTGCTCGGTGACCGTCTTGAACGTGGCCGGGATCGGCTCCTCACGCACCGACTCCGGGCGCACCACGATCGTTTCGGTCACCGTCTTGAAGGTGGCCGGAATCGGGATCTGGCGCTTCGACTCGGGCGACACCAGCACTTGTTCAGAGACCGTCTTGTAAGTGGCAGGGACGGGGATGAACTTCTTCGTTTCCGGCTGGACCAGGACCTGCTCGGACACCGTCTTGTAGGTCGCCGGCACGGGGATAAATTTCTTCGTTTCCGGCTGAACGAGCACTTGCTCAGTCACCGTCTTGTAGGTCGGCGCGACCGGAATCTGGCGCTTCATTTCCGGCTGCACGAGCACTTGCTCCGATACCGTTTTGTACGTCGCCGGCACCGTTTCAAAGCGCTTGGTGGCAGGCACTTTCACGACCTGCTCAGTCTTGGTCTCGAAGCGCGGGCCAATTGCCACGTTCACGAAGCACTCGCTGCCCGTGGTGCTGACGATGCCCACCGGCCGCGGAATCGCCTCGCCGAAATGGTTGTCGCACTGTTTCATCGTCGCGCGCACCAGTTTGCCGGCGGCATCGAAGTAGGCGTTGACCGCCATGTTCGGCGCATACGGCACCCATTTGCCGATCAGCTCACGGCTCACGCCGTCGCGCTCGCCGGAACGGCCAACGCCCAGGTCGCAGGCGCCGCCGCCGTGCGCCGACGACAGCTCGCGCAACTGCACGACCTTGACCGAGGCTTCACCCTCACGCTTGAGCGGCGGGTGCTCGGTGAACGGTTGGTAATACTTCGCGGTGCCCGCGGTCACGGCCGCATCGCACTCGGCGGCGGTGTCGTAGCCCACGTTGCCGTGTCGATCCTTGATCATGCCCGCCGAGGCCGGAGCGGCCAACGCGATGCACCCACCGAGAAGCATGCCTTCTACAGTGGCTTTGAGAAGCCAGCGCTTGTTCATTTGAGTTTCCCCAGAGAAGAGTTTTCTTGTACTGCGACGAACGGAATCGTGTTTGTTCGCTGGGCGAAACGATAGCCGCTGCGAGCCAAAAAAAGCGGCCGGTAAATGACTTTCAGATCGTTCTTAGTCTGCACGATTTTTGTGGCGATCAGCCGCCAAGTGGCGCACTGTCGGGGCTCGCGCAGACCTGCCCCATTCAGGAGCACGCGATCCGTTGCTTTTTCAGATTTTCCTGAGTCTCGTGTTCGCCGATGACACTGCGAAATCGTGTGCTGCGCAGGTCGCCGCGCCAGGTGGAACGTGGCGCCCGTCATAACCAGCGACCCGTGGAGCAACCACCTGCACCACGACGCTCGGGCTCAGGGCCCGGGTTCGCTGGCGCCGCTGCGGGTGCGAGGCAGGCGTCCTCAAAGTTCACCGGTGCGCACGGTGTGCGGTGGCGGTGCGCGGTGGCGCCGACGTGCGTCCGTGCGTGAGACGAATTCGAGGCATCAGCTTTTTGCCTCTGCGCACCGTCGAGCGGTCGTTTGAGCGATTTTATTGCCCATGTCGAGTTTAGGTGTCCATAGCGCTGAACACGGCTATGGACGGTCAGTACATCACAAAAAAGGGGCGAAGCTGTTTCGCTGTGATCGCGTGTGCGCACGAGGTCGTCGGTGACGTGGTGCGGGGGACGGAGAAAGGTGCGCCGTCAACGCACCCGAATGCAGACCGGCCAATGTCCTGACCGGCGCATTGCGTTTTGGGGGAAGGGGGGCATCAGCGACACGCCGGCGGGGCTGCCCCACCTGCTGGCTGATCCTGATGCCCTCGTCGCCAACGATTCGTTGCGGCGCGCGTCAGCGCGCTCGTCAGAACCGTAAGGGTCCAGACCTTCGGCCTACCCGTCACCCGTCAGCCCAGCCGTGACCGCAGCGCTGCTTGCAGCGCAGGCAGGCGCTCGCGGGCGTGGGCTTCGCCGCGTTGCCGGGCGTCGATGAAATAGCTCTGAAACGGGCTCGGCTGGTAGATCAACTCCGGGTGGATCACAAAATCCGCCTGGGCCACTTCGGGGTCGATTCGGGCGCGGCGGCGGAGGTCGCGTTCGCGCGTGGCTGCCGATGCGTCAGCGGGCGTTTGCCCCGGTCGCGCCGACACGTCCACCGCGATCACAAAGCGTGCGCCCGCTTGCCGCGCCGGGGTGACCGGCACCGGAAACGACTCGTCGCCGTCCTCGTACTCAACGCCGTCAATGCCGACCGGCGAGACGATGCCTGGCATGGCCGAGGACGCGCGCACCGCCACGCCGGTGTTACCGCTTGCGAAGTAATGCGGCCGTTTGTCGTCGCGCCGCGTAGCCACCACGATCAAACGACGCGGCAAATCGTCCAGACGGCGGCCGCCCATGCCCGTATTCACAAACGCCTGCAAACGCTCGCCGCGTATCCAGCCACGATCGGCAAACGGATTGGGGTCAAACACCGTGAGTGGGCCGCCCTCCAGCGAAAGCGTATCGATCTGCGCGGCGCTCATGCCGCGCGCCCAGAACGCGCCGATCAACGAACCCACGCTGGAGCCCACCACCAAGTCCGGCACGATGCCCGCTTCCTCCAGCACGCGCAGCACGCCAATGTGCGCATAGCCACGGGCACCACCGCTGCCCAGCACCAGCGCGATGCGGGGCCGCGGATTGAACGGTGACATCACAGTCACCGCGCGTGGCGAGTCTGATTGGCGGTAGTCAAAGGCGGCACACCCGCCTAACCCAAGCACCGATGTTGCACCCATCGCGCCCGCCGCGCCCAACCACCGCCGCCGCGACCACATTGCCGGCACCACACCCGGCGGCAATGCGCGCATCGCAAATCGCCTGTCCATCGTCGTTCTCCTCCGCCCAGCAATCAGATGACGGCGGATTGTAGGAAGGCCTCGGCGCGATGTATTCATGTCGAAACGCATAGCTGAATCGCAAAAGTGAAGAGCGAAGTGCCGGCCGGCCGCTAGACGTCGCCCCACGTAAGGCGCAACAGCCGCGCAGACGCGTCGCCCCGCAGCGCACGCGCGGCGGCGTGATACTCCACAAAGTTCGAGGCAAGCGCCCGTCCCCGACGAAGCAGTCGTGCAATGAAAGCCTTACCCTGCGACTTTGCGCCCGGCCCTATCGGCGGCGCCGCTGACTTGCGAGACGGTATCTGACCCCCATGAGCCCCGAGACAAACCCAGCCCATTGCAACGTAGCCGCCGTGAGCGAACGCGAACACGACGAACCCCGAGCGCGCAGGCGCGAGGGGTTGGGTTCGGTGGTGATGAGATTGATGGTCTCAATGTTGGACGTTGGGGTTGACGGTGTGCTGGTTACGGTGCGTGCGCCCGGTCAGTCTGGTTGCTATATTGCAAGACCTGACCCCGATGCCCTGCCGAAGCGGGAATCCAGAAGGCGGAACAGGCGGCGACGGGGGAAATGGAGTCTGACCCCATTGATTATTATTCCCGCCCTACGGTCCTACCCGCCATCCGTCGATTTGCGTATCCGCAGCGCGCGAATTAGTAGGAACGCTCCGCAGGCCCAGATGACGCTGTTTCCAATCAGCAGTGGAACGAACAGGTCAATTGTTCCGAGGATGTTCGGAAAGAATCTGGCCGGAGCCGCAAGGACAAGAGCGACTTCGCGCCAAGTGACGTCAGAATTCGTTGGGTTCAGGGCCGTGGAACGGGTCAAGGCAATCCACGATGCGAAGAAGTGAGTGCAGCCAAAGGCCACCGACACCACGCCAGCAGCACCGAATTTCAAATTTTTCCTGCTCATTGAGGCAGAACCGGCGCGGGCGGAGACTTGAGGCCGGGAGGAAAGTAGCGATCGTCTAAACCGGCGAAAATTCCCTGCGAAAAATTTCTGCAGTTGTTGCCAATTAGAAAGTAAGTTCCAGGTCGGCCAACGAGGCCCAACAGATACTGGCGAATTGGATCGTCGATGCTAGGGCCGGTGTTACGGTAATAGCCGGGAATTAACGGACCCGGCGCTGAATCGTCGATGTACACGGCTCCGCGGCAGTTGAAATAGCACCGATCTTCATCGACGCCGAAGCTAATGCAAAGACGCGCCCCTCGGTACGTACCGACGCAAATACTTTGATGAAACGGATATCCACCTTCGCCTGGAACCGGACCCTCAACCCAGAAATCCCGCCCTGTTGGATCGGTGACACGAATGGGCTGTTGCGCCACATACCCAAACGTAGAAAGCCCACCCCGCAACCCAATCGGATCACTCTCAACATACCTCCCAACCGTCGGATCATAGTCCCTGAAATAGTTGTAATGTTTCCCCGTCTCCCGATCCCGCTTCTGCCCCGGGAACGCGAGGTCGAAGCCGAACAAATACGGCAGGGTGGCAGTCCCCACCACCTGACTCAACGTATTCGGATTCTCATTCGGCGCAGAGTTCGCCGTTGCGTTTGAGCCAAACGGATCACTATCCCATCGCCACACGGCTTTGTTCACGGCTTGCGCCGATGTGATGCCGGTTCCTGTCGTGGCATTGAGCGCCGTGGACGCCGTAATCACGCGCGGCGTGCCGAGGTGATCGGGGTGGACAAATCGCGACCCTAGGAGCGATTTGGTCAAGCATCGAACAGGCTCAGCAGCCATCTTCCTGCCGGTCAAGGACGCAGCGACAGTGCGCAACATACCAAGCCCATTGCGACGTAGCCGTCGTGAGCGAACGCGAACACGACGAACCCCGAGCGCGCAGGCGCGAGGGGTTGGGTTCGGTGGTGATGAGATTGATGGTCTCACTGTTGGACGTTGTGGTTGACGGCGTGCTGGTTACGGTGCGTGCGCCCGGTCAGTCTGGTTGCTATATTGCAAGACCTGACCCCGATGTCTTGTGCTATATTGCAAGACCTGACCCCGATGCCCCCATTGCAACGTAGCCGCCGTGAGCGAACGCGAACACGACGAACCCGGAGCGCGTAGGCGCGAGGGGTTGGGTTCGGTGGTGATGAGATTGAAGGTCTCAATGTTGGACGTTGTGGTTTACGGTGTGGTGGGTACTGCGTGTGCGTCGTTCAATGAGATTGCTATATTGCAAGACCTGACCCCGATGACGATGCCAAGTCGCGACTCGGACGTGATGTCAAATAGCTGATGACCGACGTTTCAACGTAGATACGGGGTTTCATGCGGAGCATCGTAGCACGGGCGCGGGCGGGTGGAATATCTGGGAAACGGTTGCGAATTTGCGTACATAGCTT
>JAEUPL010000032.1 GCA_016790165.1 Burkholderiales bacterium
CGCGTCGCGTACCCTTTTAGTTTGACCCCCATAGCTAACTGGCCCCACCCCTTCCCATCCCGAACAGGACCGTGAAACAGTTCAGCGCCAATGATAGTCAGCCTTATAGCTCGCGAAAGTAGGTCAGGGTCAAACTTCCCATAAAAAAAGCCCGATCATTTGATCGGGCTTTTTCATTTGGTCGACGCAAACCGCCTTGCGCGCGCATGCGGTTGCAATGGACCCCGTGACCTGCCCCCGCAAGCCCTGACCTGCCCCCGCAAGCCCTACCAGGGATTCTTCCGAGAATCCGGTTGCAAGGTTAACTGATCGACTCGCTGCCGATGCAGCGCGGCGAACTTCGCCGGTGGCATGCGCAGGCAACTACTGTGCGGACGCACTTCGTTGTAGTCGCGCCGCCAGCGCGCGATTTCCAGGCGTGCATCGGCCAGGCTGGTGAACCAGTGTTCGTTCAAGCACTCGTCGCGGAACGTGCCGTTGAAGCTTTCTATGTAGCCGTTTTGCATCGGTCGCCCTGGCTGGATCAGCAGGTGGACGATCTTGTGCTGCTGCGTCCACGCCAGAAAGGCTCGCGCGGTGAACTCGGGGCCGTTGTCAGTCCGAACGGCGCCGGGATAGCCACGAAACTTCGCCGCCTCGTCCAGTAGCCGGGTGACGTAGCTCGCTCCCATACCGAAGTCGGTGGCGATCTGCACGCTCTCGTGCGTGAAGTCGTCCGCGACCGGCAGGCATTTGATCCGCCGACCATTGGCCAGGCTGTCGCTGACGAAGTCCATACTCCACGTTTGATTGACCCGTTCGGCTGGGACTAACGGCACCCGCTCACCCGCGATGCGCTTCTTGCCGCGTTTGCGTACCGCGAGTCCCGCCTCACGGTACAGCCGGTAGACCCGCTTGTGATTGATGTTGGGGTGCTCCGGGCGCAGCAAGTCGTGAATCATGCGGTAGCCCGCACGGCGCCGCCGATGCGCGATGTCGATGATCTGTGCGCTCAGCTTGCGATTGAGTTCACTGGGTGTCGTCGGATGACGGTAGCTGTCGCGGGATAGCCCCACCAGGGCACAGGCGCGTCGCTCTGAGCGCGCGCAACGCTCGACCATCGTACGGATGGCCGCCCGTTTGTCCTGGGGGGCCACTACTTTGTGCCCAGTACCGTCTTTAGCGCGTAGATGTCCAGATGGGCCTCCGCCAGCAGCCGCTTGAGCTTGCCGTTCTCGCTCTCCAGCTCCTTCAGCCGCCTTGCCTCCGATACATCCATCCCACCGAACTTGGCGCGCCACTTGTAGAAACTGGCATCACTGAAGCCGTGCTTCCTGCACAGCTCCTTGACCGGCATGCCTGCCTCGACCTGGCGAAGAAAACCAATGATCTGTTCTTCCGTGTATTTGCTCTTTCTCATCTCCGTCATTCTCCAAATTTGACGGATCCTTCGGACGCATCACTGGTACGCTACGACGGGAGCAGGTCAGTCTCTACGAAGCGCGCTCCAGAGTCAGTCCCGCATGCTCACGCAGCGGATGGAACTGGATCTTCGGATGCCGCTCCTGCGTCAGGCGCAGGTCGTAGTTCGACGTCAGCAGGTAAGCCAGCGTATTCGCCGCGTCGTAGGCGAGCTTGGCGGCGTTGTAGTCCATGAATTTCTTCATTTCGGCCGGGTCGTCGCAGGTGACCCAGCGGGCGCCAACGAACTGGCTGCCCTTGAGCGCAATTTCGGCCTTGTACTCGGTCGACAAACGATGCTGCACCACTTCGAACTGCAGCTGACCAACGGCGCCAAGCAGCATCAATGAACCGAGCTGTGGCTTGAATACCTGGATCGCACCCTCCTCGCCAAGCTGGGCGAGACCCTGCTGCAATTGCTTGCTCTTGAGCGGATTCTTGAGCTCGACCGTCTGAAAGAGCTCGGGCGCGAAGAACGGCAGGCCCGTGAACTGCAGGCTGGCGCCGTCGGTGATGGTGTCGCCGAGCTGCACTCCGCCGTGGATGGTGAACCCAATGATGTCACCGGCGTAGGCTTCGTCGACGGCCTCGCGACGTTGCGAGAGGAAGGTGACCACACTGGTGGGGCGCATCTCCTTGCCGCTGCGCACGACCTTGAGCTTCATGCCCGATTCGTACATGCCCGAGCAGACGCGCACGAAGGCAATCCGGTCACGGTGCTGCGGGTCCATGTTCGCCTGCACCTTGAATACCACCCCGGAAAAGCCCTCAGCGTCGGGCAAGACTTCGGTCAACGAAGCGTCCGGGTTGCTTGATGCGCGCGGATGTGGCGGGGGCGCCAGGTCAACCAGCGCGTCAAGCACCTCTTGCACGCCGAAGTTGTTGACCGCTGAGCCGAAAAACACCGGCGTCTGCTTCGCGGCCAGGAAGGCCTCGAGATCGAACGCGGGTGCGACGCCGGCGAGCAGCTCGATGTTCGCCATCGCGTGCTCAAAATCGCCGCCGAAGCGTGCCTTGAGCGTCGCCGTGTCAGACAGCGGAATCTCCTCGACCGTTGACGCCTCGACGGTGTCCTCGCCGGGATTGAACACACGCATCGTTCGCGTGCGTAGATTGATGATGCCGCTGAACGCCTTGCCCTGACCGACCGGCCAAGTCATCGGTACGCAGGGCATGCCGAGCTCGCTCTCGATCTCGTCGAGCAGCTCGATCGGGTCGCGGCCCTCGCGGTCCATCTTGTTGACGAAGGTCATGATCGGGGTGTCGCGCTGGCGGCACACCTCGATCAGGCGCTTGGTCTGCGCTTCGACGCCGTTGGCGGCGTCAATCACCATGAGCGCGCTGTCAACGGCGGTCAACACGCGATAGGTGTCTTCCGAGAAGTCACGGTGACCCGGCGTGTCGAGCAGGTTGATCACGCGCTCGCGGTACAGCATCTGCATGACCGATGAGGCCACCGAGATGCCGCGCTGCTTTTCGATCTCCATCCAGTCCGATGTGGCGTGGCGGCTGGCCTTGCGCGCCTTGACGCTGCCGGCGACGTGAATGGCACCCGAGAACAGCAAAAGCTTCTCGGTCAATGTGGTCTTGCCGGCGTCGGGGTGGGAAATGATGGCAAAAGTGCGGCGGCGCGCGACTTCGGCCGTGTGCGGCGTAGCGGTCACGAGAGACTCAGAACTGCAGGAAACCATTGATTTTACGAGACAAATAAGCGCATACTCCCCGGGCGACGACGCACGAACCCGCCGAGCCAACTTGTAATCCTTTGTAACTCGAATGTCGCTTTGTCGGCGCATGCCACGTCTACCTCGTTACGCAACCATCGAGATTCGCCCGAACCGAACAAGGAGTCGTCAGATGAAAACCAAATTGATCGCCGTCAGTGCCGTGTTGCTTGCGACTGCTGCCACGACGGCCGCTCAAGCCGACGGTGCAAAGCACTTCTACCGCGGACCGGTTGTTGGCCCCCATCACGTGCGCCCGGCCTACGTCGCCCCGGCGCCGGTTTACCGTCACGGCCACTGGCGACCGGGGTACTGGTCGGGTGGGCGCTGGATCGCCCCCGTGTTTGTAGCCGCTGCGATCGGTGGTTTGGCTTACGCCGCGACAACGCCGGTGTACGCCGCCCCGGCGACCGTGACATACGTTCCGCCCGCGCCCGTGCCGGTGGCGTATGGCTACGATAGCCCCATGGCGGTGGTGCAGACCCCCGTCGCACCCGACGCGTTCGACTATGCAGACGCCAATCGTGACGGCGTCATCTCGTACCAGGAAGCGGTGACCTATCCCCACTGGCAACGCAACTTCGGGTTCATCGACCGCAATCGCGACGGTAACCTGACCCGCGACGAAGTCACGGGATGGCGCACCCACTAAACCGCGAACGGCACGGACAAAAGATGAACACCATGAAGCCAGGTCTTGCGCTATTCGCCGCCGCGTTTCTCGCCTGCGCGCCTAGCTATGCCGCCTCCGGCAAAGGCTTTGCTAGCGCCGACGCCAACCGTGATCGCGTGCTCACACGGGCCGAAGCCTGCTCGGGAAAAGCGCGACTACTCTGCCGCGACTTTGATGCGATTGATGCGAATCGCAATGGCGTGCTCACGCGTGCGGAGCTCAAGGCCTACCGCAACGCAAAACGCATCGCCAAAGGCATGCCGCCGAAGCGTTGAGACGCAAAAAAGGGGCGCTTCGGTGCCCTGATGCGTTTCCTGACGCCGTCACGGGGCCTCAGTGATGGGTCAACGGCGCGCAGGTGATTGTTTGCTGCAACACGTGCGAATCGTCGGTGGCCAACTCGATCACATCGCCCCCGCAATTGGCTGCTTCCAGGCAGACGTAGTGCTTCCAGCCGTCCGGCGGCAAGTCTGCGAACGTTTTGATCCACTCGGCCCCGGGGTTCCATACCACCAGCGAGCGGCTGCCCTTCGTCGTCAGCGTGACGCGCCGCGCTCCCGCAGCGTCAACCAACTCAAAGCGCCCCGCCGTGTCGGCGTAGATGCGGTCGCTCCGGCCCGGGTCGCGCACGTCCTGCAGGTTCCAGTCGCCGCGCTGCGTATGTTGATTGAAGTTGTCGAACTTGTCGGCGAAGCGCAATCCGTCGAGACCGGACACCGTTGTGCGGTCAGCGTCAGCCACACGAAAGTAAGTGTGCAGGGCCTGAGTAAAGCGCACGGTATCGCGACCCAGATTCACTGTAGTCAGCGCCTGCTCCAGCGCACGCCCGATACGCATCGTCAGTAGCAGCGTGAGCGGGACCTCCGCAACCTCAGGAGGCGTGAGCGCCAGTACGATCTCTCCGTCGGCATTCTGCTGCGCATGCGTAACCTGCCACTGAAGCGTACGAACGAGGCCGTGCATCGGCGCGTCCGCCGGCTGCCCCTGACGCGCGAAGTACGGCCAGCACACGGGAATGCCGCCGCGAATCGGATCGGGCGGTCGCTTGGTCAACGGCGACAGCCACAAGACATCGTCAAAACCGTTCGGAATCCACGACAACACATGCCCCCCGAACAAGCTGATGGCCGCCCGCGAAAATGGTGTCTGGACCAGCAACGCCGGCAAGCCCTGAAATTCCCCGAATCGCAGACCCGGAATGGAAGCGGTCATAGATGCCTCAATGGATTGATTGCCCACGACGCGGGACTGAGGCTCCAAGTATGCATTCAGCGTAAAGGAACGGATGCGCTGGTCGTCCGTTAACGCAACGCAAACAACAATCCGAAGGGGATGAATACGACGCTGGCAATGTTGCCCACGAGCACGATGGAGGCAACTTTCTCGGGTTCCTGCTTGTAGTAGTCAGCCACCAGAAAATTCAGCACCGCAGGCGGAAGCGCACCGAACAGATAGGCAAGCCCGGTTTGGGTCTTGCTCATCGGCAACCAATAGACAACCAGACCGGCCACGAGCAAACCAGTCAACGGACAAATTGCCGCGCCGAGCAACGAATTCGAAAAATCTTCACGCTTCACGTCGAGCATGCGTACCCCCAGGGAAAGCAACATCAGCGGAATGGTGCAATCGCCCACCATCTTCATGGGGGCGTGCACGCTATCGGGAAGATGAGTACCCGTGAGGCCGAGCCCGGCACCCATCGCGGTCGCCCAAATCATGGGACTCTTGGCCAGCAACTTGAGCTCAGCGTGCTTGTTGACGATGAACGCGCCGACCGTAAAGTGCAACAGGTTGGAGGTCGTGAACAATGCCACCATACCCGCGACGCCCGCGGGACCGAAGGCAAACAAGGCCAGCGGCAGCCCCATGTTGCCGCAATTGTTGAACATCATCGGAGGTACGAACGTGCGCGGGTTCTGCCCCGAGAGCTTGGCAAACGGCCAGGCAATTAACCCCGAACCGAGCACGACGAGCACCGACGTCACCACGAGGGGCCACAGCGAGAGCAAGTCCACCGACTTGTCGGACAGGTGCGTCAGCACCAGCAGCGGGCAGAACACATCCAGATTCAACCGGTTCACCACGCGCATATCAGGTCGGCGCCACAGTCGGCCGATGCCGTACCCCAGCAAGATGATCGCCAGCACCGGAAGAACGATCTCAAGAATTCGCAGTGCGACATTCATGCGTCGACTTTCCCCGGTGCCGGCGAAGTTGCAACCGTCCGCCAGCGAAACGCCGTCCATGCGATGCAGACCACCTGCAGCAACAGCAGAAGCAAAAATGCCCGTTCGTAACCCGCCGCCTGATAGTGCCCAGGCGAGTCGGGGAATCGATTGACCACCAGACCCACGCCCCACTGCAACGCGAACCCGAGCGAAAACATCAGGAAGTTGATCAGCGTCGACAAGCGCCCGTGCACGCGGCTGTCGAAGCGGGAAAACAACGCTGCGAAGAGCAAGTTGCCCGCGACGTGGGTCAAACCAAAAAGCGTCATCGTGACCGCCGGCGCGCTGCGCCAGGAGAACATGAACGCCAATTGGCCGACCAGTGCAAACAGGCAACAGACGAAACAGAACACGACGGGCGACACACCACGCCGCATCAGCCGCCCCATCGCACTGCCCAGCGAAATGTTGGCCACCAGCATGCCAGCAGAGATCAGAAGCAGCAGGCCACCAATGTCAGATGGCGCGATGCCACCCACGTCGATCAGCCACGGCCCAGCCCACAAGCCCTGCACCGCCAATCCGATCGCGTTGGTCAGACAGGGCAGCGGCACAATCGCCCAAAACAGCCGCGAGCGCGCCACGTCGCCCCAACCACCCGGCCTCACGGGTTGCCGTGTGCCGTTCGCGTCGCCGGGCGCGCGGGGTGGATCGGGCGTCATGAAGGCAAGCCACAGGGCAACCACCGCAGACAGCACGGCGACACAGAGAAAGAGCTGCCGCCACGTGATGAGGCCAAGCAGCCAGAGGACCGGCGCGGTGGACAGAATGGCACCGGCGTTGCCCACGGCGAGCATCAAACCGTTCGTCGTCGGCAGTCGATCGGCGTGCAGCCATTGCCCAAAAGTGCGCAGTGCCGCCATCAGACAGGCCGCGACGCCCAGGCCGATCAACGCGCGGCCAAGAATCAACCCACCGCTCGCGTCGGCACCGGCGAACACCGCACAGCCGGCGGCGCAGGAGAGCAGCAGCCCGGCTTCGACGCGCCGTGGGCGGAACCGGTCCAGCAAACCGCCGAGCGGGAGCTGCGCCAGCGAAAAGGACAGGAAGTATGCGGCTGTCAGCAAACCAAGATCGGCCGCGTCGAGGCCAAACTCACGCGTGAGCGTCGGGGCGATGGCGGCGTTGACGGTACGCAGACCGTAGCTGATCAGATACGCGATGGCCAGCGGCAGGCTGACACGCCAAATGAACGTGGGGCTGTAACCGCCGGCAAGCGGTAAGTTTGAAGGTGTTGCGGAAGTCAAAGGATGAACTGCGAAAGCTTTTCGTCGCGTACGATGCCCGCGAGTTTCTCATCAACAAAGGCAGCGTCAACGCGCACGGTTTCACCGGTTAGCGCATCGGCGGTGAAGCTCACGTCTTCGAGCAGACGCTCCATGACGGTGTGCAGTCGGCGCGCGCCGATGTTTTCTTGCCGCTCGTTGACAGTAAACGCAATTTCGGCAAGCCGATGGATCGCATCGGCTTTGAAGTCCAGCGTCACCTGCTCGGTGGCGAGCAGGGCCGCGTATTGGCGTGTGAGACTGGCGTCGGTCGAGGTCAGAATGCGTTCGAAATCCTCAACCGTCAGCGCCGACAACTCCACGCGGATTGGAAATCGGCCCTGCAGTTCGGGAATGAGGTCGCTCGGCTTGCTCAGATGAAACGCGCCGCTCGCGATGAACAGGATGTGATCCGTCTTGATCGCGCCGTACTTGGTATTGACGGTGGTGCCCTCGACCAGCGGCAGCAAATCGCGCTGCACGCCCTGACGCGATACATCAGCGCCGTGGCTCTCCTGCCGCGCGGCGATCTTGTCGATCTCGTCGAGAAACACGATGCCGTTCTGCTCCGCGTTGTCGAGCGCGTTCTGCTTCAATTCCTCGTCATTGATGAGCTTCGCCGCCTCTTCATCCTGCAGCAGTTTCATCGCCTCGTCGACGCGCAGCTTGCGCGTCCGTTTGCGCGTGTGCTGCATGTTCGCGAACATGCCCTGAATCTGCTGCGTGATCTCTTCCATTCCCGGTGGCGCCATCACTTCCATCTGCGTCGCGGCAATCGCCACCTCAACCTCGATCTCCTTGTCGTTGAGCGTCCCCTCGCGCAGCATCTTGCGGAATTTCTGGCGCGTGGCGTTGTCGCTCGGCTTCAAATCATCAAAGTTGACCGAGTGCGGCGGCGGCAACAGCGCATCCAGCACTCGCTCCTCCGCGGCGTCCTGCGCGCGGTCGCGCACGGCGCTCATTGCCAGTTCGCGCGTTTGCTTGATGGCGACCTCAGCGAGGTCGCGGATGATGGTGTCGACGTCGCGGCCGACGTAGCCCACTTCAGTGAACTTGGTGGCTTCCACCTTCACGAACGGCGCATTGGCCAACCGCGCCAGCCGTCGCGCGATCTCGGTCTTGCCCACACCGGTGGGGCCGATCATCAGGATGTTCTTCGGCGTGATTTCCTGCCGCAGCGCGCCGTCCACCTGTTGCCGTCGCCACCGATTGCGCAGGGCGATCGCCACCGCCTTCTTTGCCGCCGCCTGCCCGACGATGTGTCGATCCAGCTCGTGAACAATTTCTTTGGGCGTCATCGGGGTGGGCATGGGTATGGACGGACCGGATCGGCCTCAACGGCGCTCACTCTGAGCGAAGCCCTTGATTTTATTGGCGAGCGGCACCGCGTTCTCCCGCGCACCCGACGCACGACCGCTGTGGTGTTCGGCCATCGGCGGTTTAACAGCTTTATTCAATTTCGACGCGCTATCGACAACAGGCAGGCGCTTTCACGATCCAGATTGGCAAAGTCGACTTTGAAGAAAAAGGCTGCGAAATGACCGCGCAGCCGCCGCTACATCGAAAAAGCCAATCGAACGCAATGCGTGCTGCGACAATCGTGGGAAGGCAACGCGTTGGTCGACAGTCCTCCGCCGCCAGACGCTGCGCCGGGGGCGCGACCGCGATGCCCGCACCAGTGGCAATCCACACCCACAAAGGCACTGCATGGCAACCCCGCGACCTGGCAACCAAACTGTCCTGATGATCGTCGACGTGCAGGTGGGCGTGATGCGGCAGTGCCAAAACGCAGCGCAGACGGTTGCCCATGTCGCACACACGGTGGAGCGCGCCCGCGCGGCGCGGGTGCCCCTGATTTGGGTTCAGCATCAGAACAACGAGCTGCCGCGCGACAGCGACGCCTGGCAATGGGTGCCGGAGCTGCTGCCCGAGGCGGGCGAAGCGCGCGTCTACAAACAGTTCAACTCAGCGTTCGAGCAGACCGGCGTTGACGATCTGCTCGCGCGGCTGGGCGCCACGCACATCGTGCTCGCGGGGGCGCAGAGCAATTGGTGCATCCGTGCTACGGCCTACGGCGCACTGGAGCGTGGTTACGACCTCACGCTCGTCGGCGATGCGCACACCACCTCCGATCTTGATCCTGGCGACGGCACGGTGATTGACGCTCGCACGATCGTGCGCGATCTGAACGTGACGATGAAGTGGCTGGAATATCCGGGCCGCCGCAATCGGGTGGCAGCGGCAGACGAGGTGGCGTTCTGACGACACGCGCGCGTTCACCCCACCCAGCGCGTAAATTCCTCCACCGCCACGCGCGGCGTGTGAAAGGTGTTCACGGTCGCTGACTCATCGGCGTAGCCGAGCGACATGCCGCACACCATCAGCTCGCCGTCATCCATGCCGATGATCGGCGCGATGATCCTGGCGAATCCATTCCACGCGGCTTGCGGGCAGGTGTGAAGGCCTCGGGCACGGGCGGCGATCATCACGTTCTGGATAAACATGCCGCAATCAACCAGGCTGCCGCGCCCCATCACGCGGTCGATGGTGAAGAAGAGGCCCACCGGCGCATCAAAGAATCTGAAATTGCGCTGGTGCTGGGCGTGCATCGCATCCTTGTCGCCCTTCGTGATACCCAGCAGCCCGTAGAGTCCCCAGCCATTCTCACGGCGACGGTCGATATAGGGCGACACCCATTGCTCGGGGTAGTAGTCGTAGCTCTCGCGGTACTCGCCAGCGAGCGCCGGATTGGCGCGGATCGCGTCATGCGCTGCGCAGACTTCGCGCTCGATGCGATGACGCGGTTCGCCCCCGACCACGTAAACATGCCACGGCTGCGTGTTGGTGCCGCTCGGCGCGCGGGCGGCGACGCGCAGAAGGTCAGCGATAGTCTCGCGCGGCACCGGGGTGGGCAGGAAAGCGCGCGCGGAGAAGCGGCTTTCAATGGCCGCATCGACGCTGGCAGGGTCTGCGATGCGGGTGGAGACTTGCTGTTGAAGCATGCGTTGCGAACCTGGATCGTTGGTGTTGGCGGGATTGACCGCATTGTTGCAATCGTAACGAGAATGCCGAACGCGTCCCCAAGCGGGTTCAAAACCAGTTAAAACTTCACCTCACTTCGACCCTACCCGCTGGCGAGCACGCCTGCCACTCGCCGCCCGTAGTCGACTCAAAGTATCTGGACAAATGAACAACACTGACGCCTTCAAACATCACGGCGATGTCATCTGGAACATCGCCAACTTGTTGCGCGGCCCTTACCGCCCGCCGCAGTACCGTCGCGTCATGATCCCGCTTACCGTATTGCGCCGGCTCGATTGCGTGCTGGAGGGCACCAAGGATCAGGTCATTGCCTTGCACAAAAAGCTCAAGGCAGAGGGCAAGTACGACGCCGAGACGATTGAGAAAATGATCAATCGCAGGTTTGACCTGACCTTTCACAACATCAGCGAATTCACGTTCGCAAAACTGCTCGGCGACCCGGACAAACTCGCGACCAACCTCAGAAATTACATCGGCGGTTTTTCCTCACGCGCGCGCAAGATCATCGAGAAATTCAAGTTCGAAGAAGAAATCGACAAGCTTGAAGAGGCCAATCGCCTTTTCGAGGTCGTACAGCAAGTCGCCGCCGTCGACCTGCACCCGGACACCATCCCCAACATCGCGATGGGCTATGTGTTTGAAGACCTCGTCCGCCGTTTCAACGAGCAGGCGAACGAAGAGGCGGGCGACCATTTCACGCCGCGCGAAGTGATCAAACTCATGGTCACACTGCTCTTTACTTATGACGATCTGGTCTACAAAGAAGGCAAGGTCATCAAGATCTACGACCCGACGGCGGGCACCGGCGGCATGCTGTCCGAGGCTGAAAAGCTCATCGTTGACCCAGACGCGGGCCTCAACCCGAGCGCCAACCTTGAGTTATTCGGGCAGGAGTACAACCCCGAGTCGTACGCGATTTGCGGCTCGGACCTGATGATCAAGGGTGAAGACGTCAAGAACATCATCTTTGGCGACACCCTTGGCACGGGCAAAAGCAAAGAAGGTTTCGTCGACGGCGACGGCCACCCGGACGAAAAATTTCACTACATGCTAGCGAATCCGCCGTTTGGAGTGGAGTGGAAGCCCGAGAAGGATCACGTCACGCGCGAGCACAATGAATTTGGCTTCAACGGGCGCTTCGGTCCTGGTCTTCCGCGCATCAACGACGGCGCGCTTCTGTTCCTGCTGCACATGATTTCCAAGATGGAACCTGCACCAACGCCAGGTAACAAAAGCGCAAAGGGCGAAAACGCAGGCGAGGGCTCCCGCATCGGCGTCGTGTTCAACGGTTCGCCGCTCTTCACGGGCGACGCGGGCAGCGGCGAGAGCAACATCCGCCGCTGGATCATCGAAAACGACATGCTTGAGGCGGTGATCGGCCTGCCCGATCAGCTCTTCTACAACACCGGCATTTCCACTTACGTCTGGATCGTCACCAACCGCAAGCCCGCCAAACGCGCAGGCAAAGTGCAGCTCATCAACGGCACCGACTTCGCGTGGAAGATGAAAAAGAGCCTGGGCAACAAGCGCAAATACATTGGCGACGGTACTGAGGGCGCGCCGAACCATATTGAAGTGCTGGCGAAGCTCTACGGTGATTTTCAGCACGACGTGCGCATGACCGTCGGCGACATTCAGACCAACGTAGACGCAAAGCGCGATCAGACCAAAAGCCTGTTCGTGAGCAAAATTTTCGACAATCAGGATTTCGGCTATCTCAAGATCACCGTCGAGCGCCCGCTGCGGCTCAACTTCGCGGTAAACGACGAACGCATCGAACGGTTCAAGAAGTCCTCCACGTTCATCGACCTCGCCATTTCGCGCAAACGCAAAGACAAAGCAAAAATCATTCAGGAAACGCTCGAAGGCAAAGCCGCGCAGGCCGCCATCCTCGATGTGCTCGATGGCATGAAGCCCGCATTTGTTGACGGGCAACTGATCAAAGACCGCGCAGCATTCGAGAAGAAACTCACAGACGCATTCAAGGCGGCGGGCATCGACCTCGAAGGTGCGCTCAAAAGCGCGCTGCTAGCACCCGGCGGCCTTGCCGACCGCGATCCAAGCGCGGAAATATGTCGTGACAAGAAAGGCAACGCGGAGCCCGATGCGGACCTGCGCGACACGGAGAACGTGCCGTTCCCGCCGGGCACCGAGTTACCGTTGCCCCTTGACTACGAGGGGAAGAAAAACAAAGGCAAGGTCGACGTCACAGCACTTCTCATGCTCGTAAAGGAACACTGCGAGGACTACCTGAAAGCCGAAGTGCTGCCGTATCGCCCCGACGCATGGATCGACCACAGCAAAATCAAAGTGGGCTACGAAATTCCGTTCAATCGGCATTTCTACGAGTACGAACCGCCGCGTGCGCTAGAGGAAATTGAGCGAGACATCGCCGCCTTGGAGACAGAAATCGTGGCCATGCTACGGGAGGTCGCTTGACCAGATTTGCCACGTATCCGGAGCTCTACACCGCGAGACACGCGTGGCTCGGTGAAATCCCGTCAACTTGGTGCAGCGTCAACATTCGCTTGATTGCGAAACGATATTCCGGCGGAACGCCGGACAAGTCAAATAGTCTTTACTGGACTGACGGGACAATTCCTTGGCTCAACTCGGGAGAGGTTAATCAGGGCACCATAAGAGTGCCTACAACTTTCATCACTGAGGAGGCGCTTTCAGAAAGCAGTGCGAGATGGGTTCCTGCTAACGCCATCATTATCGCGCTTGCTGGCCAGGGAAAAACGAAAGGCATGGCTGCTATCACGGCGTTCAAGACGACATGCAACCAATCGATGGCAGCCGTTGTTTTTGAGATTGACCATCCGAAGTTCATGTATTGGTGGCTTGTATCGCAGTACCGGAACATACGTGGCCTAGCGAGTGACGATGCCCGGGACGGGCTAAACCTCGAAATGATTGCAACGATTCCCTGCCCACGCCCCTCAGCACCTGAGCAAGAAAAAATCGCCGCGTTTCTGGACTGGAAGACGGGGCAGATTGACGCGCTGATTGCGCGAAAGAAGGAGTTACTGGAAAGGCTCAGGGAAAAGCGCCTCGCGGTCATCACCCAGGCCGTGACGCAAGGGCTCAACCCCGCCGCCGCCATGCGCGACTCCGGCATCCCGTGGCTCGGTCAAGTGCCGCAGCACTGGGAAGTGAAAAAAATAAGCTACTTTGCGCGTGTTGTCCGGGGCGCGTCACCTCGTCCGGCGGGTGACCCTACCTACTTTCACGGCGAATATATGCCTTGGATTACTGTTGGTGAGATCACGAAGGACGAACAAATTTATCTTCAGTCCACTGAGTCCATGTTGACAGAGGAAGGCGCGTCTAACAGCCGGGTGATGACCTCGGGCTCATTGGTCGTCACCAACAGTGGTGCGACGTTAGGCGTCCCCAAGATTCTTGCCCTCACGGGATGCGCAAATGACGGAGTCGTTGCCTTCGAGGATCTCGCCGACAACGTCGAGAAGATATTTGTGTACTACTTTCTTGAGTCGCAGACTGAAAATCTACGGGAAAGAATGAAGCAAGGTGGCGGGCAGCCGAATCTCAACACCGACATAATCAAAGCGCTATCAGTCCCGTTTCCACCTATGGACGAGCAGACGCAGATTGCACAGCACTTGCAAAGCGCAACAGCCAAGTTGGCCAGCATGACGGCAAAAGTAGTTGAAGTCTTAGAGCGCCTATCCGAATACCGCGCCGCTTTGATCGCTGCCGCGACGACCGGCAAGATAGACGTCCGCAACGTCAACATTCCCGCGTAAGCGCATGCCATGAAAAAGCACACCGAAGCACGCCTCGAAGACGCGATCATTGACCACCTGACAACAGACGGTGGCTATGCGTTCGTCGACTACCGCAACGGCGTTGCCAAGGATCGCTACGACAAGGCGCACGCGCTTGATCCAGCGCTTGTGTTGGGTTTCATCGAGACCACACAGGAGAAAACGTGGAAAAGCCTTGCGGCGATTCACGGCGCGGATACGGGCAAGGTGGTGCTCGATCACCTGGTGAAAGAGCTGAACACCAAGGGCATGTTGAAAGTGCTGCGGCAGGGCTTCAAGTGCTATGGCAAAAAGCTGCGAGTGGCCGTATTCGCACCCAACAACCAGATGAACCCGGACACGTTGGCGCTCTACGGCAAGAACGTGCTCTCGGTCACGCGGCAGCTTTATTACGGGGCAGAGCATTCAAAGTCACTCGATCTGGTTTTGTTCCTCAATGGGCTACCCATCGTCACGGCCGAGCTGAAAAATCCACTGTCGGGGCAAACCGTTGAGGACGCCAAGCGCCAGTACAAGAAGGATCGCGACCATCGCGAGCTGCTGTTCGAGTTCACCAAGCGGGCGCTGGTGCACTTCGCGGTAGATCAAGATCAGGTGCAGATGACCACGCGGTTGAGCGGGGACAAAACGCATTTCCTGCCATTCAACCTGGGCAACGACGGCCATGCAGGCAACCCACCCGCGGCCGACGGCGGGTATCGCACGGCGTATCTGTGGCGCGAGGTGTGGCAGCGCGATAGCCTGCTCGATATTCTCGGGCGCTTCATGCACTTGCAGGTTGAAGAAAAGCGCATCCTGACGGATGAGGGCATTCGCAAGATCACCAAAGAAACGATGATCTTTCCGCGCTACCACCAGCTTGATTGCGTACGTGGGTTGATCGACCACGCGAAGGCGAATGGGCCGGGACGGAATTACCTCATTCAGCATTCGGCGGGCTCGGGAAAATCAAACTCCATCGCGTGGCTGGCGCATCATCTTTCGAGTCTGCATGACGCGGCGGACAAAAAGGTGTTTGACTCGGTGATTGTGGTGACGGATCGGCGCATTCTCGATCAGCAACTGCAAAACACGATTTATCAGTTCGACCACAAACAAGGCGTGGTGCAGAAGATCGACGAGGACACGCGGCAACTGGTGCAGGCGCTGGCGACGGGTACGCCGATCATCATCACGACGCTGCAAAAGTTTCCGTTCATCGCCGAGACGCTGGACAAGCTGCGCGAGGAAACGCAGTGGGGCGTCACGATCTCAACGAAGGGCAAGCGGTTCGCCGTGATCGTGGACGAGGCGCACAGCTCGCAATCGGGCGAAAGTGCGATGGAGCTTAAAGGCGTATTGAGCGCGGACCGAATTCAAGAAGAGGCCGCCGCGTACGCAGCGGAGCACAGCGAGGGCGACGACAACGCCGACCGACTCGAAGGCGTGGTGCGCGAGATGATGCGGCGTGGCAAGCAGCCCAATCTGAGTTTCTTCGCGTTTACCGCAACGCCGAAATTCAAAACCAAGAAGGTGTTTGACGAGCCGGGGGCCAACGGCGAATCGCCATTTCATCTGTACACGATGCGTCAGGCCATCGAGGAGCGCTTTATCCTTGACGTGCTGCGGAACTACATCACTTATGAAGCGTACTTCCGCATCGTTCAGGCCACGAATGATGACGTTCACGTTGAGCGCAAGAAGGCGGCGCGCGCGCTCGCACGCATGCTAACGCTGCATCCGCACAATCTGGCCGCCAAGACGGAAGTGATGGTGGAGCACTTTCGGGCGCACGTGAAGCACAAGATTGGCGGGCGCGCGAAAGCGATGGTAGTGACGGATTCGCGTTTGCACGCGGTGCGCTACAAGCTCGCGTTTGATAAGTACATCGCGGACCAGGGGTACACCGATGTGCGCACGCTGGTGGCGTTCTCAGGCATCGTGGAAGACCCGGATGCGCCGGGAAAGAACTGGACCGAAGTGGCGATGAACGGCGGCATCAAAGAAAGCGAGCTGCCGGAAAAATTCGACAGCCCGGAATATCAAGTGCTGCTGGTGGCGGAGAAGTATCAAACCGGGTTTGACCAACCGCTGCTGCATACGATGTATGTGGATAAAAAACTCACGGGCTTGCACGCGGTGCAAACGCTGTCGCGCCTGAATCGCACCTGCGCGGGCAAGGAAGACACGTTCATTCTGGATTTCCGCAACAAGCCGGAAGAAATTTTTAAGGCGTTCAAGCCGTATTACGAAGACACGCCCGCAGAGCCGTTGACGGACGCGCAACACCTCTATCGCCTGCACCATCAGATTGAGGAAACAGGTTTGATCTTTGAGGAAGAGGTCAAGGCGTTTTGCGCCGTGTACTTCAAGCCGCGCCGCAAAGAAACCGTGCACGACCACGCGCAGATGAACGGGATACTGGATCAGGCGGTGGAGCGCTTCAAGGAACGCGACGAAGCGGATCGCGAAGAGAACAAGGCGTTGTTCGTCAATTTCCGCAGCATGTACGGGTTCTTGTCGCAGGTGATTCCGTATCAGGACTCAGACCTTGAGCAGCTCTACACCTACCTGCGCTTTTTGCTCACAAAGCTTCCGAGACGGGAGAGTGGACCAAACCCGCATCTCGAAGACGAAATTGAACTTCAATACTACCGGCTGCAAAAGATCAGCGAAGGACAGATTGATCTATCGCAGGGCTCGTCGCAGCCGCTGAAAGGCCCGTCTGACGTCGGCACGGGACAAGAGGATCAAGACATTCGACTGTCGGAATTGATCGATATTCTCAACGAACGCTTCGGGACTAATTTCACGCAAGCCGACCAGCTGTTCTTCGATCAAATTCAGGAAGAAGCCGAGGAAAGCGAGACTTTGCAGAAGGCGGCGGCGACGAACTCAAAAGACGATTTCCGCTACGTTTTCGAGAAGGCGTTCGAGGGGCTCGTCATTGATCGGATGGAGGGCAACGAAGAGATTTTTGGCAAACTCATGGCGGATGGTGAGTTCCGAAAACTTGCGGTGGAACATTTGCTGCATAAGGTCTATGCATCGTTGAAGCAAGCACCGCGCAATCAACAGTAGGAATCACAACGATGGCGATTCAACATGCAATCTGGAAGGTCGGCGACATGCCTGCTCCGCTGGCAACAAGCCGCTTGGCGAGCGAGCAGATGCTCGAAGACATGATCGTGCGCGATCCGCGCATTTTGTCGAGCGAGTGGATGTTGATCGGGCGGCAGGAGCGCACTTCGTTCGGCGGCGTCATCGACTTATTGGCGCTGGCGCCGGATGGTTCGTTGGTGTTGATTGAGCTGAAGCGCGATAAGACGCCGAGAGAAATCGTCGCGCAGGCGCTGGACTACGCGAGCTGGGTGGAGGGCTTGCAAGCGGTGCACATCGCGCAGATTTTTCAGCGCTTCGCCCCTGGCGCAAATTTGAATTTGGCGTTCAAGCAGAAATTTGGTTTGGAGCTGGACGAAGAAACGCTGAATCTGTCGCATGAAATCGTGATTGTGGCGGCGGAGCTTGACGCCGTGACCGAGCGGATCATCAGGTATCTGAACGAGAAGGACATCGCGATCAACGCGGTGTTTTTTCAGGTGTTTCAAAACGGCGCGGACCAACTTTTGAGCCGCGCATGGATGATCGACCCCATCGAGACCCAGGGGAATGCGTCGGCGAGCCCCGCGCGTTCGGGCGAGACAGAGCCTTGGAACGGCGAGTTTTATGCGTCGTTCGGACCAGCCGAGCGTCGTTCGTGGGACGACGCGCGAAAGTTTGGCTACATCAGCGCTGGCGATGGAAGTTGGTATAGCCGAACGCTTGGCTTGTTAAACCCCGGCGATCGGGTGTGGGTGAAGATTCCGGGTACAGGCTATGTCGGCGTCGGGCGAGTATTGGAGCGGATGATGCCGGTGGCAGAGTTCATGCATGAAGCGCCGGAGGGCTTGCGGCCGGTTTTGCCAGAGCTAAAGCACGCCGGTCAATACTCGCCGAAGATGAACGATGAAGAGTTGAGCGAATACATCGTTCGCGTGCAGTGGCTTGATACCGTGGACGAATCTAAGGCTGTAAACGAAGTCGGCCTGTTCGGGAATCAAAACACCGTTTGCCAGCCAACTGCGGCGAAGTGGCGGCACACCGTTGAACGGTTGAAAACGTTTTTTCCCAAGTGGGATTCGTAGTAGGCGAATCTTCCGCAGTTATAGCTGGCGGATGTCGCGTATATACTCGCCGTATATCCTACCCAAGGAGCCCACCATGACCATCGCCCGCATCTTTCAATCTGGTAACAGCCAGGCAGTGCGTTTGCCGAAGGAGTTTCGGTTCAACACGGATCGTGTCGAGATTTTCCGGCAGGGGAACGACATCATTTTGCGCGAGCGGCCGGCGACGGGCGCGGTGATTTTTGATGCGTTGGCGGAGCTGACGGAGCTGCCCCAGGACTTCATGAGCGAGGGCCGCGCGGATACGCCGCCGCAGGTGCGCGAGGGGCTTTAGGTGGCTGTTCGCTACGTGCTCGACACGAACATTTGCATCTACATCGCGAAGCACAATCCTCCGGCTGTTCGCGTGCGGTTTGCGGCGCACGCGGCCGATGCGCTGGCGATGTCAGTGATCACGATGGGCGAGCTGCGGCACGGGGCTGAAAAGAGCCAAGCGCGCGACAGGTCGCTGGCCACGTTGCAACAGTTGGTGGCGGTGATCCAGGTGATGCCGCTCACGGAGGCGGCGGGTCGTCATTACGGCGAGATTCGCAGTGCGTTGGAGCGCGCCGGGCAAACCATTGGCAACAACGATCTGTGGATCGCGGCGCATGCTCGCGCTGAAGGCTGGGTACTGGTGACCAACAACGAACGTGAATTTCGCCGGGTGGAGGGCTTGGCGGTGGAAAACTGGGCGAGTTGAGTCAACACGACTGCGCCAAACTGCGATTTTCTTTTGGAATGGCTTTTCGGCGGTAACGACCACTATACAGTCGTTACCGCAGGCTTTTCACTGATGTCGACATAATAATAAAACGCTCCGAGCGACCACCGGATGGTGGTTTGTGCAGAAAAGCTGTTAACCGTATCCATCGACGGCGCACACCCACCGCACGAGCTCGTTAAAACCCCACCGCGCAGCCATCACGCCGCGGGTCGCTGCCGGTGATATAGCCATCGGGCGTCTTCCAGATGATCTGCCCGGAGCCGAAGTCCATGTAACTGTCCTTGTTCTCTTTCAACTTGTGGCCTCGCGCGGCGAGCTCACTGCGCACGTCGGCGGGTGTCCACGGTTCGAGGTCCACTTCCAGCCCCAGTTCGGCGCGGAAGCGCGGCCCATCGAGCGCCGCCTGCGGGTTCTCGCCGAAGTCGATCATGCGGATGGCCGTCTGCAGATGGCCCTGCGGCTGCATGTGGCCACCCATCACGCCAAACGCGCTCTGCGGCTGGCCGTCTTTCAAGATGAAGCCGGGGATGATGGTATGGAACGGTCGCTTGCCGCCGGCGACGCAGTTGGGATGCGCCGGGTCCAGCGTGAAGCCGTAGGCGCGGTTCTGCAGTGAGATGCCGTCCACCACCACGCCCGAGCCGAAGCCGTAGTAGTTGGACTGGATCAGTGACACCATCAAACCGTTCCCGTCGGCAGCGTTCAGGTACACGGTTCCACCACGCAGCTCGGTGCTGGGCGAAAAATTCTGCGCACGCTTCAGGTCAATCAACCTGGCACGACTGCGCAGGAAGTCACGGTCAAGCATCGCGCTTGCCGACACATTCATGTACTCCGGGTCCGCCACCTGGGCGTGCACGTCACGGAACGCGAGCTTCATCGCCTCAATCGAGAGGTGCCAGTAGTCCGGGTGCGCCGGTCCGAGCGACTTGAGGTCGAAGTCTTCGAGCATGCCCAGCGCCATCAGCGCCGCGATGCCCTGGCCGTTCGGCGGGATCTCGGCGACTTCGTAGCCGCGATAGCTCATCCGGATCGGCTCGACCCAGTCGGCCGTGTGCGCGGCGAGATCAATGCCTGACATCAGGCCACCGTGCGCCTTGGCGTGCGCCACGATGCGCGCGGCGAGTTGCCCACGATAGAACGATTCGCCTTCGCTTTCGGCAATCAGTCGCAACGCCTCAGCTTGCGCCGGGTTGCGGAACAGCTCGCACGGCGATGGGGCGCGGCCATGCGGCATGAAGTGCTCGGCGTAACCGGGCTGGTTTTGCAGGATCGGCACCGCCCGCGCCCACTGGCTCGCGATGATCGGCGTGACCATGTAGCCGCGTTCGGCGATGTCGATGGCGGGCGCGAGCAGGTCGGCGAATGGCAACTTGCCGTAACGCTTCGACAATGCCACCCAGCCGGCGATCGCACCGGGCACCGACACGCTCATCCACCCGCGCATCGGCATGCTGTCCATGCCCTTGAAGGTATCCGGCGTCCATGCCTGAGGCGAGCGACCCGATGAATTGAGGCCATGCAGCGCCTTGTCCTGCGGGCTCCAGATCAGCGCGAAGAGATCGCTGCCGAGACCGTTGCTGCACGGCTCAACCACGGTCAGCACAGCTGCCGTGGCGATGATGGCGTCGACGGCGTTGCCGCCGGCGCGCATCATCTGCAAACCGGCCTGCGCGGCCAGCGGATGGGTGGTGGCAACCGCATTGCGCGTCATCAACGGCGAGCGGCCACCGGGGTAGGGGCGGGTAAAGTCAAAATTCATGGGGCGTAGCGGTAAAGAAGACCGGGGTCGCCGGAACGCCCCATTCAGGCGTCCCTGCAAAGAACGCCCATTATCACGCGGCTGCCCCGCCGCCTGGTCGTACCTCGATTCAACGACTCGCCGCCTCGCAGGCGCTGGGTGACACCCACGTCAGCGCGATGTCCGTGGGCGCATTGCGCAGGCACTGGCCTGCCAAACAGGAAAATCCACGCAATAGCACTCCGCCCGCCGCGCGCAGCAGCATCCCATCCTCGTCGCGTTGCGCGATGCGCTCCGGCGCGCGGTTGGCCGTTTGTTCGCGGTCATCATCGGTCGCGCGCCACTGGCAACGCCACGCATAGGTGCGCGAGGTGCAGCTCAAACTGCTGATCGCACGTGATGCACCAAGCGACTGGGTGACACGAAACGTGAACTCATTAATCGTGACTGGCCAGTCATATCTTTGGGTGTCCAGAAACAAGTGCAGCGCAGGCTGTTTGCCGCCGTCAGTGGCGGGCGCGCCCACGCTGCGCAAGCACAGGCGCTGCGCCTCGGGCGTGCGCGCAGACGCGGCTTGTCGCAGGCGAGAGAACACAGACGGCAGCCGGGTGTCGGTGAATGCGCCCGCGTAGCGCCGTTCCACTTCCGCGCAGCGCGCCGCGGGAAGTCGATCCAGGCGAAACACGCGATCATCGGCACCCATGGCGTAGCTCAGCGCGCTGCGTTGGTCAGCGCGCGAGATCTGATCCGCGAGGGTGCGTAGCGGCCACGCCGCAGACAGCAAGTTGACCTGTAACTGCGCGCCGACACGCGTGAAGCGCATGGCCGAGGGCCGGTCGCCGCGATTCACACCGATTTCGCTCACGCAACTCGTCGCGCTGGCGTCGTCGCTGCACGTCACGTCGCTCGCGAGCAACGTGCCGCTACGCAGCTCGGCGTACACCTGCGGCGAGACGGTACGAGGTTGCGACGGATCCTCAAGCTCAGCCAGGTCGTCCACCGAAATTTCCAGATTCTTGCCGCGATCTACTGTGCTGATGTAGAGGGCGCGGGTTTGTTGTGCCGGCGACTTCGCGAGGTGGGCGTCGTCGTATACGCGGCCCCAACAAGTGCCTTGTTTGGGCGGAAACAAGTCATCGAGCGGCGCGCCGCCGACGGGCGACGAAACCGTCAGGAACACCATGGAAAACGAGGCGCAGACGATGCGGTGGGTACGAAGACTCATTCGGAGATGTATCAGTGAGTGACGGGAACCTGTGGCAGTGTGAGGGAAAGCACCATCCCATCGGCCGTGCGTTGCCAGTCGATTACCGCGCCCAGTCGTGCGGCACGACTTCGCATCTGGCCGATGCCGTGACCGTGCGCTACGGTCGCTGGGTCGAAGCCGCACCCATTGTCGGCAATCGCAACCCGAACCCCCGCCGGTGGCCGTGACAGCGAGAGTGTGACGACCGATGCGCCGCTGTGTTTGAGCGCATTGCTCAATGCTTCCTGCACCAAACGCAGCAGATTGAGGGCAGCGGACGGGTCCAGTGCGGGCGGTTCGCCCAGATTGTCGGCCACTTGCCAGTCGAGGCGCATCCCGAGCGACTCAAAGCGCGGCGCCATGCGATAGCGCAGCGTGCCCAGCAGCGACAGCGGGTCACGTTCATGCTCATCGAGCGAATCGACGGCGATGCGCAACTCATCCATGCAGTCCTGCAGCGTTTCGGTGAGCAGCCGGTCAGTATGCGCAGCGCTTCGGGACTGCCGCAAGGCGGTGGCGAGATGCATGCCCAGCCCGTCATGCAAGTCGCCCATCACGCGGGTGCGTTCCTGCGATCGTGCTTGTTCACGTTCGGCCTCGCGCAGCTGCGCGAAACTCTGCTCCAGTTGCGCTCGCTGCGTCGCGACTTCGGACTGCAGGGACGATGCGAGATCACGCGTGCGCTGCAGCGCTTCCATGTAGCGCCGCGCCAGTGTGATCGTGATGGCGACAAAGAGCGGCAGGGCCGCATACTGCCGCATGAAAATTTCACCCTGACTTGATCGGTTGATGCCGACCTGATAGTCGTTCAGCAGCAGCAACAGGTAGGTGAGTGCGCCGCAGGCCACCGCGACCAGCTCCCCGGTCGGCCGTGCGATGGCGAGCCGCACCAGCCGTACCAGACCCCACACGGTAATGCCCACGCCAATCGCGGCAAGCACAAGAAATCCCGCGTTGGCACGCGCGTAGTCGCTCGCGTGCAGAAAGTACCCCGTGGCAACTACGGCGTAACCCAATGCGGCCGGAAGGAACCAGCGCGGGCCAACGTAGCCGGGTTGGTATTCCTCGGAAAAGCGCATCGCAAAAATGCCAAACAAAGCCACAAACCACGCTGCGCCGCTGACGCAAAGCTCGGCAAATAGCAGGTCAGGAATGACCGGGTGGGTGACCCAGTAATTGAGATTGCGCAGCGCCCACACCACCGCCGCGAAACCGAACCAGACGTAGGCACCATGCGCACGATCACGCCACCCGATCAGAAGGACGAAGACTGCCAGCGTGAGGTTGATGACGATCGTAGCGGCGTTGCCCTCGGTCTGCCAGAACCGCCGCTCGCGCCACGCGGGGTACAGTGCATCGTGCTCACCGATCCACACCGGCGCCAGGCCACTGCGGTAGCCGGGATGGCCGGCCACCAGCACCCAGAGCGACTGCGTGGCGTCCGCCCTGATCAACGCGCGAGGTATTTCGATCAGCTGGGGTGTGTAGAAATGTCGCGACAGGGGAAACGTCATGCGTCCAGCACCGCCCACGCGCGCAGTGTCGATCCAGACTTCGCCATTCATCGCCGCGACGGGCAGATACACCGTCGGGCGCTGCCACCCGTGCACTGCATTGGGCAGCTCCGCGCGGTACCAGACGTAGCCGGAGTAATCGGGCCGACTGCCGTCCCAGTTATCTGGCAGGCGTACCGGGCGCAAGGTTTCGGCGTGCGGGGGCGACGCGGGGTAGCTGCGCCCGACCTCAGCGCTTGCCGTCTCGCGCAACTCGATGGCGGGCGCCGCCGTCACTTCGCGGTGGTCACCGAGGCGTACCCACAGAATGAACGAGATGACTGCGACGAAGCATGCCAGGAGCGCCACGACGGCTCGACGCGTTGCGGCTTGCGTTGGCGCACCCGACGAAGTGGCGGCGCTCAGCAAATCCGCGGGCGCCCCTGTTCGTCCATACGACGGTTGTACTCGTAGAGCGCTTCCAGACGGGAGTTGACCGCCAGTTTGTCGTAAATCTTGCGGACATGCGTGCGCACGGTGTTGGTAGTAATTCCCAGCGCCGTTGCGACCTCAACGTAGCTAAAGCCCTTGCTGATGCCGGTCAACACGTCGAGCTCGCGTTCAGAGAGCGGACTGCCGGGCGCGGACGGCGCCACGGCGCTGGTCGCGTCGTCACGCGGCCGAAACGCGGTGGTCGGCGACGTCTCTGTGCCGGGCGCTTGTCGCGTGCGGCGGATGAGTGTGCGGGCAATGCGCGGCGACAGTGGCGAACCACCGCTGCGCAAACAGTGCAGATGCTCGCGGATGGAATCGACACTGCCATCCTTAAGCAGATAGCCTCCCGCGCCCGCGTAGATTGCGGAGAGCACATTGCTCTCGTCGCCAAAAATGGAGAGCACCAGTACCTCGCGGCCGGGTGTGCGACACGCCTCGCGAATCACTTCCAGGCCACTGCCATCCGGAAGTCCCAGGTCGGTCAGCACCACATCGGCCGGCCGACCGGCACGCAGCCAGGCCAGCGCCTCCTGCACGGTGCCGCAGGCGTGCGCGAGCTGCGGCTCGCCGGCGGACGTCAGCAACGCCACAAGCCACTCGCGCGTGGGTACGTCATCCTCGACGAGTAATACCTGATCCATCGTGAAACGGAGTTTAAGCGCACGCCGCGAAGATGGGGTCGCATCGTCATGCGATGCGGTCGCATCAGCTCGGGCGTTACGCTTCCTGCAAGGCAAGCAGTGCGTGCTGGCTCAAAGTTTGTTCGGGCGTGTCCGAGCCGTTCACCGGTTTACAAATGATTACACGTCGTCGGGCTACACGCTGGCACGGATGGTTGCGTCGCCTCGTCTTTCCCTTGGCAACGTTTGCGTTGACTGGTTCAATCGTCACTCATAATCACTTAATCTCAGGAGCATTCCATGAAACTCATCGCCTCAGTCGCTACCGCCCTCGTGGTCGGCCTTTCCGCCATTGCCGCTTCAGCGCAACCCACGCCCAACATCGACAAGACGCAAGCCAACCAGAACGCTCGCATTGCGCAAGGTCAAGCCACCGGCCAACTCTCCAACCGCGAAGCTGCACGACTGAAAGCGGGGCAAGCCAAAGTGGACGGCATGAAAGCCGCGGCAAAGGCCGATGGCAAGGTCACCCGCGCCGAACGTCAAGCGATCAAGCGCGAGCAAGCCAAACAGAGCCGTCGCATTGCCCGCCAGAAGCACGACGGCAACCGCAAGTAATCCCGCCCCGGTCGGCGAGTGGCGCTCGCGTGCGCGCCGACCGGCCCGAGGGTCAAGACGTCATCGTTCGCCTTCACTTTGCTCAAAGGTCCTCCCGAACGGTGACGCCCTGACCTCCGGGCGTCTCGCCCGCGTTTTCTCGCATTGGCCTCTACCCCGACATGATCGCACTCTCCCCTGCTTTTCGTCGTCTCCTCAGCGTGGGTGTGCTCGCCCTCTCGTCGGGTGTGTCCTCCGCGTGGGCGGGCGCATCCAGTCTGGTCTCCGGCGGCTACGGCGCAGAACTCAAAATCGCCGTCGCCCCGCGCGATCAGGGGCGCGTCACGGGCTACTTCGTGACACTCGACCAAACCTGCCGGGTCTACTTCCACGGCCTGCCCAAAGGTGAGATCTATCAGATCGCGGTGACCAACGCGGCAGACGCCAACTTCGCAAGTTACGGCGAACTGTGGCTGACCTACGATGGTGACACGCCGATTGTGCAGTTGAATGTCGCCATGCCACCCGGCTGCAAAAATGCAGCCCCCGACCTTGCCAAGCTCAAGTACCGTCTGCAATACAAGGCCGACTGGCAGGGCATTCGTCTAGTGAGCGCCAAGCGAGCGTACTTTCATAGCGAGGCACACGAGAGCACCAAACAACGCGCATACGTCGTGAAATGGGATGCTGTTGCCGTGCTGCGCGAAACACCCGCGTTTGCCCGTGCGCAATACCTCGACGACAAGGTTGCAACCACCGGTTGGCTGCGCCAGGAAGATGTTGCGCCACCCGACTTCACGCCCGAGATGAACTACGTGCGCACTCAGTTGCCGCCGATGCAGGGCAAGTGGCCGCAGGCCGCGCTGCCAGTGGAGGTGCGCGCTTTTCTGAACGCACGCGAACGCTGCGAACACTTCGAAGGCGAAGAAGGCACCGATGCGGCACGCCAGAAATTCCTTGCCGCCGCGATGGCGCGCGAATGCGGTGACGCCACCTCACGGCACCGCGCCTTACTCTCGCAGTTTGCGGGTCGAGCCGCCGAGACGAAATTCCTCAAGGACAACGCGCCGCCCCAATGATGACGCATCGCACCCTGCGCGCTGCGGCGCTTTCGCTGATCGCGCTTCTGGCGCAGTTGGCTTCGCTTGACGTGGGCGCGGCCGACGCCGAGCATCACTACAAGTCACCGATCACGCTCACCCCCGCGCCCGGCGTGCGGGTGGTGATGGAGCGCCGGGTTGACCAGTGGATGATTCACTACGGCGACGGCAAGTGGCAGAAGCTCGACGACACGCTGGAAGAGGCGGAAGCGGGCAAGGCGGGCATTGCCCTGACCGCAGATTTCAACTACGACGGCTACCTTGACGTGGCCGTGCTCGCGGGCAGCGGTTACGCGGGAGCGATGACGACTTATGCGCTGCACCTGTGGAGCCCCAGCGAACGCAAGTTCAAACGGTTCAAACCGATACTCGGCAACCCCACCCTCGAACCCTCACGACAAGCGGTGATCTCGTGGGAGCGCGACGGACCGGCATGGACCAGCACCGAGTACCGCGTGCGCAACGGCGTGCTCTCCACCGCCGTGGTTCGTGAGCAAAACGCGCTGCGCTGGCTGAACCTGCCGCTCGATCAACTCACCATCTATCCGTCTGATAGCGGTAAAGTCACGGATAGCCGCATCATCGCCGGCGAGGCACCGAGCAACGTCGCGCCCGAAAATTTGCCGAGCGCCACCGCCAAAATCAGCGAGAGCAAAGTCTGGTTGCACGAGCAACCCATGCCCAGCGCCCGTACCGGGATGTACCTGATCAAGGGCGACACGGTGACGCTGCTCGACTATCGCCCGTCCCGCGATGGGGATACCACCGAATACGGCTGGCTGTTCGTCCGTTTTGAAGGCAAGAAAAAGCTGGAAAAGTGGATTCCTGCAGGTAGCGTCGTTAACTGATTTCACACCATGAGCGAAGAAAAATCATGAGACTCACAACAGTATTTCCCTTGGTCGCTCGGCGAATCGCGGCGCTCGGTGCCATGGCCGTTGCGATGGCTGCCCACGCCGCTACGTTTACAGGCTCCGGAGTAGGCAGCATTCCCGACGGTACTGCCAACGCCTCCTGTCCGGCCCCCGGCGTACCGCTCAACATCACTTTTGCCGCCAACGGATTGACGTCGTCCGCGCTGACCGACATCCGCGTCAGCATGACCTTCGGTACCCCTCACTACTGGGGCGGCGACATCACGGCGACGCTGATCTCTCCGACCGGTATCAGTTTCCCGTTGTTTGGGCGTATTGGCGCGACGACCGCCACCGGCGTTGGCACGAGTGCAAACTTGTCGGGTACGTATGCTTTTGTGGATCCGGCGATCACCACGAACAACATCTGGACGGTCGCCAGCAACTCCACCTCGACCGTCCCGATCCTCGAAGGCACCTATGCGACGACACCGGTCGGCGGCGCGGGGGCCGTCAACCCGCCGGCGCCTACTAATTTTCTGGCAGCGTTTAGCGGCCTGACTACGGCGAGCGTCCTCAACGGCACGTGGACGCTGCAAGTGGTCGACAACTGCGAGATGGATACCGCCGAGATTTCGGCTGCGTCGCTGACTTTGACGCAATCTGCGCCGCCACTGCAATATTCATATGCGCCGACGTTCATTCATTTTCCGACCATTCCGGCGAATACGCAGAGTTATGCCTATCCGGTGGTCGTGTTCGCGCCCGCGACGAACAGTCAGAACATTGGTTTCCCAGCGAATGCTTGCGTGATGAGTGGTTCCAACCCTGGCGACTTCATGCGCTTGCCCGATCCACTCAGCGTCGCCCCCGGCACCACGGGTCAGTTGCTGGTGCAATTCCGCCCGTCCAGCAATGGCTTCAAATCCGCAACGATGACCTGTACCGCGCAGCCCTCGGGCGTGACGCCTGCGCAAATCATCGTGCAGCTTGACGGCGCGGGCGGTGACCCCTTGCCACCCCCGAATTGCTATGACGTGGACGGTGACGGCGTGATGAATCCGCTGGTCGATGGCCTGTTCATTGCGCGCCTGCAACTGGGCCTCTCGCCACAGGCCGCGGGCAACAACATTACGTTCCACTCGCCGCGCAACAGCACGAAGAAAGTCGTGGGCTTCATGCAGGAGCGCTGCGGCTACGTGGTGCCGTCCACACCTTCCTCACAGTAAGGCGCGCGGCGCTTCGCCGATGTGAGCCACCTGCGGCACCGCGCCCATAAAATGGCCCGGTGCCGCAACTCATCCTCTCCACCCTCAACGCCCGCTACGCGCACGCCTCGCTCGGGCTGCGCTATCTGTTCGCCAACCTCGACGACGATCTGCGCCGTGAGTCGAAGATCGTCGAGTTCGTCATCGGCAGCAAGACCGAGACGCTGGTTGAACAGATGCTGGCGCTCGCGCCGAAGGTCATTGGCTTTGGCGTCTACATCTGGAACGTCGAAGAAACGACCAAGCTGATCGCGATGCTAAAAGCCGTCGCGCCGCAGATCAAGATTGTGATCGGTGGGCCCGAGGTGAGCTTTGAGACCACAGAACAGCGCGTCTACGCGTTGGCGGATTATGTGGTGACCGGCCCGGGCGATGTGACGTTCAACAAGCTCGCGCGCGCCTTGCTGCGCGGGCCGCAGCCGCTGATGAAAGTGCATGTCGGCGAGGCGTTCGAGCTTGATGACCTCGCGATGCCCTACGCGTACTACACCGACGAGGACATTGCGCGTCGCCACCTCTACGTCGAGGCCTCGCGCGGTTGTCCGTTCAAGTGCGAATTCTGTTTGTCGGCGCTTGATAAAACGGCGGAGCCGTTTAACACCGAGCGCTTTCTCGCCGAAATGGCGAAACTCTACGAGCGTGGTGCGCGCACCTTCAAGTTTGTTGATCGCACGTTCAATCTCAACGTCAAGACGTCGCTCGCGATCCTCGATTTTTTCCTTGAGCGCATCACCGCGCACCCAGATGACCCGTGCTTCGCGCACTTCGAACTGGTGCCCGATCACTTGCCCGAGAAACTCAAGGCCACCATCGCCAAGTTTCCTGCGGGCACGCTGCAATTCGAGATCGGCATCCAGACGTGGAACCCCACCGTACAGGGCCACATTTCGCGCAAGCAAAACAACGACAAAGCGAAAGAAAACATTCGCTGGCTGCACGAACATTCGCACGCGCACATGCATGTGGACTTGATCGCTGGACTGCCGTCCGAGACGCTCGAGAGTTTCGGCCAGGGCTTCGACACGCTCGCGCGCCTCGGGCCGCACGAAATTCAGGTGGGCGTGTTAAAGCGGCTGCGCGGCACCCCGATCATTCGCCACACCGAGGCGTTTGCGATGCGCTACAACCCGGAGCCGCCGTACAACATTCTCGCCAACAGCGAGCTTTCATTCGCCGACGTGCAACGCATCAGCCGCTTCGCGCGGTTTTGGGACTTGATTGGCAACTCGGGGCGCTTTACGCAGACATTGCCGCTGGTGCTCGCGGACGCGCCGGTGAGTGCGTTTGCGCGTTTTCTCGCGTTGGCCGACTGGCTCTACGCCGAAACGGGCGCGACGCACCAGATCGCGCTCGAGCGCCTGTTCGATCTGGTCTACCGTTGGTTGAGCACCGATGGCGGCGTCGCCATCGACGCCGCGCAGTGCGCCATCGTCGCGGACTACGTGCGCAGCGGCAGCAAGGGCCGCCTGTCATTCATGACGCGCGGCCTGACGGCGGCAGACGACGCCGCGACTGCAGGCAAACGCAAGGCCACGCCCGCGCGTCAGCAACGGCATCTGGCCGACGCCGCCGTCTGAACGCCGGGCGTTGCGCCGCGGCGGCGGACTGCCGATACAGCTTTTTCGCTGTAACGACCAGTTGGCGGTCAGTGCATCGAATTTGGCGCAATAGTCGACTTGGCAACTAATCGGGCGCTAGCGACCGCAGAACGGTCGATGAGCCGAAAAAGCTGTTAACGAAACGCTCGCAGCGCTACCGCGTGGGCGCCGGCAGCGTGCGCACCGGACCCACGTCAATCGTGCCAGGGCGGTCGACGATCATGCGCCGCGCCGCGCTCTCAACAAAGCGCTCGATTTCGCCGGCGAGTTGTTTGGGTGTCAGCGTCGCCTCAACGTCCAGCGCCGTCGATTCCGAATTGATGATTTTGCGGAAGTCGTAGCGTTCCTCGCGCCGGATCACGGCCAGTGTTTTGCCGTCGAGCACCGTCACCTGCATGTAGAAAAACGGCGCAACGTAGGTGGCACTGCGCTGCTTCTTGAATTCCTGCGTGGTCAGATCGCGAACCGCGTCGTCCGCCGCCTCAGCCTCGAGCTCGTCCTCCTCGTCAAGGTTTCGCGGCACTGGCTGCACGAACAAGCCGATGCCGCTCAGGCGCGAGCCCATGCCCTTGTGCTCGTCCATCAGCCACTTGGGCGTGACGACGAAAATTTGATCCCACTGCGCGCGCTCCGGCAGGCCTAGCAGGTAGTCCATCACGCGCCGCGTCGTGTGCGCCTCGCGCTGCTGTGGCAGCACGGCGCGATCCTCCGCCGTCGGCGTGAGCGTCAGCATCGTGAGTGCCGCGTCTGGAAACTGACTCGAGAGCGCACGATCCATCCCGCGCAGCACCCAGAGGTTCAAGCCATTGCCCGGCATCGTGGCCCAGCGGCGAATGAATGGCTCGATGCGCGACGCCGTCCCCGGTTTGCGCCGGACATACTGAAACTGATCGCCCGCTGCGGCGAGGATGGCGATGGACTTCGGCGGCGCAGCGACTGGGGTGGACGCCAGCGCTTGCGTGCTCGCTACGGCAGCGCACGTAGCGAGCAGTGCGGGTATGGCCCAGCGCGTCAGCGCCACAAAACGGTGGACACCAAGGTGACCCGTGAGCTGCTCGGGCTTGGAGGGACACAGGCTGCGCACGCGATTCACCTCGGACGACGGGGCGACGGGTGCAGCCGACACAAGCCTAGGGAAACGCCGAACAAGTCTGCGCGATACGTCGCACGTCGGATTGGGATGTGCAGTGAGTCGAAAAATTGGAGTCATAGCGGGGCTACAGTAAGAAATTTTTGGCTCACAGATCGCCCAAACCCGACGATGCGGCGTACGCGTGAGACTTGTTCGGCGTTTCCCTAGGATATTCCACCATCCACAATGAACGCCTGCCCCGCGCAACCGCGCGCGTCGTCGCTGGCGAGAAACAGCGCCAGCGCCGCAACGTCGTCGGCATCCAGGCGGTACTTCATCGCCTGATGGTCGAGGAACTCCTGCTCCAGCGCGGGCGTGACGACCTGTGCCATTTGCTTTTCCGTGCGGATGGCGCCGGGAACGATGCAGTTGACACGGATGCCACTTGGCCCGAGCTCCTGCGCCAGCGTGCGCGTGAGGCCGTGGATCCCGGCCTTGCTCGTGGTGTAGCTGACAAACCCTGCGCGGCGGCGCATCCAGCTCACGCTGCCCATCGTGATGATCGCGCCTCCCGTGCCCCCTGCCTGCATGGCGCGCGCGGCGGCCTGCGCCCCAAACACCTGCGGGCGCAGGTTGATCGCCAGGTTGTTATCCCAGTACTCCGGTGTCAGCTCGTCGAACTTGTGGCGCACATCGTTGGCCGCATTGCCGATGTACACGTCGAGGCGCTCGCCCTGAGCTCGGGCGGCGGTGGCGATCGTCGCCTGGAGGGCAGCGACGTCGCGCACGTCGCAGTGCCAATAGCGCAGGCGCTCCCTGGCCTCCAGACGTTCACGCAGGGCATGCGCGGCGGTGTCATCGATGTCAAGAAAGCTGACCAGCGCGCCTTGTGCGACGAACGCTTGCACCAGCGTGGCGCCGATGCCGGTGGCGCCGCCAGTGATGAACACGTGCTTGCCACGCAGGGAAGGGTAGAGATTGGTAAGTCGCATGGTGCTCATCCGGCAAAACGTGGTTCGATGATGCCCGGCGCATCGCCATCTGGCAAGCGCCACGCGAACAGGCCGCCCGCCTCGGGATGCGCCGCGAGTTCGGCGTCAGTCATGCGGACGCGGGCGGTGGTGATGTAGAGCGTGCGCAGGTCGTCACCGGCAAAGGTGCAGCAGGTGATGTTTGGAATGGGCAGTTCGATCACGGCGAGCAATTCGCCCGCGGGCGAAATCTTCTCGACACAACCGCCGGCCATCAGGGCCACAAAGATATTCCCCGCGGCATCAACACAGGCACCGTCCGGCCGCCCACCACCGGGAACGTAGTGGCGCAGCACGGTGCGGTTCGACGGCGTGCCGGTGGCGGCGTCGTAGTCGAACGCCCAGAGCACGTGGTTCGGCGTGTCGGAGAGGGTCATGCGGCGGCCGTCCGGCGAAAAGGTGATGCCATTGGCGATCACCACCGGGTTGCAATGGGCACTGAAGCGGCCGTCGGCCAGCAGACGGTAGACCCTGCCGCCAGCGCGATCGCGCGGGTCCCACATCGTGCCCGCCCAGAACCGCCCGGCACTGTCGCAGCGGCCGTCGTTGAAGCGTGCCTTGCTCGGGTCGTAGTCGGGGCTGGCGAGCGGCGTGAACTCGCCACCAAAGCGATCAAGTCGCGCGTAGCCGGAGCGCATGCCGCAGACGAAATCGCCACGCTCCGTCAGCGTAAAACAGCCCATCTCCTGCGGCAGCGCCACGGCTTCGTCGTGCCCTGTCGCCGGGTCGTAGCGGTGCATCAGGCGCCCGGGAATGTCGACCCAGTAGATGAGCTTTTCCCGCTCGTCCCAGCGGATGCACTCGCCCAGCGTGGCGCGGGCGTCAAGCGCGAGCGTGGCCCGGTAGCGATGGGGTTGAGTGGCCGGATTGGTCATATAGATGATCTAGATGATATAGATGTTTCAGGGACGCCTGTGCTATTCTCGCAATTCGCTTGTGGAGGAGCGCCCGCGCGAAGCCAATGGGAAAACGCATCGAACAACTGCGCAGCCAACGCTGGCTCGCTGGCGACACCATGCGCGTGTTCTCGCATCGTGCGCGACTGGCCCAGACCGGCTGGAACCGCAGCGACTTCATGGGCCGCCCGGTGATCGGCATCATCAACACCTGGAGCGATATTTCGACCTGCCACTCGCACCTGCACGAACGTGCGCAGAAGGTGCGTGAGGGCGTGTTGCGCGCGGGTGGCTGGCCGATTGAACTGCCGGCAATGAGTCTCGGTGAGGTGTGGGTGAAACCCACCACCATGCTGTATCGCAACTTCCTCGCGATGGAAACCGAGGAGTTGATCCGCTCGCATCCTGTCGACGGTGTGGTGCTGATGGGCGGCTGCGACAAGACGACACCAGCGCTCCTGATGGGCGCGTTCTCGTGCAACTTGCCCGCGATCTTCATCCCCGCTGGCGCATCGTCGAACGCTTCGTTCAAGGGGCAAAAGGTCGGCACCGGCACCCACACCATGAAGTTCTGGAACGAGCGCCGCGCCGGCCGGCTGCCCGACGACGACTGGCGGGCCCTGGAAGGCTGCATGACGCGAAGCCCCGGCACCTGCAACACCGCTGGCACCGCCACCACCATGACGGCCGTCGCGGAAGTGCTTGGCTTTTCGCTACCGGGCGCACATTCGATTCCGGCCATGGATTCGCATCACCCACGCATGTGCTCGCAGACCGGCGAGCGCATCGTTGCCATGGTGCTCGAAGACCTGAAACCGCGCGACATCTGCACTGAAGCCAGCTTCCACAACGCAGTCAAAACCGTGCTGGCGATCGGCGGCTCGACCAACGCCTGCGTACATTTGCCGGCAATGGCCGGGCGGCTGGGCATCACGCTCCCGCTCGCGGCATGGGAGCAGTACAACCGCGAAATTCCGGTGCTCGCCAACCTGATGCCCGCTGGCACCGCGCTGATGGAGGACTTCTTCTTTGCGGGTGGTCTGCCGGGCTTGCTCAAGCAGATTGCTGCGCATCTCGACACGAGTTGCCGCAATGTCACCGGTGGCACGCTGGGCGACGTCATCAGCAACGCAGAGCTATTCGATACCGACATCATCCGTCCGCTGGACAATCCGGTCTCGAAAGAGGCGATCGCCGTGGTGACGGGCAATCTGGCGCCGCGCGGCGCCGTGATGAAACCGTCGGCAGCATCGCCCCATTTGCTCAAACACACCGGCCCGGCAGTCGTCTTTGAAAATTTCGCGGACATGCAGGCCCGCATTGACGCGCCCGATCTGAACGTGACGCCTGACTCCGTGCTGGTGCTGAAGAACGTTGGCCCCGTCGGCGCGCCAGGCATGCCGGAGGCGGGTAATCTGCCCATTCCGAAGAAATTACTCGAACTGGGCGTGCGCGACATGGTGCGCATTTCCGACGCGCGCATGAGCGGCACCCACTACGGCACCTGCGTGCTGCACGTTTGCCCCGAATCGGCAGTGGGCGGCCCGCTCGCGCTCGTGCGTGACGGCGACCTGATCGCGCTTGACGTCGCCGCGCGCCGCCTCACGCTGGCCGTAGACGTAGACGAACTCGAACGTCGGCGCGCCGCCTGGCAGGCAGAACACGGCCACGCTGGGAGCGGTGCGCGCTATCGCCGCAGCTACGCCGCGCTGTACCAGCAACACGTGACTCAGGCCGACGAAGGCGCCGACTTCGATTTCCTGCAGGGCGCGGACCTGTTACCCGAGCCAACCATCTTTTGACCTGAACCCAACCTCTCCCTAAATCATGGCACTGCAAAACGCATTCAAACGCGCCCTGCTGAAACGGGAGCGTCTCGTGGGCGGCTGGTTTATGTCCGCCTCCCCGGTAATTGCTGAGTTGATGGCGAATGCCGGCTACGACTTCATGGTGATCGACATCGAGCACTCGATCGCCAGCACGCACGACCTGCACGCGCTGCTGCAAGCCACGGCTGCGACGTCCACGTCGACCGTGGTGCGCATGGCGTCGCATGACCGAACGCAGATCAAGTTCGCGCTGGATCAGGGCGCCATGTCGCTCTATTTCCCGATGGTCAACAACGTCGACGAGGCGGTGGCACTCGCGCGCGCCTGCCGCTACCCGCCGTTTGGCGATCGCGGCTTCGCGCGCATGCATCGCGGCAGCCGCTACAACACGGTGAGCGACTATTTCGAACGGATCAATCAGGAAGTGTGCGTGATTGCGCAGCTCGAGACCCCCCAAGCCATGTCCGTAGCGATGCAGATTGGTAGTACGCCCGGCATCGATGGGCTCTTCGTCGGGCCGGGCGATTTGTCGGTCGCGTTGGGGCACGGTGGCGACGTCACGCATCGCCAGGTGCGCGAGCTGATGGAGGAGGTCGGCAGCTACTGTCGACGCGCCGGCATCCCCCTTGGAACGGTGATGCCTACGCCGGAATTGGTCGCATGGGCGTACAACGCGGGCTACAACTTTGTGTCGCACGCGAGCGATCTCGGGCTGCTCATGAACGCAGCCAGAAGCGGCGTGCAACGGATTCGTGATATGGCATCGGATGCCCGGATGAGTGACCCGCCCACCGTCTCGGCGCCGGGCACCGCCGCAGCATACTAACGGGGCGCGGCACGATGGACTTTACCCAGTTTGATCGCCTGCGAACGCTGTCGCCCAGCGACGCATCGCCACAGGAAGCCGTGGCGACCGGCTTGGACGGCAACACGTACACGCTGTCGCTGACCGCATTCGCGCCGGGCATCTTTCGGCTTCGCGTGAATCCCCGCGCCAAGCCAGATTATGGGCTGATCGTTACGTCGGCAGATGGCGGTCTGGATGCACGCACCGAGCGAGGGCCGTCGCACCTGCGGGTCAGCGCGGGTCGCGGCACGCTGACGCTTTCCAGCGACGAGACACATTCGCTATCGCTGAGCCTCAACTGGCGCGGCAAACCGCTGTTGACCAGCATCACGGACGAGCACTTTCGTGGCATGGCGAAACCGGCAGAGGCGACGCGGATCGCGGCCTTCGGCCTGACTGACCGTGCCGCGGTTGCAGCGTTCTCGCTCGCCTCCGACACGCCCGTCTATGGCTTGGGCGAAAAGGGGGCGGCGCTCAACAAGCGCGGGCAACTGGTTGCCTCACGAGTTGAGGATGCGCTTGGCGTCAACACCGACCTCTCCTACAAGAACACGCCGTTTTCGTGGGCCATCACGCCCCATGGCTGCTGGGGCATTCTCGCGCACACCACCGTCGACGTGATGCACGGCGTTGGCTACGCGCAGTGGTCGAACCGGAGTCACGTCATCGTGACGCACGAACCCGAACTGGATCTCTTTTTGCTGGCGGCCGATACGCCCGCCGGCGTGATCGCGGGTTACCATCACCTGACCGGACAACCGGAAAACGTTCCGCTCTGGTCGCTCGGCGCCTGGATCAGCCGCGCCTACTACCGCGACGAAGCGGACATCATGGCCACGGCCAGCGAGGTGCGCGAGCGGCGCTTCCCGGCGGATGTCATTACCTTCGACGGTCGTGCCTGGCAGGACACGCCAACGCGATTCCACTTCAATTTTGATCCGTCGCGCTATCCCGAACCGGCGCGGGTGATTCGCCAGCTCAAAGCGCTCGACTACAAAATTTGTTGCTGGGAATATCCGCTGGTCTCGGTCAATCACCCTGAATATCGAACGTACCAACAACAAGGTTACTTTCTCAAACGCACTGACGGCAGCGAGTTGGTGTTTGAGTGGGACACCGGCAAGAAAACAACGCCGTTTGGGCCGACGCTGACGCCGCTGCCGCCATCGGGGTTGGTGGACTTCACTCATCCCGCCGCCTATGCATGGTGGCGTGATTCGCACCGCGCGCTGTGGGCGGTGGGGGTCGACACAATCAAAAGTGATTTTGGCGAACAGGTCCCGGCCGATGCGCTCGCGCACAATGGTGATACGGGAGCTCGCGTTCACAACGTCAACTCGCATCTCTACAACCGCTGCGTCTACGAAGCGTCACGCGACGCATTTGGCGACGACGCCTGCGTCTGGGGGCGTGCCGGCTGGATTGGTTCACAGCGTCATCCGCTGCAATGGGGGGGCGACCCGCAGAGCGACTGGGAGGGCCTCGCCGCCAGCCTGCGTGCGGGCATGAATCACGGGCACTCGGGCTCGCCATTTCATGCCACCGACGTAGGCGGCTTTTACGGCGCCACGCAGCCGGAGCCGGCGCTGTACCTGCGTTGGGTGCAGGCGGCTGTGTTTGCGTCGCACTTTCGTATTCATGGCATTGGTGCACGCGAACCGTGGGCCTTCGGTGCCGAGGTGGAACGCATTGCGCGGGAGTTCTTCGAAACCCGCTACAAGCTCCTGCCGTATCTCCGCGGCGCCTGCGACCTGGCCGTGAAAACCGGCCTTCCGGTGATGCGCTCGATGGCGCTCATGCACCCAGACGACCGCGTGGCGCGCGCCTTCGAGACGCAGTTCTACTGCGGCCCGCATTTGCTCGTGATGCCTGTGCTGAACCGCGACGGTGACGTCGAAGGCTATCTGCCCGAGCACAGCGGCGGATGGTATGAGCTGTGGAGCGGTATGCATGTTGACGGCGGCGAAGTCGTTAGCCTGAACTACGATCTGGAGAGAATTCCGGTGTTCGTCAAGAGTGGCATTGCGCTTCCGATCGGTCCGGTCGTGCAGTCCACGCGGCCGCTGGAAGGGTCGACCCCGGTGGTCGCGGTCGCGGAGTTCGGCAGCGCAAAAGCGCACTCTGTGTGCGCGCGGGGCGATGCGCTAAAGCGCGATGGTCAGCATTGGCGCAGTTATGGACAGCGCGTACGCCAGGTGCGGCGATTTGTGGATTGAAGCTCTGAGGAACCGCGATGGCAGGCGTAGAGATCAGGCAAATCGTCAAGCGCTTTGGTGACGTTGAGGTTATCCACGGCATCAATCTCGACATCCGCGATGGTGAGTTCGTTGTTTTTGTCGGCCCATCGGGCTGCGGTAAGTCGACGTTGCTGCGAATGATCGCCGGCCTGGAAAGCACGACCGGCGGCGACATCCTGATCGGCGACACGAGAGTGAATGAGTTGCCGCCGCGCGCTCGCGACATTGCGATGGTGTTTCAGGACTATGCGCTCTACCCGCACAAAAGTGTCTTTGAAAACATGGCGTTCGGGCTGCGCTTGCGCAAAACGCCTGAGGCAGATATTCAGGCGCGCGTGAAAGAGGCTGCCGCGATACTGCGCATCGACCATCTGCTTGAACGCAAGCCACGACAACTCTCCGGCGGGCAGCGTCAGCGCGTGGCGATGGGGCGCTCGATTGTGCGCAACCCGAAGTGCTTTCTGTTTGACGAGCCGCTGTCGAATCTCGATGCGCAACTGCGCAACGAGATGCGAACGGAAATCAAGAAGCTGCACGCCCGACTCGGCAAGACGATCATCTACGTTACCCATGATCAGGTGGAAGCGATGACGCTCGCCGATCGCATTGCCGTGCTGTCTGGCGGGCGAGTCATGCAGTACGCCACGCCAGACGAGATATACCATCGGCCAGCGGCGAAGTTCGTTGCTGGCTTCACCGGCTCGCCAGCGATGAACTTCCTGCGCGGCACACTCGCCGCCGGGGCCGAGCGGTTTGACGCCGGCACGGTCCAGATCGTGTTGCCGAAATCGCTGTCAAGCGCCGCGCGTGCACGCGTTGGTCAGGCGGTGGAGCTGGGTATCCGGCCGGAAGATATCGCGATCGCGGGCGATTTGCAGAACTACGCTACCGCCACGGTCGCGGCGAGTGTGGTCGTGCTTGAGCCGTTGGGTGCCGAAACATTGGTGACGTTGCGCATCGGCGAGCAGGAGGTGGTTTGCCGAACTCGTCCCGATGTCAGCGCACAACCCGGACAAACCGTTGAGGCGCGGTTGCGACTCGACAAGTTGCACCTGTTTGACGCAACCAACGGCGTTGCGTTGCGTTCGTAATACTAGGAGGAACCACTACATGAAACGACTCTGGAGAACCGGCATCATCGCTGGCGTGGCACTCGGCCTGCTGGCTACTGGCGTGACCTCGGCGCAGACATTGCGTGTCTTCTCGGGCGGCGCCAATCAGCGCCCCGACCTGATGCGCAAGCTGTTCGACAACTACGAGAAGCAGAATCCGGGTGTCAAGATCGAAATAGAAACCGGTGGCGCCACGTCCGAGTTGCAGCGGCAGTATTTGTCGACCGTACTCAATGCCAAAGATGCTGCGATCGACATCTACATGATCGACATCATCAACCCGATGCAATATGCGCGCGCTGGCTGGCTGGAACCTCTCAATGGTTATCTTGGCGCCGAAGCCAACACCATCATGGGTACCTATTTGCCCGCCTATGGCGCGGCCAATGTGGTCGATGGCAAGATCGTCGCACTTCCGGCTTTTGCTGACGCGCAGTTTTTGTACTACCGGAAGGATCTGCTAGACAAGTACGGCGTGAAGGCTCCCGGGACATGGGACGAGCTCGCGGTCGGCCTCAAAAAGGTGCTTGACGGAGAAAAGAATCCGGCAGTGAACGGTGTTGCGACGACGGGTGCAGCGATTGAAGGCGCGGTGTGTACGTTCCTCAAGCCCTACTGGAGCCAGGGCAAGGAGTTTAACGACGCTACCGGCCGCATGACGCTGGACAAGGCCGCCGCCCAGAAAGGCCTGGAAATGTGGCTGTCGCTGGTTGATCGCGGCGTGATGCAGAAGAACATTGGTGAGGTGCGGCCGGCCGACATGGTGAACGCCTTCAAGGCCGGCAATCTGGTCGCAATGGTCAACTGGGGGTTCGCGTGGGATCAACTGCAGTCACAGGCCGACTCCACCGTGAAAGGCAAGGTCGGCGTGCTGCCGCTGCCAGCGATGACTGGCGGAAAGTCGGCCACCTGCATCGGTGGTTGGCAGTGGGCGGTCAGTGCATTCTCGAAAAACAAAGCGGCGTCGGCCAAGCTGGTGCGCTACATGAGCGCCCCGGATTCCGCGAAGTTCCTCGCGATTGAAGGCTCGTTGTTGCCCGTGTTCGCGCAAACCTACGCTGATGCGGACGTGCTGAAGAAGTTGCCGCACTACCGTGATTCACTTCCCGTGGTACAAGCAGCCAAGGGTCGCCCGATGTCCGACCGGTATGGCGAGGTCTCCGATGCGATTCGCACGACGACGAACGCCGTGCTCGCACGCACGGTCAAACCGGCAGATGCAGTCAACGACATTGAAGGCAAGCTGCGGCGCGTGATGCGCTAGCGCGGCGAATCAGGGCGGCGTGGCATCGTGAAATCGTGGCTTGACCGGCTGCGCGACCCCAGCGAACGGACGCTTGGCGTCATCCTGTTGTCGCCAGCGTTCGCGCTGCTCGCCCTGATCGTGGTTTATCCGATCGGCAAGCTCTTCTACAACAGCTTCTTCGACATGCGCCTGTCCGGTGGGCAGGGCAGCAAGTGGATTGGCTGGCAAAACTATGCCGACATGATCAAGGATGGCGCGTTCTGGGATGCAACATGGAACACCGTTCTGATCACGCTGATCACTGTACCCGGCGCGCTGGTGGTTGGTCTGGCACTCGCGCTTCTGGCTAATCTGCCCTTCAAGCGACAGTGGCCGGTGCGGCTGGCGCTGCTGTTGCCTTGGGCGCTGCCACTGGCGTTCGCAGGTCTAATCTGGGCGTGGTTCTTCCACACTGAGTACGGCTTCATCAACGATGTCTGGGTGCGCATGGGGGGCGAGCCCCGCATGTGGTTGCTGTCGCCTGTGTCGGCGTTTGCGGCCATTTGCATCGCCATCATCTGGAAGTCCTCATCGTTTATGGCGCTGATCCTTCTCGCGGGTTTGCAGATGATCCCGAAATCGCTGTACGAGGCGGCCGAGGTTGACGGCGCCAGCCGCTGGCAGCAGTTCTGGCAAATCACGGTGCCGATGTTGATGCCGTCCATCGTGGTGGCGCTTATCTTCCGCACCATCACGGCGTTGCAGACGTTCGACATTCCGTACACGATGACCAAGGGCGGGCCCGGCAATGCCACAGAGACGCTCGCGATGTACATCCACAAGACGACGATCGACTATCTGGACGTGGGCTTCGGCTCGACGCTGGCGGTCGGTATGTTTGTGCTGTCAATGATTCTCACCGCCGCCTATCTTCGCCATATCAGTCGCCAGGAGAGCGCGTGATGAATGATCGCGGCGGACTGTTGAGCGGGGTGCGGCTTCGGTTCATTGCCGCAACGATCGTCGTTCTGAACGGCTTCTTCCCGGCGGTCTGGATTCTGTTCACTTCACTCAAGAGTGAAGCGGAATTGTTCCGCAAGCCGATCACCTACTTTCCGCACGAACCGACTTTGAGAAATTACATTGCTGCGGCCGTTGATCAACCGCTGTTTCAGGTGTTCATGAAAAACAGCGTCGTCGTCGCGCTGCTCGCAACCGTGGTTTCTCTGCTGGTGGCGGCCTTCGCCGCGTATGCGATTGCACGCCTCAATCTCAAGCGGCGGCAGCTGATCCTCACCGCGATCATCGCGTCTTCCATGTTTCCGCTGATCACGCTGCTGGTGCCGATCTTTGAGACCATGCGCGCGTTGGGCTGGCTCAACAGCTACCTTGCGCTGGTGTTTCCCTACGTGGTCCTGAACCTGCCGGTGTGCACGCTGGTGCTGGTGAGCTTCTTCCAGAGCATTCCGCGTGACCTGGAAAACGCTGCCATGATTGACGGCTGTACACGATTCGAGACGCTGTGGCGAGTCGTGCTGCCGTTGTCCGCGCCGGGCGTGTTCACTGCCGGGATCCTCGCGTTTGTCAACGCCTGGGACGAGTTCCTGCTCGCGCTGTCACTCAACTCGAATGCCGCCATGCGGACGCTGCCCGTGGGCATCACGCTCTATCAGGGCGAGTTTACTTTCCCGTGGCCGATCATTTCGGCAGCACTGATCGTCGCAATCGTGCCGGTGGCGATTGTGATTGCGATCTTTCAGGAACGCGTTGTAGGCGGGCTCACTGCCGGCGGCCTGAAAGGCTGATCGGCTCCTACAGTCTGAACAAGTGGGCTTGCTGTACCCAGTCAATTTGCGGCAGGCGCTTGAAACCTGATTTGGCGTAGGCGTGCCAACGCCCGACCACAAACGCGGAGAGCGCCGCTGCCGCAGCAGCCGCGCTGACGGCAGGGGGTAGCGCGCCACCGGCGCCGGGGAGTTGCAACGCTTGCTTTAGCGAAGCATCAATTCGGTCAATCAGCTGATTGATCCGCGATTGCAGGCGAGGATCTTCGTTGACCAGCACGTCGCCGATCAGCACGCGCACCATTCCGGGATTCTTTTCAGCGAATCCGAGCAACATGCCAACCATCTGGTGCGCCTGGGCGCGCCCGTCCCGCTCGGCCTGCGTGATCTGATTCACAAGCGTGAAGACCGATTCCTCGATGAATTCGATCAACGCTTCGAACATCTGCGCCTTGCTGGCGAAATGACGATACAACGCGGCTTCGGACACCCCGACTTTGGCGGCGAGTGCAGCGGTTGTGATCTTTTCACCTTGCGGCTGCTCGAGCATGCCGGCGAGCGTTTGCAGGATTTGCGTCTTGCGTTCACCCGGTTTGGTTGCCATCGCCGTTCCCCTTTTTCCGTTGCCGGACGTTGCTGCAGACGTCTGGGTCAGTTCGCCCTGATCATCGTGCCGACGCCTTCCGACGTCAGGATTTCAAGCAGCAGCGCGTGTTCAACGCGACCGTCAATGATGTGCGTCGCCTTCACGCCGTGCAACACAGCATCCAGTGCCCCCTGAATCTTGGGTTTCATGCCGCCGCTGATGGTGCCATCAGCAAACAGGGCTTCAATCGCCGCGTGCGTCAGCCCGGTCAGCAGCTTGCCGCTCTTGTCGAGCACCCCTGCCGTATTGGTCATCATGACCAACTTTTCTGCCTTGAGCGTTTGCGCCAGCTCGCTGGCCACCAGATCGGCGTTGATGTTGTAAGCCTGACCATCTTCGCCAACGCCGATCGGGGCGACGACGGGAATGAAATCGGCCGCGTCGAGATGGTGAATCAGTGTCGCATCGATATCCGAAATGTCGCCAACGAAACCGATGTCGAGCATCTTGCCCTTCTCGGTCTCGCTCTCAACCATCATCTTGCGCGCGCGGATAAAGCCGGCATCCTGACCATTCAGGCCGACGGCCTTGCCGCCTGCCTGATTGATGAGGCCGACGATCTCCTGATTCAGCTCACCGAGCACCGCCTCAACAACGTATAGCGTCTCGTCATCGGTGACACGCATGCCCTGGATAAAGCTACCCTTCTTGCCCGTTTTGTCGAGCATGTCGTTGATCTGCGGGCCACCGCCGTGCACGACCACTGGGTTCATGCCCACCAGCTTCAACATCACCACGTCAAACGCAAAGCTCTTTTTGAGCAACGGGTCGGTCATGGCGTTGCCGCCGTACTTGATGACAAGTGTCTTGTCGTGGAACTGGCGGATATACGGAAGCGCCTCGGCAAGAATCTGCGCGCGATCAGACGCGGTAGCGGCGGAAACGGACATGGGGATGGAGGGACGAAGTAAGTAGGTGTTTGCTCAGATTCTAAGCAAAGGTTGGCAGGGGATTCACGGTTTTTGCGCCAGACTGGCGCTGCACCTCGCGCGGTGTTCGGCGCTTGCCGCCCGGCTCCCGGCCTACACCTGTTGCGGTCCCCGGATCAGTTTGCCCGGCAGGTTGCCTGTTGGCCGCCCATTTTCAAAAATGGACTGACCGGCCTTGATGGTGGCCAGATAGCCGTCCGCTTCCTGCACGATGCGGCGCCCACCCGCCGGCAGATCGGCGATGAAGTGCGGCGCATGGAGTGAAAGACGGTCGTAGTCGATTAGGTTGAGGTCGGCGATATAGCCTGGCTTGATCAGACCGCGGTCATTGAGCCCGTAGATCGCCGCCGTACTGCTGGTTTGCCGCTGCACAATCAGTTCCAGCGGCAGTTTGTCGCCACGCGTGCGGTCGCGCGTCCAGTGCGTCAGCATGAAAGTGGGCAGCGATGCATCACAGATGTAACCGCAATGCGCACCACCATCGCCGAGCGAGAGCATGGTGCGTGGGTGTTGCAGTAGTTGCTCGGTGTGTGAGAGTTTCTCGTACGAGTAGTTGAATACCGGGAAATAGATGATCGCCCGCCCCTCGTCTTCCAGCATCCAGTCGTAGGCGACCTCGTTGGGTGGTCGTCCTTCGCGCGCGGCGACGGCAGCAGCGCTGCCTGAAGGGTCGGGCTCGTAGTCCGGTTGTGGGCCAAGGCGGAACATCTTGTGAAAGGCAGTTGCCTTCATCCGCGTGTACTCGTCCAGCCCGTAGGGTAGCTCCGAGAGTAGTCTTGTCCGTACGGCAGGATCGAGCAGGGCGCGGTAGCGTTCCGCAGGGGGCAGCTTGCGCAGCGGCTGATACGACGGGTGAGCGATGAACGGATGGAAGGTGCCGCCCCAGGAGAACAACAAGCCCACCGGGCGGCCGCAGAACGCACCGAATAGCGGCACGCCGTCGCGTCCCGCGTCTTCAATCTGGGTGAGAAGCGTGCGCCACAGCTCGGGGTGAGTATCGATTTGTTGCACATTGAACGCCACGGGCTGTCCGGTCTCAGCGGCCAGCTTGCGCATCCAGATGGTTTCCTGATCCATCCCAACGTGGTTCGACGTCATCTGAAAGACACCGCGATGGGTGTCGCCGAGGGCGCGTCCGATGCCGAACACTTCCTCAAGCCGTGCAAAGGTGCCCGGGACATACTTGCCGTCCGCCCCCTTATGAATCAGCGTGCGCGACGTCGAAAAGCCGAGCGCCCCCGCAAGCAGTGCCTCGCGGGTGATGCGGCGCATCTCCTCGATCTCCTCGGGGGTCGCGTCATTGCTTTCAACACCGTTCTCGCCCATGACATAGGGCCGAAGCGCACCATGCGGCACCTGGCAGCCGATGTCCAGAGCGCGTGGCATCTTCTCCAGGGCATTCATGTATTCGGGAAAGGTTTCCCACTGCCACTTGATGCCTTCTGCCAGCGCCGCGTTCGGGATGTCCTCCACACCCTCCATCAGCTGGATCAGCCATTCGCGCATCTGCGGCTTCACGGGGGCGAAACCAACACCGCAATTGCCCATGACCGCCGTCGTGACGCCGTGCCACGACGACGGGGAGAGGTACGGGTCCCAGGTACATTGACCATCGTAGTGCGTGTGTACATCGACCCAGCCCGGCGTCAGCAGCGCGCCGTTGGCGTTGATTTCACGCTTGCCTGCAGCGGCCTTGCTGCCATTGACTTGCACGATCCGCCCGTCGTCGACTGCCACGTCGCCATAGACCGCAGGCGCGCCCGACCCGTCCACGATCTTCGCGTCGCGAATCACCAGATCATGCATGTTTACTGCTCCAGCTTGATGCCGGTGCGCTTGATCACCGCGCCCCAGCGTTCGTAATCGTTACGCACAATTTTCAAAAAGTCTTCACTGCTGGAGCCCGTCGGTTCGTTGCCCTGACTGCGGATCAGACTACTGATTTCGTCGCTTTTGACGATCTTGGCCAGTGTGGCCGAGATTTTTTTGACGACCTCAGGATGCATGCCACCCGGTCCGAAGAACCCCTGCCAGCCAACGATGTCGATACCGGCAACGCCTTGCTCCGCGATCGTAGGCAGATCGGGCAGTACCGGTACTCGCTTGTCGGTGGCCGTTGCCATGCCCTTGGCCGTACCCGCCTTGATCGCGGTGACGGCACTGGCGGTACCGTCGAAGTAGAGCTGCACCTCACCGGCCATCAGAGCCTTTTGCGCGTCCGCCACGCCTTTGTAAGGCACATGCACCATCTCAACGCTAGACGCGACACGCAGCATCTCCGCATTCAGATGCGCGGTGGAGCCTGGGCTGTACGACGCCACATTCAACTTGCCGGGGTTGGCTTTGCCGTAAGCGAGCATGCCCCTGAAGTCATTGAATGGCGCATCCTTGTTGGCGATAAGCACTGTGGCCGAGCGTGCCACTTGTGAGAGCGGCGTGAAGTCCTTGAAGGGGTCGTAGGGCAACTTCGCGAACAGGTGCGGGTTCTGCGTGTGGGTGAGGACGATGGTGTAAAGCAGCGTATGACCATCGGGCGTTGCCTTGGCCACCTCCTGCGCGCCTATGATGGTCGAGCCACCCGGCTTGTTGTCGACCACCACGGGTACGCCCACGTCTTCGGACAGCTTCTTGCCTACCAAGCGCGCCATCATGTCGGTACCGGCACCGCCCGCCGGAAACGGCAGCACGATCCGGATGGTCTTGCCGGGAATGGGCCACGGTGGCGATTGCGCTGTGGCCACCCCGGTTGCGAGCAGTGCGGCAGCCGATGCGACCATTGCGACCGTGGTCGCGAATGTTGTGCGTGCAGTGTGGACAGGACGCATGGGAATCCTCCTTGCGGATGATTATCCTTTGGTAGCCCCCGCAGTCAGCCCGCCCACCATGTATTTGCGGAACGCGTAGTAGATTGCCGCCGGCGGCAGCGCGTAGACGAGCCCCGTCGCCATCAGCAGGTTCCAGGGGGAATCATCGGCGCTGAGGAAGTGCCCGAGTGCCACCGCGAGCGTGACGTCGGAATCCTTCGACAACAACAGGAATGCATAGAGATACTCGTTCCAGGCCAGCAGCAGCGCGTACGTGCCGATCGCCACCAGCGACGGCTTCATCAACGGCAGGTAGACGAGACGAAGAATTTGCAAGGGTGTGGCGCCATCCATGATCGCCGCCTCATCCAGTTCGTAAGGCAGCTTGTCGCTTGCCTGTTTGAGCACCCAGATGGCATACGGCGATGCCAGCGTGACCATTGCCAGAATCAGCGACCACTGTAAATTGAGCAGTCCGTATTGCCCCATGACCTTGTACATTGGCACCGCGAGAAACGCGGCCGGGATGAGGTAGGTCGCAAGCGCGAAATTCATCACCACGCTGCCACCACGTGTCTTCAACCTCGAAATCGAGAACGCGGCAAAAGTGGCGATCAGCAACGTCAGCAGACCGGCGACCACCGCGATGAACAGCGAGTTGCCAAACTGCTGCCAGAAGTGGTTCAGGTAGTAATGCTTCTGCCCGGCGATGATTTCGAAGTTCTGCACGGTAAATTGGCTGGGCAGCCAGGTGCCGGCCGTCACGTCGTCCTTCGGCGAAAACGACAGCACGGTCAGATGCCAGATCGGAATCAGTGTCCACAGAAACACCGGCAGGCCGATCAAAAAAAGCCGGGCTTCGTTGAGGTACTTGCGCATAGTTCGCTATCCTCAGTGCGCCAGTTTTGCTTCGCCGGCCGCGAGACGGCGAACCATGAAAATTACCAGCGGCAACACCAGTGGCATCGCCATCACGATGCTCGCCATCGCGAGATCCAGCTGGTCGATGCGCAGATAGCGGATGCCCAGCGTTGCCAGCACGTGCGTCTGGTCTCCCGGCCCGCCACCCGTCAGCAGGTAGACGCTGTTGAAGTCGCCCAGCGTCCACACCATCGATAGCATCGTGGACGTGAGATAGAGCGTCGCCAGCGCAGGCCAGGTGATGAAACGGAATTGCTGCCAACGACTGGCGCCATCCACGCTGGCCGCCTCATACAACTCCGTCGGGATCGCCAGCCGCCCCGTGATCAATATGAGTGTCCAGAATGGCAGACTCTTCCAGATGTGCACCAGCACGGAGCTGGCAAACGCCAGCGTCGGCTCGGTGAGCCAGCCCGGTCCGTCGATGCCGAACAGTCGGAAGATCGTGTTGTTGATGAGCCCCCATTCCGGGTTGAGCATGAAGCGGAACGACAGGATGGTCGGAATGCTTGGAATGGCCCAAGGCAGCAGAAACAGCAGCAGCAGCGCCTGGATCCAGCGCTTCTGCTGCACAAAGAAGCCGGACAACCCGAGCGCGATCAGGAACTTCAGGTTCACGCCGACCAGCAAAAAGATGAGCGTGTTGACGACTGTTCGGGGGAACACGGGGTCTTGAAACAGTCGCGCGTAGCTTTCCGGGTTGCGCGCCACCCACAGCCCGTAGACGACCGGATAGATCACGAACACGGCGAACACCAGCACGTAGGGGACGAGCAGGAGCGCGCCCCACATCTGCCAGGAGTTAAAGCGCTTGTGGCCGGTCGCAGCAGTGCTGTCCAAGGCGGTCCTCGCGGTGAGTGTGCTCGCTCGCATGAGCATGATGCGAAAGCGCTGCCGGAGTTGCTCCCGGCAGCATGGGCGTTCAGGCGCGCTGCGACGCCTGAACGGCGACGATCAACCGGCGAGCTGCTTGATGCGTGCGATCATCTCGTCGGTTGCCTGCTCGGGTTTGACCTTGTCGTTGACGACACGCTGGATCGCCTTTGCCCACACGTTTTCCGAGTTCACGATAGTGAACTTGTAGTTGTAGACAAACTGGAACGGCTGCGTGTACTCATTGAACTGACCGTACACCTTGGCACGATGGAAGTCGGAGCCATCCGTCCAGAACGGACGCGTGGCGCCGCCCTTTGTAACGGGGTACCAACGGCCAAGCGAACCCTCGACGAACGGCGTGAGGTTCTCATCCTGCATCAGGAAGGCGAGGAATTCCTTGCCGCGACGCTTGTTCTTGCCATCGGCAAACACCACGGCGGTCTTCACCGCGACGAGGTGGGTCATGGTGCTGCCATCGGGCTTCTTTGGGAAGCCGATGGTGCGCACGTTTTCCTTGTAGTTCTTGTCCGCCGTGGCGCGCTGCTCGGCGGTCAGCGACTGGTTTTTTGCATCGTCGAGCCACTTCGCCGCAATCGAAATCGTTGCGTTGTGGGTGCCGATGGTTTGCTTGTTGTGGAAGGCAACGTTGTTGTCCGGGTCGAGCCAGTTCACCGACGACGGCGGTGTGCAGCCCTTCTCGGCGATGCTCGCGTAGTCCTTCACGGCGTTGATCATCGCCTGGCGATTCTTCGGCTGATCGAGCACGACCTTGCCGTTTTCATCGACGATCTGCGCGTTGTGCGCGGCGGCGAAGGTCAGGAAGGAGTAGAACGTGTCAGACGCGGCCACGCCCATCGGATGACCAATCGCAAAGATGCGCTTGCCCGTCTTCTTGCGATAGGCGGGCTGTACTTTGTCACACCAGAAGCCCCAGAACTCGTTCCAGGTGTTCGGAATCTGGTTTTCCTTGAAGCCCGCTTCCTCCAGCATGTCCTTCCAGTAGTTGAAGTGCATGGTCTGGCGCTGGATCGGCATGGCGTAATACGCCTTGCGCTTTGCCTTGTCGTTGTAGAGGTAGGTGGTCGACGTGGTGGTCGGCAGGAACTTGTCCGAGAGCGGTGCGACGATGTCGGTGACGTCCTCCAGCTTGCCTTCGAACGCCCACTTGCCGGTCACTCGGAAGTCATACGTTGTGCAGAAACCTACGTCTGGCGGCGTGCCGGAATCCACCGCACCCACCGATTTGGTGTTGCAGTCTTCGGTGCCGTAGAGCGAGAGATCGACCTTGACGCCGGGGTTTTTTGCTTCGTATTTCTTGATGACCTCGTAGAGCGCGTCATCCTCGGCTTTGTAGAAACCCTTGGTGAACCAGACGGTGACTTTTTCCTGAGCCATCGCCGGTGCGGCGATGCCGGCCGCAGCCGCGACCGCCACGGCGATACGTGTGAATCGTTTCATGAATCCTCCTTGAGTCGCACCGTCAAGGGCGCGACGGGTGTTGCCGGGCAACGCTCCTCATTGCCCTTAGAAAACATTATGCGTTGTAACGCCGTGTTAGCGCTGACATCCGGCTGTCATCCCCGTCAAAAAGTCATGTTGCGGCACAGCAAGTAATGGCTTTTCGCGTACAACGACCGCCCAGTGGTCGTTGCAGCCCGATTTAGCGACAAGTCGCAAGAATCGCGCGATGCGCTGAAACCCTTATCCAGACGTCGTTAGCGCGAAAAAGTTGTGGCGGTGTCGAGCTTGCAATCACGGTGCGACACCGGCAGAATTCGCTGCTTGAAGGGGAGTAGCTCCCGCATCACAGTCGTCAGTACGAGCGATTGCCGTATACGGTGATCCTCCGGTTGTGATGGGCGGCCCATGCGTTGGCCGCCTAGCAAGACCTTCGCTATTGAACTGCACGGCAAGTGCGGCTGCTGGCGAAGGCATCGGTCTGCGGACCGCTCCGTGTGCATTCCTTGGTGGTGGCCGTTGCCCTGCGCCGAAAGACCGTCGCCCACCAGTGCAATCGCGAACTACTGCTCATGGAAATTTTCTCCACCACCTTTCTGATGGCTTTGTTGACCATCATCGTCATCGACCTCGTCCTTGCCGGTGACAACGCGTTGGTCATCGGCCTCGCCGCGCGCAACGTGCCTGCACACCTGCAAAAGCGGGTGATTCTCTGGGGCACGGCCGGCGCGATCGCGATCCGCATCGCCTTTACGCTGGGTATTGTCTGGTTGCTGAAAATTCCTGGCCTGATGCTTGCGGGCGGTTTGCTGCTGCTCCCCGTCGCCTACAAGCTAATGAGTCCGCCGAGTGACGGGGCGGAGGAACATGTGTCCGCCAGCAACAGTTTCTGGGGTGCACTGAAAACCATCGTCGTTGCCGATGCGCTGATGGGTGTGGACAACGTGCTCGGCGTCGCCGGCGCCGCGCAGGGCAGCTTCCTGCTGGTTGTGCTGGGTCTGCTGATCAGCGTGCCGATCATGATCTGGGGCTCGACGCTAGTGTTGAAGCTGGTCGACCGCCATCCGTGGATCATTACGGTGGGCGCAGCCGTGCTGATCTGGACTGCCACGCAGATGATCCTCGACGAAAAACTGCTCAGCGGGCACTTGCCCGCGCATTCGTGGTTCGATGAGGTGAGCGGCGCAGCCCTTACCTTCGCGATTGTCGGTGCATTTGTTGCGCGTCAACGCCGCGGTCGCGTTGCGCTAGAAGAAACCGCCGCTTCCGTCGGACGCGCTGCCTGAACGAACCCTCTCGTCAACCTCGGTCGGTGCCGACCGGTAGAAGCCGGTTGGGCGACGACAATCAGTAAAGGAAATTATGGAAACGATTGGTACATGGTGGATGTGGACAGGCTTTGCCGTCTTCGTCGTCGTCGCAATTGCCGTCGATCTATTGGTAATGCAGAGGCAGGGCGCACACCGCGTCACTACCCGCGAGGCGGTCGGCTGGAGCCTGCTCTGGTTTGCCCTCGCTTTCGTCTTCGTCGGGCTGCTCTGGTGGTATCTGGACGGCACTCAGGGCCGCAGCGTTGCGAACGAAACTTCGATGCAGTTCATCACCGGCTATCTCGTTGAAAAGAGTCTCTCGGTAGACAACATCTTTGTCTTCCTGATGATCTTCACCTACTTCGCCGTGCCGGCGGAGTTCCAGAAGCGGGCGCTGATCATTGGCATCATCGGCGCCATCGTACTGCGCGCCATCCTGATTCTGGTCGGCGCGTGGCTGCTCGCCAAGTTTCACTGGGTGCTCTACGTGTTCGGCGCGTTTCTCGTGTTCACCGGTGCCAAGATGTGGCTGGCGGCGGGCAAGGAGCCCGATATTGAACAGAACCCCGTGTTGCGCTGGCTGCGCGGCCACATTCGCATTTCGCGCGGCTTCTACGGCGAACGCCTGACTACGGTGATTGATGGCGCCAAGTACTACACGCCGCTGTTTGTTGTGCTCATTTTGATCGGCACCACAGACGTGATTTTCGCGGTGGACTCGATCCCGGCGATCTTCGCCATCACTGACGATCCCTTCATCGTGCTCACGGCAAACATCTTTGCCATCCTCGGCCTGCGCGCGCTCTATTTCCTGCTCGCTGATTTGGCCGACCGCTTCCACCTCCTTGCGTACGGTCTGGCGCTGGTGCTGGTGTTCATCGGCTGCAAGATGCTGCTGCTTGATGTCTACAAAATCCCGGTCGGTGTTGCGCTTGCCGTCACCGCCGGTATCATCGCGACGTCTATGGTGGCGTCGTTGTGGACATCGCGCCACGTGAAAGGCAAAGGGTAAATCGTGCGCATTCGTCGCTGGCTTCGCTCGCTCGAGCCTCGCGTTCTGGCCGAACTGGATCGGCCGTCGCTGGCGTGGGCGAAGCCCTGGCTGGACCGGCATGACCTGTTTGCGTTTACCCGCCGACCGCTCGCCCGTGGGCTGGCCATCGGCGTGATATGCGGGCTGATTCCGGGACCACTGCAAGTGGCCGGCACGATCATCGCGTGTTCGATTTTTCGCGGCAACGTGGTCGCAGGCGTCGTGGCCACGTTCTACACGAACCCGCTGACCATTGTGCCGCTCTATGCGCTGGCCTTCCAGATCGGCAGCGCGGTGCTTCCCGGTGATCAGCAGATGCCAGCATTTGCCGCGAGCGCCGACCACGGCGAATGGCTGCGCGCGCTGGCCGACTGGGTAGCCGCGCTCGGCTGGCCGCTGGTCGTCGGTTTGCCGGTGATGGGGCTCTGGTTCGCGACCAATGTCTATTTGCTGTTTACCTGGTGGTGGTTGCGTCCGGTTGTGGCGCGCGCAAGGCGCATGCGGGCCCGGCTCCCTTGACCTTGATGTCGCGCGGCACCCCGGCCGACGGCGCGATTCATGGATGGCAATGCACATTGCCAGCGTGTTCACCCGCCCCTGGCACGCCAGCGACGATCTTCCACTGAGGGTGGCGCCAAGTCACGGACGCCCACCCGTCGTCGGAGGTACCGGTGCCGGCTGAGCACGGAACACTCGCTTCGTCGCGCCGTGGATCGCGAGATTGCGCTGGTTTTCTTGGTCCCGCACAACCGCCGCACACGGAACGGTCCGCCTGACGCGTGAGTCGTCGCGCAGCGGCTCAACGGCGCATGGGCGACAGCCATTTGCCGGCGCCCGCTATCGCGAGCCCGGTTTCTTCCGCGCGCGCGGGTGCGCCTGGTCGTAAACCTTGGCGAGATGCTGAAAATCGAGGTGCGTATAAACCTGTGTGGAGGCGATGCTCGCGTGTCCCATGAGCTCCTGCACGCCGCGCAAGTCGCCCGAACTCTGCAATACGTGCGACGCAAACGAGTGGCGCAGCCGGTGGGGGTAGACATGGCTGGCAATGCCGCGCTCTGCGGCGCGCGCCTTGAGCGCCCGGCGAACGACGGCTGGACCAATGCGGTCGCCTCGCTGGCCGAGAAAGAGCGCAGGCTCGCCGCCGCTGGGTTTGACTGGAAGTTTGGCTCGTTCATCGAGCCATGCGGCCAGCGCTCGGCGCGCGGGCGCGCCGAGCGGGACGACGCGCTCCTTGCGGCCTTTCCCGAACACACGCATTTCGCCCGCGCGCAAGTCCACACTCGCTACATCCAGGCCGATCAACTCGCCGATCCGGATGCCGCAGCCGTAGAGCACTTCAAACATCGCCTGATCGCGCGTCGCCGTCACCCCGGAATCAACCGTCGACACCGCGTCGGTTTCGTCGATGGAAGCGACCAGCCGGACCGCCTCGGCTTCGCTTAGCGCATTGGGCAAGCGCTTCGGCGCGCGGGGAGCTTTGATGCCGGTGAATATCGTGGTCGAGATGCTAGCGTCGACGCGCGCAAGATAACGAAACCACGCGCGCCATGCCGAAAGCGTCACCGCGAGTGTGCGCGGCCCCCAGCCACTGGCGTGCAGCCGGGCCAGCGCCCGTTGAATGTCATGCCGGCGCACCTCGGCGAGCGGTTTGCCGTCCAGCCCCGCGACCAATGCTGAGCAGGCGCGCGAGTAGCGTTGCCGGGTTTGCGCGGAGCCACGGGCGGCGAGACTTTCCACGAAGGCCTGCAGTGCCGCTTCGACACTGACATGAGCGGTCGCTGTTGCGGCGGGGGCGCTGCTCACTCGGCCTCGTCAGCGTTGCTCAGGCGCGACTGTCACGCCGGACGGACGGCGAATCGACCGAGCGCCGCGCTGGCGAGGTGGGCCAGCCGCGCCAACACATCGGTTGCCATGTCGGGCGTGAAGCGCGCGGCGTCGTCGCTGGCCAGCAGCAACACGCCACAGGTCGCACCATCGTGCAGCGGCACGCAGGCGAACGATTGCGCCGAGGCTGCCGCTTCGCCAAGCCACGCTCGCGATTCATGGGCAGCGTTCGGACCCACGTACGGGCGATCCAGCCCGGTCACGTAGTGCACAAATTCCGCCGTGCACGGCGAAGCGGCGTCACTGGTGTCGCCGCTCAGCGAGGCGCCCCACCAGCGGACGGCACTGTAAGGGATCGCGAAGTCACTGCGCAGGCTCTCATGCACCACGGCGAGCGTGGTCGCCGCGTCTGGCGAGCGCAACAGTGCCAGCGTGAGTCGATGCAGCTTTTCGATCAGCGTGTCATTGTGCTGGCCGTAACCGATCAATTCGACCAACTGTTTTTCAAGTTGCGCGTTGCGCTCACGCAGCGAAATCAATTGCCGCTCGACCATCGAGATGGCGTGGCCACCCTGCGGATGCGGCACCCGCATCGAGGAAAACACATCGGCGTGGTCCATGAAGAAGTCAGGATTGGCCCGCAGCCATTCCGCGACGGCCGCCGCACTGACTTGACCGCTTTCGGTATCACTCATTGCAGTTCTCCAGCATTTCCGGTGACATCGTGCCCTGCGCCACGCGCGTGACCGGCCCCGTCATTGTGATGGCGTAATTGTCGCCAATCTCGATGGCGATCGTGCCACCCGGCATGTGTACGGTGACGGTTCGATCCACTAGCCCGAGCCGGTGTGCCACGGCCGCCGCCGCGCTTGAGCTCGACCCGGATGCGAGCGTGTAGCCGGCGCCGCGCTCCCAGATCAGGATTTCGATCGCATTGCGATCACGCACCGTCATGAACTGCACGTTGGTACGTTCCGGGAAATTGGCGTGTCGCTCGATCAGTGGTCCGAGGCGATGTACGTCCGCCACGGTCGTTCCCGGTCGCTCAATCACACAATGCGGATTGCCCACCGTTGCGCTCGTAAAGGTGAGCGACTCGCCATCAACCCGCATCGTCTCGCGAATCACCTCACGCGGTGCTCCGGCAACAGGTACTGCCGTCGAGTCAAAGCGCACCCCGCCCATTGCCACCGTGATGGTCCGTCCGCCGTCATGAACGGTTGCCTCGACCACGCCGCCGCGAGTGTGGACGCGGAACGGCGTGTGCCGCACCAGTCCCTGATCAAACAGGTAGCGACAGAAGATGCGCAAGCCGTTTCCGCTCTTCTGCGCTTCGCCACCATCGGGGTTGAAGATGCGCAGCGCAAACGGCGCGCCGGACTGACCCGGCAACGGTCCCCACAGGATCCCGTCCGAGCCGACGCCATAGTTGCGATGGCAGATGCGCGCAATTTGCGGCGGCGTGAATTCGGTCGGCCAATCACGCGGGTCGATGACGAGGTAGTCGTTGCCGAGGGCGTGGTACTTGTAGAAATTCATGCCGCTGCCGGCGATTGCAGACGTTGCAGGTCGGCGTCCACCATCATGGTGACCAGGGTCTTCAGGTTGGTTTGGGGTGACCACCCAAGGCGCGCTTGCGCTTTCGCCGGATCACCCAGCAGGACGTCAACCTCGGCGGGACGCAGGAACTGCGGGTCCACCTCGACGTAGCGCTGGTAGTCCAGGCCCAGATGAGAAAACGCCGCCTCACAGAAATCACGCACCGAGTGCGCGACGCCCGTGGCAACCACGTAGTCGTCCGGCGCTTCCTGTTGCAGCATGCGCCACATCGCATCGACGTAGTCACCGGCGAAGCCCCAGTCGCGCCGGGCGTCGAGATTGCCAAGGAACAACTTGTCCTGCAGACCGAGCTTGATGCGTGCGGCCGCCAGAGAGATCTTGCGCGTTACGAACTCGACGCCACGCAAGGGAGACTCGTGATTGAACAGAATGCCGCTGGAGGCGTGCAGACCAAAACTTTCACGATAGTTGATTGTGATCCAGTGGCCGTACAACTTGGCCACGCCGTAGGGGCTGCGCGGATAGAACGGCGTGGTTTCGGATTGCTTCGGCGCCTGGATCTTGCCGAACATCTCGCTCGTCGAGGCCTGATAGAAGCGGGTATGCGGACTGGTCTGACGGATCGCTTCCAGACAGTGCGTTACACCGATGCCGCCGATCAGCCCGGTATGCACCGGTTGCTCCCACGACGTGCCAACAAAGCTCTGTGCCGCAAGGTTGTAGAACTCCTGTGGCTGCTCTCGCGCCACGATGCGTTGCACCGATGCAGCGTCGTTGAGATCGGCGTACTCAATGCGAACGTCGTCAGCGACGCCCAGCGTGCGCAGGCGCCAGAACATGTCGCTGCCACGACGCGGCGCAAGGCCAACGACGCGGTACGACTTGTCAAGGAGCAAGCGGGCGAGATAGGCGCCGTCCTGCCCGCTGATGCCGGTGATGAGTGCGGTACGAGTCATGTCAGTCTCTGTTTCCAGTCTTCAAGGATGGTGTTCAGTGTGTCGTCCCATTCGCATCGAATGGACCAGGCGGTGTCACGACGAAGCCGGTCGCAGGCGCCCACCGCGCGACGCTGTTCTCCTGGCCGCAGCCGCGCGCTGTCGCTTTCGATCACGGCATTGCAGCCACTGAGCGCGACGAGTCGCGCCACGACGTCCGCCACGCGACGCTCCTGGCCGCTGCAGACGTTGTAAATATCACCTGACCGTCCACTTTGCAACAACGCCAGGTAAGCAGCAACGATGTCACGCACGTCGGAAAAATCGCGCGTAACCGACGTGTCGCCAAGCCGGATCGTTGCCGGTTGTTCACCGCGAGCAATCAACGCCAGCTGGCGCGCCACGCTGGGCACGACGAAATCGGCACGTTGTCCGGTGCCGATGTGGTTGAACGGGCGCGCGACCACCACGTCAATCAGCCCGGCCCGGTATTGCTGCAGGCTCGCGGCTTCGGCCGCCAGTTTGCTCGCGGCGTAGGGATTGCGCGGCAGCGTGGGCGACGCCTCGGTCAATGGCATGGCCGATTCGTTCGTTGCGCCATAGACGTCGGCGGAACTGACGTACAGGAACCGGCCTTTGAAGCCGTGTCGAACCAGCGCGTTGAGTAACCGCACGGTGCCCATCAGGTTCACATCGAAGCAAGTCTCCGGGTCGCGAATGGAATCCGGTACAAACGACATCGCCGCCAGATGCAGTACCCAGTCTGCGCCGTCGCGCAGCACGTGCTCAACGACCCGATCAACGCTAGCGCCGTCGCGCAATTCAAGCGGCGACGCCGCAGACACGAGCGATATTGCCTGTGACGGCGCCGCCGCGATCGCTCTGGCGACATGCTGGCCAACAAAGCCATCGGCACCAGTGAGCCATAGGCGCTTCATGGTGCGAGATGCCGAAGATGACGCACCCGACGTGCGAGGTGAGCCGTGCCAGCGAGATTGGCGTTGATCTGCTCGAGCCGGGTGCGAATGCGCTGTCCGGCCCGCTTGAGGTTGTATTCCTCGAGAATGGTTTGCCGCCCTTTGGCGCCGAGTGCGCGCGCAAAGGCTCGATCGTCGTACAGCCGTCGCATGTGTGCGGCTGCGCTGTCGATGTTCGGTTCGGCCCAATGCTGCCCGACCCACTCCAGGTACTCGCCTTCGCGTATCGGCACCGTGGTGTAATCGACCAGCATTGCGTTATCTTCGCGCGTGAAATCGAGATTGCCGGAATACGCAGTCGCGATCACGGGCTTGCCGAGCGCCATGCATTCCGCCATGCCGAGGCCCAAGCCCTCGGAGCGGTGCAGCGATACGTAGCAGTCGATGACGGATTGCAGGCCGCTCACCTCGTCGCGGGTGAGGGTGGACTCCATCAGTGTGATGCGTGGGTCTGCGGCCATGGCCTGCGTCAGTGCCTCCCGGGCTACGGGAAATGCGTGACTGCGGTGTCCCTTGATGATCAGGCGTGCATCGCGATGCCGGGTGTCGAACGCTCGCCGGAACGCCTGGACCACCGCCACCGGATTTTTCCGCGCGGGAAACGACCCAAAATCGAAGGTGAACAGAAACGTGAATTCATGATCCGCGAGACCAAACTCGGCGCGGGTGTAGCGGCGACTCGGGGTCGGCACGATGATCGGCGGCGGCAGCTTGATCACCGGCTGCGAGATGACTTTGCGCGCTGCGGCGGCGACAAAATCGGTCGCCACCCACAGCTCGTCGATGATGCGACCGTGGTCGATCCAGCTCTCGGGCAGATTCTCCAGCTCCCAGTACCAGTAGCCGATGTCGTAGGTGTTTGGCAACGCCAGCGCGCCATCGTAGAAGTTGCCTTCGCCCAGTGAATCGGGATTGGCGCAGATCACGCGCGTCCGGAACTGTGGCTGACCCGCGAGGTGGGCGTCAAGGCTCGATTCACTCTGCCGCATGCCCATGTCAAGCGCGATGTTGGCCAAGCCAAACGGCACTGATGCCGCCTCGCAGGACCTCGCCAGCAGACGCAGGCTTTCGCCGAGCCCGTTTTCGGCTTTCACGAAGCCGACGAAGTCGACGCCATCCTGTGACAGGGTCGTGTCGTCAACTGGGTGCGCATCGGCCAAGTCGTCGAGCCTCGATATCAATTCCGGACTCAGAGATTCGCCAATGCCCAGGCGAAGCGCGCGTTTCAGGAACGAGAGGCCGTCGAGTTGGCGGCAGGGAGCGAGCGGGTTGGGTGGGTCTTGCGCCTCGCAGGCGTCTCGAAAGTAAAGATCGAAGCGCGCGGGTTCGCTTTGCCAGAAGCCCGCGAGTTGCGGCGAACTGTGGCGTATGCGGATTGCCTGCACATCGCAGTACACCGGCTCACTATGCCATACCGACGACCATACCAGTTCCCGTAAATAGGTGACAGGGCTGGCGAGTCGTTGCGCAAGAAAAGGTGAACGCCAAATCAGGTTGCCCGATCGTCGGGAGACCGTGTCATCGGCAATGAGTGCGGCCCCGAGGCGATCTGTGTGTTGAACCAGCACGAAGGCGTTAGACAGCTCGACGGCCGTGGGCCGCCCGCCAGACTCAGTCGCCACGTTCGCGCCTGCGACACCCCAATCGGCCCCGGCGCGAGCCACACGGCGAACGGCGTCGCCGATGCCGTCAAGCAGCGTGTCGCCCGCCTGGACGATCACCACATAGTCGGCGTCGATCTGCTGGATCACCGCTCGCAGTGTTTGGGCCGTGACAGCGGTGTCGTTGAGCGCGACGTATTGCACCCTGTCGGGCGCTGCGGCGGGCACGGTGTCGTGGCCGGCAACGAGCACTTGCGAGGGTGCGCCCGGCAGCGCGGCGATGCTTTCCAGCGTTGCGGCCACGTCACGCGTGTTGCTGTCTCCAACGATCACCACGATTGCGTAGGTAGCACTTTCGTTGCATCGCAGCGCACGCAACGCGCTGACCTGCTGCTGCCGTTCTCGCAGGTTCGCTGGCGGCCGCCCGCTCATGAAACCGGAGAGCAGGTGACCGTAGTTGTAACGAATCGCCGGGATGTGCCAATTCGTTGTTGCCCCTGCTTTGGCGATCAGCGCGCGGCCCTCCATCAGATCGAGCCGCTGCATCCGCACAACGCCGAGCATGTGCAGGCAGTCCACCTGGTTTGGGTCGAGCAGCAACGCCTCTCGGTAGAGTCGCTCCGCATCGGGTAGGCGCCTCTCGATCTGCGCCGCGAGCGCGCGCTCCATCAGCGCGGTGAGACCACCCGTGGCAGCCGGCGCCGCGCTGGGCTGAATTCCGCCATGACACGCCTTGTAGCGCTTGCCGCTGCCGCAAGGGCAGGGGTCATTGCGTGACTTGGGCGGAATGATGTCGGTCACGGCGTCGGAACGGTGAGCAGGGCACGCGAAGCGCGGCCTCAGGCACGCACGTTGCCTTCGCCCAGCACCACATACTTCTGCGTGGTCAGGCCTTCGAGGCCTACCGGGCCGCGGGCATGCAGTTTGTCGGTGGAGATGCCGATTTCGGCACCAAGACCGTACTCAAAGCCATCGGCGAATTGCGTGCTGGCGTTCACCATGACGCTGGCGCTGTCGACCTCGCGCAGAAATCGCTGCGCGTGGCTCCAGTGCTCGGTGACGATGCTGTCGGTGTGGTGCGAACCGTAGCGCTCGATGTGCTCGATGGCTTCATCGAGGTCGGCGACGATCTTGATCGAAACGATCGGCGCGAGGTACTCGGTCGACCAATCTTCCTCGGTCGCGGCGTTCACCTCAAACGCGGCGAGCACACTGCGCGTGCGCTCACAGCCGCGCATCTCGACGCCCTTGTCGGCAAAAATCTTTGCCACACGGGGCAACACGTCATGCATGCGCGCTTCGTGCACGAGCAGCGATTCCATCGCGCCGCAAACACCGTAGCGCCGGGTCTTGGCGTTGTCGCAGATGCGCACCGCCTTTTCAAGATCGGCCTGTTCGTCGACATAGACATGGCAATTGCCATCAAGGTGCTTGATGATCGGCACTTTCGCCTCTGCCGCGATGCGCTGGATCAGCCCCTTGCCGCCGCGCGGGATGATGACGTCGATGTATTCCGGGCGCGTGATCATCTCTCCCACTGCAGCACGATCGGTGGTTTCCACGACCTGCACGATGTGCTCGGGCAACCCCGCCGCCTTGAGCCCCGCAGCGATGCAACCGGCAATGGCCTGATTGGAGCGCGCGGCCTCGCTGCCGCCGCGGAGCACCACGGCATTGCCGCTCTTCAGGCAAAGGCCGGCGGCGTCGGCCGTCACGTTGGGTCGTGATTCGTAGATGATGCCAATCACGCCGAGCGGCACGCGCATCCTGCCGACACGGATGCCCGAAGGACGGGCCGCCATACCCGTGAGTTCGCCGACCGGGTCGGGCAGTTGAGCGATTTGGCGCAGGCCGTCGGCCATGCTGCTCACGGTCTTGGGGGTGAGCGTCAGGCGGTCGATCAGCGCCGGGGCGAGGTCGGCCTTTTTGGCGTCGCGCACATCGGCGGCGTTTTGCTCCAGGATGTGTGCCTCGCGGCTGGCAACGACGTCGGCGATCTCGTTCAGCGCCGTGTTCTTCGCGGCCGTCGGCGCGCAGGCGATGACGCGGGCGGCGGCGCGAGCGCTGCGGCCCACGAGATGCATGTATTCGGTGACGTCGAGCGGTTTGTTCATGACAGCATTCTATCTGTCATGTTCACCGTGCCCGAGCACTACAGCTTTTTGCCTGCAGTGACCATCTGGCGGTCATTACAGCTGATTTTGTGTTGATATCGACTAGTTGACAAATCGAGCGGAAACGACCAACGCACAGTCGATAACGGCAAAAAGCTGTTGCACGCGATCCAGCGACACCGCCCGTCAGCGGATCAGGCGTTCTGCCATCGGCGGCAGATAGCTCGCATCAAAGATGTCGTCCGCCTTCGGCTTGTTGCTGAACTTGAAGCCCTCGCCAATCTGGTCGATCGAGCGCGCGAGGCGTTTCATGTCGACGCCGCCCATGCCGTTGGCGCGCACCTCCGGTGTCAGCACGTTCTGGTCGATCGCCATCTTGAAGCGAACGAACTCCTGACCGTCGTTGAGAATGGCGTTGCGCTTCATCAGGGATGCGATGGCCGCTTTCGGGTCGGCAATGGCATCCTGCCAGCCTTTCAGCGTTGCCTTGATGAAGCCCTGAACGATTTTCGGGTTCTTCGCTGCATATTCGCTGTCAACGATGATGCCATTGCCGTAGAGCTCGAGCCCGAGGTTGCGCATCAGCATCACGCTGATGTCGTCCTGTGCGATGCCGCGCCCGCGCAGGTTCATGTACGACGAGAACGAGAAGCCGGTGATGGCATCCACCTTGCCTTCCACCAGCATCGGTTCGCGCACCGGAAAGCCGACGTTTTCAATCTTTACCTTGCCTGCGTCAATGCCGTTCTTTTTGACAAACGCCGGCCACTGCGCGTACGCGCCGTCAGCGGCCGGTGCGCCGAGGGTCTTGCCTTCCAGATCCTTTGGCTTGCTGATACCGGACTTCTTGAGCGAAACAATCGAGAACGGTGGCGCGTCGTAAATCATGGCGACGACCTTGAGTTTCTTGCTTTCCGGTTTGTCGCGGAAGCGCACCAGCGTATTGATGTCGCCGAACACGAACTGATAGGCGCCGGACGCGGCCCGGTTGATTGCCTCGGTTGAGCCGTTGCCGGTATCGATGGTGACATCAAGCCCCTCGGCCTTGTAGTAGCCCTTGTCGAGCGCCACAAAATAGGGCGCCGCCGGCCCCTCGAAGCGCCAATCGAGTGCGAACTTGATGGGCGTCTGCGCCACGGCAGCGGGCGACAGCGTGGCGAGGGCCGACAACGCACCGATGGCGAGCGTTGTGAACAGGGTGCGGCGTTTCATGATGGCTCCGGCTTGTGAGGTCTATGAGGTGATGCTGCCGGTACGCAAATTGCGTGCCGTGCAGCAATAGACAATGCGGAGCAGTGTGATGATGAACGCAGGGGAGTCGCTGGTCGTGCTCGATCACGTGAGCATGACGTATGGGCACGGCAAGCACGCCGTCAAGGCCGTAGACGACCTGACGCTGACCATCCACAAGGGCGAATTCATCGCCGTGGTCGGGCCATCGGGTTGCGGCAAGAGCTCGATGATGAAACTGATCAGCGGGCTCAAGCCAACCTCCGAGGGCGTACTCAGCATCGAAGGCAAACGCGTGACTGGCCCCATCAACAAGGTGGGCATGGCGTTTCAGGCGGCGAACCTGTTACCGTGGCGCACGGCGGTGGACAACGTGTTGTTGCCGCTTGAGATCGTGGAGCCGCATCGTTCCCGCATGGGCCGCGAGAAAGCGGCCTACCGGCACAAGGCGCGCGCCCTGCTGGCCTCGGTGGGCCTGGGTGAATTCACCGAAAAATTCCCGTGGCAGCTGTCGGGCGGGATGCAGCAGCGCACCAGCATCTGCCGTGCATTGATCCACGAACCGGAAATTCTGATGCTTGATGAGCCGTTCGGGGCGCTCGATGCATTTACGCGCGAGGAGCTCTGGTGCATGACGCGCGACATCCACCAGTCACGTGGCGTCACCGCGATGCTGGTGACGCACGACTTGCGTGAGGCTGTCTTTCTCGCCGACACGGTGTACGTGATGAGTGACCGGCCCGGCAAGATCGTCAAGGTGCAGACCATCAATCTGCCGCGTCCGCGTGACCTGGAAATTACCTACGAGAAACCGTTTCAGGATCTGGTGCATGAGCTGCGTTCGCACATCGGCAAGCATTAGCGGAAGACAACGATGAAACACTGGAAAGAAAACATCCTCGCCCCGCTGGCTTTCACCGTTGCGCTGATCGTGCTATGGGACATCGCGTGCGTGCTGTTCGGCCTGCCGGCGACGGTGTTGCCCACCCCCTCCGCCGTCGCGAAGGCGTTGGTGCAATACTGGCCCGCCGTCTGGACCAACAGCCTGCAGACCTTGATGACCACGCTGCTGGGTTTCGGTCTCGCCATCGTGTTCGGATTGATCCTTGGCGTGGCGATCGGCTGGTCGAAACTGATCTATGGTGCGCTTTATCCGGTGATGATCGCCTTCAACGCGGTGCCCAAGGTCGCCGTGGTGCCGATCCTGATCATCTGGTTCGGTATTGGCACCATCCCGGCGATCTTCACTGCCTTTCTGATCTCGTTCTTTCCGATCGTGGTCAACGTCGCCACCGGTCTCGCCACCACCGAACCGGAACTGCAGGACGTACTGCGCGCACTCGGCGCCAGCAAGCTGGACGTGGTGCGCAAGGTGGGCATTCCGCGTTCGATGCCGTACTTCTTTGGCTCGCTGAAGGTTGCCATCACGCTGGCCTTCGTCGGCTCGGTGGTGTCGGAGACGATCGGTGCCAACTCGGGGCTTGGCAAGATGATGCTGGACGCGCAGGCGGGCTTCAACGTCGAACTGGTGTTCGCGGGCGTGGCGGCGCTCGCTATTCTGGGCATCGCGCTCTACGCGCTCACCGCGCTCGTTGAAAAGCGCTTCACCGGATGGGCGTTCCGGGCAGAGGGCATTGGCTAAAGCGAGTCTAGCCGCGTGTTCACGCTACTCGGGCAAGCCGCATTGCGTGCGCGCGAATGCGAGTGCCTTCTTGGTTGAATTACGCGGCGACGACAGCGTGATGCCCTGGCCGATAGCGGCGCCAGTGAAACCCAGCATATGTCGCGTGATCAGCAGGCCATCCGCGGTCGCCGCCATCGTGCTGTCGCCATCGAGGTCATAGCAATTGGGTTTCGGTTCGGTGCCGGCATAACCCAGGAGCGTCGTCTGCAATGCAGTCGGTGACACGGTGGTGACAGGAGTCGCGGTGAGCGGGCAGGTTAGCGTTGCGGTGCGCACGCCGCTACCGACCGGGCGGAATTGCACCAGCAGCTGTCGGGTCTGGCCGGCGGCCACCGTCACCGCGTCGGACACGACTGCGAACTGCCCGGCGTTGGCTCCGGTAATCGTGCAGAGGCTGCCGGCAGCGTTGACGTTCACCGTGGCGCCATTGCTGGAAGGGGCGCTCATCAGGATGGGCAGCGCCGGCCCGAATCCGACCGCCGGACTGGCGCCGAACCGCAGTGTTCGCGGTGCACTCGCGAGCGTGACGGGCAGCGGCGCTGATTCCAGCGTCAGGCTCGCTGCGTTGACTGACCCGGTGTCGCTAAGCGTCCAATCACGAATCTGCAACTGCCAGGTGCCGTTGACCTGTGCCGTTGAGAGCCCCGCAAATGCGGCCACCAGATTGGTCAGGGGTGGCGGGGAGGTCGCGCCGGCCCCGCCAATCGGGGTGGTCGCATATGTGCCCGACGCAATGACTGACGTGCTGCTGGTCGCGGCGGACGCGGCGACCCAGAGGTTCTCCAGTGTGATGGCGGGGTCAACAAATTCGTAAGTGCCAATGAAATCGCTGCTATCGCCGTACGACGTTGACGACGTACCACCGACACGGCCGAACAGTGGGAACGAGACAGCACCGCCCGGCGCGATTAGCCGCGCCTCCAGATCGCCCGCGAAGGTATGTGTCAGGTCGATGCTGACGCGAATGTCGGTCAAGGGCGCCACCACGCCACTGACGACAAAGGAAATGGTGCGCGGCGCGCCGGCGGTGAGCCACGGGGATGAATTTGGACCGTCTGAAATCAGACCGGTGCCGGAGCCGGGAAATGTGGCCGCAAGCGCCGTCGCACTGGCCCAAACCAAACCCGCAACGACAAACACACCTGCAATCCAGCGCTTGCACAACGCAGTCAACATGATTTTCTCCACACCGAGTCAATCCGGCACATTTTGCCCGCTACCCGGTGTTACGGAAAGCGCGCCTGAGATCGGACAAACCGGACGCCGCACAGCGCGCCGTTGGCCCGCCGACATAGACTGCGCGCGTGGCTACGTCGTTCCGGCACGCCTCACCACGCTTTATCGGAGCCAGGATGAACACCGTCTCACTATCACGCCGCCTGCTGACCCGCGCGGTGCTCGCGCTCGGCGTCGCTGGTCTGCTTGCTTCGTGCGCAACGCCGCCGGTCTCCGCTCCGCCAGCGCGCAGCGCGGAAATCCGCGTCATTACGTCCGGCGCGTTCACCGAGGCCTACAAGCTGCTGGTTCCGGAGTTCGAAAAGGCGAGCGGCCACAAGGTGATCTCCTCGTTTGGCGCTTCGATGGGCAACGCGCCGGATGCCATCCCCACCCGACTGGCGCGCGGCGAGAAGTTCGACGTCATCATTCTTGCCGGCCCGGCGCTGGATCAGTTCATCAAGGAGGGCAAGGCGGTCGCCGGATCGCGCGTGGATCTGGTGCGCTCGACCATTGGCTTCGCGGTGAAGCGTGGCGCCCCGAAGCCTGACATCAGCACGCTGCCCAAGCTCAAGCAGGCACTGCTGGATGCCAATCCATTGCCTACTCGGCGAGCGCGAGCGGCACGTACTTCTCAACCCAGCTCGTGCAGAAACTCGGCATCGCCGATCAGGTGCTGCCCAAGAGCAAACGCATCCTGAGCGAGCGCGTGGGCACCGTCGTGGCGCGCGGTGACGCCGAGCTTGGCCTGCAACAGGTGAGCGAACTGGTGCCGATCCCCGGCATCGACTACATCGGCCCGCTGCCCGATGAAGTGCAGCAAGTGACCTTCTTCTCCGCTGGCATCGTCACCGGCGCCGCCGAACCCGATGCAGCGCGCGAACTGATCCGCTTCTTCACCTCGGCAAATGCGGCACCCATCATCGCCAAAACGGGGCTGGAGCCGGTGCGCGCGAAGTAGCGCGCACCGTAGGTGGCATGGCGTTACGCGCGCATCGGTGGTGTTGTGCAACCGAGGCACAAAAAGCGCCGCGAGACAACCGTCTGCGGCGCGAGTGTTGCTGAGGTTCGAAAGACGGGCACGCTGCAGCCGCGCGGTTGCGTGGCGTGCAGCGCGTCGTACGGCTGTTAGAACGTGTGGCGGATACCCGCTTCGAAGCCGGTCGATTTGCCACCCGCCGTGACGGGTTTGAGGCCGTCGGAGACGCCGAAGGTTTTGCCTGCGCCTTTGTTGTCCACCTGCGAGGCGTCGAGGTACAGCGTGGTGCGTTTGGAGAGGTTGTACATCACGCCCCCCATGAGCTGGCGTGCGCCGTCGCCGCCCTTGACGCGGGCATCGGTATAGCCTGCTCGCACTTCGAAGGCGCCGAGCGGCACGCCCACGCCCACGTGGAATGCCGAGTTTTCGACCGCCTTGGCGGTGCCTGCGGCGTCTTTCTTGTTGACGCCCCACAATGCATTCAGCTTGGCCACACCGAAGTTGTAGCTGGCGCCGACATTGGTTTGCGTCTGATTGCCATTCGCATAGGTGGCGCGTGCGGTGCCAGCGGCGACGCTGAGCGGCCCGTTGCGGTAGCCGACGCGCGCCGATGCGTAGCGGCCGTCGTTGTTGCCAGCATTTTCACCAAACGCGTAGGTGGCGTGCACAAACAGGCCGCCCAGGTTGCCTGGCGTAAGGTAGCTGATGCCGTTGGATGCCCGTACATGCGTCTGGCTCGAGAAGATCGGATAGAACATCGCGCCGGCGTTGCCCGTGCCATTGGTGCCGTACAGGTTGAAGTCCGACAGGTTCATGAACGCCGGGGTGAGGTCACGACCGAGGCGCAGTTCGCCAAATCCACCCGAAAGGCTGACTGTGGCGCGACGACCGAAGAGGCCCGTGGCGGATCCGCTGGACTGGTTATTCGTATTGGTGGAGCCAATTCCACCGGTATCCCCGCTGAAGGCGCCCTCGAGCCAGAAGCTTGCCGCGAGCCCGCCGCCCAGCGATTCGGTCCCGCGCATGCCCCAGCGCGACGAGCTCAGGCCGTCGGTTCCGACTCTGCTGACTGACGCCGCGCCCGATGCGCTGTAGCGCTGAACGTTGGTGTCGACAATGCCGAACAGCGTTACGTTCGCTGTTTGTGCTGATACGCCGACGGCGGCCAGCGCAGCCGCAACGGCCGTGAGGCGTGCGACCAAAGGTGTTCTGTGAATCAAGATACTTCCTCCGTTGACTAAAAAATCGCGCGTCCAAAACGCCGCGCCACGTTACCACTGATCGCCGACGTGATCACTCCGGTTCGATCTTGGCATCCTTGACGACCTTACCCCAGCGCGGCATCTCGGATTTGATGAGTGCTGCAAAGGCCTCCGGCGTACCGCCGATGACTTCGTTTCCCTGCTGAGCCATGCGGTCGCGGAACTCTTTGTCCTGCATCGCCTTGTTACCAGCGGCGTTGAGCAACTTCACCACCTCCGGCGGGATGCCTTTCGGACCGACAATGCCTTGCCAGTTCATGACCTCGAAGGTCGGATAGCCCGACTCGGCCATGGTCGGCACGTTGGGCAGAATCGAGAGGCGGCTCTTGCTGGTCACGGCGATGGCGCGCGTCTTGCCCGACTGCACTCCAGGCACGGCGACGTACGTTTGCTCGAACATCATCTGCACCTGTCCGCCCAGCAGATCGGTCGCGGCGGCCGAGCCGCTTTTGTAGGGTGCGTGAATCATGTCGATCCCTGCCACGTGCTCGAACAGGGCACCGCTCAGGTGGTGCGTTCCGCCAATGCCGCCAGAGCCGTAAGACAGTTTGCCCGGCGCCGCCTTGGCCCCCTTGACGATGTCGTCAACGGTTTTGAACGGAGAATCGGCGCGCACCGTCAGAATCAGCGGCCCCTTTTCGATCAACATGATCGGGACGATGTCGTTAACCGGGTCGAAATTGATCTTCTTGAACAGCGCGTGATTGACGGCCAGGGGCGCGAAGTTCCCCATGCCGATCGTATAGCCATCGGGCTTGGCTTTGGCGATCGCTTCCGTGCCGATGTTGCCGCCGGCGCCTGGTTTGTTGTCCACGATGATGGGCTGACCCAGCGCCTGGCTCATCAGCTTGGCCACCTGCCGCGAGCGGGTATCGCCGTTGCCGCCCGCGCCGTACGGGACGATCCAGGCAATCGGTTTGCTCGGATACTTGTCCTGTGCAAACAGGGCACCGGGTAGCAGTGCAGCTCCCGCGCTGGCCTGCAGGAAAGTGCGACGTTTCATGCTCTTGTTCTCCACACGGGAATTGCCCCGAAAGAAGCGAATCCTGACACTCAAACCTGTCGGATTGCTGCTCACGCAAGCGGCGCGCGGCTTTGAAGCGCCGAAATCGCCCATACATGCTCCCGATGAATGATCGCTTCGCCGTCCTCCAATTCATGTGGCCATTCGTGCGGCCGTACTGGCGGCGCATCGCCGTTGCGATGGCGGGTCTCGCGGTCGCCGCCGCGTCTGTTCTCGCCATTGGCGAGGGATTGAAGCGGGTGATCGATCAGGGCCTTGCGGCGGGCAGCAGTGCGGAGCTTGACCGGATTCTGGTGGTCATGGTGGCGCTCGCGCTGGCGCAGGGCATCGGCATCTACGTGCGTTTCGCCAACATCGCCTGGGTCAACAACCGCGTCGTCAACGACATCCGGCAGCACATCTACGCGCATCTGCTGACGCTGTCGCCGGCGTTTTTCGAGCGGGAACGCGTGGGAGATGTGCTGTCTCGCCTGACCAACGATACGCAGGTGCTCGAGGGCGTCGTGTCCAACGCCTTTTCGTGGGCACTGCGCAATCTGGTGATGATGCTCGGCGCGCTGATCATGCTGGCGCTCACGTCACCGAAACTGCTCGTCTACGTGCTGGTCGGCACGCCACTGGTCATCGCCCCGGTGGTGCTACTTGGGCGCCGCGTGCGCAATCTCGCCAAGCAAAGCCAGGATCGGCTGGCCGATGCGATGGCCCGCGGCGATGAGACGATTCACGCCGTGCGCACGGTGCAGGCCTATGCGCGCGAAGGCTTCGAGCGGCAGCGTTTTTCGGAGCGCATCAACGCGGTGTTCTCCAACGCTGCGGCGCGAGAGCGCACCAGCGCGATGCTCTCCGCCATCGTCGTGGTGCTCGCCTTCACCGGCGTCTCAGTCATCCTCTGGATCGGCGGACATGATGTGCTGGCGGGCCGCATGACGGCGGGCCAACTCTCTGCATTCATCTTCTACGCCGTGATGGTCGCGACCGCGGTGGGAGCGATCTCCGAGGTGTTCGGGCAACTCAAGCGCGCCGCTGGCGCCAGCGAACGCATCCGCGAACTGCTGGCGACGCCGACCGACATCGCTGCACCAGCAGCGCCCGCCGCCCTGCCGTCCCCGCGTGGCGAAGTCGCGTTCGACAACGTGACGTTCAGCTACCCAACGCGGCCGCAGTCCGAGGCGCTGAAAAACTTCTCGCTGTCGGTTAAACCGGGCGAAGTCGTCGCGCTGGTCGGGCCGAGCGGCGCGGGCAAAAGCACGGTGTTCCAGTTGTTGTTGCGCTTCTACGACCCGAAAGCGGGCGGCGTGTCGGTTGACGGCGTCGACGTCAAATCGGCAGACCTCAATGCAGTGCGCGAGCGTTTCGCCCTCGTCTCGCAGGAGCCCGTCATCTTCTCTGGCAGCGTGACCGACAACGTGCGCTACGGTCGCCCCGAGGCGAGCGACGCTGAGGTGCTCGCTGCCTGCGATGCAGCACACGTCACTGAATTCGCCGGCACGCTGCCGAATGGCCTTGACACCGAGCTGGGGGAGCGCGGCGTTCGCCTGTCCGGCGGACAACGTCAGCGGGTCGCCATCGCCCGCGCCATTCTTGCCAATCGTCCGATCCTGCTGCTCGACGAAGCGACCAGCGCGCTTGACGCCGAGAGTGAGGCTCTGGTGACCGACGCCATCGAAAAGCTCGCTCGCCCGAGCGGCGGCGAACGGGTGCGCACCACGCTCATCATCGCGCATCGACTGTCGACAGTTCAGAACGCGGATCGCATCGTGGTGATTGATGAAGGGCGCGTCATGGCGCAGGGCAGCCACGCCCAGTTGATGGCCACCTCAGCGCTATACAACCGCCTGGCTTCGCTGCAGTTGCAGGCGTGACGCCTTTCCCCGTCGGTCACCCGCAGGCTGCGCTGTTGCCCGCAACGCCGCCCGCGCGTACGCGATTCATCGATTCGTGGTAAGTTTCGCCCTCAAGGTGCACACCAGTGCGTCATTGGCTGCGCGGAGACCGCGCAGGGGGAGAGAGCGTCACGATGTCGTTAGCGATTCTGGCTCTTGATTCCGGTGGCCAGCCCAAGGGCTGGATGACGCCGGAAAACGCCGTCTGCCAATACGCGCGCGGCGCCGTGGTGTGGTCTCTCGGGCAGGTGATCTTCACCTTCCGCGGCGGCATTCAACGTAGTAATGGCGAACGCAGCGTCATCGAGGTCGCCTCGATCATTGCCTGTGAAGGCGAGCACAAACACAGCACCTGGAGTCCCGTGTCGGCGCTGCCGGGGCGTGACAACCGACTGTTGTTCTCTCGTGACCGGCACATTTGCGCGTATTGCGGCAATGAGTTTCCCGAGACCGAACTCACGCGCGATCACATCGTACCGCGCTCGCAGGGTGGTCGTGACACCTGGGAAAACTGCGTCACGGCATGCCGCGACTGCAATCTTGACAAGGCGGGACGCACGCCGGAGCAGGCCGGCATCCGGCTGCTCTACGTGCCGTATCGCCCGGTGAAAAGCGAGAAACTGATCCTCGCCAACCGGCACATCCTCGCCGACCAGATGGAATACCTGCAGGCCCTCGCCCGCACGCACAAGAAAATGATGCGCGCGGCCTGAGCACCCGGCTGCCTTCTACGCCGCCCGGTCAGAGCGGATCACTGCCTTCATCGAGTTGAGGCAAATCGGCACCGCGCGCTGGATGCACGCCACGTGTGGGTCCCCGGCGACTTCTTTGTGCGTTAGCGTGTTGGTCATGTCCGTGTTTGTAAATCCTTTGACCGGCCCGTGGATCTCGGGTTCGTCGGGGTTGTTCTGCCACGTCTGGAAAAAATTTTCATTCCCGAAGTACGCCCGACTGCCGGGGTTGGTCATAAATTGGTCAGTTTCGCCTCGGTAGAACGCCGCATCAGCCAGGCCGATGTAGGCAATCTGTGAATCCGGCACTTTCAGCGCGAACGAGAGGGCCGTGATTCCGCCGGCACTCGCACCATAAATCAAAAAACGCAAGTCGCTGAACGATCTGCCACGGTACTCTGTCGCGAAATAGCTTCTGGTGGTGGCAAGGACGGATTCCGCAACCCGATTGCTGTCGGTCAGCCCGAGCCCGGCGAAAAAAGCAAATCGACTGACTTCACGCGCACCTTCCTGCAAGAGAGGCGCGAGATAGGCAAATCCCGCGTTGTTTCGGGTGCCTGATCGTTTGGGGTCGTTGTGTCCTGAAAAGGTCACTACGAAATAGATGGTGGCCATCGGGCTTTATCCTTATCGCATGCGTGACATCACTCATCGACATCCGAGCACGCCTTCTGAAGAAGACGAAATTAGGAGCGACACCACGACAGGGCGAGGTCGGCGCCTTAGGTGACTCGGCATAATCGACCGATGCGCCATCGTTCACTGGCTGCGGCGGGTGCCGCGCTGATCAATGCCTCGGTCTGGGGGCTTTCCTGGTTGCCGCTCAAGTGGCTGGAGGCGCACGGCGTGGCCTCGCTCTGGGCCACGTGGCTGATTTTCGCGATGTGCTCGCTGGCGGTCTGCCTGGTGCATCCGGCCGCGCCTCGCCTGCTTTGGCAGCATCGTCGTGCGCTCGGCACGCTGCTCTTCGCGTCGGGGCTCACCAACGCCTGCTTCAACGCGGCATTGGCCTCAGGCGATGTGGTGCGTTCGGTGCTGCTGTTCTATCTGATGCCGATGTGGGTGGTACTGCTTGCGCGGTGGTTGCTGGGTGAGCGCGTCACGCTGGCGGCAGTGGTGCGTGTGGCACTGGCGCTCAGTGGCGCGGCGCTTGTTCTGGGCGAGGGTCGCGTGGGTTGGCCGATCCCCGAGCGCGTCGCCGACTGGCTTGCGGTTGCGGGTGGATTTTGTTTCGGGCTCAACAACGTGATGCTGCGCAAACACGCGGCGACGCCCGAAGCGGCACGCGCGCTGGCGATGTTTGCGGGTGCCGCGCTGGTGGCACCGCTTGCGATCGCCGCGCTTGCGGTTGCGGGTACGTTGCCAGCGTTGCGCCCGGATGGATCGGCGTGGCTCGTGCTGGGGTTGTTCACGGTGGCGGTGTTGCTCGGCAACGTCGCGTTGCAGTACGGTGCAGCGCGGCTTCCGGCGAACGTGCTGTCGGTGTTGATGCTGTTCGAGATTCTGGTGGCGACGCTGAGCGCCTGGCTGGGGGGGGTGGCCACCGTGAGCGGCAGCACACTGCTCGGCGGCGCGCTGATTGTCGGCGCCAGCGTGCTGGCCCTTGTCCGCCCTGGGCAGCCGGAGTAGTCGCGGCGCTCGTCGTCGGGTCTACTGAATGTGATCGGAGTGGCGAAACGGCTCGCCCATGGCATCGAACGCGTATTGCGAATAGCAGTCGGCGTTATGGATGCGCTGCCACGGCACCAGCCATTCGTATGCCACGGGGTTGCGGTGATAGGCGTAGTCGAGAATCGCCTGCCCGAAGCGGTCGTCCGGTCCGACAAAGTGCGCCAGCTCGTGGATCATGATGTAGGCAAACGCGTCACGCTTCATCAGGCGCATCTTGGGGGTGACATCGATTGAGCCCATCGGCGTGCCATCGTAGGTGCTCTGGCTGCGCTTGGCGACGCTGTAGCCGCCCGCGTAGGCAAAAGCGAAGTAGCCTGACGTGTGCCCCGCCGGCTCATTGGCGAACAGCACCAACCCCTGCGGCACATAGCCGATGGCCGTTTGCATGTCGGCGTAGACACGATCAGTGTCCGCGAGCCGCGTCTGCCAGTCGGGAAAGCGGTCGATCTGAAAGTGCTTGACGAGCTTCTTCCAGCTCGACTCGCCGCTGCCCGTGAAGGTGGTCAGGCCGTCGCGAAAGCTGCGCGCTGCGGCGATCTGTCCGCGCGTGATGCTGAGTATCGTCAGCACGTACGGAATGTTGTTGATCATCTCGTTGGGCAAGTCGAGCAAGTCGTCACCGCCACGAGCGAGCTTGCGGTCAGTCTGCTGGCCGGGGTCGACCACGCCATCAGTACCGCCCCAACCAAAACTCTTGACCTGAAATTTCTGGATCGCCGCCGCGGTCTTCGAGCCGTAGAGACCATCCTCCACCAGCTTGGGCGCGGGTCCGCCATCGGTCGCCGTGAAACTGTTCAGCGCATGCTGCACCGCACGCACGTCGCCGGGGACGTTGCGACAGCGCGGCGCTCCGCCCACTGGCGCGCTTAGGCCCAGCGTGTTGCTACCCGACCGGTTCGGGGTCGCGGGGTGACAGCCGGCCAGATCGCCACAAAATCCAAAGCATTGCATGCGGTTCTCCCTGTCTGCCATCGCAGCAGACGCAAGCGGGAGCAAGGATGCGCCACGCGCGCGACACGCAGTCGTGTGGCGGATACAGCTTGTTGAATGAAACGACAGCTGCGCGGTCGTTGCAACGCGATTTACTAACCAGTCGACTGCTTCAATAATTCGGCGCCAACGACCACGCTGCGGTCGACTGCGCCGAAAAGCTGTTTCGATCTAATGGTCGTCGCGCGTCGCTGCGGGCCGCTTCGCGTCGTCCGGACGGGATCGCAGATAGCGCGCGTCGTCAAAGCTCGCGACCCATTGCGGTCGATAAACCGCCCCGATGGTTACCAACATTCCCGTGAGCGACGCTTCGCCGAAGCCGAGCTGGATCGTGATCGGCAAATAAGTCAGCAGCGCCGAGACCGTGACGCCGTCTGCGGCCAGCACCCAGACCAGCGTGGCGAGGCCGACGGCAATGATCACCGAAAGCCAGGTGCCGAAGAACCCGACGAGGAATACGAAAACGAAGAAATTTGGCGGCAGATAACGCTGTGTCAGCCGCAACACGGCGTGCGACGTCAGCACTGGCAATACGACCAGCGTGAGCCATACCAGGGGCAGATTGGCCCAATGCGCGTCCGAGACAATACCGCTCACGAGTACGACGATCAGGCCGCCCAGCAACGCCAGCGGCCAGCCCAGGGTGAGCGCAAGAAACGCGGCACCCAGCAGGTGAAAACTGAAGCCACCCACCAACGTGGCTTTCAACGCCCAGAGCCCAATCAGCGCAGCAATCGCGCCGTGCCAGAACCAGCGCTGCGGGCCATCACGTGCCACGCGCCGCCAATCGGCCCGGCGCAACGAGACGAGCAGTAGCGGTGCCGCCGCCCAGCCGGCTAGCAACCATGGCATCCCGATGTCAGCAGCACGAAGGTCCATCGCAATCAGTGTAGACCCGCGCGGGTGGCGGAGCGCTGACGACGGACGTCACCAGCGCAGCGAATCACCAAGGCGGCGATGCAGCCGCCAGTGAGGAGTTACAGGGCCGTGCGACGACGGGCGCGCAGCGCGGCGAATGCGCCGAGACCGACCAGCAGCGACAGGGCGAGCAAAGCGGTGTCGTTCAGCGTGGGCACCACGGCATCGGTCGTGGTGATGGTCAGCGTGGTCGTGCCGAGGCGCACGACCGATTCCGACGTCTGCACGTAAGTCAGCGTCGCCGAACCGTCGCCCAGCGTGCCCAACTGCGCCGCAGAATACGTGTAACTCCACGGGCGCTGACCGGAACCGCTGCTATAGCAGCCGGCGTCCGGCTTGACGCATTGCGCGATGCGCACACCGTCCACAAACACGTCGACGCCCGCCGTGCTGGTTGCGAAGGTGGTTGATCCCCAGAAACCCGACGCCGTCGCGCCGGTGATCACCTGGCCCGCCGGAATCGGCAGCGTCACGGTTGCGGCCGTGACCGATGGCAACGGAAAACCGGAGCTGTTGATCGTCCCGTCAACTTCAGGAAACGTAACGGTGAACGTTGCCGCAGCGGCGGCGAGTGAGGCGGATGCGGCTGCAACGGCAACGGCACGAGATAGAAGAGACATGAAACCCCCGGGGATTGAAGCGATAGGCCGATGAACGGCTGGCATCAGATAAACCCTAGAAAAGTAACACGACGCACGGAGTCCGTCAATGATGTCGTCATAACTCCGAGTCCGCTGTGACTGCTGCCATGAGCGAACGGTGACGCACGGGCGTTCGCCAACGGAGCGCCTCTTTGCAAGCGCTCGAGACTCAAAACGTACGGCGTAAGCATACAGTGTAAGATAACTCCTCTCGGGCACTCGCAAGACTCGCGCGGGTTCCGATTTGCAAACCCATCCCAGGAACTCATCATGAAGCAAGTCATCGTAAAAATCACCACTTCCACGCTTATCGGCGCTGGGTTCGCGGTCGCCGCGAACGCGCAAACCGCGCTGACCGGTTTGTATCTGGAGGGTAGCGTCGGCTGGACGCATGCCAACGGTGACTACGCCCGCCAGGTGCGCGATTCACTGGCGAACTCGTCAACCTATCAGTTCGCCTCGGCCAGCTACGACAACAGCTGCGGCACGGGGGGACGGATCGCTGCCGGATGGACCGTGCTGCCCCGCCTCGCGGTTGAAGTGGGCTACACCGACTTCGGACGCGACCACGGCACGCTGGCCGGGGCAGCCTACAAGGCCAGCACTGCCCTGACGGCCTATCGCAAAGGCCGCTTTCATGCGAGCGCGAACACACTGGACGCGGTGGCGATGCTGCCGGTCAACAAACACCTTGCGCTCAACGCCCGACTCGGCGTGGCACTGACCGAGCAAAAGTACACGCAGACCAACTACACCACGGCAGACACCGTGGGTCAGTCGGCCGACTACCCGGCGAACCGGCAAACCCGCCTGCATTGGGGGGTCGGCGCAAGCCACAACGTGACCAACCACCTCTCGGTCGTCGTCAACTACACACGCATCGAAAACGTCGGCCATGACTTCTCAAGCGCGTCGATCGACAAGGGCACCCGCGCCGGGAAATTTGGTTATGGGCTATTGGCTGCGGGTTTGCGCTACGCGTTTTGACGAACTTGATGAATGTCCTCGCAATGCTGAAAGACGCGGCGGACTAGCGTTCGGTGGAAGTCAGGAAGATCGGACTTGAGTCACGATTGACGGCCGCCTACGGCTGTTTCCGCGCTACCGAAATGCCGAATATGTCGCACAAGCGCCGATGGCGAATGCGACATACGAACCCGATACCAATACGACAGCGATCCGCCCGCCCCACGACCGTATCCAGTGCCAAGGGGGTTTGACGGCATTGGGGTCGGCCGCGAACTGGAACTGTGCATATGCGAGTTGCGTCACATACGTAACGCCGGTCGCGCAAGCCGCCGAGAGCACGCCGACCGCAAACCACACCAACGCACCCGCAATAGCGGGAACGCGCGAGATCATATCTGTCTTGACCGAGATATTCGCAAGGAATGCGAGGACCGCGACGCTCGCGCCGCCGTTCACCAAGATGACCGTAGTCAGTGCGGTTTTCCCTGTATCAAGGACGGACTTAAACATCTCCAAGTCCGAAGCGCTCTTTCGATCCGCATTCGCAATGCGAGTCTTGGTTTCGAGATCGGCCCATTGACTGACTTGCGGAGCGTTCGCTTCCTGACGCGCGACCGCGTCGAGAAGCGACCGAATGTGCACGAATTCAACTCCGTTCGTGAGCAGTCTCGTCAGGTCCGCTTTGATCCACGCAAAAGCATCCTTGGCTTCCATAGGCTCTCCAAAAAAACTCGGGCTCCCGCAGGAGCCCGATCATCGTTACTTCTTCTTGTCGTCCTTCACTTCGGTGAAGTCGGCGTCGACCACTTTCGCGTCGTCGCCGGGTTTGCCGCCACCGGCTGATCCACCCGGCGCGTTGCCTGCCGCGCCACCACCACTGGCCGCTCCCGCCGCCGCCTGCTCGGCCTGCGCCGCTGCGTACATCTTCTCGCCGAGTTTCTGCGAGACGGTGGAGAGCGATTCGAGTTTGGCGTCGAGCGCTTCCTTCGTCGCGTTCTGATCCTTCAGCAGCTCTTCAGTTTCCTTCAGCGCAGCTTCGATCCTGGTCTTCTCGTCGGCTTCGATCTTGTCGCCGTACTCACCGAGCGATTTCTTAACGCTGTGTGCGAGCGTGTCGAGGTTGTTGCGCGACTGCACGAGTTCGAGGCGCTTCTTGTCTTCGGCTTCGTTCGCCTTGGCGTCGTTCACCATGCGTTGAATTTCTTCTTCGCTCAGGCCGCTGTTGGCCTTAATGGTGATCTTGTTTTCCTTGCCGGTGCCCTTGTCTTTGGCGGACACATGCAGGATGCCGTTGGCGTCGATGTCGAACTGCACTTCAATCTGCGGCATGCCACGCGGTGCAGGCGGAATGCCCTCAAGGTTGAACTGTCCGAGGCTCTTGTTGCCGGCAGACACTTCGCGTTCGCCCTGCAGCACGTGAATGGTCACGGCGCTCTGGTTGTCGTCCGCCGTCGAGAAGACCTGCGACGCCTTGGTCGGAATCGTCGTGTTCTTCTGGATCAGCTTGGTCATCACGCCGCCGAGCGTTTCGATGCCGAGCGACAGCGGCGTCACGTCCAGCAGCAGCACGTCGGTGCGGTCACCGGCGAGCACGCTGCCCTGAATGGCGGCGCCCACAGCCACGGCTTCGTCGGGATTCACGTCCTTGCGCGGCTCCTTGCCGAAGAAGGCTTTCACCGCGTCAATCACCTTGGGCATGCGCGTCTGGCCACCGACGAGAATCACGTCGTCGATCTTGTCCACGCTCAGGCCGGCATCCTTGAGCGCGATCCGGCAAGGCTCAATCGTCTTGCTGATCAGGTCTTCCACCAGCGACTCGAGCTTGGCGCGCGTCACCTTCATCGTGAGATGTTTCGGGCCAGTCGCGTCCATCGCGATGTACGGCTCGTTGATCTCCGACTGCTGGCTCGACGACAGCTCGATCTTGGTGCGTTCGGCAGCGGCCTTGATGCGTTGCAGCGCAATCGGGTCTTTGGTGAGGTCGATGCCGCTCTGCTTCTTGAACTCCTCACAGAGATAGTCCACGAGGCGTTGGTCGAAATCTTCACCGCCGAGGAAGGTGTCGCCATTGGTGGCGAGCACTTCGAACTGTTTTTCGCCATCGACATCGGCGATCTCGATGATCGACACGTCAAAGGTGCCGCCACCGAGGTCATACACCGCGATCTTGGAGTCTTTCTTCACCTTGTCGAGACCGAAGGCGAGCGCAGCTGCCGTCGGCTCGTTGATGATGCGCTTGACTTCGAGCCCCGCGATGCGACCGGCGTCCTTCGTGGCCTGACGCTGCGAATCGTTGAAGTACGCCGGCACCGTGATCACGGCCTCGGTAACTTCATGGCCGAGATAATCCTCGGCAGTCTTCTTCATCTTGCGCAGCGTTTCGGCCGAGACAGCAGGCGGCGAGAGCTTCTTGCCGCGCACGTCGACCCAGGCGTCGCCGTTGTCGTTCTTGACGATGGCATAAGGCATCAGTCCGATGTCCTTCTGCACTTCCTTTTCGTCGAAACGGCGGCCAATGAGGCGCTTGACCGCGTAGATCGTGTTTTTCGGGTTGGTCACAGCTTGCCGCTTGGCCGGCGCGCCCACGGTGATTTCGCCGTCGTCCATGTAGGCGACGATGGAGGGCGTCGTGCGCGCGCCCTCGCTGTTTTCAATGACCTTCGGCTGCCCGCCTTCAATGATGGCGACACACGAGTTCGTCGTGCCGAGGTCGATACCAATGATCTTGCCCATGATGTTGTTCTCCGTGGAGAGTGTTGTTGTTATGTAAAGTTGGTTGCGATTGGTTGGTGTTCAAGGGGCGCTGCCAAGGACGAGAGGACGTCGGCGATCGCTTCGCTTTCGCCGAGGACGACGCGCTCGTTGGCGCTAGGACGCAAAGCTACGTCTGGAGCGATCTTCTGAACAGGATGAGCTGTTTGCGTACGTTTTCAATTTGTTCGTTGACTTCGTTGCAGTCGTCTGCCATGGTGAGTCGGACCGCCAGTTCAATTTGCGTTTCCAGTTCCGCCAGCGATCCCAACGCAATACCTAGAAAGTGGGCCAGCTCGCCGGTGCTGGAGCGGCCCGCACCTTCGGCAATATTCGACGGCACCGATACGGCAGCACGCCGGATCTGCGACGTCAGCCCATAGCGCTCATCTCCCGGGAAGGCAGCGCTTAGGTCGTACACCGACTCCGCCAAATCCATGGCCGCCTTCCAGACCGGAAAGTCCCGATGCGAGCGGCGAGGTGCGTCAGCAGAACTCAAGTTGCAGGCCTCGCGTCCTAGCCGCAACGCGGCGTCGTCCTAGAAGCAAGCGAAGCGAGCATCGTCGTCCTAGGCCTGCGCCGCAGGCGCAGCGCCGTCGTCCTTGGTGGAAGGCGCAGTCGCCACAGCCACCATCGCCGGTCGCAGCACGCGATCAGCGATCATGTAGCCCTTCTGGAACACCTGCAGCACGGTGCCGGGCGCTTCTTCGGTGGACTCAATCTGGGTCATCGCCTGATGCACATTCGGATCGAACTTAGCTTTCTCGGCTTTGACCTCTTTCACCTTGGCGCGCTCGAACGCGCCGACGAGATTTTTGAGCGTCATGTCGACGCCCATCTTGATTTGCTCCGTGGTGCTCTGCTGATCCTTGAGCACCATTTCCAGCGTGTCCTTCACGGCGAGCAGCGAAAAGGCGAAGTCCTTGGCGGCGAAGTCGCGCGCGTTGGCAATCTCCTGGGCATTGCGCTTGCGCAGGTTTTCCATCTCGGCGAGATTGCGCAGTTGCAGGTCTTTAAGTTGCGCCTTCAGTTCAGCGATTTCCGCGTTCGCCGCCGCGAGCTGCTCCTCGGGCGTCAGCGGTGTATCGGGCGCGGTGGCGCCGGCGGCGGCCTCGGGCGCTGGGGTCGCGGTGTCTGGGGTGTCGGCCATGTTGTTGTTCTCGAGCTACGGTTAACTTCCATCCACTTAGGGGGAAGTTCCCCTATTTCAAGCAAGGGCAAGGCGAATTCAGCAACTTTTTTTCTCGGACGACGGCTGAATGGGTCTTTTCGTCACCAATTTGCTGAACTCGACTTTTGACAAAACAGGCCGGGAACTACCGCCAGGCGGTCGCTAGCCCTAAAAAGCCGTATGCCGCATTCCGCCACTCGATCAGGGATTCCACCGCTTCGTCGCAGCGCGTTCGCGGTGCGACGATCGACGGGTGACAATTCAGCGATTCGCCGTCGTCGGCGAGGCGTCCGCGCCGACGACAGACTCACAATTTTGGGAGATTTCATGCACTTCAAACCATGGCTGTTAGCGCTTACTAGCGCCACGCTCATCGCCGCGTCGACCATTGCGGTGGCGCAACCGGCCAAAACGTACCCGCTGCGCGACTTTTTCAAGAATCCGGCACAGGGCTACTTCCGCCTCTCGCCGGATGGCAAGACGCTGGGCTTCATGCAACCGCATGAGTCTCGCATGAACATCTTTGTGCAGCCGATCGGCAAGGCGGGCAGCACCGAGGGCGTCAAGCGCATCACCAGCGAGACCGCGCGCGACATCTCGAACTACTTCTTCAAGGGGTCGCAACACGTTCTCTACACCAAGGACTTTGGCGGTGATGAGAACTTCCATGTCGTGATGGCCGACATCGTGACTGGCAAGGTGCAGGACCTGACGCCGCACGAGGGCACCAAGGCGAGCATCCTGGATGATTTGCCTGATGACGACGATCACATCCTCGTCGAGCACAACCGGCGCGACAAGGGGGTTTTTGATGTGTACCGCATCAACATCCGGACGGGCGCCGAAACGCTCGTGGCGCAGAACCCCGGCAACATCACGGGCTGGAACACCGATCACGCCGGCAAGGTGCGCGCCGCGGGAACCACGGATGGCGTCAACAAGACCCTGCTGTACCGCGCCACTGAATCGGAACCGTTCAAGCCGCTGCTTTCCACCAATTTCCGCGAATCCGTCGACATCGTCGGCTGGACCGCGGACAGCAAGGCGATGTATGTCGCGTCCAATCGCGGGCGCGACAAAACCGCGCTGTTCGAATTTGACCCGAACACCGCCAGGGAAGGCCGGCTGGTTTACGAGAACGCCAATGTCGATGTGTCCTCGCTGGGCTGGTCGCGCGCGCGCAAGACCATCACCCAGACGGTGGTGAACTTCGAGAAAGCCGAACCGGTGTTTTTTGACGGCACCTCGGAGCGCATCTACAAGGCGCTGAAGAACAAGCTGCCCGGCTACGAAATCGTCGTGCAAAGCAGCACCAAGGACGAGCAGACGATGATCGTTGCCGCGTTGAACGACCGCACACCCGGCGCGCGCTACCTTTACGACGCCCGTGCTGACAAACTGACCAAGCTGGCCGAGATCAACCCAGCCATCGCTGAAGCGGACATGGCCGAGATGAAACCGGTCAGCTACACCGCACGCGACGGCTTGACCATTCGCGGCTACCTCACGCTGCCGAGGGGCGTTGCGCCGAAAAACCTGCCAGTAATCGTCAACCCGCACGGCGGGCCGTGGGCGCGCGACAACTGGGGCTACAACCCGGAAATCCAGTTTCTCGCCAACCGCGGCTATGCCGTGCTGCAGATGAATTTCCGGGGCTCGACCGGCTATGGTCGCAAGTTCTGGGAGGCTTCATTCAAGCAATGGGGCCTTGCGATGCAGGACGACATCACCGATGGTGTGAACTGGTTGATCAAGGAAGGCATCGCCGACCCGAAGCGTGTGGCAATCTATGGCGCCAGCTACGGCGGCTACGCCACGCTGATGGGCGTCACCAAAACGCCTGAGCTCTACGCCGCGGCGGTGGACTACGTGGGCGTATCGAACCTGTTCACCTTCATGAAGTCGATCCCGCCGTACTGGAAGCCATTCCTCGATATGATGACCGAGATGGTCGGTGACGCCGAGAAGGACAAGGCACAGCTGACCGCCACGTCACCGGCGCTGAACGCCGAACGCATCAAAACGCCGCTGTTCGTCGCGCAAGGCGCCAAGGACCCGCGAGTCGTCAAGGCCGAGAGTGATCAGATGGTCGACGCGCTCAGAAAGCGCGGCGTCGCCGTCGAATACATGGTCAAGGACAACGAAGGCCACGGCTTCCGCCTGCAGGAAAATCAGTTCGAGTTTTACGAGGCGATGGAGAAGTTTCTGGCGAAGCACCTGAAGCGCTGATCGCGGCGCCGTAAGGCGTCGTCAGGATGGGGTGGGCCGAGCAGTGCGACACTTGCACGCTTGGCCCATTTCTTTTGCAAACCATGACGACTCTCGGAACCCCGCTCTCCCCGAACGCCACGCGAGTGATGCTGCTTGGCTGTGGCGAACTTGGCAAGGAAGTGCTGATCGCGCTGCAACGCCTCGGCGTGGAAACGATTGGCGTGGATCGCTACGATCATGCGCCGGGCCAGCAGGTGGCGCACCATGCGCGCACCATCGCCATGAGTGACCCCGCGCAACTGAAGGCGTTGATTGAGGCCGAGCGGCCGCATCTCGTCGTGCCCGAAATCGAAGCGATTGCCACCCCCACGTTGCAGGCGCTGGAGGCTGCGCGCGTGGCACGCGTGATTCCCACGGCGCGTGCGGCGCGGCTGACGATGGACCGCGAAGGCATTCGCCGGCTCGCAGCGGAAACGCTTGGCCTGCCCACCAGTCCGTACCGCTTTTGCGATTCGCTCGCCGAACTGCGGGCAGCCATTGATGGCGGCATCGGCTACCCCTGCATCGTCAAGCCGGTGATGAGCAGCTCCGGCAAGGGGCAGAGCAAGATTGATGGCCCGGCCGACGTGCAGGCGGCGTGGGACTACGCGATGGCGGGCGGTCGCGTGAGCCACGGCCGCGTGATCGTCGAAGGCTTCATCGATTTTGACTACGAAATCACACAGCTCACGGTGCGCGCCGTCGGCGCGGATGGCCAGGTCGAAACGCATTTCTGCGCGCCGATTGGTCACGTGCAGGTGAGCGGGGACTACGTGGAAAGCTGGCAGCCGCAGCCGATGAATGCGCAGGCCCTCGCGCGCTCGCGCGAGATTGCCAAAGCCGTCACCGACAATCTGGGCCAGGGGCTGGATGGCGACGCGAGCAACGGGGCGACAGCCGGGCTCGGCCTCTTTGGCGTGGAGCTGTTTGTGAAGGGCGATCAGGTGTGGTTCAGCGAAGTGAGCCCGCGCCCGCACGACACCGGCATGGTGACGATGGCCACGCAGTGGCAAAACGAATTTGAACTGCACGCCCGCGCCATACTGGGTCTACCCGTCAACACCGCGCTCAAAAGCCCGGGTGCCAGCGCCGTGATCTACGGCGGTGTTGAGGCGCACGGCATCGTGTTCGACGGTGTTGCCGAGGCGTTGCAGGTGCCCAACACCGACGTGCGGCTGTTCGGCAAACCGGAAAGCTTCGCCAAGCGCCGCATGGGTGTGGCACTCGCCTATGCCGACGACATCGACACCGCACGCAGGAACGCCAAACTCGCCGCGTCGCTCGTCAAGCCGCGCGCGGTGTGACTTCGCGATCCAGCGCCGCCTCCACCGCCAGCCCTAGCGCCAGCAGCGCGCGGTCCGCACCGTGCCGACCCACGAGCTGCACGCCAACAGGCGGGGCGCCGGGCGCGTGGCAGGGGATGGTTAGCGCGCAGCCGTCCATGAAATTGACCCACGCGGTATTGCGCAGAATCCGGGCGTTGGCTTTGAAGAACGCGTCGTCGCTCACCAGTAGCGGTGCGATGTCCGGCGCGATGCAGGCCACCGTGGGGCACACCAGTGCGTCGAATCCCGCCAGCGCAAGGTTCATGCGATCAATCCAGAACCGACGGAACGCCAGCGTGGCGGCGTATTGCGAGCGCGTTACCGCGCGGCCAAGCTGCATGCGCTGCCAGACGCGGGGGTCATAGCCTGCGCCGTCGAGCGCGAGATTCGCCGCATGCCAGTCGAGTGCTTCCGGCGCGGACAGGCCACCGCTGGACGCGGTGGCGAAGTAGTCGTCCAGCTCGGGGAGAGCGGCCTCCACGACGTCAGCCCCCGCCGCGCGCAGGCGGCCGACCGCCTGGTTGCAGGCATCGCCGACTTCGCGGTCCAGATCACGCCAAACGGTCGTTGCGCGCGGCAGCAGCAAGCGTCGGCCGCGCAACGGCAAGGGAGCGGAAACCGGCTGCGCGTCGCCGGCCAGCACCGCATCAAGCCGGGCGCAGCAGTCGACGGACGTGGCGAGGGGCCCCACCGAGTCGAGTGATACCGAAAGCGGCACGGCGCCGAGCACGGGCACGCGCACCGCCGTGGGTTTGAATCCGCAAATGCCGTTCAGAGCGGCTGGAATGCGCACGCTGCCGCCGGTGTCCGAGCCAAGTGCCGCAGTCGCCATACCGTCGGCCACCGCCACGCCGCCGCCGCTGGTTGAGCCACCGGGTACGCGGCCGCCACCGTCGGCGGTGCGGCCCCACACGTTGCGCGGCGTACCGTAATGCGGGTTGATGCCCACGCCGGAATAGGCGAACTCCACCATGTTGGTGCGGCCGAACAGGATCGCGCCCGCATCGCGCAGCCGCGCCACCGCCGGGCAATCCGCATCGGCAGGCGAGCGCGTGCGCAGTACCGCGGAGCCTGCCGCTGTCACCTGACCGGCGACGTCGAACAAATCCTTGATGGTGACCGTCACGCCGTCGAGGGGGCGCACCTCGGCCTCGCGCAGCCGCCTCTCGCTGGCTTGGGCGGCCGCCAAGGCGTGCTCGGTATCCAGCGAGAGAAAGACGCGCACGCCCTCGCCCGTCGGGTCCTGCGCGCGAGCGAGTTGTCGCGCAACGACGTCGCTGGCGCTGTCGGCACCGAGAAGAAATTGCTGGCGAAGGTGTTGAATGGTGGGCATAGGGCGGCGGCTTCGTGTCCGGAGATGGTTACGTTTGTTTGCATTATGCGAAAGCCTGGCGTTGCGATCCGGGCTACATTGCGACCTCGTGAAATATCCGAGCCTCGCCACCATGCCCTGTCTTGCTACCGCGTCCTCGGCGCGCCTTTCGCCGTTCCTGGTGGCGTCGCTCTTGGCTGCGAGTTCTGTGCACGCGGCGCCACAGGTGCTGGATGTGGAGTGGAAGGATGCCGCGCGTCAGCGCGTTGTGCCACTCAAGGTTCGCGTTCCCGAAGGCGATGCAAAGCTGCCGCTGGTGCTGTTTTCTCATGGATTGGGCGGCTCGCGCGAGGGCGGCAGGCGTTGGGGTGAGCATTGGGCGGCCAATGGCTATCTGGTCATTCATGTGCAGCATCCCGGCAGTGACGAGTCACTGTGGCGTGGCGCGGGCGCGACGGAGCCGACGGCACTGCGACAGGGTCTCGCCCGTGGTGCAACCCCGGAACAGCTGCTCGGGCGCGTCGACGACATCCGCTTCGTGCTTGATGAGTTGGCCAAACAGCAAGGCAATGCCGATGCTGCGGCGTGGCAGACGCGGGCCGACCTCATGCGCATCGCCATGACGGGCCATAGCTTTGGTGCACTCACGACCATGGCGTTGGCGGGTGTGCGCTACCCTGGGCCTATCAAGTCACTCGCTGATCCGCGCATCGGCGCGTTCATCGCGTTCAGCCCCAGCGTGCAAGGCCTCAAACGAAGTTGGCCAGAGCGCTATGGCGACATGACGCGCCCCTTCCTCAGTGTCACCGGCACCATCGATGGCGATGTGATGGGAACCGGCGCCGAGGCGGCACGGCGTGCCGCGTTGTTCGACGCCCAACCGGGGGGTAATGCCTATCGGGTTGTGTTTGCCGACGGCGATCACGCCGTGTTCGGCGGGGGTGATCGCCGCGACACGGCGTGGATGCAACGGGTGACGGGCGGCCAGGCCGCGACATCTGCCGACGTGTTTCGATTGATCCAGGAGCGCACCGCGACGATTACCCTCAAGTTTCTCGACGCCTGGCTAAAGCAGGATGCTGCGGCGAAGCGCTGGCTCACCACGGATGCGACCAAGTTGGTTGGCGAAACCGGGGAGTGGAGCGCGAAGTAGCTGTGCTGGTTTGACGCCTCCGTTTAGCCGAGCAGCGCCGCTGCGCTCGTCATCGCCGCCTGCGTCTGCGCGAACGCGAGCCGAATGACGTTTTCGCGGTACTCACGCGACATACCCGCGTAGTAAGGCAGGCGGATGCGCAGCAGCAGGTCGGCGTCGCGCGCTTCGGCGTCGATGATTGCGCGCCGCTCGGCGTCGCGTCTACGCCAGCTTTCCGCGGCGCGATCGGGTGTGTCTTCTAGAAAGGCGGATACGTCGATCGCCACGACGCGCTCAGCGCCGAGCGCTCGCGCCACGCGAATTGGTACCGGCGACACCATGTCGCCGTCTTCGTAGTCCACGTTACCAATTCGCGTCGGCAAAAACAGCGACGGCAGCGCGGCAGACGCGCGGACGGCGGCCCCGGTGTTGCCTGCGGTGAAGGCAGTCACTGACGGTGTGCCCACCGGCGCGGCGACCGCACAGAAACGCCTCGGCAGTTGCTCCACGGTACGCGCGCCGACTGCGTCGTTGACGTAGTTCTGCAGTGCTCGCCCAATCATGCGATTGGGCTGCAGCAACGCCGGGTCGGCCATTTGCGAGACGCCGACATCCAGTGCGCGCTGCTCGATTTCAACCGCCGGCAGTCGCGCTGAATACAAGGCGCCGACGATTGCGCCCGCACTGGCGCCGACCACGAGCGCCGGTTCGAGGCCAGCCGCCTCCAGCGCCTTGAGTACGCCGACGTGGGCGAAGCCACGTGGCCCGCCGCTGCCGAGCACCAGTGCGGTGCGCCGCCTCCCTTCCGTCCAGCGTATGGGGCCCGCGCGTGGCGTATCGCCAGCGGCGTAGCCTGGCCCGAACTCGGCACAACCGCCGGCCGCGACGAGTGGCGCCACGAGGAGGGTTTGAAGGGTGCGGCGGCGATCCATGCGGCGATGCGCTTAGGTGCGTGCGCTACTGTGCGGCGCCGAGCCGCTGCGCACGGGTCGCCTGTGCGGCCAGCTGCGTCGCCGTCGGCGGCACGACCAACCAGCCCTGCAGCTGCCGGAGCGCGATTTCGGTCAACCCGGAGATCAGCGCTGGATGGTCGTTGAGCGCGGGAATGTAGTCGTACGCCTTTCCCCCTGCATGCAGGAACGTGTCCTTGCCTTCGATGGCGATTTCCTCCAGCGTTTCCAGGCAGTCCGCCGGAAAGCCGGGGCAGACCACGTGCACCCGCGCCACGCCTTGCGCCGGGAGCGCGGCCAGCGTCGCATCCGTGTAGGGAGTGAGCCATTCTGCGCGACCGAAACGCGACTGGAACGTCAGCAGCCACTGGTGGTCGTCGAGACCGAGTTCCTGCGCCAGCAGGCGCGCGGTCTTCTGACAATGGCAGTGGTAGGGGTCGCCTTTGAGCAGGGTGAACTTGGGCACGCCGTGAAAGCTCATGACCAGCTTGTCGGGCCGCCCGTGCTGGCGCCAGAACTCGTTGATTCGCAGCGCGAGGGCCTTGATGTACGCCGGGTCGTCATGCCAGCTCGCCACCGTACGCAGCGCCGGCAGGGCGCGCCACTGCATCAATTCGCGGAACACGGCGTCGCAGGCGGTTGCGGTGGTGCTGGCGGCGTATTGCGGATACATCGGCAGCACCAGCAGGCGATCACAACCGGCGTCGCGGAGTTGCGTCAGCGCGCTGGCGATGGATGGATTGCCGTAGCGCATCCCGACGGCGATTCGCACCTGGTCCGGCGGCAGTGCCTGCGCCTTCAACCGCTCCCCCAGCGCGCCACGCAGATACTGCGCCTGCCGCTCGGTCCACACCAAAAGCGGAGAGCCTTCCGGCAGCCAGATGCTCGCGTATTTCTTCGCGCTTTTTGCCGGTCGCGTACGCAGGATGATGCCGTGCAGGATCACATTCCAAACGACCCGCGGAATTTCGACCACGCGGCGATCACTTAGAAATTGCGCGAGGTATCGCCGCACGGCTGGCGCGGTAGGTGCATCCGGGGTGCCAAGGTTGGTCAGCAGGATGCCGATACGGGCGGCCCGTCCGTGAGTGTGCGCAGCAGTGATCATGGCGCCGATTCTATGAGCGGCGCCGTCTGCTGGCGACAGCGATCGCTACGTTGCGTCGCCGATCTCGCGTTGCATGGCCGAGGAAAGCAGCTTGGCGGTGAGGTCCACAATCGGGATCACACGGTCGTACGCCATGCGCGTCGGGCCGATGACACCCAATGTCCCGATGACCTGACCATTGACCTGGTAGGGTGCCGTTACCAGAGAAAACTCGTCGAGCGGCACCACCTGTGATTCGCCGCCGATGAAAATCTGCACGCCATCGGCCTTGTTGGCCTGATCAAACAAATGCAAGAGTTGTGTGCGCTGCTCGAAAAGATCAAACAAATGTCGCAGGCTGACCACGTTGCCGGCCAGGTCTTGCGAATGCAGCAAGCGCCGCTCGCCGGAGACGATCAGGTTGTCGCTCGTTTGCTGAGCAACTTCCGAGCCGGTTTCAACCGCCGTCGTCATGAGCACCACGATGTCTTCGCGCAAGCGCTTTAACTCGTCAGTGAGGCGCACCCGCACTTGATCCAGCGGCAATCCCGCGAAGTGCTCGTTGAAAAAGTTGGCTGCCTCAACCAGCTGCGCCGGGGAATAGGGCCGGTCCGTGTTGAGAATGCGGTTCTGCACGTCGCCGTCCGGGGCCACCAGCACCATCAGCAGCCGCCGCTCACCCAGGCGGACAAATTCAATGTGCCGGAAGCCCGGCGTCTTGTGTGGCGCGGCCACAACACCGGCAAACGATGAAAGGTCCGACAGCATGCGCGCCGCAGCGCTGATCAGCTCTTGTGGCTGCTGCCCCTGAATTTGCGCTTCCGCCTCGCGCAGTTCAATCTGCTGCAGCGGCTGCGTGACGAGCAGGGTGTCGACGAAAAATCGATAACCGCGAGGCGTTGGCACCCGTCCGGCCGACGTGTGGGGGCTGGCAATGAAGCCAAGCTCTTCCAGGTCGGCCATGACGTTGCGGATCGTCGCGGGCGACAGCTCAAGCCCGCTTTGCTTGGACAGCGTGCGCGAACCCACCGGCTCGCCATCGGCGATGTAGCGCTCAACGAGGGCCTTCAGCAGGATCTGGGAGCGGGCGTCCAGCATGGGCGTGATTCTAAGGAAACGCCGTCCGGCATCGCAATGGCTGAAAACACCGTGTGATTAAATGCCTGCATGCCAGCCGCGCTTGCTCCGTGTCCTGTTGCGATTGCCGTGCGGCCTTCGCAGCGTGACGGTGCCCGCGAGACGCGGCACGAGTTGCGAGCCTGGGTGGACTCCATCGCCGATCTGCTGTCAGACAATGGATATCACCCGGTCGTCGAGAGTCGCAGCGCTGAAGAAATTGGCGGCACCGGTCTGCCCACGCATTCGACTCACGAGATCGGTGCGCACTGCGGGCTGGCGATTGTGCTCGGCGGCGACGGCACGCTGATCTCTGTCGCCCGCCAGCTTGCCCCGTTTGGGGTGCCCGTAGTCGGCATCAACCAGGGACGGCTCGGATTTTTGACCGACCTCAGCGAAGGTACCGTGCACGAGTTGCTGCCGCGCCTGCTCGCTGGCGAATACCGGGAAGAAGCGCGGGCGCTCATCAGCGCGGTCATTTCCACCGACGACGGGCACACCCATCTCGCGATGAATGATGTCGTGGTCAACCGCGGCACCACGGCGTCGCTCGTTGATCTGGAAATATCGCTGAATGATCGCTTTGCCTACGGGTTTCGAGCTGATGGCGTCATCGTTGCCACCCCGACGGGCTCGACGGCCTATGCCTTGTCAGCCGGCGGACCGATTCTCGCGCCGACGGTGAACGCGTTTACCCTGGCGCCCATTGCGCCGCATGCACTGACCATGCGCCCGATCGTGGTGGCGGATGACTCGGTGATTCGCATCACGGTGGCACGGGCCCGCGAGGCCGTCGTCAGCATCGACGGCCATCACAGCGTCGCGCTGGGCGAGGGCGATTTCGTGCTGTTGCGCCGCGCCGACAAGCGGGTGCGCCTGTGGCATCCGCTCGACTACGACTATTACCACACGCTGCGTCACAAGTTGGGCTGGACGGAAACGCCCGAAGGGCTGGCGCCGCGCAAACGCTGAATTCACGTTCCCTTCGCGCTGTGCTGACGCAACTTTCCATTCGCAACTTTGTTCTGATCGACCGCCTCGATATCGAATTCGCGGGCGGCATGATTGCATTAACGGGCGAGACGGGCGCGGGCAAGTCCATTGTGCTCGACGCGCTTGGCATCGCGCTCGGCGCGCGCGCTGACAGCGCTAGTGTCCGTCGCGGAGAGAAGCAGGCGGAGGTGACCGCGGAGTTTGATGTCACGACTAACGCGGCGGCGCTGGCGTGGCTGGGCGCACAGTCCGAGCAGCACGAGGGCAGCGTCATTCTGCGCCGTGTGATCGATGCCGCAGGCCGCAGTCGCGCGCAAATCAATGGCCGACCCGCGTCGGTGGCTGAATTGCGCGATCTTGGCGCCACACTGCTGGAGCTGCACGCGCAGCACGAACATCAGGCGCTCCTGCGTCCCGCGACACAGCGCGAACTGCTCGACCGATACGCAGGGGCGGACGCAGAGGCGGCCGCGGTACGTGTGGCGCATCGGGCGGCACGCGAGGCGCGCGAGGCGCTGACCCACGCACAAGACGCTGCCGAAGCAATCGCACGTGAACGCGAGCACTTGCAGGCCGATCTCGGGGACCTGCGTGCAGCAAAGCCCAACAGCGAGGAATGGCTGACTTTGACCCAGGAGCAGGCCCGTCTGGCGCACGGCAAGGAGTTGCTGCAGACCGTTGAAAGCGCACGCGCCGCGCTTGCCGACGATGACGGCATCGGCGAGTCCTTGTCCGGTCTGCTCACCGCGCTGGCGCAGGGCGAAAAGCTTGACCCGGCACTGGGCGCCGCGCGGCAGCTGATCGAGACCGCTGCAGTGCAACTCGACGAGGCAGCCCAGTCGCTTCGCCACTATGGCAGCAAGTTGAACCTCGACCCGGAGCGTCTGCAGGAGACCGAGCAGCGGCTGTCGTCGCTGTTCACACTGGCACGCAAGCACCGGGTGCGGCCGGAGGCGTTGCAGGACCACTGGCAATCGCTCGAAGCGAGGCTGCTCGCGCTGACCGCGTCGCAGGACATCGCTGCGCTGGAACGTGCCGCGCAGGCGGCGGCGGAGCAGCTTACTGAAGCGGCGGCCGCATTGAGCGCCAGGCGTACCGCCGGCGCGACGCGTCTGGCCGGCGCAGCCAGCGCCGAGCTGCCCGATCTCGCTCTACCCAACGCCGCGTTTGCGATTCAACTCACCGCATTGGAGCGCATCGAGCCCAGCGGGGCGGAGGCCGTGGAATTTGCGTTCCGGTCACATGCCAGCCTGCCCTTTGCGCCGTTGGCGAAAGTCGCGTCGGGTGGCGAACTGGCGCGCCTCTCGCTTGCAATTCTTGTGGTCTGCGGTGACGCAGCGCAGGTGCCGACGCTGGTGTTTGATGAAGTTGACGTCGGGGTCGGCGGTCGCGTCGCGGCGCAGGTGGGGCGCAAGCTGCAAACACTCGCCGGCGTGCGGCCGCCACTCAAACGGCAGGTGCTGTGCGTCACGCACATGCCGCAGGTCGCAGCGCACGCTGATCATCACTACACGGTTTCGCGCGACAACAATGAAAGCCCGACCACCACCGTGCTCGAACTGGATCGCAAGGCACGCCTCAGTGAAGTTGCGCGCATGCTGGCCGGTCACGAGGTGGGCTCGGCGACAGAGAAGATGGCGAAGGAGCTGCTGGCGACATCGGTGCGCGGCGGTTGACAGCTGCCGCCCGCGAGGCGAGTGGCCGCGAATGCGGCAGCAGTCGGCTAGCGCCGACGCTTTTTGACCACCGCTTTACCGGCGCGCGTTTTGCCGGCTTTGCCCAATTTGCCCGCCTTGCCTTTGCGCACGGTGGCCTTGGGCTTCGGAATAGCGAGCACTTCACCGGTTTCCATCCAGGTCTTCACGCGATGCGCGTCGCCGAGGCGTGAAAATTTGCCCACCGAATCCAGCAGCACCATCACGACCGGGCGCTGTGCGATCTGAGCGAGCATCACCACGCAGCGTCCCGCTTCGCGAATGAAGCCGGTTTTCTGCAGCATGATCTGCCACCCGTCGGATTTCACCAGCGCGTTCGAATTGTTGAAATGCAGCGTCTGACCGGTCGTCGGAATCTGAACGTATTCTTCCGGCTGGGTGCTGTAGTCGCGAATCAACGGGTAGCGTTGCGCGGCTTGCACCAACAACGCCAGGTCGCGCGCCGTGGATACATTTTCGGGCGACAGCCCGGTGGTGTCGACATAGCGCGTGTTGTTCATGCCGAGCGCGTGCGCTTTGGCGTTCATCGCTGCGACTGCCTCTTTGAGGCCGCCCGGGTAGAAGCGACCGAGCGCGCTGGCGGCCCGGTTCTCGGAGGACATCAAGGCCAGGCGAAGCATTTCGCGGCGCGTGAGCTCGCTGCCAATGGACAGGCGCGAGCGGCTGGCTTTGAGAAAGTCGAGGTCGTCGACATCAACGGCGAGCGTCTGGTCGAGGTTTTGCTGCGCATCAAGCACCACCATCGCTGTCATCAACTTGGTGATGCTGGCGATCGGCGTGATGGTGTTGGCGTTCTTCGCGTAAATCGATTCGCCCGATCGCGCGTCGAGGATCAACGCGGCCTGCGATAGCAGGTTCGGCCCCTGCGCTCGCACAGCAGCAGCCAACAGCGCAGCGCCGACGGCGAAAAGCTGAACAAAAACAAGGAGGCGCGAACGAAACTTCATACTGGGCGCGAATTGTACCGGCGAACGCGCCGTGATGGTGCCCGGAAAAGCCGGAAATCAGAAAGGCGGTGCCGGCGTGCCAATGTGCGCCCGCCCTGTGGCACGTCAATCCACTTTGGCGCCGCTCTCCTTCACAATGCGCGCGTACTTGGGCAGCTCACGCGCAATGAAGGCGCGGAACTCGTCGGGCGTGCTGGCTGACGGCTCGGCGCCGCTGGCAAGCCATTTCTCACGCAAGTCGGGCGCGGCGAGCGCCCTGCCGATTTCGGTGGCGAGGCGCTTGACGGTGTCGGGCGGCGTACCAGCGGGTGCGAACACACCCCACCAAGTGAACACGTCGAAGTCTTTCATCCCCACCTCCGCCATGGTCGGCAACTCGGGCGCGAGCGCGCTGCGCTTTGGCGTGGTGACCGCGAATGCCTTGAGTTTGCCGGCCTTGATCTGCGGCAGGGCCGAGGCCATGTTGTCGAACATCATTTGCACCTGACCGCCCAGCAGATCAGTCATCGCCGGCCCGCCGCCCTTGTACGGCACATGAGCGATGGGGGCGCCGGTTTGCAGCTTGAACAACTCACAGGCGAGATGGCCGGCGCTACCGTTGCTCCCGCTGGCGCAGTTGACTTTGCCCGGGTTTGCCTTGGCGAAGGCAACGAGACTGGCCACGTCGGTCGCGGGTAGGGCTTGTGGGTTGGTCACCAGCACGTTGGGCGTGACGACGACGAGCGACACGGGTGCGAAGTCCTTCACCGCATCGAACGGCATTTTCAGAAACAGCGCCGGGTTCACCGCGTGTGTCGACAACGCACCCATGCCAAGCGTGTAGCCGTCCGGCGGCGACTTGGCGACGACATCCATGCCGATGTTGCCGCCCGCGCCGGGGCGGTTGTCAACCACGACGGGTTGACCCAGTTGCTCGCCGAGTTTTTGTGCCAGCGCGCGAGAGGTCGCGTCGACCGAACCGCCCGCCGGGAACGGCACCACGAGGCGGATGGGTTTTGCCGGCCAGGCGCCCGGCGTCTGCGCCGCAGCGAACGGGGATGCGGCCACGACGGCCAGACCAACGCACAGCGCGGCGAAACGTCGTGCAGCCCCAGCAGTCCGACATGGCGGCGGGCGGAAGCGGTGAGTGGCGAGGGAGGCAAACATGGTCAACCTGCGGCGGTACGGTGAAACCACGATGATAAGGAACGCGCGGCAGCCTTCAGACATCGTGCATGGGCATAATCGGACTTCGCACCCACTGCGATAGCGCGGCGAGTGCCATCGGCATCGGGGAACGCTGGATGTTTCGCGGTACCGACTCCGCCCATTCTCTGGCGGAGACACAGATCGCGGCGCGCGGGTGCGTGCCCCACATTATTGGCAGGATTCATGAAAAAGACGATTTACGGGGTGGTGGTCGCAGCGCTCGGTGCCGTGCTTGGCGCAGGAGCGATGTTTTTCCTGAATCTGGGCAAACCGGCGGCGCCGGCAGCCCCGGCCGCAACACCGTCCGCGCCCGCTGCGCCTGCCACGGCGACGAAGTCCGACCCCGAGAAAAAGGCCGATACGTCGTCGTCCGCGGCGCCAACGGCACCCGCTGCCGCGGCGGGCGCCGGTGCCGGCGCCAGCAAAGGCGGGGGCGGCGGCAATGCGACGCCGGTGGAGATGGGCAAACCGGAGAAGCTCAACTGGCCCAAAAGCGTGACCGCCGTGGGCAGCCTGCGCTCGGATGAATCGGTGATCGTGCGCGCCGAGCAGTCGGGCCGCATCACAGCGCTCAACTTCAAGGAAGGGCAACCGGTGCGCGCGGGGCAGATCCTGGTGCAGCAGGACGACTCACTTGCACGCGCCGAACTCGCACAGGCGCAGGCGAATCAGAAACTGGCGCGCGCCAAGTTTGACCGTGCCGTCGAGTTGCAACAGAAAAATTTCATCTCCGGGCAGGCGCGCGACGAGGCCGAGAATGCGCTGCGCGTGGCAGATGCGACGGTGGCGCTGGCCGAGGCCAAACTGACCAAACTGGGTATCAAGGCACCGTTCTCCGGTACGGTCGGCCTGCGTTCGGCGAGTGTGGGCGACTACGTGAAGGACGGTCAGGATATCGTCAATCTTGAAAAGACTGACCCGATCAAGGTGGATTTCAAGGTGCCAGAGCTCTTTCAGTCCAAACTGAAGGTTGGGCAGTCGCTGGCGGTGACGCTTGACGCCATGCCGGGGCAAACGTTTACCGGTCGTGTTTTCGCCGTCAACCCGCAGCTCGACACGGCCGGCCGCGCCGTGGTGCTGCGCGCGCAGATGGACAATCGTGGCGGCGCGTTGAAGCCTGGCATGTTCGCCCGAGTGCGCCTGACGCTGGCCGAGACCGGCGACACCGTGGTGGTGCCCGAGCAGGCCGTGGCCATGCAGGGTGAGGACCAGATCATGTTCAAGGTGGTTGATGGCCGGGCGCTACGCACCAAGGTTGACGTGGGCCAGCGCCGGGAAGGCAAGGTCGAAATTCTCGAAGGCGTGGCGGCGAGCGACACCATCGTTGTTGCTGGCTGGCAGCGACTGCGCGACGGCGCGCCGGTGCGACCGGCCGGCGCCGGTGGCGGCAACACCAAAGCCGGCCCCGCGGACGGTGCCAAGGCAGTTGCCGGCGACGCCCCCAAAGCGCAAGGCAAGGACAGCGAGAAGTCCGACAAGGCCGGTAAGGGCGAGAAGTCGGAAGCGGCCAGCAAGAGTTAACAGCTTTTCGGCTTTTACGGGCACTCACTGGTCGTTTCATTCGTATTTACTCGTTAGTCGAGTGTGTGTCAAATAGGGCGGAAACGACCGCCCGCCGGTCGATAGCGGCGAAAAGCTGTTAACCGGCCAAGGAGCAAACCATGAATTTCTTCGATCTCTGCATCAAGCGACCCGTGCTCGCGACGGTGCTCTCGCTGGTCGTCGTGCTGCTTGGACTGATCGGCTATCAGCGATTGTCGGTGCGCGAGTATCCAAAGATTGACGAACCGATTGTCAGCGTCAGCACCGGCTACAAGGGCGCCTCGCCCGAGGTGATTGAGTCGCAGATCACCAAGACGCTGGAGGATTCGCTCTCCGGCATCGAGGGCGTGAATCTGATCACGTCGAACTCACGCTCCGAACGCAGCGACATTACGGTTAGTTTCAAAATCACCAAGGACCCGGACGTCGCCGCCGCTGAGGTGCGCGACAAGGTGGCTCGCGTTCGCGCCCGACTGCCGGAGGCCGCTGACGAACCCGTGGTCGCCAAGGTCGAGGCCGATGCGTTCCCCGTGATGTGGTTCGCGCTCACCTCGGACAAGCACACGCAGTTGCAACTCTCCGACACCGTGAACCGCCTGATCAAGCCGCGCCTTCTGGTGTTGCCGGGCGCGGCGGACCTGCGCATCTTTGGCGAGCGCAAGACATCGATGCGCATCTTCATTGAACCCACGAAGCTGGCTGCCTACCGTCTCACCGTCGCCGACGTGGAGAGCAGCTTGCGCACGCAGAACGTGGAAATCCCGGCCGGACGCATCGAAAGCCGTCTGCGCGAATTCAATGTGCTGGCGCAAACCGACCTGCAAACCCCTGAGGAATTCGGCGCCATCGTCGTGGCGCAATCGGGTGGCTATCCGATCCGCATTCGTGACGTGGCCAAGGTTGAAGTGGCCGCCGCCGAGGAGCGCGGCTTCCAGCGCTTCATGGGCAAGACGGCCGTCGGCTTCGGCATCATCCGGCAATCCACCGGCAATCCACTGGAGCTCTCGAAAGCGGCGCTCACCGAATTGCCGCGCATTCAGGAGTCGTTGCCCAAGGGCATGAAGATCGAGCTGAACTACGACAGCTCGGTGTTCATCGCGCAGTCCATCAAGGCGGTGTTCTCAACGATTGGTGAAGCGGTCATTCTGGTCGCCATCGTCATCTTTTTCTTCCTGCGCAGTTTCCGCGCCACGATCATCCCGCTCATCACCATTCCCGTATCGCTGACTGGCGCATTTTTCATCATGTACGTGTTCGGCTTCACGGTGAACACGCTCACGCTGCTGGCGATGGTGCTTGCGGTCGGCCTCGTGGTGGACGATGCCATCGTGGTGCTGGAGAACATTCACCGCCACATCGAGAATGGCATGGGGCGCATTCAGGCGGCTCTGGTCGGCACCCGCGAAATCGGTTTTGCGGTGGTGGCGATGACGCTCACGCTCGCGGCCGTGTTCGCGCCCCTCGCGTTCGCCACAGGACGAACCGGGCGGTTGTTCATCGAATTTGCGCTGGCGCTGGCTGGCGCGGTGGTGGTGTCCGGATTCGTTGCCTTGACCTTGTCGCCGATGATGTGTTCGTTGATGCTCAAGCATGAAACCAAGCACTCCGGCATCTACAACGCCATCGAGCGCGGATTCAACGCATTCACTGCCGGTTACAAGCGGCTGCTCAATCTCGCCCTCGACAACCGCCTGATTGTGGTGCTCGTGGCGCTCATCGTGGCGGGTGGAGCGGCGATTCTTTTCAAGATGACGAAGGATGAAATTGCGCCCACCGAAGATCGGGGCGTTATCTTCGGTTTTCTGCTTGGCCCGGAAGGCTCGACCTCGGACTACCTGCTCAAGTATGTCCAGCAGGTGGAGGGCATTTACAAAGCGTTGCCCGAGACCCAGGTGTACGGGGGCAACGGCGGTTTCCCCAACGTTTCCGACGGCACCGCAATTTTGCGGCTGAAAGATTGGGGCGAACGCACGCGCACCCAGAACGAAATCGCCAAAGAGCTATTTCCCAAATTTCAGGGCGTGGCCGGAGTTCAGGCCTTCCCGACACAACCTCCGTCGCTTGGCCAGAGTCCGCGTGCCAAACCCATCGAGTTCGTCATTCTTGCGGCTGTGCCGTATGAGCAGATGCAGAACTACGTCCGCGCCATGCAGGCGGAGATGCAAAAAAATCCGGGTTTCCAGAACATCGACACCGATCTGCGCATGAACACGCCCGAACTCCGCGTTCGCGTCAATCGTGACAAAGTGCTCGATGTGGGCGCCAACGTCGATGTGGTTGGTCGCACGCTCGAAACGATGCTCGGCGGCCGCCTGGTCACCCGCTTCAAGCAGGACGGCGAGCAGTACGACGTGATCGTTCAGATCGCGCGTGACGGACGCGATACGCCCGAGCGCATCAGCGAAATCAACGTGCGCAACCGCGCGGGCGACATGGTACCGCTGTCCAACCTCGTCACCGTGCGCGAGGGCGTGAGTCCACGCGGCATCGGCCACTTCCAGCGCGTGCGTTCGGCCACCGTGAACGCCAACCTCGCCCCGGGCTATACGCAGGGCGAAGCGCTCGCCTACATGAACGCGGCGGCCAAGCGCGTGCTGCCTGCCACGGTGCAAACCGATCTCACCGGCCAGTCGCGCGAATTCCGCGACTCGTCGAGCGACATCTACTTCGTCTTTGCACTGGCGCTCGGTTTCATCTTTCTCGTGCTCGCCGCCCAGTTCGAAAGCTTCATCGATCCATTCATCATCATATTGACCGTGCCTCTGGCGATGGCCGGAGCGTTGCTCGCCCTGCAGTTGACCGGCAACACGCTCAACATCTATTCGAAGATTGGGCTTATCACGCTAGTCGGCCTGATCACAAAGCACGGAATTCTGCTGGTGGAATTCGCCAACCAGTTGCGCGATCAGGGCCGTAGCATCCGCGAGGCGGTCGTCGAAGCCTGCGAACTGCGCCTTCGGCCGATTCTGATGACCACCGGCGCGATGGTGCTGGGCGCGATTCCGCTGGCGCGCGCCGCTGGCGCGGGCGCCGAGAGCCGTCAGGTGATTGGGTGGGTCATCGTGGGCGGCCTCATGCTCGGCACCCTCCTTACGCTCTTCGTGGTGCCCACGGCGTACACTTTGCTTGCGCGGCAAAGCCGTGGGCAGCGTGAGCGTGAAGTGGCGCAGGCCGAAGCGCTGGCCGCGCAAGCCACGCATCAGCCCGGCGCCCTGCCCGGGGAATAGGCGGCCGCATTGGAGTCAAGATGAGCGTCGGTGTTTCGATCAAGCGTCTGTCGCGTGACGATGGTGGTCGCTATCGCGCCCTGATGCTGCGTGCGTACAGCGAGCATGACACCGCATTCACCTCAACGTTCGAGGAACGCGCCGGCAAACCGCTTGACTGGTGGTCAAAGCGTCTGGCCGACCCGACCACGGTCACACTGGGCGCCTTCGACGCCAGTGACGTCCTCATCGGCACAGTGCGCCTCGAGACGTATCAACGCCTGCGGGAGCGCCACAAGGTCGCGTTGACGGCGATGTATGTGATGAAGGACCATGCCGGGCACGGCATCGGACGTCGTCTGGTCGAGGAAGCGCTACAAGCCGCGCGGCGCCTGCCGGATATAGAAATCATCAATCTCACCGTCACTGCGGACAATCTGGCCGCGGTACGGCTGTATTCCCGGTTGGGTTTTCAGGCCTACGGTCGCGAGATTCGAGCCGTCAAGACGGCGACCGGCCATCTCGACAAAACCGAGATGTGGCGACCGGTCAGCGCGGACTACGTCGCACTCTGAACGCTGTTTGCAGCGTGACGACGTTGCCGGAATCAGGCGGAAAGCACCTTCCAAAGCAACTGCCGCAGCAGCATGCGCTGATCTTCTGACAGGGCGTGATTGACCCGGTGCTCTAGCGCCGTTCCCAGCGCTGCCGGGTACGGCAACACCTCCATCGCCTTCTCGCCAAGCGCGTACTTGGTGGGCCGGTTGCCGAGTTCCTTCACCCAGCCTCGTGCACCCAGCCGGTTGAGCAGCACGGTCGTTTGCGACGGAGAGCGGTATACGCGGCGGGAAATGTCCGCAACGGTCGGCTCATGCATATTGAAAATTGCCGACATCGCCTGCCACTCAAGCATGCTGAGCTGATGCCGCCACAGCACGCTATCGAGCGCGACGAAGCACGCGTGACCAAATCGCACCAGCGCGGGGCTCAACTGTGACGGGTCAACGTCCGCTTTGACGCGGGCCGTCTCAGCTTCGATGTCGAAGTCATCCGTCGGCGCTCGCGGGGGGCGCATCAGTGTCGGGTCGATTTCTCCTTGCATGTGGCGTTTTTACCACGCGACGTGGCTCAGGTTTGACGCGATTGCTTCGGGCGGTTGTTTGAGACGCCGACGATGTGGGCGCGTGTGCAAGCTGGCTCTCCGCGCACGCGCGCGCGGTGCTTTGTCAACCGTTGAAAATGGTTCTTTTTCAAGTCCTTGCATCGCATACTTCGTGTAGCAATTAAGCAACAAATTGATGCCAAAAGCATAAACTGGATACGCATCGGGGAAAAGTCCGAAATATTATTTTGCGTTTACGAACATCAATGTCTATATTTCCGGAATCTGCAGATTCGGGCGACTTCGGACTGCACACAGGGGTCAAACACATGAGCATTGAAATCCAGAGTTGTCCTACGCATGGCGGGCGCACCCGTCGTTGGCGCAGCGCGCTGCAAAGGGCATCGCGAGGTCTGGCAGCCGCCGCCCTCTCCCTAGTTGCGGTAACTGCACAAGCACAAAACTACTTGGTCAACAAGAAGTTTGTTGACGTCCAGGGCGTGCCGAACAATCAGGTGAACGTGCTCGGGCCGGGGCAGTCGACCTTTCTGGAATTCAACCTCTTTAACTCGTCGACGGGTACGTTGTCGGCGAGCGTGACAGACACGTTGCCGGCGGGTATTCAGGGTGACACCTCGTTCGCGCCGGTCATGACGAACTACGCGGGCGTCGTGAATGGGTCGGGCTGCGCGATCGCTCCCGGCTCGGTCAGCGTCACCGCATCAACCATCACGATCACCAACGTCACCGTACCGCTCGTGGTGGGGGCGGGTCTTAACCCCGACTGCCGAGTGGTGGTCAAGGTGTTGGGCAATCCGGCTGCGATCGGCAATAACGCATCGAACGTCACCAACAGCGTACCTGCAGCGGCGACCTCGGCCACCGGTCCCGGTGGGCCGTACCAAAGCGACCCGTTCAACGCGACGGTGTTGGTGCAACCGGTCATTAACTCGGGCTTGTCGAAAGGTTTTAGTCCGGGCACGGTACCGGTCAATGGTCTGAGTACGATGACCTTTACCATCACGAACAACGCCGGCTACTCAATCCGCAACGTGGCTTTGACCGATGCGGTCCCGGCAAACGTCGTGCCGCAAACGGGCACCGCGTCCTCGTCCTGCGGCGGCACCGCCTCCATCTCGGGGCAAAACGTCTCGCTTTCGGGCGCAACCATCAGCGGCAACAGCTCCTGTACCGTCAGCGTTCAGGTGAAAGGCACTGTCGGCGGAACCTTCACCAACAACATTCCGGTCAACGCGATGACGTCGACGGAAGGCGTGACCAACTCCTCCGCGGCGAGTGCTTCCCTGACCGTGATTGACGACTTCACCATCGAGAAGTACTTTGACTACGCCACTGCAATTAACCGCGACCAGGGGCAGTCGTTCCTCGTTCGCATCCTGCTCAAGAACTACAGCGGCCAGCTCACCAACGGCACTGTTACCGATAACTTGCCGGCGGGCATCGTCGTTGCAAACACCGTGTCAACCACCTCCGATTGTGCAGGCTGGACGCAAAACGGTGTCGCCGGGGCGAGCAGCATCACGTTCAGCAACCTGACCATCCCAGGCGCCAACCTAAGCACTGGCGAACCGGGTATCTGCTCGGTTTACTTCGTGGCCAAGTTGACGGCGAGCAGCGGCACGATTACCAATACAGTCAACCCTGCGAACGTAACCAATGCCCAAGGTAAGGCACCACTCGGGCCGGCATCCGCGTCGGTGACCGCGTCGCCAGCGCCAGGACCCTCCGGTGGCCCCGGCGGTGGCAACTGGGGCTACATGAACACGTTCAAGGATTTTGTTGATTCCAATGCATTCGGCTTAAGCACTGTCGAACTTAACGGCACATTCTGGATGCGAGCCGGTGCGTGGAACCCAGGCTACGACTGGCAATTCACCAACGGCAGTATGTCCGATACGCTACCGGTTGGCGTGTTGGTTGATTCCGTCGGTGGCGCCGGGCCGGTCACGCTGACGCCGGGAACCAACTTGGTGTATTTCGGCAACCCGAACCAACCCGGACAAGGTCCCAACGCCACCCCGGGAACGAACTACACCGGTTGCGCGAATACCGGTTTGGTGACAGTGAACCGCGTTGCGGTCGGCTTGAACTTCCAGGACACCATCACCTATTCGGGCTGGACGACCAATGCCATGTCCGCGAACGGCACCACAACGCCAGCGTTCTACACATCGGGTTGCTGGTTCTCGATCCGCCTTAAAGGCGTGGCGGCGGGCGCGTATGTCGACACCAGCGGCAGCCCGACGCTGCCGATCAAGCCGATCAACACCATCCCGGCCGGCAACGTCACCACCACGCAGGGTGTGACCAATCCGAATGCGGCCACCGCGCCTGTCACCGTACTTTCTGACGTTGGCGTACGTAAAACGTTCAACTCATACGTGATTGTCGGTGGTGCACCAGCCAAACGTACCCGTCTGACGATCTGGCTGAACAACAAGTCCGCCGTGCCGCAAACCAATGCGACGCTGACAGACACGTTCCCGACCGGCGGTGGATGGACGTTCGCCATTTCCAACCCAGCGAACGTAGCCAATGCTTGTGGCGGCACGGTCACCGCGACGGTTGGCGCCGGCAGCGTCTCGATCGCTGGTGCAACGATTCCCTCGGGGACGGTTGCCACGCCGGGCGAATGCTCGTTCTCCGTCGACGTCGACGTGACGGGGCCGTCGGGCGACAATGGCCCGGTAGTGAACACGATTCCGCCGGGCGCACTGACAACGGCGGCGCCGGGCGTAACGAACGTCGTTCAGGCGGTCGCCTCGGTTTACACACGCTCACGCAACATCACGCTGAACAAAGTGTTTGGGAACGGTGGTGCTGCACAGGGCGGAACGCCGGTTCCGATGACGATTACCGTGACGGGCGACGCCTGGATGTTCAATGACATCTCGTTCTCCGATAACCTGATCAGTGTTCAGCCCGGTTTGGTCATTGCGCCGAATCCGAATCTGAGCACAACCTGCCGCACGATTGATCTGGTCAAGGCGCCGTTCCCATGGGGGACAGACACCTCCGTCTTCTTCCAATCGGCCACGGCGCCGACCATTACGGCCGTCGCTGGATCAACATCGATTTCGATGACCGGTGGCTACTTCCCCGGCCAAGGTCCCATCGATGTCGGCATGGTGGGTACGCCTGCGGTCAGCAACTCGTGCACCATCACGGTCGACGTGGTGGCAAGTACGACCGGTAACAAGACCAACACGATTCCGGCGAACAACGTCACCACGAGGGAAGGTGCCACTAACCTGAGCCCGACCTCAGCGACGCTGACGGTGCAACCGAACACGCAGCTGGTCAAATCGTTCAGTCCAACGAGTGTCTCTGCGGGCACGCCGTTCACCTTGACCTTCACGGTGTTCAACGTCAACACCAGTGGTCAAACTGACTTTACGATCACCGACAACCTGCCCGCTGGCATTACGGCCACCTCGTTCGCCTCCAACACCTGCGGCGGCACCACCAGCATCACCAACGCAGGCGGCACCATCGCGGTCACGGCGGCGGGCACCAGCGTCGCACCGAACGGCAACTGCCAGTTTGTCGTCAACATGATCGGCAACACGGTTGGCTCGTACACCAACAACCAGAGCAACATCACCGCAACGGCGCCGATCAACACCAACACCACGACCACGGTCACGGTCACCGCGCCGACGCTGTTTGATCTGACGATTGCCAAGGCGATTGACGCGAGCACACCCGCGCCGTACTTCCCTGGGGTGAGCCAGGTCAAATTCAACCTCACGGCCACCAACAACGGCCCGGGCCCATCGCAACAGAACATCGTCGTCAAAGACTGTCTGCCGACGGGGCTGAGCTACGTGGGCGCCACCGGCACGGGCTGGAGCTGCGCCAACACGGCCGGACCGCTCACGCGAGGCGCGCTCACCTGCTCGAGCGAAATCGTCTGTACGCGCAACGCCGGCGGCACCATCGCCTCGGGTGGCTCGGCCAACCCGATCCAGGTCACCGCCAACGTCACAGCGGCGGCCAGCGGCACACTGGTCAACTACGCTCAGGTGAACCCGGCGGCGGGCGAAACGCTC
>JAEUPL010000034.1 GCA_016790165.1 Burkholderiales bacterium
GAGCGTTTCGCCCGCCGCCGGGTTCACCTGAGCGTAGTTGACCAGTGTGCCGCTGGCCGCCGCTGTGACGTTGGCGGTGACCTGGATCGGGTTGGCCGAGCCACCCGAGGCGATGGTGCCGCCGGCGTTGCGCGTACAGACAATTTCGCTCGAGCAGGTGAGCGCGCCGTAGGTGATCGGTCCGGCGTTGTTCACGCAGCTCCAGCCCGTGCCAGTGGCGCTGACGTAGCTCAGCCCCGTCGGCAGACAGTCCTTAACGACGATGTTCTGCTGCGAGGGCCCTGGGCCGTTGTTGGTGGCGGTCAGGTTGAATTTGACTTGGCTCACCCCCGGGAAGTACGGCGCAGGCGTGCTCGCGTCAATCGCCTTCGCAATCGTTAGATCAAACAGCGTCGGCGCTGTGACCGTGACCGTGGTCGTGGTATCGACGATGATCGGAGCGGACGCGGTGATGTTGCTCGTGTTGTTGGTGTACGAACCGACGGTGTTGCCAATCATGTTCAGCACAAACTGGCAACTGGCGTCCGGTCCGACGTTGGTGGCGCCGTTTAGCGTAATCGTGGATCCAGCCCCCGTGATGCTGACGGTTCCGCCGCAAGTGTTCGACGCGACTGAGGTCGCGCTGATGTTGGCGGGCAACGTATCGGACACGGAGAAGCCCGCCTGCGGGGAGGTGTTCACGTTGAACACGGTGAACGTCAGCGTAAAGGGCGTCCCTGCCGAAACGGACGTGGGATTGAACGCTTTCACCAGGCGCGTTGCCGGTTGCACCGTCAACGTGGCCGAGGACGGGCTGGCGTTGGTCGCGCCCACATCCGTCGTCACCGCGCCTGCCGGAATCGTATTGGTTTTGTTGCCGGTGGTGGTAGCGACGACATCAACGTTGATCGTGCAACTGTTGATTTGCCCGGTCATGCCGTTGTCGATATAGCTCTGCCCCGGGAAGTAAATACCCGATACCGCTACCGACGACGCCCCAGCCACCGCCGTGATCGTCGGTGGGGTCAGCGACTGCCGGAAGATCTGAGTGTCCGTCCAGACAAACGGCGCCGCGGCCAAGTCAATCGTGCGGCAGGTGGTGGAAATATTCGGGTTCGGTGCCACCGTGACGCCTGTCGGCAAGTTGTCGGTGAAGGACAAATTACCCATTTGCCACGCATCGCCCGTGACGACGATTTGCAGCGGAACCGGTTGGCCGCCTTGCGCTGCGCCGCCATTGCCGAAGTTCTTGTTGATGACGACGTTGCGCTGCCGCGTGTAGAGGGCCGCCTCTGCCTTAACGATATTGGTCAGGTTCGGCGTATTGGTCGTCAGTGCGCCCGGTGGTATGGTGTTCCAGATCGGGCCGTTGTCGCCTGCCGGACTGGTCACGGCGATGTCAACCGAGAACGAGCAAGTTCCCGGCGTTGCAATGCTGCCCGCGGGAATGGTGGCGCCAGCGATAGATACCGAGCCGCTACCCGGCGCGGCAGTCACGGTACCGCCCGTACACGTGGTTGCCGCGTTGGCGGGCGTTGCCACGACGATCGTCCAACCGGCCGACGTGGGCAGCGTGTCAGTCAATGCGGCGTTGGTTTGCGGCGACGCAGCCTTGTTCGTCAACCACACGGTGAGCCGCGTGGTGCGCGTGCCCGCGCCGTTCAACACATGCGGGTTGAACGTCTTGTTGACGCCCACCTCGGACAAGATCGTCACCGGCGCTGTGGTCTGGTTGGCGTTGGTGATCGGCGAATTGTCTGGCGCGGTTGCCGTGGCGCCAGTGGTGGCCGGAATGGTGTTGATGGGCTGGTTCGGCGCCGCGCCGCCCACGTAGGCGCCCGGCGTGATGCCCTTGACCCGCAAGTGCACCCAGCAGCTTGAGTTGTACCAGTTCGACCCCGTACCCGTAGCGAGCTCCGACATCGCCTTGATCGTCCAGCCGGAATAGGTGATCGTGTCCTGACCGTTCGCCGCTCGCGTGACGGTCAACTGGCCGGTGTTCGCGCAGCCCGCGTACCACGAGCCACTGCCGGTCTGGTTCGGCCCGGCATTCGACGAGCCGTTCCAGTTCTGGTAGGTGATGTCGGTGCCGCTGACCGGCGTGTAGGCCGGGCCGCCCGGTACCGCCGGAACGTCGACCTGCAGGCCCAGCGGCAGCACGTCGGTGAGGGTGCCGTTCGAGAAGCGCCAGTCGTAACCGGGATTGATCGCGCTCAGTACCAGCCAGAACGGGGCGCCCTGATCGACATTAACGTAGGCACCCAACGCGGTGTTGAAGTACTTCTGCACGCCCAACGAGCCCCAGTTGCCACCATTGGGCGCCCCACCGGGACCCGTTGCAGCTTGCGCGGTCACCGTGGCGGTCGTGGCGGCGACCGGCGACTTCGGCCCGGCGGGCGTCGTTCCGACCACGCCCGTCGTGGGAATCGTATTGGTAATGGTCCCGCTGCTGACGGTGACCACCGTGTTGAAGTAGACGTCACACGTCCCCGGCGTTCCCGTCCCTGTGTTGGCACCGGGAATCGTCATTCCCGTGACGGTAAAGGTGGAGCTGCCTGCGGCGCTTGTGCTTGTTCCGCCGCAGTAGGACAAGAAACCCGGATTCGCGGCCAGCACTAATCCAGCCGGCAAATTGTCGGTCAACGTGGTGCTCGTCACAGCTACATCGTAGTTCGTGAACCGCACGCGGGTGATGACCAGTTGCCCTTGCTGTTTGACGACGAGTGGGCTGCCGTCGTGGGTTTTTTCCATCGTCAGATCACTGCGTACCGTGATCGGGGCAGAGGCGACGTTGGTATTTGACACGCCTTCGTTGGTGGTGACGTTACCGACGGGAATGGTGTTGGTGAAGCTGCCGCCGGTTGTGCCCTGCACGGTCACCGTGACCGTGCAACTGCCCGATGCTGGCACGCGGCCACCAGTCATCGAGACCGTCTGCCCGGCGACGCTGACTGTCGGCGCGGGGGTCGCGGTGCACGTCGTGCTTGGCGCGGGTGAGTTCTGCGGCACGACACCTGCTGGCAGCGTATCCGACAGGCCGACACCGGTGAGGGGATACGGTGCGTTATTGGTGAGCGTGATGACCAGCGTGGTCAAACCGTTCACCGGAATCGAGCTTGAGCCAAACGATTTACCAAGCGTCGCCGGGATCGCGGGGCGCACTTGCAGCGACGCGCTGAACGGGTCACTCTGGCAGGGCGTGCAACCTGGGCCAGTGGCAGAGGTTTGGGCCGCGGGCACCGTGTTGGTGACGTTGGTGTTGCCCGGCGGCAGCGCACTCGGGTTACCAATCACGCGGAAGTAAATGCGGCAATCCGGGTTGACGCCCGCCGCCGGGGTGTTGGGGAAGGTGAAGTTGCTGATGGTGATGGTGCTGGCGGTGGCGTTCAGCGTTGCGCCCGCCGCACTGCAACCATTGCCGTTAACGGTACCCGCAAAGTCAGTGACGATGGGCACGAAGGTGTTGTCGCCAGTCAAGCCTGCCGGGAGTGAATCGGTCACGTTACCAACCAGCGCACCCGTGGATGCGTTGAACATGTTGAACTCAAGCAACACTGTCTGGCCGGGGCCAATGTCGTTGACCTGTGTGTTGGGCGCAACCTGGTTGACAAACTTCTTGTTGACAAGGAAGTTTTGAGCGCTGACCGCAGTCAGGCCGGTGGCCAAGGCTGCAATTGCGGCGCCTCTCGCTACCCAGCGCGCCAAACGGCCAAGCGCATTTCCACCGACTTGTTGAACACCTGAGTTCATTCACGTACCCCTCGGAATTGAACCAGCCTGCTGGTTCCCGGACAGTTTCTCGGTTCAGTGCACTCTCGGCTCGCACCCAAGCGCAGCGCCAATTGCACATTTACATTCATTATCATATCGCCGCGTCGAGCGCCTTGCCATACCTGCGAGCGCCGATTGGCCATAAAAACAACCGCATTTGGTGTTTTCAGACACTTCCGTACCCTTTGCGCGTCACCGGCATGACAACAGCATGCGACACTCATTGCCATTTCCGCGTTGGATGACATTCCGGGCCATGCTGCACTTCGCCGCGCGGCCACCCGCTCCTACGTCCGAGCCGAATTTGGATTGTCCGGAAGTACGCCCCGGAAAAGAAAGAGCCCGCACAAGGCGGGCTCCTTTCAGACGAATCAAGGCGGCTTAACGGAAACGTCCGCAGCAGCCACGCGAGCTACATGCTTTGCTTCAGTTGCTCCAAAATCGCCGGATTCTCGAGCGTCGATACGTCCTGCGTGATTTCCTCGCCCTTGGCGATCGCGCGCAGCAGTCGGCGCATGATCTTGCCGGAGCGCGTCTTGGGCAGGTTGTCGCCGAAGCGAATGTCCTTCGGCTTGGCAATCGGGCCGATCTCCTTGCCCACCCAGTCGCGCAATTCCTTCGCAATCTTGGCGGCACTCTCCTTGTCGGCAGGGCGAGCGCCCTTGAGCACGACGAACGCCGACACGGCCTCGCCGGTCGTTTCATCCGGACGACCGACGACGGCGGCTTCAGCGACGAGCGGATTGGCAACCAGCGCCGATTCGATCTCCATGGTGCCCAAGCGGTGGCCGGAGACGTTAAGCACGTCATCGATACGACCGGTAATACGGAAGTTGCCGTGAACCGCGTCGCGCACGGCGCCATCACCGGCGAGGTAGTAGCCCTTGAGCTCTTCCGGGAAGTAGGATTTCTTGAAGCGCTCCGGGTCGCCCCAGATGGTGCGGATCATCGACGGCCACGGTTTCTTGACCACGAGAATACCGCCCGAGCCGTTCGGCACGTCGTTCGCCGTTTCGTCCACGATCGCCGCAGCAATACCCGGCAGTGCCTGCGTGCACGAGCCCGGCACCAGCGGCGTCACGCCCGGCAGCGGGGTGATCATGTGGCCACCGGTTTCAGTCTGCCAGAACGTGTCGACAATCGGACAGCGCTCGCCGCCGATGTTTCTGTAGTACCACATCCACGCTTCGGGGTTGATGGGTTCGCCGACCGAGCCGAGCAGGCGCAACGACGTAAGATCATATTTGCCGGGGGCCACGTCCGGCGTCGTATCTGCCGCCTTGATTAGCGAGCGAATCGCCGTCGGTGCGGTGTAGAACACGGTGCACTTGTGCTTCTGGATCATGTCCCAGAAACGACCGGCGTTCGGGTAGGTCGGCACGCCTTCGAAGATGATTTCCGTAGCACCCACGGCCAGCGGTCCGTACGTGACGTAGGTGTGGCCGGTCACCCAGCCCACATCGGCCGTGCACCAGAAGACGTCGTTCGGTTTGATGTCGAACGTCCATTTCATGGTGAGCATGGCGTGCAGCAAGTAGCCACCCGTGGAGTGTTGTACGCCCTTCGGCTTGCCCGTTGAACCGGAGGTGTAGAGCACGAACAGCGGATGTTCGGCGTTGACCATTTCGGCCGGACACTCGTCCGCCTGACCGGCTTCGACCTTTGCCCAATCGATGTCCTTCGGGCCGTAAGCCACGTTGCCGCCGGTGCGTTTGTAGACGATGGTGTGGCGAACCGCGTCGCAGCCGCCCATGCCGTAGGCTTCGTCCACGGCAGGCTTGAGCGGGATCGCCTTGCCGCCACGCATCTGCTCGTCCGCCGCGATGACCAGCGTGGCGCCGACGTCGACGATACGCTCCTGCAGGCTTTTGGCCGAGAAACCACCGAACACGACGGAGTGCGTCACGCCAATGCGCGCGCAGGCTTGCATGGCGACGACCGCCTCAATCGACATCGGCAGGTAAATGATGGCGCGGTCACCCTTCTTGTAGCCGAGCGACTTGAGACCATTAGCGAAACGGCAGACGCGCTTGTAGAGGTCGCGGTAGGTGACCCGGGTGACCTCACCACCGTCGGCCTCAAAAATGATGGCCGTCTTGTCGGCCACCGGCGTGTTGAGATGACGGTCAAGGCAGTTGTAGGAAGCGTTCAATTCGCCGTCCGCGAACCACTTGAAGAACGGCGCATTGCTGTCGTCGAGTGACTGGGTGAAAGGCTTCGACCAGATCAGATTCTCGCGCGCCAGATCGCCCCAGAAACCGGCGTGATCACGTTCCGCCTTGGCCTTCATCGCCTCGGCATCGGCGGGCTTGACGTTGGCTTGCGCAGTGAACGCGGCCGACGGCGGAAACACGCGATTCTCGACAAGGACGGATTCAATGGCAGACATGGTTCACTCCTCCGGTTTCAGTCTGCGGCACCCGCGCGCCACAGGCATGTTTGGCTGAACAACCCCCCGTTCGTACCAACCCGAACGACGAGGGGAAACTACTGACACGTTAGCGGTCGTCATTGACGTGAGTCTTACATAAGACACACCTACAGCTTTTCTGCGCCATCGACCGTTCTGTGGCCGCTCCATTGACATTTTTTACGAAGTCGACACACTGCCAAATCGCTTTGAATGCTACGCCGGTCGGTGGTCACAGCGAAAAGCTGTAAGCATGATCGCGTTGACCGGTGCGCCCGGCATTGAGGGTGGGCCGCGCGAGGGCACCGGCGAAATCAGGGCAACACGCGGGTGCTAAACTTTTCCACTGCCGCACCGATTCCCGGCGTCCAACCGACGAGTCGCCGCACGGAACCCGCAGGGGAAGGGCGGCACTGCGATCACCCCGAGCCCGTCATGAATTCCAAACCATCGCGAACTGCCGCTACCAGCCAGGCGCACCGCCTGCGCCCGCTCCCGTCAATCATCTTTGCCAGCCGCTGGCTGCAGTTGCCGCTCTACCTCGGTCTCATCGTCGCACAAGCGGTTTACGTCTTTCATTTCTGGGTGGAGCTCGTGCACCTCATCGAGGCAGCATTTGGCTCAACGCAGGCGGTGGCGACGATCGCCAGCGCCGTTCAACCCTGTGACCCGGAGGCGGCGAAAATCGCCAATCGGGTGTGCGCGGCGGTGCCCACCAAGCTCACCGAGACGCTGATCATGCTGCTCGTGCTGGGGCTCATCGATGTGGTGATGATTTCAAACCTGCTGATCATGGTGATCGTCGGTGGCTACGAGACCTTTGTGTCACGCATGGACCTCGAGAGTCACCCCGATCAACCGGAGTGGTTGTCGCACGTCAACGCCTCGGTGCTCAAGGTCAAGCTCGCCACGGCGATCATCGGCATCTCGTCCATCCACCTGCTCAAGACGTTCATCAACGCGGAGCAGTACACCGAAAAAACGCTGATTGCGCAAACAGTGATTCATGTCGTGTTTCTTCTTTCGGCGATGGCCATCGCCCTGACGGATCGACTGATGTCGCACGCCAGCGGCGCCAAGCACTAACCCCCATTTTCGCCACACTGATACCGCCCTCACCCAACCATGTCGACCACGATCAAATACGCGGATTTTGTTGAGTCCATCGCCGCCGCGCTGCAGTTCATCAGCTACTACCACCCGCAGGACTACATCGAGCATCTCGCGCGCGCCTACGAGGCCGAGGCCTCCCCCGCTGCGAAGGACGCGATCGCACAAATCCTCACCAATTCGAAGATGTGCGCCGAGGGCCATCGGCCGATCTGCCAGGACACCGGCATCGTCAACGTGTTCCTGAAAATTGGCATGGACGTGCGCTTCGAAGGCTTTGCGGGCAGCATCGACGACGCCGTGAATGAAGGCGTGCGTCGCGCCTACAACCATCCCGACAACAAGCTGCGCGCGTCGGTCGTCGCCGATCCCCAGTTTGAGCGCAAGAACACGAAGGACAATACGCCCGCCGTGATCCAGATGGAGCTGGTGCCCGGCAATACGGTGGACGTCAATGTCGCTGCCAAAGGCGGGGGCAGTGAGAACAAGACCAAGTTCGTCATGCTCAATCCGAGCGATTCGCTGGTCGACTGGGTGTTGAAAACGGTGCCTACGATGGGTGCGGGCTGGTGTCCGCCGGGCATGCTGGGTATCGGGATCGGCGGCACCGCTGAAAAGGCCATGCTGCTCGCCAAGCAGTCGCTGATGGATCCGATTGACATGTTTGATCTGCTCAAGCGCGGTCCGCGCAACAAGACGGAAGAGCTGCGCATCGAGCTTTACGAAAAAGTCAACGCGCTCGGCATCGGTGCGCAGGGCCTCGGCGGTCTGGCAACGGTGCTCGACATCAAGATCAACATGTACCCCACGCACGCCGCCTCGAAACCGGTGGCGATGATCCCGAACTGCGCAGCCACGCGCCACGCCCACTTCGTTCTGGACGGCTCAGGCCCGGCTTACTGCGAGCCGCCGTCGCTGGATGCATGGCCAAACGTGCAGTGGACGCCCGACGTGAAACTCTCAAAACGCGTCGACCTGAACACGCTCAGCAAGGAAGAAGTTGCGAGCTGGCAGCCCGGCCAGACACTGCTGCTCAACGGCAAGATGCTCACTGGCCGCGACGCCGCACACAAACGCATCGCGGACATGCTCGCAAAAGGCGAAAAGCTGCCGGTGGACTTTGCCAACCGCGTCATTTATTACGTCGGCCCGGTCGACCCGGTTGGCGATGAGGTGGTCGGCCCGGCGGGGCCTACCACTGCGACCCGCATGGACAAATTCACCGAGATGATGCTGGCGCAGACTGGCCTCATCGCCATGGTGGGCAAAGCAGAGCGTGGTCCCGTCGCGATCGAGGCCATCCGAACTCACAAGGCAGCCTACCTGATGGCCGTTGGCGGTGCGGCGTATCTCGTGTCGAAAGCAATCAAGGGCGCCAAGGTGCTCGGCTTTGCCGATCTGGGTATGGAGGCAATCTATGAGTTTGACGTTCAGGACATGCCCGTGACCGTTGCTGTCGATTCAGCTGGCACCAGCGTGCATCAGACGGGGCCGAAGCTGTGGCAGGCGAAAATCGGAAAAATTCCGGTCACGGCGGCATAGCGCTAACGCCCGCACTGCGCCCATGACCCGGCCGCGCCAATCGCCCGCTCAAACCCAACGCCGCGCATGACACCGCAGCTCACCGCCCTGATCGCGATCGCACTGGCCGCACTGCTGGTGGCGGTCGGCGCGACGACATGGTGGCTCTCGCGACGAAATCGGCGCGCCATCAGCGCGTTGACTGAGGCGACCCGTTCGCTGGCGCAGGGCAATTTTCAGGTTGAGGTGCCGATCGAATCGCGCGGCCCGACCGGCGAATTGACCCGCGCGTTCAATGAAATGGCGCACCAGTTGTCATCTAACCGCCAGCAGATTCACAACTACCAGAAAACGCTGGAGTCGCGCGTGCGCGAGCGGACTCGCGAGTTGCACTCGGCAACACTTAAGGCCGTACAGATTGCGCAGACCGATCCGTTGACCGGACTCGCCAACCGGGTCCTGTTCCGCAACAAGTTGGGGGATGCCATCAAGGCCAGTGAGCCGAACAAGGCGCGGCTCGCCGTGCTGTTCATCGATCTGGACTACTTCAAGAACTACAACGACAGTCTGGGCCACGACGTCGGCGATGCCGTACTCCGCGAGGTCGCCAACCGCGTCAGAGGGGCGGTGCGTCAGGATGACCTGGTTGCCCGCTTCGGCGGCGACGAATTCGTCATCCTGATTGCCAAACTTGAACCACAACACGCCGAAAACGTCGCCATGTCAGTCGCATCGAGCATCCTCGACGCGCTGAGCGAGAACATTGACGTCAACGGCAATTTGCTCACGATGCCTGCCTCCATCGGGATCGCGGTGTATCCGCAGGACGGCGCAACGGCTGCCGATTTGCTGAAAAACGCCGACACCGCGATGTACGCCGCGAAGCAGGCTGGCCGCAATCGAATCGAGCAGTTTTCAGGCGGCTCCGGGCGGCAGCAGGCGCTACGATCACAGTTCGAAAGCGACATGCGACGCGGCCTCTCCGCGGGCGAGTTCTTTCTCATGTTTCAGCCGCAGGTCGATGCGTCTACGGGCTCCCCCAGTGGCGTCGAGGCGTTGCTTCGCTGGCGGCACCACACGCGCGGCCTGGTCTCACCTGGCGAATTCATCCCCGTGGCTGAAGAAACCGGGCTCATCGTACCGCTCGGGCAACGCGCCCTGGAGATGGCTTGCGAGCAATTCAAGCTCTGGCAATCGCAGGACGTTCATTCCCGCATTTCAGTCAACGTGTCCGCGCGCCAGTTGCAGGACCCGCACTGGCTGCAGTCGGTCGACGACACCATCCAGCGCACGGGTATGCCCCCGCATTACCTCGACCTCGAAATCACGGAGTCGATGCTGGTCGGCAATCCGCAAAAAATCATGGACACGCTCGATACGCTCGGGCAGATGGGCGTGACGCTAACGCTCGACGATTTCGGCACCGGGTACTCCAGCCTGAGCTACCTCACGCGGCTACCGTTTCACACCATCAAGATTGACCGCAGTTTCATTCAGCACATCGACGAAAAGCCCCGCCGCAGCATTGTGCAGGCGATCGTGGCGATTGCGCACAGTCTGGGCATGCGCATCATCGCAGAGGGCGTAGAAACGCCGCTCCAGCTCTCGATTGTGCGAGACCTCGGTTGCGAAGAAATTCAGGGCTTCTACATCTCCAAGCCCATCGAGGCGCAAGCGATCGAGCCGTGGTGGCGCATGCAGCTCGGCAATGTGGGTGTGATGGTCAACTAGGCGCGGTGCCCAATAGGTCGCGCGGCGTATCAACGTCGCGCAACACGCCCGAGTCGTCAACGTTAATTTGACGTAGCTGATCGCGATGACGTTGCACCACGTCGCGCGCGCCTACATCGCCTGCGCACCTGGCTAGCTCCGCGGCAAACCGCGCAGGGAAGACCACCGGATGCCCCGGTTTGTCCGCAAAGACAGGTTGCACAATGCAATCGCTGCGCTGTGACTCGGCAATCAGGAGCTGGATCGTTTCTGTCCGAACCCAGGGCATGTCGGCCAACGCCACCACCAGCGTCATCACGTCCGCCTCGTACGCCATGCTCAACGTTGCTGCTGCAGCAAGACTGTGCCCCATGCCCAGTTCCGCGTGCTCCGGCACGACCAGTTGGGCGCCGGATTCACGGGCGTGATTTGCGAGCGGTGTGTCGGCCGTACGCGTCGCAACGACGACCGCGTCCACCGCCGCGGCGAGTGCCTCGTAGGCCGCTTCGCCTAAGCGACGGGCGCCTGCTTCTGGTGTCATCGCAACGTCAAGCTTGCGTCCCGGCGCCGCTGGGTCAAAGCGACGGCCCCGACCGGCGCCGAGCAGCAAGCCCAGCGTGAAGCCGTGCGCTGGCGTGGCCGTCACGTCTTCGGCAGCGTCACGCCGCTTTGGCCTTGATACTTGCCACCGCGGTCCTTGTACGACGTGCCGCACACTTCGTCGCTCTCGAAGAACAGCACTTGTGCGCAACCCTCGCCTGCGTAAATCTTCGCCGGCAAGGGTGTGGTGTTGGAAAACTCCAGCGTCACATAGCCTTCCCACTCGGGTTCGAACGGCGTGACGTTGACGATGATGCCGCAGCGTGCGTAGGTGCTCTTGCCGACGCAAATGGTCAACACGCTACGCGGGATGCGGAAGTACTCCACCGTACGTGCCAGCGCAAACGAATTCGGCGGGATGATGCAGACATCGCCCTTGAAATCAACGAACGACTTTTCGTCGAACGCCTTCGGGTCAACGATGGTTGAGTTGATGTTGGTGAAGATCTTGAATTCATCGGCACAGCGAATGTCGTAGCCATAGCTCGATGTGCCGTAGGAGACAATCTTGTGCCCATCCACATAGCGCACCTGATCGGGCACAAACGGCTCAATCATTGCCTGCGTCTGCGCCATGCGGCGAATCCAGTGATCGGACTTGATGGACATGCTGGGAGGGCCGCCGCGCGGCAAAATGATCGTTAGTCGCTTATTGTAAGAACCGCCGCAGCCTGCCATGCGCTCTGCCTCTGCCCCCATCGCCGCCGCAGACACTTGCCGGGTGCTCAACCGACCCGCGCGTGCCCGATGACCCGCGCGCCCGGCGCCAGCGGCGCACCTCATCCCCGACCCGTCGAGTCCGTGCTCAAGCTCAGCCGCGCGCAGGCGCGCCGACTCCAGCTGCTGGCAATGGGACTGGCCGCGCCGCCCAAGCCGCAGCCGCGCAAGGCTGACGTGCTGGCGACCATCCGCCGCATGCAGGTTCTGCAAATTGACACCATTCATGTCGTCGCGCGCAGCCCGTATCTGGTGCTCTGGAGCCGACTCGGCGACTATCGTCCCGAGTGGCTGGATGCGCTGCTCGCCAGCGGCGCGTTGTTCGAATACTGGGCGCATGCGGCCTGTTTCATTCCCATCGAGCACTACCCCTACTATCGGCGGCAGATGTTGCACCTGGAGGCTGCCGGTTCTCACCGCGCCGCAGCGCGACTGGCGGCGGAGCCGGTGGCGCACCTGGAGTTGCTTGAACACATCCGCGAACGCGGCGCAGTGCGCGCGGCCGACTTCGAGCATGAAGACGGTCGCACCAGCAACGGCTGGTGGGACTGGAAGCCCGACAAGCTGCGGCTGGAAACGCTGTTCACGGCCGGTGAACTGATGGTCGCGCGCCGCGAGCACTTTCGCCGCGTGTATGACCTGCGTGAGCGCGTGCTCCCGGCGCGCTGGCACGACGACGCGGCGGTGCCATCGCAGGACACCGTGCACGAGACGTGGTCACTCGCCGCCGTCAAGGCGATGGGATTCGCCACGGCGCGATGGATCGGCGACTACTTTCGCCACAGCGGCCGCGCGCCGTCTCCGCACCCGGAGCGACTGGCGGCAGAGGGCAAACTCGTGCGCGTCGCCGTCGAGGGCGTGCCGCAACCAGCGTACGTGCACCCGGACTGGGTGCCCGCCGCCCGCCGCGCATCGCGCGATCAGCTCGTCGCCGCGCACTGCACGTTGCTGTCGCCGTTTGACCCGCTGGTGTGGGATCGCGAACGCGCGCTGGCACTCTGGGATTTCGACTACCGTATCGAGTGCTATACACCCGAGGCCAAGCGTCGCTACGGCTATTTCACGCTGCCAATTCTGGTCCGCGACTGTCTCGTCGGGCGGGTGGACGCCAAGGCGCAACGCCAGTCCGGCCGCTTCGAAATCCGGCACCTTCACCTGGAGCCCGCTGTCGCCGGCGATAGCGCACTGGCCGATGACATTGCCGGTGCGATCGTTCGCTGCGCGCGTTGGCACCGCACGCCCACCATCACTGTACTGCGCACCTCACCCACTGGGTTCGCGCCTGCGTTGCGTGCGGCGGTGCAGCGCGCCAGCGGCAACGGTGCATGACGGCGCCGATGGCTGGCCCCGCCGCGCTCCCGGGCGCGCTGGCGATTGACCTGGGCGGCGAACGCGTCATCTGCCTGGCTGGGCGCGCCCTGTGGTGGCCTGCGGCGCGCACGCTCTTTGTGGCCGATGTACATCTTGGCAAAGCCGCCAGTTTTCGCGCCGCTGGCGTGCCGCTTCCAGCCGGACACTCCGCGCATGACCTCGCTCGTCTGCAAGCCCTCGTCACCGCCAATGCCGCGACACAACTCATTATCCTAGGCGATCTGGTGCACACCGCCACGAGCTACACCCCCTCGCTCACGTCGGCGTTCCGGGCGTTTCGCGCGACTTGCCCGCAACTCTCGGTCACGCTGGTCCGCGGCAACCACGACCGCCACGCCGGTGCGCCACCCGCGGTGTGGGACATCGATGTGGTGAGCGATGGGCACGAACTCGGGCCGTTCAACTGCTGCCACGAACCCACCCCGGGCACAGCGAGCGACCGCGCGCAATTGGCCGGTCACCTGCACCCGGCGATCCGCTTGCAAACGACGCGCGAGGGCGTCACGTTGCCCTGCTTCTGGTTGCATGCGGCCGGGATGGTGTTGCCATCCTTCGGCAGTTTCACCGGCAGCGCCACCGTTCAACTGGCGCGCGGCGAATCCGCCATTGCCATCGCCGGCCAGACGCTGCATCACCTCCGAAAACGATGAGCCACCGTTACCGCGGCAAGTGACGGCCGCAGCGCCGGGCCGATGTGCCGCACTGTGGTCTCCGTACAACGAGGATAAGTCTGTGGAAAACCCGCCGACAGCCTGTGCAGTGCTGTGAATCGTTTGTGCCAAAAATCGGTGCGTCGCGCGGCAAGCCTTGCCCGGCGCGCCCTCGCGGACCGGCGACGCCGTCGATGCCAGCGGCATGCTAAAACTCACGCCCCAACCCCAATATCTTGTGGTCGATGGATCGCTTGACCACTAGATATTGTTGGTCGTATTCTTCGTCTGTTTATTCGCTTCGCTTCGTCATCAGCCCCGGTTTAGCCGTTTGATGACGCAACAGTCCAGACATTGCGTTGACAGTCAGGCGCTTTCAACGTGGATCGCAGAATTCAAGATCAATCAAGGTCAGCGCAGCACGATCAAGACACAAGGGGTGGGTTGGGAGGCCCGGGTACGGCAAATCACAGTCAAGACCAACAGGGTACGACGCTCGCGTGTATGGGCGCTCGCATCGTGTTGCTGACGAGCTTTGAGCGCAGCAAAGACAATGACTTTGCCCGTGCCGCCGACCGGATTGATTCACCCCGCAGAGAAAAGACAAGTTTTTTGGAGACGTATACATGCTCGAATCCCCAGCCAGCCAGCACTCTGGTAGCGGTCTCACCATGAATCCGGCCGGGCACACCTCGGCGATCACGCCGACTGCGTTGGGTATGGTCAGTGCAGGCGCCGCCGGCATGCCGGAAGCAGGCCGTACGGCGCTGTACAAAGTGATTCGCCGCAACGGATCGGTGGTCGGCTTCGAGCCGTCCAAGATCACGGTCGCGATGACCAAGGCCTATCTCGCCGCGCATGGCAATCAGAGTGCGGCGTCGGCACGCGCGCGCGAACTCACGCAGCAATTGACCGACGCCGTGATGAGCGCGCTGATGCGCGTCAAGCCCGAAGGCGGTGCGATCCATATCGAGGAAATTCAGGATCAGGTCGAGCTCGCGCTGATGCGCTCCGGCGAACATGAAGTCGCCCGCGCCTACGTGCTCTACCGCGAAAAGCGGGCGCAGGAACGCGCCGCGCAGGCGAAGACGGTCAAGGAAGCCGACCAGCAGTCGATCCTTCACGTGGTCGAAGACGGGGTACGCAAGCCGCTCGACCTGCTCCGCCTGCGCGAGCTGATCAAGGCCTCCTGTGACGGGCTGCACGGCGCGGCCGATGCCGACCTCATCATGAAGTCCACGCTGAAGGACCTCTACGACGGCGTATCGGCGAAGGAGGTGCGCAAGTGCGTGATCCTCGCCGCACGGCAGTACATTGAGAAAGACCCGGCGTACAGCTTCGTCACCGCACGCCTGCTGCTCGATTCGATTCGTTTCGAGATCCTCGGCGAGGAGGCGACGCAGGCCGATATGGCCAGCAAGTACGCTGAGTACTTCCCGAAATTCGTCAAGCACGGCATCAAGATCGGCCTGCTCAATCCGGAGCTCGCGAGCTATGACCTGCAAAAGCTGGGCGAAGCGCTGGATCACACGCGCGATCTCAAGTTCGGCTTCCTCGGCCTGCAAACGCTGTATGACCGTTACTTCCTGATTGACCGCCAGAGCAATGCCGCCGGCAGCGAGCGCCGCTTTGAGCTGCCACAGGCGTTCTTCATGCGGGTCGCCATGGGGCTCGCCCTGAACGAGGCGGATCGCGAGGCGCGTGCCATCGAGTTCTACCAGTTGCTTTCGAGCTTCGACTTCATGTCGAGCACGCCGACACTGTTCAACTCGGCAACGCACCGCTCACAGCTCTCGTCGTGCTACCTCACCACCGTCGCGGACGATCTGGACGGCATCTACGAAGCCATCAAGGAAAACGCGCTGCTGTCCAAGTTCGCGGGCGGCCTCGGCAACGACTGGACACAGGTGCGCGCCATGGGTTCGCACATCAAGGGCACCAACGGCGAATCACAAGGCGTGGTGCCGTTCCTCAAGGTGGTGAACGACACGGCCGTGGCGGTGAACCAGGGCGGCAAGCGCAAGGGTGCGGTCTGCACCTATCTTGAATCGTGGCACCTTGACGTCGAGGAGTTCCTCGAATTGCGCAAGAACACCGGCGATGATCGCCGCCGCACGCACGACATGAACACGGCGAACTGGATTCCCGACTTGTTCATGAAGCGTGTCATGGAAAACGGTACCTGGACGCTGTTCTCGCCGGCCGACACCCCCGATCTGCACGATCTGTTCGGCAAAGCCTTTGAGGCGAAGTACACCGAGTACGAAGCGAAGGCGGCGCGCGGTGAACTGAAGCTGTTCAAGACCATCCAGGCCACCACGCTGTGGCGCAAGATGCTCACCATGCTGTTCGAGACGGGGCATCCGTGGATCACCTTCAAGGATCCGTGCAACATCCGCTCGCCGCAGCAGCACGTGGGCGTGGTGCATTCGTCCAACCTGTGCACCGAGATCACGCTCAACACCAGCGAGACCGAAATCGCCGTGTGCAACCTCGGTTCGGTCAACCTCGTCAATCACATGATGGAGGTCGACGGCGGCTACGTGCTGGATCACGCCAAGCTGCAAAAGACGATCCGTACAGCGATGCGAATGCTCGACAACGTGATCGACATCAACTACTACGCGGTCAAGAAAGCGCGGACTTCGAACCTCAAGCATCGCCCGGTGGGCCTGGGCATCATGGGTTTCCAGGACGCGCTGCACATGATGCGCACGCCGTACGCGTCGCAGGACGCGGTGGAATTCGCTGATCGCTCGATGGAAGCCGTCTGCTACTACGCCTACTGGGCATCCACGGAGCTCGCTGAAGAGCGCGGTCGCTATAGCTCGTACAAGGGCTCGCTGTGGGATCGCGGCATCCTGCCGCATGAATCGCTCAAGCTGCTCGCCGAGGAGCGTGGCGGCTACGTTGAGGTTGATTCGTCGGTGGCGATGGACTGGAACGCGCTCAAGGATCGCATCAAGGTGCACGGCATGCGCAACTCCAATTGCGTGGCCATCGCCCCCACCGCCACCATTTCCAACATCATCGGCGTATCGGCCTGTATTGAACCGAACTACGAGAACCTGTTCGTCAAGTCAAATCTCTCCGGCGAGTTCACCGTCATCAACGAGCACCTCGTTGACGACCTCAAAGCGCGCGGCTTGTGGGACGAAGTGATGATCTCGGATCTCAAATATTTTGACGGCGCGCTGGCCAAGATCGACCGCATCCCCGATGACCTCAAGGCGAACTACGCCACAGCCTTCGAGATGGACCCGCTGTGGCTCGTGGAAGCCGCATCGCGGCGTCAGAAGTGGATTGATCAGGCGCAGTCGCTCAACATCTACATGGCGGGCGCCTCGGGCAAAAAGCTCGACGAGCTGTACAAGCTAGCATGGAAACGTGGCCTGAAGACCACCTACTACCTGCGCACCCTCGCCGCGACCAGCGCCGAAAAATCCACCGGCAAGGGCGGTGAGCTGAACGCCGTGCCCTCCAGCGGCGGCATGACGCACGCCGCCAGCGCCGCGCCGATCATCGTGCCGGCTGCCGTGGTGCCAACCAACCCGGCCGTCTCGGCTGACGCCGCACTACCGGCCACCGACATGAAGTTCTGCTCGATTGACAACCCCGATTGTGAGGCTTGCCAATGACAACGCACTGTGCCTTCGGGGTTGCGGTGCAGGCTCACTTGCGTGCAACGCAAGTGAAAGCGCGCAGCGCTGGCCGGAGCCACAACCCCGATTGTGAGGCTTGCCAGTAGGCGGCGCAGTACGGTGCCAACCACGCGGACAAATCAGATTTTTCGCATCGACTATCCACGCAATAATGATCGTTATGGAAATGCACAGCCATTGCTGACGCAATTCCGTATGTCCACTTAATCACAGGAGACGCTCATGGGTTTTTTCAGTTTCATCAAGGAAGCCGGCGAAAAGTTGTTTGGCCACAAAGAGGCCGAGGCCGCCGCCGCAGAAGCAACGGCCAGCGATGACGCCGCCGCGAAAGAGCGGCTCGATGCCGCCAACCGCCAGGCCGGCGACGCCATCCAGGCGTACATCGAAGCGCAAGGCCTCAGCATCACCGGCCTCACGGTCACGTTCGATGCCACCAGCAGCACGGTCAACATCTTCGGTGTCGCGGCCGATCAAGCCACCAAGGAGAAAGCCCTGCTCTGCTGCGGCAACGTCGGCGGTGTGTCCAACGTCAACGACAACATGTCGGTCGACCAGAGCGAGCCCGAAGCCACCTACCACGATGTGGTCCGCGGTGACACGCTGTGGGCCATTGCCAAGGCCGCCTATGGTGATGGCAACAAGTACCCGGTGATCTTCGAAGCGAACAAGCCGATGCTTTCGCACCCCGACAAGATCTACCCCGGCCAGAAGCTGCGCATTCCGCCGCTGTAACGCCTGACGCCTCCCTCTTCTACGGAAGAGGGTTGGGGTGAGTGCTTTGCCCGGCGCCCGCCGCACCGCGCAGAACACTGACCGCAGCACCCACCTCGTCGCCGCGCGGGCTTGTCTGGCCGTGGGGCCTCTTGAGCGAAGAGTGGGGTGGAGGCTGACGGTGCGGCGCCCGGCTCGATTCGCGCGAGACGGGCACCGCGTTTTGCACACACCCCGTTGCCCGACGGTTTTTCGGCGAGAGCCACTGTGTCGTTCGGGTCGAGTGTGTGTACCTTAAGGAAGGGAGGTGATCTGTGGCAACAAAAGAACACAAGTGGGAGTTCTACCAGGATAAGGCTGGCAAACATCGCTGGCGCAGGATCGCATCAAACGGCAACATCATCGGCGCGTCGTCGCAAGGCTACGTAACTCCGAAGGATTGCAGGGAAAATGCGCGCCTCAATGGTTACACCGGCGCATAAGCGCTGGCACCAACCAGTTACGCGAATGTAGTAGCCGCCACGGGTACCCACCCGCGCGAACTACCCCGCTGGCGACACTCCGGTGTCACCGGCGGTTTTTCAAAGCACGGCATCAGGCAGGTTTCGGCCGCCGTGTTCTGAAAAACCTCACCTCACCAACGGAGCACGCCGACATTGTCCGACCAAGGCAACCAGAGCCAGCTCAGCGACCTCGCTGACCCGAACCCGCGCCTCGCCAGCGCGCGGCACATGGGCGACTACCAGATGTGGCTGCAGTTCAGCGACGGTCGTGCCGGCATTGTTGATTTCTCCGACGACCTCTGGGGCACCGACCTCGAACCGCTGCGCGATCAGGCCACCTTCTCCGAGCTGGTGCTCGACGAAGCGCTGGCCACCCTCTCGTGGGAGCGCGGTGGCATCGACATCTCGCCCGCCTATCTCTACTCCAAACTCGAATCCGTGCAGTAACGCACCGTTCATACACACCGCAGGCGCCCGCCACCACCGCGCAGGCAGCCACCGACTGATCGACAGAAAGACAACCCCGACCATGCTGAACTTTGACGACGATGTGGAAACCCCAGTCACCGCCACGCCAGCCGCTGCTGCTGCAGCGCGCGCCGCAGTGCCCGCCCCCACCGCCCAGCACGTCGCCGACTACCGCGCGCAAATGAATGAGCAGCCGGCCCCCGTCGCCGCTGAGCCGCGCATGAGCAGCGTGGGCAACCCCGAGTTCGACAGCCGCTGGCGCCGCGTGCGCGCCGAGGACAAGCGCGTCATCAACGGCGGCGCCGACGTGAACCAGCTCGTCCCCTTCAAGTACACCTGGGCGTGGGACAAATACCTCGGCGGCTGCGCCAACCACTGGATGCCGCAGGAGATCAACATGCAGCGCGACATCGAGCTGTGGAAGCGCCCCACCAGCGCCGGCGGCCTCACCGACGACGAGCGCCTGATCGTCAAGCGCAACCTGGGCTTCTTCGTGACTGCCGACAGCCTGGCCGCCAACAACATCGTGCTCGGCACTTATCGCCACATCACTGCGCCTGAGTGCCGGCAATACCTGCTGCGCCAGGCGTTTGAAGAGGCGATCCACACCCACGCCTACCAGTACATCGTGCAGTCGCTCGGCCTCGACGAAGCCGAGATTTTCAACGCCTACCACGAGATCAAATGCATCCGCGACAAGGATGAGTTCCTGATCCCGTTCATCGACGTGCTGACCAACCCGAACTTCAAGACGGGCGATTTTGAAAGCGACCAGAAGCTCCTGAAGAGCCTGATCGTGTTCGCCTGCATCATGGAAGGCATCTTCTTCTACGTCGGCTTTGTGCAGATCCTCTCGCTCGGCCGGCAGAACAAGATGACCGGCGCCGCCGAGCAGTATCAATACATCCTGCGCGACGAATCGATGCACTGCAACTTTGGCATCGACCTCATCAACACCATCAAACTCGAGAACCCGCAGCTCTGGACCGAATCGTTCAAGGACGAGATCCGCGAGCTGATCAAGCGCGGCGTCGAGCTCGAATACGCCTACGCCGAGGACACCATGCCGCGCGGCGTGCTCGGCCTCAACGCCACACAGTTCAAGGAATACCTGCGCTTCATCGCCAACCGCCGCTGCCAGCAAATCGGCCTCGACCCGCTCTTCGAAAAGGCCGAGAACCCGTTCCCGTGGATGTCGGAAGTGATGGACCTGAAGAAAGAGAAGAACTTCTTCGAGACGCGCGTGATCGAGTATCAGACGGGTGGGGCGTTGAGTTGGGAGTAGTTGCAAGACAGCGACGAGAGTCATGAAAGCAATAGCCAGCAAATCCCGTAGCCCGCGGGCAGCAGAGAAAGCCGCTCCTCGCACACGAACTGCCCGTCCGTATCCTGCGTGGACTTTCGAGCAGGCCCTGCCACTGGCAGAGGCAATACAAAAGTTTGCCTCTGGCGAACGGGTGAGCCGACTGACGTTGTTTAAGCAGCTGGACAAGTCACCAACGTCGAGTTCATCGCAGAATCTGGTGACTAACTCCGCGAAGTATGGGCTTACGACAGGTAGTTATGTCGCTGAGTACTTAGAGTTGACGGAAGAAGGGAAAACACTCACCTTCCCTGGAACCCCCGAAGAAGAGAAGCTCAGCCTCACCTATCAGCTTTCAATTGCTCGTGTTAGGCCATTCGCAGTCTTGTACGAACGCTTCAAAGGCAAGCGGTTACCTGCCCACGAGGTTCTCTCAGACGTTCTGAAAGAGTCTGACATACACGTCGATGACGCGAAGGAATGCATCGACAATTTCATCGTAAATTGCAAGTATTTAGGTCTCCTTCAGAACATCGGCGGTGCGGAAACTCTTGTCTCGCTTGATGTTCGTCTAGATGTGATGTTTCAATAGGTTGTTCACCTGAAAGATTCTGGGAGACTGGAGTTAGCACGCTTCAGAACTCTCAGAGGAAATCAACCAGGTGAACAGCCATAAGAATGCCAGATTGACCGTGGAAGGACGCAAGTTG
>JAEUPL010000010.1 GCA_016790165.1 Burkholderiales bacterium
TCTTTCAGAGCGTCCTGGCCGCCTTCCTCAAACCGCCGCAGCCACTTGCGCGCCGTCTGACGGCTGATGCCGGCGGCCTCGGCCGCCGGCATCAGCCCCATGACAGCGACGCGTTCGATCAGCAACTTGCGTCCTTCCACGGTCAATCTGGCATTCTTATGGCTGTTCACCTGGTTGATTTCCTCTGAGAGTTCTGAAGCGTGCTAACTCCAGTCTCCCAGAATCTTTCAGGTGAACAACCTATTGAAACATCACACCTAGAGCGCCCGCTCCCAGTGTTGCCCCACCAGATCCAGGCCGAATGAGTGATGCCGTTCTTCCGCGACCAAGGTGAAGCCTTCGGCGATGTAGATCGCGCGCGCCGCGTGCAGCACGTCGTTGGTCCACAGCGTCATGCGCGTGTACCCGGCGTTGCGTGCAAAGTCGATGCAGGCACGCACCAGCCGCTTGCCGACGCCGAGGCCGCGCGCTTCGGGCCGCACAATCACCATGCGCAGCTTGGCGACCGCATCGTCCTGCCTCACCACGAACGCGCAGCCGAGCCGTTCTTCGTGCGTGCCATCACCGCGCACCGCGAGGTAGCAGACTTCGCGCGCCGCGTCGAAGTGATCAACAAAGTCCGCCGCTATGCGTGCCACGAACGATTCAAAACGAATGTCCCAACCGTACTCGCGAGCGTAAATTTCACCGTGCTGGCTGATCACCCAGCCGATGTCACCGGGTTGGTGCGTGCGCAGGCGCGCCGCGGCGGTGTCGGCCTGGTTCGTCATCTCGCCACGGTGTTCGCGCTCCGTGCCGCGAGCAGCGCGGGCGACAGCCGCGCCATGAACAGCGCGTCGGCATACCCGCCGTCGCGGAAGGAGAACTCCCGGTGGCAGCCCTCGTGCGCGAAACCGAGCGACTCGTAGAGCTGGATCGCGCGCAGGTTGTCGGCGTGCACGGTCAACTCGACGCGCGAATAGTTGGCCCAGCGATCGGCGAAATCGAGCAAGGCCGCCATGAGCGCGCGGCCAATGCCGACGCCCTGATAGCGCGATGCGATGGTGATGCCCACGCCGCAGACATGACGCTGGCGCGGGTTGTCGGAGAGCGGATGCGCGCCCGCGTGACCCACCACCTGGCCATTCACGATGGCCACGAACAACGCATGACGGTTGCCCGCTGGCGGAGCGGCCAGTCGCGCGCGCCACGTTGCGGCGTCGCCGTAGGGATGCTGCAGGGTGCCAAGCGAGGCGCTGCGATCCGCAAACACATCGGCAAACCCTTCGGCATCTTCCTCGGTCGCGGCGCGAATGCTGAATTTGACGGCGCGGCGGCGCGAGCGTTTCACCGGCGGCAGGGGCGGCGACGTCGGCGCGGGCAGCACTGCGCGCTGCGTGCGCGCCAGCACGGCACTGTCGGCATACGCTCCCCACTGCATCACATCGCAACGCTTGACGCCTTCGCCGACAAAGCCAAACGACGCGTAAAAGCGCTCCAGCGGGGTCGTCTCTCTGTCTGGCCTCCCGCCGGGCCGCCGCGGCACATCCACCTCAATGCGCCGCAGTTGCAGGGCCTCGTCGCAGGCGGTCAGCGCCGTCGTGAGCAACGCGCGACCCACGCCGCGTCGCCGATGATCGGGGCACACGGCGAGCAAATCGAGCTGAGCCTGATGCTTGCGTCGCACGTGATTCGGGAACGCGCGCAGCAACAGCACACCCACCAGCACCTCGCCTGCGAACGCGAGCAACGGCAGGCAGCAGGCATCGGCATAATCGGCCAACCGCCGCTCCCAATGCGACGCGCTGCTGAACGGGGCGAGCGGCGTGAACGGCAGCATCGCCGGGTCGGCGAACAGCGCCGCGAGCGCGGCGGCATCGCGCGCTTCGGCGCGGCGCACGGTCGGGGCGGGGGCAGTCACCGTGGTCATGGCACAACGATAGCGCAACGCGCCAACGCCGCGACCCGTGGCGGCGCTATTTTTTGCGCGTCACGGAATAGTTCTCGCCGCCCGCGTGTTTACCGCTTTGCGATCCCGCATACTTTCACGAGGAACTCCGATGCCGAACCAGATCAAATCCCTGCTCGCCGCCGCCCTGGGCGCTGCCGTGCTTGCCGGTTGCGCCACCACGGCGGTGCCAACCAAGACGGCGAGCGGCGTCCTGACCGGGCCCAACGACATGACGCTCTACACGTTTGATCGCGACACCGCCGACAGCGGCAAGAGCGTATGCAATGGGCCGTGTGCCAGCAACTGGCCACCGCTATTCGCCGCCGACGGTGCCACCGCCGCAGCGCCCTACAGCATCATCACGCGTGACGACGGCAAGAAGCAATACGCCTACAAGGGCAAGCCGCTCTACTACTGGGCGAAAGACGCCAAACCGGGCGACAAGACCGGTGATGGCTTCAACAAGGTCTGGCGAGTCGCCACGCCGTAAGGCGGACGGCCGCTGAACTGATGTGCTGCATGCGCGCTCATACGCCTTCACCTGACCCGTCCGGCGGCGCCCACGATGGGGCTTGAGCGCGCGCTACCCGAATTGCCGCGCCTGCGGCGCTACGCCCGTTTGCTCACGGGCAGTCGTGAGCGTGCCGATGACCTGGTGCAGGATACGCTCGAGCGGGCGTGCCGCAAGTGGTCCCTCTGGCGCGAGGCCGATCCCACGCTCGACGGCAGTGGGCTGCGTCGTTGGCTGCTCACGATGATGCACAACGTACACCTCAACCACCTTCGCGACGAGAGGCTGCCGCTGGTTCAGGACGACGGCGATGTTGAGGCGGCAGCGAGCTCACTCGACATGGCCGCCGCGGTCGGCGCGCGCCTCGATATGGCGCAGGCGCTGGCCGCCCTCAGCAGCCCCCTGCGCGACGTGGTGCTACTCGTCTGCGTGGAGGAATGCAGCTATGAGGAGGCAGCGCGCATTCTTGATGTGCCCGTGGGCACCGTCATGTCGCGCCTCTCCCGTGGGCGCGAGCGGCTGCGTGCGTTGCTTTCCGCCGATTCATCCAACCTGCCCGCTGCGCCTGCGCTGCGCGTGATTTCCTCCCGACGAGGTGCGCATGAACGTTGAACATCACGATCCCGACGCCGTGACGGAGGCCGAATTGCATGCCTTTGTCGACGGTCAACTGCCGGCCCCGCGAGTCGAAGCGGTGAACGAGTGGCTCCGCGCGCGGCCCGACGCTGCGGCCCGTGTTGCGGCATGGCAGGCGCAACGCGCGCAACTGCGTGCGCTGCACCGCGACGTCCTGGACGAACCCGTTCCCGCCGCGCTTCGGGCGAGCCTGGAGCCTGCACGCTCGCGTGCCCGGTTCGGCACGGGGGGCGCAGCGCGGTGGGCGCTTGCAGCCTCGCTGCTCGGGGTGGGCTTTGCCAGCGGGTGGGCGGTACATGCGAGTCGTGCTGCCGAAGCGCGAGTCGATGCCGTTGCCACTGCCGCCCCGGGATTCGTGCGCGAAGCGCGGCTGGCGCATGTGCTGTACACGCCGGAGCGTCGCCACCCGGTCGAGGTCGGCGCCGGTGAACGCGCGCACCTGCTGCAATGGCTCTCGAAACGCCTCGACGCACCACTCGCAGCGCCTGACTTCAGCGCGCTCGGCTACACCCTCATGGGCGGGCGCTTGCTGCCCGGCAGCAACGGTGAGGCCCGCGCGCAGTTCATGTTTGAGTCGGGTCGCGACGCCCGGGTGACATTGCATGTGTCGGTGCTGGCGGCGGAAACCGCGAGCGCCGCTGCGAACGGCGGTGAGCGGGCGTTTCGCTTCGCCACCGAAGGCAACACCCAGACGTTCTATTGGGTCGAAGGCCGATTCGGCTACGCGTTGAGCGGCGAGGTGGCGCGCAGCGAGCTTGCGGCACTGGCTGACAGCGCCTATCGCCAACTCGCGCTGTCGGGTACGAGCGCCCGCTGAGGCGCTTCGGTCGCGCGATTGCGCGACTACGCCTTTGCCTTGCCTTTGCTGGCCGTCGCCTTGGCAGCTTTGGGCTCCCGTGGCGGAAACTCGAAGCCAACCTTCACCTCATCCTTCTTGCGTTCAATGACCAAAAATGCCTTGAACGGGCGTTTGGTGCGCGTCGAGACGAAGTGCTCGAGCACGTCGGTCTTGCCGTCCTTGAGCAGCTTGACCATCTGCTCGCGTTCGATGGGTTGCTGCAGGATCACGCGGCCCGAGCGGAAGTCGCACTTGCGCGGCTTTTCCTTTTTTGCGGCGACCTCGCAGATGTAGGCGGATTCAAGCTCAAACACGCCGGAGCCACACTTTGGACAACGGCCAACCGGCTGCATGGTGCTGAAGTCCACCGGGTCGGCGCCCTCACCCACTTTGCCTTCGTCCTCGTCCCAGTAGAACTCGATTTCGAACGCGTCGTTCATGCGCAAGTTGGCATTGAACGCGCGGCCCAGCTTCGAGCGGAAGCCTTCCAGGCCCTCCACCTTCTTGTCGCGGATCAGCGTTTCGGCCTCCTCCACAGACAGTTGGCGGCCAGCAAGAATCTTCCAGAACCCGAAGTCGCAATGCGTGCATGAGAACTTTTTGTAGTTCTCTTTCATCGCGCTGCCGCACTTGGGGCAGGGCGTGGCGAGATCCGCGAAATCCCCCGGCACGGTGTCACTCTCGTGCCCCTTGGCCTGCTTGACGATGTGTTTCGCCATGTCGGCGATTTCGGCCATGAATTTTTCGCGGCTGATTTCGCCCTTCTCCATGCGCGCGAGCTGGGTCTCCCAGTTGGCGGTCAACTCCGCCTGTGTCAGCTCGGGCACATCGAGGCCGTTGAGCAGCGTGATCAGCGAGAACGCCTGCGGTGTTGGCTTCAGCACCTTGTCCTCGCGCACGAGGTATTTCTGCAGGATCAGGCCTTCGATGATCGACGCGCGGGTCGCCGGCGTACCGAGGCCCTTCTCCTGCATCGCGGCACGCAGTTCTTCGTCATCAATCAGTTTGCCCGCACCCTCCATGGCCGAGAGCAGCGTCGCTTCGCTATAGCGCGCGGGCGGTTTGGTTTGCAGTTCCTTGGCGGTGACTTCGCTGGCCTTGGGCTTCTCGCCAGCTACCACCGGAGTGAGGTTGCCGGTTTCTTCGGTGTCCGCCTCCTTGCCATACACCGCGAGCCAGCCGGGGTTCACCAGCACTTTGCCTTCGCTCTTGAACGCTTCGCCCTCCACGCGGGTGATGCGTGTGGTCTGCTGGAACTCCGCCGATGGGTAGAACACGGCCAGAAAGCGCTTGACGACCATGTCGTAGAGCTTCTCTTCCAGTTCGTTCAGCGCTTTCGGCAGTTGCAGCGTCGGGATGATCGCGAAGTGGTCAGAAATCTTCGCGTTGTCGAACACGCGCTTGTTCGCTGGCCGAACGTACTTCTTGTTGCGAATTTCACGGGCGAACTGGCCGTAGCGATTGGTGTCTTCCAGCTGCTCCAGCGTTTGCCCGACGGTTTTTACGTAATCCTCGGGCAGGGCGCGCGAATCGGTCCGCGGGTAAGTCAGCACCTTGTGCTTCTCATACAACGCCTGCGCCAGTGACAGCGTGGTGCGGGCCGAAAACCCAAAGCGGCTGTTGGCCTCGCGCTGCAGGCTGGTCAGGTCGTAGAGCAGTGGCGGCGCCTGTGTGGTCGGCTTGCTTTCTTCCTCGACGACGCCCGGCTTGCCCAGGCACTTGAGCACAATGGCCTTGGCACGCGCCGAGGCCGACGCCTTTGCCTCCGCGGTATCGAAAATGCGCTCGGCGCGGGCGTGCTCGTCATCGCCCTTCCTGAATTTTTCGTCAAACCAGCGACCAGCGTACTGTCCGGCTTTGGCGTCGAACGTCGCATGCACTTCAAAATAAGTACGCGGCACAAACTTGCGTATCTTCTCTTCGCGTTCGACGATCAGCGCGAGGGTCGGCGTCTGCACCCGTCCGACGGTGGTCAGATGAAAGCCACCACTCTTTGAATTGAAGGCGGTCATTGCCCGCGTGCCGTTGATGCCCACCAGCCAGTCGGCTTCCGAGCGGCTGCGCGCCGCATCGGCCAGCCCCTGCAAGTCCTGGTCGCTGCGCAGCTTGGCAAAGCCATCGCGAATAGCCGTCGGTGTCATCGACTGCAACCACAGCCGCTTCACCGGCTGTTTGGCCTTGGCGTGTTGCTGAATCAGGCGGAAGATCAGCTCCCCCTCACGCCCGGCGTCGCAGGCGTTCACCAGCTCGGTCACGTCCTTGCGCTTGATCAGTTTGGTCAGTTGCTTCAGCCGGTCCGCTGTTTTTTCGATCGGCTTCAGTTCAAAGTGCGACGGAATCACCGGCAGCTTGGCAAACGTCCACTTGCCGCGCTTGACTTCTTCCTCTTCCGGCTCGCCGATTTCGACCAGGTGGCCCACCGCTGAACTGATCACATATTGATCGTTCTCGAAGTGGTCGCCGTCCTTCTTGATGTTGCCGAGCGCCTTCGCGATATCGCTCGCGACCGATGGCTTTTCGGCGATGATGAGTGTCTTTCCCATTTTTTCAGTGTAACCACAAAAGCCTGACGCGACGGCGGCGCGTCGATTCAACAGTTACATTGTCGCCATGTCCGATCCGGCCATCGACTCGCCCGAAACCTTCATTGCCCACTGGTCGCCCGGTGGCGGTGGCTACGCCATGAGCGAGCGGGCCGGCGCGCAGCCGCACTTCATCGGCCTCTGCGCGCTGCTCGGCGTGCCCGCGCCGGACGACGCCGAGCACTACACGTTCGAGAAGGGCACGCTCAAGCTCGGTCAGCAGCGCGGCTATGCCGATGTGTTCAAGCGCGGCTGTTTTGCCTGGGAGTACAAGGCGCCGGGGGGCGATCTGGTCGGCGCGCTGCGGCAATTAAAGGACTACGCCAACGCGCTCGACAACCCGCCATTGTTGATCGTCAGCGACCGGCTGAGCTTCGAAATTCACACCCAGTTCACCGGTCGCCCGACCGAGGTGTACCGCATTGCGCTCAAGCAATTGAGCGAGCCCGAGCCGCGCCAGCTGCTGCGCCGCGCCTTCACTGACCCGGCAAGTTTTCAGCCGCAACGCACCAACCGCGACATTACCGAGCAGGCCGCGAAAGCCTTTGCCGATGTGGCCGAGCGCATGCGCCACGAGCGCGGCGAGCCGCCCGAGCGCGTGGCGCACTTTCTCACGCAATGCCTGTTCTGCTTCTTCGCCGAGGACGTGGGCCTGCTGCCGGAGCGGCTGTTTGAAAAGCTCGTCGCCAAGCAGATCACGCCCGAGAAGCTGCGCATCGCGCTGGCCGAGCTCTTTGGCCGCATGCGCGACGGCGGCCTGTTTGGGCTCGACGACATCCCGTGGTTCAACGGCGGTTTGTTCAAAACGATTGACGTGCCGCTGATTACGCCGATGGACGTGGCCGCGCTGAAAACCGCATCGCAGTTGAACTGGAGCGCGATTGATGTGGCCATCTTCGGCACCCTGTTCGAACGCGGGCTCGACCCGAAGAAGCGCAGCCAGCTCGGCGCCCACTACACCGACCCGGCCACCATCATGCGCATCGTCACCCCGGTGGTCGAGCGCCCGCTGCGTGCGGAGTGGGCGGTGGCGCGCGACGAAATCGGCAAACTGCGCGCCAAAAGCAAAAAGTACAACGACGCGGCCTACCAGAAGGCCAAAGCCGCCGCCACGCGCTTTCTGGAGCGCCTCGCCCGCTACCGTGTGCTCGACCCCGCCTGCGGCAGCGGCAACTTTCTCTACCTCGCGCTGAAAACGCTCAAGGACATCGAGCACAGCGTGCACGTGGACTTGCAGGCGCTTGAGCTGGATCGTCCGGTTGACCTCGTCACCAGCCCTGCCAACGTACTCGGCATCGAACTCAACGAATACGCCGCCGAGCTTGCGCGTGTGACGGTGTGGATTGGCGAGCTGCAATGGCGGCTGCAACACGGCTACCCGTTCAAGCAAAACCCGGTGCTGGAACCGCTCGATCACATTGAGTGCAGGGATGCGCTGCTTACACCCCTCTCCCACGAGGGGCGAGGGGCTCACGTCGTGGAAGCCCACTGGCCTCGGGCCGACGCGGTGATCGGCAATCCGCCGTTTGTCGGCGGCAGCAAGAAGCGGCGCGAACTGGGCGACGAAACATTTGAAGCGCTCGCCAAGATTTATGAGGGCCGCGTGCCGCCAGGCGCTGATCTGGTTTGCTACTGGTTTGACAAATCGTTGCAGCAGATGAAACGTGGCGAACTTGATCGCGCTGGGCTGGTTTCTACCAATTCCATTCGCGGTGGCGCGAACCGGGAAGTTCTCGATGCCATCGTGAATGGTGGTGCAATTTCTGATGCTTGGAGCGATGAGCCTTGGGTCAACGACGGTGCGGCGGTTCGCGTGAGTTTGATTTGTTTCGATCAAGAGCGAGTGTCGAAAGTTGGATCGCACTTGAATGGACGGGTCGTCAGCAGAATCGCGGCGGATTTGACAGACGGCGGTGATGGTGACTTGACTGGTGCCGTGACTTTGTCCGCAAATTTGGCGGCATCGTTCCAGGGCGCGTCGAAGAAGGCGAAATTCGAAATCAATGAGACGCTGGCGAGAAGTTGGTTGGCGCAACCTAACCCGAATGGTCGTCCCAACTCTGACATTTTGAAACCTTGGGCCAACGGCTTCGAACTCAGCCGACGTCCACAAGCGCAGTGGATCATCGACTTCGGAATAGAACTGTCCGAGCGCGAAGCAGCGTTGTATGAAGCGCCATTCAGGCATGTAGAGACTCGCGTGCGGCCGGAGCGCGAGCGAAACAACCGCGAAGCGTATCGAAAGTATTGGTGGCGTTTCGCGGAACCTAGGCCCGGTCTACGCCGAGCGTTACAACCGCTCACACGATTCATCGCCACAATCGCACATTCGAAGTACCGCTTCTTTGTCTGGTTGCCGATTACCACCTCGCCGGATCAGGCGCTGATTACTGTTGCCCGCGCCGACGACACCACCTTCGGCATCCTGCATTCGCGCTTTCACGAGCTGTGGTCGTTGCGCATGTGCACGTGGCTTGGCGTCGGCAACGACCCGCGCTACACCCCCACCACGTGCTTCGAAACCTTCCCCTTCCCCGAAGGCCTGACGCCGCGCGATACGGCGCATCAGCGCACGGAGACGCTGGCGGACGGGGCGATGATTCCGGCGGATTTGGGCGCGCATGGTTCGGCGGGCTCACCACGAACGGCAGCGGAGGCCATCGCCCGCGCCGCCAAGCGGCTGAACGATTTGCGCGAGCGCTGGCTGAATCCGCCGGAGTGGACCGAGCGGGTGCCGGAGGTGATTCCGTTGGGGATGGACGCGAGCCCGTACCCGGATCGCATCCTGCCGAAGCCGGGCCTGGGTGCGGCGGAACTGGCCGAGCTGAAGAAGCGCACCCTGACCAACCTCTACAACCAGCGTCCGGCGTGGCTCGCCGACGCGCATGCCGCGCTGGACGCGGCGGTGGCGGCGGCCTACGGCTGGGCGGACTACACGCCCGACATGCCGGACAACGACATCCTCGCCCGCCTGTTGGCGCTCAATCAGGCGCGCGCGGCGGCCTGATCGCGCCGCCGCATCGGCTGCCATTACAGCTTTTCGCTGCTATCGGCGGCTGGTTGGTCGTTAGCGCCGATTTTTCCAGATAGTCGACATTAAGTAAGAACGCGCTGCATTGACCGTCGGCTGGTCGTTGGCGCTAAAAAGCCATTCACGAAGAACTTCGAAGCAGAGCACGGATACCGCGCTTGACGTGTTCAATAATTCGAGTATTATTGAAGCATGGAAACAAACATCGCCGCTGCCACCCTCGCCGCCCTCGCCCAGCCCACGCGGCTGGAAATCTTTCGCGCACTGGTGGTGGCCGGGCCGGCTGGCCTCGCGGCTGGCGCGCTGGCCGAGCAACTGGCGGCCACGCCCTCGGTCCTGTCGTTTCACCTGAAGGAGCTGCGCTTCGCTGGCTTGGTGGACTCAGCCACGCAGGGCCGCTTTGTGATTTACCGGGCGCGCTTCGACACGATGACGGCGTTGCTCGGCTTTTTGACCGAAAACTGCTGCGCGCGCAGTAACCCGCAGGACGCATCCTGCTGTGTGCCCGACCTGGCCAGGAAGGCACCGCCCCTGAAATCATGCTGAAAGGACTCTCATGAAACGCTTCCACGTTCACGTCGCGGTGGATGATCTGGCACAAAGCACGCGCTTCTACAACGCACTCTTTGGCGCCCCTCCGGCGGTTGAAAAGCCCGACTACGTCAAGTGGATGCTGGACGACCCCCGCATCAACTTCGCGATCTCGGCGCGCGGCCAGCCGGCCGGCGTGAACCATCTTGGCTTGCAGGTGGAAAGCGACGACGAGCTCGCCGCACTCAAGGCGCAGCACAGCGCGGCGGCGCTCGCGCTGTTCGACGAGGGAAAAACCAGCTGCTGCTACGCCCACAGCCACAAGCACTGGCTGACCGACCCGCAGGGCGTGCCGTGGGAGGTGTATCACACGATGGGCGCGGTGCAGACGTTCAACGGCGAATCCGCACCCACGTGCGGTAGTGGCGACGCGACGAAAACGGGCGGTTGCTGCGTGCCCGACGCCTCGCCCGCGAAAGCCGCACCGCTTGCCGGGGAGCGCGGCAAGGGCTGCTGTGCTTAAGCGCCGAGGCAAGAAGCCATGAGCAACACTTACAACGTACTCTTTCTGTGCACCGGCAATTCCGCGCGCAGCGTGATGGCCGAGGCGCTGGTCACCGTGATCGGCGGCGGCCGCTTCGTCGGTTACAGCGCGGGTAGCCATCCGACCGGCCGCGTCAATCCATTCGCCGTGGAGCTGACCACGCAGATTGGCTATCCGGCCGAGCGCCTGCGCAGCAAGTCGTGGGACGAGTTCGCCGCCGCGAGCGCACCGCAGATGGACTTCATCATCACCGTCTGCGACAACGCCGCGGGAGAGGTGTGCCCGTATTGGCCCGGTCAGCCCACCACCGCACACTGGGGCTTTGCCGATCCGGCGGCGGTCAACGGCACGGACGAGGAAAAGCGGCACGCCTTCCGCCGCATCTTCAATGAAATCACGCAGCGTGTGCGCGCGTTCGCCAGTCTGCCACTTGAGGCGCTGGATGCCCAATCGATGCAATCGGCCGTCCGCCAGATTGGCGAGTCGTCGACGGCTGCGGTATGAGCGATGCGCTGACCGTGCCGCGCGCACTGGCAGCAGAGTTCCTTGGCCCCGCGCTGCTCGCCGGTGTGGTGGTCGGCAGCGGCATCCTGGCAGAACGTCTCGCCGCTGGAAATGCAGCCGTTGCGTTGCTGGGCAATACGCTCGCCACTGTCACTGCGTTGGGTGTGCTGATCGTGCTGTTCGGGCCGCTGTCGGGGGCGCATTTCAACCCCGCCGTCTCGCTGGTTTTCGCGCTGCGACGCGAGCTGGCCTGGCGGCGCGCTGCGGCCTTTGGCGCAACGCAGTTGATCGCGATGACGCTGGGCGTCTGGATTGCCCACGCGATGTTCGAACAACCCGTGCTGCAATGGTCAAGCAAAGTGCGCGCCTCGTACGGCGAAATGCTGGGCGAGTTCGTGGCGACGTTCTGGTTGCTGCTCACCATTGTCGGCACGCGGGCGGCGCGGGCTGACTGGTCGGCGCTGACCGTGCCGGCGGCGATCGCGGCGGGGTATTGGTTTACGTCGTCGACTTCGTTCGCCAATCCGGCCATCACGATTGCGCGGGCGCTGACCGACACCTTCTCCGGCGTTCGTCCCGCGGATGTAGTGCCTCTGGTCGCGGCCCAGATCCTGGGCGCACTGGCGGCGTCGGCGGTGAGCCGCAGACTGTTTGGATCGGGCACCGCGCCGACAGCGAGTCCGTTGTGAAATCGCTGGAGCTGCAACTAGCCGCGCCGCTGCCACCGCCCGTCGGATAAGGTTTCGACCCTGCCTTCGAGTTCAAGCAGCGTGAGTTCGGTCATCACTTGCGCGACGGGCAGGCCGCTCCGTGCGACCAGCGTGTCGGCGTCGACCGGCGCATGCTCGATGTGAGCGAACACGCCAGCGTCGACGCCTGGCGAGGCCCGCTTCAAGTCGCCGTGAACAGGCAGGGCGGGTGGGGCATCCAGGCGCAACTCGTCCAGCACATCCTGCGCGGTTTCAACGAGCTTGGCGCCCTGCTTGATCAGGTGGTGGCAGCCCTTGTGAAACGTGGAGTGAATTGAGCCGGGAATCGCGAACACTTCGCGGCCCTGCTCGCCGGCCAGGCGTGCGGTGATGAGCGAGCCGGAATTCATTGAGGCTTCCACCACCAGCACGCCGCGCGAGAGGCCGCTGATGACGCGATTTCGCTTGGGAAAGTTGCCCGCGTGTGGCGGCGTACCGAGCGGGTATTCGGAGAGCAGCAACCCACGCTCGGCGATGCTGTGGGTGAGCGCCTTGTTTCGGGCCGGATAGATGCGGTCAATGCCCGTGCCCACGACGGCAATCGTTGACCCTGCAGTGGCGCTCGTGGCGCGCAGCGCACCGGTGTGTGCGGCAGCATCAATACCCAGCGCGAGGCCCGAAACCACCGTGACGCCGCCCTCGCTGAAGGCCTGCGCAAATGCCTCGGCCGTATCGCTGCCGCCGGCCGAACAATTGCGTGAACCCACCATCGCGAGCGCAGGCCGCTGCAACAGCTCCAGCCGGCCTTTGGCGAACAGGATGATCGGCGCGTCGCCACTTTCCAGCAACGCCCTGGGGTACGCCGGGTGCGACCACGTCAGCAGATGCTGATCCGCGTGGGCAGCCAGCCACGTGAGTGACGCGTCAACGCGCTCGGCGATATCCACGTCGGGCGGCGCACTGAGACGACGAGCAATGGCTTCCCCAACGACCGGCGTCAGCGTCCCCACACTCGCCGAAAACACCGCTGCTGGTTCGCGCAAGGCGCTCAGCAGCGCATGTGCCGAGCGCGCACCGATGCCGGGCGTGAATGCCAGTCGCAGGAATTGCGCGTCATCAGTCGCAAGGGGCACGGTCTGCTCCGGGTTGAATCGGCACGCATGGCGAGAAAAAGGGCACCCCGTGGGTGCCCTCGTTCCGCGTCGCGCGGCGTGAATGTCAGGGATTGCGCACTGCGTAGCCAGGGCGCACGTTGTCCATGCCCGTATTCATGACGAGGCCATAGGCAATGCCATCGAACACGCGGAACACAAAAATCAATCCGATGCGCTCCTCGGGGATATCCAGTGTTTTCGGTTCGCTGCCGGCGACATAAGGCCAACCGGGCACCCAGTTCAAGGGCGATTCCTTGAACCGCGGATTGGCAAAGGTCTCGACCGGTTTGAACACGGCGAGCACATGACCCACCTCAAGACCATGCCGCTTGCCGAGATTGAGCGTTACGACATTGGTGCGCCCGGCCTCGGAGACACCGGCCGGCAACGTCATCACATTGCCTTGCACTTTTTGTTCCGGCGCCCGAGGCACGTAGGCGACGGTTTCCGGCGGGGAGGCCGGGATCAAGTAGTCGCCGATCTGGACTTCCTGCCGTGCCGAGACGATTTCGAGCCTGGCGACATCGCCGTCACGCTGCAATTTTGCGTCGCCGAGATACGTGGCTTCGTAGCCGATGATCTGCGGGTCGGGCGTGGCGTGATGCCATTTCCACCACGGGCGGGGAGCGATGGCCGGGTCGCGCAACTCGCGGCCCCTGCGGAAGATCTGGAACGTCTTGCCCATGGGGGGCTTCACGCCGACGGCATAAATCGCATCCAGCGTGGAGAACGCCACCCGCTCGCCGACCGACTTGACGATCTGCGGTGCATCATCAAACGCCTCCGCGCCAATCACGCGGTTGCGCAGCATGAACGGCTCGATGTCTTCCGGGCGAATGCTGGGCACCGCCTGTGCCTCGCGCGCTTCAGCACGGATTTGCGGAGTCAACACCACGACAGGACGGTCACCGGGGCCGCTGCCGAGAATGGACAATCGTGGCCCACCGGGCGCATTGCGATCAAGCACGATAACCTGCCCCGGATAAATCCAGTGCGGATTGCGAATCTGGTCGCGATTGAGGCGCCAGACTTCGGGCCAGCGCCAAGGTTGCTTGAGGAATTTTCCGGAGATACCCCAGAGGGTGTCACCGCGAACCACGGTGTGACGATCCGGCGCGTTGTCGGCCACCTGCACCGGTGCAGTACTGGCCGGCGCGTCGACGGATTGTGCCAGCGCCTGTGGGGCGACCAACGACGCCGTCAACCCCAGGATCAGGCTGCAAACCAGCGCTGACCGCGCGGCCGCCGTTGGCAAAGGCAGGCGCGGTGACGTCTGGATCGTGGGTGGGTTCGTTAACATTCCGTTTCCTGGCCGTGTTGGCAGCATGAGTCGACTCGGTGGGGCGGATAGCTCAGGGATATTCCCACGACATTGTCATGGCTCCGAAGCGCAGCATCGTGCGCGACGGGTCGTGGCAACGTCGCTGGAAACGACAGGTGTCGCCCCAACCTTGAGAAATTACATGAAGATTGTGCAACCAGCCATCTGATTTGGCAAGTAAATGGCGCTCCTACCCATCCTCGAATACCCCGATGCGCGGCTAAAACGCATCGCCGCGCCCGTGACCGAGTTCACGCCCGCTCTCAGGAAGCTCGTCGACGACATGGCTGAAACCATGTACGAGGCGCCCGGCATCGGTCTGGCGGCGACGCAGGTCGACGTGCACAAGCGTGTGATCGTGATTGACATCACGAAGGACAAAAGCGATCTCAAGGTCTTCGTCAATCCCGAAATTGTCGAAGCGGACGGCGAGATCGTGGGCGAAGAAGGCTGCCTGTCGGTGCCCGAGTACTACGACAACGTGCGGCGCGCCGCCCACATCAAGGTGCGCGCGCAGAACGCCGAGGGCACGCCGTTCGAGCTGGAGGCAACCGAGTTGCTCGCCGTGTGCATCCAGCATGAAATGGATCACCTCAAGGGGGTCGTGTTTGTTGACCACCTTTCGCAGCTGAAACAAATGCGCGTGAAGACCAAAATGGTGAAGCGGCACCGCGAGCAGGCCCGGCGCTGATGCGCGTCGTCTTCGCGGGCACGCCGGAATTTGCCGCCGTGGCGCTACGAGCGCTGCTCGTGGTGCCGCGCGACGTCGCGCTCGAGGTGGTAGCGGTGTACACCCAACCGGATCGGCCGGCCGGGCGCGGCATGAAACTCACCGCATCCGCAGTGAAGCAGGTAGCGAGCGCGCACGGCCTACCCGTGCTGCAGCCGCCCACGTTACGCACGCCCGAGGCACAGGCTGAATTGGCTGCGCTGGCGCCGGACGTGATGCTGGTGGCGGCGTATGGACTCATCCTGCCGCAGTCGGTGCTTGACATTCCTCGGCTGGGCTGCCTCAACATCCACGCCTCTCTCCTGCCGCGCTGGCGTGGGGCTGCCCCGATCCACCGCGCCATTCTGGCGGGCGACACCGAAAGCGGTGTTGCGATCATGCAGATGGAGGCTGGACTCGACACCGGGCCGGTGCTCGCCGAGCGCCGCACGGCCATCGCAGCGCGGGAAACCACCGGGCAGTTGCACGACCGGATTGCCGCGCTGGGTGCAGAGGCTGCCGTCGACGTACTGCGCCGACTTGCGCGCGGTGAATCGCTGGTCGCAACGAATCAGCCTGTCGAGGGCGTGACATACGCGCACAAGATCACGCCGGAAGAAGCTCAAATCGACTGGTCCGCAAGTGCCGTTGAAATTGATCGAAAAATTCGCGCGTTCAACCCGGTGCCCGGCGCGTGGACCACGTGGCGCGGTGAAAAACTGAAGCTTTGGGCAAGTGAGTTGGTTCACGTGCCGTCGTGCCTTGGCGGTGAGCCCGGGACGGTGCTCGCTTCGACACCTGCGGGCGTAGCGGGTGCGCGCGCGCCGTCACAATTGCTCGTGTCCTGTGCCGGGTCTGTGCTCGCGGTGACCGAGGCGCAGCGTGCTGGCGGCCGCCGCATGCCCGTGTCGGCATGGCTCACCGGCAATGACCACCCGAATCCCGGCGAACGCTTCGGCCTGAGCGGCGACTGATACCGCTCCGCCCGGTCACCGGTTGGCAGGGCTCAGATTATTCGTAATAATGCGGCACGCGATGTTGCAGCGATGTGCCGCGCCTTCTTCTTGTTCTTTGGAGTTGCCGGATGTGCGCACTGCAACATTCAGCTGTGGACGAACCACTGGATCTGTACGCCACGCGCGGTCTCAAGGCAGCGCGGATGCGGTGTGCGGGCTTGATGATCGCGGCGGCAAGCTGTCTGGCCCTTCTCGCGGAACCAGTCGTCGCGCAGACGACGCTTGCCTCCCCTGTTCGAGCCAGCCCAAAGAAGCGGTACATCACGGATAGCGGCGCCTACATCGCGGCGAGGCTCGCGGCCATTCTGGAGATGCGCGGTAGCGAAGAAGCACAAGCCTTGGGGACGCAGCCCCGCGATCAGGCGGTGCGGGTCATGGAGGCACACGCTGCAGCGGCTGCTTCCACCGCGCGCGCAGCGGGGCGGGCCGGCAGCGCAAGCATTGCGGCGCAGACGGCCGTGACGAACAGCAGCACATGGACAGAAATCGGGCCGGCACCCATCCCGAACGGTCAGACGGAAGGCACTGTCACATCCGTGACTGGGCGCGTCACGGCGTTTGAGATCGACCCGACCAACAACAACCGCGTGTATCTCGGAACGGCGAACGGCGGTGTCTGGCGGTCGCTCAACGCTGGCGCATCATGGGTGCCGATTTTCGAAGGTGCCAGCTCGCTGGCGGTGGGCGCGCTCGCGCTGGCTCCCAGTGATCCGACCATTCTGTACGTCGGCACCGGCGAAGCCAACAGCTCGGCAGACAGTTTCGCCGGTGTGGGGCTGTATCGCATCGACAGTGCCCCAACGACCGCGACACTGGTGGGGCCAATTAACCCGATCCGGAACTACACCGATGCCGACGGCGTCACGGCGCGCAGTGTGCCCGCGTTTAACGGCCGCTCCATCAGCAAGATACTCGTGCATCCTACCGACCCCGGCTATCTTTTTGTTGGCGTTGCCGGCGGGGTGATTGGCATGGGCGGTGATGCACCACTCGGCGGCACCATTCCGCCGCTCGCGATGCGTGGTCTCTACCGCCTGCAAGGCGCCAATGGCGCGCCGGGCAGTGTGACGGTGCAGAAGCTCGCCGTGTCGACGGCCGCCGCGGCAGGGGGGTTTGATTCTCCCAGCACGGGCAATCGCAATGCCGCCGACATGATCTTTCCCGATCCCGCTGACCCGACCACCCTGGTCGTTTGGATGAACGGCACGGCCGTGGCCAATGACGGCGGTGTCTTCCGTTCGACCAATGCAACCGCTGTGACGCCCACGTTCACCCACGCAATGGTGACCGGAACCGCAAGCGTGCGTGCGATGTTTGCGGGGTACAAGCAGGCGTCGGCCCCCACCAACGTCATCTATGTTGCGACGGGCGAATCGAGTGCTGGCACGTCCTGTACGTCCACGTCGGCCAATCAGGGCGCGTTGCGCGTTTCGACTGACGGCGGCGTGACCTGGAGCGGCAAATTGACCGGCGGCGGCGGCTTCTGCGGCGGGCAGTGCTTTTACAACCTGGGCATCGATGTTCGCCCCGGTGCGACAGCGGCGACGTCAGATGACAAGCTCTGGCTGGGCGGCAACGTCAGCAGTAGCGGCACCAACTGCCAGCGCCTGAACGGCATCTCCACCAACGGCGGCTCGACATTTGTCAACTCGGCCACCGGGTTGCATGCCGATACGCACTTCATCAAGGTGGACCCGACGAATCCGAATATCGTGTACCACGGCAACGACGGCGGCGTGTACAAATCAACCAACGGCGGCAGCAGCTGGGTGAGCTTGAACGCGGGCGTTGGCGCCACCGAGTTTCAGAGTATCGCCGTGCATCCGACTGACCCAAAAATCACCATCGCGGGGACTCAGGACAACGGAACGCCGATGTACTCGTCGGCAGGGGCCTGGACGCGGGTGGACTATGGTGACGGCGGCTACGCACGCATCGATCAAAGCAACACGTCGACCACGACGCCGACGATGTACCACACGTATTACAACCAGACCAACAACCTCATCGGTTTCGCGCGCAATACAAGCATTGCCTGCGCCAGCGATGGCCAGTGGGCCTTCCGCGGCATCTACACCGGGACCGTCGATCCCACCGTGACCTGCGACGGCGGCCAGGATCGCTTCAACGGCATCACCATCTCGGACGCGGTGAACTTCTACGCACCGCTCGAGCTGGGCCCCAGCGTGGTGAGCGGTGGGCCGAATACGGTGTATTTCGGCACCGATCGCCTGTACCGCTCCACCGATCGCGGCGACAATATGACGGTGGTGAGTCAGGGGCCAATCGTTTCGGGGGTGCCGATCCGGTCGATGCACATTTCTCGTCTCAACGACGGCTTCCGCATGGTCGGTCTCAACAACGGTCAGGTGTGGGCCACGCTAACCGGGGCGTCCACGCTGACTAACGTGACTGGCAACTTGCCCACGCCGCTCAAGCAGGCGTTGCGGGTGGTGTTCGACCCGAACGATGCCACTGGCAACACCGCCTACGTGACAACGGGCGGCTACTGGGGCAACGCGACGGGCCACATCTTCCGCACCACCAACCTCGGCAGCGGCAGCGTCACCTGGTCGGCCGTCTCTGGCAGCGGCAGCACAGCGATCCCTGATGTGCCGGTGAACTGCCTGTTGGTCGATCCCTACGACTCTCGTGCGTTATACGCCTGCACCGACATCGGCGTGTACTACTCCGCCGACACCGGCACCACATGGAACCCGATGGGCAGTGGCATGCCGCGTGTGCCGGTATTCGAGATGGCGTTTTCGGCTGGGACCACTGGCAGTCGCGTGCTGCGCGCTGCGACACATGGTCGCGGCATGTGGGAGATCTTGCCGCCGGCTGAATGCGTGATGGATCTCGATGGCAACGGGGTGCACGACGCCAAGACGGATGGCCTGATGATCCTTCGCGCAATGCTCGGCTTCACGGGCAACGCAGTGACGGATGGCGCGATCGGGGCGAATGCCATCCGCAACAGCTGGGCAGAAATCCAGTCGGTGCTCAATCTCGCGGCGCTGGACGTTGACGGAAATGGCGTCTCGTCGCCGCACACCGATGCCATGATGCTGTTGCGCGCGATGTCCGGTCAAACGGGCAATGGCGTTGTCGCCGGTGCCACCGGCTCGGGCACGTTGTCGCGCCCAACCTGGACGGCGATGCGTAGCTATCTGAACGGTCGTTGCAGCGGCAGCTTTGCCCCGTAGCGGTCGCCCGCGCCGGCGAACACCTCGCAAACGCCGGGCTGCGGTGAACCCTTAACTAGGGCGTGTTAACACGCCCTAATTGCAGCTGCGACCGACGTGCCGCTCGCCGCGCCGCGCATGACGGTGAAGCGTGAACGGATGATCGCAACAGCTTTCACCCACAAGCGACCGGCCGTTGGTCGTTGTGGACATTCTTTTCCAATAGTCGATGTATAGGATTTTGCGCTTGCAGTGGCCGCCAGCAGGTCGTTGGCCGCAAAAAGCTGTTTGGCGCCAGATGTCCTCACGATGATGCGGGGTCCGCCACGTGCCGCGCACTGAGCAGCCATTGCACCAGCTTCATTGGTTTGGCACGTCGGCCGCGATCGCTACCGGACATAGTGACTGAGGCGGTGCGACCGGCGTCATCACCTTCCGCGCGCCAGCCCACGACCTGACAGGCGCTTAGCGCGCTTTTTCCAGCGATTCGATTTTGGCCGTCAGCTCGTCGATCTGCGTGCGCAGGCTGGCGAGCATTTCGCGCTGTATCTCAAATTCCTGTCGCGTCACCACGTCCATACGGGCGAGGCCTGCGGCGAGTGTCGCGCGCAGGTTTTTCTGCAGATCCTCACCCACGCTCCCGCTGCTGCTGAGCAACGCCTTGAGTTGGGCGGCAAGTTCATCAAGTGTCATGCAAAAAGTATAACGATGCGCCGAATTTGGAGGGTTTGCGCCAAAAGGGTGCGACTTTGTTGCGATGCAGCATGACCGCACCAAAAGACAGCGGATCGGCTTTTGGCAAGTGAATTCCACGTGGTTTCCGCTGGCACGGCGTTTGCAAAAGTGGGCACAGCGTTGGCTGGACCAACGGATCAATCGACACCACGGAGTTCACGATGAAATTGCAACGTACCCTCACAAGCGCGGCACTGGTTAGCCTGATGAGCAGCATCGCGATGGCACAAACCCCACCGACACCACCCGCTGCGGCGCCCGCCCCCGCTGCCGCGCCGGCGTCACCCTTTTCAGTGAACGTTGGTGTTGCCAGTTCCTACATTTACCGTGGCCTGAATCAATCGGGTTTTGTCCCTGCGTTGCAGGTGGGTGCCGACTACGCGCCGGAAGCGGGTTTCTACATCGGCACTTGGGCCTCCAGCATCCGCTGGCTCAAGGACTACGGCATTTCCAGTGGTCGTGCCGAGATCGATATCTACGCGGGCTACAAAGGCACGGTTGGTGACATCGGATACGACGTGGGTGTCCTGCAGTACTACTACCCCGGTTCCCTGAACGCGGGCGCGACGCGCGGTGATACCACCGAGGTGTACGTGGCAGGCACGTACAAGATGTTCACGCTGAAATACTCGCACACGGTGTCGCCGTCAATCTTTGCGATTGCCAACGCGCGCAACAGCTACTACCTCGAGCTGAACGGCAGCTTCCCGCTGATGGACAACCTGAACCTGAACGCTCACATCGGGCATCAGGGCATCAAGAACACCAGCGCCGGCTCCTACACCGATGGCAAGATTGAACTGGTTTACGACTTCGGCAATGGCTTTGCGCTGTCCGGCGGTGTGACTGCCACCGACGCGGACAAAGGCTTCTACACGCCGCCGGGCGAAAAATTCCAGGGCAAGACGACACCGTACGCCCTGATCAAGTACACCAAATCGTTCTAATCAACGCGGGGGAAACGCGCCATGAAACTGGTTAGCGCCATCATCAAACCGTTCAAGCTCGACGAGGTGCGTGAAGCCCTCGCCGGCGTGGGCGTGCAAGGCATTACGGTGACCGAGGTCAAAGGCTTCGGCCGGCAAAAAGGCCACACGGAACTCTATCGCGGCGCCGAATATGTCGTCGACTTTCTGCCGAAGGTGAAAGTCGAAGTCGCTGTGAAATCGGAAATTGTTGAACGCGTGATCGAGGCCATCGAGAAGGCCGCCAACACCGGCAAGATTGGTGACGGCAAGATCTTCGTGTTCGATGTCGAGCAAGTCGTTCGCATCCGCACCGGCGAAACCGGCGCGGATGCACTGTAAACGGGGGCATACACATGAAACTCAAGCTATTCGTGGGCGCGCTTTGCGCCGCATTCCTGGTCGGTAGCGGCCCGATTGCTGTAGCGCAAACCCCTGCTGCGCCGACTGCAGCGCCGACGGCCGAGGCCAAACCGGCCGACGCAGCCAAGCCTTCTGAAGCGGCCAAGCCCGGGGAGGTTCCATCTGCGCCTGCCGCGGCAGCGCCAGCGGCCGCGGCAGCCCCTGCCGCCGCGGCCCCCGCCCCGGCAGCTCCAGCAGCCAAAGCGCCTGAGCCGAACAAGGGTGACACCGCGTGGATGATGGTCTCGACTTTGCTTGTGATCCTCATGACCGTACCGGGCCTCGCCTTGTTCTATGGCGGCCTCGTGCGCTCGAAGAACATGCTCTCGGTGCTGATGCAGGTGATGGTGACCTTCTCCCTGATCGTCGTGCTCTGGCTGATCTACGGCTACAGCTTCGCATTCACGGAAGGCAACGCCTACTTTGGTGGTACGGATCGGCTGTTCGGCAAGGGCTTGTTCGACGCGGCCACTGGCGCGTTCGCCAATGCCGCGACGTTCAGCAAGGGCGTCGTCATTCCCGAGATCGTGTTCATGGCGTTCCAGGCAACTTTCGCTGGCATCACCTGTGCGCTGATCGTGGGCGCGTTCGCCGAGCGAATCCGCTTCTCCGCCGTAATGATTTTCATGGTCATCTGGTTCACCTTCAGCTACATCCCGATCGCACACATGGTGTGGTTCTGGACAGGTCCCGATGCATTCACCGGCCTTGATGCCGCAAAGTCCGCTGCTGAGTCCGCCAAGGGCGGCATGATTTGGCAATGGGGTGCGCTCGACTTCGCGGGCGGCACCGTGGTGCACATCAACGCCGGCGTGGCTGGCTTGGTCGGCGCCTACATGGTTGGCAAGCGCGTTGGTTTCGGCAAGGAAGCCTTCCCGCCGCATTCGCTGACGCTGACGATGGTGGGCGCCTCGCTGCTGTGGGTCGGCTGGTTCGGCTTCAACGCGGGTTCGGCACTTGAGGCCAACGGCTCGGCGGGTCTCGCTTTCCTCAACACCTTTATCGCCACGTCGGCTGCCGTGCTGTCCTGGAGCTTCGCCGAATGGTTCCTGAAGGGAAAGCCGTCCATGCTGGGTGGTGCATCGGGCGCCGTTGCTGGCTTGGTGGCGGTCACCCCGGCCGCTGGTAACGTCGGCCTGATGGGCGCGCTGGTGATCGGCCTGCTGGTCGGCCCGCTGTGCCTCTGGGGTGTTTCTGGCCTCAAGAAAATGCTCAAGGTCGACGACGCGTTGGATGTGTTTGGCGTGCACGCGCTGGGTGGCATTTTCGGTGCACTGGCGACGGGCGTGTTCAACAGCCCGAACCTCGGCGGCCCTGGCTACGTTGCTGACTGGGTGACGGCAACTGCCATCAAGGCCGCGGACTACTCGATCGCCAGCCAGCTCTGGGTGCAGGCCAAGGCCGTGGGTTTGACCATCGTGTGGACGGCTGTTGTGGCGTTCATCGCGTTCAAGATCGCTGACCTGATCGTCGGTTTGCGTGTCAGTGACGACGAACAGCGCGAAGGCCTCGATATCGTGTCGCACGGCGAAACGGCTTACAACCGCTAACCGTCTTGCAACTGGTCGCCCCTGCACGCAGGGGCAGCTGGTAGTCGAGCATAGAACCCGCTGCGGCGGGTTTCTTGTTTTTTGGCTACACGCGGCGTGTACATTTGCGCCATGAGCCATGGTGCAACTTCCCCTTCCACCGCAACCACCTGCCTGTGGAATGCGCGCCTGCTTTGGGTCGAGCGCGGCACCGCCGACGCCGGGGCCTGCGCAACGTGGTATGCCGACTTGTTGGGCGATGCCATGTCACCTGTCGCGAACGGGTTGTGGCAGCTACGCGGAGCGGAGCGTTGGATGCTCTTCCGTGACGGCCCGGCCAAGTCCGCGCCGAGCTTTGCCTTTGCGTTCCCAACTGTCGCGCAGCATGATGCATTTCGTTCGCATCTCGAGCAAGCTGGCGTTGCCATGCAGGCGCTTGCCGCCGAATACGCGACGTTGCTCGGCGGCCACGGTTTCTCGATTCTCGACCCGGATGGCCGACGGATGGTGTTCACCGTTTCCCCTGGTCAGGTCGCGGCGGTCGATGGCGCGCTGCCAGGTCGTCTGCAGCACTTTGTCGTGGCCTCGACGCAGACCTTGCCGATGCTCGAGTTCTATCGAGACACGCTTGGCTTTGTTGAATCGGATCGCGTGGTCGACAGTGACGGCGATTTGTCGTCCGCTTTCGTGCGCTCGGACCCCGAGCATCACAGTTTTGCGGTGTTCCGTGCGCCTGCGAGCGGGCCAGACCATCATGCTTACGACGTGCCCAACTGGAATGCGATCCGCGACTGGGCGGATCATTGTGGTGACCTCGAAATCCCGCTCTGGTGGGGGCCAGGGCGACACGGCGTGGGCAACAACCTGTTCTTCATGATCGAAGACCCGGACGGCTACAAGATCGAGTTCTCCACCGAGCTTGAGCACATGCCCGTCGAGATGCCCTATCGCGAATGGCCGCACGGCCCGCGCGCACTCAACCTGTGGGGCAACGCGTGGATGCGAAGTTGATGCGGGTCGACTGACTCGGGCGCCCAGGCTCGCCCGCCCGGACATGCACAATTTCGTGCTCAGGGTTGGAACTTGCGACGTTGCATGCAGTCTTTCAACTGTCTTCAACTTACAGTGTATGTCTATGCGTTATCGTCTGTGCTCGGGAACCGTCGCGTTCTACAGCGCTCTCTTGATGAGCGGCGCACTTGCCGCCCAACCTGCGGACAATGTCGCCCGTGCTGCCACACCCGCGGACCGGCTTGAGGAGGTGGTGCTCAACAGCCCCAAACACGCCGCTGTCATGCCGTACGACGACGTGTTCGTGCGGCTCAAGCGAATGCGGGATTCGAAGCTGGATCGCGTGACGATGCAAATCAAGATCGTACCGCAGGACGAAGCGACCAAGCTCAGCGCGGTGCGCGTCGCCATCGTCAATGATCGCGTGAGCGTGCCCGTTCCTGTGGGTGCGGACGGGACGGTGACCGTGCCCTATCGTGAAGATCTATACAAAACCGATGCTGAGTTGCGCAGCAATCAGCCAAAGGGCTCGCTCAAGGCGTCGCTCACGCTGGGGATTGGGTGGTCCGGCGGGCGTGAAATTCCGTACCATGAAGTCGAAGAAACCGTTCGACAACTTCAGGTCGCCGGCAAAGACCTGCTAGGCTGGTTTGGCTATATGCTGTTCTTTCCTTCCCTGCAAAACGTGGAGGTGCCGCTGCAGTATCCCGAGCCCCGTGGACAGACGATGCGCGTGGTAAAGGACGGGATGACCATTGAAACCTACACGGCGGACGCGAAAGGTCAGCTCACCTTCAAGCTCAAGCCGGGTTGGGCGCAATTGCAGCCGACGCTGGTGTTTAGCGAGGCGCCCCCCAAATTTTGAGCTAGGCAGTCGCAGCCACTACGCGGCAGCACCCACAGCCCAGGCCTCTGGGTTGTCGCTGCGTGCGATCAGCGCGAGTCCATACGCGATCGACTCCAGTTGGTCACCGGTTTCGATCGTATGGGGGTCAAAGCGCTGATCAAAGATCGCACGCACCGCTGGCACGAATGACGTACCCCCCGTGAGAAACACGCGGTCAATTGAACTCGCGTCGAGCCGCGCCTCGCCGAGCGCGGCATCGACGGCATCTTCAATTCTCTGCAGATCGTCCTCGATCCACTGCGCGAAGGCGGCGCGTTCAATCGTGGCATCAAGCGCGAGGTCGTAGCCGACGCCCGCGGCGCGGAATGCCAGCTTCGCCGTCGGCGCGCTCGACAGTGACGTTTTCACGTCGGCCACCGCCTTATAGAGCGGATAGCCGAGATCGTTGTCGATGAGCGCGATGAACCTGGCCAGACCATCACGTTCAATGGCATAGCGCAGGTACTCGCGCAGTTCACGCAGCACAGCGGGTGATTTCATCAGCGCAAGCTGGTTCCATTGCGCAAAGCGATGGTGAAAATGCGTCGGTACTTCGAGAATCTTGTCAATGCTCTTGTACTTTGCGCGGTGACCGAGCTGCGGCAAGATCGCATGCTCGAGGATGCGGTAATCAAACACGTCACCTGCGACAGCCACGCCCGAGTGCGCAAGTGGAATCGATTTCAGCCCACCGCGCTTGCCGCTGCCCGGCTCGAAACGGATGATCGAGAAGTCGCTGGTCCCGCCGCCAAAGTCCGCGACCAGCACGGTGGCCGCCTGCCTCAGTCGCTGAGCGAAGAAGTATGCCGCCGCGACCGGCTCGTACACGTAGAGCACTTCGCCGAAGCCAACACGCTTGAACGCCCGCTCGTACCGCTCCAGTGCAAGCGCTTCGTTCGGGTTCACACCGGCGAAAGCAACCGGTCTGCCGGCAACCAGCCGGGGCGGCAAATCTCGAAGCGCACCATCGGTGTGAGTGCGCATCTTTTCGATGAACGCGGTCAGCAAATCCTCGAACGTGAATTTGCGGCCGTGGATGTAAGTCTCGGTGAACGAGCGGCTGGCGGCAAACGTCTTGAAGGACTGCAGGAACCGGCAATCCATCGGGTCATCGATGAACCGCTCAATCGCCCATGGCCCGGCCTCAAAGCGCAAGTCCTGCGCTGCGCCGGTGTCCTCTTCCCAAAAGCACATCGCCGAGCGAAAGGTGGCGTGAGTTTCACCCGCCAGCGTGAACCGCAACGTGCGGGCAATGCCCGGGTGCGCTGACGCGGCGATGACGGTGTTGGTCGTGCCGAAATCAAGGCCGAGCGCGAGCGGGAAACCAGCAGGAGAGCGAGGCATTGAGTGGGGGCGAGTCGGTGGCGCCAAGTTGCAGCGTGACGACGGGACGCGGATTGTATGCGCAGGCGCTGCCGGGACGTCGAGTCAGTAATCTCGCCAAGTAACTTTTCATCAATGTCACCGCGTCCGGCGCACTACACTCGCCGTATGAGTGTCGTCGGAACGGAAAGTCAGCGCAGCGCAACCATCACCCCGATCGGGACTGGCCGCCCGTGGTTGTCGCGCATGCCACCGGGCTTGTTTGCAATCCCGTTCGGAATGCTGGGCCTCGCGGGCGCTTGGCGGCGCATGACACCGTTGCGCTTCGAAGCGACGGACGTGGTGGCGTCATTCCTCCTCTCCGTCGCGACCGCGTTGCTGGAGCTATTGCTGATTCTCTGGGTCATAAAGTTTGTGCGGTATCGCGAGGACGTGCGCAAGGACTTGGCGCATCCCGTCCATGGCGCGATGCTCTCACTGATGCCCTTGACCGTGCTGCTCGCGGTTGCACTTTGGTTGCCGTCGTCGCCGCAAATTCGCGTAACAGCTGTCTGGTTGGTTTCCGGTGCCATCGTGGTGCAGGTGATGCTGGCATGGCGTGTCGTCACACGTGTCGCAACAGGCGAATTGCCACCGGAGGCGGTAACGCCAGCGCTTTATTTGCCTCCCGTCGGCGGCGGCCTGATCGGTTCGTTGGCGTTGGCCGCCTTGGGGGCACACGGTTGGGCCGTGCTTGCGTTTGGCCTGGGATTGGCGGCCTGGTGGTTGCTTGAGGCCCGTGTCCTCAATCGCCTGTTTGCCGGGCCGATGCCGCCGCCACTTCGGGCCACCGTGGGTATTGAACTGGCACCCGCGCCTGTGGCAACGTTGGCGGCACTTGCGCTTTGGCCTTCACTGCCCGTGGACGGCGTTTTGCTGGCGTTGGGCGTGGCTTGCGGGCCGTTGATTGCCGTGCTGGCGCGGTGGCGATCATGGACCAGCGTGCCATTCTCTGCGGCCCACTGGTCATTCTCGTTCCCGATCGCCGCGCTCGCGTCCGTCGTTGTCGAGGCCGTGCGGCGCGGCGGCTGGCCGTCTCAGGTGGCTTGGGTGGCCGTGCTAATGGCAACCTCGGTGATCGCCTATCTCGCGATCCGCAGCGTGCTGTTGCTGGTTCGCGGGCGGCTCATTCCCCCCGGATAAGTGACTAAAGGCCCGCCGCGGCGCGCAGTGCGGCCGCGCGATCGGTGCTTTCCCAGGTGAACTCAGGTTCGTCGCGGCCAAAGTGGCCGTAGGCAGCGGTTTTCTCGTAGATCGGTCGCAGCAGGTTGAGCATCTGGATGATGCCCTTTGGCCGCAGGTCGAAGTGTTCGTTGACCAGCGCGGCGATCTTTTCATCAGAGATCACGCCCGTGCCTTCGGTGTACACGGTCACGTTCATCGGCTTGGCAACACCGATGGCATAGGCCACCTGCACTTGACACTGCTTGGCCAACCCGGCAGCGACGACATTCTTGGCAACGTAGCGCGCGGCGTACGCGGCGGAACGGTCTACCTTGGACGGATCCTTGCCGGAAAACGCGCCGCCGCCATGCGGGCAGGCGCCGCCGTAGGTGTCGACAATGATCTTGCGGCCGGTGAGACCGCAGTCACCCTGCGGGCCGCCAATCACGAAGCGGCCAGTCGGGTTGACCAGGTAACGCGTGGCCTGCAGCCACTCTTTCGGCAGCACTGGCTTGATGATTTCCTCGATCACTGCCTCGTAGAAGCTCGCCTTGAGCTTGGTGGGCGTCTCGCTCTGGTCGGGACTGTGCTGGGTGGAGAGCACAACAGTATCAATCGAATGCGGCTTGCCATCGACGTAGCGCATCGTGACCTGCGACTTGGCATCCGGGCGCAGGAACGGCAGGCGACCATCCTTGCGCAGCATGGCCTGACGCTCGACGAGGCGGTGCGCGTAGTAAATCGGCGCTGGCATCAGCACGGGGGTTTCGTCGCATGCGTAGCCGAACATGAGGCCCTGATCGCCCGCGCCGGTATTCAGGTGATCGTCGCTGGCGTGATCGACGCCCTGCGCGATGTCATTGGACTGCTTGTCGTAGGCGACGAGCACGGCGCAACCCTTGTAGTCGATGCCGTACTCGGTGTTGTCGTAGCCGATACGCTTGATGGTGTCGCGCGCGACCTGAATGTAGTCAACGTGCGCGTTGGTGGTGATCTCGCCAGCGAGCACCACGAGACCAGTATTGGTCAACGTCTCAGCCGCGACTCGCGAACGTGGGTCCTGCTGGAAAATGGCGTCGAGGATGGCGTCCGAGATCTGGTCAGCCACCTTGTCGGGGTGACCTTCGGAGACCGATTCGGAGGTGAAGAGGTAGTCGCTCATGAGTAAAACCTTGCCTGAAAAATCCCACCGGTTCGACTGGGGCGAGCCGGTGATTCCCTTGGTCTCACGAGCGGCGACGCTTTAGCGGAAAAATGGCGCGATGCAGTGACCGCCGACGTCCGCCCCGCAAGTAGTCGAATAACTCAGCGAACGCCACCTAGAATTGTAGGCGAATCGTCGCACCGCCCCGAGCGTAGCTGCGAGTCGCCCTTTCCGGCGGTGAACACGTCACCATCATCTTCAAGTGCCCAATTTGCTTCTACGTCTGGCTGTTGTTCTTGCTGGCTGGCTTGCCCGACGCTCGCTCGCGACGCAGGCGTATCTCGGTGGCGCACTGGGGAGGCTGATGCTCCTGAGCACACAGATGCGTCGGCGCCTGCGCGACAACCTCACGGTCTCCAGTTACGCGGAACGGGTGTCCTCTGCCGCTGCGGCCACGGGCATCGGTCGCATGGCGCTCGAAACCGCCGCCGTGTGGTCAACGCCCGACGCGGTCCTGCTCGGGCGCATCCGGCGCGTTGACGGATGGGATCATGTGCTGGCTGCCCATGATGCCGGGCGTGGCCTGATATTTCTAACACCGCATCTGGCAACCTTCGAATATGCCTCGCTCTTCATCGGCTCGCAGCTGCCGATCACGGTCATGTTTCGACCGCCGCGTGTGGCGTGGGCTGAGCCGCTGATGCGAAAGGGGCGCGATCGTCTGCAGATCAAGTCGGAACCCGCTGAAATGAGCGGCATCCGCGCGATGCTCAAGGCGCTTCGTCGCGGCGAATGCATCGGACTGTTGCCCGATCAGGTGCCGACCGGCGGGGACGGCGTCTGGGCTCCTTTTTTTGGTCGACCGGCGTACACCATGACGCTGGTGCAAAAACTCGCCAGGACGACCTCGGCGCAGGTGGTGATGATCGTCTGTGTGCGCCTGCCGCGCGGTGCCGGATACCGGCTCGTCTTCACGCCGTTGCCACCATTCTCTGACGCACCGCAGACCGCTGCGCGCGAATTGAATGCGGCGGTAGAGCAAGCCATTGCCCTGGCGCCAGACCAATATCTCTGGAGCTACAACCGATACAAGGTTCCGGCGGGCGCCGGGGTGCCGCCGTGAGCGCCGTTCGCATCAGCACTCTGGGTGGCGCGTTGACCTGGGTGGGCAGCAAGGTGCTCGCGCGATTGCCGCTGCGCTGGATCGCGTCGATCAGCGGTATGCTGGCCGCGTTGGGTTGGCACTTGGCGAAGTCGCGTCGCCGCGTGGCCCTGACCAATCTGCGACTTTGCTTTCCGGACAAGACGGAGACGGAGCGGGAGGCCATTGCGCGAGCGCATTTCCGCGCCTACGTGCAAGCGGCACTGGAGCACGGCTTTCTGTGGAATGCCAGCGGCGAACGAATTCGAGCCTACGTCACGCTGCACGACGAGATGCAGTGGCGGCGGTTTCGCGAACCGACGGCGGGCGAAGCGGTGCGACCCGTGATCTGGTTGTGTCCGCACTTCATCGGCCTCGACGCCGCGGCGATCCGCATTTCCGTCGATACGTCCGGCTGCTCGCTGTATAGCCGTCAAAGCAATCCCGATCTTGACCGGATGCTGCTGGCGGGGCGCACGCGCTTCAGCCACTCGCGTATCCTGGCCCGCAATGACGGCGTCAAACCCATCGTTCGTGCGATGCGCGACGGCCTTCCGTTTTACTATCTGCCCGATATGGATTTCGGGTTGCGCGATTCAGTGTTCGTTCCGTTCTTCGGCGTCGATGCGGCGACGATTACGGGCGTATCGCGTCTGGCGAAACTGACCGGCGCCGCCGTCGTTCCGGTGATTGCCACGCAGCGGCCGAAAGGTGCGGGCTACGACGTGCGCTTCTATCCGGCGTTCGAGCACTTTCCCTCGGGCAACGACGTGGCCGACGCGCGACGCGTCAACGCCTTCATCGAGGATCGTGTGCGCGAGAACACGGCGCAGTATCTGTGGACACACAAGCGCTTCAAGACGCGCCCCCCGGGCGAGAAGGGCGTGTACTGACATGGCACGACAACCCAGGCCACCGCGTATCGAAGTCGCCACTGACGAGAGCGTGACGCGGGCGGTAGAGCGCCTTCGAGCGGGTGATCTGATCGGGCTACCCACGGAGACGGTCTACGGACTCGCGGCGGACGCAGGCAACGCCGACGCGGTTGCCAAAATATTTGCGGCGAAAGGCCGGCCCGCGGACCATCCGCTGATCGTGCATGTGGCCTCGGCCGAGGCGGCAACCGCCTGGGCTGCATCGTGGCCCGCCGCAGCCCACCGGCTGGCGACCGCCTTTTGGCCGGGACCCATGACGCTGATCGTCAGGCGGGCACCGCATGTGCTCGACGCGGTGACGGGTGGACAGGACACGGTTGGGCTTCGCGTGCCCTCGCATCCGGTGGCGCAGGCGGTGCTGCGCGCGTTCTCGAGCAGCGACACGCGGCCGATGGGGGTTGCCGCGCCGTCCGCCAACCAGTTCGGGCAGGTGAGCCCAACGACGGCCCAGCACGTCGCGGAGGAATTTCCCGATCAAGCGTTGCTGGTGCTCGACGGTGGCGCGAGCGAGGTCGGGGTCGAGTCGACGATTATCGACGTGAGCGGCGCGGTGCCACGGGTATTGCGGCCGGGCCGGGTGCGTGCAGGTGACATCGAGCGCGTGCTCGGCCAGCCGCTGGCCGACGCCTGCGCTGATGCGCCGCGCGTCTCCGGCGCACTGGCATCTCACTACGCGCCGCGCACGCAGACGCTGATGCTGGCCACGTCGCGCCTGAAGATGCAGTTGCGCGCATTCCGGCAGGCGAAGGCGACGCAACCGACGCGTTGCGTGATCACCCATTCCTTCGACCCGGAGCCGATGGAGCGACTGCGCGTCGTCCGGCTCGCCGCCGATGCCGAGACGTGGGAATACGAACTCTACGCGCTCCTGCGTCAGCTCGACCAGGAGCGCTACGGCACGCTCATCGTCGAAACCCCGCCGGACTCGCCGGAGTGGGATGCCGTGAACGACCGCCTGCGCCGCGCGACGCATGGGTCTTCGCTTGACGAGTCATGAGCCGCGCTACCGACAGCAACCGTCGCGACAATCTCGCTGCATGAAGATTGTCCTCGCCCCTGACTCGTTCAAAGGTTCGCTCGCGGCAGACCGTGTGTGCGCGGCACTGGAAGGCGGTTTGCGCCGCGCGCTGCCCAACGCGGAGATCGTCAAGCGGCCGATGGCCGACGGCGGGGAAGGCACGCTTGACGCTGTGGTCACCGCGCTGGCGGCCAGCGGTGGCGCTCGACGCAAACAGGCGCTGGTCAAGAACGCAGCCGGGCAATCGGCCGAAGCCGCCTATGCACTGATCAAGCACGGCATCTACGAAGCCGCCGTGATTGAGGTGGCGCAGGTCGTGGGCATCGAGGATGCGCACAACATGGCCGTGCCGGTTGGCGAGCGGTCAAGCTACGGCGTCGGTGAACTGATCCGTCTGCTGCTGGCGGAGGGCATCCGGCATTTCTTCGTCGGCCTGGGCGGTACCTGTACCAACGACGGCGGCGCTGGCCTGCTGGCGGCGTTGGGGGTCAAGTTCACGGGCACCTTCCGGCGCGAGATTGCACCGTCGCCGAATGGCCTGGCAAAGCTCATTTCGGTCGACGTCACCGGGCTCGACGCGCGCCTCGCCGAGTGCGAAATCACGCTGCTCTCCGACGTGAACAACCCGCTCGTCGGCGAATGTGGCGCGACGGCGATCTTTGGACGGCAGAAGGGCGTTGCGGCGCACGAGATCAGCAACGTCGACGCCGTGATTGACGCGTATGCTGACCGGCTGGAGGCTGCGCTGCAGCGCCACGCCAAAGCGAAACCCGGCGCCGGTGCGGCGGGCGGCCTCGGCTATGCCCTGCAACTGCTCGGCGCGAGGTTTGAATCGGGCGCACACACGGTGGCGCGTCTGATCGGACTGGCGGATGCCTGCAACGGCGCGGACTGGCTGATCACGGGCGAGGGGCGTAGTGACGCGCAAACGCTGCTCGGCAAGACGCCGTTCGCCGCCGCGCAGATTGCGCGCGAGAACGGTAACGCTTGGCTCAAAGCCACGTTGATCAGTGGTGGTGTCGACGCCGCTTCGCTCGAGGCGCTGAACCCGGTCTTCAACGGCGGCTGCTTTTCGATTGTGCCTGGACCGATGGCGCTGGATCAGGCGATCATCCGCGCGCCGGAGTTGTTGAGCAATGCCGCTGAGCAACTCGCGCGACTGCTTGTCGGCAACGCGCCCGAACCGGTGACGACAAACACCTGAGACAACAACTTTTCAGCCTCTGCGGCGACTGATTGGTCGTCGAAACGCTATTTTTTGAAAAGTCGACTTGGAAAAAATATCGCCTAAGTGACCGCCTGGCAGCCGTTACGGACGAAAAGCTGTTAGTGCCCCTCACTCACGCGCTGGACTTACCTGGCTCAACACGCTGGGTTTTTGTCTCCTGATGGCGACAATATTATGTCTCAACGATAGTGAGTGCTAACACTTTAGCGCGCATTTGAGTTGCAGACACATGACACACCTGTCAAAATGCTGCAAACGATCGGACCAATTCAGTGCTTCAAAAGATTCGGAATCTTCGCCGGGGGGTAGTGCTCGCAGCGCTTTTTGGCGCGGCTGCGATCGCACAGGCTGCCCCGTTCGGGTATTCCGTGCGCAGCGACACCGACCGCAAGCTCTATCGCATCGATCTGGCCACCGGGTTCGCGACCGCGATCGGCGCCACCGGGTTTAGCAAAATCGAAGGCATGGCCGTCGGTGCTGACGGCCAGCTCTATGGCGTGAATCCATCGACGGCGCAGCTGGTGCGCTGCTCCGGCGCAACGGGCGCCTGTACGGCCGTCGGGCAACTGGCTGGCTTGCCGCAGCTGCAAACGAATGCCGGCCTCGCATTCACTACCGACGGCCAGTTGTACCTCGCCATGAATGCCGTGATTTACCGCGTCGACGCCGCCACCGGGGCAACGACGTCGCTCGGCGGCAGCGGACCGGCGCTGTCCGGCTTGGCGGGCGTCACGCCTAGCGCCATCTGCCCATCGGGCCTGTTCGGCATGGGTGGCAACACCGACCGGGGCAAGTTTTACTGCATCAACGTCAGCACGGGTGCGGCGACCCTGCTCGGCACCGTGGGCGTTTCGCCGCTTGACGTCGGGCTTGACGGTGATGCGTCCACTGGTCTGGTGTGGGGCGTGAGCAACGACAACCCCGGACAGGTGTTTGCGGTTGCACCCGAAACACTTGCGGTGAGCAACGTCAGCACGGTGACCCTCGCCGGCGTGCCCATCGGCGGATTTGAGAGCCTTGCCGTGGCGCCGGCGGGCCAGGGCGCGGCGGGTGACGCGGCTGACGCCGCCGTGGTCCCTACGCTCGGCGTTTCCGCGCTTGCCTTGATGGCGGCGTTGACGGCGCTGCTTGGCGCCAACACCATCGTGCGACGCGGCCTGCGCCACATCGATCGCTCAATCCGCAAATAGCTCCGCCAGCGCGCGTCCCGGATCCGGCGCGCGCATGAACGCTTCTCCGACCAGGTAGCTGTGTACGCCATGCGCCCGCATGTGCTGCACGTCGTCGCGCCCTAGGATGCCACTCTCGGTGATCACACGTTTGCCGGCCGGAATGCGCGAGAGCAGATCGGTGGTGGTCGAAAGCGAAACGTTGAACGAGCGCAAGTCGCGATTGTTGATGCCGATCAGCGAGGTCTGCAAGGTGAGTGCCGCGTCGAGCTCCGCCGAATCGTGCGACTCAACCAGCACTGCGAGTCCCAGCTCAACTGCAAGCGCTTCCAGCGCCAGCATCTGGTTCCACTCCAGCGCGCCGACGATGAGCAGGACGCAGTCTGCGCCCATCGCTGCGGCCTCGTACACCTGATAGGCGTCGACGATGAAGTCCTTGCGGATCACTGGCAGGCCGCAGGCGGCGCGCGCCTGTTGCAGGAACTCGGTCGCGCCCTGGAAATAGCTGCGGTCTGTCAATACCGACAGACACGCGGCACCGCCGGCTTCATAGCTGCGTGCGATGTCAGCGGGTACAAAGTTTTCGCGCAGGATGCCCTTGCTGGGGCTCGCCTTCTTGATTTCGGCGATCACAGCGCTGTGACCGGCTGCGATCTTCGCTTCAATCGCGCCTGCGAAATCACGAAGGTCACCGGCGCGAGCGCGAGCCTCTGCGTCGGTGCGAATCGCAGCGAGCGGCTTGGCGCGCATCGCCGCAGCGATTTCTTCGTGCTTGGTGGCGATGATCTTGGTCAGGATGTCGCTCATGGCGTGACTAAGCTCAGGCGCCGAATGGCTTGATCTTGAACGATCGCGTCAAGTTGGCCAGTTCGTCCACCTTCCTGCGCGCTGCGCCGCTTGCGATGGTGGCCCGGGCTAGATCGATGCCGTCACGCAGCGTCTTTGCGACGTTGGCGGTGTAGAGCGCGGCTCCCGCGTTGAGTAGAACCACGTTCTGTGCAGGACCCGGCTGACCGCTCAACGCGGCCAGCAGCATTGCCTTCGACTCGTCCGGCGTGTCGACGCGCAGGTTGCGCGTGGCACTCATCGTGAAGCCAAAGTCTTCGGGGTGGATCTCGTACTCGGTGATCTTGCCGTCCTTGAGCTCGCCGACAACGGTTCCGGCGCCGAGCGAGATCTCGTCGAGTGAATCGCGGCCGTGCACCACCATCACGTGCTGCGCGCCGAGGCGCTCCATCACGCGCACCTGAATGCCGACCAGATCAGCGTGGAACACGCCCATCATGGTGTTTGGGGCGCTGGCCGGATTGGTCAGCGGGCCGAGAATGTTGAAGATGGTCTTTACGCCCAGTTCGCGGCGGATCGGCACCACGGCCTTCATCGCCAGATGGTGATTGGGCGCGAACATGAATCCGACGCCCACCTCGCGAATGCACTGCGCAATCTGGTCCGGGATCAGCATGATGTTGACGCCAAGCGACTCCAGCACGTCTGCGGCGCCGCTCTTCGACGACACGCCGCGATTGCCGTGCTTGGCCACCTTGGCACCGGCTGCGGCAGCAACAAACATCGACGCGGTTGAGATGTTGAACGTGTGCGACAAATCGCCACCGGTACCGACGATGTCGACCAGATTCGGTTCGTTCTCAATCGGGACTTTGGTGGAGAGCTCGCGCATCACCATCGCCGCCGCGGTGATCTCGCCAATGGTCTCCTTCTTGACGCGCAGGCCCATGAGGAAGGCGGCCGCCTGTGCCGGTGAAAATTCACCGGCCATCAGCTTGCGCATCAGCGAAAGCATTTCGTCGTGAAAGATCTCGCGATGCTCGATCGTGCGTTGCAGGGCTTCGTTTATTGAGATGGGCATGATGGCCGCCTACAGGCTTAAAAAGTTGCGCAACAGATCATGACCGTGTTCGGTGATGATCGACTCGGGGTGGAATTGCACCCCCCAGACGGGCAGCATCTTGTGGCGCACGCCCATGATCTCGCCATCGTCGCTCTCGGCGGTAATCGAGAGCACATCGGGCAAGCTCGCGCGCTCAATCACCAGTGAGTGATAGCGCACAACGGTATACGGACTCGGGATACCGGCAAAGCAATCCTGCCGGTTGTGGGTGATGGTCGAGGTCTTGCCGTGCATCACCCGTTTGGCGCGGACGATGTTGCCGCCAAACGCCGCGCCGATGCTCTGGTGCCCCAGGCAAACGCCAAGAATGGGCACCTTGCCTGCAAACGCCTTGATCAACGGCACCGAGATACCGGCCTCGTTTGGAGTACAGGGCCCCGGAGACACAACGATGCGCTCGGGCCGCTTCGCGTCAACGCCGGCCAGATCGATGGCATCGTTGCGAATCACTTCCACCTCGGCACCCAGCTCGCCAAAGTATTGCGCCAGGTTGTAGGTAAAGCTGTCGTAGTTATCGATGAGCAGAATCACTTGGCTGCCTCTGTGAAATAAGCCTTGACAGCGGCGACGAACGCGTCAACGTCATCGCGTGAGACATCGAGGTGGGTGACCAGTCGCGCGGCATAGACGCCCTGCATCAGCATGCCGCGCGCGGCGAGGTATGCCTCCAGCGGCTTGGCATGTGCCTCCGGCAGATTGAGGAAGACCATGTTCGTCGCCTGTGCCGACACGGTGATCTCCGCAACCTCACGCAGACCGGCGGCAAGGCGCGCGGCGTTGTGATGATCGTCACGCAGGCGTTCCACCTGATGCTCAAGCGCGTAGATGCAGGCCGCGGCCACATAGCCCGCCTGCCGCATGCCGCCGCCGAGCATTTTGCGCCAGCGGTGCGCACGCTCGATGATGACCCTGTCGCCCACGAGCACCGCACCGACGGGCGCGCCCAGCCCTTTCGAAATGCATAGGGATGCGGAATCGAACGGCGCCAGCAGCTCGGCGATGCTGCATTTGCTCGCGACCGCTGCGTTGAACGCACGCGCGCCGTCGAGATGTACGTTGAGCCCCTTGCTGCGCGCCAAAGCGGCCGCGTCAATCACATACTGCTGCGGCAGCACGCGGCCGCCCCAGGTGTTCTCCAGTGCCAGCAGGCGGGTGCGAGCGAAGTGCGTCCCGAGGCCGGGGCCGAACGGCTTGATCGCGGCGGCGATCTTCTCCAGCGGCAACGAGCCATCGGCGGCTTGCTCGATCGGCTGTGGCTGGATGCTGCCCAGCACCGCCGCACCGCCCCCCTCCCAGCGGTAGGTGTGCGCCATCTGGCCGACGATGTATTCGTCGCCGCGCTCACAATGCGCCATCAGCGCCGCCAGATTGCTCTGCGTACCCGACGGCAGAAACAGTGCCGCCTCTTTCGCGGTGGCCTCGGCCATCATGGCCTGCAGGCGGTTCACCGTCGGGTCATCGCCCCACACATCATCGCCCACCTCTGCCGAGTTCATTGCCGCCAGCATGCCCGGCGTCGGGCGGGTCACCGTATCGCTGCGCAGATCAATCACCTTGCTCATGCCGCACTCCCGTCCAGACCACGCTGCACCATCTCGGCAGCGCGCAGCACCGAACGCACCTTTTGTAGCGTTTCTTCCCATTCCTTGCTGGGTACCGAGTCATGCACAATGCCGGCACCGGCCTGGGCGTAGAGCTTGCCGTTTTGAATCACGGCAGTGCGGATGGCGATGCACATGTCCATGTCGCCCTGATAGCTCATGTAACCCACCGCGCCGCCGTAGATGTTTCGTTTGACCGGCTCGACTTCGTGGATGATCTCAAGCGCGCGAATCTTCGGTGCGCCGGAGAGTGTGCCCGCCGGAAACGTTGCGCGCAGTACGTCAATATTGTGGGTGCCGGGCTTCAGCGTGCCCTCCACGTTACTCACGATGTGCATGACGTGCGAATAGCGCTCGATGATCATCTTGTCCTTGACCACCACGCTCCCGGTCGTGGCGATGCGGCCCACATCGTTGCGGCCGAGGTCAATCAGCATCACATGCTCGGCCACTTCCTTCTCGTCGGATAGCAGATCTTCGGCCAGCGCATCGTCTTCCTCACGGGTGGCGCCGCGCTTGCGGGTGCCGGCGATCGGGCGTACGGTCACCGTCTCGCCCTCCTTGCGCACCAGAATCTCTGGCGACGCGCCGACGACGTGAAAGTCGCCGAAGTGATAGAAAAACATGTACGGTGACGGGTTCAGCGTGCGTAGCGCCCGGTACAGTGAGATCGGCGGCTCGGGGAAGTCCATCACCATGCGTTGCGACGGCACCACCTGCATGCAGTCACCCGCCGCGATGTAGTCCTTGCACACCTTCACCGCGGCTTCGTAGGCGGTTTGGCCCATCTGCGATTCGGCGTTGACCACTGTCGTCGCGTGCTGCAACGGCAGCTTCGCCGGTTCACGCAGCTTGGCGCGCAGCTCGGCCAGGCGTTCGGTTGCGCGCTGGAAAGCATCCGGCTTTGACGGATCAGCGTAGACGATCAGCGAGATGGTGCTGGAAAGGTTGTCGACGACGGCCAGCTCTTCGGTCAACAGCAGCAGGATGTCGGGCACGCCCAGTTGATCGGGCTTCGGGTGCTTCTGGGCGAACAGTCCGAGGCGCGGCTCGATGTAGTGTGCTGTCTCAAATCCGAAGTAACCCGTCAGCCCGCCAGCAAAACGGGGCAGGCCAGGGACAGTCGCCACCTTGAACTGCGCCTGAAAGGCCGCGATGTAGTCGAGCGGGTCGGCGACGGTCTGCTTATTTGGCCCGAGCGGCGTGATGTGCGTCACCTCATTGCCACGCACTTCGATGCGGGTGCGGGTGCGCAGGCCGATGAAGCTGTAGCGACCAAAGCGCTCACCGCCCACCACCGATTCGAGCAGGAAGGTGTAGCGATCGTTGGCGAGCTTGAGGTAAATCGACAGTGGCGTGTCGAGGTCAGCGAGCGTCTGTTCGACGAGCGGGATGCGGGTGAAGCCTTGCTGAGCGAGCTTCAGGAATTCTTGTTCGGTCATGATGCAACATGCTCCGGAGGGGAGTGATCACAAGGGATCAGGTTCAGGGTCAGTTCTTGTTGTTGCGGCATCCGGAGGACTCCAGACGCATGCGCTCGCAACCAGCGCAAAGCAATATTGGCAGGCTAACGCCACCAACCTCCAGAGCTTTGCCACCAGGAACGGACCGAGAGGAACATGTTGTGTGTGCTTGGTTTCCGACGACCGCCAGTCAAGTGAGCAGCGGAACGATGTCCGTAAATGTATCCACGATTGCGTTGGCGCGCAAATCGGCCAGGTTTTCGCCCTCGCTGTAGCCGTAGGTCAACAGCACCACCGGCGAACCGGCCGCCTGCGCGGCGCGGCTATCGTTACCGGAGTCGCCAATCATCAGCATCTGTGCTGGATGCACGCGATGCTGGCCCGCCGACCAGAAAATCATGCCGGGGTCGGGCTTGTTGGTCGCCAGCATGTCACCGCACACGATGTGGTCGAAGTACTGCGTGAGGTTGAAGTGCTTGAGCAGCGCCTCGCTGTACGTCGTCCACTTGTTGGTGACGACCGACAGCGTGAGCCCGCGTTCGCGGAACGCGTCCAGCCCGTCGATCACGCCGGGATAGATCGACGTGTTGTCGGCAATGTGCTCGAAGTAGAACTGGCGATACAGCATCAGCGCGTGTTCCAGCTCGGCATCGCTCGGCTCGCGCCGCAACACATGGCGCAGCGATTTGCCCACGTGCGCCATCAGCCCCTTGCCCACGAACGTCTTCACCAACTCTATCGGCAACGGCTCATGGCCCATCTCGTCCAGCACCAGATTGACCGATGCGCAAAGATCAGGGATGGTGTCGAGCAGCGTGCCGTCGAGATCGATGGCGATGGCTTTGATGTGATGCAGACTCATGCGCTAGCCAACGCCTTGCGCATATCGGCAATCGCCGCCGCGTAGTCCTTGGCGCCGTAAACCGCACTACCGGCCACAAATGTGTCAGCGCCCGCGGCCGCCACCTTCGCAATGTTGTCGGCCTTGATACCGCCGTCGACTTCGAGCATGATTTGCCTGCCGGACGCGTCGATGCGCCGCCGCACCTCGGCAATTTTGGGTAGCACGCCGTCGATGAACTTCTGTCCACCAAAGCCCGGGTTCACGCTCATGATGAGCACGAGATCGAGCTTGTCGAGCGTGTAGTCGAGATATGAAAGCGGCGTCGCCGGATTGAATACGAGGCCGGGCTTGCAGCCGCAGTCGCGGATCAGTGCGATGGTGCGGTCGATGTGTTCGCTCGCCTCGGGGTGAAAGCTGATGATGTTGGCGCCCGCCTTGGCGAATTCCGGGATGATCGCATCGACCGGCTTCACCATCAGGTGCACGTCGATGGGCGTGTTGCCAACGTGCGGTTTGATGGCGCTGCACACCATTGGCCCGATGGTGAGGTTGGGCACGTAATGGTTGTCCATCACGTCGAAGTGGATGAGATCGGCACCGGCCGCGATCACGGCGCGCACTTCGTCGCCGAGGCGTGCGAAGTCTGCCGAAAGAATCGAGGGTGCAATCTGGTAGTTGCGAGACAATTCGCGCCCCAATCGAATTTATGCTGGACGTTGGTCCGGCAGGGACACCGCAGCAGTGAGCCGCTACAGCATCAAGGTTGATCCGACCCCATTTTACTTGGCCGATCAGAGCGATCCGGCTAACGACCAGTATGTGTTCGCGTACCACATCCGCATCGAAAACGTGGGCGAGGTGGCGGTGCAGTTGCTATCGCGACACTGGATGATCACTGATGCTGACGGCAAGGTGGAAGAAGTGCGCGGCGCCGGTGTGGTGGGTCAACAGCCGAAGCTGGCACCCGGCGAATCCTACGAATACACCAGCGGCTCACAGTTCAAGACGCCCGTGGGCACCATGCAGGGCAGCTACCAGTTTATCGCCGACGACGGCGTGAAGTTCGAGGCGCCGATCCCCAGGTTCGTGCTCTCAGCAAAGCGGGTGCTTCACTGACGTTTCTCGTCGGCCGCGTCTGCCGCGCGGCGGGCGGCTTCGTCGTAGTCGCGCAGCTTCTTGTTGCGGTCCGCGGCGCCGCGCACGATCCACCAGATGAGCGCGGCGAACATGGCGCCGGCGCCGAGGGTTTCGAGCAGGAAAATCCAGAGTCCGCTTTCAATCATTGCAAGTTCAGCCGGGGTTGTATTTATCGAGCTGGGTAGCGCGCCGGGACGGTCATGCCCCGCCGCTCGAGCAATGCGCGCAGGCGGTCCGGATAGTCGCTGATCAGGCCGTCGACCTGCCAGTCGAGCAGGCGGGCCATGTCCGCCTCGTCGTTGACCGTCCACGGAATGATTTTCAGGCCCAGCGTGTGCGCTTCGTTCACGAGGGCAGCGGTCACGTCCTTGAAGTTGGGCGACCAGACGGTGCCGCCAGCGGCCTTGACCGTGCGCGGCGTTGAGCCGCCGTGGTCGTCAACATCGAAGCCTGCAAGCCACGGCGACGCCCCCGGCTTGCCCACCTGCACCGTGTCACCCGCGCCCTGCTGGCTGGTGAGGAACACGGTCACAATCTCCGGCGCTTCTTTTTGCGCGATCAGCAAGGTGCGCCAGTCGAACGATTGAATCGTCGCTCGAGCGGCGAGCCCGGCGCCGCGAATCTCGGCGATCAACGCGCGGACAAACGGCTCGGCGGCGACCGCTTCTTCGGGCACCAGCGGTGAAATTTTGGTTTCGATGTTGAAGCGCACGGCGCTGGCGCCGCGTTTCGCGACGAGATCGAACAGGGCGCGAAGTGTGGGAATGCGTTCGCCGTCCACCCCCAGCTGCGTGGCGAACGCCCGCGCGTAGGCGCTGCCGGGCTTGATGCGTCCGACGTCATACCCCTGCAGGTCAGCGAAATTCACGGTCGCGATCACCGGGCCGCGTTCGTTCAGAAATTGGCCGTCGCCGCGCCGGGTGATATCCGGGTTCAGGTAGCGGTCGTGCGAGATCACCACCACGCCATCGCGCGTGATGCCTACGTCCAGCTCCAGCGTGCTGACGCCAATGTCGAGCGCCTTGCCGAATGCGGCGAGGGTGTTTTCTGGTGCCAAACCGCGGGCACCCCGGTGCCCCTGCAGGTCGAAGCGCGTGGCGCAGCCACCCAGCAGGCACAATGCGGCGAGTGCTGGCGCGAGCCAGCGCGTGGAAGTCGTCATGACGTGCTTTCCTTGCTTGTGCTCGCCACCGCCAACTCGGGTGATTGACGATCGCTGCGGCCATCGAGTGCCGCGTCTTCGCGCAGGATGCTATCGAGCTCGGCGCGCGCCGTTTTTGCCAGAGCGATGAGCTGCGCTTCATCGCGAAACACGGCCTGCGCGCGATCCAGCATTTCATGGTCGTGCTCAACAAACGTGGTGAGTGTGCGCTCGATACGTTCGTCGGGTTCGCCCAGGTCGCGCAATACGTGCCGCGCCAGCTCGACACTGCCGGCAAACGTCTCGCGAATTGGCGCAGTGACGCCGAGCTCACGCAACTCCATCAGGTGCACGCGATTGCGCGCTCGGGCGAGGATTTTCACTCCCGGAAAATGCTGTCGCACCAGTCGCACAATCGCGAGCGAGGCCTGCACGTCATCCACACAGACCACAAACAGCGCCGCATCGGCCGTTTTCGCGGCGCGCAGCAGATCAAGTCGCGTCGCGTCGCCGTAGTAAATCTTGTTGCCGAAGCGACGGATGGAATCCACATGATCCGGGCTCGCGTCGACGGCGGTAAAGCGAATCTGCCGCATGTTGAGCACGCGACCGACGATTTGCCCGACGCGACCAAAGCCGGCGATGATCACCGGCGTGCCGGGGTCATCGATGCGATCAAACGGTGGCGGTTCGTCGTCCTTCACAAAGTGCGGCACCAGCACGCGATCATTCAGGACCCACAGCAGCGGCGCGAGCACCATCGTGAGCACCACCGCAAGCGCGATCACTTCACTTTCCTCTGCGGAAATCAGCTTTGCTGACTGCGCCGCACTGAGCAGCACGAACGCGAATTCGCCACCGACTGCGAGCGCCAGCGCCGCAGGCCGCGCCAGCCGGTCTGGTGCCCGCGTCACCCAGCGTCGCACCGCGTAAAACACACCGGCCTTGATCGCCAGAATCGCCACCGCCAGCCCCAGCATCGCCACGGGCGCCCGACGCAGCAAATCGAGGTTCACCCCCATGCCGACGGCCATGAAGAAAAGGCCGAGCAACAACGATTCGAACGGCTCGATGCTCGCCTCCAGTTGATGCCGGAATTGCGAGTCGGCCAGCAGCACGCCGGCGACAAACGCGCCCAACGTGGCGGAAAGACCGACCTGCGTCATGAGCCAGGCCAGGCCGACGGTGGTGAGCAGTGCCGCGGCGGTGAAAATTTCGTGCGATCCGCATTTCGACGCGAACTTGAAGAGCAGCGAGAGCAGTGGCCGGCCCAGAAGCGCCACCCCGACCACCGCCGCCAATGCGGGCCAGCCAATGGTCTGAGCCTGCGCGCTGCTGCCCGTGGCGGCAGCCAGCACGCCAACCAACGCCAGCACCGGAATCACGCTCAAATCCTGGAACAACAACACCGAGAACGCTTCACGCCCGTGTTCGCTATCGGTTTCGCCACGTTCGGCGAGCGCGGGCAGCGCAAAGGCTGTGGAGGTCATGGCCAGCGCGATGCCAACAATGAGCGCGCCAGCGGGCCGCAGGTTGGCCCACCACGCGAGCGCGGCGAGCGCCGCGCTGCACACCAGCAGGTGTAACGCGCCGACGCCGAAGATCGAGCGCCGCAGCGCCCAGAGCCGTTCACGCTGCAACTCAAGACCGATCAGGAACATCAGCAGCGTCACGCCGAACTCCGCGGTCTGCAGCACGGTTTCAGGTTCATGCACGACGCCGAACACGGACGGCCCGACCAGCACACCCGCCACGAGATAGCCGAGCACTGAGCCCAGGCCCGCCTTCTTGAACAGCGGCACCAGCAGCACTGCGCCGCCCAGCAGCGCGGCGGCCGTAGCGAGCGACGTCACGCGGTCACCTCCGCGAGCGACGTCACGCGGTCACCTCCGCGAGCGACGTCACGCGCCCACCTTCGCTGTCGGCGTGGGCGCCGAGCCAGACGCCTTGGGCCTCGTGTGCAGGTGCTTCACGGCATCCTCGGTATCGCCCGTAGCGAGGTAGGCCCACTGCGCGAGGGCGCGTTCAACGGCGACCTCGATGGCGTCCTGCTCCTCGCGACGCGGCCGTTGCAGCACCCAGTCCGCCACCGGTTGTTGCGGGTTGGCGCTGTCGCGCGGATGGCCGATGCCGATGCGCAGACGCCAGTAGTCGCCGGACCCGAGTTTGGCCTGAATGTCGCGCAGGCCATTGTGTCCGGCGTGGCCCCCGCCAAACTTGAGCTTCACGTCGCCAGCCGCGAGATCGAGCTCATCATGCGCCACCAGAATTTCCGGCGGTGTGATGGCGAAAAACTTTGCGACGGCTGCCACGCTTTGTCCGGAAAGATTCATGAAAGTCTGCGGCATCAGCACCCGCACGTCGCTTGCCGAGCCTGTGCCGCGTGCCAGCAGGCCGAAGAATTTCTTCTCGCTCGCGAAACGGCCACCGACCTCGTGCGCCACATCCTCGGCAAACCAGAAGCCAGCGTTGTGCCGCGTGCGTTCGTACTCCGGCCCGGGATTGCCGAGCCCGACGACGAGTTTGATGGGCAGCTTTGGAAAACTCACAGCGAAACGCAAAGTCAGATCTGCGCCGCAGTGTACCCGCGCCCCTGCGCGGCGCAGCCGACCGATCTTTCGCTACAACTTTTTAGTTCGAGCGACCAGCCAACGGTCGCTGCGAGCGAATTTTGAGAAAAATCGACTTATTGTCAAATTAAGCTGTAACGACCGTCGACTGGTGGTTGCATGCAAAAAGTTGCAGCACAGCTTGCAGCCATCGCCGTCTCGTTGCAACGCCTCTGGCGAAAATAGTATTAAGGAAACGCTGAACAAGTCTGCGCGATACGTCGCGCGTCGGATGGGGATGAGCTGGGAGTCGAAAATTTGGCGTCATAGCGGGGCTATGGCGAGAAATTTTTGGCTCGCAGATCGCCCAAGCCCGACGATGCGACGTATCGCGCAGACTTGTTCAGCGTTTCCTTAACACGCCCTAGCATGTTGCAACGCCGAACGCCGCCGCCGTTGTGAACGGATGCAGGATGAACCGGCCATGACCGCACCATGAACGCACACGCCACATTAAGGCAACTCTGGTCGCTCGCCGGACTCCCGCCCGCCGCGCTCGAGGGCGTCACGCTCACCGGCGCCGAGCCGGTGCTGCCGTCCTCCTTCGCGGTCGGCACTGCGGCGCAAACCAGCATCGCCGCCGGGGCGCTGGCTGCGGTGGAGTTGGGACATCTCCGCGGGCAATCTCGGCAGCGGGTGAGCGTGGATACGGTGCACGCGTCGCTCGAATGCAGCGCGTGGTTTGCGCTGGACGGCAAGACGCCCAATGTGTGGGATGCGTTCTCCGGGCTCTACCACACCGCAGATGGCTGGGTGCGCGTTCACGCCAACTTCGCCCACCATCGCGACGGCGCACTGCGCCTGCTCGGCCTCACGCCCGGCGTGGCAACGCGCGCGGACGCCGAAGCGGCGCTGCAACGCTGGCGCGCGGTGGAATTTGAAGATGCCGCCGCGAGGCGTGGATTGGTGGCCGCCGCCTGCCGCAGCTTTGCCGAGTGGGACGCCCACCCGCAGGCCGCGGCGCTGGCGACCTTACCGCTCATCACCTGGACCCGCATCGGCGACGCGCCACCCTTGCCGCTGCCCGCCCTGGCTGCCGTTGATCGACCCCTCACCGGCGTGCGCGTACTCGATCTCACGCGCATTCTCGCTGGCCCGGTGTGCGGGCGCATGCTGGCGGCGTATGGCGCGGACGTGATGCTGGTCAACTCGCCGAACCTGCCGAACATCGAGTCGATTGCCGACACCAGCCGCGGCAAGCGGTCGGCCCACGTTGATTTGCGTACGGATGCCGGTCGCCAGACGCTGCGGCAGCTCCTCGCGGACAGTCACGTGTTTGTGCAAGGGTATCGTCCCGGCGGTCTGGCGGCGTTGGGCTTCGACCCCGACACCATCGCGTCGCTGCGTCCGGGCATCGTCCAGGTCTCGTTGTCGGCGTACGGCGGTGTGGGGCCGTGGGGCGCTCGCCGCGGGTTCGACTCTCTGGTGCAGACCGCGACCGGGTTCAACCACGCGGAAGCTGGAGCCGCAGGAAGCCGTGATCCGAAAGCGCTGCCGGTGCAGATTCTCGATTTCGCGACCGGACACCTCATGGCGTTTGCAACCATCGTGGCGTTGCGCCGACAGGCACTGGAGGGCGGTAGTTGGGCAGTCCATCTGTCGTTGGCACAAACCGCGGCATGGCTGCGCAGTCTGGGCCGCGTAGACAACGGCTTTGCCGTCGCCAGACCCGACGTCGCGCTCTATGCCGAAACGACGGACTCCGGCTTCGGTCGGCTGACCGCCGTGCGCCACAGCGCCATCTTCGAGCGTACCCCGGCCCGCTGGGTACGGCCGTCCATGCCCCCCGGATCGCATGCGCCCCAGTGGTGACGCTTGCGCACGGTGCAGCCGTTGCGCTGCGCGACGGCAACGCCCGGCAGCGTCCTGACGCGGGCGCAGTCAGCGAGTGCTCGGTACGCTCTATGCGACCAGCACGCCCCACAGCATGCGCAGCCCAAGCACGTAAAGCAGCACAGCGAAGATGCGCTTTAGGGTAGCGACGGGCAGCCTGTGCGACAGCCGCGCACCATACGGCGCGACCAGGACGCTGGTGATCGAGATGCCCACCAGCGCAGGCAGGTAGATGTAGCCCAGCGAGGGCTGCGGCACGTTCGGTACGTTCCAGCCGTTCATGACGTTGCCGATGGTGGTAAACACCGCGATCGGGAAGCCCAATGCGGCCGACGTGCCGATGGCGGTGTGCACCGGCACATTGCACCATGACAGGAAGGGCACCGAGAAGAAGCCACCGCCCGCCCCCACCATTGCCGACAGGAAGCCAACCACCATCCCGGCGATGAACAGTCCGGCCGGGCCAGGCAAGGTGCGCGTAGCCTTTGGCTTGAAGTTGAGCAGCATCTGCGTGCCTGTGTAGAACAGGAAGCAGGTGAAAAACACCGCCAGAAACACCGTCGATAGCATCGCCACGACGCGAGTACCGATCAGGCTTCCCACCAGAATGCCCGGCGCCATCGCCCACAGCGCCTTCCAGTTCACTGCGCCGCGCGCATGGTGTGCCCGCACCGACGAGATCGACGTGAACATGATGGTCGCCATCGACGTCGCGAGGATGACCTGCATCTTGGTCTCGAACGGAAAACCCTGCGCCGGGAACAGGATGGCGAGGATCGGCACCATCGTCATGCCACCGCCGATGCCCAGCAGCCCGGCGAGAAAGCCGACCAGCACGCCCAGCGCGAGGTAGGCGAAGAACCAGGCGTTGATGTATTCCATGAGACAGCACCCCTCAGCGAGGGTGAGAACAGAATGATGCGATGCAGCAAGTCTACGTGCGCGCGCTGACGGGACGCTGAGGCAGGGCCAGTTTATCGAGTGATCGCTGCCTACTTCACTGGCTTCGCCAGCGTCTTGCTGATGAAGTTCCACTCGGCGTCAGAGACCGGCGTGATCGAGAGGCGATTGCCACGCTGCAGAATGCGCATGTCCGCCAGGTCTGGCGCTGCGCGCAGCGAGGCGAGCGGAATGAGTTCGAATTTCTTCGCGAAGGCGACCTCGACGCACACCCAGAGCGGATTGTCCGGTTTTGACTTCGGGTCGTAGTGCGGGTTGGTATTGTCGAACTGCGTCGCGTCCGGTGCCGCCGCTTTGGCAATCCTGCATACACCCGCGATGCCGGGCTCGGGGCAACTGGAGTGGTAGAAGAACGCAAGATCGCCCACCTTCATGTCGTCGCGCATGAAGTTGCGTGCCTGATAGTTGCGTACCCCGAACCACGCGCTCTGGCCATCACGCCTGAGGTCATCAATGCCGTATTCACTCGGCTCAGACTTCATCAACCAGTAACGCATGCGTTGCTCCACGGTTCGGGCAAACCAAATGAAAACGGGGAGAACGAATCTCCCCGTCATGAATGCGAAGACTCCCGCACATGCCGTCACGGCCGTCATCTTGAACCGGGGTTCAAGATTCGGATGCCCCCACCATGACTACCAGGTACAGCTGGCGACGTTGGTGCCGAAGCACCCACGAAGAGCCGCGCGCACGGCCACGGTAGCAGAGGCGTCCTCGCGACAAGCGCATTGGTTCAAAGAAATTTTCGACCGCAACGCACAGCGCAGGAGCAGGACGATTGTACGCCTTGCGACCTTCGCGATGTCCGTGTCGCCAACGCGCCACGGCGAGGCGCAGTGCCGACGTGGTCAACCTGCAGCGGGCAGCGCCCGCTGGATTTGGGCGGTGAGCGCCAGTAGCCTTGATTCAATACGCGGATCGGCGGCGCGCGCTTCATCGCGCTTGTTGGCAGCCAATTCAAGAGCCGCCAGCAACAGCACGCGCTCAATTTCGACCGTGGGCTGCTTTTGCGCGATCACGGCGCATTCGGCTTCGACGATGGCAATCGCTTCGGCCAGCGCGTCGCGCTCGCCCTCGGGCGCGCCGAGCCGGAACGTGCGCCCATGGATGCGCGCCTCAAGCGTGGTCATGCCGCGCGCGCCTCGTCGTCTGTTCTCGCTTCCGCCGGCAGCCGACCGGCAACGACGCGCAGTCGCTGACTGGCCACGTGCATTCGTTCCCGCTGCGCAGCCACTTCGCGGCGCAACGCGGCGTTTTCCGCCGCGAGCTCATTGGTTCGCGCAATCAGTTGCGCGATCACGGCTTCCAGTTCGTCCAGCGATTGCATGTGACAACTATATCAAGCGGCGCTTGGCGCCGGGGACGAATCGTCAACGCCCAGACGAGTGTGGCTTGGCGCCAGATGAGTATCGAGTGTCCGGTATTCGACCGCCAGAATTTCCAGTTCCTCAACGCCCGACGGCGTGGGCATGGCGACGGTGTCGCCTTCACGGCTCTTGGTCAGCGCGCGCGCGATCGGACTGATCCAGCTCACATAGCCGCGCGCCGGGTCCACCTCGTCGAGCCCGACGATGGCTATGGTGCGCGTTTCGCCGCGTTGGTTGGTCACGGTGACCGTGGCACCGAAAAAAACCTGATCGGTATCGCGTGTCGCCGGGTCAATGACTTCCGCGGCATCGAGCCGTTTGATCAGGTAGCGCGTGCGGCGATCAATCTCGCGCAGGCGACGCTTGCCGTAGAGATAGTCGCCGTTCTCGCTGCGATCGCCGTTGCTCGCCGCCCACGAAACGATGCGCGTGACTTCGGGCCGGTCCACAGTCGTCAAGTGCTCCAGTTCGGCTTTGAGTCGCCCGTGACCACCGGGTGTCATGTAGTTCCTGGTGCCCGCTGGGAGCGCCGGCAACAACACCTCGTCGTCGTCATCCGGTGCGTCGGGGTTTTCCTTGGTAAACGCTTTGCTCATGCCAGAACGGTACCACTGACGATCAACGCCGGATCAGTCGTCATCATGCACCCGATGCGCCGCCACGAGCTTCTGCTGCATGGCCGGAGGCACTCCCTCGTAGTGCGACAGGGTGGTGACAAAGCGACCTGCACCGCTGGTCATGGCGTTGAGCCGGGTTTGGTAGTCGGTCAGTTCCGATTGCGGCACCTGGCCCTTGACTTGCGCCATGCCACCCGGCGCGCTGTCCGTGCCGTTGACCAGCCCGCGCCGCGACGACAAATCGCCAGTGATATCGCCGATGTTGGTTTCCGGCGCGGTGATTTCAATATTCACCACCGGCTCAAGAACGAGCGGGCGCGCCTCCCGGATGGCCGCCAGGAAGGCCTTGCGCGCGGCGGTGACGAAGGCGATTTCCTTGCTGTCAACGCTATGATGTTTGCCGTCGTAAACGATCACGCGCACATCAACCACGGGATACCCGGCGATCGCACCCATCTGCAGGACTTCGCGGACCCCTTTTTCCACGGCCGGCATGAATTGCCCCGGAATCGTTCCACCCTTCACTTGATCGACAAACTCGAAGCCTCCGCCGCGCGCAAGTGGCTCGATGCGCAGGAAGACCTCGCCGAACTGTCCGGCGCCGCCTGACTGTTTTTTGTGGCGATGATGCCCCTCGGCGTTGCTGGTCACCGTTTCACGGTAGGCGATACGCGGCGGCTGCGTGTCCACCTCGAAACGGTAGACCTCGCGCAGTCGTTCCAGCAGGATGCGCAGGTGCAGGTCTCCGAGACCAAACAGAATGGTTTGATTGGTCGCCGCGACGTGCTCCAGCTTGAGGCAGGGGTCTTCTGCCACGAGCTTGCTCAGAATCTCCCACATCCGCTGCTCGTCGCCGTGCCGTTTCGGCGAAATCGCGAGTCCGTGCACCGGCACCGGGAACGGCAGGGGGCGCAGATGAATGTGTTCGTCCTCGGCCGCATCGTGCAGCACCGCGTCGAAGTGTAGTTCGTCGACCTTGGCTACGGCACAGATGTCACCGGGGATCGCCTGCGCCACCTCGATGTGCTCTTTGCCCTGCAGCATGAACAGGTGGGCCACTTTGAAGGGTTTGCGGCCATGTCCCACGTAGAGCAGACTACCCGGCGTGATGGTACCCTGATGCACACGCAGTACGCCCATCTTGCCGACGAAGGGATCGATTGCGATCTTGAACACATGGGCCAACACATGCTTTGATGGATCGCAGTCCGCGTGCATCACCATCGCGTCGGCGCCCTCGCCGTTGAGGAAGTCCGGTGGATTGCTTTCGGTTGGGTTTGGCAACAGCTTGACGATGATGTCGAGCAGTTCCGCGATGCCCACGCCACTGCGCCCTGCGGTGAAGCACACCGGAACCAAGTGCCCCTCGCGCAGCGCCTGCTCCAGCGGCGCATGCAATTCCGACGCATCCACGTCACCGTCGTTCAGGTAGCGTTCGACAAACGCACTGTCGACCTCGACCACCTGCTCGACCAGTGCTCGATGCGCTGCATCCACCGCGCCGAAATCAGAATGCCCTTCGCGGTTGTAGAAGCAATCGACGACGCGACTGGCTCCGGCATCGGGCAGGTTGAGTGGCAGGCACTCCTTGCCGAATACCGCCTGAATCTGCGCCAGAAGCGCCGCAAGATCGACGCCCGGTGTGTCGATGCGATTGACGATGATCAGGCGGTCGAGATGGCGCTCCGCCGCGTACTCCATCATGCGCACGGCCATGGGCTCAATTCCCGCAGCCGCGTTGATCACGATAGCCGCCGTTTCGACCGCTTCCAGCGAAGGCAACGACTGGCCCAACAAGTCACTGCCGCCCGGTGTGTCGAGCAGATGGATGCGTGTGCCGCCAAACGTCGCGTGCATCACGGCGGTGTTGAGCGAGTGCTGCATCCGCTTTTCCAGCGGGTCGAAATCACTCACTGTGCTGCCACGCTCAATACTGCCCGCAGCGGCGATGGCGCCAGCGCGATGCAACAACGCCTCGGCCAGCACCGTCTTGCCGCTGCCGGTCGGGCCGACCAGCGCCAGCGTGCGCAGCGAACGGGTAGTGATGCTGCTTTCCGGAGTCGATGCGCCGTTTGAATTTGCCGCCATGGTTGCCTCACTGATGAATACCGGGGTGAAGTCGTCACCGGGAAGACGACGACGGAATCAGGCTAGCGCAAGGCCTGTCGAGAGGCAAGCCCGGTTGCGGCAGATTCGAGCGACACTTGCGAGGGATCAAGGGATGCGATCGCGAGCTTCATCCAGTTGCCGACAAAGCGCGTCAATGGCGTCGATGCTGCGCAGCGTCGGTCGATGAAGGCGCGCACCATCGGCCGTGACGAAGCGACCAGCCGCCATCGCTGCCGGGAACAGCCCCGCGTCGCTCCACGACTGCCGCACATCGTTCAATGCGGCAGGATCAGCCAGAATCACCACGTGCGGCTTCGCAGCGAGAACCGCCTCACGCGAGACTTCCGGCGCGGGCAGTGGCACTGCGGCGAAAACGTTGTCGGCGCCACACAACGCGAGCGCTTCGCTCACGTAGTGCTGCCCCGACAACGTGAAGAGCCGCCCGGCACCGAGCTGGTAAAACGCCCGCAACCGCCGCTTGTTTGCGTATCGAGCACGCAGCGACGCAAGCTGCTGGTCGGCCCCATTGGCTCGGGCCAGCGCCAACTGCCGGTCCCCGTCGTGCCTCGCCCACGCCGAAAAGCGCCGCAGTTCGCGGCCAATGTCTGCAAGGGCGCTGATCTCGCTTTCATCGACCGCAACGCCGAGACGCCGCAGTGCGTCGACATCCGCAGCCCGATTGCCGCCACGCCAGGCGACGACTCGATCCGGCTTCAGTGATAGCACGGCCTCCAGATTGGTCCCACGGTGGCCACTGACGCGCGGCAGGGACTTCGCCTCGGGCGGATAGTCGCAGGATTCACTGACGGCGACCAGTTGCGCGCCCGCGCCAGCCGCGAACAGCAACTCCGTGGTGTGGGGGGCAAGGCTCACAATCCGTGCTGGTGTTGGCGCTGGTGACGCGTGCAGCGCATGCGTCACCAGCGCGAGGACACAAGCCACCACGCGTCTTGACGCCCCCACAGCGAGCACGGAGGGGCGCCGCACTAGCGCTCAACAGCCAGCGTGAGCCACGCACGCCGACCACCGGTAGCGTACCCGTAGGCAAGTTGGTATTCGCGGTCTGTCGCGTTCTCCACCCTCGCGCCCATCCGGACGCCCGACCACACTTGACGAGAGACGTGGACACTCAACACCGCATATCCCGCCAACGCCCGACTGTTCGCTGGATCGTCGTGGCGCTGGCCCGCCGCCAGCACTTCGATGCCACCGGCGAAGCCGAACGCGTTGCCCGTCAACCGCAGCGCGCCGTGCACCTTCGCACGGCGAGGCAGTTGCCGGTCTGCGGTCGTATCGCGTGGGTCGGCGAAATCGAGACTGCCATCGATCTGCCAGCCACTCAGACGTGTGACCCCTGCCAGTGTGAGGCCCGTCAGCCGCGCTTGCGTGACGTTTTGTGGCGCACAGCTGTAGTTGGCATCACAAACGAACTGGATCAGGTCACGCACGTCATTGCGATAGGCGGTCGCACTCATGCGGTGTCCGTCGCGCGACCAATGCAGGGCAACATCCACGTTTTGCCCGCGTTCTGGTCGCAGCATGGGGTTAGCGTAGCCGGGGTAGTAGAGATCGTTGAATGTGGGCACCTTGAAACTGCTGCCGCTGTTCACCGTGAGCCGCCAGTCGCTTGCCAGTCGATAGCCGGCGCCGACTGTCACCGTACCACGGTTGCCATACTGGTCGCTGTGGTCAAGGCGCGCCGACGCATTCAGGCGCAGTGCCGCCTGCGTCCAGTCGCCGCCGAGCACTGCGCTGGTGGTGTGGCGCACGGTCACGGGCAGCGCATCCGTCGCGTTGACCGATTCGCGCCGCCATTCGACCGCGGCCAGCGCGCTGGAAGCGCCGGATATTTGCCAATGGTTCTGCAAGGCGATTTGGTCCTGAGTGGTCCGATAGCGGCCGGGGTACGCCGAATCGAATGTCGACTGATCCTGCGTACTGCCTGCTCGTAGCAGGACGCGCCATGAGGGCGTCAGGGTCATCTCTGCCGTCGCGTTGACGCCGTTGAAGACCGAACGAACGCGATCGTCGTAGCCAGCGCCGCCGTCGTACTGTGCCGTTCCCCGCGTTTCGAACGCCGTCAAACCGAGTTTGATCGTCTCGGCGGGCGCGACCGCAGCGCTGACCCGTCCGTGGTTGAAGCGGTAGCCATCGCGATCGGGGTTGTAGCTGAAATCCGCCGGGTTGACGATGGCGCTGTAGCCGCGGCTCGAGTGCTGCGCCAACGTGATTGACACGCCGTTCGCCGTATCGCCCAAGCCGACGTTTACGCCGAATTGCTGCGAGCGCAAATCACCCACCGCGGCGCGAGCCACTAACGCACGGTCACGCCGGGTGAAAATCTGGATCACGCCGCCCACAGCATCCGCGCCGTAGAGGCTGGCTGCCGGGCCACGCAACACTTCGACACGCTCAATCTGCTCGACATCGAGGTGCTGCACCGCGGCAAGCCCGCTGAAAGCTGAGCCGATGCGCTGACCGTCAACCAGGATCAAGGTTTGGTTGCTGTTCGCCCCACGCAGGAAGACGGACGGCGTCGCACCCGGACCGTAGGTTGCAATTTCGACGCCGGGCAGCAGCCGCAGCGCCTCGGCGAGCTCGGTGATGCCGGCTGCGCGAAGATCGGTGCCGGACAGGACAGAGATGTCGCGGGTTGATGTATCGATCGCTTCCGCATAGCGCGCAGCCGTGATGACCACGGGGGCGACACGATCCGACGGCGGCGTAGTCTGCTGGGCAAGTGCAGGCGCAGCAAGGGCGGTCGCTAGCGTGAGCGGCGTGACGGATGTGTGAAGCGCGCGACGCGCGGTAGTGCAGGACATGGGGGTCTCCGGATCGCCGAGCCCTCCGCCCGGCAGCAATGGTGCTCGCGGCGCTGGTGTGAACGGAAAATGGCGGCGACTGATCCGTGCGGTGACCGCGAACTGCGGTGCGAGCGGAGCATTCACTCGCCGCGCACCCCGCACGGTCAGCGATCACAGGCAAGACGCCCGCCTCCGAGGGCGACGCGGGCGGCATCGGGCCGGTCTCCGGACTCATTGCGTTCGCGCTTGCGCCTTCCCGAAATCACATCGATTCAGTGGCGCATTGCAAGCGCGTATCGTCGAAAGTGACAGGCCAAAGCCGTCAACAACACCGACGATCACAACCTACCGTTGCGGGGGCAGTAGCGGCATGTTGGCACGATGGCTCGCGCCCGTCACCGCTTTCCCGTTTCACCCGGCACACACCCAAGTGCGTGCCGGACACCCAATACGGCGGGGGAGTTTATCAGCGCCATGCAACAATTTGTGCATGATTGCAACTGGCGACTGGCAAACCTTCCGGCGACTCCTTGAGATTGCTCGCCCGTACCGGGCCCGGTTGTTGGCCGGGCTGCTGATGCTGGCGCTGGTTTCGCTGACCGAGCCGGTGTTGATGATCGCGTTTTCGCGGATCCTTGATCGTGGGTTCAGTCATGCCACCAGCGGGGCCGGCGGCGCATCGCTGGTGGCGCCGAGCGCGTTGACTCAGTCGATATTCGCCCCGCTGACTAACCTGCTTGACCAGGTGCCAGTGCTGTGGTTTCCACTGTTTCTGGTGGGTGTCTTTGCGGTTCGAGGTGCCGCGAATTTTCTGGGCGACATCGCCTTGCATTGGGTGTCGAGTCGCGTTGTTTTCGATTTGCGTCAGCGCACATTTGCGCACATGCTGCGACTGCCCGTCGGCTGGTTCGATCGAAACTCGACCGCTGAGCTGACCTCGAAATTGACGTTCGATACGCAGCAGATTGGTGCCGTAACGAGCCAGGCATTGACCACGCTGGCTCAGGACACTGTCAAGCTGGTTGCGCAACTTGCGTTGATGGCAGCGGTGAGCTGGCGGTTGACGCTCGGCGTGTTTGTGATTGCACCCGTGGTCGCGTTGGTGGTGCGTTTTCTCACGCGACGGCTGCGCGCGGCCAGTGTTGCGTTGCAGGCCCAGATGGGAGAACTGTCGCGCTTTGCCGATGAAGCACTGGGCAGTCAGCGCGTTGTCAAGATTTACGCGGCCTTTGCGCAGATGGCAACGGCGTTTACCGCGCGCGCGAACGCCGTGCGCCGTACCATCATGAAGCAGGAGACAGCGAACGCCGCGAGTGCACCGCTACTGCATCTGACGGTCTCGTTTGCGATCGCGGGGATTGTGGCACTGGCGATTCGTGAAGGTCAGCGCAACGCGATGTCGGCCGGGGACTTCATGGCGTTCTTTGGCGCGTTGCTTGGTTTGTTGCCACCGATCAAGAGCTTGTCGTCTGTGAACGCCGTGCTACAGCGTGGCTTTGCGGCTGCTGGCAGCGTATTCGCCGTCCTCGATTCGAAGCCGGAATCGGGCATCACGGAAGCGCCGATGTCGGGTGCGGTCGCTGGCGCGGTACGTCAACCCGCGCCCGCCATCGAATTTCGAAATGTCTCTTTGCGCTACCCGGATCGCGATCGCGATGCACTGAGTGATGTGTCGCTGGTGGTTCCTGGCGGCGCGCGTGTCGCATTTGTCGGTGGATCGGGTAGCGGCAAGTCCTCGGCGTTGGCACTTCTTGCAGGCTTTTATTCGCCAGACGTCGGTTCGGTTCTGCTGGACGGCGTAGCGGTCACGGCGCTTGGGCCTGCCGCCACACGCAGTCAGATCGCACTCGTTGATCAACACGTGTTGCTCATCAGCGATTCCGTGAAGGCCAATATTGCTTTTGGCGTCGCCGAAGAAGCAATCGACGAATCCCGCGTGCGCTGGGCAGCCGCGGCGGCAGGGGCTGATGTATTTGTTGAATCATTGCCGCAGGGCTACGGCACCGCGGTTGGCGAGGGAGGGGGGCTGCTGTCGGGGGGGCAGCGGCAGCGGATTGCCATCGCCCGCGCGCTGTACAAGGGCGCACCAATCATCGTCTTCGATGAGGCCACATCGGCCCTCGACAGCGAATCGGAAAGCGTGGTTCAGGAGAGCGTACGACAACTCGGTGGTGGCCACACCGTGGTTCAAGTGGCGCATCGACTCAGCAGCATTCGCGACGCTGACGTCATCTTTGTGTTCGATGCAGGGCGAATCGTCGAGTTCGGCAACCACGCACAATTGTCCTCGCGTAACGGAGCGTATGCTCGCCTGCTCGCCGCGCAATCGGGCTAGGTGTGATGTTTCAATAGGTTGTTCACCTGAAAGATTCTGGGAGACTGGAGTTACCACGCTTCAGAACTCTCAGAGGAAATCAACCAGGTGAACAGCCATAAGAATGCCAGATTGACCGTGGAAGGACGCAAGTTGCTGATCGAACGCGTCGCCGTCAGACGGCGCGCAAGTGGCTGCGGCGGTTTGAGGAAGGCGGCCAGGACGCTCTGAAAGACCGAACTTCCCGTCCGAATCGCACCCGAAGCAGCATCGACACCAAGCTGGCCGAGCGTATCGAGCAGTTGCGGCGCGCGCGCATGCCGATGCGCCGGATCGCGGTCGTGGTGGGCCGCAGCGTGGCTACGGTCAGCCGCTT
>JAEUPL010000036.1 GCA_016790165.1 Burkholderiales bacterium
GAACAACAGCGCCGAGCGCACCGCTTGGCTGCCGTCCTTCCTGGCCTACTACAACGCCCGCAGGCCCCATTCGGCCTTGGGCCACAAGCCTCCAGCTTCCCGACTCAGCGGGAAGAACCTATTGCAACTTAACAGCTAGCCGGCAGCGAGGCCCGGTCCGCGTCGTTGAGGATCCGCATCGGCGCAGCGAAAAAAAACGGGCGCGAATATCGCGCCCGCTGCCATTGAACCTGCGTGATCTATTTGAAGCTGTACGTCGCAAGCAGCGTGTAGGCGCGCCCACGAGGATCGGCGACGCGCGGCTCCCACGAACTGCCCGCGCCGGTATTGCCGTCATAAGCGGCACTGAACGGTGGATCCGTGTTGAGGATATTCTTGACACCCAGGGTCACGCCAAGATTCTTGATGCCGGAGTACGTCAGGCTGACATTGAAACGCGAGACGTCGCCGGTCTTGGCGCTCCAGTTCGGCGGGACGATCGTTCCATTGGCAACACCAGGAAGCACGGCGTCATAGTAGCCGGTCGAAAAGATCTGGGTGAGTGTCCCTGTCCACGGCCCCTTTTCGAACGAAATCGACGCGACGTGCTTCCAGCGCAGCGGGATATCACCGCTGCGGCTGAAACGCCCCACCTCATTACTCCCAAACGGTGCACTCGTGATCACGCGCGACTTGCGTTCGATCATGTAGGTGCCATCGATCTTGGCACTGAGTTTGCCACCCCACACGCTCGTCGATGCTCGCGCACCCAGTTCCAACCCCTTGGTGATCGTCTCGCCGGCATTCACCCACCGCCGATCAATGCCAACCAGCGCGCCGCTGGCGTCGCGCAGGAAGCGATCAGGAAACAGGTTTGCATTGCTCAACAACGTCGTCAAGGGAATGTCGTAGATCGTGCCACTACGACGTACTTCCCAGTAGTCCGCGTTGGCGCTCAACCACGGCGTGGGATCAATGACCAGGCCCACCGAGTGCTGTTTCGCGGTTTCCGGGCCGAGGTCGGGCTTGCCGCCGGTGTAGATCGAGGGCGTGATGGACTCGCAGCCCGGGACCGTGGCACTCACGACGCCGGAGGGACATTTGGCGGGGTCAGCCAAGTCCTTGCCCGAATAAGGCGATTGCGTGACACCATAGAACAGTTGCCCAAAGGTCGGGACCCGGAAGCCGGTGTTGTAGGAACCGCGCACCAACACCTGCTGCACGGGTACCCAACGGAACGTGACCTTCGGGTTCGTCGTGCCGCCAAAGCCGCTGTAGTCGTCGTAGCGTACGGCGCCAGTGACTTCGAGGGACTTCGTGATCGGGACCAGCACTTCTGCGTATGCGGCCTTGATGTCGCGCTTGACACCGTTGAGATCATTCACGGAATCGAAGGGCGCGTTAAAAATGTTGCGCTGGGTCGCGATGTCGGTCGCGTTGCCAGTGAATTGGTATTTCTCCTGGCGAACGTCGACCCCGACGGCGGCCATCACGTCACCGGCGGGCAGTTTGAAGATCGGGCCGGACGCAGAAATGTCGGCCTGTGTCGTGGTGTACTTGCCGCCGTAGAGCGTCGTGCCCGTTGCGGATGCGGCGGCGAGCGCAGCCATCGCCTCAGGCGTTTGCGACTGCCCCGCCGGCAGGAACGGATTGAGCAGACCGCTGCGCAGTAGCGGCACGAACTTGTCGTTGAAGTAGTAGCCGCCACCCAACAGCGACTTGGTATCGCTCGTCGCCTGCGACACGCCAAACTTGTAGTCCCAGGTGCCGAAGACGCCCTCGCCGCCGACCAGAAAGCGACGCGTTTCCGCCGTCGTCTCAATCTCGCGCGGACCACAGGGCATGCAGCGCCAACGGTAGGCGATGCCCTGTCCGCGGTTCTCCTCGATCGTCGGAAAGACCGAGACCAGAGCGTTAAATACCGTGTTGTAGGCCGACCCCGTGCTCGGATAGAGGAGGTTGAAGAACGGGTTGGTGGATGCGGTGCTGCTCGAAATCTGGTTCGGCGAGAAGGTCTTCTTCGTCGTGACGTCGGCGCCGATGAATTCGCCGAACAGTGTCAGCGAGTCGTTGAGCTTGAAGCTCGCGCGGGCCACCGCGCTCAGATTCTCGACGGGCTGTTGAATTGCGGCGGCACGTCCGGTGTCCCATGCGCAGCCGTACTTGGCGGAGGGAGTGGCCCAGAGTCTTTCATCGTACGCGGCCATCCCATCAATCGAATTGCAACCGGCTTGCCCCGGCAAGTCCAGGACGTTAATGCCGTTCATGGCAACGGTCTCGCCCGGCCGGGTGGGCCCGGTGCCGTTGACCAGCGTGCCAGCCGCGTTGCGTGATGACAGCGCTGTACGCACCGTGCTCAAGGTGAAAGCAGTCGCGTACGGTGTGCCACGCGTGTCAACAGACAACCCACGGTCTGGCTGGAACGTATTGACAAAGTCACGTTGATCCCCGCGCAGGGCTTCGTTCTTCGTGTAGGACAGCGACGCCATCACGTTGTATCGGTCTCTCGCCAGGTTACCCCACCCGCCGACGGCGGAGAAGCGCGTGATGTTTCCGCCGCCAGCTTCGGTGACGTCGGTGAACGCACTGAGCGTGAGGCCAGTGACATCCTTGCGCAGAATGAAGTTCATCACACCGCCGATAGCATCAGTGCCGTACAGAGCGGAGGCACCGTCTTTCAGTACTTCAACGCGCTCGATCGCGGCGATCGGAATCGAGTTCAGGTCGACCACACCACCGTTGAGTCCGTGCGCCGCGATGCGGCGACCGTTGACGAGGATCAGGGTGGCGTTCGAACCCTGGCCGCGCAGGTTGGCCGCAGATGCGCCGTTGTTACCCCGACTCACGCCGGCCGCGACGTCGCCGTTGGAGGCCAGATTGTCGAGGCCGTTTCCGTTCACGCTCAACTCCATCACGAGTTGTTCGGCGCTGACGATACCGGCGCGTTCGATGTCCTGACGCGTCACGATTTGAACCGGCAGGGCGCCTTCGTTCTGCACGCGCTTGATGCCCGAGCCGGTAATCTCAACGCGCTCAACCTTTTGCGGCTGCGCGTCTTGCGCAAACGCTGGGCTTGCAATCAAAACCAGTGACATGCACTGAGCGAGTTTGTTTAGTTTCACGGTAACCCCTTTTCGTCTCGAAAGCTGAATCAGCGGCGCACCCAGCCTGCCTGGTCGCGCTACAGGAATATTGTTACAACGCTGCGTAGTCCATTATCACCCGATTGCCGCAATCCGTGTCAACGCGAGCCTGCCGAATCGAACTATCGGGGCGGGGGATTTGCAAACTTGCGACGCCAAGCCTCGGGGTGGACCCGTCGGATCCGGCGTCGGGCGCACCGGCCATCCGCTAAGCGGCCGTCGGCACTATCGGGCATCCGTCTCCGATCTCGCAACGCGCCAAAGCGCGTCAAGAATCAGCTCCTCGTAGCGGTAGAAACCCGAATAGCGCCCAGTGTCCGTCGCCGGATCGAATCCGACCCCGCCCGAGAGAAAAACGACGCCGCAGCGCTCATGACGATTCATCAGCACCGCAGAGGTCAATCCGTACGCGTCTCCGAGGTGCCCAACCGCTGTGAGCCCACCGCCAGCGCGCAACCAGTCCCCTCGCCCGTGTGCGAACGTGTCAGTGAAGATCTGCGCGCCCAGTCCCCAGGCCTGGCTGCGCGACACAGTCTCCGTACCCTTCGCGGTGGCGGATTCCCCGCGCTGCCACTGCGGACGAAACATTTCGTCGATCCAGTTGCCGTTGAAGACCAACCGACCGCGGTGCCTGCCGTGGTTCAGCACGACCTGAACCAGCGTTGCCAGGCCACGCGCCCCGATGCGCAGGCCGCCCTGCGGGCTCAGCAGTGACCCATTGCGCCCCGGCACATACGCCGCAGAGGTACGCGGCACAGGCGGGGACGCCTCGTAGTCGTCCACCTGCGGCCGCCACGGCCCGCGCGGTTCCCACTGCTCACGTCCCTGGCGTTCAACACGCTTGCGATAAAGGGTCGCGACGTGCTGCAACGCCGACGTCGGCAAGTGCGCGGGGTCAAACGTCGCCTGGACACCCAGCGGCGAGAACACCGCGTCCTGCATGAACCGATCGAAACGCTGCCCGGTCACCGTCTCAATGAGGGTCGCGATCACGCCGGAGGCGAGGTTGCAGTACGCAAACGCCTGGCCGGGAGCCGCATCGCGCGACCATACGCTTCGTTTGCCCGCGAACGCCCCGCGAGCAAGCAGTACGTCGCGGATGTCGTCTGCCTCGGGAAAGCTATACCCGGCATCGTCGCGCAGCGACGACGTGTGGCACAACAGCATTCGCAGCGTGATGGCTTGCGACGGAAAATTCGGGTTGCGAACCGCGACGCCGAGATAGCTCGAAATATCGCGGTCCAGATCAAGCCTGGCTTGCGCCAGCAGGGTCAGCACGCCGAGCGCGGTCACCCACTTGGAAATCGATGCAACTCGATAGAGCGTATCGACGGTGGCAGGCCGATGCGCCACGCCAGTGGCGTCGATCCAGCGCTGTCCGTAGTAGCCCTCAAAGACAATTTCGCCGTTGCGCAGAACAATCGTCGCGAGGCTGGCCAGCTCGCGATCGGGTCGCCGCAGAATGGCGGCGAGTTCGGCGGCCGTTGCCGCGTTGCTGTCTGCAGGGATGGGCGTCATGTCCCAGAAATTGCTGCGACATCCGGCCAGCCCCAGCGACGCGGCGAGCATCGTGCGGCGGCGCCAGTCGACGCTGCCCCTCACCATCGCTGCCGAACGCGAAATCCATCCGCCCGATTGACAACGTCCAGGAGCGCTGCGGTCTCTGCGTCGGGATGGCCCTCAAAGTTGGCCGGGCGGTACTTCAACTGGAAGGACGTCAAGGCGTCTCGTGTCACGCGGTCATGCGCGCCCGTGGGTGGTACGTTGAAACCGTGCGCCATCAGTTTTTGCTGAAACCAGAGCACATCAGGCAACGCCTGCTGATAAGCCACCAGGCGTTCCCGCGTCATCCCCTCGTCCGGCCAGGGAATCAGGCCGGCGTCTGCGAACTTTTTCCAGGGAAATTTGGGGCCGGGGTCGTTCTTGCGACCCGGTGCGATGTCGCTGTGGCCGAGCACGCGGTCGGGCCGGATCGCGTGATCCTTCATGATCTGACGGCACAAGGCGATCACGAGATCTATCTGCGCCGGGTCGAAATCGTCAAAGACGACGGAACCGTCGGCCTGCTTGCGCGGTCCCCGGTTGACGATCTCGATCCCGATCGAACTGGCATTCAGCAGTGCAGCGCCCTTCCACCAACTCACCCCCGCGTGATACGCACGGCGACTCTCATCGACCAGGCGATAGATCTTCGGCGGCGTGTCGCCCTGGGAGTCGCTAACGAGATAGTGGCTGCTGACGGGTCCCTGGGTGAGAATCTTCAGCGACCGAGGAAAGTCCTCGGCCGTGAAATGCAGTATCAGATGTTGCGCACGACTGTCCTGGCTCACCGAAGTAAACGTGGTGTCGATCACCAATCGGGGCGCGTCCGGCGCGGGCAGCCCAGCGCAGCCTGCAAGCACCGCGCTGCAACAAGCGAACAAGGCAGCGCGGATGCGTCCGCAATCGTCACGAAATGCCATGCTGTCGCTCCTTGTCCGTCGTGTTCGTGCGCAATCGTTCAACCGCGCATTTTGCAGCAGCCACATGCGCCTCAAGCGTGCGCCAGTTCACTGGAACATCAGGGGCGATCCGGGCGCGCGCCGCGTGCTGAATCAGCTCGTGCATCAGTGCGGCCCGTCCCGCGATGGTCACAGGTCGTTGACCGAAGCGTCCGACCATCGCATTCGCCAGCCGCGCCAGCTCGCCGCCGGCATCGCGGAGAATGTCTCGCGCGAGGCCGTCGACCTCAGCGCATTCGGCGACGATCAACGCGAGTCGACCCACCTCGCCGCGATCCCGCTCCATCAAAAACCGAGCGGAAAAAATCGACGAATCGCCGCCAACGGCATTGAACAGCCGCTGCGCCATCGGTGAGTGCTGCCATGCGCCCGGCGACTCATCCTCGCGCCGCCATACCCGACGCAACGCCTCACGCGCCATCCAGTAGCCGCCACCGGCATCGTCGAGCAGCACGCCCCGCCCGCCTGCTCGTTGCAACGCGCCTGTCTCGTCGATGAATGCGGCGATCGAACCGGTTCCGGCGTACACGAGATACCCCTCACCCGGCGTAAACGCTGCACGACAAGCGATCTCCACGTCACTCGCAATCGACACCGCAGCGTCGGGCAATCTGAATGCCCGCGCAAATATCGATTGCAATGCCGCGCTGCCGGCCCCGATACCCGTCACACCGGCGTAAACCGAGTCGGCCCCCGCTGGTACGGTCGACGCCAGCTGCTCAACACATTGCCTGACCCGGTCAAACCCGGTTGGCGCCAGAAGCTCGGCCCCGCTGAAGCCCGGCCCATCGCCGTGCGCAATGTCGCTCCCTGCCGAGTCCATCAGCGCCCAGCGCGATGACGTTCCACCCACATCGACACCGAGCGCGAACTGGTGCTTCATCGGCTGGGCGATCATCGCGTCACCACGGAACGCGGACCCTCGCGGCCATGCCGATCCAGCCAACTCGCAGCCACCCGACGCAGCGGCTGGCCCCTGCCGTCGAACGCGGGCACCGTCCGTTCGATTGTGGTGCGCGGCAACGCCGTCAACAACGGCTCTGGCGCAGTCCACGGTACCCGCTGCACGGGTTCGCTGGCATCGCCGTAGCCGAGCCAGAGCGCACCCGATTTGATGCTTGCGCGTTCGCGCTCGTCGGAAACATTTATCGCGACTGCGATACGACAGGATGCGCCGGGCGCCGAATCACCGCATTGCAAAGCCAGCAGGGGCGCCTGCGGCGGCAAGACGCGCGGTGGCACCCGCCATGGCGTTGCCGGCACCCAGGCGCGAGTGGCGTAAGACCCACGCGCGAGCACGTCGCTCACGCCACGGCGGTTTTCATTGAGCGCGGCGAGACTGAAATGCAGGTGCCCAGTCGCGCCCACCCGACTGCGCTGCGTGGCAATTTGCTGAGTGATTTCGTCCGGCGACCACGATTTCTCGCTGGCATCGATTCGACTGGTGAACAAGCCCGGCCAGATATGCCGCCCGCGAACATTCGATTGGGTCCAGTAGTCCAGCAGAACGGGAAACGCTTGCGCAGTTTGCGCGATGGGCCAGTACAGTTGCGGGGCCAGGTAGTCGAGCCAGCCGTTGGCGAGCCACCGTTCCACGTCGGCGTAGATGCGGTCGTACTGGCTGAACCCGGAAATGCCCGGCGGACGGCGATCAGGGCGACCCACGCCGAACGGGCTGATACCCACCTTGAGCCCCGGCTTGATGGCGTGGACTTCCCGGTAAAGCGCGGCGACAAAACGGCTGACGTTTTCGCGGCGCCAATCCTCGCGGCTCATACGACCGCCGCTACCCTGATATCGCAACCAGGACGGCTCGTCCGGGAAGGGTTCGTCGCGCGGCGCTGCGCTCTCCGCTGGCGTGCCGGCCGCGCTCGGTGCCACCGGTGCATTCGGGACGGGCACAGCGGAAACAGGCGCGGGGGTCGCGGGCACCGACGCCGCCGGTACCGGATACGGATAAAAGTAGTCATCGACGTGCACCCCGTCGACGTCATATCGGCGCACGACGTCGGCAATCACATTCAGTGAATGCCGGGCAGCAGCGTCGTCGCCTGGGTCAATCCACAGCATGTCGCCATAGCGCTTTACGGCGTCAGGCATGATGCGGCTGACGTGCGTGGCTGCCGGCGGGGACTTCGCACTCGAATGCCGCGCCCGAAACGGATTGAACCAGGCGTGCAGCTCGATCCCGCGCGCATGCGCAGCGGCAATCCATTCCGCCAGCGGGTCGTACCCCGGCGCGGGAGCACGCCCTTGTTCGCCACTGAGGTACTCCGACCACGGCTCAAGCGCCGACGGGTAAATTGCGTCGGCGGCCGGTCGCACCTGCAGGATGATCGCGTTGAGTTTGAGCCGCTCAACGGTATCGATTGCGCGCTGCATCTCGGCGCGTAGAGCAGCCACCGGCAACCCGCGCTGGCTCGGCCAGTCAATATTTGCCACCGTGGCGATCCAGACACCACGGAACTCGCGTGGCAGCGGCGGCGGTTCCGCACTATCGCGACCGCCATGCACGCCCCGGGACGCGCAGCCGACCAGCCCGAGCAATACGCTACAGCCCAGAACCAATGCGAACAGACGGTGCAACCCGCGCGTCATAGTTTGATGAAAATCCGCCGGCGCCAAAGTCCATACGCCAGCAGGAACATCAGCGCGTTAAAACAGAGCGCGAAGGTCAGCGATGCGTTCACCGGCTCGAGCCAGCCCCGGTTAATCGCGCCATACAGCAACGCTTTCAGCGACACCGTCGTGGCTGCGGCGCCCGCCGCCGTGGCCACCTCGCCAGTGACGACGGATGTGAACTTGATCGTTGCCAATGCCTTCGCAATCAGACCGGAGACGACGAATACGAATAGCGCGTTCACGCCGTAAATTTCGAACGGGCGCAGCCATTGCGTGGCTCGCCGGCGGACCCAATCTTGGTCGCAGCCATCGATCAACCAGTAGCTGGCCGCCAGCAGGAGCAGCGCCCATCCCCCGGTGTACGCCACGTAGGACGGTGTCCACAGCGACTTGTTAGTGGGCATCAGCAACGTGTCGAGGACCACGCCGACATACAGAGAGATCAACCCGGCAAGCATCATCCACACTGCGGTCACTGCGGGTGCCCGCTGGGTCAACAGCCAACGTCCGGTCAGTGCCCCCATGAGCAGCGTCGCCACCGCAGGTAGCGTACTGAGCAGACCTTCCGGATCCCAGGTTTTCGACTGCGACCACAGATGCCCACCCAGCAGGCGTCGATCGATAAACGCCCCCACATCACGGCCCGGTTCGAGCGCCCCAGCGATGACCACGCCATTGACATCGGGCACCGGCACGGTGAGCATCACCAATGCGTAGGCTGCGAGCAAACACAACGCAAGCACCCCCAGACCACGGCTCCGCCACACCAGCACTGCCGGGGCAGCGATCATTGAGCAGAGTCCGATGCGTTGCAACACACCCGGGAGTCGCCAGGTGGAGACGTCGAACGCGGGGATGAAGTTCAGGGCGAGACCAATTGCCACAATCAGCAGCGAGCGGCGCCAGAGTTTCAACAGCAACGTGCGGGGTGAGACCCCTGTCGTCCGCGCGCGATCAATTGACAACGCCATCGACACGCCAACGATGAAGAGGAAGAATGGGAAAATCCAGTCGGTGAACGTGCAGCCATTCCACGCGGCATGGCGCAACGGCGGATAGATGTGCGACCAGTCGCCGGGATTATTCACGAGCACCATCGCGGCAATGGTGAAACCGCGGAATACGTCAAGCGAGCGCAAACGCGATGCGTTGCGCGGTTCAGGTAGCGGCTCTGCAACAGACACGTCGATGGGCCCGATTCAGCGCCGTCAGCTCAGCGGGCGAGCGCGGCGCGCACATCACCGTCGTTATCAGCCAGCCGCTGCTGGGCGGCCAACGCATCGACGTCAAGAACGATCATCACGATGGCCGTCTTCACGCGATAGCGACAGGCTTTCAACGCGGACTCTGCGACGCTCTCTTCGGCCCCGGTGGCGAGTGCAGTCAGACGGATCGCGCGTGCGAGCAGTTTGGCATTGGTGGGCACCAGATCAACCATCAGGTTGCCGTAGACCTTGTGCAACCGCACCATCAACGCAGTGGAAAAGGTATTCAGTGCGATCTTCTGCGCCGTGCCCGCCTTGAGCCGGGTGCTGCCGGAAACCATCTCGGGCCCGGTGTCCAGTGTCACGCCCACGTGCGCCTGCGCGCAGACGGGCGAATCGGCGTTGTTCGCGATACCGATGGTGAGCGCACCGGCCTCGCGCGCCGCCCGCAACGCACCCAGCACATACGGCGTGGTGCCCGAGGCGGCAATGCCAATGACCACGTCGTTGGCGGTCGGTGCGAGTCGCGAAACGTCTAGCGCGCCCTGCTCGGCGTTGTCTTCCGCCCCCTCGACCGCGCGATAAACCGCCCCAGCACCGCCCGCCAGCAATGCAAGAGAGCGCTCCGCGGGCCAGGCAAAGGTCGGATACAGCTCCACACTATCGAGCAGGCCGAGGCGACCGGATGTGCCGGCGCCGGCGTAGATCAGGCGCCCTCCGGCCTTGATCCGTGGCACGGCGCTCGCCACCGCGCGTGCGAGATCAGCCCCAGCACGTTGAACTGCCGTCGCCGCACGCGCCTGATCAGCCGCCAGCGCTGCAACGAGTTGCTCGACCGGATAGGTATCGAGGTCAACGTGGTCGGCGCTGGGCCGCTCGGTGGCGAGAATTTTCCGTTTCATGGCAGACATCGATTCGAAGCCCGTGTCATGTGGTTCGCGTGACTTTCGCCAGGTGCGGGGGGTGATCCGGCTCGAGACCTCGCGACCGCGCCAATGCTTCGACCATCAGATAGAAGCTCTGAATCGCGCTCGCCGCATCAAACATTGCCGAGCCTTCCGCCGCGCCAGTGGATGTAGCGATGTCGACCCACGTCGCCGCAGGGCATTCAACGTGCAGGCTACCTTGCGGCGCCATGATCAAAATGCGCGCACCGCGCCGCTGCAAATCGCCCGCCAAACGCAACAACCCCGCCTGCTCCGGCCCACGCACCGCAAGAATTAGCACAGGATAACCCGCTTCGATCAGCGCCTGGGGCCCGTGTCTCACCTCCGCCCCGGAGAACGCCTCGGCCTGAATGCCACACACCTCCTTGAACTTGAGCGCCATCTCTGCCGCGATGGCCAACCCGGCGCCGCGCCCGATGACGAACAGGCGATCCGCGGTACGCAACTGATCAACGGCAGTCGACCAATCGGCCAGCACCGCGCGCTGCAACAGTCCGGGCAGCGCAGGCAACGCGCGGCGCACAGCATCATCGTCGGCCAGCTCTGCGAAGAGGCAGAGACCGGCAACCAACTCCGCGATGAAGCTTTTGGTGGCCGCGACACTCTGCTCCGGCCCCGCGCAAAGATCCACAACGTGTTCGGCTGCGGCGGCCAGCGGTGATGCGGTCGCGTTGACAAACGCCGCCGTCAGTGCGCCACGCGCGCGCAGATGGCTCAGAGCGGCGACCAGGTCCGGGCTCTGTCCCGACTGCGACAGCGCAAGCGCCGCCACCTGCGGCCCGCCGATGGGCGCCTGATGCAGTGTGACGGCCGAGGGCGGCAGCGACGCCGCCACCCAACCCAGGCGCGATAGCAGCAGATACGCGAGGTGACTCGCCGCGTGGTCTGAGCTGCCGCGCGCGACCGTCAGCACCTGCGGGTGTGAAATCCTGCGCAACGCCGCCGCCAGCGACTGAATGGCCGGACCGCTGCGCTCCATCAGCCGCGCGGACACGCCGGGCGAGTCCCGCGCCTCGATCTGCATCTGCGACGATTGGGGCTCGCCCTGGTGCTCAATCACACAACCGCCCTGCGCGCATCACACTGCGCAATGTGAGATCACGATCCAGGGTCAGCACATCCGCCACCGCACCGACCGCGAGTCGCCCCCGATCGTGCAAGCCAACATAGTCGGCCGCAACGGTTGCCGTGCGACGCGATGCCTCGGCGAGATCGAGACCGAGCACATTCACCAGATTGCGAAACGCCTGTTCCATGGTAAGCACGGAACCCGCCAGCGTGCCGTCGGCCAGCCGCACCCCACCCATACAGCGGGTAACGAGTTGCCGCCCCAAACGGTATTCGCCATCGGGCATACCGGCAGCCGCCGTGGAGTCTGTCACGCAATAGAGCCCCGCGATGCAGCGCAACGCGACGCGAATGGCGCCGGGATGCACATGCAGGAGGTCCGGAATGATTTCAGCATGCGCCGCGTGCGCCAACGCCGCACCGGCCACGCCGGGCGCGCGATGATGCAAGCCGCTCATGGCGTTAAACAAGTGCGTGAATCCGGTCGCCCCAGCGGCCAGCGCCGCGCGCGCGTTCTCATAGGTGGCGTCGGTGTGCCCGAGTTGCACGCGAATACCGATTGCCGTCAACGCGGGGATCACCTCAGCCTGCCCCGGCACGTCGGGCGCCAGCGTCAGGACGCGAATCGGAACAATGGAATGCAGTGCAGCGACTTCGTCGAGTGTCACGGCACGCGTGAAATTGGGTTGCGCTCCGAGCTTGGCTTCGCTGATGAAGGGCCCTTCGAGATGCACGCCAGCGATATAGGCCTCGGCGCCCTGCTGCTGGGAAACGGCTGCGATGCCGGCGAAGGCACGCTCCAGCTCCGCTCGCGGCGCCGTCATGGTGGTGGCGAGGAGTGTCGTCGTACCTGTGCGCAAATGTGTTGCCGCCACGGTACGCGCTGCGTCGGCACCGTCCATGATGTCGGCCCCACCGCCGCCGTGCACGTGCAGATCGACAAACCCCGGAATCAGCAGCGCCTCTGAGGTGCTGCGCACCTCGGCTTCAGTCACGGCCGCGCCGTGAATGGCTGCAATGCGCCCGCTCGCGGCGTCCGCATCAAGGCGGCCGCGAATCCAGCCGGTGGGTGTGAGGACATCTCCGTGGAGCGACGTCATGGGGCAGTTTTATCACTCGTGCAAGCCAGCGCGGCGCGCGGCGAAAGCCCGGCATGCGACACGACACGACGCGTCGGCGTGTGGCTCATAGTAAAACCTCATGACCATGACGCTCACCTACCTCTGGACCGGATTTTTCATCGTTGGCTTTGTGGCAGCGCTGGTGCAGTGGCTGGTGCTGGGTGATGCCACCGTGTTCAAGCGAATCGCCGACGGCACCTTCTCCGCCGCCAAGGTCGCCGTGATGGACATTTCGCTACCGCTCGCGGGTGTGATGACGTTTTGGCTGGGCATTCTGGCGGTTGGCGAGAAGGCAGGCGCCATCGCAATCGTGAGCCGCTGGATCGCTCCGTTCTTTGCCCGGATCTTTCCGTCCGTGCCGCGCGACCATCCCGCCAACGGGCACATGATCATGAATTACTCGGCCAATTTCCTCGGCCTGGATAACGCCGCCACACCGCTCGGCCTGAAGGCGATGAAGAGCCTGCAGGAATTGAATCCGCAAAAAGACACGGCGAGCGACGCGCAGTTGATGTTTCTGGTGATTCAGACCGCCGGGCTGACGCTGATTCCGCTGTCCGTCATCGCCCAGCGCGCAGTGCTCGGCGCCGCCAACCCGACCGACATCTTCATTCCAACGCTGATCGCCACGTACGTCGGCACCGCAGTGGCGATCATCCTCTGCTGCGTGAAGCAGCGCATCAGCCTGCTGGACCGCGTGTTGCTTGGCTGGCTGGGCGGTATCGCCCTGGCCTTGGCGCTGATGGTATGGCTCATGACCACGCAGCTCGACAAGGCGCAGATTGAAACCGTCTCGCTGATTGCGTCCAACGTCATCCTGTTCGGCATCATTGTGGCGTTCCTCGCGTTGGGGCTGAAGCGCAAGATCAATGTCTACGAGGCGTTCATCGAGGGGGCCAAGGACGGGGTGCAGACGGCGATCACCATCATCCCCTACCTCGTTGCGATGCTCGTGGCGATCAGTGTGCTGCGCAATTCCGGGCTGCTGGAGATGCTGGTCAAGGGCGCTGCCTGGATGTTCGCGTCGCTCGGCGTGAATGCAGATTTCGTTGGCGCCCTGCCGACCGCACTCATGAAATCGGTGAGCGGCAGCGGTGCCCGGGCCATGATGATCGACGCCATCAAAACCTACGGCGTCGACTCCTTCGTGGGACGGCTGGCCAGCATCATGCAAGGCTCGTCGGACACTACCCTCTACATCATCGCGCTCTACTTCGGCTCGGTCGGCATCGCCAAAGTGCGCTATGGCGTTGCGTACGGCCTGCTCGCCGATCTGGCGGGCGTGCTGGCGGCGATCTGGGTGGCATATCTGTTCTTCGGTTAAGAAGTGCCGGCACCGAGAAACCATCTGACGCCACAACCGCCGCGAGTGAACGCTCGTGCACTTGGCGCGGCATCACTGGCGCTCGCAGCGATGCCGCTGGCAGGCATTGCAACAGTCGACGCCATGACTTTGCATCGCGACGGCACCACACTGATCCTCTCGGGCGAGGTTGTCCGCCGTGATCTCGATGCGGTGCAAGCGGAGTTCGCCCAACCTCCCGCCATCACGCATGTGGTGCTGCGCAACTCGATGGGCGGGAATAGCTGGACGGGCTATCGGCTGGGCGAACTGTTCCGCGGGAAGGGCGTGACGACGGTGGTGTCGGGCCATTGCGTCTCGTCCTGCTCGCGGCTGTTTCTGGGCGGACGGCAGCGCTTGTTCTCCGACGACTACCCGGCGAGCCTGACCTACGTGGGCTTTCATGGGCACTACGATTTCGGGAAATTGAACATCGCAGCGGTGGAGAAAAACGACCTGCTGCAATGGACGCTCAAATTTACCGATGGCAAGGCCGACCCGGCGCTGGTGAAGCGCTGGATCGCGATCGAGCGGCGGGCCGGCGACGTGCGCTTCTACCCACCGGCGGCGGCGTCGCGATTCGGGCAGGCCACGGTGCTGTGTCAGGGCAACGAGTCGGTGCGTCCGCAGCAATGCGAAAAGATTGCCACCCACGCGCTGGCACAGGGCATCGTCACGGCGCAGACACTGTGGTCCAGCCCGGATGCATCCCACCTGCTTTACGGCGCGCGGCGCGTGCAGTATCCAACCTCCGCGTTCGCCACGCTCGATCAGGCCGATCGTTTGCCGGTGCGCAACGCGGTGGCGCGGCGTGATTTCGCGCTGTTCAAACAGGCTGCGCTGCCGCGCGCGTTTGCGGTCTCCGCAAACGGCCTGCACTGGGCCTGGGCGGCGAACGATCCGAATTCGGTGGACGTGGCACTCGCGCGCTGCAGGAGCAACGGCGGTGGCCGCACCACGGGCGCAAAGTGCGTGCTCTACGCGGTGGATGAGCGTGTGGTCTATGCGGGGCAGACCGGGACGCCGGGGGCGACGCGCCACCTAAAATCCCTGCCATGAAGAAAACACGCGTCCTCGTCCTTGCCGGCGGTCAGTCCGGAGAACATGAAGTCTCGATCAACAGCGCGCGCAGCATCCTTGCGGCGTTGCCCGATGACCGGTTTGAAGTCACCAGCGTGGTGATTTCGCGCGAGGGCCGGTGGCTGCCGGCAGCCGAGTCGCGTCGCGCGCTGGAGCGCGGTAGCGCGCCCTCGGGCGGCGAGCTGGTGCTGCATCAGGCGCGTGCGGCGGAAGGCTACGACGTGGTGTTCCCGATCCTGCACGGCCCGAATGGTGAGGACGGCACGGTACAGGGCATGCTCAAGCTCGCGGGCATTCCCTGCGTCGGCTCCGGCGTGCTCGGCAGCGCCGTCTGCATGGACAAGGTCATGGCGAAAGCCGTGCTCGCCGCGCACGGCATTGCGCAGGTGCCCTACCTGCTGGTGACGCGCGCCGAGTTCGCCAGCGCGCCCGAGGCCGTGATTGAGCGCCTCCACGCGCTGCCGTTCCCGCTGTTCGTGAAACCTGCGAACCTGGGTTCGAGTGTGGGCATCTCGAAGGCACGCGACGATGCCGAGCTGCGCGTGGCGTTGCGTCTGGCGCTGGAACACGACCGGCGCGTGATCGTCGAAACCGCGGCCGGCGCCGGGGCGGGCAAGCCGCGCGAGATTGAGGTGGGCATACTCGGCAACGACGAGCCCAAGGCAAGCCCGGTCGGTGAGCTGACCTTCGACAGCGAGTTCTACGACTACGAAACGAAGTACACCGCAGGCCGCGCCGAGATGCATATCCCCGCACAGGTGCCCTCCGAGATTGCCGAGCGTGCGCGCCGTCTGGCGATTGCCGCGTTCCGCGCGCTGGATTGCGCGGGCCTGGCGCGCGTCGATTTTTTCTACGTCGAAGCCACGGGCGAGCTCTTTCTCAACGAAGTCAACACCATGCCCGGCTTCACCAAGACCTCGATGTACCCCGAGCTGTGGCGTGCGGCAGGGATTGGCTACGGTGAACTGGTTTCAACCCTCGTCTCTCTCGCGCTCGAACGCAGATAGGCGCGCGACCCGACGCAGCGCGCGCAAATCGGGGACGCAAACGCTGCGGTTGTCGGCTATCAGCTTTTTGCCATTTACCACCGTCCAGCGGTCGATAGCCGCCGATTTTTGGCAAAGTCGACTCGTGAGGAAAATGGTCTTGAATGACCATAGAATCGTCGTTAGCACGAAAAAGCCATAGTACTTGGCGTGGGCACCACCGTCGGCGCCGGCACCCAACTTCCGCGTCCATTCTGCTGCGTCCATTCTGGAGGATTGATCATGAAACTGCTCGCCAATGGCATCGTCGCACTGGTTGCGCTGATTCACATTTACATCGTGTACCTGGAGATGTTCCTGTGGACGACGCCCAAGGGCCAGAAGGCGTTCGGCATCACGGCCGATTTCGCGCAGCAGTCAAAAACGCTCGCCGCCAATCAGGGCCTGTACAACGGCTTTCTCGCCGCCGGGCTGATCTGGGGCCTGGTCAAAGATGACGCCGCGGGCTTCGAGATCAAACTGTTCTTCCTCGTCTGTGTGTTGATCGCCGGGCTGTACGGCGCGGCGACCGCATCGAAGCGCATCCTCTACGTGCAAGCGGTGCCGGCCCTGCTCGGCATCGCGGCGCTCTTGCTGGCGTAGCGCGGCGACACTCCGACGCGCGCGCCCCGGCCGTCGCTCAGGTGGCGACTACGTCGCCTTGTTGGGGGGCGGCGCGAACCGGAGGAAGTTGCCCTCGCCATCCGGGAACGCATCGCCCAGCTTGAAGATGCCGCCGACGCGAGCGATGAGCTTGCCGTCGGCAAACACTTTGCCTTGGGCAAACGCCATGCTGCGCGTGACTTTCAGGACGTCCGCTTCGCCGTCAATCCAGGCGCCTACGCCGGCCGGTGCGATGTAGTCGACCTGCAGGTTGATGGTGGGCAGAAATCGCCGGTGGCCAAGGCCTTGATACATGATGGCGTACGGCAACAGCATGTCGGCAAACGTGGCGAGCATGCCGCCGTGCAGGCCACCGCGCAGGTTAGTGAGGCGGGGCGACACGCGAAAGCCCAGCCTGAGCCGATCATCCCGCCAGCAGCCGAAGAAACGGGTGTTGTGGGTGGCAAATCCCACCCCGAGGTCCACGGGCTGAAAGCCCGCAGGTGGCCGGTCGTCCGTGCCCGACTCGGCACGGCCTTGTTCGGTCGGTGCGCTCATCGCGGTCATGCGTGCGTCGCCCACGCCCGATGCGCGGGCGTGTCGAGGTGAGGCAGTGTGTTGTAGGTGATCAAGGTGTGCCGCTTTGGCGTCACCGCAAACTCGGTCACGGCACTGTTGCGCATGCGCATGTTGAGATCAATCGTTGCTTCATGCGCCGTACCCAGCACCAGACCGATGGCGGTCGAGATCGGGCCCCCACTGGAGACGATCAACACGTCATCGTCGGCATGCTCGGCGCGCACCCGATCCAGCACACGCGCCACACCGGCACGAAAAGCAGTGTAGGCCATCATGCCTGACGGCGCCGTCCGGCCCTGCATCCAGGCCAGCAGCCCGTCGCGCAACAGGCGGAAATGAGCGCGAACATCCGCCGCGGTTTCCGGTTTGCGCAGCGGCCCGGGATGGACGGCCCGGATGATGGCCTCGGCATCGAATTCGTTGAGATCCGGCGTGACGAAAGGGCCGGGGGCTGGCACGTCCTGGCGCATGCCGTCCGCGATGCCCGCCCACGTCTGTTGGTGCCGCTTCAAGGTGCCGGTCAGCACCGCGCCGAAGCGTTGCTCCCGCTCGCGAAAATATTCCCCCAGACGCCGGCTTTGCTGGGTGCCCAACGGGCTGAGTTGATCGTAGTCGTCAGCGCCGAACGAGGCCTGCCCGTGGCGCGCCAGATAAAGGGTTCCCATGGCACCGATTGTCGCAGAGCATCGCCACGAGTCGTGCAGGGCTACCTGGGTGGCGCCACGCCCGCAAACAGTGCGCGCCCCTGCGCCTGGCGTTCGAGTTTGCGGCTGATATTGCCGCACACCAAATCGCAGAGTTCGTAGATCGACGCGTCGGCAATTCGGTAGTAGGCGCTGTTGCCACGGCTTTCCCTGGACACCAGTCCATGCTGCATCAACAGGCTGAGGTGCCGCGAAATGTTGGCGGAGGTGTAACCGCAGAGTTCGGCCAGTTCACCGACGTTGCGCTCCTTCTCGCGCAACAGATTGAGGATCTGCAGACGGGTCGGTTCCGACAGCGCCTGGAAATAGGCGGCAACTTGCGTGAGCGCTTCGGGGGGCAGTCCATCCATGATCGGGCACCGGGCGGCGTACAAAGTCACGATGATGCCTCAAATGGTCGCGATCAAGAAATATTTGATCAACTTCACAATTACGCACTTGACTATTTAACTACTTGCGCAAATAATACAACAAGAACGACAACGCAGTAAAGCACCACGCCAATGTTCCCCACTCAGCTTCAGCCCGGCACGTCACCCAACCGCTTGCAGCGCGCGATAACTGCGGCTGCCATCACGGCGCTCACTTTGACACTCACCACGTCGGGCGCAGCGGCGCAACCCGCAGCCAGCACGGTCGCTACGTCAAACCCGCCGGGCGCAAGCGCGTCGCTGCCGACGGTGATTGCGCGCAGCTCCGCCAGCGGCGAACTGGTCGCCTATGACGGTGTGGTCGAGGCGGTACGCCAGACCGTGCTCGCAGCACAAGTTCCCGGTGCCATCGTGCAGCTTGATGTGAAGGCAGGCGACCGCGTGAAAGCTGGGCAAGTGCTGGCACGAATCGACGCACGGGCGGCGGACCAGGCGGCCGTCGCCAGCGAAGCGCAAGTGCAGGCTGCGCGCGCATCGCTCGACGTGGCCAAAGCCGATCTGGCCCGGCAACAGCAGCTCTTTCAGAAGAACTACATCAGTCCGGCCGCCCTTGAACGCGCAGAGGCGCAATTCAAGGCCACGGCAGCTCAGGTGAACGCGCAACTGGCACAAGCCGGTGCGGCCAGAACGCAGACGGGATTTCACGTCGTTCGCGCGCCGTACGCCGGCGTAGTGTCGGAGGTGCCCGTCACGCTCGGCGACATGGCCATGCCGGGGCGTGCGCTGCTGACCCTGTACGACCCCAGCGCGCTGCGCGTCACCGCCGCCGTACCGCACAGCGCCCTGGCCGCGGCGTCGGCGAGCAGCCCCCTCGCCGCGCGTGCCGAGCTGCCGGGCCGGCCTGCGGACGCGCAGTGGCCCGCCACCACCCGTACCCATGTCTTGCCCACGGTAGATCCAGGAACACATACCGCGCAGGTACGGCTCGATCTGCCGACCGATCTGGGTGGCGTCGCGCCCGGCATGTTCGCCCGCGTATGGATTGCCGGGAAAAACGCCGCCGCCGCACAACGCGTTACGGTACCCGCAAGCGCCATCGTGCGTCGCAGTGAATTGACCAGCCTGTACGTGCTCTCGGGCAACAACCAGCCGCTGCTGCGCCAGGTACGCCTCGGCCGCAGCGACGGCAACAACGTCGAAGTGCTTGCCGGCCTCAACGACGGCGAGCGCGTCGTCACCGAGCCGCAGTTGGCCGCTCGCGTGCGCTAGGCGGGCTGACGTATGTCACACCACAACGTACCGGACCCGATCCCTGCCGCAACGATGGGCGTGTCGGGACGCATCGCCGCGTTCTTTCAGAACGCACAGATCACGCCGCTCCTCGCCCTCGTCGCATTTCTGTTGGGCGCATTCGCGGTCATGGTCACGCCGCGCGAAGAAGAACCGCAGATCAACGTCACGATGGCCAATGTGCTCATCCCCTTCCCCGGCGCCGCCGTGCGGGAGGTGGAACAGATGGTGGCTGGCCCCGCTGAACAGGTACTGTCACAAATATCAGGCGTTGAGCATGTGATGTCGGTGTCGCGACCGGGCCTCGCCGTGATTACCGTGCAGTTCAAGGTGGGCGTCGGGCGCACCGAGGCGCTGGTGCGCCTGTATGACACGGTGAATTCCAATGCCGACTGGTTGCCCAAGGGCCTCGGCGTGCTCGATCCGATCATCAAGCCAAAGGGCATCGATGATGTGCCGATTGTCACCCTCACCCTGTTCAGCAAGACGGAAAGCGCGAGCGCATTCGACCTCGAGCGCGTGGCACACAGCATGGAATCCGATCTCAAGCGGGTCAATGGCACACGTGAGGTTGTGACGGCCGGTGGCCCGGGCCGTGCGGTGGTGGTGGAAATTGACCCCACGCGGATGGCCGCCGTTGGCGTCACCGTCAACGACCTTCGCAATACACTGCAATCGGCCAATCTTGGCCTGCCCGTCGGCGACTTGCTTGGCGGGAACCGCGCCGTGGCGATTGAATCCGGCCCCTTCCTGCGGTCCGCTCAGGAGGTAGGCGAGCTGGTGGTCAACGCACGCGCCGGCAAGCCGGTGTTCTTGCGTGACGTGGCGACCGTGCGCGACGGCGCGCTGCCAGCCAGCCGCTACGTGTGGCATGGCACCGCAGACCGCGACGGTAAAGCCGGGACCGAGTATCCGGCGGTGACAGTCAGCGTGACCAAGAAGCCGGGGGAAAACGCGATCGATGTGGCGAACGCAGTGATGAAGCGTGTCGACGCACTGCGCAACACCGTCATCCCGGCCGACGTCGAAGTCGCAGAGACTCGAAACTACGGCGCCACCGCCAATGACAAGGCGCAAAAATTGATCCAGAAGCTGCTATTCGCCACGATCTCGGTGGTGGCACTGGTGTTCTTTGCGCTGGGACGACGCGAGGCGGCGATCGTCGGCGCCGCCGTGATCCTCACTCTGACCGCGACACTGTTTGCGTCGTGGGCATGGGGCTTCACGCTCAACCGCGTGTCGCTGTTCGCGCTGATTTTTTCCATCGGCATCCTGGTGGACGACGCCATCGTGGTGGTGGAGAACATTCATCGTCACCAGCAGTTGCATCCCGGGAAGACCTTGTTGCAGATCATTCCGGGCGCGGTCGACGAAGTGGGCGGACCCACCATCCTCGCCACGTTAACGGTGATCGCGGCGCTGCTGCCCATGGCGTTTGTGTCAGGGCTCATGGGGCCGTACATGAGTCCCATTCCGATCAACGCCAGCATGGGCATGCTGCTGTCCCTCGCCATTGCGTTCGTTGTGACCCCGTGGCTCGCGCGACTCTGGATGAAGGCGGCTGGTACCGGCCAGCAAACCGCGCACGTAGCAGCACATGGTCTGAGCGCGAAGCTGGCACCGCTCTTTGAACGCGTGTTCCGCCCGCTGCTCGATGCAAAGCGCGGCGGCCGCAACCGCACGCTGCTTGGCCTCGGCGTCGCGACCCTGATCGCAATCTCGGTGCTGCTCCCGGTCGTCGGTCTGGTTCAGCTCAAGATGCTGCCGTTCGACAACAAGAGTGAATTCCAGGTTGTCGTTGACATGCCAGCGGGCACGCCCGTGGAGCAGACCGCAGCCCTGATGCATGAACTCGGCGCCTATCTGCGCACGGTACCCGAGGTCACCGACTATCAAGCCTACGCCGGCACGTCGGCGCCGATCAACTTCAACGGCCTGGTGCGGCAGTACTACCTGCGCTCGGGCGGCGAAGTGGGTGACATTCAGGTCAATCTGCTCGACAAGCACGACCGCAAAGAAAAGAGCCACGCCATTGCCACGCGAGTGCGTCCGGCGTTGCAAAAGATTGCTGCACGGTTTGCGGCCAACGTGAAAGTCGTGGAGGTTCCACCGGGCCCGCCGGTGCTGTCGCCCATCGTGGCCGAGATCTACGGCCCCGAGGCCGAAGGCCGGCGCGCGGTGGCAAAAGCCGTACGCGCCGTATTCGACAAGACCCCGGGACTTGTCGACGTCGACGACAGCAGCATCGCCATCGCGCCAAAGAAATTGTTGATCGTGGACCGTCGCAAGGCGGCCATGCTCGGTGTGCCGCAACAGGCCATCGTGACCACGCTGCGCGCCGGTCTTGCCGGCGAGGCCACAGCGTATCTGCACGATGGCAGCAAGTACCCGGCTGCCGCCACGTTGCAACTGCCTGCCGAACGCCATGGCGATATTGATGCGCTGCTGCAGCTGGCGGTGCGCAGCGCCGAGGGCAAGCTCGTACCGGTACGCGAACTGGTGACAGTGAGTGACACCGAGCGCGAGCAACCGATCTATCACAAGGATCTGTTGCCCGTGAATTTCGTCGTTGGCGACATGGCCGGAAAGCTGGATTCGCCGCTCTACGGAATGTTCAGCATGCGCAGCGACATCGCCGCTATCAAGACACCCAACGGCGGCAGCCTGATCGAATACTTCATCAAGCCTCCGGCCGAGGCGTATCGTGACTACGCGATCAAATGGGACGGTGAATGGCAAATCACCTATGAGACATTTCGCGACATGGGGGCCGCGTATGGCGTGGGCCTGATCCTGATTTATCTGCTGGTGGTTGCACAGTTTGGTTCGTACCTCACACCACTGATCATCATGGCCCCCATCCCATTGACCATCATCGGAGTCATGCCGGGCCACGCGCTGCTCGGCTCGCAGTACACGGCGACCAGCATGATCGGCATGATCGCACTGGCAGGCATCATTGTGCGCAATTCGATCCTGCTCGTGGACTTCATCAATCTGCAAGTCCGCTCAGGCATTGCCTTTGCTGACGCGATCGTGCATTCGGCCATCACCCGGGCGCAGCCGATCATGCTGACGGGCCTCGCGGCCATGCTCGGCGCCTTCTTCATTCTCGATGACCCCATCTTCAACGGTCTGGCCATCTCGTTGATCTTCGGGATCTTCGTTTCCACCATCCTCACGCTGGTGGTCATTCCCATCTTCTACTACGTGGCTTACCGCAATCGCCTGTCAGCGATCACCGGCGAGGCCACGCCAGCCGTCCACCCGTCAACCGCAACCACTCAAGGAGCAACTCCATGACCTCATGGCAAATCGTTCGTCTCATCGCAGGCACCTTCATTCTTCTGTCCCTCGCGCTTGGCGTACCGGGCAGTCCGATTTTCGTTAGCCAGTGGTGGCTCGCGTTCACTGCGTTCGTCGGCGCCAACCTGCTGCAAAGCGCGCTGACTCGCTGGTGCCTGATGGAGAGCATTCTGCGCAAGTTGGGTGTGAAGGCTGGGGCCTGAACGCATGCACCTCGCCTGCCCAAAATGTGCTGCGGTCAATCGGGTCCCTGAGGATCGGCTGCAGGACAATCCGGTGTGCGGCGTCTGCAAGACGGCGCTCGCCGCAGCGGAACCCTTCGCGTTGACCGATCTGACGTTCAAGTCCTACATCGAACACACCGAAGGGCTGATCGTTGTGGACTTCTGGGCAAGTTGGTGCGGTCCATGCCGCACGATGGCGCCGCAATTTGAAGTCGCGGCCAACCAACTGCCGCGAGTCCGATTTGCCAAGGTCGACACCGACGCTGAGCCATACACGGCGGGGCAATGCGCCATTCGCAGCATCCCGAGTTTGCTGGTGTTCAGCGGCGGCAACGAGATTGCCCGGCAGGCCGGTGCCATGCGCGCCGCCGACATCGTACGCTGGCTGGAGAGCCTTTCGCGCGGCTAAGTGTGGGGGGGTGCCGCTGGGCGCATTGGCGTCGTGGCTACGCGCCCCGTCGCGCTGCCTCACGCGTATTTGATCGTCGAGACGCTGCGAAGCGCGTCCGCCGTCGTCGTGGGAAAACCGAAGTATTCGAGATACGCCGGGATTTGCTCGAACAGCATGTCAGTGCCGACTTGCACTTGACAACCCCGGGCCTGCGCCGCCGCAAGGAAAGCCGTTGTCTCTGCGCGCATCACCACCTCGCCGACGAACGTGCTTGACGCAATGCGCGACACATCCATCGGCAGGGGATCGCCCGGGTTCATGCCCATGGGCGTCGCATTCAATACGATATTGAAGCCAGCAGGGTCGTTGCTACCCGTCAGCACCTCGATGGCGGGATAGTGCTGGCGCAAGCGCGCCGCGAGCGCAAGCATCGACTCGGTGTTCACGTCAAACAGCGCGAGGCGGGAAACGCCTGCTGCAGCGAACGACGCGGCAATGGCGGAACCCACACCACCGCAGCCAACGACGAGCACACTTGCACCGGAGACGGCAATGCCCTTGCGTTTGACGCCGCGGACGAAGCCTTCACCGTCGAACATGTCACCCTCAAGCTTGCCGTCAGCGCCGATCCGTACCGCGTTGCACGAGCCAGCGACGGCCACGGTCGGTGTCACACGCTCGAGCAAATCCACGACAGCGACCTTGTGCGGCATCGTGATCAACGCACCGCGGATATTGGTGACAGAAAACAGTGCACGAAGAAAGGCAGGGAAATCCTCGGGCTTGCAACCCATGGGCACGACGCAGGCGTTCACGCCAATGCTGTCAAAGTACGGGTTGTAGATCATCGGCGCCTTGAAACTGTGCGTTGGGTAGCCGATGTGAGCGATGAGTTCTGTGTTGCCGGTAATCATGAAATCGACAAGGGGACGCGGTGCATGCCGCGGTCGGGTTAGAGACGGACCAGGGCGCCAGTCTCAGCGGCGCGCGTGATGGCCTCAGTGATCCGAAGGTTTTCGAGCCCGTCGCGTGCCGAAACAATTGGTTCGGCCTCACCACGCACGACAGCGCCAAAGTGTTCCATCTGTCGCACGAGGGGGTCTTCGCGTACCAGGCCGACGACGCCAACTTCGAAGGGCTTCCACCACGACCGATCTTCGCCGCGCGGATAGGTCTTGATGCGCATGGTCGGCACGGACAGGCTGCCCTGCGTGCCATTGATCACGTAGCAGTCCTCATCGGCGTACGTTGGATAGGCCTTGTTCTCCTGGGACGTGTGCTCCCAGTTGCGTGCCGACGCCGCAACATCCGAGAGCAAAAAACTGCCGAGTGCGCCACCAGCGAATTGCAGCGTAATCGCCACGGTGTCTTCGACCGCGAAGCCACGCACCGCGTGCGACTTGATCGCCTGCACTGCGGTCACCTCGCCACACAACATGCGCAAGTTGTGCACTTCGTGGATCATGTTGATCAGAATCGGGCCGCCACCGATTTCGCGGCGCCACGGACCATCGGCGAAGTAGTGATCGGGCTTGAAAAACGTGGCACTACCCATGACACCCACAACGCGCCCGAGCTGACCGGACTGAACGACTTCGCGCGCCTTGGCCATGATCGGGCTGTGCGCGCGATGGTGACCAATCAGCACACGCCCTCCGCGCTCCTTGACCGCAGCGACCAGGGTCTCTGCCTCGGCAACGGTGGGCGCGATGGGCTTTTCCACCAAACAGGGAACACCCGCTTCGACGCATTGCAGTGCCTGAGGCACGTGTAGCGCGTTAGGTGTCGCCAGGACGACACCTCCCGGCCTTTCGTGGAGCAGCATGTCGCCAAGATCCTGATAGAGCCGAACGCCCGCAGCCGTTGCGACGGCTTGCGCACCCGGTGACGGATCGACGATGGCGACCAGTTCGACCGTTGCGCTAGCCTGCGCGACACTGATGTGGCTACGGCCGATGAGGCCTGCGCCCGCGATCGCGATTCGTGTTTTGCTCATCACTCCGCCCATCAATGACCGCCCGCGTGCGCTCCGACACACACATTGGCTCTGCATGCGACGCCCGAATGCGGTCGGAAAACCATGACCTCAAGTGTCGCATCCAGAACCCTCTCCCACCACGGGGAGAGGTCATCCGTACCGGAAACTACTTGCGCAGTTTCGCCAGTTCGGAGTTCATTTCGTTGACAAGCGCTTCACCGACATTGGCGGAGAGCTGTGCGATGATCCGACTGCACGTAACGAAAAAGCCCGCTGGACGCGGGCTTGTTCGACTTCGATTTGGCTCCCCGACCTGGGCTCGAACCAGGGACCTACGGATTAACAGTCCGGCGCTCTACCGACTGAGCTATCGGGGAATCGAAGCTTTGAATTATAGCCACAAGTCCGCACGTTGCGCAAACGAGGGAGCCCTCGCGTCCGCTATCGAACGTCGTCCTGCTTCTCGATTATCGGTTGCGGTTTGCTCAGGTGCGGCCACGCCAGCCTGAGGTAATAGAACATGGACCAAAGGGTCAGGCCCGCAGCAATCCAGAGCGCCACGGTGCCGAGCAATGGCGTGGGAATGCCGGGAAAGAAGGGTTCGTAGAGCAGGAGCGCAATCAACGCGGTGATCTGTGCCGCGGTCTTGAACTTGCCCACCGTGTTCACGGCGACGCTTCTTGACTGACCAATCTTGGCCATCCATTCGCGCAACGCGGAGATTGCAATTTCGCGACCTACGATGACAAACGCCAGCACCGCATCGGCACGCTTCATTTGCACCAGCAGCAGCAAGGCAGCGGCCACCATCAGCTTGTCGGCCACTGGGTCCAGAAAGGCACCAAACGCCGACCCCTGCTTGAGGCGTCTCGCGGCAAAACCATCCGCCCAATCGGTGATTGCGGCAATCGTGAAGATCCAGGCGCCGGTCCAGTTTTGTTGCGTCGGCGTTAGCCAGTCGTGCGGCAGGTAGTACACGCCGACAAAGGCAGGGATCAGCGCGATGCGAATCCAGGTCAGCGTGGTGGGAATGTTGAGCCGCATGCGTGCATTTTGTCATGCAGCGGAGCGCGTGGCGCTGCAATGAGGCTGACTTGCCGCCCTAAGACTTATCGCCCCATCCACTTCTGCGCAAGCGGGAACGGACGCGTACGCAGGCCATCGAGCAACTCGTGCACTGTCGCGCCATGCACGATCAACTCATGATTCACGGCCTTGACCAGACCGACTTCGACGGAATGGCGAATCCATGCGATCAGGTGGTCGTAGTAACCCGCCACGTTGAGCAGACCGCAGAGCTTGCGATGGTAGTCAAGCTGGCTCCAGGTCAGCGCTTCGAACAACTCGTCCAGCGTACCGAAGCCCCCCGGCATTGCAATCACGGCATCGGCCAACCCGAGCATCATCGCCTTGCGGCTGTGCATGTCGGGCACCACGTGCATGGTGGTCAACCCCTTGTGCTCGACTTCGAGCGCCTTGAGCGCCTCGGGAATCACGCCAATGACTTCGCCGCCCGCAGCCAACGCCGCATCAGCAATCGTGCCCATGAGGCCCACGCCGCCGCCGCCGTAGACCAGCCCGATCCCCTGCTCCGCCAGCGTACGCCCGACCTCAATGGCGGCAGCCTTGTACGCCGGGTTATTGCCGACGTTCGCACCGCAGTAGACGACGATGCGTTTGATTGAATTGCTCAACGCCTAGTCCTCTTTCATGCCTGAAACCTTCACCACCGCCGCGAGGCGCGCCTTTTCCTCGGCTACAAATTGCACGAACGACGCGCGTGTGCCGCCCACCGGCTCAATACCTGATGACTTCAGGCGATTGGCAATCTCCGGCATTTTCATCGCGGCGTCGACGGCAGCGGCCACTTTGTCCAGGATGTCGGGCGCGACGCCGGCGGGTGCGTGCACGCCCGCCCAGTGAGCGATCTTGACCTCGGGGAATCCCTGCTCGGTCGCGGTCGATAGCTGGTTGTACGACGAAATTCGCGTCGTCCACGTGTTCGCCAGCGCCTTCATCTTGCCACCGGTGATCTTGGGCAAGGAAACGATGCTGGCTTCGCTCGTGGCGTGCACCTGACCGGCCATGATGGCCGTAGCGCTTTCGTTGCCGCTCTTGTAGGGCACCACCTGCAGCTTCGCGCCGTACTTGCTCTTCAAGATTTCCGCGACGAAGTGCGGCGTGCTGCCGGTGCCTGCGGTGGCAAAGTTGAATCCATCCGGGCTCTTTTTCGACGCCTCCACGAATTCCTTGAGCGTGCCGTAACTCGCGTTGGGCGGCGCCACGATGATGGACGGGGCCAGCGCAATCATGACCACCGGCACCAAATCAGACTCCTTGAACGGCATCGACTTCTTGATCATGTGGTTCGAGATCACACCGGCCGCACTGATCAGAAACGTATAGCCGTCCGGTGCGCTCCTGACCACAGAGTCGGCCCCGAGCGTGCCACCCGCCCCAGGTCTGTTGTCAATCACCACGGGCTGCCCCAGCACCTTCGACGCGCCCTCTGCCGCCGCGCGCGCCATCAGATCATTGGCACCGCCGGCGGCGAATGGCACCACGAACTTGATCGGCTTACCAGGCCAGACCTGGCTGTGGACGGCGCTCGCCGCGCTGAGGCAGCAGAACAAAAGGGTCGTGCGAAACAGGGTGGAATTCATCGGTGGGCCCCGGAAACAAAAGCGGCGCTACCAGCGCGCCGGAGAGTTAATTCAATCATGCGTTGCGTCTCGGCGCCGAACGCGGTGTCGCTCACCATCTCACTGAGCGCAAACCAGCGACAGGCATGCGACTCCTCAGCGTTCAGCGCCAACGACTGCCCCGAGTTCGCACCGGCCTCGATATCCGCAACAAAAAGATAGCGAAGGTCGTAATGCCAATGCGCCGGCTCGTCTGCGCGTGCAGGTATCGCGTGTACATCCACGTCAAATAGCGCCGCATCGTCAGCCGGCGAAACAAAGCGAGCGAGCCCAGTCTCCTCGCGCAGCTCACGCTCGGCGGCCGCGCGCCACGACGCGTCGCTGTCATCGATGTGTCCACCGGGTTGCAACCAACGATTGAGCTTGCGATGGTGGATCATCGCCGCATAGCGGCCGGTGCAATCCACCACCCAAGCCGACGCCGTCAAATGTCCTTCGAGCACACCGCGTTGCCAGGGCTTGGCGTGTCGATCAAGCAGCCCAAGCGTTGCATCAGCGTGCTGGCGCGTGATCGCGTAGGGTGTCTGCGCCGCGTAGCGCTTCAGATCAGCACGCAACGCCTGCAACTGGCCGGCGTTCATGCGCTACAGCGGTCCGGAGACGGTGATGGCGCCGTATCTCGGTGCGCTAGATTGCCCGACGAACTCACGTGTGCGGAACACGCGAACGTAGGCGATCTTGTACTTGCCAATGTTGGCCGCCACGCCGACCGCCGCGTCGGCCACGATGCGCTCCTTGCGTACGGAATGCGAGTCGCGAATCGTATTGCCATCAAGAAAGATGTTGCGCACCACCGCGCGGGCATCGAGGGAGGCAAACACGTGGGCGCCGATGTCGCGTGTGAACTGGCGGACGGTGCTGTCTGCTCGCGGCGCGGCATTGTCACCCGCAGGTCGAATCGGTGATGTGCCGAAGTCGTCGGGCAACCCCCAACCGCCGCGAAGCTCGAAGCCGACATTGCCGTACGTCGCGACGTTGCCTACCGACCAGCCAAAGTGCGGAATCAGATCCATGCCGAAGCCCTCGTGCCGGTCGGGAAACTGGAGCAACTCACTGCGGTACTTGCGCTCATAGACGACCTGGGCGCCGAACTCATTGCCGAGCTGGTTGCTCCAGCCCTGAAAACGGTCGAACCCCCGAACGCGGTGGATGAAATCCTGCATTTCCTTGGCGCGGGACCACGGCCCGACCACGCCGAGGTTGATTTCGTACGAATCGAGCCGGCGCTTGGAGCGCGTATTGAAACCGAATCCGAGGTACGTCCAGCCGGCGTAGGGGCGATCAGCGCTGATCAGGCTGGTCGCCGCGCGATCACGCGGGGTGTACATCGCCTGTCCGAAGGTGACGATCACGTTGCCCTCGTCCACGGCGAGCGGATAGACCTGTCGAAACAATCGCCCGGCTTGCTGCAACCACGGTGGCAGGCAGTCGTCGTCCGCAAAACTGCGCACGTTGGGCGACGCCCAGGCGAGCTTGGCGCCGCTGGTGTAGTCCTGATCGCGGTTGGCGAACAGGTCGTTGTCGAGCGTGAAGCGATAGGTGCCCTCGTACTTGCGCATCGCATCGAGCGGCCGGTCGCCGGACGCGCAGCGCGCGGTCGGCGCCGCCGTGTCCTGCGCTTGGGCAGCCTGCGGCATGTTGAAGACGATCTGCGCTGCGTACACGGCGAGGGACGCGGCGAGGCGCAGCGACGGCGCCGGGGAAAATGGGGTTGTCATGCTCACACACGAACGAATCGGCCTGGACGTATTTTGGCCGATGCGGCGGTGCCGAGGTCGGTCGTCGAAAGCGGTCGGCTCGCCGCGCTATCTGCACGAAAGAGGGCGACCCTGCGCACGAAACCCGCACTTTGCGCTACTGTTGACAGCGTGAACATGACATCCGACGCCCCGCCCCCGCACCTTGACGGCAGCCACTGGCTACCGCTGTACCCGTCCCTCGCCGGGGTGCCGCAGGCCGATCTGCTCGCGCTCCCCGTGCTCGACGTGCCGGGCGGCACCGTGCTATTTTCTGCCGGGCAGCCCTGCCAGGGTTTTCCGATGCTGCTCTCCGGGGAAGTTCAGGTGTCTCGGCAATCCGGCGAAGGCCGTTCGCTCGAGCTCTACCGCGTGACTCCGGGTGAAATTTGCCTGGTGTCGTCCGCGGGTCTCTTCTCGCACACGCCGATGTCCGCCACCGGGGTCGCAACGCGCCCGACGCGACTCGCGCTGGTGCCGCCGGGAACCTTCCTGCGCTGGCTGGCGGTGAGTGACTTCCGCGAAAGCGTGCTGAGCATGTTCGCAGCGCGCATGGCGGACCTGACGGCACTGGTCGACGCGGTGGCCTTCCGGCGCCTGGACCAACGCCTCGCTGCGGCGCTGCTTGGCCGCGGTCAGGATGTGGCGGTCACCCATCAGGCGTTGGCTGACGAACTGGGCACCGTGCGTGAAATCGTGACCCGACTGCTGCACCGCTTTGAACGCGATGGCTGGATTGCCCTTTCGCGAGAGCACATCCGAATCGTGCACAGTGCCGCACTGCGGACGCTGGCAGCGGGCGATGCGCCAGAGCGCGCCGCGGTCCGTAAACCGGCATGAATGTGACTTGAGTCACTGACGCTGCTCACTCAACCTGTTGAAATGATCGCAAGGTCATCGCGCAACGATGATCGTGGAATCAGCCTTCAACCGCTAGACATCAGGGAGCCTTCACATGAACAAGAACGTTGGCGGCATTGACCGCATCGCCCGCATCACCGTCGGGATCGTACTCATCGCACTGGCCGCCACCGGCACCGTCGGCTGGTGGGGTTGGTTGGGCGTCGTGCCGCTGGCAACAGGAGCCCTTGGCTGGTGCCCGCCGTATGCGATGTTCGGCTGGAGCACGTGCAAGACCAAGACCCCCTAGTCCGGCCTGCACAATGCAAAAAGCGCAGCGATCGCTGCGCTTTTTGCTTTTGATCGAGCGTCAATCCACCGTCAGCCGGCGCGTGCTGCTCGCGGCCTTCTTGGGCAGCGTCAATGCCAGCACGCCGTTGTCGTACTTCGCTTTGGCCTGCGCCGCGTCAATCTCCACAGGCAACTGGAAGCTTCGCGACACCGCGCCGTAGTAGCGTTCGCTGCGCAGCACTTTCTCTCCTTCGGTCTGCCGGTCTTCCTGCTTGACTTCGGCGCGTAGCGTGACGACGTTGCCGTCGATGCCGACGTGAATTTCGTCCTTGTTGACACCGGGCAGCTCCGCGTTCACGACGTAGCTCGCCTCGGTTTCTTTCACGTCGATCTTGATCTGCGCCGGCAGCGTGTCACCGTGCAGGGGTTTGATGAAATAGCCTGGCGTGAAGTCCCGGAAAAAGTCGTCCAGCAGGCTGTTGCGCGATACCAGTGGGTTCATGTGCGATGCTCCTTTTTAGGGTGGTCAATGCAGCATTGCCCGGGCGAATCGCTACAGGCAGTGCCATGGTTTCTTCACCCAACGATGCGGTCGTTTTCCCGCCACCACAAGCGCGAGGAGCATCAATCCTTGATGTGCATCAAACGCGCGGCTGGACGGCCAGCGTCGCCGACATACGTCCTCGCGTCACCACCTGTGCCAGGATTGGATGCCGCCAACGGACGCTAGGGCGTGTCAACACGCCCTAGTTGCCCCGCGCTGTCCGGACCGCCACACGTTGCCCGGAATCGTCCCCCTTCTGAGCGATGCTGCGCCGGACGCGCGTCACCCGACACGGTGGCGATGTCATACTGCCGCCCATGAAACGAAAACCCATCCACGTACACCACTTCACGCTGCGCGATGAGTACATTGAGCTGCACAACCTGCTCAAGCTGGTCGGCGTCACCGACAGCGGCGGGCAAGGCAAGGCGCTCGTCGCGGCCGGCGCCGTGCAGGTGGATGATGCGCCAGAGGCGCGCAAAACCGCCAAGATTCGTGCCGGCCAGAAGGTGACGCTCGACGGCGTCACCATCCATGTCCATGCACCGGACGCCAGAACGTCCGGTAGCAGTTAACTGACACGTCGCATGCGGATCGCCGTTGCGCTGCTGGTCATCGTCGCGGCCCTTGCCGCCGCGCGCGACTGGCGGGACCGTGAAGTCCGTCAGCCCGCGGGCGTTCTTGTAAGCACCGAGCCGGCGCAGCGGGAACTCACCGCGGCGCCGATTCAGGTTCGCGACTACACGCTCACGCCGCGTGCGCGCTTCCGGCTCGCTGCGCGCGTGCTCGCGGGCGAGCGCTACCGCTTCGCTCTGGCGGCAGATTTGATGCCGCGCGATCTGGCGTTGGGTTGGGGCGTGATGTCGGACAGCGCACTGATCAGTCAACTCGTCATCAGCCAGAGCGACCGCTTCTACTTCTGGAAGTCGCGAAACCACGACTTACCGGCTCCGGCGGAACAAATCATCGCCAACAGCGCCAACATGCACCTGATCGCAGCCAACGAGACCGTCGCCCAGGCGATCGACCGCGCCCGCGTGGGGCAAGTGATCGAACTTGACGGGATGCTGGTTGACGTGGCGCTACCGCAGGGACGCGGTGGCGGTGAGCTGCGCACCTCGCTCACCCGCACCGACCGCGGTGCCGGCGCCTGCGAGATCATCTACGTGGAGCGCTTTTCGATTCGCTAAACCGCAGGCACCGGCTAAGCTGCGTCAATTCCCCACACCAACACAACACATTCGCCATGAAGCACTTCACCCAAGTCATCCTCTACACCGATCACGACGGCCGTGCGCGCTTTCGCGATGAGCCCATCGCGCTCGATCACGGCTCGCCGCAATCAATGCTCTCCGCCGTGCTACCCGCCACCGGACTGCAGTTGCGCGAGAGCCCGGTCGGATTTCGCAGCCAGCCGCACTGCACGCCCGCGCCGCAGTGGCTGTTCATCCTGACGGGGCACATGGAAATCGGGCTCGCCGACGGCAGCACGCGGGTATTCGGCCCGGGAGAACATTTCCTCTCCGCCGACACCCTGCCCGTCGGTGCGAGCTTCGACCCGAAACTTCACGGGCACTGGAGCGCCCAGCGCGGCGACGAACCGCTGCGCACGTTGTTTGTAAAAATTCCGGCGTAGGGAAACGCTGACTCCGTCCGCGCGGTAGAACAACGCACGCGACGACAGCGAACAACTTTTTGCCATTAACGACCAGCCAGCGGTCGTTACAGGCCATTTTCGTCATAAGTTGATTTTTCGCAATTTTGTGCTGTAGCGACCGTCTGGCAGTCGTTAGGGCCGGAAAGCTGTTAACGCCGCATGGCCCTCAAGTCCACCATCTTCAAGATCAACCTCAACGTGGCCGACATGGATCGCGGCTACTACGGCGACCACGCGCTGACCGTCGCGCGCCACCCGTCCGAGACGGACGAGCGCATGATGGTGCGCGTGCTCGCGTTTGCGCTGCACGCCAGCGACCGCCTCGAATTCGGCAAGGGCATCTCCACCGACGACGAACCGGCGCTGTGGGAGCACGACCTCACCGGCCGCATCATGCACTGGATCGAGGTGGGCCTGCCGGACGAGCGCATCATCCGCCGTGCCTGCGGTCGCGCCGACGCGGTAACGCTCTACGCCTACGGCGGCGGTCGCACCGTCGACGTTTGGTGGCAGCAGAACGAAGCGCTGCTCGCCAAACAGGACAAGCTCACCGTGAAGAGCGTGAGCGGCCCCAGCAGCAAGGCGCTCGCCGCGATGGCGGACCGCTCGCTGAACCTGCAATGCATGGCGCAGGACGGCGAGGTCTGGCTGTCCGACGATCAGGAGCGTTTGCAGGTGGCGTTGCAGACGCTGCAAAGCGCCGGCGCGTAAGCGCAGCGCGGCGCCTTTGCACCGAACGGCTACGATGAGGCCTGCATCAGATTCACGGGCATCGATATGAACCGAATTTCACTGCTCACCCGTCTCGCCGCCATTGCGATCACGGCCGTCGCGGCCGTCAGCAGCGCGCCTTCGGCCGCAGCCTACCCCGACAAGCCGATTCGCCTGATCGTCGTGTACCCCGCAGGTGGCACCACCGACGCCGTGGCCCGCGCCCTCGCCGAGAAGCTCGGCAGCCAGATGGGGCAGCAGGTCATCGTGGAGAACAAGGGCGGTGCCGGAGGCGCCATCGGTATCGATGCCATGGCAAAGGCTGCGCCCGATGGCTACACACTCGCCATCTCGGCGGTCAGCCCGATCACGCTGCTGCCACATCTGGGCAAGCTGCCATTCGACCCGGTCAATGACGTAGCGCCGGTGGCAAGCGTTATGTATTCGCCTGTCTACGTGCTGGCCACGCCCGCGTTCACCGGCAAGACGTTCGCCGATGTGCTCACCCAAAGCAAAGCCAAACCCGGCGCGATTCGGGTCGCCACCAGCGGCATTGCCACGCTCGGCCATCTGATGGTGGAGAGCATCAAGGCGAAGAGCGGGCTTGACCTGATTCACGTGCCGTACAAGGGCGGTGGCCAGGTGGTGACCGATGCCGCAGGCGGCCAGTTCGAACTGTTCACCACCAACCCGAGCCCCGCCGCCAACGGCCAGATGCAAAAGGGCACGCTCAAGTTGCTCGCGGTCGGTGCGCCACAGCGACTGGCGTCGTTCAAGGATGTGCCCACGCTCGGCGAGCTTGGCTTCCCGGAGGCGAACATGACCAGCACCTTCGGCATTTTTGCGCCGTCGAAAGTGCCGCCCGAGATCATCAACCGGCTGCACAGCGAAATCGCCAGAGCCATCGCCACACCGGACATGACGCAGCGCCTGACCCAGCTCGACAACGTGCCCGCCGTGCTGAACCCGGCCGAGTTCAGCAAGTTCATCCGCGCGGAATCGGCAACCAATGCGAAGGTCGTCCGCGAGCGCGGCATCAAGGCCGATTGAGTGCGGTACACCAACGAAAGAGCGCCATGTCCAAAGCCGACGACCTTCGCAGCCAGCTGATCCGCAGTTTCGCCACCCCCGACGCGAGCTGGAGCACGTTCAGGCGCGAGCCGCACTACGAGAGCGACGGTGTGCGCCTTGCCCGTGGCACGGCCGCCAAAAAGCTCGGCATGTCGGTCGACATCGTACCGCCCGGCAAGCGTGCCTGCCCGTACCACTTTCACTACGCCGAGGAAGAAGCCTTCATCGTGCTCCAAGGCAGCGGTACGCTGCGCGTCGCGGGCGAGATGCTGCCCATCACGGCGGGCGATGTGATCTTCATCCCGCCGGGGCCCGAGTACCCACACCAGATCCTCAACACGTCGGACGCGCCACTCAAATACCTGTCACTCAGCGTCAACGCCGACATCGAAATCTGCGAGTACCCCGATTCCGGCAAGTACCTCGCGATGGCAGCTGGTGCGCGCGGACGCGGCGACACGCTGCTGCAGGACGGCCGCATGCATCGCGTTGCGACCGACCTTGACTACTGGGACGGCGAACCGTGATTACAGGCGCGGCAGCCAAAGCCCCATCGTGGCGCCGACGATGCCGCCCGCGGTGACGACGGTAAGCACCGCAATGACCGCAGCCGCCATCCACTTGCGCCTGGCAACGTCGCTGCGCTGCGCGCGGAAGTAAAGCTCCAGTGCCGCCAGCGGCACGAGCGTTTGGGCGAACACGAGGAACGTGAGAAACGGGCCCGTAAAGGTCTTCGCATCAAAGCCGACCGGCTGCTGGTGAATCATCAGCCAAAGCAGCAAGCCAAGGCGAAAGAACCACACGCCATTCATCACCATAAACAGGCGCAGCGCCCACTGCCGGTGCAGCGCGAGGTCGCGGCTGCGCGCGTGGCGCAGAGCGACCACGGCGATGGCGACCAGCAGGATCGCGTTCAGCGTGCTGCCGATGTGCTGTGAAACATCTCCAACCGCACCGCGCACCCACATCAGGTACATGCTGCCGAAGGCAATGCCGAACGCGGACGCGATGTAGATGCGCCCCGTCCAGCGATGCACGCGCGGCGCCGCGCGACGAATGGCTGGCACCAGTTGCGCGAGGCCTGCCAGCGTCACGATCAGTGCCAGCAGCAGGTGAACGAAGATCGCGACATTACCGACGGTGTCGCCCTCATTCCAGCCGCGCGGCATCACCTTGTTCCACGTCGCCCAGTCGCCGCGCAACGCAGACATGCCGTACAGCGCCGCCATGTACCAGGCAAAGATGAGCTGCCCGGCCGCGGCGACGATGAACCAGGATTGGCCGGCGCGCGCAAGCGCGTTGGCGGCGGTAGACAGGTTGGCATTTCGAGGCAACAGCGTAGCCTCCGTGAGCGTGCTCATGGATGTCTCCTTGCGATGAAAAGTGGCAGCCAGCGGCCGCTGCGGTTAGCCCGGATATTTCATGAGGGGCGGGAGGCAGCGGCGAGTGGAATTGGAATGCAGGTTGCGACGGCCGCCCGCAGCGCCGATAGCGGGGCTATCGGTCAAGGGAGTCGTCGCAAGATGCGCCCAATGGCACCGTCGATGCGCCCGCAGCAGGAAAACCAGATTGGATTCGACACAACAGCGTGTGAAATCCAGTCCACGTGGGCGTGCAGCCCGGTTTTCCTGCGACCTCATGAAATATCCGGGCCATATCAGCCGGACTGCGATTCCTGGCGGCGCCGCAGCCAGATGGTTACGGTAATCAGCGCCAGGGCGATGGCGATGCCGATCCAGACGTCCGCGTTGCCCAGAAAGCGCGCCACGTCCGGCACGTACTCAGCGACTCGCGAGTCAGCAGCGCTTTGTTGCTGCAGCGTCTGCGCGACGTCCGCCAGCGGCTCACGCGTTGAAAACGCAGCGTCGAATCCGCCCGTGAAGCGATGGTGTAGCCACTTCGCCACATGCGATGAGCGAAACATCAGTTGTTCGATCGCGGTGACGGCAATCCATGGCACCACCGCCCAGGCGAGCGGGCTACGCTGCGCCCAGGCCGACACCAGCAGCAGCCACGCGTAGATCGGTGCGTACCACACCGCCAGCGTGCTCACCAGGTGAGCCAGGCCGAGCGGCATATCAATCCACGGCAGGCGCTGCAACAGGTTGCCGACGCTCAGCCCCTTGACCGCCCAGAGCCCGACATGCACGACCAGCACCGCGAGCTGGGTGGCCGTGATCAACGCAAACAGGAACACCGGCACCACCAGCATCGGCACGGCCACCTTGGCGAGCACGGCGGTGCGATCTGAAATCGGCATCGATTTCCAGAACAGCACGCTGCGATCGCGCCGCTCGCCATACAGTGCATCAAGGCAGTAGAACAGCGCCACCACCACGGCCGTCGCCACCAGAACGATCGCGACGATGGCGTACGGGGCAACGGCGAGCTCGCGCTGCTTGGTGGGTGCCATCGTATCGAACATCGCCACCATGGGTGGCAACTTGAACCCGCCAAAGATCATCGCCAGCAGCAGCAACGCGGCCACCACCGTCGGCGCCAGATAAAGCGAGCGGTGCTCCCACAGCTCGCGCCGGACTGACCAGTAGAAGGGACGCACCGGCTTGGCGCTGGCCGTGGTCGGAGTTGCGGTCACGGGGGTGCTCATGCGTTGCCCTCCAGTCCGTTCGCGCTGGCATTGCCGAGCAATGCGACAAAAAGATCGGTAATGCCGGGCGTGCGCACTTCACCGAGCGATTCCAGCGTGGCGGCATCCACGCCGTCAAACAGCAAGGTGACCCGGCCAAACACCTGTCGCTCACGCTGCGGGCGCAACGCCCGGGCGCGCTCCACCTGCGCGGGCTCCACGCGCACCTCGGCGTAGCGCGCCTGCAGCGCCTCCATCGTGCTGTTGAGGGCGATGCGGCCATCGTTGATGAACACCACGTCGGTGAGGATGTGTTCAATCTCCTCCGCATGATGGGTGGTGATCACGATGGTGCGGTCGCCGTCGTAGTAGTCGTTGATCAGTGAGTCGTAAAACTGCTTGCGGAACAGAATGTCGAGCCCAAGGGTGGGTTCGTCGAGCACCAAAAGCTTCGCCTCAATCGCCATCACCAGCGCCAGATGCAGCTGCGCCACCATGCCCTTGGAGAGCGCGCCCACTTTGCTCTCGCGCTTGATCACGGTGCGCGCCAGAAAGCGCTCCGCCTTGGCGCGATCAAACTTTGGATGCACACCCGCCACAAACTCAATCGCCTGCTGCACCTTGAGCCAGCGCGGCAGCACCGCCACATCGGCGATGAAACACACGTCCTGCATCAGCAGATCACGCTCGGCCCACGGGTCGCGCCCGAGCACATTGAGCGCGCCCTGAAACGGCGTCAGCCCCAGCATGGCCTTCAGCGCCGTGGTCTTGCCCGCGCCATTGGGGCCGATCAGCCCGACGATGCGCCCGCGCTCGACAGTGAGGTCGATGCCCTTCACCGCCACGTGTTTGCCGTAGGCCTTGGTGAGGCCCCGTGCGTCAATGGATGCCATGGTCTAGCGTCTCCCCGTCGTTTTGTTGCGAGCGGCAGTGCCCTCGTTCAGCAGCGTTTCGGCGCTGAGGCCAAGCCGTTCAATCGTCGCGCGGATGCGCGGCCACTCATCGCGCAAGAAGCGCTCGCGCTCGCCCGCCGCCAGCGCGGCCTTCGCCCCCGCGTTAACAAACATGCCCAGCCCGCGGCGTGACTCCACAATGCCGGCATCAGCCAGCTGCTGGTAGGCCTTCAGCACCGTCAGCGGATTCACCCGCGTCTCCGCCGCCACCGTGCGCACCGACGGCAACGGATCGCCCTCACCCAGCGTGCCATCCAGAATCATCGCCACCACGCGGTCATGCAATTGCCGGTAGATCGGTTGGCCGTCGGCCCAGTCCTGGTCCATCAGGGCGCTCCGTGGTGGCCGCTACACGGGCGGTCGCGTGATGCCGACCGCCGCCAACAATCCGGTGGGCGTGACGACAACCAATGGGTGTTAATGCATTTCATCGGGGCAACGCTCCCTGCTTGCTGGTCAGTGTGCACACCCGATTCGGCGCACGTGTTTTGACTGGCGATTGATTTAGTGTTGTAGCTAACTATATCACAGCTTCACCGATTTGCAAGTGTTACCGCGAATAGATAGTTAGTGCGCGAGAAGCGCTCGTCGGAACCGCAAGCATTCCGACCAACCGGCTGCCGCTTGGCGAGAAAGAGTGACGACACATCGGATTGAATTGGAAATGACACGAGGTGCCGACGCCCCCTACACGCTTCGGCGCGCGGCCACTGCGGGCCGGCAAATCGTTTGAGCCAAACAACCCGGTATCGCGGCGTAAACTGCGATGATGCACTCATACAGAAGTCGCATCGAGCCATACATGTCGCCCGTGTTATCTCACAGCCGCACGCATAACACCGCGATTACGTTGTTATGCACGCGACGCGTGGACAAATCATGTTAGGCAACTCAAATGGCAAGCCTTGTGTGGGGGAGAGATCCCCAAGAAGCTCACGACAACCCTTATGAATATGAGGCACAAGATCAGTTCGTGCGTGAGGCAAAGGAGTTGCTCAGCCAGATACAGGTTGCGCTTGACCACTTCACAATGAGCTTTCATAGGGACGACCGATCACTAGAAAAAGCAACCTGGATGCTTGCCATTGATTTGAATGATGCGCTTCTTGAGAGCGCTCAACTGTTCGTCGAGAAGCGCCATTGGACTGACCCCGATTTCACGGACACTACGTGTTTGAAGAAATTGAAGGAGTCAGGGAATGGGTGGAAGGACAAAGCCGCCGTACGCGGAGGCGTTTCGGCAGCAGATAGTTGAACTGGTGGCGAGCGGTCGTCGGCC
>JAEUPL010000037.1 GCA_016790165.1 Burkholderiales bacterium
GAACAACAGCGCCGAGCGCACCGCTTGGCTGCCGTCCTTCCTGGCCTACTACAACGCCCGCAGGCCCCATTCGGCCTTGGGCCACAAGCCTCCAGCTTCCCGACTCAGCGGGAAGAACCTATTGCAACTTAACAGCTAGCCCGTCGCCACACCCACCGCAAGCAGCCCAGGCGTCAACAGATTCACCAGCACGTTCAGACGCATCGCGGGCACTAACGCCGGCAAGTTGTCGGGATGACGCAAGACGTCGCGCACCGCGCGTGCCGCGAGCGGCAGAGTGAGCGTGGCGAGCAAGCTCATCGCTGGCAACCAGCGCAGCAACACGAACGCCACCAGCGAGGCATACGCGAACCCCATCATCGTTGCGTAAGTCCGAGCGGCTGCGGGCCGCCCCCAATCAATCGCGACGTTGTGCCGGCCGACGGTGCGGTCGGCCTCGACGTCGGGAAACTGGTTCAGCAACAACAGGTTGCTGACGAGACAGGCCACCGGAACCGACGCAGCCACCGCTGCACGGCTCCATTCTCCGGTCAGCACGAAGTGTGTGCCGGCAATCACAAACAGCCCCAACCCCAACCCCGGCGCCACCAGACACGCGAGCGGTCGATGCGCCCACCACGTGGTGTAGGTGACGACCAGCAGCAACCCGGCCAGCCCCAGGGGTACGAGCGCCCAGCCACGAAGCACCACAAAATAGAGACCGAGCAGTGCGGCCACCGCCAGCATGAGCACCGCCATGGCAAGCGTGGCCGATGCCAGCGCAGGGTTCGCCGGCAGCGTGCCGCTGCCGCCACTGAATGGCGTGCGCGTGGTGATCGCGTCCAGACCGCTCCTGAAATCAAAATATTCGTTGAACGCGTTGACACTGGCGTGGCTGGCCAGCGCGCCCAGCAACACCCACAGCGCAAGCCACGCGTCGACATGCCCAAGCTGCGCGTACGCTGTCGCCACCCCCACCGCGACGCAAGCGGGCGTCAGTAGCAAAAAGGGGGGACGCAGGGGGCCGAACAGATTAGGGACTTGCACGAATGGCTTTCACAACTTGGCAGAAGACATTTGTAGCACGCCAAAAATCGTTGTACCGTGTTCGCGACGGCGCCGCGAGCGGAGCCGCGGTCGCATCCTGCAACGGCGCAGTGAGCCAACGACAACATCGTGCAGCGATAATGCAGGAAACAGCGGCAAGCGTACGCGCCGGCCGATCATCCGACAACATTCAGAATTTCCGAGATCATGCACACCTTTCCCGACCGCCGCGAAATGCGCTCTCCGGCCGAGCGCGAGACCGACCTCTTTTCCCGCCTCAGCCAGCAGATTTCGCACGCAAAAAATTCGACCGCCGCGTTCGCCAGGTCGCTCGCCCACGTCGATGCCAACAGCGTGACCTCTCGCGCGGCGCTTGCGACATTGCCGGTGATCCGCAAAAGCGAGCTGCTTGCGGAGCAGCAAGCCTCACGAGCGGCCAAGGGCGACCCCTTCGGTGGGTACGCCGCCACCGGCTTTGCACAATGGGGCGCGGCGGCTCAGCGCGCGGCCCATGTGTTCGCTTCCCCGGGCCCCATCTACGAACCGGAAGGGCCGGAAGCACACAGCTACCGGCGCACTGCACGTGCTCTTTATGCCGCCGGGTTTCGCGCCGGTGATCTGGTGCACAACACGTTCAGCTATCACATGACACCGGGTGGCTGGATTATGGACGCGGGCGCCGTTGCGTTGGGCTGTACCGTCTTCCCCGCGGGCGTGGGCAACACTGAGCAGCAAATCGCCGCCATTCTCGATTTGCAGCCGACGGCGTACACCGGCACACCGTCTTTCCTGCGCATTCTGCTGGAGAAAGCGGATGAACTCGGCACGCCAGTGACGTCGCTCAAGAAGGCGTCTGTTTCGGGTGAATACTTCCCGCCGCAATTGCGCGAAATGCTCAAGACGCGAGGCATTGTGGGCACGCAGAGCTACGCAACCGCAGATCTGGGGCTGATTGCCTACGAGGCGCCGGATGCCGCCGGCAACGTCGCTGGCATGGTGGTGGATGAAGACATCATCCTCGAAATCGTTCGCCCCGGCACGGGCGAACCCCTGCCGGTCGGCGAAGTGGGCGAGATTGTGGTGACGACGTTCAATCCGGACTATCCGTTGATTCGTTTTGGCACGGGCGATCTCTCAGCGGTGCTGCCGGGAGAGTGCCCCACCGGCCGCACCAATATGCGCATCCGGGGCTGGATGGGGCGAGCCGATCAAACTGCGAAAGTCAAAGGCATGTTCGTGCACCCCGGTCAGATTGATCAAGTCGCCAAGCGCTTCCCGGAACTGGGCCGGGTGCGACTCGTCGTGACGAATCCGGACCAGAAGGACGCGATGGCTTTACATGCCGAATGCGCCGCACCAACGGAAGCACTCAAGGCGAAGGTCGTTGAGGCCTTGCGTGATGTCACCAAGCTCGGCGGCGAGGTGGTGTTCGCCGCGCCGGGCGCCCTCGCCAACGATGGCAAGGTGATTGATGACGCGCGCAAATATGAGTGAGCCGTGGCCTCCGTCGGTCACACTGGAGCGCGACGGCATCCGGCTTGAACCGTTGACGCTCGCGCATGAACCCGGCATCGCTGCAGCCGCAGCCGACGGCGAGTTGTGGAACATCCGCGTCACCTCGGTGCCCGAGCCGCAGGAGACGCGCGGCTATATCGAGACAGCGCTCAAGCAGCGTGCGGAGGGTTCTCGCCTTGCCTTTGCGGTGATCGACACCACCGCCGACGGCGGCAACGGCAAAGTGATCGGAAGCACCAGCTATCACGACATCGTGCCCGCCATCCAGCGCGTAGAGATCGGCTGGACCTGGTACGCGCAGTCGTACCAGCGCAGCAAGGTCAACACGTTGTGCAAGCTGATGCTGATGCAGCACGCGTTCGAGACGCTCGGTTGTGCCGTCGTGGGGTGGCGCGCGAGCCACATGAACTTCGCCTCGCAGCGCGCGATTGAGCGGCTGGGCGCCAAGCGTGACGGCGTGCTGCGTCATCACGCGCCCATCCGAGACGGCAAGGTGCGCGACACGGTGATGTACTCAATGCTCGCGGGCGAGTGGCCGGCGGCGAAGGCGAAACTCGAAGCGCGGCTTGATCATCGGAAGCTTTCACCCCGCAGCGCAACGCCCGCCACTGTGCGGCTCGACCCCATCACCAGCGACAACCTGCTCGCGGTGCTGCGCCTGAACCCCGGCGCCATCGGCGAGCGCATGGTCGCAACCAACGCGATCTCCATCGCGCAAGCCAGCGTGAGCGCCAACGCCGTGCCGCGCGCCATTGTCGCGGGCGAAGCCGACGACGCACGGGTCGTCGGCTTCCTCATGCTCTACGACCCGACGCTCGACCCAGCACTCGCCACAAAGGACGAAGCGCACGCCGATGCGGTTGATCTCTGGCGCCTCATGATCGACTTCCAGCAGCAAGGCAAAGGCTACGGCGCTGCGGCGCTGCACGAGGTCAGGCGCTACGCCGTGACGCGCCCCGGCATAAAGCAGGTGCGCCTGTCCTACGTGCCAAGCGAAGGCAACCCCGCGCCGTTCTACCGCGCGCAAGGCTTCGCCGAAACCGGCGAGAAGGACGGCATCGAGGTTGTGATGTCGAAACCGCTCGCAAAACCATAGCCGCAGGGTGGATCCCCGTATCCTCCCACTGGAGAACAAAGAACATGATCGCTCGACAACGCCTCGGTTGGTTGAGGGTGCTCACCCCACACCGAGCTTAGTCCGACGATGAAGACTGTCGCGTCCGATCAATTCGTTACGTCTACACAGTGGCACGTGACCGTCAACATAGACGTTGTCACAAAAAGATGACGATTGGTATGCCTGTTCGTCTGCATCGGTAATTTTGCACAAGGACGTAGTCAAATGATCTTGGCGAGACACAATACATGGGTCGGCTTTGGCGCCTCGATCGGCGGCATGCTAATCGCGGCGGGTGTTGAAAGCACGCTTGGCGTCATGATGCGTGCCGATGGCGCGGCCCGCACTGACATCAGTTCTACGTCGATCCGTGTCGGAATCGGCTTGGGTGGTGCGGGTGGGGCGGTATTGCTTGCGTCGATCAATAGCCCTACGCTCGACTATCTTCGCGGACGTCGCCAAGATGGGTCCGGGATGTCGTTGGCGCTGCCAGCCTGTCGCTTCACCCCTGGCGAAGCGGCAACCAGAGCGGCTCGTGATGTAAGAGCACTATTGGCGGGCATAACAGGGATTTCGCAGGCGTCTATGGCCGCGCGATTGACCAATGGATCCGTGGATCAATTGTTCACGTACGTCCAACTTCTATTTGCTGAGGTTACCTCTGGATCATCAATCGTCGGCAATCAGCCGAGTTTCTTGTCACTTGGTTTGCCAGTTCCCGGTACGGGCGGTGGCGTTGAGGCGTCCGCTTTCATAACAGCAGGATACGTCCAAGTTGGTAGTGCGCACGGGGGGGAACCTGTAGCTAGTTCGCGCGGTTTGCGTCGTTGACGATGTTGATCGACGCAATGGCAAACTTGGGCGCGCGGGGCTGCCAAGTTGCGCCGTTCTGCGACAATGCCGCCGTGCTGCTCGACTTTTTCTACCACCTGCGTCACCGCGGCGTCAAGCCATCGACGCGCGAGTTTCTGACGCTGCTTGAGGCATTGAAGGAGGACGTGATATCGCCCTCGATCGACGATTTCTACTATCTGTCGAAAGCGACGCTGGTGAAGGACGAGACGAAGTTTGACCGCTTTGATTTCGCGTTCGCGGAATACTTCAAGGGCGTGTCCGAGTTGGTCGATCTGAGGACAGCGATCCCCGACGAGTGGCTGCGCAAAGTCGTCGAGAAGATGCTCACCCCGGAGGAGCGCGAGAAGCTCAAGACGCTCGACTGGAACGAGCTGATGGAGACGCTGAAAAAGCGGCTAGAAGAGCAGCAGGGTCGCCATCAGGGCGGCAACAAATGGATCGGCACTGGCGGCACCTCGCCGTTCGGCGCCTATGGCGACAACCCGGCAGGCATTCGCATCGGGCAAGACAAGAGTCGCATGCGCAGCGCCGTGAAGGTGTGGGACGAGCGACAGTTCCGCGATTACGACGACAACGTTGACTTCAACACCCGCAACATCAAGGTGGCGCTGCGCCGTTTGCGTCGCTTCGCGCGCGAGGGTGCAGTAGACGAGCTCGACTTGCCGCACACGCTGGAAGAAACCGGCAAAAACGCTGGCATGCTCTCGATCCAGATGCGGCCCGAGCGGCGCAATGCGGTGAAGGTGTTGCTGCTGCTCGACATCGGTGGCTCGATGGACGATCACATCGAGCAGGTGGAGGCACTGTTCAGCGCGGCAAAAATGGAGTTCAAGCGGCTGGAACATTTCTATTTCCACAATTGCCTCTACGACTTTGTGTGGAAGACCAATCGCCGCCGCAGCACCGAGCGCACGCTCACGATGGATCTCCTGCACAAGTACGGCCCCGACTACCGCCTGATCTTCGTGGGCGACGCCGCGATGAGCCCGTACGAGATCGAGATGGAAGGCGGCAGCGTCGAGTACACCAACAGCGAGACTGGCAAGGCGTGGCTCACGCGCATGACCCATCACTTCAAGCGCGTCGCGTGGCTCAACCCAATGCCGGAACGCAGCTGGGAATACACGTACTCCACCGACATCATCAAAAAACTCATGAACGACCGGATGTACCCGACGACGGTACAGGGCTTAACCGATGCGATGAAGGCGTTGGCGAAGTAGTTCGCCATCGGATGGGCGACGGATGTTGCGTTTCTGCCGCAAGGACGTCACGATGCGTACCCCCTCTCTTGCTACCATAGCTCCGTGAACGCTCCCGTCGAACCGCTCCACAAGATTTCGTTCGTGATGCACGGCGTTGCTGCGGCGCCGGGCATTGCGATTGCGCGTGCGCAGCTGGTGTCGCACGCGACGCTTGAGGTGGCGCACTACGATGTGGCACCCGAGCAAGTCCCGGCGGAAATCGAGCGCTTCGAGAATGCGCTTGAGGCCGTGCGTGCGGAATTCGAAGCCTTGCATGAGCGCATGAAGGGTGAAGACGCGCCTGCCGAGTTCGGTGCATTCCTTGACGTTCACTGGATGATTCTCACCGACATCCACATCGCGCAAGACCCCAAACTGATGATTGCCGAGCAGCGCTGCAACGCTGAGTGGGCCGTTACCCAGAAAATGAACGAACTGGTCGAGCAATTCGAACAGTTTGAGGACCCGTACCTGCGCGAACGCGCAGGGGACGTGGTGCAGGTGGTCGAACGCGTGGTCAAAGCCTTAATGGGCAAGCCAAGCGAATTGCCGCTGTTGAACCCAAGGCACGCGACTGCGTTGGTGGCGCACGACCTCTCGCCCGCCGACGCGATTCATTTCAAGGAATCTGCATTCGCGGCGTTCGTGACCGATGTGGGCGGTGCCACGTCGCACACCGCCATTGTGGCGCGCTCGCTTGGCATTCCGGCCGTGGTGGCGCTGCACAACGCGCGTTCGCTCATTCGTGAGGCGGAACAGCTGATCGTCGACGGTGACAACGGCCTGGTCATCGTCAATCCCGACCATCACGTCCTCGCTGAATATCAGCTGAAGCAGGATGCGCAGCGCCTCGAAAAGCAGAAACTGCGCCGTCTGATCAGCACCCGCGCCGTCACATTGGACGGCGCGGCGATTGACCTCAACGCCAACATCGAACTCCCCGGCGATGTCGCGGGCTGCATCGAGTACGGCGCAGACGGTGTGGGTCTGTTCCGCAGTGAATTCCTGTTCATGCACCGCGACGACCTGCCCAGCGAAGACGAGCAGTTTGAAGCCTATCGGGCGGCGGTGGACGGGATGCAGGGCCGGCCAGTGACGATCCGTACCTTCGATTTGGGCGCCGACAAGCGCATGCCGGGTCTGGGTGATCGCCCCAGCGAAAATCCCGCGCTGGGCCTGCGCGCTATCCGACTTTGTCTGGCCGAGCCCAAGCTGTTCATGACGCAATTGCGGGCCATTCTGCGCGCGAGTGCGTACGGCCGTCTGCGCATTCTGGTGCCCATGTTGGCCACTGCCCATGAGGTGCGGCAGACCTTGTCCTTCGTGGAACGCGCGAAGGCCGAGCTTAAGGCGCAAGCCATTGCCTTCGACCATGATGTCGCCGTGGGCGGCATGGTCGAGGTGCCTGCGTCGGTACTCGCGCTGGGCTACTTTATCGAGCATCTCGACTTTCTCTCGATCGGCACCAACGACTTGATCCAGTACACGCTGGCCATCGATCGCACCGACGACGCCGTTGCGCACATGTACGACCCGTTGCACCCGGCGGTGCTCAAGCTGATCGCGCAGGCCATTCGCACAGCGAACAAGGCCGGAACCCCGATTGCCGTGTGCGGCGAGATGGCGGGCGAGTTGCGCCTGACGCGCCTGCTGCTGGGCTTCGGACTGCGCAATTTTTCGATGCACCCTGCCCAGCTGCTAACCATCAAACAGCGTGTGCTGACCTCCAGCATCGCGGATTGTGAAGCTGCGGCCAATCGCATTCTGCGCACCGACGACCCAGACAAAATCTCCGCAGCCATCGCACGCCTGAACGCGCTTTGACGTGCGCCGGGTGCTTGCCAGCCGCATTGCTTCGGCACCCTTCGCACCGTATTCCCGCAATTCGCGAACGGCAATCGCAAATCGTCGCAATGCGCTGGTAGTGCAGAACGGTCAGTTCTAAAGTTCACTCCATCGACACAGCGCCACCTTTCTACGGCGCGCAGCACCCCCGAAGGAGTCACCATGAACACCACCCGCTTTTCGATTCTCTCCCGCACGGAATCCGCCGCGTCTGCACTGGCTGCGTCGCTGCTGTCCGTGGTCACTGTCGGTGTCGTGCTGGGTGCCTTCGCCACGGTCACCCCGGCGCCGTCAGCGGACGACGTCATCGTGCTCGATCGCGTCACGATCAGCGCGCCGCGTAGCGCCTGATCAACGTTCCCCCGGAACAGACGGTTTGCGATCCATCGCCACCGTTTGCTCATCCCCTCGCTCGCCCGTCACTGGTTTTGCGAGCCTAGCGCCGCACTTTCTTCCTCCGGAGTGCGGCGCTTTTCTTTTCTACGGTCGCGCGAGTGCAGGGTTCGGCTCGATCGAATCAAGCCAGCGTTGCGTTTCGTGCGGAGAACGCAGAATGCGTTGACTCAACTGCGGATACTTCGCCAGAGCGGCAGGCAAATTGCGCCGGTTCCTCCAGTACGACTGCAAGAGCCAAAGCAAAATGGAATCGCGCCCGAGGCTGCGTGCGAGCGACTCCTGATTGCCGTTGCAGCAGCGTTCACCAGCAACGATGCGTCGCCGCGTTCGCCGCAGCAGCTGCCACGCAGTGCGTGGAAAGCTGTAGTTGAGCCAGATGATCGTGTCGGCACGGGGCCACACCAGATCGCGGGCGACGCTGTAGTTGCCGTCAATCACCCACGCGGGCTGCGCCGTGAAGGCATCCACCAGTTCGCGGAATGAAGCGTCGTCGCGTTCCACCCAGCCGGGCAGCCAGTGCAGTGTGTCCATCTCGGTATGCGGCACGCCAAGCCGTGCGGCGAGTGTGCGCCCAAGCGTGGACTTGCCGGAGCCGGTCGAGCCGATGATGACGATGCGCTGCATGGGCCGCGCATTTTGCACCAAGCGCAGCTACGGTAAACTTCGTCTATCGCCGATTTGAAGATTCAGCTTGCGGGCGAGACGATACGTGGTAACCACGGTTCGTCGAAATTGCTAAAGCGACGTTTGATGCACCCGACGCCCCTCGCGCCCCATTCATCATCGCAAAGCCCGCAAGCCTGTCGTCACGGCTCCGGGCTTTTTTGTTGACCATGTCGACCGCTACTCCGATTTCGATTCCCCACGATTCAGTGGGTTACGTTTCTCCGCAGAAGATTGCGTTTGAGGGGCCCATTCAGTTTGCCTCCGGTGCCTCGTTGCCGCGCTACGACCTGATGGTGGAAACCTACGGCGAGCTGAACGCGGCAAAGAGCAACGCCGTGCTCGTCTGCCACGCGCTCTCCGGCCATCACCACGTGGCGGGCTATTACCAGGACGCGCCAGACCCTTCGCGCAGCGAGGGCTGGTGGGAAAACCTGATTGGCCCGGGCCGCCCGCTCGACACCCGCAAGTTCTTCGTGATTGGCCTGAACAATCTGGGCGGCTGTCACGGCTCGACGGGGCCAGGCACACCTGACCCCACGATCGGTCGGCCCTTCGGAAGCGACTTCCCGGTGGTCACCGTGCCCGATTGGGTGGAGGCGCAGCGGCGGCTCGCAGACCGCTTCGGCATTGACGCTTTCGCCGCGATTCTGGGCGGCTCCCTTGGCGGCATGCAGGCGCTGCAGTGGTCCATCCTGCATCCGGAGCGTGTGCGCAACGTGCTCGCCATTGCGGCCGCCCCCAAGCTCTCGGCCGAGAACATCGGATTCAACGAGGTTGCTCGGCAAGCCATTCGCACCGACCCGGATTTTCATGACGGGCACTTTTACGCGCACGGCGTGGTGCCGCGTCGCGGCCTGCGGCTGTCGCGAATGCTCGGGCATCTCACCTACCTGTCAGATGATCTGATGGGTGAGAAATTTGGCCGCCTGCTCAAGGGCGAGGACTATCAGTTCGGCTTCGACGTCGAGTTTGAGGTGGAGAGCTATCTGCGCCATCAGGGCGACAAATTCGCGGGTTACTTTGATGCCAACACCTATCTGCTGATGACCAAGGCGCTTGACTACTTCGATCCGGCGAAGGACTTTGGCGGCGATCTGCAGGCCGCGTTCTCCCGCAGCACCGCGAAATTCTTCATCGCCGCATTCACCAGCGACTGGCGCTTTTCACCGGCGCGCTCGAAGGAGATCGTGCGTGCCCTGCTCGCCAACAAGCGCGATGTGAGCTACGCCGAGATCGAGTCGGTCGAAGGGCATGACTCGTTCCTGATGCCCATCCCGCAGTACCACGCCCTGCTGCGCGCCACGTTCGAAGGGATCACCGTATGAGCGCCGCCTACATCCGGCCCGATTTTGACGTCGTTACCCATTGGGTGCCGCCGGGCACAGCCGTGCTCGACCTGGGCTGCGGCGACGGCGAACTGCTGGCGCGGCTAGTGCGCGAGCGGCAAGTGAATGGGTACGGCGTTGAGATCGCCGACGCGGGCGTGCTCGCCTCGCTGCAACGCGGCCTCAACATTGTGCAGGCAGACATCGAAGGCGGGCTCAACCTGTTTGGCGACGCGGCGTTTGACGTGGTGATCCTGTCGCAAACGCTGCAGGCCACGCGGCACACCGAGGCGCTGGTGAACGAGGTGCTGCGCGTGGGCAAGAGCGCCATCGTTACGTTGCCTAATTTTGGACACTGGCAGGTGCGCTGGCAGCTCGGTATCGGTGGTCGCATGCCAGTGTCGAAGCGCCTGCCGTATCAGTGGTACGACACGCCGAACGTGCACTTTTCGACCATTCGCGATTTCGACGTGTTCTGTGCGGAAAAGGGCATCACCGTCGAGCGCCGCGCGGTGCTGGCCGGCGGGCGCGAAATCTCGCTGCTACCGAACTTGCGTGGCGAGACGGCAGTGTTTCAGATCCGGCGCTCAGCAGCTCATCGGTTACACCGGCGTGTAACCTTCGCATGAGCCCGGAAATCGCACGATAATGCGCACACTGCCCGCCGAGTGGGCAGGTCCAAGCGCGGGGACGTATCGTGGGAAAGCTGTTTCGCACCGGTCTGATAGCAATGCTGCTCGTCATGGCGGGGGGCGTTGATGCGTCTACGGCCCGCTGGCTGACACTCGAAGCGTCCTCGACCATCGGTCCCAAGCAGGCCCCCATCAACGTGGGCGAGCGGGCCGTCAGTGTCGATCTCGACGTGCTGTTTGCGCAAGGTCACGGCGAAACACGCAGTGTGGCGGTTTCAGATTCGCGCGAACTGGCGCTTACCGGCCTGCGCGTGCTCGACGGCGCGGACGGCGCACGGACGTGGGTTGGCATGCATCGCGACGGCGACGGCGAGCACAACGTGTTCGTCACCGCGCGTGCGGGCTACGTCTACGGCGTACTGTACGCGTCCGACACGGTGTACGTCTTGCAGGGCGACACGTCCGCTGGCAGCGTGCGGCTGCTCGATCAGAAAGCGGCAGGCTACACACTGGCACCGCCCACGGCACGCGATTACGTGGAGCCACCGCCGCTTCCGCCCGTGCTCGCCGACGCGCACAAACTCGCGGCCGACGCCTTGACGACGTTCGCGACGCCGGCACCGCAAAGTGTCATCGACCTGCTGGTCGTCTACACCGATGCCATGGTCACACGCTACGGCAGTGAAGCCGGCGTGATCACGCGCATCCAGAATCTGGTCGCGCAGGCCAACACCGGTTATCTCAATAGCGAGGTGGCGATCACCCTGCGCCTGGTGGCGACGCTGCGCACCAGCTATTCGGAAACCACCTCGGATGGCGCGGCACTAAACGACATCACGCCATCGATTCCGAGCTTCGGCCGCAACGTAGTCACCCCCGCCACCCTCACCGGTGTCGCACCGCTGCGCGACTCGAGCCAGGCCGACATCGTGGTGCTCGTCCGCCCGTACCGCCGCAACGCGCACGCTGCGTGCGGCATGGCCAATCGCAACGGCACCGTCGGCTTCGACATGGCACCCTACGAGGGGTGGGCGTATGCCGTATTCAGTGACGGTCTGGATCTGGAAGCCGGAAATGGCACCTGCCCCGACACCGCGTTTGCCCATGAAATTGGGCATGTGATGGGCATGAACCACGACCGCCCGAGCCTCGCAGTGGACTCGCCCGGCGCGATGCCGCCGCCCGTCTCGTACGGCCATGGATTTGGCTATGGTTACAACGCCCCGAGTTGCCCCACCGGTTATTGCCACATGCCTACGCACGGCGACATCATGTCCATCGCGTGGGTTAACCGCAACCTGATGTGCTACTCGCACCCCGGCATTCGCATTGCGAGCGATGGTCAGTCGTGTGGACTCAATGTGTCCGCTGGCACGATTGCCGGAATCGCGCCGGACACCGCGCAGGAGCCTTGCATCGGCTCCGCTGCGGGATGTGGGGCTGCGGCAGCGTCCTGCACGACCAACACCAACTGCGCCTACGCCGCGCGTGCGCTGAACTACGTGCGCGTGCGGGTTTCACAGTGGCGCGATGCGCCGGTCACCGGCACCATCCAGCAGGCCGGCAATGGGGTGGCAAACCTCTCGATTTGCACGTCGAGTCCGGACATTCTGTGCACGGCAAGCACGGGCAACTATCGTTGCAGTGGCCCCGCCGGCTGGACCGGCTCGATCCATCCGCGCGCCACGGGGTACCGCATCCCCGCCGTCAGCGTGCCGACCGGGTTGAGCGCTGGCATCACGCGCAACCTCAACGCGCAACTGGACAGTGCGTTCCCGAATTGCAATCTCGATGTCGATGGCAACGGCTTTATCGACCCGGCGACCGATGGCGTGGCCATGCTGCGTCGTTTCATGGGCGTCAGCAGTGCGGCGTTCTCCGCTCCGGTCGGTGCATGTGCGCAAAACACAACAACGAGCGCGCTGTACACGGCGAGCGGCAAGGCCGCCGTTGCCGTGAGTGGCGCCACGAGCAGCCGCGCAACGGGCGACGGGATGCTGATCCTTCGTGCGATGCAGGGCCTCACCGGCGCGGCCGTGACCACCGGGGCGATTGCGCCCGGCGCGACGCGCACGCAGTGGAACACGCCGGCCGGGGCAAACAACAATATCCGCGAGTGGCTCAATGCCAACTGCGGTACGGCCTTTGCGCCGTAAAGCATCACGGGCCGGTTGACTGGCCTCGGTAGGCGCGGGCCGGTTCGACGCTCGCGTCGCGGCAGGCATGTCACAATCCTGTGCGCAAACCAAGGAGCCCCCCATGACCGCGTTGCTGCGCACGTCGCTGTCCCTGATGACCTGCGTACCCTTGCTCGCGTGCTCATCGCTGACCGGCAAGGAGAAGCCACTCGTGGCCACGGCGGAAATTCGCCCGACGACCGCCGCCATTTCTTCGCGGGTACAGCCGACCGGGGCCGTGCGCATGACGCAGCTCACGGGCAGCAAGATGCTGGTGGAAGCTGAAATTCGCGGGCTGCGTCCCTTTGCCGAACACGGTTTCAACATCCAGGCAACGGCCGACTGCAGCACCGACCCAGCGCGGCCGGGCGCGCACTTCAATCCCGACGGCAACCCGCACAACCACCCCGACCAGTTAATCCGCCATGCAGGCGCCATGCGCAATCTGCGCGCGGATAGCGAGGGCGTCGCGCGCGTGCGCGAGCAAATCGATATCGTCACGCTGGCGCCTGGACGCTATGGCATCGACGGTCTGGCCATCGTCGTCCACCGCGACCCCGACGACTACGTTTCGCAACCCGTGGGCAACGCCGGGCCGCGGATTGGTTGCGGCGTGGTTCGCGTCGCGCCCGCCGCCGCTTAGCAGCCTGCCAGGCAAACCCTTCGGCAGTGCCAGAAAAACCGCTCGCCCGATCGAGCCGTAAATCCGATATTCTTTGAGCTCGTTATGACGATGTCGTGACGGGCTCGTCGCCTGCCACGGCGCGCTCGTTGCGCTGCGCACACCGGTCGCAGAATCGCCCAGAAAAAAAGGAGTCCACCCAATGAAGCACACTCTGTTCGCCGCCACCGCGGCCCTCGCGCTGCTTGCGGGCTGCACGCAGCCCATGAGTGGCGGCACCAGCGCTGCGGAAAAGCGCATGTCGCAGTTGCCGCCCGCGCCCGCCCCGGCCGACAACGCACCCACGCCGGAGAAACTCGCACTGGGCAAGCAACTGTTCTTCGATACGCGGCTGTCCGGTTCAGGCACGATGGCCTGCGAGAACTGCCACTACCGCGACAAGGGCTGGGCGGTGCCGGAAGCGCTGTCGAAGCGCGATGACGGCAAGATGAATACGCGCCACACGCCCACGCTCTACAACACCGCCTACATTGAGCCGCTGTATTGGGACGGACGTTCGGCAACAATGGAAATCCAGACCATGGCCGCCTGGCGCAACCAGATGGGCGCGGACCCCGACAAGATTGCCGCGCGCCTCAACGCCGTCCCGGCTTACAAAGCGGCGTTCAACAAGGTGTACGGCATGGATGCCAACGGCGCGAATATCGTCAAGTCGCTCACCACCTACGTGCGCTCACTGGTCAGCGGCGATTCACCGTGGGATCGGCATGAAAAGGGCGTCTCGGGCGCCGTAAGTGCGGACGCGATTGCCGGCTTTGATCTGTTCCTCAACAAGGGCCGCTGCGCCAGCTGCCACACGCCGCCGGTCTACACCTCGGGTGGCTTCTACAACGTCGGCCTGGAAGCCGGGAAAGCGACGCCGGACGCCGGTCGTGGCGCGATCACCAAGAAACCCGAAGACACCGGCGCGTTCAAGGCCCCGACGCTGCGCTCGGTGGCGCTCTCCGCACCGTACTTCCATGACGGCAGCGCGAAGACGCTCGAAGAAGCGGTGCGCTACATGGCCAGCGGCGGCAAGGCCGACCCCAACAAGAGCCCGCTCATGGTCGACACGAAACTGACCGACCGCGAAATCGCGCAGGTCGTCGAGTTTCTCAAGGCCTTGACCAGCGACGAGCCCCTGGTTCGTCCGACGCTGCCGTAGCGCCCACCCACATCGCCGTGCCGCACGCGGACGTGTCCCGATGGCGCGGTCGCGCTCGCGATGCCAGCGAGGGGCACGCGCCTACAGCTTTTTGCCCGTATGCACGGCTGGACGGCCGTCATCGGGAAAAAATTCATCCTGTCGACTGCCTAAATTTTCGCCCGCAAACGACCGTAAAACGCTCGTTCAAGGCGAAAAGCTGATCACGAACCCCGGCCCCCGCGATGTCAGCCGCGCGCCCAGCGTGCGGCCAGCGTCGCAATGCGTGCACCGAACGCCTCTGCGGTTTTGAAATCGCTGGCGGCGATTCCTTCCGGGCCCTGATCCAGATTGGCCTGCACCATGAGGCCGCTGTACGAGCCGACGCGGTTCAAATCCTCAATGCTGCCCTTGCTGGTGTTGAAGCCCGGCATGATGCCCTGCGACGCCCACAGCATCGAATGCTGCGCGGCGAAGAACATGAACTGCTGCAGCGTGGAGAGCTTGTCGCCCGAGTACGAGCCCGATACCGTGAAACCGGCGGCCAGCTTGTCCTTCCAGCCTTGCGTGAACCAGACCTTCGAGCTCGCTTCCATGAACTTCTTCATCTCGGCCGATACTGAACCCATGTAGGTCGGTGCGCCGAAGAGGATGGCGTCGGCCTTGGCCAGTGTGTCCCAATGCTGCTCGGCATCAGTCACGTTGACCAGCGTGACCTGACTGCCAGCGACGCTTGCTGCGCCCTTGTGCACCGATTCGGCGATGGCTTTGGTGTGACCGTAGCCCGAGTGATAAACGATTGCGATGTTGGCCATGATGTGTTCCTGGTTGACGAAAAACTTGTGCTGAACGGGTGGTGACTACTGCAACGGCGGGAGATCAAAGAGCAGCACTTCGGCCTGCTCGCCGCCTTCGATGCGCACGCTGCTTTCGGCGCTGAGCTTCGCGGCGTCGCCTTCGCGCAGTGCCACGCCGTTCACCGTGATCGACCCGCGCGCGACATGCACGTACGCGAGGCGCCCGGCGGCGAGGGCATACCTCGCCGTTTCGGCGCCGTCAAACAGCCCGGCGTACAGCCGAGCGTTCTGTTGAATGGTGACCGACCCGTCGTGACCATCGGGCGACGCCACCAGCCGCAGCTTGCCGCGCTTTTCGCTGGCATCGTAGGCCTTCTGCTCGTAGGACGCGCTGCCACCCATGCGGTCGGGGATGATCCAGATCTGCAGCAGATGCGTGCGCTGGTCGGCGTTCGGGTTGAATTCGCTGTGCATGATGCCGCGGCCCGCGCTCATGCGCTGTACCTCACCGGGCACGATATTGCCGGCATTGCCGAGCGAATCCTTGTGCGCCACCGCGCCCTCGAGCACGTAGGTGACGATTTCCATGTCCTTGTGGCCATGCGTGCCGAAGCCCATGCCCGGTGCGATGTAGTCGTCGTTGATGACGCGCAACGGCCCAAAGTGAATGTGCGCCGGATCGTGATATTCGGCGAACGAGAAGCTGAAGCGGCTCTGCAGCCAGCCATGGTCGGCCTGACCACGATCTTCGGATTTTCTGATTATCAGCATCGGGGACTCCTTTCGCTACGGCTGCCGAGGTTGTGAATCGAACTCACGGCAGCGACGGAACGAATTTTGGCGGTCAACCGCCGCGTCGACAAGGTTGCCAAATTGACACACTTATTCAAAAATTGCGAATATGTTGAAACTGAGCCTCGAAGCGCTGGAAATCCTCGACGCCATCGCGCGCCACGGCAGCTTCGGCCGCGCTGCCGAGGAGCTGGGGCGTGTCCCCTCCGCGATCACCTACGCGGTGCGCAAGCTCGAGGACGACCTCGACACGCTGATCTTTGACCGCTCCGGCTACCGCGCCGAGCTGACGTCCACCGGCAAAGTATTGCTGGAGCAAGGGCGCGCACTGCTGCAGCAGGCCGACCAGTTGCAATCGCAAATCGCGCAGACCGCCAAGGGTTGGGAGCTGGAGCTGACCATCGTACTCGATGCCATCCTGCCGTGGCGCTGGCTGCAACCGCACATCGAGGCGTATTTTCGGGAGCGCTGCCCCGCCCGGCTGCGGGTCAACGAGGAGACGCTCGCCGGATCGTGGGAAAGCCTGCTTGACGGTCGCGCCGACCTCATCATCGGCGCCACCAACGACCCGCCGTCAGGCATGGGCATCAGCACGCAACCGCTGTTCAGCGTACCGTTTACGTATTGCGTTGCACCGGCGCATCCACTGGCAGGTGCGGTCGGGCCGATCAACGCTGATTTGTTGAAAGCGCATCGCGCCATCGTGCTGGGCGACAGCGCGCGTCGCCTGCCGCTGCGCAGCAGCGGTTTGTTGTCCGGGCAGGACATGCTCGTCGTTCCGTCCATGCAGGCCAAAGTGGACGCGCAGATCGCGGGACTGGGTGGCGGCTTCCTCGCCGACTGGTTTGCGACGGAACACCTGCGCGCCGGCCGCCTCGTCAGCAAGCAACTCGACGAGCCCAAACCGCCGGGCGCCACGGTGCTGGCCTGGAAGAGCGGCAATCGCGGCCGCGCGCTCACGTGGTGGCGTGAGCGCTTGCGCGATGTCAAGCCGCCGGCGTGAGCGGCGCGCCGTCAGCCGCTGGCAAAGTGTCACAATGTGTTTTTCATCGCCTGGCTGACAATCATGCGACGTCCGTTCAAATTCCTGCTTGCGTCCCTCGTCCCCGCCCTGCTGCTGGCAGGCTGCGCGACCCAGCCTGCCGACTCTGGCGCTGACGCTGCCAAAGCGCGGGGCATCTCGCTGCGCTTCATCGGCGAAGCCACGCTGCCGCACCGCTTACAGATTGGCGGCACCACCTTCGGTGGCATTTCCGGCATTGACTACGATGAGTCGCGCGACCAGTATTACCTGCTCGCCGATGACCGCTCGGATCACAACCCGGCGCGTTTCTACACCGCAAAGATCGCGATCGACGCCAAGGGCATCAAGACGCCCGAAGTACTCTCGGTGGTGACGCTGAAGAAGCCCGACGGCAGCACCTACGGCGGCAAGGCCGACAAGGCCACCGACATCCCGGACCCCGAGGCCATCCGCTACCGCGCCGAGACCGACACGCTGTTCTGGACCAGTGAGGGCGACAAGAAACTCGGGCTTGATGCGGTGATCCGCGAGATGAAGCTCGATGGCACGCTGATCCGCGAGTTCCCGAAGCTGCCGATGTTCAAAATGCAGCCCGGCGACAGTGGCCCGCGTGACAACCTGACCTTCGAGGGTATGACGCTGACGCCGGATGGCAAGGCGGTGTGGGTGTCGATGGAAGCCGCACGCTTTGAGGACGGCATCGATCCGACGGTGGACAAAGCCGGCGGGCCTGCGCGAATCACGCTCTATCACAGCAATTCCGGCAACCCGATCCGCCAGATTGCCTACCTGCCCGACGCCATCCCGCATCGCCCGGTGCCGCCGAATGGCGAGGCGGACAACGGCATCCCGGAGATCCTGATGCTCGACCAGTTCCGCATGCTAGTGCTGGAGCGCAGCTACTCGCAGGGCGTGGGCAACTCGCTGCGCGTCTACCTGATCGACACCCGCGACGGCAGCGATGTGCTCAACGTGCCCGTGCTGCGCGACGGCAACTACACACCAGTGCAAAAGCGTCTGCTCATCAATTTCGATTCGCTGAACCTGAAGAAGCTCGACAACACGGAGGGCATGACCTTCGGCCCCCGTCTGCCCAACGGCAATCGCACGCTGGTCTTCGTCAGCGACGACAATTTCCGCAAGTCGCAGATCACGCAATTCCTCGCGTTTGAAGTGATCGAGCCGAAGCCGGTAGCCTCCTACATCGTCGAGCCGCCACCCTACTGGTGGCCGTACCCGTACTACGGCTACCGGCCGTGGCTCGTGCCGCGTCCAATCATCGTGCCGCGGCCGCATCCGGTGCCGCGACCGAAGTCGGACTGAAACAGCGAACCGCGGCCAACCGCCAAACCACTGCACATAGCTTTTTGGCGCCAGCGACCGTCCGCTGGTCGTTCGCGGCCAATTTCACGCCAAGTCGACTTTAGAAAAATTCAGGCGAAAACGACTGCAGCACAGTCGATGCAGCGCTAAAGCTGCTGAAAATCGGCGGTGGTGAATGCGGGCGCGCGCCCCGCGACCACGTCCGCCAGTACACGCCCCGACCCGCAGCTCATCGTCCAGCCAATGTGGCCCTGCCCGCAGTTCCAGTAAAGGTTGGCGTGCGTCGGGTCGCGCTGGATGATCGGCAGCGTCGACGGCGTCATCGGCCGCTGGCAGGCCCAACACTCCACCGACGGGTGCTCCCACGCCAGCGCGCCGGGGAACAGCGCGTCGAAGTGCCGCCGATGGGCCACGAAATCGGCATCCCGATAGCCGTTGTCGTCACCACAGAACACCGCCCCCGTGGTGATACGCATCGCTGGCCCCTGCGCCGTTGTCAGCGGACACCACGCAATCAGCGAGTCTTCGCAAATGCCGCCGCGCGTCGGCGCTTTTGTCGTGTCGCGCACGGGTACGGTCAGCGAAAAGCCCTTCACGGGATACATCGGCACCCGGCGCCCCATCGCGCGGCCGAATGCGGCCGTCTGCGGCCCCAGCGCCACGACGAAAGCGTCGGCGTCCAGCTTTCCTGCTGCAGTGCTGAGCTCGAACGAGCGCAGGCGCTGCAACGGCGTCGCGCGAACCGTCTCTCCCATGCGAAAGCGCACCGGACGCTCGGGCCGGCTGGCCAGCCAGCGGGCCAGCGCCCGCGTGAACGCGCGAGAATCGCCCTGGGCATCGCTGACGGCAAGCGTGCCGCCAACGACCGTGGAAGCGGCGAGCGACGACTCCAGCGCGATGGCGGATTCACGCCCGAGGACGCGCGCCTCGTAGCCGTGAGCGCCGACCAGCGCCGCACGGGCACGCGCTGCAGCGAGCGTTGCATCGCTCCGGCACACGTACAGCAAGCCGTCGCGCCGGTAGCCGCACTCCACCCCCGTCGCCGCGAGCGCCGCCTCCAGCTCATCCTGACAGAACCGCGCAAAGGCCAGCTTGGCGCCGGTGAGCCGCGCAAACTCCTGCTCGTTGGCGTACGACATGAACTCGCGCCCCCAGCGCCAGAGCGCGGGATCCAGCCATCGCGTCACACGCATCGGCGCATCCGCATCCGTCAACGAACGCCACAACGTGCCACGCGACCCGGGGTTCGGCCACGGCAACGCACGCGACGCCGAGATCAGGCAGGCGTTGGCATAACTCGTCGCGCTCGCCGCCTCCGCCTCGCGCTCGATGACCTCAATCTCGTGGCCGTCGCGCCAGAGGTAGTAGGCAGTGGCGACGCCGATCAGGCCCGCGCCCAGAACGATGATCTTCACCGAGTGCCTGCCGGCTGGGCGTCAGTGAGGTGAGACAGACCGCGATGAGCGCCGCGTTCCACTACAGGGCAAACGTCGCCGTCACCGGCGCATGGTCCGACGGCCGGTTCTCGGCATTGCCTTTACGCTCGTTGCGGTCAATCACGCAGCCGGTGCAGGTGTCGGCGAGTGCGGGCGAGGCGAGGATGTGGTCGATGCGCAGGCCGTTGTTCTTCGGGAAGGCCAGCATCCGGTAGTCCCACCAGCTGAAGGTCTTGGGCGGGTGGTCGAATTTGCGGAAGCAGTCAACCAGACCCAGGCTCAGCCAGTGGTTGAACGCGGCGCGCTCCTGATCGGTGCAGAGCACCTGCCCAGCCCAGGCGGCCGGGTCGTGCACGTCAGCGTCGGTCGGGGCGATATTGAAGTCGCCCACCACGATCAGCTTCTGGTGCTTCGCCCGCTCTTCGGCCAACCAGCCGCTGACGGCTTCAAGCCAGCGCAGTTTGTACTGAAACTTGTCGGAGTCCACTGCCTGGCCGTTGACGACGTACAGATCAATGACCCGCACGTCGCCGATGGTGGCCGCGATGGCGCGGCACTGTTCGTCGGCAAAACCGGGCACGCCCGTCTGCACGTCGGCGAACTCGGGCAGCGTGTTCTTCGCAAGAATGGCGACGCCGTTGTACGTCTTCTGGCCGTAGACCGCTGCACGATAGCCAAGCGCAGCGAACACGTCATGCGGGAACTTGTGCGTCTCGAGCTTGAGCTCCTGCAGGCAGAGCACGTCGCTCTGATTGGCGCGGAGCCACGCCTCTGCGCGGCCAAGCCGCGCCGTCAGCGAGTTGACGTTCCAGGTGGTGACTGAGAATGGCATTACTCGACCGGGCCACTGCCCGGCGCGGCCGGACGTTGCTGCCCGGCTGAGCCCGCGCGTGGCGGCGGTGCGGCTTTACCGGCTGCCGGTGTCGCCGGCGCCGTAGGCAACAGCGATGACTTGCCCGCGGCGTCGACACCCGACTTGTCTTCAACGGGCTTTGGCTTCGCGAATGCAGGCGTTTTCGGGTAACCCGCGGCGTCGAGCGCGGAGGCCCAGGCAACGTCGTTAAAGCCCGTCACAATCTTGCTGCCGACCTTGAGCACTGGAATGATGGACACGCCGCCCGCTTCGCTCTTGAAACGATTGTTCAACTCAAGCGAACGGGTCGGGTCGACGACGGTGTGCGGGATGCCACGTTGATTCAACAGCTGCTTGGCCGAATCGCAGGCGACGCCGCATTCACTCACGAACAGAGTCACCGGATTGCGCTTTTGCGCGTCGGCTGCAGCCAGCGGCAGCTCGTTGTTTTGAATGGAATTGCCGCCGACGTTTTTCTGCTGCACGTTTTTTGCGTCGGCCGGTGGCGGCTGGTCGGAGTACTGCACACGGCCGTTGGCGTCTGTCCAGCGATACACCTGCTGCGCCGAGGCTGCGGTCACCGCGGACGCGATTGCCAGTGCGACGGCCAATGCGCCCAGTGCGCCGAGCGGCCGACCGTTCGCTTGTCCGTTTCCTTGCGCGTTGCGTGGCTTGCTCATCGTTTGCTCTCCAGAACACCCAGTTATTGCTTTGTCCCGTTCAGTCTGACACGGTAGGCGAAGACGCGCCGGTCACGACTGCGTCACCATGCCATTGTGCCGCAAAAGCGCGTCCACGGACGGCCTGCGGCCGCGGAACGCGACGAAGTTGGTCATGGCGTCACGACTGCCGCCACGACCGAGCACTTCCTTTCGAAACGCCGCGCCGGCCACGGGCGACAGCACGCCTTCTTCTTCGAACCGGCTGAACGCGTCGGCCGATAGCACCTCTGCCCACTTGTAGCTGTAGTAGCCCGCCGCGTAGCCGCCCCCAAACACGTGCGTGAACGACCACGGCATGCGGTTGTACGCCGGCGGCCGAAGCACGGAGACCTCGTCGCGCACCGCGTCAAGCAGATCGAGCACCGCCTGTCGGCTGGCCGTGCCCCCCGGCAGCGATTCACTGTGCAAGCGCATGTCGAACAGCGCGAATTCCATCTGCCGCAGCGTGCCGAGGCCGGCCTGGAAATTGCGGGCGGCAATCATCTTGTCAAACAACGCGCGCGGCAGTGGCGCACCGGTATCGACGTGCTGCGTCATGTGGGAGAGCACATCCCACTCCCAGCAATAGTTCTCCATGAACTGGCTGGGCAGTTCAACGGCGTCCCATTCAACGTGGCCGAACCCGGACACGCCCAGCGTCCCGACCTCGGTCAACAGCAGATGCAAGCCGTGGCCAAACTCGTGAAACAACGTAATTACGTCGTCATGCGTAAAAAGCGCCGGCTTGTCACCCACCGGGGCGGGAAAGTTGCAGGTCATGTACGCAACGGGCGTCTGCAACGTACCGCGGCGCACACGCCGATCCCGCGCGGAATCGGCCCAGGCGCCACCGCGCTTGTGCTCGCGCGCGTAGAGATCGAGGAAGAACTCGCCAACCACACCGCCCTGACTGGCGCCATCACGCGCGCGCACGCGGAAGTGCCGCACGGTGGGGTGCCAGGTTGACACACTGCCTTTCGGTGACTCCACAATGGCCACGGAGTAGATCGTCTCAATCACCCGGAACAGCCCGGCGAGGACACGGTCTTCCGGGAAATACTGGCGAACGTCTTCGTCGCTGAAGGCGTAGCGCTGCTGGCGAAGCTTTTCGGATGCATAAGCAACGTCAGGCGAGGTGAGCTCGCGGATGCCAAGCTCGCTGGCGGCAAATTCCTTGAGTTCCGCCAGATCCCGCTCGGCAAAGGGCCGCGCACGTCGCGCGATGTCGCGGATGAAGTTGAGCACTTCGCCCGGTGAATCCGCCATCTTGGGCGCCAGCGACAGCTCGGCGTAACTATCAAAACCCAGCAGGTGCGCCTCTTCCGCGCGCAGCGCCATGATGGTTTCAATGTGCCCGCCGTTGTCGTAGCGCGCATCACCCTCATCGCTGGCGCGGGTGGCATAAGCGCGGTAGAGCGCCGCCCTCAGCGCTGCCGATTCGGCGTACTGCATCACCGGCAAATAGCACGGCGCCTGCAAGGTCAGCCGCGCCCGACCTGGCGCGAGCCCAGCGTCCGCCGCCTTCTGCTGCGCCGTGGCGATCACATCGGTCGGCACCCCGACGAGCTCGGACGTTGCAACATCCAGCGTCCAGGCATTGGTGGCGTCGAGGACGTTGTCTTCAAATTTCGATTGCGCTTCGGCCTGCGCCTGCTGGATTGCCGCGAACCGGTCGCGGGCCGCCCCCTGCAATTCAACCCCGCTCAAGCGGAAATCGCGCAGTTCGTGCGCCAGCAGCGCCTGCTGCTCGTCGCTCAGGCCCGCCGGGCTCGCGGCGATCGCCTGGTATCGCTCGAACAATCCGCGGTTCAGGCCAAGCTCAGTGAAGAGTTCCGTCACTTTGGGCAGCGCACTGTTGTGCGCGTCGCGCAATTCGGGGCTACTGATGACCGCGTTGAGGTGTGCGACGGCACCCCAGGCACGGCCGAGCCGCTCCGTCGCGTCCTGCAGGGGCTCAACCACGTTGTCCCAGCGCGCGTGCTCGGCTGCGCTTACCTCGGCGACGGCGGCGCGCGCGTCCGCAATCAATTGATCAATTGCCGGCGCGACGTGTTCAGGTTTGATGTCAGCAAAGCGCGGCAGCGCGGAGAAATCAAGCAAGGGATTCATGGCACAACAACTGGGTGTGAAGTCAGACTTTTCAATGCCGGGTACCGGTCACAGCGCATTCAATCGCGTCACGTCCTCAACGCGAGTGACATTGCACCAAACGCCGTGGAAGCACTCGCCGCTGACGCGACCGGCAGCGACCCACGACTGGTAGTGCGGCAACAGCTTGAAGCGCTCACCACGGGGCCACGACTGACAGCGGGCAGACGCGAGCACAGCGATGTTGGCAAGGGTGAGGCGCGGTTCGCCCGCGTGGATACGGCCACGATCGTCCAGCGCAAATTCGCCGCCTGGCTCACCCTCCGTGGGCGGCACCATCACGAAATGCGCATCCCGGCGGCCCTCGCGGATCTCGCTGGCCACCAACAGCAGCCGCGCGTAGTCGAATGACGAAAAAATGTCGGCGCTGATCAAAATAATCGCCCCATGGCGGAAGTGCTTGCTCGCCGTCGCGACGCCGCCGCCGGACTCAAGCGCGTCCTGCTCCACCGAGTACAGCAGCTCGCAGCCAAATCGGGCGCCGTCGCCCAAGGCCCGCATCAGCGCATCCGCGTGGTAGCTCACATTGATCACAATTCGACGCACGCCAATCGCCACCAACTTCTGGATATGGTGTTCGATGAGCGGCGCCCCGCGCACCGGCACCAATGGTTTTGGCAAGGTATCGGTCAGTGGCCGCATCCGCTCGCCGCGACCGGCGGCGAGAATCATGGCATCAACGGCAATGTCGACGGGCGCGCTCACCGGATCCTCAAAACGTATAGCCGACGGCTGCCGTCGTGCCCTCGATGCGGTCAATCAGCGCGACGAGCGGCGAGAAGGCCTGATAGCGGCTGGCGACGTCGCGCGCGTAACGCAAGAAGCGCGGCGTGTCAGCGAGGTAGTGCGGTTTGCCGTCGCGGTAGTTGATGCGCGCAAAGATGCCCAGCACTTTCAGGTGACGCTGTAGCCCCATCCACTCGAATTCGCGGTAGAACTCGGAAAAGTCGGCACGCACGGGCAAGCCGCTCTTGCGCGCGCGGTCCCAGTAGCGCGCGACCCAGTCGATCACCTGCGGCTCTTCCCAGCTGATGAACGCATCGCGCATCAGCGATGCCACGTCGTAGCTGATCGGCCCGATCACCGCGTCCTGATAGTCCAGCACGCCAGGATTGCGCTCCGGCGTCACCATGAGGTTTCGCGGCATGTAGTCGCGATGCGTCAGGACCGTCGGCTGCGCCAGCGCGCTGGCAATCAGGGTCGCATAGACTCGTTCAAGCGCATTCTTTTCGTCGTCGCTCAGCGCCAAACTGAGGTGACGCCCGAGAAACCACTCGGGGAACAGGTCAATTTCGCGACGTAGCAGCGCCGCGTCATAGCGTGCCAGCGGCGTGATCGCGCGCGTCGGGTCGATCTGCTGAAGGCGGGTCAGGGTATCGATCGCGTCGTGAAAGAGGCGTTGCCGCTCGCCTTCGTTCGCACCGTGCAACACCTTCAGGTACGTCGCGTTTCCCAAATCACCCAGCAGCAGGAAGCCACGCACCTCGTCGCTGGCTTGCAGGGCTGGCACGTGCACACCGCCGTCAGCGAGCAGGCGCGTCACATTGATGAACGGGCGGACGTCTTCTTTCGGCGGCGGCGCATCCATGATGATCGCGGTCGCTCCATCGGCGGCCGTGACGCGGAAGTAACGGCGGAAGCTGGCATCGGCCGAGGCGGGGGCGATTTGCATCCACGGGCTACCGTCTGGTGCGGCCCGTGCCTCCACCCAGGCAATCGCGTCATCGAGTCGGGGATCAGTGCCCGCATGGGAACTGTTGGCGGGAAAGTCGTATCGGAGCATGGGAGTAAGCGTGATTCACCGAAGGCCAATACAGACCGCCTGCAGCAGCAGCCGCGATGTCCGGCCCGCCGATTGCGCGTGGCGCGAACCAGCGTAAGGGCTTGATTTGTCGGATAAACTCACATTTTATTCATTGGCTTCTGCTGCGGCATGCGCCCCCCCCGCGACGAAAGCCACCTTCTTTCCTGCGCCCCATCTCGCTCGCGTCCTCCGTGCCCATCGCCTCCGCCGATTTCCTGACTGATGCGTTGTCGCCACGTGCGACGTTCACGGTGCGCCCATGTGCACTGGCCGTCGCGGCCATCATGACGACGCTTGGCGAAGGCGGTTGGGCGGCTACGCCCGCTGACGCCGCCTGTCTCGTCGAGCCACTGGCGGCACTCGCCCAGGCAAACGTACCATCTCACGACCCAACGGCCGTGCAACCCCGGGTGGCGCCCGCTGCGCAAACCGCGTCGGGACGCCCCAAGCCCTTGCTGCCTCCTGCCCCCGCGTACTGTGCGTCGGCGATTTCGTCGAACGGCAGCTACCCGCTGCAATTACAGGCGCCGGTGCCAGGAAAAAAGGAAGCCGCAACCATCACGGCCACTGAAAGTCAGGGCGCAGACAACGACCATGTGCTCGCGATCGGTGACGTTGACATGCGCTCGCCGTCAAAGCAGGTGCTGGCCGACTGGATGCGGTACGACTTTGCGATTGACACCCTTACCGCGCGTGGCAACGTCGCAATCCGCACCTGGCAAGACTTGGTGACCGGACCGGAACTGCAATACCGTCGCGATACCGCGACGGGATACATGAAGCAGCCGACGTTTGTGCTCGGCCTCTACAAGGGGCGCGGCAAAGCCGACGAGATGCAGTTCACCGGACCGCAGCAATACCGGGTCCAGCGCGGTAACTACACCACCTGCGTGGGCGAATCGCCCGCGTGGCGTATCGAGGTCGGCGAGCTTGATTTGAACGAGAACACGTCGATCGGTGTGGCGCGCGACGCCAAGGTCTATCTCGGCGACATTCCGGTGGCGTGGCTACCGCAATTCAGTTTTCCCCTGCGCAGTGAACGCAAGAGCGGATTTCTTGCAGCGACGTATGGCACCAGCGGCAACCGCGGCTTCGACCTGCAACTGCCTTACTACTTCAATCTGGCGCCGAACTACGACGCGACCCTCACGCCGCGCATCATGACCAAGCGCGGCGTACTTTTTAACGGTCAGGCGCGCTACTTGTTTGACACCCCCTTTGGTCGCGCGCTCGGCGAATGGAACGGCGAGATACTGCCCAAGGACAAACTCGCCGGCATGACGCGTGATGCGACGAACATCCGCCACACGCAGTTCATTTCGCCGAACCTCACGCTGCAGGTCAACTACAACCACGTCTCGGACTCGAAGTATTTTGTCGATCTGGCCGACTATGTTTCGATCACGTCCGTGACGACGCTGCCGCGCGATGCCACGCTGACGTATCGCAATGGCGAGTGGCTGCTGACGGCGAGGGCGCAACGGTTCCAGACACTACAAGACCCCGGTGCGGTTGTGCTGCCGCCGTACGACCGGATGCCGCAACTCACGGCGGAGTCGCCGGTGTACAAACCACTGGCCAACCATCCGCTTGAACTGAAACTAATGAGTGACCTCACGCGGTTCGAGTACCCCAATGGCTCGCTGCCGTCGGGCTACCGCAGCTATGCGTATGGAACAGCAACCTGGCGCTACGATACGCCGGGCCTCTTCGTCATTCCGAAGCTGGCACTTCATGTTTCGAATTACAAGCTGGTTGGCAGCTTCGATGATTACGCGAATTCCACACGGGTGTTGCCTATCGCGAGCGTCGACAGCGGCCTCCGGTTCGAACGCAATACATCGCTGTTCGGCAAAGCGTTCCAGCAGACGCTCGAACCGCGCGCGATGTTCACGTACATACCTTACCGGGATCAGTCACAAACACCGGTTTTCGACACCGCGCTCGCCGACTTCAACGAATTGCAGTTGTTCAGCGAGAACCGCTACATCGGTCAGGATCGCATCGGCGACGCGACCCAACTCGCCCTGGGTTTGACCTCGCGACTGTTCGATGCCGATTCGCAGAAAGAGCGGCTGCGGCTGACGATTGGCGAACGCTTTTACTTCAACAACCAGCGCGTTACGCTGGGTGAAACCGCGCGCGATCGCAACAGTTTGGACTTGCTGCTTTCGGTACGTGGTCGATTGACGGACGCGCTCTATGTTGAGGGCAACACGCAATTTGACGCCAATCTGGGCCGCACCGAGCGCTTTGCCGTTGGCCTGCGTTACTCGCCCGACCGGTCACGCACCCTGAACCTAAATTACCGCTCCATCCGCGAACTGATCACACTGACCGGGCCGGTGGGTGTCAAGCAGGTGGATGTCTCGGGGCAGTGGCCCATCTACCGCAATCTCTACGCGGTTGGGCGTCTGAACTATTCAATCGCAGATCGCCACACCACTGAGAGCGTGATTGGCCTGGAGTATGACGGCTGTTGTTTCGTGCTTCGTGCGGTGGCTCAACGCATTACGACCTCCACAACCACGGCGACGACCGCTGCATTTTTGCAACTGGAGCTCAACGGACTCGGCCGGGTCGGGCCAAGCCCCCTGGATGTGCTCAAGCGCAACATCCCGGGCTATTCGATGCTCTACGAGAATCCAACGCGTCGTCGCCTCGACGAAACGCCCTCTACGGGCCCGATGTTTACGCCGTGGAATCCGGCGACGCCCTGAAATTAATCCATGAATCACTGCAAGCGCTTGGGCGTCACTCGCGCTGCAAGCCCTGCGCCACGGCGCTTCTTGGCGTTTCCCGTAAACTCCCTCCCTCGCGTCGGGCATCTGTGCCCGGCGATGCCTCCTTCTTTCCGCATTGCTTATGAAGCTCAGTGACTCAACCCCGACCCCGCGACGTGTCGCCCCTCTGGCCGTAGCGGTCACCCTTTCCGTGCTGCACGCCGTGGTCTCCTCCCCGGCCTGGGCGCAGGCCGGGCGCATCCAGCTCGTTGATCGGGTGGTTGCAGTGGTCAATGACGAGGTGATCACCCGCTTTGACCTCAATGAGCAAAAACGCGCCGTCGCGGCACAACTGAAACGGCAGGGAGTCGCACTGCCGCCGGCGGCCGAGCTGGATGCGCAGGTGCTCGAGCGCTTCATCAACGAGAAAGTACAGTTGCAGTATGCGCGGGAATACGGCGTGCGCGCAGACGACGAAACCGTCAATGCGTCGCTGCAACGTATTGCGGCCGACAACAAGATGTCGATGCAGCAGTTCGCTGCAGCGTTGCGCGGCGAGGGTACGACCATTGATCGCTTCCGCGACGAACTGCGAAACGAAATTGTCATCAACCGCGTGCGTGACCGCGAAGTCGAATCTCGCGTCGTGGTGACGGACAACGAGATCGACAATTACCTCGCGCTGGCCAAGGCTCAGGGTGCCAATCAGGCCGAATATCAACTCGCGCACATACTGGTACTGGTGCCAGAGCAGGCAACGCCTGACCAGGTGGAAACGCGTCGCAAGCGTGCTGAGGAAGCGCTGCGTCAACTCAAGACAGGTACCTCATTCGGACAGGTGGCGGCCGTGTTTTCCGACTCGAGCGATGCTGCAGCTGGCGGCGCGCTCGGCTGGCGTCAGGGTGATCGCTTGCCAGGACTATACGCGGAGGCAGCCAGCAAACTCAAGAACGGTGAGTTCAGCGACGTACTGCGTAGCGCCAATGGGTTTCATATTGTCCGCCTGCTCGACAAGCGCAGTGGCGAACAAAGGTCGGTGGTCGAACAGAACAAGACCCGCCACATCCTCGTGCGTGTCAACGACCTGGTCGGCGAAGCCGAGGCGAAGGGCAAGATCGAACGGCTCCGCGACCGCATCGCGGCTGGCGCCAAATTTGAAGATATCGCAAAGCTTGGCAGCGAAGATGGCAGCGCCAGTCGCGGCGGCGAACTCGGATGGGTGTCGCCCGGCGACACGGTACCTGAATTCGAGGCCGCGATGAGCAAGGCGACGGTGAACACCGTCGTGGGGCCGGTGCGCACGCAGTTCGGCTTTCACCTGCTCGAAGTGACTGAGCGTCGCAGCCAGGACGTCACGCGCGAAAAGAGCCGCCAAAGCGCCCGCGCCGCGTTGCGCGAGCGCAAAGCGGACGAGGCGTACCAAACCTGGTTGCGCGAACTGCGTGATCGCGCCACCGTGGAAATCAAGCTGAACGAAGGCTAGGGAAACGCTGGCCAAGTCCCACGCGCACGTCGCATCGTCGGGCTGGGGCGATCTGTGAGTGAGTTGTTGCGCAATTTCGTGCGCCGTAGCCGTAGCTACGTCAATCGAAAGGCATGAAAAGCTGCCGCTCACTCGTCACTTGCAGGAGGTTTTCTCCTGCAGCCCAGGCTGCTGATAGCCAACGTCACCCTGCGCACATCGTGTCGCTGCTGCCGCGGCGCGTAGGCATTTTGCCGCGTCGGTCCGTGCTGCGCTTGACAGTCTCTTGCGCTGCGTCGATACTGCCCGGCATTCAGATTCGTCCTACTCTGCGGATGCGTCTGTCCGTTTGGATTTTCAGATCAAGGAGCTGCGCATGCTGTTAGTGAACGAGACGGGCGTTTCGGTCCAGTACTGGATTTCGGCGGCTGGGATGGCTGATTGTGGTTCCATCGCCGCGGAGGGCGCGGTTAACCTCCCTGGCTACGACAACCAGACCAACGTCACGGTTGAGTTTTTGCCGTCGGCGGGCGGAGGCTATTTCGAGGTCACTATTCCGAAATCACAGACCGGCAACCAGGTCGAGATGGCATTGGTAGCGCCCTGAGCGCAGAGCCTGGCGGAACACACTTCATTCAAGGAACATCATGCTGCTTGCCAACAACACACCACAACAACTGTTTTATTCGATCAGCAGCCCGAACTCTGCCGACTGCGGGTCCATCAATGCGGGCGATACAGCCAGTCTGCCGTACTATGACAACCAGACCAACGTACAGGTTGGTTTCTCGGTGAACAGCTCCAACCCCAATCCGACGCCGTTCACCATCGTCATTCCCTCGAGCGGTACCGGCAAGGCGGTGACGCTCGGGCTCTACGTCGAGTAACGATCAAGGGCGGGCACGGGCCCCGCGTAGAGCGGCGCTGTTTCGCTTGTCCAGCGCGGCGTCCCGTTCAGCGCAACAGCATATCGTCGAACAAACGGCGCCATTGCAGGGCGACGCTATCCCATGCGAACTCGGGCCGGTGGGCGTTCGCGTACGCGCGTTGGGCGAGGTCGTCGCGGAGATCGGGGTTCTCATAGACCCGCTGCAGCGCTGCCGCTACACCCTCCGCTGACACCACGTGCCCTTCGGTCAGGTTCCCCGGCCACGTCATGCGGCCAACCGGCTCGATGAATTCAGCGACCCCGTTCCAGAGCTCGGCGAGCGAGGTGTGCCGGGGCATCACCTGCGCCGCGCGGGTCGCGCCATGTTCAAAGGCCACCATGCCCCAGCCTTCGCCGGTGCTGGTCGTCAAGCCAACGTCGCAGGCGTTGTAGAGCAGATTCATCGTGGCGTCGTCGAACGTGGGCCGCACGTTGTCGGCGCGAGTCATGATCAGACGGTCGTAGATGCCATAGCGCTTCGCCAGAAGCAGCACATTCCAGCCACTGTCCTCGGTCGCCATGTGGAGATACAGCTTGACGTTCGCCGGCTTGCCCCGCGCAAACAGCGCGAAGCCCTGCATGGTGAGGTCGATGCGCTTGCGCGGCATGTTGCGATTGGCGTTGAGCACGATGAAGCCATCGCGCGTCTCCGGGGCATCGATGCCGAGCAGACACCGCGCCTTGAGGCGACGCGCGGCGTCTGCGTTCGGGGTCGTCGTCACGCTCCCCGACCGAGAGGGCGACTGATCGTCGCTGACCAGCGGAAAGAAGCGATCACAGTCGACGCCATGCGCGATCACATCCAGCGCAGGAAAGTGAAAGTCGGGGCGCCGCGTCCGGATGTCTGCCATCGCAGCGCCAATTACGCCACGGCCAAACTCGTTGTACATCACATAGCGAGCCACGCCCGCAAGCGGCTCGATGATCTCGGGTGCGATCGGCCCGGCCTCTACCGGCGTGTACATCACGACCGGCGGTTGCCACGCCGCCCGACGAAGCTGAGCCCAATAGGCCGGCTGGAACGGGATGTCGTAGAGCAGGAAGACGAGGTCCGGTCGCAGGGTGTCGAGCAATGGCGCGACCTGGTCGTAACCGTAAAGGCTGGCACCTTTCGACGCCACGTGCAGCGTCCACGGCCAGTCGTGCGGACCGCCGTCATAGCGGGTTGCGAGCTGATGCAACTCATAGTGTTCCGTCAGGCGCGAGAACACACTGTGGATCACGCGGGCGAAGCCGGTCAATGCAACCGCTTCGCCGATGATCAGGATGCGGGGTTTGTGGTGGCCCGCGCTCACGGAAGGCGGGCGCTCGGGGCGCGAAGCGGGCATGGCATGCCCGCATTCAACCATCAAACGGTTCGCCTGGCACCGGCACCCACGCGCGGTGCACGGCTTTCGTCCATCTAGACGGCGACCGCTGCAGCCTCGGCGCGCCGCGCTGCGGCCTTGCGCTCATGCTCAACCAGGTATCGTTTGCGCAGGCGGATTGATTTCGGCGTGACTTCAACCAGCTCGTCGTCCTCGATGAACTCCACCGCGTATTCCAGCGTGAGCTTGACCGGTGGGGTCAGCAGGATGTTCTCGTCCTTGCCGGCCGAACGGACGTTGGTGAGCTTCTTCTCCTTGATCGGATTGACCACGAGATCGTTGTCGCGACTGTGGATGCCAACCAGCATGCCTTCGTAGACGATGTCACCGGGCGAGACGAACAGGCGACCGCGTTCCTGCAGCGAGAACAGCGAGTACCCGACCGCGTTGCCATCGTCCTGCGAGATCAGCACGCCGTTGCGGCGGCCCGGGATGTCGCCGCGGTGCGGGGCATAGCCGTCGAAGATGTGCGAGATCAGCCCGGTGCCGCGGGTGAGGTTCATGAACTCGTTCTGGAATCCAATCAGGCCCCGCGCCGGGATGCGGTATTCGACGCGGGCCCGACCGCGGCCGTCGTTTTCCATGTTGGTCAACTCACCGCGACGCTCGCCAAGCGCCTGCATGACGCCGCCCTGGTGGCCTTCTTCCACGTCCACGGTCAGCGCTTCCATCGGCTCGCACTGCACGCCATCAATCATCTTGAACAGCACTTCCGGTTTGCCGACAGCCAGCTCGTAGCCCTCGCGGCGCATGTTTTCGACCAGGATGGTGAGATGCAATTCGCCGCGGCCGGAAACGCGGAACACGTCGGCGTCCTCGGTGTCCTCCACTTTGAGTGCCACGTTGGCGAGCAGTTCTTTCTGCAGACGGTCACGAATCTGCCGTGAGGTGACGAATTTTCCTTCGCGGCCTGCTTGCGGCGAGGTGTTGACGCAGAAGCTCATGGTCAGCGTCGGCTCGTCCACAGCAATTGGCGGCAGGCCCTCGGGTTTTTCGCGATCACAGATGGTGAAGCCAATGCCCAGATCTGCAATGCCGGTAATCGCCACGATATCGCCGGCGCTGGCAATCTCGGCCTCGGCACGCTCCAGGCCCTTGAACGTCAAGACCTGATTGACCTTGGCCACGCCGCGCTCCTCGTCGCCATAGCGCAGCGCGTATTGCGCACCGGGCTTGATGGTGCCACGATGGATGCGGCCAATGCCGATGCGGCCGACGTAGCTGTTGTAGTCGAGCGCCGAAATCTGCAGCTGCAGCGGCGCCTTGTCGTCCAGATGCGGCGCGGGAATCTTGCCGAGCACCGTATCGAACAGCGGTTCCATATTGGTGCCTGTTTCGCCCTCGGTCAGCGTCGCCCAGCCGTTGAGGCCGCTGGCGTAGACCACCGGGAAATCGAGCTGTTCTTCGGTGGCACCGAGCTTGTCGAACAATTCGAACGTCTGGTTGACGACCCAATCCGGACGCGCCCCCGGACGGTCGACTTTGTTGACGACCACGATGATTTTGTGGCCAAGCGCCAGCGCTTTCTTGGTGACAAAGCGTGTCTGCGGCATCGGCCCTTCCACCGCGTCGACCAGCAGCAGCGCGCCGTCGACCATCGAGAGAACGCGCTCCACCTCACCGCCGAAATCGGCGTGACCCGGGGTGTCGACGATGTTGATGCGGGTGCCCTTGTAGGTCACCGCACAGTTCTTGGCGAGGATGGTGATGCCGCGTTCTTTTTCGATGTCGTTGCTGTCCATCACCCGCTCGCCGACCTGCTCGTGCGCGGCAAACGTGCCGGACTGTTTGAGCAGGCAGTCGACGAGGGTCGTCTTGCCGTGGTCAACGTGGGCAATGATGGCGATATTGCGAAGGCCGGAGTTCGCGGAGGTAGTCATGAAGCACCTGAAGCACCCGTGCCAGCGGCCGCCAGAGGGTTGTGCGGCGCGCCGTTGATCGCGCCAGAGCAGGCGCGGCCGGGTGGAAAACGAAACCGCCGATTTTACTGCGCCGCAACAACGCGGCACAACGGTTTCCGCCGACGGGTTGCGGGCGCATCGTCGCCAATGAACGTGTCGGCGCTGCGTGCGGCTGTCAACTGGACACGCGAAATGGCTTTTTGCCGCAATCGACCGGCCGGCGGTCGTTAGACACAAAAAACAGTCGAAGTCGACTATCGTCACAATTCGGTTGCAACGACCAGCCGGCGGTCAGCACAGCCAAAAAGTTGTTTGGCCGTTGTCCGCCCAGACCCCTAGCAGCCTGCTAGCCGCGCGGATCCATGCCTGGCGTGGCGGTGATTTTGTGGATCGTGAGGTCGGCGCCGTTGAATTCTTCCTCTGCATCGAGGCGCAGTCCGGCAAACTTCCTGATTGCGCCGTACACGAGCAAGGCACCCAGCACGGCGATGGTCACGCCGATCAGCGTCCCCACGAACTGCGAGCCGAATGCAACACCGCCGATGCCGCCGAGCGCCTTGCTGCCGAAGATGCCCGCCGCGATGCCGCCCCAGGCGCCGCACAGCCCATGCAGCGGCCACACACCAAGCACGTCGTCAATCTTCCATTTGTTCTGCGTGAGTGTGAACATGTAGACGAAGATCGCGCCCGCGATGCCACCCACGACCAGTGCGCCAATGGGATGCATCACATCCGAGCCTGCGCACACGGCGACCAGCCCCGCGAGCGGGCCGTTGTAGGCGAAGCCGGGGTCGTTGCGGCCAACCAGCAGCGCCACCAGCGTGCCGCCGACCATCGCCATCAGCGAATTCACCGCGACCAGGCCGCTGATCTTGTCGATGGTTTGTGCGCTCATCACGTTGAACCCGAACCAACCCACGGCCAGCACCCACGCCCCAAGCGCCAGGAACGGTATGGAGGACGGCGGATGCGCGGCAATCTGCCCCTGTTTGCCATAGCGTCCGCTGCGCGGCCCAAGCAGCAGCACGGCGATCAGCCCGATCCAGCCGCCGACGGCATGCACGACAACCGATCCCGCGAAGTCATGGAACTCCTCACCGAACGCACCCTTCAGCCAGGCCTGCACGCCGAAGCCACTGTTCCATGCAATGCGCTCGAACAACGGGTAGACCAGCGCCACGAGAAATAGCGTCGCGATCATCTGCGGGCCGAAGCGGGCGCGCTCGGCGATGCCGCCCGACACAATCGCCGGAATCGCCGCCGCGAAGGTCAGCAGGAAGAAGAACTTCACCAGTTCATAGCCATTCTTCGCCGCCAGCGCCTCGGCCGGGCCGAAAAAGTTCGCGCCGTACGCGATCCAGTAGCCGACCACGAAGTAGGCAATCGTCGACACCGCAAAATCGGCGAGGATCTTCACCAGCGCGTTGACCTGATTCTTGGCGCGCACGGTGCCGAGCTCCAGAAAGGCGAAGCCGGCGTGCATGGCGAGCACCATGATGGCGCCGAGCAAGATGAACAAGGTGTCGTTGGCCGTTTTGAGTGCTTCCAAATTTCCCCCGAAATGGTGCTTTGAATGTCGTTGCGCACCACAAGCAATACTCATGCCCGTGAATAGTGCATTCATCGCCCACTTTTCGCACCGAATATCACCCTTGCTCGGGCAGGCAACAAGGAGTTTCGGGCCTTTTTGGTGCGTCGCAATGTTTTGGTGCGTATCGACTGTGAAACGCGTAGAACCTCGAAGCGCCTGAGCGTCAATAATGCGGTCCTCACCCTGGAGCAAGGTCATGATGCCGAACGCGCGCCCAAGCCACCACCCGAAACGCCGCGCGCTCATCGCGCTCGGCGTCCTGCTGTCCGCCGTGCCACTGGCTTCGGGCGGGCTGGCTGCGCAGGGTACCGCGTCGAGCGGCGCGACCGCGTGGCCCAGCCGGTCGATCCGGCTGGTGATTCCGTTCCCGCCGGGCGGCGCCACCGACATCATTGGGCGCACGCTGGCGCAAAAGCTCACGACGCAGCTCGGACAGCCGGTGGTGGTTGACAATCGGCCAGGCGCAGGCGGCACGCTGGGCTCCGCCGAAGTCGCCAAGGCGCCTGCCGACGGCTACACCCTGCTGCTCGCCACCACGTCCACGCACTCAGTCGCGCCGTCACTGTTCAAGACGATGCCCTACTCGGCGGAGCGCGACTTTACGCCGGTGTCGGAAGTGGCCACGGCGACCAATGTGCTGATCGTGGCGCCGACGGTGAACGCGCGCGATGTGCGCAGCCTGATCGCGCTGGCTAAAGGCGCACCCGATACGCTGAACTACGCTTCCAGCGGTAACGGAACCATCGTTCACCTGCAGGCTGAGCTGTTCCGCCAGATGGCCGGCATCTCGCTAACGCACGTACCGTACAAAGGGACCGCGCTGGCCATCCCCGATCTCATCAGCGGTCAGACCCAGCTGCTGTTCGATTCGCTGGTGTCAGCCTTGCCGCACATTAAGAGCGGCAAAGTCAAGGCGCTGGCGGTGACGTCGGCCGCACGAACCCCGTTGCTGCCCAGCGTGCCGACGGTGATTGAATCCGGGTTGCCGGGCTACGAGGTAAACACATACTTCGGACTGTTCGGCCCGGCAGGCCTGTCGCGCGACATCCAGCAACGCTTGCTGCGCGAAGTGCAGGTCGCGGTCAACAGTGCCGACGCCCGCGAGCGGTTCGCCGCGCAGGGCACTGAGCCGGTCGGCGGCACCCCCGACGCGCTGGCCGCTCTGATGCGCAGCGAGACGGTGAAGTGGAAACGGGTGATCGATGCCGGCCAGGTACGGGTGGAATAGCTTTTCCTTGGACGCGACCGTCTGACGGTGCATGCCGGCACATTTTTCATTAAGTCGACTTCCGGCAAATTTGGCATGAAACGACCACTGGTCCGTCGATAGACCGCAATAGCCATTAAACGTCAGGACGGGCGCTGCTGGCGTCCAGCGCTGGCGCACTCCGCCGCGGAAATCCGTTTGTTGCAGGACATCACGCTGCGCTTTCGTGGGTCTCATGCAACCTCGTCACCCCACCGTGCCGTTCCCCTCCGCACGTCCACAGCCGACGTACGAGGCCGATGCCTACGCCAAAAGTCTGCCCGGGATGGTGACGCGCGAGTCGCGCGCGGCGCACGCCCCCCTTCGCCCGCCGGTTGTTGACGCACCGGCGCCTGCGAGCGACGCCACGCGTACGCTGCTGGTCGCCGACGCGAGCTGCGATTTGCCTGAGGCGTGGCTCGCCACCCATCAGGTGCTGACACTGCCGCTACGCATTCGCACGGCGTCCGACAGCGTGACCGATGGCCGGAGCGCCAGCGATGTGGCGCGGCGCCGCGCGTTTCTCGCTGCCAGTATGGACATCGGCGTCGTGATGCAGAGGTCCATCGCGTTAAGCGTCGCGGGCACGGAAGAATTGATTGCGGCGCAGTTGAACGACGGAGCGGATTTCGTCCTGGCCATCACGCAGGCGGCGCGCCGTAGCGCCGTGCATGGCAACACGCTGGCCGCAGCGCAAAACTTGATGCAGCGCGTCACGCAGGCACGCCAGCGACAGGCGTCGCGCCATCAGGCGCCGGCGCGACCGTTCAAGATCTGGGTGGTCGACGGCGACGCAGCCAATCACGCGACGGCAGTGTTGCTGTGCGAGGCACAACGCCTGCTTGCGGCCGGTGAGCGCCTGCCACAGGTGGTGCAGCGACTCGACGCGCTGCGTCGCGACGTGCAAACCATTGTGCTTCCCGCCGATTTGCGCCATCTGCACGCGCAGAGTGCAACGCAGGCAGACACGCCGCTGAGCTGGCTGAGTTACGGCGTGGACCGCATGCTGAACCGTACGCCCGTGTTGCGCTTCGCGGCGCACCGTGTAGACGTGCTCGCGCACCATCGCGGTCAAACCGAGGCGATGGACGCGACCTTGCGGTGGACAGCGCAACAAGTCAGCGCCGGGCTTGCCGCGCCGCACGTGTGTGTGAGCGTAGCGGGTGACACCGATGCGGTCGGCGATGGCGAAGGCTGGGCCGTCCTCGCCGCAACCTGCCGCGATTACGGGGTGGCACTCCATCTGGCAACCATGAGCATCAGCAACGCACTTGCGCTGGGTCGCGGCGCCATCGCGATCGCCCTGGCACCGAAAAAGAGCCCCCGGCGCCTGTCGCGCTGATACGCAGGCCGTCTGGCCGTGTGCGCACTGCCTACAATCCGTGGGATACGCTCGCGCCAGCGCCGTCGTGCGCGTGCGGCCCGCCTCCGGGGTCGCACCGGGCAGCCGATTTCCACACCGCAAGGAGCCCTATGAAACGCACTCTCCTCACCGCCCTCGTCGCTGTCTGCACGGCAGGCGGCCTCGCCATCGCGCCGGCATCGGCGCAGACCTTCTTCCGCATCAACACCGGCGGCACCGCAGGTACGTACTACCCCATTGGCGGTCTCATTGCCAACGCCATCTCGCAGCCGACAGTGCCGAATCTGGTGGCAACCGCGGTGGCATCCAACGGCTCGGTAGCGAATGTGAACGCCATTCAGGGTGGCGGCGCCGAATCGGGGTTTTCGCAGGCGGATGTGGCCTACTGGGCCTACACCGGCACCGGTACGTTCGAAGGCAAACCGAAGGTCAGCGATCTGCGCCTGATCGCCAATCTCTACCCCGAGAGCTTTCACCTCGTGGTGCGCAAGGCAGCGAACATCAAAACCGTGGCTGATCTCAAAGGCAAGCGCGTCTCGCTCGACGAGCCGGGCTCGGGCACGCTGGTGAACGCGCGCGCGATTCTCGCGGCATACGGCGTGACCGAAAAGGACATCAAAGCCGAGTTCCTGAAGCCCAACGCTGCGGGCGAAAAACTCAAGGACAATTCGCTCGATGCATTCTTCTTCGTCGGTGGCTATCCGGCCGGGGCGATTGCCGAGCTCGCTGCGACGGGGGGCATCGATGTACTCTCCATCAGTGGCCCCGAAGCAGAAAAGCTGGTGAAACAGTTCGGGTTCTACGCGGTCGACAACATCCCCGCAGAGACCTACAAGGGCGTCGGCGCCGTCAAAACACTCGCCGTCGGTGCACAGTGGGTGACCAGCGCCAAGCAGGACGCGACATTGGTCTACAACATCACCAAAGCGCTGTGGAGCGACAACGCACGCAAGGCGCTCGACGCTGGTCACGCCAAAGGTAAGGCTATCGTGCGCAGCAATGCTGTGGCCGGCGCGGGCATCCCGCTGCACCCGGGCGCGGAGAAGTTTTACAAGGAAGTTGGACTGGTGAAATAGACAACGACAGCACCCTCAAGAGAGGCCGGCACGTACCGGCCTTTTTTGTTGGCAGTCGCGAACGATCGTCGGCGGCTCCGACACGCCACAGCACACGGGGAATCCATGAGTACATCGACCCATAACCGCGTCGAGCAGATTGATGACAAGGCCGTCGCGGAACTGGAGGCCAAATACGACAGCGAGATGCGGTTTCGCCCGATGGCGAACGTCGCGGCGACGACCGTCACGACGCTGTTGATCGCGCTTTCCTGCTTTCACTACTACACCGCGGGTTTCGGACTCCTCAGGGAAGCAACGCATCGTGGTGTGCATCTCGCCTTCGTGCTTGGCCTGATCTTCCTCGTGTTCGCCTTCAACAAAAAGGAGAGTGCGCAGCAGGGCGCGAGCTGGCATCACCCGTTCGGCTTGCCGCTCTACGATTGGCTACTGGCCGTGGCGGCCGTGGTTTCCGCGCTGTACATCCCGTATGTCTTTGACGACCTCGCATTTCGCGTCGGCAATCCGGACACGCTGGATGTGGTCATGGGCACTACGCTGATCGTGCTGTTGCTGGAGGCGACGCGCCGCGCAATGGGGTGGCCGCTGCCGCTGATTGCGATTGCATTTTCGCTGTACGCGCTGTTCGGACCGGCATTCCCCGGACTGCTGAAACACGCCGGTGCCACGTGGGCACAGCTGGTGAACCATCAATACCTCACCAGCCAGGGGGTCTACGGGATCGCTGTCGGCGTGGTGGCTACCTACGTCTTCCACTTTGTACTGTTCGGCGTGCTGGCCACGCGCATCGGATTGGGACAACTGTTTCTCGACGTTGCGTCAGCCATCGCCGGTAAATACGCGGGTGGCCCAGCCAAGGTCAGCGTATTCGGCTCGGCGATGTTTGGCATGCTTTCCGGGTCGTCGGTCGCCAATGCCGTCACGGTGGGATCGTTGACGATCCCGGCCATGATCCGCGTCGGCTATCCGCGGCACTTTGCCGGTGCGGTCGAGGCAGCCGCGTCCACCGGCGGCCAAATTACGCCGCCCATCATGGGTGCGGCGGCGTTCCTGATGATCGAGTTCCTCGCCTTACCGTACTCGACCATCGTCATCGCCGCCATTGCACCGGCGTTCATGCACTTCTATGGCGTGTTCTGGCAAGTCCATTTCGAGGCCAAGCGCACGGGCTTGCGCGGGCTGTCGGCGGAAGAATTGCCCAACGTGCGCGAAAGCGTGGCCCGACGCTGGCCAACCCTGATCCCGCTGGTGCTGCTGGTGAGCACCCTGATGAGCGGCTTCACGCCGTATGTCTCGGCATTCGCCGGAATCAGCAGTTGCATCATCGTAGGCCTGACCACCAGCGAGCGCGGCAACAGCGCTCGCGGCATCGCGGTGATGCTGGGCCTGCATGTCGCCCTCGGGGTGATCATCTCCGGCGTGCTCGAAGGCTACGGCGTGCTGTTGTTTGCGGCGTCGGCCATCGCCCTGATCGTGCTCGCCAGGACATTGGCGTTGCCCGCTCGCCTTACCCGTACCGAATTGATCGACGCGTTTTCCACAGGCGCGAAATACGCGCTGGCCGTTGGTGCCGCGGCGGGCACCGTGGGACTGGTCATCGGTGTGGTCACGCTGACCGGGGTTGGCTTCAAAGTCAGCTACATCGTGAATGCGGCGGCAGCGGCGATGGCCGAGTTTTTCATGACGATCCTGCCCGCCTGGCTCGCCAGCAAGCAGGCGCTCATGCTGCTGTGCGCGCTGTTTATGACCGGTTTTGTCTGCATCCTCATGGGTTGCGGCATCCCGACCACCGCCAACTACATCATCATGGTGACGGTCGCCGCGCCTGCGTTGGTGCAGATGGGGGTGGAGCCGATCGTGGCACATTTCTTCGTTTTCTATTACGGTGTTCTGGCCGACATCACACCGCCGGTGGCGCTGGCCGCCTACGCAGCCGCCGGCATGGCGAACTCGGACCCGTTCAAGACGGGGAACACGGCATTCCGGCTCGGGCTGGGCAAGGCGCTGGTGCCGTTCATGTTTGTGTTCTCGCCTGCACTGCTGATCGTGACCAAAGGCTTCACCTGGAATGCCTTCGCGATTGTGTTCGCAGCCTGCCTGTTAAGCATCCTTTTGCTCGCTGCCGTGCTCTCGCGCTTCCTGCTCGTCGAGATGACGCGCTCAGAGCGTCTGATGGCGACAGCCGGGGCACTGCTGATGATTGCTCCGGGCTGGAAGATGCTGCTGGCGGGGTGTGTCCTGGCCTCACCTGCGCTGGCCAGTCAGATCATTCGGTTTCGCGCGTCGCGACGACGTAGCGGTCAGCCGGGCGGGAACGGCGAGCGTTAAGAGCTGTCCATCGTGCATCGTCGTCCGTACCGCCACGCCATCATGACCATTGCCACCGCCTCGCGTACACCTATCCCGTCCCGCCCGTTGCGGTGGCTCGCCTGCGGTGCCCTCGTGGGCACCCTCGGGCTGGCGACCACGCCTGCGGTGGCGACCTCGGGCATCGTACCCAGCCTCGCCGGTAACTACGCGGTCGGCTGCAGCAACGTCGAGCAAGATTTCTCGCGGCTACGCAACGGGGAATCCGCAGCCGACTACTGGGAAGGCAATCCGCTGGTCGACGGCTCGCATTACGTGACCGACTTGCTGGTGAGCCCCGGCAACGCACTGACCTACAAAGTCAACGTTCCGGCGGTGTCGGAGATCGATGTGTTCGAAAAGCAGGGCGGCAAAGCACTTCAGTACGCCGCTGTCGTTTGCTACCCCACGCCCAACAGCAGCACGCGTGCTGACTACACGCTACCGTCGGGCGTCAAGGTGCCACGCATGCAGCGCGGCGCAGAAACGCCGATGGTGTTGACTAACCCGGCATCCGCCAGTGCCGGCAAATGGCCGCTGCTGGTCATGAGCCACGGGCTCGCTGGCTCCCCGTTGGGCGACGATTACGTGCAAGTCATGGCGCGACTGGCGGCGGAAGGCTACATCGTATTCGCTCCGTTTCATGCCGACGCACGCTATTCGCGCATTCGGCTCGAGAATTTTTCCGACTACTGGTATCTGCTGAGCAAGTACGCCGAAGTAGCCGAGATGCAGGCGATCCGTCCGCTTGGGCTCAAGCAGGGGCTCGACTATCTGTTGGGCAAGCCTGAATATGCGAACGTGATTGACCAGGATCAGATTGCCGGATTCGGCGCCTCACTTGGCGGCATGGCAATCATGCTGGTGCAGGGCGCCCGCATGACGACCAGCTGGGGCGGCGCCGAGCGCGTGATTGTGCGCGACAACCGCTACAAGGCGGTCGTCGGTTATGTGCCGTTCTCCGGCTACAGTTTCCAGCCGATGTTTGGCAACAGTAACGAGGGGGTAAAGAGTGTGCGCGTGCCGTATCTCGGCATTGGCGGCACGGCGGACATCGTGGCCCCGATCGGACGCACGTCCGAAATGATTTCCAACCTCGGCGGGTCGAAGTACTTTGTCACCATCGCCGGCATGCCACACGGCTTTCGCGTCGAGGACGCGCCGGAGGTATTCGGCTGGACATTCGCATTCCTGAAAGCGCATTTGTCGCGCAATCAGACTGACCGCGCGCTGTTCCACACGATTGACAATATTCCCGGTGGCTCGGATGACGTGGTCGCGATTCGCAAGACGCTGGCTTGGGGGTCACGCGATGAGCTCGAGGTCGTCGAGTTCTATTCGCAGTCAGCCAGGAAATTCTTCATGACCGGGCGCCCGGAAGAAGTCGCGCTGCTCGACGGCCTGCCGACGCTCTGGCAGCGCACGGGTCATCGTTTTGCCACGCACCGTCTCGACGCGCCGCTCGGCGGCCCGATGTGCCGCATCTGGGCCAATGACGGCGCCAGTCTCAACACCCATTTCTACAGCCTGCGCGACAGCGACTGCGCAGCGCTACGTACGCAGTCCTGGGCACGCGACGAAGGCACCGTGATGCGAGCACAGGACTTCTTGCCGCAAATCGCGATCTTTCCACCGCCTCCGCCGCAGTGCCCTGCGGACACGGTATCAGTGATTCGCCTGTTCAACACAACAACCGTCAATCATCGGTACGTGACGACTGGCTTGATGTCGCGAATGCTGTTGACGCGTGAGTGGCAGATGGATGGTCCGGTGTTCTGTGCCGGCAAGTACGAGGATTGATCGTCATGCACAACAAACTACCCCCCATGAAACGACACCTCGCAGCGAGGCTTGCCGTCTGCACCGCATTGCTGCTCTTGACCGGGACAGGCATCAACGCCACCGCTCAGTCGGCCTATCGCTGCGACGACAACGGCAAGACGACCTACAGCGACAAACCCTGCCTGGCGGGAAAGGCGGTCGCGCCGATTCAGGATACGGCGCAGCAACAACGCGCGTCAAAAGACGCCACAGATCAGTTGCGCAGAGACAATGCAGACCTCAACAAGCGCTTGAGCGACCGCGAGAAGCAGGAAGCCAGGGAACGCGCAGACGCCAGGAAGACCGCGGGAAAACTTCAGCCCCAAGCCGCCACCAAGCCGTCGACGGCTAAGGCCCGCGCTGGCAAGGCACCCAAGGCGGTCAAAGCAAAGAAACTGTCAAAAGCGAAGGGCAGACAGAAACCCGCTGGGGATGCTGTTTCGCGATAAGCTACGCGTGTGATGCGCGAGAACCCTTTCCCTCCAACCTGGCTGATGGCGTCGCGTGCTTACGCAGACCGAACGACACGCATGCTGCGCCCTCTCTTCGCGCTACTCGCTGCTTTCCTGGCGGGATGTGCCACAGCCCCCCCGCCGCGCGGCGTGGACTATCCGGCCCCCGCAGCTGCTGCGCCCGCCGCAGTCACGCCACCGCCCATTTCGCGGCCAGCGCCGCCAGCACCTGCCGCCGGCAGCGGCCTGGACGCTGTGTTTGAACGCAGCGCCCTGCTGGCGGACAGTTTCTACAAAAACGCCGACGCGCTGTTGCAGCAGGTTGAGCCGAGCGGTGCGATGGGCGTGAATCGCGGCTGGGAGGCTGGAACACGCAAGGGCGGCGAGTGGTTCATCGAGGAACAACGGTTCGCCGATTCGATCATCGGCGCAGGGGTCAATCGCAACCGGATGGATCTGATCTCTGCCGGGTTGCGCGCCATCGAGTGGGGCTTCGCGCAGCAGGCGATGGACGGTAGTTTTCCGTGCCGCGACAACTATCTGGGCACGAGCTATTTCGTGGCAGCCACGGCGCATTCGCTCTGGTTGCTGGAAAGCACCGGGTACGGACGCAGTTTCAGTGGTCGTATCGGCGCGCTGCGCTCACCCCTTGAGCGCGCGGCACGCTGGCTTGCTGATTCGCGCAACGCGCAAGTCGCTGCCGAGGCGCAAGCAGCGCACGCATCCCGGTTGCTGCTGACCGGCTATGCGCTATCTGCCGCAGGGCACGTCCTCGGTGTCGCCGAGTTCACCCAGGCCGGCGATGCCTCCGTCACGCAGGCGTTGCAGCGACAACACACCAGTGGCTATTTCTACGAGCGCGGCGGCTTCGATGCCAGCTATCACGCCGAGGGGCTGGTATACCTGCTCCGCTACTACGACCATGCGGCGGGTGCGGACTCCCAGCGACATGCCGCGCCGGCGCTGCAACGGGGCCTCGACTGGCTGGCAACACGCGTCAACGCGCGCGGCGTCGTGCAGGTCGCAGGCAACACGAGAACGGGTGCCAACCAGGAGCGCGATCGGACCGGTGCGCCCCGTCGAATCAGCGCGGTTGCGATCGCCCGGGCGTTCGGTTTGGCCGGTCATGTTTTGGCAGCCCCGCGCTACGAACCACTAGCCCGTGCCGTAATTTCTGCTCGGCAAGCAGGATAGGCGTCGTCGCTCGTGGCGTGCACGCGCCACCGGACACCGCGTGGACTTTGTCGACGCGGCGGGTCACATCGAAATCGTCGGCCGCACGCCTGCCGTGCCAGGCGCGCAGATGCCCGGCGACACCCGCTCGCGCCTATGATGTCAGCCTGCGTCGAAGCCCGAAAGCACGCTCACCACATTCGCTCCGATTGCATCGACCGCGTACCCGCCCTCGAGCACAAACAGCGTCGGCAAGCTGAGTCCGGCAATCACAGCGCCCAGCCGCGCGAAGTCACCCGTCTGCAATCGAAAGCGGGAAATCGGATCGCCTTCAAAAGTATCGACGCCGAGCGAGACCACTAGCGCATCTGCCCGGAATCGCCGGATGGCCACGCAGGCCGTGCCGAGCGCCGCAAACCACTGGTCAACCGAGGCTCCCGCCGACAGCGGCAGGTTCAGGTTGTAGCCCTGGCCGGGACCACGCCCCATTTCGTCCTCGTGTCCGAGAAAGAACGGATACTCGGTCAGCGGGTCGCCATGAATGCTGGCAAAGAACACATCCGCCCGATCGTAAAAAATATCCTGCGTACCGTTGCCGTGGTGGTAGTCCACGTCAAGAATGGCTACGCGGTCGCTGCCGGCGTCGCGCAACGCCTGCGCCGCGATGGCCGCGTTGTTCAGGAAACAATATCCACCGAAAAAATCCCGCCCGGCATGATGCCCCGGTGGACGCGTCAGCACGAACGCACTGCGTTCGCCAGCGCGCAGCAACGCCGCACCGGTTAGCGCACCATCGGCGCCCGCACGCGCAGCGGCCCACGTGCCTGCCGTCAGCGGCGAGCCGGAGTCGAACGAATACAGACCCATGCGTGCGGCGAAATTTCTTGGCTCCACGTCACTGCGCATGCCACGAATCGACCACACTGACGGGAACGCAGCGTCGTGCCCGCCGAGTTGCACAAACTCCGCATGCGCGCCTTGCAGAAACCGCACGTACGGCTCGGCGTGCACTTTCAAGATCTCCGAATCATCGTGCGCTTGCGGCGCCAGTACGTCGCCCAAACCAGCTTGCTCAACGGCCGCCAGCACCCAGTCAGCCCGCTCCGGCTTCTCGAACGCAGGCACCTTTTCACCACGAAAGAACTCGTACTCGGCGCGATGGACGCCATGCGCTGCGTTGTAAATGGTCTTCATCGCGATATTCTGCCCTCGGTCGCGAGCGCCGCGACCCGTCTGTGGAGTCGCGGACAATCCCGGGCAGTAACCCCGGAAGTCAGACATGAGTGCGAGTTGTCAGAGAGCGCGCTGCGCGGTCGCAACGGCATCATCTTGCAGGTCGAAGAGACCATCCCGCTGGAGAACATTCAGGAAACACTGAATCAGTCTGCGCGACACGTCGCGCGTCGGATCGGGATGAACTGCGATTCGAAAATGTGGAGTCATATCGGGGCTATGGCGAGAAATTTTTTGGCTCGCAGATCGCCCAAGCCCATTGAAGCGACGTGCGCGTGCGACTTGTTCAGCGTTTCCTTCAGTAGGTGACCTTTGTCGACCACCCGCTACTGAAGCGTTTTGACCTCGCCATCGTCAAATTTGAGACCGCAGGGCAAAGCGCCGGTCAGCGCACGACATGAAGCTGATCGGCATCATCGACGCGCACCACGATCGTTCGCCAATCCTCGCGGCACGTAAGGGGTTGAAACGCCCTCGCACCGCGACCGGGTTGCTTATCAATGCAGTCGAGCAGGCGCAGGCAGAGACCTTGGGCGCAATCCAGCGTTGGAGGACATTGCGACGCTATTGAAAGAACGGTTACCGAAGCCCTGATCTCAGTGCCCGAAAATTGCCCCTACTTCGCCCTGCCGAAGCCACCACCGCCCGGCGTCTGAATAACAAATACGTCATCGACATTCATGGCGACCTCGCAGATGTGACCGTAATCTTCGCGACGACCGTCTGCCCGTTCCACCCAGTTCTTCGCGGCCGCACCGGGTTCGCCCCCCGCCATGCCATGCGGCCGGTTGATGCGGTTGTTACCGAGGATAGCCGCGGTCATTGGCTGCAGGAAACGAACGCGGCGATCCGCACCGTCGCCGCCGTGATGCGCTCCGCCGCCGCCGGTGCCCTGGTTGATCGTGTGCGAATCAACGCGCACCGGGTAGCGGAATTCGAGCACCTCGGGATCGGTCAGCCGGGAGTTGGTCATATGGCACTGAACCACGCTGGTGCCATCGAACGTCGGCCCAGCGCCCGAGCCTCCGGAAATCGTCTCGTAGTACTGGTACTGATCGTTGCCGAAGGTGAAATTGGTCATGGTGCCGTACGCCCCCGCCAGCACTCCGAGTGCGCCGTAGAGGCAATTGGTGGCAGCCTGCGACACCTCGACATTGCCAGCCACCACCGCAGCTGGGTAGGCCGGCGACAACATGCTGCCATCAGGGATGCGGATTTCGATCGGTTTCAGGCAACCCGCGTTCATCGGGATCTCATCGTCGACGAGCGTACGGAACACGTACAGCACCACCGCGCGGCTCACGCTGCGAGGTGCATTGAAATTGCTGGGCCGCTGTGCCGATGTACCGGTAAAGTCGACCACGGCCGAACGGCTGACCCGGTCGATCGACACCTTGACGTGGATGTGACTGCCATCGTCGAGATCAACGCCGAATTCGCCGTCAGTCAGTTTGTGGATGACGCGGCGCACGCTCTCCTCGGCGTTGTCCTGCACGTGCTTCATGTAGGCGACGACGACCTCGCGCCCAAAGTGCTCAACCATCCTGGCGAGCTCGGTAGCGCCCTTGTTGCAGCTCGCTACCTGCGCCCGCAGGTCAGCAATGTTCTGCGTGACATTGCGCACCGGATGGGCATCACGGGTCAGGATTTCCACCAACTCGTCCTCAAGGAACACGCCCCCGCGCACCAGTTGCACGTTGTCGAGCAGCACGCCCTCCTCGCTGATGTGCTTCGAGAATGGCGGCATTGAGCCGGGCGTGATGCCACCAATATCGGCGTGGTGGCCCCGCGCGGCCGTATAGAACAGCGGCGTCGTCTCTCCTTTCAGGAAGACCGGCGTTACCACCGTGACGTCCGGAATATGGGTGCCGCCCGCGTAGGGCGCGTTGAGCACGAACGCATCGCCCGGCTTCATCTGCCCGGCGCGCTTTTCGAGGATCACACGCACGCTTTCGCCCATTGAGCCCAGGTGCACCGGCATATGCGGCGCGTTGGCAACGAGATTGCCTTCGGGATCAAAAATGGCACAAGAAAAATCAAGGCGCTCTTTGATGTTCACGGAATAGCTCGTGTTCGCGAGCGTCACGCCCATCTGCTCGGCGATCGCCATGAACAGGTTGTTGAACACTTCCAGCAGCACCGGGTCCGCGGTGGTGCCAATGGCGTGGGCACGCTGCTTGGCCTGAGTGCGCTCCAGCACCAGATGATTGAGCGGCGTTACCACCGCGCGCCACTCCGGCTCCACTACGGTGGTGGCGATGGGCTCCCTGATGATCGCCGGGCCGGCGATCATGTCGCCCGGGCGCAAGTCTTCGCGGTAGTAAACGCCAGTCTCGCGGTCGGCGTCTTCCATGTACGCGCGCACTGTGGCGTGCGCCTGTAAGCCATCGTTGCGCACGGCGAGCTGCGGCACCGATTCGCTGGCCGACTGCGTCTGTCCAATCGCTTCGGCAGAGATCGACTCAATCACGAGCGCGCGCCCCGGCATCAGGAAGCCGTAGCGCTGTCGATAGGTGGTCTCGAACGATGCGACGAGAACCGTCTGGCGCGTGTTTGCCGTCACGGGCAGCTCGATGGTGGTGTCGGTACCGTCGTACTTCAGCGCGACCGAATTGACCACACGCACTTGCGCCGACAACAGGCCCTGCGCCTCGACGTCGCCGCGTGCCTCGCTGCCGAGCGTCGTGAATTCGGCGCGAAGGTCCGCAAGCAGTTCGTCAGTCAGGGGCTTCTCGACAGCGGCCTGCCGCAGCGTGCGCACGTCAGCGAGCCCCATGCCATAGGCGGAGAGCACACCGGCGAATGGATGGATGTACACACGCTGCATGCCCAGTGCATCGGCGACGAGGCAAGCGTGCTGGCCCCCAGCGCCGCCGAAGCAGGTCAAGGTGTACTCAGTGACGTCATAACCCCGCTGAACGCTAATGTGCTTGATCGCGTTGGCCATGTTTTCAACCGCGATGCGCAGAAAGCCTGCGGCAATTTGTTCGGGAGTCTTCTTCTGCCCAGTCGCGCGTTCCACCGCCAAGGACAAAGCTTCGAACTTGTTGATGACCGCACAAACGTCCAGTGGCTGATCGCCGTTTGGCCCGAATACCGCAGGAAACAATTCGGGGCGAAGTTTGCCAACCATGACATTGCAATCTGTCACCGTCAATGGGCCACTGCGGCGGTATGCCGCAGGGCCTGGATTGGCGCCCGCGCTCTCCGGTCCGACGCGGAATTTGCTGCCGTCAAACGTGCAGATTGAGCCACCACCCGCCGCAACCGTGTGAATCTGCATGATGGGAGCTCGCAGGCGAACACCGGCGACCTCGGTCTCGAACGCACGCTCGTACTCGCCCGCGAAGTGCGTCACGTCGGTCGAGGTGCCACCCATATCAAAGCCGATCATCTTGTCGAAGCCGGCGAGCTGGGTCACCGCCGCCGCGCCGACGATGCCGCCAGCCGGGCCGGAGAGGATTGCATCCTTGCCCTGAAACTTGTGCGCGTCGGTCAGACCACCGGAGCTTTGCATGAACTGCAGGCCAACATTGCCCAGCGCCGATTGCACCTGCTCAACGTAGCGCCGCAAAATGGGCGAGAGGTAGGCGTCGACCACCGTGGTGTCACCGCGCGACACGAACTTCATGAGCGGTGAAACCTCATGCGACACACTGATCTGGGTAAAGCCGATCTGTTGCGCAATCGCTTTCAGTGCATTCTCGTGCTCGGCGTACCGATAACCATGCATCAGGCAGATCGCTACGGCGCGGAAGCCCTTGTCAAACGCGGCTTGAAGATCGGCGCGTGCGGCCGTTTCATTCAACGGTGTTACCAAGTCGCCATGCGCACCCATCCGTTCGTCGACTTCAACCACCCCTTCATAAAGCAGCTCGGGCAGTTCTATCTTGCGGACAAACAGCTTCGGCCGTGCCTGATAGGCTATGCGCAACTGATCGCGGAACCCGCGGGTCACGACAAGCAGCGTGCGCTCGCCCTTCCGCTCGAGCAACGCGTTGGTCGCCACCGTAGTGCCCATCTTTACCGCCCCAATTCGCTCGGACGGAGTCGGCGCGCCGGCCGGCACATCAAGCAGATCACGAATGCCCTGCACCGCCGCGTCACGGTAGCGTTCTGGATTTTCGGAAAGCAGCTTGTGGGTACGTAGCGTGCCATCGGGTTCGCACGCCACGATGTCAGTGAACGTGCCGCCGCGATCAATCCAGAATTGCCATTGCTTCATGTCTCTTCGGGCCTAGAGTTTCATGTTCGCCGGAAGCCATGTCACAAGACCGGGAACAAAATAGATCAGCAGCACGGCAGCGCACATGAGAAAGAACATGGGTAGCGACACACGCGCGATGTACGTCAACTCGCGTTTCGTCATGCCCTGCAGTACAAACAGGTTGAAGCCCACTGGCGGCGTGATCTGCGCCATTTCGACGACCAGCGTAATGAAGATGCCAAACCAAATGAGGTCGAGACCCGCACCTGTGATCGTTGGAAGGATGACCCCCATCGTCAGCACCACCATCGAAATGCCATCGAGAAAGCAGCCAAGAATGATGTAGAAAACGGCGAGGGCGATAACCAGCGTGAACTGCGACAGGCCAAGACCCTGAATGAATTCCGCCAGATGACGTGGCAGCCCCAGATAGCCCATCGCCAGCGTGAGAAAGGCTGCTCCGGTCAGGATCATTGCAATCATGCAATAGAGCCGGGTAGCACCCAGCAAACTCTCCTTGAAGGTCTGCCAGGAGAGCGCGCCTTGCGCTGCCGACAGCACCAGGGAGCCGATGACGCCGACGGCAGCAGCTTCCGTCGCGGTTGCGATGCCAGCGTAGATTGAACCAAGCACGGCCAGGATCAGCAGCACCACGGGAATCAGATGCCGCGATTCGCGCAACTTCTCGATGAACGTATAGCGGGTTGTTGCCGCCGGAATCTTGCCAGGGTTCAGCAAGGCCCAAACGGCGATGTAGCCCGAGAACAGCATGGCCAGCACGATGCCCGGAACCACGCCGGCAATGAACAGTTTGGAAATTGACACATCCGCCGCTACCCCATAGACGATCATGATGATTGAAGGCGGGATGAGCAAGCCCAGCGTGCCGGAGCCCGACAAGGTGCCGATCACCATGTCGTCGGGATAGCCGCGCGCCTTCAGTTCCGGTAGCGTCATCTTGCCAATAGTGGCGCAGGTGGCGGCAGAAGAGCCCGACACGGCGGCAAAGATGGCACAGCCGATCACGTTGGTATGCAACAAACGGCCTGGGAGGCGTTCCACCCAGGGCGCGAGCCCTTTGAACATATCCTGCGACAGACGGGTGCGAAACAGAATCTCGCCCATCCAGACAAACAGCGGGAGAGCCGTAAGCGTCCAGCTCGACGAGGCGCCCCAGATCGTAACGGCCATCGCGTCACCAGCAGGACGCGATGAGAACAACTCCATGGCGACCCACGCCACGCCGGCCAGCGTCAGACCAATCCAGACACCACCGGCAAGCAGCGCAAAGAGCACCGCAATGAGCAGCGCGGTAATCAGCAAGTCCATATCAGACCCTTCAGCGCTATTCGTTATGCAAGGATTCGTCGCTGGTAGTAACCACTCGTCGGCCTTGCCACTCAAGGATCAGCTCATCCAGGAATGCAATGGCCAGAATGACTGTTCCCAGCGCCATGGCAATCTGCGGAATCCACAAAGGCGTGGCGTCATTCCCAGTGGATATGTCGTTGAACTGCAGCGACTGCCAGCATAACTTGACGCTGAACATGGCGAGCAGCAGGGCCAGCAGCAATGCTGCGGCCAGCGCCAGCAACTCCAACCGATGTTTCGCTTTGGGGGATAGCGCCTGCAGCAGCAACGTCACGCGAATATGTTCGCCGCGCTTGAGGGTGTGGGCGAGCGCCAGGAAGCCAGCGCCAGCCATCATGTAGCCCGCGTACGCATCCGTCCCGCGCACATGAAATCCGAACTGCCGGCCCAGGATGGACAGCAGCACCATGATCAGAAGCCCGATCATCAGCAGCGCCGCGAGCCAGGCGGCAGTCATGTACACACGATCCAGTACAGAGCGCATTCGAACTTCCCCGGAGTCTGCTCTTGTTGAGCGTCTATTGCGCACAAAAAAGGCAGGTCATCCCTGCCTTTCTGCGTTCAACCTACTTGCGGAAGGCGTCGACCAGCGCCTGTCCCTCGGCACCAGCGTTTTTCAGCCACTCGGTCAGCAGGATTTCGCCCACCTTCTTCATGTCCGCCTTGAGCTGCGGCGAGGGTTGATGCACCACCAGGCCACCTTTCTTAAGTTGCTCCAGCGATTCGGTGTTGGTCTTTTTCGACATCTCCCAGCCCCGCGCTTCGGCGTCGCGTCCAGCCTTCAGCACGGCGTCCTGCGTCGCCTTGTCGAGCGCATCAAAGGCCTTCTTGTTGATCAGTACCCCGTTCTTCGGCAGCCAGGCCTGAGTGTCGTACCAGTTCTTGATGTGTTCATAGGTCTTGCTGTCTACGCCAGTCGAGCCGGAGCTCATGTAACTGTCCACCACCCCCGTCGCCAACGCTTGCGAAAGCTCTGCGGCCTGCACCGTCACGGGTTGTGCGCCGACTAGTTCTGCGATGCGGGCAGTTGCCGGACTGTACGCGCGCCACTTGCTACCCTTCAGATCGGCAGCGCTCGCCAGTGGTTTCTTCGAGTAGATGCCTTGCGGTGGCCATGGAACGGAATAAAGCAGCATCATGCCCTGCTCGCCCAGCTTCTTGTCCATGATCGGCTTCTGGGCGCCGTAGAGTTTCATTGAACTGTCATAGCTATCAGCAAGAAAGGGAACACCGTCGGCACCGAAGATCTGCCACTCGTTCTGAAAATTGACGAGCAGAATTTCGCCCATCTGCGCACCGCCTGTCTGCACGGCGCGCTTAATCTCCGGTGCCTTGAACAACGACGCATTGGAGTGCACGGTAATCTTCAGCTTGCCGCCTGTGGCTTTCTCCACATCGCCCGCGAATTGCGTCAGATTCTGGGTGTGAAAGTTCGCTGGCGGGTAGGCTGAAGCCAGATCCCACTTGGTCTGGGCAAGCGCGGAAGTTGAGACTACCGCGCCTGTCAGCAGCGCGGACGCAAGGAGGCTTTTGTAGAGTTTCATCGCTCGTTCTCCGGTAGGGTTAGTGTGACGGCACCGGTGATCGGTACCGAGTTGGGACGAAGAATTCTGACTGATGGTCAGCCGCGGCACTTTTCTACAGATCGTTTGCCGATGCCGACGTAATATTTCATTTCGTCAACAATTTGTCAACAAATTGTCGTTATAGCGATGCCGCAGCACGCGACGCCTGATCGTACAACCCCGATAACGCCCGCAGGATTGACGCGGTATCCGATAGCGACGCCCCGCTCACGCGCTCGCGCTCGACACCGTCGGTCAAACATTGCTCACGTACGCTGCGGTAGCGCTCGCACAGGGCTACGCCCTCGGTGGTGGCCTCATACACCGCTTCCTTGCCAATGCGGCTGCTGGTCACCCACCCCAATGACACCAGTTTTTTTAACGCATAGTTGACGATATGGGTGTCCTCAACATTGAGGACGAAGCAGATGTCGGCGAGTTTTTTCGGTCTTGCTCGGTGCACGATATGGTGAATGACCAAGACCTCCATTGGCGTCATGCCCTTGGCACCAGCGGCGGCCATGCAGCGCACGATCCAGCGATTGAAGGCGTGTTCGGCGATGATGAGGCCAAATTCAAACTCTGACAGTTCAGGCTGCGCCCCGCGCGCCAGATGCGCGCTTGACACGATACCTCCGGCAGCAACGGGTGCCCCAACTGTGGTTGCAGCGGCAGGGCGGGCGGGCTTCTGGCGTAAACGCGAGGTTTGTGGCATGTCTGGACATTCTTGAATTGGCGCAACGTTGCCATAATCTACCGCAATGCCAAGTACAACACGCCCCATGCCTCGGGCATCGTCCAGTTCTCCATGTCAGATGGACAGGCCGCTCGGAATCTTGATGCTGGACACTCAGTTCGCGCGGCCGCTCGGCGATGGGGGCAATCCTGCGTCATGGCCGTGCCCGGTGAGAATTGCCCGAGTGCCTGGTGCCCTCGCCCAGCCGGTGGTGTCGGGCACGTACCGCTCAGTCGAAGCCTTTATCCTGGCGGCACAGTCGCTGGTTGACGAGGGTGTCTGCGCGGTTACCACCACCTGTGGCTTCCTCGTGCGCTTCCAGGAGCAACTTGCCAAGGCACTGCCGGTGCCCGTCGAGACGTCGACGCTCATGCACTTTCAACAGCTGCAGGCCAGGCAACCAGCCGGTGGCCGCGTCGCCATCCTGACCGTGGATGCCGCTTCCATCGATGCCGACGTGCGCGCCGCCGCGAACATCCCGCCAACAGCCCCGATTTTTTCCTTGGCGCCCGATTCCCATTTCCGCCGTGCCATTCTCGACGAGGCGGTAGCGCTGGATGTCGCCGTGGCGCGCCGGGAGTGGGTTTTACTGACCCAGCAGGCAATGGCACAGTGCCCGGGCATTGGCTATTGGCTGCTGGAGTGCGCTAACCTGCCACCCTACGGGAATGCAATTGCTGCTGCCACCGGTCGGCCGGTCTTCGACGTGCTGACTATGGGCGTTGCCCTTTGGCACCGAGCGAGCGGGCTTTGAGCGCACGGCACGCAGCGGCGGTCGAGCGAACTGATCTCGATGAATTTTGCGACCACCTGTGGTTGGCGGACGGGCTGGCCAATGCCACACTGGCGAGCTACCGTCAGGACATGGTTCGCTTCGCGGCGTGGTGCGAAGCGAACGCAACTGAGCCACTACGCGTCGGCCGCACCGACATCGAACGCTATCTCGCTGCGCAATTTGGCGAACGAGCCCGGGCGAGCTCGATCAACCGTCGACTGTCGACCCTGAAGCGATATTACCGCTGGCAATGCGAACGGGGCGCACTGGCGAACAACCCTTGCGATCTGGTGGACGCCCCGCGACGAGCTCACTACCTGCCCCGCACTCTGACCGAGGCTCAGGTAGAAGCGTTGCTCAACGCCCCCGACTCGGCGACCGCGCTGGGCGAACGCGACCGGGCGATGCTCGAAGTGCTCTACGCGACCGGCTTGCGGGTCAGCGAATTGACTGGACTCAAACTCATCCAGCTCAATCTGGAGCAAGGCCTCGTCAAGGTCGTGGGCAAGGGCTCAAAAGAGCGCCTGGTGCCATTGGGCGAAATGGCAACCGCCGCGCTGCGAGACTACCTGCAAGGCACGCGCAGCCTGTGGCTGTCGCCACCGCGCCGCAGCGACTATGTATTCCTCACGGCACGCGGAGAACCCATGACACGACAGGCATTCTGGTACGTCGTCAAGCGCCACGCAGGAGCCGCGGGTATTGCGGCCAGTGCCTTGTCGCCACACACGCTGCGGCACGCGTTTGCGACACACCTGCTGAACCACGGCGCGGATCTGCGTGTGGTGCAGATGCTGCTCGGCCACAGCGACATCACGACGACACAAATTTACACTCACGTTGCGCGCGAGCGTCTCAAGCACTTGCATGAGAAGCACCATCCTCGAGGGTAGTGGGTAGCGCTTTCTTCAACGGCAGGGTACAACATGGCGAAAGTCGACGACATTCCGACCACACAGGCCGTACGCGCTCTGCGCGCAGGCAACGTGGCATTTGTGCCGCACCTTTACGACTACGTCGAGCACGGCGGTACAGCACACTCGGCCCAGGTTTTGAACGTCGACGAGCACGCGGTGATCAAGACCATCGTATTGGAAGACGAACGCAAGCAGCCGCTGATCTGCCTGCAGCACGGCGATCAGGAGGTTTCAACCAAAAACCTCGCGCGTGCGATCGGTTGCAAGGCGATCGCACCGTGCGCGCCGGACACCGCGCACCGACACACAGGCTACCTCGTCGGTGGCACCTCACCCTTTGGCACCCGTAAAGTGTTGCCGGTCTACATGGAACGCAGCATCGCCAGTCTGTCCACAATCTACATTAACGGTGGCAAGCGGGGGTTTCTGGTCGCGATCGCGCCGGCCGAGCTGGTTCGCCTTCTGCACCCCGTGCTGGTCGACGCCGCTGCGTAGTCGCGCGACCTTTAGTACATTATGCGAATGTCATCCGCCCCTGCACGATCATCAGAGAACTCTGCAAGCCTTGGGCCGCAGACATGGGCCTTTGCCGGCGGAAGTGATGTTGGCCGTGAACGAGCCCACAACGAAGATGCCATTTACGTCGATGCGGAACGACGCTTGGCTGTGCTTGCTGATGGCATGGGCGGATACCAGGCAGGCGAGGTGGCCAGCCAGCTGGCGATTGACGTCGTGCGCGCCGAATCCTCCGAGCAGTCACTCACAGACCTGGATCTGGGGCGTATTGACCCAGTGACAGGCATGTCGGTCGCGATGCGGCAGCTTCGGAGTGCGATTGAAAAGGCCAACAACCGGATCTGCAGCGTTGCTCGTGGGCGTGATGAGCTCAATGGTATGGGAACAACGATCGTAGCGGCACGCTTTTACGATGGGCGCGTTGGCGTCGCGCACGTGGGCGATTCACGCTGTTACCGATTTCGTGAGCGAACGCTAGAACAGCTGACACGGGATCACTCCTACGTTCAGGATCAACTCGAGAAAGGGCTGATTTCTGAAGATGATGCCAAACACTCCCCCCAGAAGAACCTGATTACGCGCGCCCTTGGTATCGACGCCATCGCCGAGGCTGACGTGATGGAATTCCGGACGCGTCCTGGAGATGTCTACCTGCTCTGTTCCGATGGCCTGTCCGACCTTGTCGATGACGCATCGCTGGAGCGCGAGCTGGCGGCAAGCAGGCCGGCCAAGGAGAGTGTCGACCGCTTGATCGCCGCCGCAAATGCCAACGGCGGGCGCGACAATATTTCGGTCATTCTGGTACGAGTCGGCGAAGCAGCGGCCGAAGGGCTGTGGTGGCAGAAGTTCCTGAAGAAGCCTGACAAGGCCTGATCGATCATGGCCAAACTGTTTTGGTTGCAACCCGACAAGACAATCGTCGAATTTCCGCTCAAGGCGGAGCAGAATCTGATCGGTCGTAGCAGCCGCTGCGATATTCGCATCAAGCACCCCGGCATCAGCGCCGAACACGCAGTGATTCGCGTATTGCCCACCAGCGCCTCGCTTGAAGATCTCGGGAGTACGAACGGCACGCGCGTCAACGGACGCCGGGTCGAGACGCACGTACTCAGGCATGGTGACCAGATTGGGGTAGGTCGCGAAAATCTGATGTACTTTGCTGAGCTTGATGTCGCTGCGGAGTTCGTGCAACCCGCGCCCATGCAGCCCTACGCACAGCCAGCGCCAGGGGGAGAAATGGTTAACACGGTGTCCACACCGCGTACCTCGCCCGATAGCGCCCCGTCCGGATCCGTCTCGCTGACTTCCAGAGACGTCACCAGCGAAACATCAGCCGTCCAGCCTCGGCCACCTCGCTCAACGCCGCGACCTGGGCAGATGCCGGAACTTGATCAATCGTTGATCGCACGGCTCCCGGTCGGCGTATCGTTTTCCGACCCGGCGACGCCCCCTGCGGGCCCGCCGGCTTCCGCCGTGGTGCGCAGTCCCGCCGCAGCCGCAGTCAGCCCTGCCGCCGCAGTCCCGCCACAGCATTCGCTTTCCGCAGCCATTTCTGTGCTGACTGGCCCCGCAGCCGGCAAGCGCTACCCGCTGGAGCAGAAAAGCGTCACCATCGGCAAGGAAGGCAAACAGGTGATCGAGTGCCAGAGGATTGGAACCTCTCAGTGGCAGGTTAGACAACGCGAAGGCGTCATTCCGGCGTTTGTCAACGGCGACGCCTTGAACGCGCCGCGCGATCTGGTCGCTGGCGATGTCATCGAAATGACTGGCGTCCGTCTGCGTTTTGAGGTCGTGCTTCATTCACGCTAGGAGCGCGAAACCGTAACGCGTAACTTGAGATGCAGGCTTGCGCTGCGCTGATCGCCCCAGCTGCGCAGCAATCCTCCAGGCGAACCCGCGCGGGATGTGCGAGATGCGTTCCGCGGTTGCGCCCTTCGCGTGAAGGCCACCTTGGATCGGACTGGCGGTACTGGAGACCGATCCGCGTCGTCGCTCACGGCCTGAGTTGCAACTGACTGCGAGACGCATCTCGGTCGGCGGCGTGTAGAGCCCCGTCGCGAATCGCGTAAGCGCACCGTGCAAAAAAAGGCCGGGTCTCCCCGGCCTTTTCTAACGCCTCAGCACACCGCTACTTCTTGGGCGCTGCGTCCTTTTCAGTGCCATGCGGCACCTGAACGTCATGCTTCTCGCCGCCCAGATCAATGTCGCCGCCCCCTTTGGTGAGCAGCCAGATGCCGAGCGCGGCGAATGCCAGAAAAGCCACGATGTACTTCAACATGATTTAGTCCTTCGCGTAGATATCTACGTCTTTGGTTTCACGGATGAAGAGCATGCCGATGACAAACGTCATCGCTGCCACGATCACTGGATACCACAGGCCATAGAAGATGTCGCCCGTCGCCGCGACCATCGCGAACGCCGTCGTCGGGAGCAGGCCACCGAACCAGCCGTTGCCGATGTGATAAGGCAAGCTCATCGACGTGTAGCGGATGCGGGTGGGGAACAGTTCAACCAGCATGGCCGCAATCGGGCCGTACACCATGGTAACCAGGATCACCAGGTAGACGAGGATCGCCAGCACCATCGGTGTGTTGATGGCCTTGTCATCCGCCTTCGTGCTCAAGCCTGCAGCAGCGACGGTACCCGCAACCTCTTTCTTGAATGCAGCGATAGCAGCCGCGCTATCCTTGTCGAAGCCATCGGCCTTGTCGTTGAGTTTCGCCGTCGGTGCAGTGATTTCCTTGTCGCCGATCTTGATTACGGCCGGGGCGCCAGCAGCAGCCTTCGCGTTGACATACGGCACGAACGATTGTGCCATCGTACGTTTGGCGATGTCGCACGACGTACGGAAGTCGATTTCGCGGGCAATCGGGCTGCCCTGGAACGAGCAGGTTGCCGGATCCGCCGTCACGGTGACGGTCGCTTTAGCCTGCGCTGCAGCGAGCGCCGGATTGGCGTACTTGAGCAGAGCCGGGAATACCGTAAAGTAAGTCAGCACGGCAAGCAGGCAGCCCGCCATGATGATGATCTTGCGACCGATCTTGTCCGACAGCCAGCCGAAGAAAATGAAACCTGGCGTACCGATCACCAGCGACGCTGCGATCAGCAGGTTGGCCGTCTTGCCGTCAACCTTGGCGAGGCTGGTCAGGAAGAACAGCGCGTAGAACTGGCCCGAGTACCACACCACGGCTTGACCAGCGGTGAGGCCGAGCAGCGCGAGGATCACGATCTTGAGGTTCTTCCATTGGCCGAACGATTCCGAAAGCGGAGCCTTGGAGACTTTGCCTTCTTCCTTCATCTTCTGGAAGGCAGGCGACTCGTTCATCGACAAGCGGATCCAGACGGAGATCGCCAGCAGGAAGATCGAAAGCAGGAACGGGATACGCCAGCCCCAGTCGTCGAACTCTTTACCGGTGAATTCGCGGGTAAGCAGAATCACGATCAGCGAGAGGAACAGGCCGAGCGTTGCGGTCGTTTGAATCCAGCTGGTGTAGAGACCGCGGCGGCCGTGGGGTGCGTGCTCGGCAACGTAGGTTGCGGCACCACCGTACTCACCACCGAGCGCGAGGCCCTGCAGCATGCGCAGCACGATCAGGATGATCGGTGCGGCAACGCCGATGGAGTTGTAGTTTGGCAGACAGCCCACGATGAAGGTCGCGGAGCCCATGATGAGAATGGTGACGAGGAAGGTGTACTTCCGGCCAATCATGTCGCCCAAGCGACCGAACACCAGCGCGCCAAAGGGGCGAACCAGGAAGCCCGCGGCGAACGCGAGCAGTGCGAAGATGTATGCAGACGTTGGGTCGAGGCCGGCAAAGAACTGCTTCGCGATCACAGCGGCCAACGAGCCGTACAGGTAAAAGTCGTACCACTCGAACACGGTGCCGAGTGACGACGCAAAAATGACCTTCTTCTCCTCCGCGGTCATCGGGCGATCTGCGCCCGCGGTTGCTGTTGCCATGTGTTTTCCCCTTCGGTGAATGCATCTGTGCAGACAATGCACAGCTACGAGGGGATGAAAGTTAGAGAGTGGCGCTTACGGTGTTCTGACGACCGCTTACGCGAAGCTGACAACAAAGCTCGCACCACCCAATCGCGACGTCGCCACGTGCACACGGGCGCCATGCGTTTGCGCGACTTCACGCACAATGGCGAGGCCAAGCCCCGTCCCGGCAATCGCAGCGCCCGTCTCGGCGTCGACTTGCGCGACGCGTGCAAACGGCGCGAAAACCCGTTCCCGATCCGCCTCGGCGATCCCCGGTCCGGAGTCGTCGACCACGATTCGCTTTGGTGTCGCGCTGACGGTCAGCACCACCGAACCGTGCCTCGGGGTGTACTTGAAGGCATTGTCGACCAGATTGCGCACCATTTCTCCGAGCAGGGTTGCGTCACCGACGATCTCCGCGGTGTCTTCGCTGGCGTCGAAGGCAAATTCGACATCGCGGTCGATCGCCTGTGGCAGCACATCGCGCGCCACGCCTTCGCACAACGCATTGAGGTTCACCATTTGAAGGGCGCCTGTGGTGCCCACGCTCTCGGCGCGGGCAAGCGCAAGCAACTGGTTGGCCAGACGGCTCGCTCGCTGCCCGGTAGATACCAGACGTGCGACGGCCTCGCGGCGCTCGGAGCCCTCAGGCAGACGCTGGATCAACTCTGCCTGGGCTTGCAACGCCGCCAACGGTGTGCGTAGCTGGTGTGCGGCGTTAGCGATGAATCGCTTCTGCGCCGCGAGCGAGGTCTGCAGGCGCTGGATGAGCGCATTGGTTGATGCAATCAGTGGCGCGATCTCGTGCGGCGCCAGTTCCTCGGGAATCGGTTCGGAGTCGTCGGCGCTGCGCGCGTCGAGATGCTCCTGTAGCACCTTCATCGGTTGCGCGACGTAGGTCAGGCCGTACCAGAGCAGTGAGAATGCCACCAGCAACACCACCGATTGCGCGACCGCTTCATGCGCCATCCCGGCGCTGAGCAGTGCGCCTTGCCGCTCGCGCGACTGTGCAACCGCAAGCGTGAATTCCTTGCCCGCCACAGCAAAAGGCCGCCGCACGACTCGCAGCACTACGTCATCGAGCACGCTGTTGAAACCACGAATCCGCTCGAACGCCTGACCTGGCGGTTTGGCAGACGAATCAAGTTCATCGTCGGCCGCCACCGTCTCGCGCAAGAACGGCACCAGCGCGTCGTCACCCGCGAGCGGCGCGCCCCGCTCATCGACGATCAGGAACGACATCGGATACTCCGGCGCGACGTTCATCCAGCGCCGGGTCGCGTCAGACGGAATCGGGCTGTCAGGACGCGTGGTGAGGCGCTGCTCCCATTCGCTGACGAGGATCGCGGCCACCGCGTTCAAGCCGTCGTCGAGGACAGTGTCCACGTTGTTGCGGGCACTCATGAACGAGATGCCCAGGCTGACCAGCCAGATCGACAGCAGCGGCGCCAGCAGCCACTCCAGCAGCCGCGCGGCGAGACTCATGCGTGCGGTGCAACGGCGCTACGCACCGCCTCGTCTCCTGTACTCACTGGCTTGTCGATGCAGTAACCCAGACCACGGAAGGTCCGCACCTGAATGCCGGCAGGCTCGAGTTTCTTGCGCAGTCGATGCACATACACCTCGATCGCGTTCAGCGAAATGTCGCTGTCCCACGCGCAGAGACCTTCCATCAGCTGCTCTTTGGTCACCGCCCGGCCGGCACGCAGCAACAGCACCTCGAGGATGCCTGCTTCGCGCACCGAAAGCTCCAGCGCCACGCCGTCTGCCGATGCCTGCCTGGACGCGATGTCAAAGGTCAGCCGCCCGTGCGTCAGCATGTTGCTGGTCGCCGCGTTGCGCCGTCTTATCAGCGCACGGACGCGGGCATGCAGTTCGTCCAGGGCAAAGGGCTTGACCAGATAATCATCGGCGCCGGCATCCAATCCCTCAACCCGATCCGTCACTGAGTCCATCGCGGTCGTGATCAGTACCGGGACCGACTTCTGCGCCTCGTTGCGTGCCCGCAGTTGCCGCAGCACCTGTAAACCCGACATGCGCGGCAAGCCGAGATCGAGAATCACCAGATCATATTGCGCCGTCGTCAGCGCGGTAGACGCCGAGGGACCATCGGTCACCCAATCCACCGCGTAATGCTCACGCTTGAGACTGGCGACCACGCCGCCGCCCAATTCAGCGTCGTCCTCCACGAGCAGAATTCGCACGATTCACTCCTCCTCAGCTGAAGTGTAGTGCGACGCCCGGTTTTTCCGATCAGCTTTCGGGCCCTATCGACTGCACGTCCGCGCCTTCACCGTGCTGGGACGCAAAGTCGACTTTCCCGTTTTTTTGGCGACAACGGCCGCCCGCTGGTCGTTGTATTCGTATTTGAGGCTGAAGCTGTAACCAGGTGCACGCCGTCGGAAGCACTCCGAAAAAATGCGAACCCAAAAGCGACCGCCACCACGCTGACGATGCTATGGTTTCGTTCGTATCTCGTGCGCAGTGCATTCAACAGGAGGCTTTCGTGATGCAACCAGGATCGAGGGGATGGCGAGAACTCGGCGTGGCAATGCTGACCGGCTGCGCGCTGGCGTGTGCGGTCGTGAGCAGCGGCGCGCGTGCGCAGACGACGGCGGCGAGCGGAGCGAGTTTCCCCGCCAAGCCAGTCAAGCTCGTCGTGCCCTACCCGGCAGGTGGCTTTCCCGACACGGTGGCGCGCGTGTTGGCCAAGGCGCTGACCGAACGCTGGGGACAGCAAGTCATCATCGACAACCGGCCGGGCGGCAACGGTGCGGTTGCCGCGCAAACCATCAAGTCCCTACCGCCCGATGGCTACACGCTGCTCGTCACCGACGGCTCGATGTTTACCATCAACCCGGCGCTCTACCAAAAGCTGGAATACGACCACAAGAAGGACTTCGTCCCGGTCAGTGCACTCGGCAAGGCGCCGCTGTTCCTGACCGTGCATCCGAGCGTACCGGCCAACTCGCTGAGCGAATTCATCGCCTACGTCAAGGCCAATCCGGGTCGCGTCAACTATGGCTCCTCCGGTATCGGCAGCACGCACCATCTCAATACCGAAGCGATGGCCGCGGCGCTGGGGCTCAACATGGTGCACGTGCCGTTCAAAGGCATGGGGCAGGCGGTGCCGGCACTGGTCGGTGGTCAGGTGCAGATGATTTTCTCGGCGCTGCCGGCGATTGCCGGATTCGTCAAGGACAACCGCGTGAAGTTACTGGCGCAGAACTCGAACAAGCGCTTCTCGCAGGCGCCGCAAATTCCCACCATCGGAGAGTCTGCGATTCCCGGCTTTGACTTCGCGCCCACGACCATTCTGATGGCGCCGAGCGGCACACCGCCGGCGGTGCTACGCCAGCTCGCGACCGACGTCGCCGCGGCAGTGCGTGCGCCCGCCGTCGCCGAAACGCTCCTCAACTCGGGCGTCGAAGTCATCGGCAGCACGTCTGAGGAGCTGGGTCGCGCGCTGGCCGATGACGCCGAACGCTTCGCAAAAGTCGTGAAGAGCATCAACATCAAGGCGGATTGAGCGTGTCCCGTGAGCAGCGCCTGCGCCGCCCTGATTGACGATCTCGTCAGCGCCAATCACATCCTGTTTGTCGAAGGCGTGGTCGATGGCTTCGGCCACGTCAGCGTGCGCCACGATCGTCGCGACGACCACTTCCTGCTGGCCTGCGGCGTGGCGCCTGCCACGGTCACAGCTGAGGACATCGTCGAAGTCGATTACGACGGGGTCGTACACGACGACGCCGGTCGACGCAGCTACCTTGAGCGCTACATTCACAGCGAAATCTACAAGGCGCGACCGGATGTCATGGCTGTCGTGCACAGTCACTCACCGGCCATCATTCCGTTCGGCGTGACGCGCGCCACGTTGCGCCCGGTGTGCCATATGAGCGGCTTTCTCGGGCTCTCTACGCCAGTCTTCGAAATTCGCGACACGGCGGGCGAAGACAACGACATGCTGGTAAAAAACGCGGCGCTGGGCAAAGCCCTCGCCGCCAGCCTTGGGCCGCATCAATTTGCACTCATGCGCGGGCACGGCTCGGTCACCGTGGCGCACTCGCTCAAGCTCGCCGTCGCGCGTGCGATCTGGGCCGAAATGAATGCCAGGCTGCAAAGCGAAGCGATGCGCGTGGCTGCCCTGGCCGGTCACGCGGGCGATGCAGACGGCGGCGTGCGCTACCTCACGGCGGGCGAAGCGAAAGGCTCGATGGCGATCAATGAAACCGTCGTCGACCGGCCTTGGGACTTCTGGAAGTCACGCGCGAAGGCTGCGCTCGCCGGGATGACGCGCATCTGAGCGATGCGCCAAGCCTGATGCGCTATTCGGCGAGCGCGGCCAGTCGCTTCAGCGCAACACCCGCCGCCATCAACCCCATGCTTGCGGTCATGTGCATCGCAGAGCCGTAGCCGGCACAGGCCAGTCCGGCCCCACCATCCTCGGGCGCTGCGGCCTGCGGCTCCGTGCTGTAGACGGCAGACACACGAAACTTGCGTTCGCCACGCGGGAAGCCGTAGTCGCGGCGCAGTGCGACACGCAGTTTGGCCAACAAGGCGTCATGGGCGGTTTGTGCGAGGTCAGCAACCGTGAAACAGCTCGGGTCCGTCTTGCCGCCTGCGCCGCCACACACAACCACTGGCTGCCCCCTGGCGGCGCAGTGAGCCACCAACGCGGCCTTGGCGCGCACCTGGTCAATGGCGTCAATCACCAGCGTAGCGGCAGCAGGCACCCGCTGCGCCACGTTTTCTGGCGTGACGAAATCGTCAACGGTCACAACTTGGCATGTCGGTGCGAAGCTCGCGATACGATCGCGCATCGCGTCCACTTTGTTGCGGCCAAGGTTCGCCAGCGTGGCATGCGCTTGCCGGTTGAGGTTCGATTCGGCAACGACATCGAGATCAATCAATGTCAGCGTGCCCACGCCAGAGCGCGCCAGCGCTTCGGCAGCCCAGGAGCCCACGCCACCGATGCCCACGACCACTGCATGCGCGGCGCGAATGCGCGCGAAGCCCGCGTCGCCATACAGGCGGATCAGGCCGCCAAAGCGGCGTGCCGCCTCATCGCCATCGGCAACGCATGCGGGATCAGCGGCGTTCACGGGCACCCTGCCGATTCAACACGCCCCCCATCGCGCCGCACAACGGCCCACCCGGCGGCGATCGCGTTACTTCGTCGCGTACGGGTACGGCTTTTGCGGCACGCGCGCCGCGTCCTGCTCGGCGCGTTCTCTTACGTCGAGGGGTTTCTTGTCCCACAGCAGCGACCGCCCTGCGCGTTGGTCGGCCTCGAGATGCGGACGCGCCGCCTTGAGCTCAGTGATGAACTGGGTGAATTCGGAGACGTAGCCAGCCATAGTCCTTGTCCTGTGAGGTGCACGACTCATCCGCGCACCAGAAGCAATGTCGTCAGGCCCGTATTTTAGGCGTGGCCGCGCCGTCGGTGTCCGCACGGTCCGTCCGTCGCGAGCCCGCATACAGTTCGAATTCAAATAGTCGGCAATCGAGCGCCCCGTTGAACAGCGGCGTGCGTCTGGACGGTTTGAAGCCGATGCCACCGGGCAGTCCGCGGTCGGCGGTGATGAAGCAAGCGCGCCAGCCGGCCATCGTTCGCTTGAGCCAGGCGCCTACGGCGGGGTACCACGCCTTCAGTTCGGCCAGTTCGTTCAACCGTTCGCCGTAGGGCGGATTGGTCAACAGCAGACCGGATGCGGCCGGCGCTGGCAGCGTCTCCATCGCCTCGCTGGTCAGCGTCACCGCCGTCGCGGTGGCGTCCCCGCCGATGTTCTGCAGGTGGCGGCGCGTGGTCGCCACGGCGTCCGCGCTTCGGTCGTTGCCGAACAACAGATGAGCGGCAAGCGGCGTCACGCCCTGCGCCGCCCCGTCGCGCATCTGCCTGAACGCAGCCGCGTCGTAGTTGCGCAGTTTTTCGAAAGCAAAGCCGCGCTGGGCGCCGGGCGCGACGTGCATCGCGATCATCGCCGCCTCCGTCAGGATGGTGCCGCTGCCGCACATCGGGTCAAACAGCGGCATCTGTCCCGTCCAGCCCTTGAGCGCCAGCATGCCTGCGGCGAGGTTTTCCCGTAGCGGCGCCGACAGGCCCTCGCGGCGATAGCCGCGCTTGAACAGCGCCTCGCCTGCCAGATCGAGGTAGACGGTCGCCTTGTACGCAGTAAGGAACACATGAATTCGCATGTCGGGCATGCTGGTGTTCACCGACGGCCGCGACGCCATGGCCGCACGGAAGCGGTCAACAATGGCATCCTTCACCCGTAGCGTGACAAATTCAAGGCTGGTCACTGGCGAGCGCATGGCGTCCACCTGCACGCGAATCGTCTCGCGCGCGGAGAACAGATGCGGCCAGTCGACGTTACGCGCGAGCCGGTAGATCTCTTCCTCGTGCCGGTACTCGCTCTCGGCCAGTTGCCACAGCACGCGGCTCGCGATGCGGCTCCACAGGCAGACGCGATAGCCCATCGTGAACGGCCCGCTGAACCCCACGCCGCCGTCGGTTGCAGATACGTGCGCGGCGCCGAGGGCAACGAGCTCGTCCGCGAGTACCTGCTCCAACCCGCGCGGACAGGGCGCGAAGAATTTCTGCGCCCGCTCCGGGGCGGGTTTGGCCCGGATCGACAGCGTGCCGGCGCGCGGCACGGCGGGGCGCGGTGCCACCTGGGGCGCGGTTGGTGGATGTTGCGGTGGCTGCGACGGCTGTGGTTGCGGGCGCTGACGCTTTGGCAACGACAGTGGCATCGGCGACTTCGGTGCGTTCGGCGCCTTAGGTGGAATAGCCATCAGGGTCGTGACAGCGTACAGCCGTCACCCATGCCTTCGCGCCACACGCACACCCGTGAGACGTTGGCGAACGCCGGCTCCACCGCGCGCCAGACGTAGGTGCAGAGGTTTTCGAGCGTCGGCGCGCCGAGACCGGGCACTTCATCAAGATAGTGATGATCCAGCTGGGTACGCACGGTTTCGAGATGCGCGCGCAGAAAACCCAGGTCGCTCACCATGCCGGTCTGTGCGTCCGGCGAACCGGCCAGCGCGACTTCGCAGTGATAGGTGTGACCGTGAATGCGCCGCGAGCCTTCCGCCTCGATTTTGCGCTTCAACGTGTGCGCAGCGTCGAAAAAAAAGCGCTGAGTAATTTCGTAGTGCATAACCTAATTATCGGATGCCGATGACCTTGTGCGTCTGCACCGACAACCGCCACTCGGGATGTTGCAGGCACCAGTCAATTGCAAATTGGGTATTGCGCGCTCGATCCGGACCATCCATCGGCTGCACGAAGCGATACGCGAAATCAAGCGCGGAGAGTTCGTCGAAATCGAGTGGCTGCGGCACGACCACTTTCAACTCGTCGCCCTCTCGTTGCAAGAGAACGCTCCCCGCCTTCGGGCTCACACAGATCCAGTCAATGCCGTCCGGCGCGATGATGGTGCCGTTGGTTTCAACGGCGATCTCGAAGCCACGCGCGTGCAACGCGTCAATCAGCGGCGCGTCGAGCTGCAGAAGCGGTTCACCCCCGGTGCAGACGACAAGCGGCTTCGCATCTTGAGGCGTGCGCCGTTTACGGACCAACTCGGGCCACTGGCCGAGAACCACCTCGGCAAGGGCGTCGGCGGTCGCGAACTTTCCACCGAGCGTGCCGTCGGTGCCAACAAAATCGGTATCGCAAAACCGGCACACTGCAGTCGCGCGGTCGCGTTCCAGGCCGCTCCACAAGTTGCATCCGGCAAAGCGGCAGAACACGGCAGGGCGACCGGCGTTCGCGCCCTCACCTTGCAGCGTGTAGAAAATTTCCTTGACGGAGTAGGTCACGCTCAAGCCTCAGTGCGCCACTTCGCATACCCGGCCTTGCGAAGCACGCACGCCGGGCATTCACCGCAGCCATAGCCCCACTCGTGCCGGCTGCCGCGCACACCGTGATAGCAGGTGTGGGTGTGTTCCACAACCAAGCCCGTCAGCACGGCGCCACCGAGCTGATGCGCCAGCGCCCAGGTCTGCGCCTTGTCGATCCACATCAGTGGCGTTTCGACGCGGAGCTTGCGGTCGAGCCCGAGCGACAATGCGAGTTGCATCGCCTTCATCGTGTTGTCGCGGCAATCGGGATAGCCGGAAAAGTCGGTCTCACACATGCCGCCCACCAGCACGTCCAGCCCACGTCGATAGGCAACGGTCGCGGCAAACGTGAGAAACAGCAAGTTGCGACCCGGCACAAAGGTGTTCGGCAGTCCGCTCTGTTCGTACGCAATCGCGACGTCCCGCGTGAGCGAGGTCTCGCTGATCTGACCAAGCACGGAAAGATCGATGACGTGATCGTCGCCAAGCCGCGCGCTCCATCGCTCAAATCCGGCGCGCAGCTGCCGCAGGGTCTCGAGCCGCACATCCATCTCGATACGATGCCGCTGACCGTAGTCGAAGCCGATGGTCTCGACGTACGCGAATTCTGAGAGCGCCCAGGCGAGGCAAGTGGTGGAATCCTGGCCGCCGGAAAACAGGACCAGGGCCTTCGGTGCGGGCGCGGCGGTCGTCATGGGCGCAGTCATCAGAACGGTTTCAATACAACCAGGATCACGATGCCGAACAATAGGAAAACCGGCAGTTCGTTGACGACGCGGAAGTAGCGCTCGGTGCGCGTATTGCGGTCGTCCCGAAACGCGCGCAAGTGCGACCAGCAGAGACCGTGGAACACGATGAGCAACAGCACGAGCATGAGCTTTGCATGCAGCCAGCCGCCGCTGATTCCGTAGCCCAGCCACAGCCACAAGCCAAAGACAATGCTGAGCACGGCGCCAGGCGTCATGATGCCGTTGAACAGTTTGCGTTCCATGATCTTGAAGCGCTCGCTGCCGCGAGCATCGCCTTCATTCAACGCCTGAACGTGGTAGACGAACAGTCGCGGCAGATAAAAAATCGCTGCCATCCAGGTGACAACGAAGATGATGTGAAGGGATTTGACCCAAAGCATGCGATTGGTCCTGCGGAGCTAGATGCGGCAGTTGCGCTTAACCACGGCCTTCAGTTCGGTCAGACGGCCATGAAAAAAGTGCCCGGTGCCGGGAAATACTGTCACCGGCAAGCCTTGCGGCCGCGCCCAGGCCATGACGGCGTCGAGAGGCACCACGTCGTCTGCTTCGCCATGAATGACCAACGTGTCCTGTGGTACGCCGGCCAGCTGAAAGCGGCTCACCGCTGGCCCGACGAGCACCAGCTGCTGCGGCTGCGAGCGCGGCAGCAGGCGCGACTGGACAAAACAGCCAAACGAGAAACCGGCAGCGATCAAGGGCAGCGACGATGGCACCTGCGCGCGCGCCCACAGCAGCGCCGCTGCCGCATCTTCGGTTTCGCCGATGCCGTCGTCGAATGCGCCCGCGCTTTTGCCAACACCACGAAAGTTGAAGCGCAGGGTAGCGCAACCCAGTTCGGCGAACGCCTTGGCCAGGGTCTGCACGACCTTGTTGTCCATGGTGCCGCCGTGCACGGGGTGGGGGTGGCAGATGAGCGCGAGCGCTGCGGGTTGCTCCGGCGCGTGAAAGGCGATCTCAAGGGCACCGGCAGGGCCGTCGATCAAGGCGCTGGCAGCGCGGGCGGGCGGGAGCGTCGTCATCGTCGAATTTTAGGCGGCGGCGCGCCCGGGCTCACCTGGGTGGGGGCGTCCTCCGCAATACTTTCTCCCGGCGCCATCGCGCCGAAGCGCCAGAACAGCACCGCCGTTGCGACGAAGGGCCACGCCAGCACGATGGTGTGTGTGAGCCCGTTCAAGTGGAGCAAATGGCCATAGCTCCAGTTGAAGATGGAGAGCGGGGCTTTGGCTCCGAGCAAATCGGGGACGAGCAACGTGACCAGCACGCCCGTCAACAAGGCGATGCCTGCGAGCACCGACTTGGCGCGACGCGGCAGCCAGAACAACAACAACAATGCAAACGCGCCGGCCGCCAGGCCGAGCGTGTGCCCAGGCCGCAACCACGCCTCCCACGCCAGCGGTTTCAGCACAGCCTGCGCCGTCGCCGTTTTCAGCAACACCGCGATCGTAATCACCCATGCCAACGCCACGCCGCCCAGCCAGCGTTTACGCATCGTGAGGTCGGTGAACAAACCGATGCCGATCAGCGCGGCTGCTGTTTGCGTCATTTCTACGAGCACGACGGCCGGCTCAAACGCCGCCGCCTGGCCGGGATGAAAGGTGACGCCAAACAGCGGAATCGCCGGGTTCACCTGCGCCAGCAACCAAAGCACCAGCAGCACCAGCATCAAATCCCCCGTCGCGCCTCGCACGATCCAGTGCTCGCGAATCCAGGCCGCACTGCGGAACAGCCACCGCGCCGCGAGCAGGAGCAAACCAAGCAGACCGCCCGCCAGTGCACCGAGCCCGTTGCCGAGCAAGTCGAACACGCTGGCGTGACGTGTCGGCAGCCACATCTGTGCCGACTCCATCGAAAACGAGAGCGCCAGGGCAAAGAGCACCGTGACAACCAATCGCCGCGCGCGCGTCCACGTTGGCGGCCACACCAACACGCCCGCCAACCCGAGCGGCACGTAAGCGGTCACGTTGAAGAGCATGTCGGACCACGGCAGGCGCGCTGGCGGTTGCCACAGGAAGAAGCGAACACCAGTCGGCCAGGGGGTCCAACCGGTAAACGGCTGGAGACTGGCGTAAATAATCACGCCAACACAGGCGATGAACACCCAGATTGGCAACACCAGCCGACGGGGACTGGACGCGCGTGGCGACGCCGACATCATGGTGTGCAACCCGGTGTTTACCGCCGAGCGGTCCGACATCCTATAGGTAGGCGTGGTCAACCTTGAAGCCCACGACATTCACCTGGCTGGCATCGAGGTAGAGTTTGACCTCCACCTCCGCGCCGCCATCGAGCCCGCGCGTCAGCTTGGCCGTAGCCGGGATGAACTCTGCCGGCGCAAAAACGCGCCGCACCACCGCCTCGCCTCCCACGCCGTCTAGCGACAGGACCAGATGCGGAAATGCCACCGCCTCCCGTCCGGAGTTACGCAGTGTTGCCGTAAAAATAAGCAAGCCCTTGTGTGCCGGGTCGGCTGCCAGATCGGCGCCCACAAACCCCAGATGATCGGCGCGCCGTGGCGCCTGCAACCTGCAACCGACCACGTCGCAAAACTGCGCCAACGCCGGGTTGAGCGCTGGCAATTTGCTCGCAATCTCATCATGAAAAAACCAGGCGCCTTGCGCCACGAGCCCGAGCAGGGCAACGACGCTCAGTAATGTGTAGACAACCCGCATCGCCATGCTCGCTGGCTGTGAGGGGGCGCGCCACCGGTAGTCGTCGTAGTCCCCTGTCGGCCCGGTGCCCGGGGGCCGCGAATCGTCTCCGATACCGGACATGGCATCCGCCTGCGTACGAAGCGGTTGATGTGACGTATCGCTGGCAAGCTGCGCGTCGAGATTTCGGACTCGCGGTTCGGCGGTTGCCGGACTGCCGCCCGCTTTACTCCCGGCATGCGCAACCGTGCTCGACGGCTCGCGCGTGCCCCCCCCAATGGCCACGTCGTCATTGGCCGGTGCCGCGGCTTCGGCTTGGGTTAGCGCCGGTGAAACCGCTGGCGGTGCCTGCACGATCGTGCGCGGCGGCTCCACAAAATCGTTGTCTTCGGGAAGCGTGACCGGTGGCAAGGAGCCCTCGATCAAATGCTCAATCGCATCAAAGATGCCGCGGCAGGCGCCGCAGCGGACCAGGCCGGCGTGCGCCTTAACGTGCTCGCTACGAACGCGGAACCGCGCGCCGCAGTGCGGACATTGGGTAACGGCGGAGGCCTGACTGAGCAAACTCATGGTGCAATCGTAGCGCAGGGGGCGCTCGCACGGACTTCGCGGTCGCGTTCAGCGCAGCGTATTCACGGGCATCGGAACCGCGACATGCCGCGTGCCCGTCATGCGCACCCAGCCTTCGCGCTCCGCGCTCACTGACAGCGCGATCCAGGGGGCGTACGCCTCGCGGATGCGCTCGATTTGTGGCGAGAGAATACCGGCGAGTGCCAGCACGCCACCCGGCTTGACGTGCGCGCAAATGGCGGGGGCGAGCACCGTCAGCGGTCCGGCCAGAATGTTGGCAACGACGACATCGAATGCGTCCTCCAGCGCCGCGTCGGACACGTCGAAGCGCGCGGTCAGGCGGTTCATGGCCGCGTTTTGCCGTGCGGTCTCCACAGCATACGGGTCAATGTCAACGCCCACGACGTCCATCGCACCGAGCGCAGCGGCTGCCATCGCGAGAATGCCCGAACCGCAGCCGTAGTCGAGCACCCGCTTCCCGGGCAACGGCAACTCGCAGAGCCAGGCCAGACACAGCCGGGTGGTGGGGTGCGTGCCGGTACCGAAGGCCATGCCTGGGTCGACGCGCAGATTTATCGCGTCGGGATTCGGCGGTTCGCACCAGGTAGGAACGATCCACAGCGACGGCGTAATTTCAATCGGCTCGAACTGCGCCTGCGTCGCGCGCACCCAATCGGTCTCGGGAACGACGCGAAATTCATGGGGGCCGAGAGCCTCGGCCGACTGCGCCTGCAGTGCCGTCCAGATCGCCGCAATGTCGTCGGGAGCAATGTCGCCTTCGAACAGCGCAGCAATGCGGCTATCCGCCCAGCGCTGCGAGAGCGCCATGCCGGGTTCGCCAAAAATCGGCTGCTCGGCGTCGCTCTCGGCGTGGAGGTCCGCGACATCCACCGCCAGCGCGCCCGCGTCGAGCAACGCGTCAGCGATCGCGTCCGCCGCTTCGCCTTTCACCGGGCCGGAAATTTCGATCCACGTAGTCACAACATTGCGTCCTGGCGCCAAAAGGCGCGTCGTCATCGGCGCAGAAGGCGCCGTCGTCCTGGCCTCGAAGCGGCGACGTACTGCGCGCGAAGCGCGCTACCTGCGCCGCTCCGCCAGCTTGGCCATACGATGCTCAAGGTAGTGGATCGAGAACCCGCCCTTGATGAACTGCGCATCGTCCATCAGTTCGCGGTGCAGCGGGATATTGGTCTTGATGCCCTCAACGATCATCTCGGAAAGCGCAACCCGCATGCGTGCGATCGCCTGCTCGCGCGTAGCGCCATACGCAAGCAATTTGCCCACCATTGAGTCGTAATTCGGCGGCACGAAATAGCCGTTGTAGGCGTGGGAGTCAACGCGAATGCCCGGGCCACCCGCGGCATGCCAACTCGTAATCCGACCTGGCGAAGGCACGAAACTGTTCGGGTCTTCGGCGTTGATGCGACATTCGATCGCGTGCCCGCGCTTGACGATGTCTTTCTGCCTGAGCAGCATCTTTTGATTGGCAGCGATCTTGATCTGCTCCTGCACGATATCGACGCCGGTGATGAGCTCGGTCACCGGATGCTCCACCTGCACGCGAGTGTTCATCTCGATGAAATAGAACTCACCGTTTTCGTAGAGGAACTCGAAGGTCCCTGCGCCGCGATAGCCGATCTTGCGGCATGCCTCGGCACAGCGCTCGCCAATTTTTGCGATCAATTTGTCGGGGATGCCCGGCGCTGGTCCCTCCTCGATGATTTTCTGATGCCGACGCTGCATCGAGCAGTCGCGCTCGCCGAGGTACACCGCATTTCTGTGCTGGTCGGCAAGCACCTGAATTTCGATGTGGCGCGGGTTTTCAAGAAATTTCTCGATATACACCGTGCCATTGCCGAACGCGGCGAGCGCTTCGCCCTTGGTCAGCGTGACGGCGTTGATCAGTGCGGCTTCGGTCTGCACAACGCGCATGCCGCGCCCACCGCCACCGCCAGCCGCCTTGATGATGACCGGATAGCCAATGCTGCGCGCAATCTTGGTGATTTCGCGTGGATCGTCCGGAAGCGCACCGTCAATGCCCGGCACGACCGGCACGCCAGCCTTCTTCATCGCGAGCTTGGCCGATACCTTGTCGCCCATCAGGCGAATGGTCTCTGCGCGCGGCCCGATGAACACGAAGCCCGACTTCTCGACCTTTTCGCAGAAGTCGGCATTTTCGGACAGAAAACCGTAGCCGGGGTGGATGGCCTGAGCATCGGTCACCTCCGCCGCCGCGATGATGGCGGGCACATTGAGGTAGCTCTGCGCGGACGGCGCCGGCCCGATGCACACCGACTCATCGGCAAGCTTGACGTATTTCGCGTCGGCATCGACCTCGGAGTGCACGACGACCGTTTTTATGCCCATTTCGCGGCAAGCCCGCTGGATGCGCAGTGCGATTTCGCCGCGGTTGGCGATCAGCACCTTGTCGAACATCTGGGGTTCCGGCTTTTTCGCCGATGCAAGTGAAAGCGCCATCTTCAGTTATTCGATGATGAACATGGGTTGGCCATATTCGACCGCCTGCCCCGACTCGACGAGGATCGCCTTGACGGTACCGGACTGGTCGGCCTCGATCTCATTCATCAGTTTCATCGCCTCAATGATGCAGAGCGTGTCGCCCTGGGTCACCGTTGAGCCGACATCGACAAACGGTTTGGCGCCGGGCGACGGCGCGCGGTAAAACGTTCCGACCATCGGCGATTTGACGGCGTGACCGCTCGGCTCGGCCGACGCCGCGGGCGTTGCGGCCGGCGGCGCAGCCACGGCAGCAGCCGCTGCCGGAGCCGCCACCGGCGCCGCGGCAGCCATCGGGGCCATCATCGGCGTGGCGTAATGCATCATCGGTTGTGCGGCTTGCGCCACAGTGCGCGTGATGCGAACTTTTTCTTCGCCCTCGGTCACTTCGAGTTCAGCAATGCCGGACTCCTGAACCAGTTCGATCAGTGTTTTCAGTTTGCGCAAATCCATGCGTGGATCCTCCGGTGGGGGAATGGGGAATCCGCCTCGCTGCGTGCCGTCGTCGCCGGATCGTCCGGCCAACCAGAATGCGGGGCGGTGAAAAAAGGGGGTTCGGACCGTGCTTCTCGTCGGCCTCAGGCGTGTTCCGCCATCAGGAAATCCAGCGCGAGGTCGTAACCGCGCACTCCCAAGCCCACAATGATGCCGCGGGCAATCGCGCTGAGGTAGGAGTGGTGCCGGAACTCCTCCCGCGCGTGAACATTGGTGATGTGGACTTCAAGAAACGGCAATGCGGCGCCAGCAAAAGCGTCCCGCAAAGCGACGCTGGTGTGCGTCCAGGCACCGGCGTTGATGATGCAGCCCACCGTGCCGTCGGTCCGGGTGGCGTGAATCCGGTCCAGCACCACCCCCTCATGGTTGCTTTGCAGGCATTCCAGATGGAAGCCCGCCGCGGTCGCGCGCGCCGTGAGGTGCGCCTCGAGCTGCGCCAAGGTGGTCGAGCCATACTTCTCAGGCTCACGCGTTCCCAGCAAATTGAGATTCGGGCCATGTAACAACAGCAGGCGTTTGCCGCTGTTCTTGGCTGTCGACGATACTTTCGCCATCAGAAATCACTCGCCGACATCGATGAAATCGCAGCGAGTTGAGTTGAGATAGGCGATAGTTTGCCTGAAATCGGACTTTGTTGCCAGATGGCGACAGGAGTTTTCCGTTTTCCTCGTACTGACCGGAGGTGTCAACATCGGGTCGGATCGACGCGACAAGCAGAAACAGCTTTTTGCGCTCATCGGCCACTCTACAGTCGTTCAGTGCATATTTTTTAATAAGTCGACTTGCTGGGTTTTTCCCATGAAACCATTGCTGATCAGTCGATCGGCCAAGAAAGCTGTAGGGTGGCGAGCGTGCGGCATCTCACCGGCAAACCTTGCGTTCCGCGACCGGACGGGAGTGCTTTTTTACAAGGACTTAGGCGACGATTGCCGCAATTTCATCGTATTTCAACCGACCGACACGTCGCAGCATTACTTTGCCGTCGGGCGAAAATACCAGCGAAAAGGGCAGCACCCCCTGTGGATTGCCCATTTTCTTCACGGCTTCGAGCCACGCGACGTCACCGAGCAAAATCGGATAATTCACACCGATTTCGGCCACGAATTTCTCCGTCGGCGCGCGACGATCAATGGCGATGCCTACAAATTGCAGGCCTTTCGCGGCAAATTCCCGTTGCGCCTTCACAAAGTCCGGCATCTCTTCCCGGCAGGGACCGCACCACGTTGCCCAGAAATTGACCACCAGCGATTTGCCGCGCCACGTCGAGATCGGCACGGTTTTGCCGTCTAGCCCCTCGAAGCTTGCGCCGAGCAGCGTCGATTCCGCACCGTCTACCGCGCCGTGGCTCAGCCACCAGTAGCCTCCCGCGGCGCCCAGGCCGGCAGCGGTCAGCCCGGCACCAGCGAGCAGCAAAGCGCGGCGCCCCGTGTTCATTGGCTCACCTGCTTGCGGAACAAGTCTTTCAGGCTTTGCGTCTCGCGATTGGATGGCAACTGGTCGCGACCACCTGCTGTCAGTGCAAATTTCCGTTCGGCCGGGGGGTAGCAAATGCCCGCCACTTCTGAACATCCCTGAAACACAATGCTGAACGCCGCGGGCGACTGTGCATCTGCCGGCGCGACGCGCGCCTTCGCCTCAACCGGGGCGTCGTACACCCGCACCAGCCCAAAGTGCGGGTCCTGCTTTGGTTTGCCGCCCGCCGTCAGCGAACGCTGCAGCGCCGGCCACGGCTTGCCCGCCCAGGTCGCCTCAAAACGATCGGCGTACAGATAATGGCCGGGCGCAACCTCCACCCTGAGTTGAACGCTACCGTCGATCCAGCTCGCGCGCAGCGCGAAGGCTTCGTCAACGGGCAACGGCGGCGGTGGAGCCGCCACCGGGACCGCCGGCACGCACAGCGCCGCGGCAGCCAGTACGGTCAGCGCACCAAATCGCGCGAAGGCTGTCATACTACGGGCCACTCGCCGCGTTAAGGCATTCGCGGGTGTAGCGCGACCCACCCTCGTGGGCGCGCAGCCAGTTTTTGCGGAGATATTGATGCCACTCATTCTGCTTGGAATTCTAGTTGCGCTGCCCGTGCTGGATATTTACGCAACGTTTCGAGTTGCTGAATCGTTGAACGTTCCCGGATGGGCGTTGTTCCTTCCCGGCGTTGGGTTCGGCATCCTGCTCATGAAGCGCGAGACGCAAACCCTCAAATCGCGGTTCGTCGCGGCGCTCGCCAGTGTCGGCGTGCATGGTGTCGTGTTCGACAGCGGCCGCCGTCTGCTCGCCGCTGTGCTGTTGCTGCTGCCCGGCGTCGTCAGCGACCTCTTTGCGCTCTTCCTGCTGATGGTGCCAAACCGCACACCGCAGACGGCTACCGTGGCCGCGGCGGGCAACGCCGGCCCGAAAACCGTGGACGGTGAGTTCCGGCGCGTGGAGTAGGCAGCGCTAGTTGCCCCGAGCGGGCACCGTCCGCACCAACAACCACGTTCCAATCGCCATCAGCGGCACGCAGAGCCACTGCCCCATCGTCATGCCCAGCGACAGGAATCCGAGAAAACTGTCGGGCTCGCGGAAAAATTCGGTGGTGAAACGCAACGCGCCATAGCCGAGCGCAAACAGGCCAGCGACGCGCCCATCGGGTCTTGATTTGCGCGAAAACAGCCAGACCACGACGAAGAGCACGATGCCCTCGGCGGCAAACTGGTAGAGCTGCGAGGGGTGACGCGGTATCGAATCGACGTGCGGAAACACCATCGACCAGGGCAACGACGGGTCGCCCGCGCGGCCCGGCAGCTCGCCGTTGATGAAGTTGCCCATGCGCCCGGCGCCCAGCCCCGGCGGCACCAGCGGCGCGACAAAATCCATCACCCGCCAGAATGGCCGCTCGGTGCGTCGCGCGTACAGCCACATCGCGAACAGCACGCCGAGCAGGCCGCCGTGAAACGCCATGCCGCCCTGCCACACGGCAAAGATTTCCAGCGGGTTGGCGAGGTAGTAGCCCGGCTTGTAGAACAGGCAGTAGCCCAGTCGCCCACCCAGCACCACGCCCAAAATGCCGTAGAGAAGCAGGTCGTCCAGATCTGCCGGCTTCCACCCTTTGAGGATCTGCTGCCGGGCACGATAGCGCCCAAGCAGCAGAAACATCACAAACGCCGCGAGATACATCAGGCCATACCAGCGCACGGCGAGTGGGCCGAGTTGAATGGCGATGGGGTCGATTTCGGGGTGGATGAGCATTTGCTTCGCAGGACGAGGTGAGCAAGGACGAGAGACGAAGGACGAATGACGAAATCCGGCGCTGGGACCGCCGTCTGTCGCCGGACGGATTGCGAGTGTAAGGCGGACACGGGGCGGTGAGAGAATAGCGAGGGAAACGCTGAACAAGTCTCACGCCTCATTTCGTCATTCGTCCATCGTCTATCGTCCTTCACCCATCATGTCCTACAACCGCCGCAGCAAACTCATCACCGCAGGCGTCGCCCGCTCCCCCAACCGTGCCATGCTCCGCGCCGTCGGCTTTGGCGATGGTGACTTCGACAAGCCGATCGTCGGCGTCGCCAATGGTCACAGCACGCTCAATCCCTGCAACGCCGGCATCCAGCCGTTGGCTGATCGCGCCTGCGAAGCCATCAAGGCCGCAGGCGGCATGCCCCAGATGTACGGCGTGATTACCGTCACCGACGGCATCAGCATGGGCACCGAGGGCATGAAGTATTCGCTGGTGTCGCGTGAAGTGATCGCCGATGCCATCGAAACCGCCACGCAGAGCCAGATGATGGACGGCGTGCTGGTCATCGGTGCCTGCGACAAGAACATGCCAGGCGGCATGATCGCCATGTGCCGCATGAACATCCCGGCGATCTACTGCTACGGCGGCACCATCAAGCCGGGCCACTGGAAAGGGCAACCGCTCACCATCGTCTCACCGTTCGAGGCAGTCGGGAAAATGGCGGCCGGCACCATCAGCCAGGAAGATTTCGACGGCATCGAGAAGCACGCCTGCCCAACCAACGGCGCATGTGGCGGGATGTACACGGCCAACACGATGTCCTCTTCGTTTGAGGCGCTCGGCATGAGCCTGCTCGGTTCGTCATCGATGGCGAACCCCGACCCGGAGAAAGCAGATAGCGTCGCTGAATCAAGCCGCGTGCTGGTCGAGGCGATCAAGAAAGACCTGAAGCCGCTCGACATCATCACCAAAAAATCCATCGAGAACGCCGTGGCGCTGATCATGGCGACTGGCGGCTCGACCAACGCCGTGCTGCACTACCTGGCGATCACGCACGCGGCCGGCATCGACTGGACGATTGACGACTTCGAGCGCATGCGCAAGAAGGTGCCGGTGCTGTGTGATCTGAAGCCCTCCGGTCAGTACGTGATGACCGATCTGCACGCCGTCGGTGGCGTACCGCAGGTGCTCAAGCTGCTGCTGAACAAGGGTTTGCTGCACGGTGACTGCATGACCATCACCGGCCGCACGATGGCAGAAGAACTCGCCAGCGTGCCCGACCTGCCGCGCAAGGACCAGGACGTGATCCGCCAACCGGACAACCCACTCTACGCGCAAGGTCACCTCGCCATTCTCAAGGGCAACCTGGCGCCGGAAGGCTGCGTCGCCAAGATCACCGGCCTCAAGAACCCGGTACTGACGGGCCCGGCGCGTGTGTTCAACAGCGAGCCCGAGTGCATGGACGCGATCATGGCCAACAAGATCAACCACGGTGACGTGCTGGTGCTGCGCTACGAAGGCCCGAAAGGCGGCCCCGGCATGCGCGAGATGCTGGCACCGACCAGCGCCATCATCGGCAAGGGCATGGGCGAAACGGTCGCCCTGATCACCGACGGCCGCTTCTCCGGTGGCACCTGGGGCATGGTGGTCGGTCACATCGCACCGGAGGCGCAGGTGGGCGGTTTGCTCGCGTTCGTTGAGGAAGGTGATTCGATCACGGTCGACGCGCATCAGCTGTTGATCCAGCTGAACGTGGACGATGCCACCATCGCGGCACGCCGGGCGAAGTGGACGCCACCGCCGCCGCGCTACACCAAAGGCGTGATGTACAAGTTTGCACTGCTTGCCTCGAGTGCGAGCAAGGGTGCGGTGACTGACCTGTAGGCCGGTTTTCGCCCTTAGCACGTAGCCCCGGTTGCGAGCAACCGGGCTACCGGTAACACGCCTCGGTGTCCGTCAGCGGTGCTCGTCAACAAACATCGCTGAAACTCGTTATCCGCACTATGCAAAGCCGATTCCTGCTCTCCTGTCTCGCGCTGGCGAGCCTGCCCGTCGCTGCCATCGATTCCATCCCGCTCGACCAGTTACAGCCCGGCCTGTGGAAAGTCGAGCGCAAGATCGAAAAGCTCGACCTCAACCCCGTTGAGTACGAGACGCGCAACAGCGAATACTGCGCCAATCCGAAAAAGGAAATCGCGCGGGTGTTGTCGGTGACCAATTTCCTGTGCAAGGCCGAAGACAGCAAAATCGGCGACAACCGCTACAAGGTGCACGCGGTCTGCCGTCTGCCCGGCATTCGTGGTGAAAACACCACCATCATCACGATCGTGAGCCCGTCCGAATACACGGCCGAAGTCGACACCGAGGGCACGAAGTTCGGCGAAAAGCAACACCGCAAGGAAACCATCACCGCAAAGCGCGTGAGTGACTGCAAGGAATAGTCGCGCGCCAAAGTCGGCACTACGGCGCACTACCGACATCTACGCGCTCTACACTCGGGCGCATGAAAGCCACCAAAATCGTCGCCACGCTCGGGCCTGCGAGCGACACCGTTGACATCATCGCCGCGATGATTGGGGCCGGAGCCGATGTGTTCCGCCTAAACTTTTCGCACGGCACGCCGGAAGATCACGCCGGACGCGCCAACCGCGTCCGCGAGGCCGCCGCGCGCTGCGGCCGCGAAGTCGGCATCATGGGCGACCTGCAGGGTCCGAAAATCCGCGTCGGCAAATTCGAACACGGGCGCGCTCATCTGGAAACCGGCGCACCGTTCATCCTCGACGCCGCGCTCGACAACAAGGCACCGCTGTCGAACAGCGAGCGCGCGAGCCTCGATTACAAAGAGCTGCCGCGCGACGTGAAGCCCGGCGATGTGCTGCTTCTGGCCGATGGGCTGATTCAGCTCACCGTAGCACGCGTTGAGGGCGAACAGGTGCATACCGTGGTCATCCACGGCGGCGAGCTGTCCAACAACAAGGGCATCAACAAACAGGGGGGTGGCCTGACCGCTCCCGCGCTCACCGCCAAGGATCTCGCCGACATCAAGACGGCGACCGACATTGGCGTCGATTACCTCGCCGTCTCGTTCCCGAAGAACGCCGCCGACATGCAGACCGCGCGCACGGTGCTCGCGGCGAGTGGCGGCAAGGCACGGCTGATTGCCAAGATCGAGCGCGCCGAGGCGATCGTGCCCGAAACGCTCGACGAGATCATCGACGCCAGTGACGGCATCATGGTGGCGCGCGGCGACCTCGCCGTCGAGGTCGGCAACGCAGCGGTGCCCGCGCTGCAAAAGCGCATGATCACCCGCGCCCGTGACAAGAACAAACTGGTCATCACCGCCACGCAGATGATGGAGAGCATGATCACCGCGCCGGTGCCGACGCGCGCCGAGGTGAGCGATGTGGCGAACGCGGTGCTCGATGGCACCGACGCCGTGATGCTCTCCGCCGAGTCGGCCGCCGGCAAATACCCGGTGGAAACGGTGAAGGCGATGGCAGCCGTGGCCCTCGCCGCAGAGCGTTCGCAGGTGTACGAACTGGACCGTGATTTCATCAACCAGCAATTCGCGCGGGTTGACCAGTCGATCGCGATGGCGGCGCTGTTCACGGCGTTTCACCTCAACGCCAAGGCCATCGCTGCGCTATCGCAATCGGGCTCCACCGCACTGTGGATGAGCCGCCACGACAGTGGTGTGCCGATCTACGCGCTGACGCCCGAAGTGGGCGCGGCGCGGCGCGCGGCGCTCTACCGAGGCGTGCGGCCCATGCTGCTGCCGTTTGAGGCTGATCGAGAGCGTGCGCTGCAGGCCGCCGAGGACGCGCTCAAGGCGCGCGGTGCGGTGGCCGACGGCGAGCTCGTCGTGCTCACCTGCGGCGAGCCCATGGGCAAGAGCGGCGGCACCAATGCGCTCAAGGTCGTGTGCGTGGGCGAGCATCGCGGGTGAGGTGATTGCCGGGAACAGTGCGTGCCATGGGGCTGTCCTGCGAACGCCGGAATCCGCACCTGGGCGTCTGCGTGGCTGGTGTCATTCGCGTGATGGTGGCAATCCAGACCTTCAATCAGTGCCAGCGACCCTCGCCTCGTTCTACCGATCCTGATTCGGTCTGGGTCTCCGCCCTCGCTGGAATGACCGGGGCAGGCAACGCAACGACAGCTTTTTGAGCCTATCTACCGCTGAGTGGTCGTTCGACGCGTAATTTTCTCAATGTCGACTTGGTGTATTTTCTGCAGCAAACCACCTTTGGACGGTGGTTGAAGGCGAAAAGTTGTTTCCAGCCCGTCAAGCGGGCTCGTCGCCCGCTACACTTTTCGCATGGATTCTCTCGTCAAACCCACCCAGCGCATCCTGCTCGGCATCACGGGCGGCATCGCAGCCTACAAGTCCGCCGAGCTGACGCGGCTCTTGGTCAAGTCGGGACGCCAGGTGACCGTCGCCATGACCGCCGCCGCGCGCGAGTTTGTTGGGCCGGCCACGTTTCAGGCCCTGTCCGGCCACCCCGTCTATAGCGATCTGTGGGACGCGCGCCCCGACAACGGCATGGCCCACATCGAATTGACGCGCCATAACGACGTCATGCTCATCGCCCCCGCGTCGGCCGATTTCTTGGCCCGCCTTGTTCACGGCCGCAGTGATGACTTGCTCACCACAACCGTGCTGGCGCGTACGATCCCGTTGATTGTCGCCCCGGCGATGAATCTGCAAATGTGGCAAAACCCCGCCACGCAGCGCAACGTGGCAACGCTTCGTGCGGACGGCGTACACGTCATCGGTCCCGGCAACGGCGACCAGGCCTGCGGCGAAACCGGCGACGGCCGCATGCTCGAACCCACAGAAATCATCGCCGCACTCGATGCCTGGGCGCAGCCCAAGACCCTTCGAGGTAAGCGCATACTCATCACCGCGGGCCCAACGCAAGAGGCGATTGACCCGGTGCGAGTGATCACCAACCACTCCAGCGGCAAAATGGGCTACGCGCTCGCGCTCGCCTGCGCCGACGCGGGCGCCGAGGTCACGCTGGTCAGCGGGCCGACGCACCTCGCCACACCGCACGGCGTGACGCGCCGCAACGTCGAGAGCGCGGCGCAGATGCTCGCCGCGGTCGAGGCCGCGGTGGACGACTGCGACGTTTTCATCGCCGTTGCCGCCGTAGCCGACTATCGACCCACGCGCAGTGCCGAGCAAAAGATCAAAAAGACCGATGCCGGGCTCACCATTGAGCTCGAGCCCACGGTCGACATCCTCGCGCGCATCGCCCGGCATGATCGGCGCGGCGCAGGCAAATCCGGGCCGCCGTTCTGTGTGGGTTTTGCCGCCGAAAGCGAAAACGTCGAGCAGTACGGCGCTGAAAAGCGCGCCCGCAAAGGCATTCCGCTACTCATCGCCAACCACGCGCAAAGCACCTTCGGGGCCGACGATAACGAAGTCACGGTGATCGACGCGCGCGGCGCCGCCGGTGCGCAGCGCCTGCCGCGCATGGGCAAACTGACGCTGGCGCGGGCGCTGGCGGCGGAAATCGCAGCACGGCTGTAGCGATTGCGGCGGTGGTGGCGGCCACCGTGGCAACGTAGCCTCGATGTCGCGTAGCGGAATCGAGGGCCAACGGTTGCGACCCCAAAGTGCCTCGATTCCGTTTCACTGCATCGAGGCGACCCCCTACCCGCAGACCACGCATCTCGCATCTCGCATCACGCATCTGATGCAATAAAATCAGCGCATCAGTTTTCCGCCAAATCGGGGCGAAGCATGCGCACCACGCTCGACATCGACGACGACGTCCTCAGCGCCAGCAAGGAACTGGCCAAAGCCGCCGGCAAAACGGCCGGGCAGATCATTTCTGAGCTGGCGCGCAAGGCGCTCACCCAACCACTCGCAGCGTTGCCGCTCACCGTGGACGAGCCCAAGCCGGTGTACGGGATTCGGCCCTTCCCGCGGAACCCCAACGGACGTCTCGTGACATCCGCTGAAATCCGTCAAATGATGGACGACGAGGGCATTTGATGCCACCGCGCGCGCTCTACGATGTCAACCTGCTTATCGCGTTGTACGATCCGCTGCATGCGCGACACGACGATGCGCACAAGTGGCACCGAACCCACGGCGCGAAGGGCTGGGCAAGCTGCCCACTGACACAAAACGGCCTGATGCGCATCATGTCGCAGCCGCGTTACGCAAACCCGCAGCCACTCGCACAACTCGTGCATGCGGTGCGCGAATTCAGCGGTGATGCGACCCATCAGTTTTGGCCCGACGATATTTCGCTCGCAAGCGTTGGCGTGCTGCACGACGGCGCAATCATGACGGCCGGTGCACTCACCGACCTCTACCTGCTCGCGCTGGCGGTGCGCCACTCGGGGCGACTCATCACGCTCGACAGCCGCATCCGCCACACCGCTGTCTTCGGGGCGACGGCCGAGCATTTGGTCATGTTGTAGCGCAATGCAGTCCGCGGCTCCACCGTTTGGGTTGAGGCACGTCTGACGGGCAGCGGCGCCTTCATCCAACAGCAAATTCCACCGCATGCGGCGGCACCGCATGCGTGGCGCCCAACGGCGCTACTCCCACGGCTTGAACGGCGCGATGCCGATCACGTCACCGGTTTTTTTGTCGATCATCACCGTCAAGTCTTCGCTGCGAGCCTTGAGGCCCTGGAACACAGTGTCCGCCTCCGTGCGACCATGCGATACCAACCACGCGCGAATCAGCGCTGCCTTACCAGGATTAACTTTCTGAAGCGTTGCGACTGGCGATGCCCCTTGCAGAATTTCCGCCGTCATGGCTGCCAGTGGCTGGTGATGTTGAGGAAAAGAGCCCAAAGAAACACCGAGGGACGAAGCCAACTCAACTCGGTCGACCTCGACGGGGTCGACCGGATACCTGGTTCCGACCCACTGCGGTCCGAAATAGGGGAGAGCAACCCCACTCTCCGAGAGCCAACGCTCACTCACTTCGTCGGCATGGACCACCTCGAATCGGCTTCCCAATGCAGCCAAAAAAACAGGGCGACCTTGAAAAAGAGCGGCCGCGCCGTAAGCTAAGGCGACGAGTTGCAAGCAGACGACGCATGCCAAATCAATCCACAATCGACCCTTCCGCCGGTCATAGACCACTCCAGTAAGCACTGGGCCTAGCACAACATCAACGAGTACGAGTGTCAGAGCAACATTGAGAGCACCTACAGCCGCGAGCAATCCGTGTGGATACCAAAAAAGAGTCACAACCGCGAGGAGTGCGCCTACTACACATGCCGAGAGACAGAGGTGCAACATCGCTGCCGAAATGCGTGCACGCAAAGGAAAATTCTTCATGAATATCAAAAACTTAGGTTGAATATTGATACTCTACAATTCACACAACACTGCGTCCTAAGTTCCACAAAATTCCCGCGCCGTTAATGCAAAACCCCGCCGAAGCGGGGTTTGCTTAAGTCCTATCGAAAGTCGGCACAATCGCACGCCTGTGGGCGAGAGGCACAACACGATTCATCACGGGCAACCGCCTTGACCAGCGCGAAGTCCACGGGTTGCGTTACAAAGCGTTCCGGCCGTAATCGGAAACCGTACGACATTGTCGCCCGCCGCGAATTGCGGCGTGATCGTGAACGTTAGGTTAGCACCGCCATTGGAGATTGTCGCGCCGCTAGTTCCCGTGATCACGCCGTTGGCCACAGCAGCACCAGCGAGAATGTTGCGTGTCGGCACGATTGTCGGGATGCCATTAGCGGCGGTAGTGCAACCGACATTGGTCAGCAAGTCTTGGATGCAGGCCGCCACGGCAGACTTGACCGACTCCAACTCCGAAATCGTGCCCGCTGCTCGAGCGCGAGAGGTGTAGTCAGAGTACTGCGGAATCGCAATCGCCGCCAAAATACCAATGATCGCCACAACGATCATCAACTCGATCAGGGTGAAACCCTTTTGTACTGCACGAATGGTACGTTTCATCTTTGCATCCTTCCCCGGTTTCGGGATTTGATATTTCAGCGACTTGCGCTGCATGGCCGCATAGATGCAGCGCGCGTGCCACTTCGTCGATGGACGCAGCAAAAAATCGCAACCCATTGATTTTCAATAGAATTTATTTTTCCCACCGTTGCTCGTTGCATGACAATGGCAAATGCAGTCAGCCACCTTGCCATTTGAACTGCCAATTTTCGGCAGGTGGCTGACCGAAGCCGTCAACGCGGTACCCGCAGCGGCCGGAACACAGCGACGTCGTCGTAGCACGCGGGATCGGAGTTTTCTGCAAACCAGCCCGGTACGCCGAGAATGGGCAGCGCGAGCCGGCGCTCGCGGGCATCTAGCACGTTGTCGCGGCGAATCTGGTCAGCTAGCCAGTGGTCTACCTGCGACAAAGACGATTCACACGACACGTTCACCCACAACGCCTTGACGGTCAAGCCGCGATGCGGATTGCTCGCCAGTTGCTCCAGCGTGCCGTGGCCGAACAGGACAACCCGGCAATCGCGCTTGAACTCGGCGCGGTGGTCAACGAACAGGCGCCGCCAGGCGTGCGCCTCATGCAGCGCCCGCAAGTCGCTGCGCTCGCTGATGATGAGGGCACCCGCTTCGTCGAACAAGGTGAGCACATCACGGCGGCGCGGGCGGCCGTTGGCGGTGTTGGCGGCGCCCAGCGCCACGTGCGCCTCGCTGATGGCGCGTTTGGTCAGCGGAAACACCTGCCACACGAGCGCGTTCACCGTGTCGTGCAGGTTGTTGGGGCGCACGATCAGTTCATTGTGCTCGACCAGTCGCCGCTCGAATTCGAGTGCACCGAGCGCGCGAACGAGCGGCGGGATGAGCCGCGGCGGAAATTTCGTTTCCGAATTTGAGTAAACCGGATGTTCACCTCCGGGTCTCGCTCCGCCAACGAAGTCATTTGCGATTGAGCCGTCGGACGATGCGATGCACGGGAACCCGGATGCAAGCATCCGGGCTACGCGTAACTTTGCAGCCGCGTCACGATACGGCGCAAAGGCAGGGTGCCGCAATAGTGCGCCCGGAATCGCCGCCAGCCGCACGCCGTCGCGCACGACATCAGCGATGCTTGCCACCCGCGCTGAAAATGATGAGCACCACGACGATGAAGGCCAGCACGGCGAGCGTGATCTTGATCCAGCTCTTCGGATATTCGCCCTCAATCTTGCCGGTGACGGCGTTGATGATGACCTGATAGTCGCGGCTGGAGTAGACGTAGGTCATCAGCCACACCGGGGCGAGGATGTGCTTGAACGTCTGCCGCGAAAAGTTCGCGTTGACCTGCAGGTTGCGCTGCGTGTCGCCGGGCACCTGTTGCGAGCAGAGCGTGCGGGTGTCCGCCGTCATGCGTTCGCGGCTGGCCTTGGCTGCGGCGATGAGGTCGATCTGGTAGCGCTCGACCGTCCAGCCGCTGACGTAAGCCGGATCGTAGGGCTTCAACGCGCCGGTGCCTTTCGCGGTGGTGGGAAACGGCTCCACGCTGCGCAGCAGCCCGGGGTGCACACCCTTTGATCCGCAAACCAGGGTGTCGTCAAAGAAGTGATTGAGGCTGCCCGATGCATACTCCCAGCGCGTGCGCTGCACCTGCCGTGTGCGTTGCTCGCCATTCTCGTAGTAGCTCTCGGTTTCGTAGTAGTGGTAGCCCGCCTCCGCCTGCCAGCGCGCGTCGACCAGCGCGTCGAATGTCCAGTAGGGGAGGTAGACGCCCTTGACGGTGTCGGTCATTGCCTTTTTCTTGAGCGCGTTCGGCGCCCACCAGAGCTTGCCGTACCACGCGCGGATGCGGTCGCGCGCCTGCGGCTCGCTCACCTGAATCGGCAGAATCGCCTCGGGGCGAATGACGTCGCCCGACTCGTCGTAGTCGACGATCGCTGACGCACCACAGAACTCGCAGGATTTGGCCTGCTTCGAGGCGTCGAACACGCTGATCGCCTGACATTGGCGGCACTTGATCATGCGCGTCGTGCGCGCCCAGCCGCGAGCTTCGCCTTGCATGTCACGCAGCGCGGCAACGAGGTCGTGCTCCACGATATCGGTGGACTGCATGCCGGGCATCGCCTCGGTCGCAGCGGGCATCGGTGCTTCGGTGCCGCAGAAGGCGCACACGAGTTTCTGCTTGGCAGGGTTCCAGACGGCCTCGCCGCCACAAGCGACGCAGGAATACTTGCTGCGGGCCTGCTTTTCAGGCGCAGTGGCAGGGGTATGGGTGGCGGTGGGTGACGTCATGGCAATCCGCGTACCGGTGAACGATTCAGCTTTTCAGCACCATCGACCGATCGACGGCGCTTGTAGCCCATTTCTTTACGAAGTCGACTTTACTAAAAACATCGCGCCAACGACCATATTCTGGTGGTTGGCGCGCAAAAGCCATTGCGAACACTACCCCTTCAGGAATGCGTCCACCGCGTCCTTCGTGATGCGCCACTGGGTGCCGATCTTGCGGCCCTTCAGGTTGCCTGCGTCCAGTTCGGCGAGCACATCCGACTCAGCCACACCGAGCACCTGCGCCACCTGGGCGGGGTTCATGAGTTCCATCGCGGGCGCAGCGGCAGGCGCTGCAGCGGCCGCAGCCACGGGCGCAGCCATCGCGCCCGGCACCATGCCACGCGGCGCGTTCGGGTTGGTGCCGACCGTGCCACCCGGCTGCTGATTCATCTGCTGCGCCACGCCCAGACCCATCGCAAACTCTGCGCCGAAGCCCATCGTGCCCGCCTTGCCTTCGCCCACGGCGTTGGCCATGTTGTAGCGGATGTATTCGCCCATGTCGCCGATGGTGGTCATCGCGCCGCGCTTGTCGATCGCCTGCTCCACTTCGGGCGGCAACGACACATTTTCGATGTTGAACGCCGTGACCTCGATGCCGTACTTGCTGGTGGTGATCGGGTTGATCGCCGGCAGAAGTGCCGAGCCGATTTCGCTGTAGCGGGCCGCCACGTCGAGCGCCGGAACCTTGGCGCTGGCGATCGCTTCGGTGAACACGGTGACAATCTTGGAGCGCATCACGTCCGCGAACTCGTCAAGGCGGAAGTGGTTGTCAGTACCAGCCACCTCTTTCAGGAACAGCGGCGGATTGACGATCTTGAAGTCGTACTGGCCGAACGCACGCATGCGCACCACGCCAAAGTCGGCGTCGCGCATCATGATCGGGTTGGCGGTGCCCCATTTGTTGCCTGCAAAGGTGCGCGTTGTGACGTAATACACGTCGGCCTTGAACGGCGTTTCGAAGCCGTACTTCCAGCCGAGGATCGTCGACAGGACGGGAATGTTTTCCGTTGACAGCGTGTGCTTGCCGGGCCCGAGGGTATCGGCGTACTTGCCAAGGTAGACGAACTGCGCGACCTGACTCTCGCGAACGATGAGCTGCGCGTTGTTCTTGATCTGTTTGTCGTCGTCCGGCCAGCGGTACGAGAGTGTGTCGCGCGAATCATCCTGCCAGTCGATGATCTCGATCAGCTCTTTTTTGATGAAGTCCATGAGGCCCATGTGCTACTCCCTGTGGTCGTGAAGACGAATGACGAATGATGATTGACGACCCGGATACCGGGTCGGCGCGTTGCCCAGCTACTTTACGGCGACCTTGGTCTGTGCCGCATTCAGACGTGCTTCCAGCTGCTCGCGCGGAATGGCGCCCGCGACCATGCGGCCATCGGCGAGGAAGAACGACGGTGTGGCGCGCACGCCCAGCTTCTGTCCGAGCGCGACGGTCGCGTCCACCGGATTGGCGCAGTCGGTCTTCGCGGCGGGGTCAAATTTTTTGCGCAAGATGGCATCCTGCCACGCCGCAAGACGGTCCTTCGCACACCAGATGCCCTTTTGCTTGTTGCGTGCGGCGGGGTGCAGCGAGTCAATCGGGTACATGAAGTTGTAGACAGTCACGTTGTCCACGTCCTGCAAGGTCTGCTCGAGGCGAGTACAGAACGGGCAGTCGACGTCGGTGAACACGTACATCACCCGCTCGCCTTTGCCACGTACAAACTTGATGGTGTCCGCCAGCGGCAGTGACTTGACGTCAATCGCCGTGAGCTCTGCCGTGCGCTCTTCGGTCTTGTTGGTCATCGTGGCCGTTTCGACCAGATTCCCGACGATGAAATGGCTGACCTTTTCATCGAAATAGATGAGGTCATCGCCAATCATTGCTTCGTAGAGACCGGGCAACACCGCGGCGCGAAGCCCTTTGATCGGCGCGCCCTTGAATTGCGCTTCGAGTGCCGCCTGTACTTCCGCGAGTTTGCCGGCGGCAACGCCAGCCGCCTGCACGGGTGCAGCGCCTTTGGTGGTTGCGGGCGGTTGCTGCGCGTTACAGGCACCGAGCAACGCGACCGAAGCGAGCAAGGCGACAAATAGAGGTTTCATGTCGTGGGGTTTCCTTTGGCGCGATTAAAGCGCGTGATGTATCGCCGCGGTAGACAAGGTGCGACGAAATGCGGGTAGTCGACCGAAAAGACGCATTCCAGCGTCGCCAGCCGCCATGAGCACGGGATGATCGAGACGATTGTAGAGTCGCATCAGGGCGTCGGTCGCGAACTGCATGGCGAACGTCGGCCCGTAGCGCTCCCGGCGGTACCGCCCGGTCAAAAGCGGGTGCCCGGCGTCGGCACCGACCTGTAACGCGCACTGCCAAACCGAATGCAGGCAACGCGCGTCTGCCAGGCCGACATTGACGCCCTGCCCGGCCAGCGGGTGCATGGCGTGTGCGGCATCGCCGACGGCGAGCACACGGCCAGCAACAGGGTCAGCCAGGCGCAGCACCGACAACGGAAAGGATTGCGCCGGACTGGTCACCTGCAGCACCCGCACGGCTGGCGCGGAAACAGCGTTTACCGAGGCCAGCAACGCAACCGGTTCAAGCGCAGAGAGCGCCTTCGCGCGAGCATGCGGCAGCGACCACACCATCGAGACGGCGCCGTGCGCCGCATCTCCCGAAAGTGCCGCGATGGGCAGCAGCGCGAGGATGGAGCCATCCGGCAGGAACCATTGTCGGGCGACACCGCGATGCGCTGTCGCGCACGCGAAGTTGGCGACCACCCCGGACTGCGGGTAAGCGTGTTGCGCTGCCCGCATCCCGGCTGCCTCGCGAACCGCAGACCGCACGCCATCCGCGGCGATCAATAGCTGCGTCCCCAGCAACCGTCGATCAGAGAGTTCGGCGAGCACGCCATCCCCTTCCCGGTGCAGGCCCACGCAGTCGCCGGTGATCAAGGTCACGCCGAGCGCCTGGGCGCGCGCCGCGATCGCAGAGGTCAGCGCCTCATGCTCGACGACATTCGCCAGCTCAGCGCAACCGGCATCGTCGGCACAAACATGCAACGACTCCCGGCCATCGCGACCGTGGACAACGATGCCACTCACGGCGGCCATGCGGCCCTCGTCAAACTCAACACCCTGGTGCTTCAGCCAGGTCAGGTTGCCGGCGGCTACCGTATAGACACGCGCCGACAGCGGGCCTGACGTCGGCACCGCGTTGCTGGATTGCCGCTCGACCACGGCGATGCGCTGCTCGCGCCCGAGCGCCGCTCGCGCGGCCAGTGCGCACGCCCAGCCCACCGGGCCGCCGCCAGCGATCAGCACCGAATACCGCGAATTCATGGTCTCACCACGACAGCTCTTCGATGACGTGATTCTGGTTGGTGTAGATGCAGATTTCGCCGGCGACTTTGAGCGACTCCGCGACGATGTCGCGCGCAGAAAGCTCACTGTGCTGTAGCAACGCTCGTGCAGCGGCTTGCGCGAATCCGCCGCCTGAGCCGATCGCGACCACACCGTGCTCCGGCTCCAGTACATCGCCGTTGCCGGTAATGATCAGCGACGCACTGCGATCAGCCACCGCGAGCATCGCCTCCAGCCGTCGCAGGATACGATCCTGCCGCCAGTCCTTGGCGAGTTCCACCGCCGCGCGCGTCAGATGCCCCTGATGCTTTTCGAGCTTGCCTTCGAAGCGCTCAAACAGCGTGAAGGCATCGGCCGTGGCGCCAGCGAAACCAGCCAGGATGCGGTCATGATAGAGCCGACGCACTTTGCGCGCTGTCGCCTTGACCACCATATTGCCGAGCGTGACCTGACCATCACCACCGAGCGCAACCGTGTTGTCGCGGCGTACGCAGAGGATGGTGGTGCCGTGAAATTCAGCCGTACTGCTCATGACAGCCCACTGTTAGCCGTGGCTTGTCCGCCACGGTCAGTCGTTGAAACCGCTATTTTGACCGGGTCTGCGAAATAAGGTGCCGCATCCTGCCCCGCCGAACGTGTCCGCCGGGCTAGCGCCGGGCGAAGACGCTCGCGGGCGTGCCAGTCAATTGCAGCAGGGCTTGCACGATCGGCGACGCGCCGACCACATGCACGTCAATCGCCTGTGCCATGAGGCGGGTAAACGCGTTGGCAATGGCACCACCGCAAACGAAGTCCGCACGCAACACCTGGCGCATATCCACGATCGCCGGATTGGTGGTGACCCGATCGGGGTCGAGCAGCTTGAGATTGGCGTCACTTGATCCCTTGAGTTCGCCCGCCAGCGTAATGCGGTCGTCGGGAAGCGCCGCAGCCGCGTCGGCGTGCGCATCCGACGTCGCCGCATCCGACAACACGCTGCGTTGCAGCGGCGTCAAAGGTTCGGCGGACGGTGGCGAAATCTCAAAGGTCACCGCAAAATCAACCGCGCGGTCTTCAAACTGCGTCGTCAGGCTCGCCCACTGCAGCAACTCGAGCACCAGATACCACTGGCCACGATTGTTGCGATTGCCAGATTGCAACGGCACCGAGAGGCGCCGGATCGTGCTTTCCAGCGACCGGAACCCCACCACCACACCCTTGCGGCGCAAGGCCGACAGGGCGCCCGCAAGGAGAGTTCCGCACGTGTCGTCCACGCCGTTGAGGTCACCAATATCGAGGTCAAACCGCTGCTGCGCCGCCGCAGCGTCCTTTCGCCGGGCACCCGCCATCAGGGCAACCAGCACCGGCGCATGCGGATCGGTCAGTTGCCCACGCAGCAGGGAACGCGACTTCGCCTTCTGGCCAGCATCGGCGGAAGCGCCATGCCTACCGCCTGGCGCCATTTCGTCCCAGGACGGTGCCGAGCGCTCGAACTGCACCACAAACCGCAGCGCCAGATCATCGAATGCGACGCGATTGTCGGCCCGAGCGTAGAGGTCGAACAGGCACATCCAGACAAACGGCTGGTTGCGATCGGCAGTGTCCAGCGCGTGAACGAGCGCCGCTGTCGCCGCGGTGACGTTGCCATGGGCGAACATCAACGCCGCATTCTCAAGCGACGGTCCGAGTCCACCGTTTTCGTCTACCTCGATCGCAGACGACTGCGGGATCCAGTCTGGGTCCCCAGGGCGTCCGCCTCGCGTCACCGTCATCGGCTCCCGCGCAGTCGGTTTGCCACCGGCGCCACGGCTCGGCGCCTGAGCATCGACCTGGGCCGACGAGGGCGCCGGTTTGGCGGTCTTGGGGAAGAGTTTGAAAGCCACGAAACGCTGCCGTCAGGCGCAATCGCTACTGCACCAGGACCGCATCCAGCAGGCGGTAGTACAGCCCGGCCGGGTCGTCTTTCAACAATTGCAGCTTGCCCGTCAGCGCGATCGCGTCAAACCCATAGCGCACATCGCTCTTGGCGCGCACTTCAATCATCGCGTCCGGTCCCGCCGGAAGGCAGTAAGAACAGTGCGGCGGCGCTGCCACGAGAAGGAAGCGGCGCTGTTTGTCGCCAATGTCGAGCGGCATCATGAAACCCTGCACGCGGATCGTCTTGCCATCGAGTGCCACCACCGGTTGCGCAAAGGAAGGTAGCAATTTGCGATCCTGCTTGACCAGCTCGACTTGCCCTAACGTACGCCAGGAGGTAAAGCCCGGTTTTTCGGGCAGAAACTGTGACGGCGGCATCAACGCGCCATTTGAAGGCACCGGCGTCACCGCGTCCGAGAGAAGCGGTGTGCACATCACAAGCGCCGCGAGCGTGACCGCGACTCGGCCAGCCACCTGACGCGAACCACGTGCGCCATCGCGGCAAACAATTTGAGATCTAACCATGATTTGTCTTACCTCTCTGCGCGGTTTCGCCAGACACAGACGCGTATCCCCGTCGTGCCGGAAACGCGGGCGGGCCACGCAAGAACTGCTCTGTATTCAGCGCGCCGACAGCAGTGCAGCCACATCCAGCGTGGCCACGCGTCGCAGTAGCGGGATAGTAGCAACAACTGCCAGCAGTAGTGCCACGGCAAGCCCATAAAACCACCATTGCACGCCTTCTGTGGCGCTCACGCCCAATCCCGGCAAGGTGACATGTATCAATGCAAACGCCCCTGCTGCCAGCAACACGCCGGCAAGGCCCGAAGCAATCAGCACCAGTACCACCGCCTCGCCGAACAGCAACGCGAACAATGTGGTCCTCGATGCACCCATCGCGCGCATCACCGCGAGCTCGGGTTCGCGCTGCGCCAACGACTGCAGCAATGCCCCCAGCAGGGATGCCATGGCGGCCAGCAGCAACACACCGGCAAACGCTTTCACGACAGTCGCCATCCATTCGAAACTGCTCAGCAATCGCGCCGATTCCAGCGCTGGCACAGCGGCCTGCATCGATGTGGTCTGATTGATCAGACGTGGCAGACTCGCCACACCAACGGGGCCTCGCGCCTCAATCAACGCAAAGGTCGCCTCGTGTTCACTGCCCGGCGCAGCATGTCCTTCGTGCACCTGCCACACGCTGGCGAGTGGCGTCACCACGGTCTGGTCGATCACACGTCCCGTCGGCTTGAGTACACCCACCACCACGTACGGATCGCCTTCGTGATCCGTCGCTCCCTCACCGACGCCGTGCGCGCCGACGAAGTGATCACCGAGCTTGAGCCCCGTGCGCCGCGCGAACGCCGCACCAAGCACCGCCTCCATCGGCGCCGACGGAAGACTGCCCCGATCAATCACGGCGCCATAGAGGTCGATCAACTCGTTGTCGGCCCCAACGATGCGCGCCCCGGCCACGGAGTCGCCCATACCCACGGCAATTGCGCGCTTCACCAACGGGTGTTGTCGCAGCCGCTCCACCTCACTCAGACGGATGTTGCCGTTGGGCACGTCGAGGTGATAAACGGCCGCCAGCACGTTTTGCAGCGCTGAGCCCTTGGCGCCCACCACGATGTCGATTCCAGCTGCCTGACGCCGGGCGTGCGCCTCCAGCGTGGATTGCAACCACAGCACACCCACAGCACTGGCGAGGCCCAGCGCGCACAGCGCCACGGCGAGCGCGAACTGCCACGGCCGCGCCCGCAGAAAACCGCCGATCAGGCGCATCATGGTGCGCAATCGGACACTCATGACTGCTCCCGATCGGACGCTTCGTCCTGCCGCAGCGTGATCTGCCGCACCGGATTGGCCGGGCGAAGCGCATCCATGTGCTGCGCCAGTGCTTCGTCATGACTGGCGATGAGTGCTGCGCCACCCGCCGCTGCGTAGGCCGTGATCGCCTGCGCCACCCGCGCCGCACTCTCGCTGTCGAGTGCCGCCGTTGGCTCGTCCGCCAACAACACGACGGGCTGCCCGATCAGCGCGCGCGCGAGACTCACGCGCGCGGCTTGCCCCACCGAGATATCACTCGGGCGACGCGCTGCGAGGTCGGCGACGCCGAGCGCCCCGAACAACGCATCGGCACGCCGCATCGCTGCGGGCAGCGCATCCGATTTCGCGCCAAGCGCCACGGGCAACACCACATTTTCGTGCACCGTCAGGCTCTGGATCAGACATAAACGCTGCGGCATCCAGCCCACAGTGAATGGCCGCAGCCGGTCGCGCTGCGCGGCCGACATGGCATGCAACGCAGCACTGCCGAGCGTGACCAGCCCCTGATCGCGTCCGACGGGCAACACACCCGCGAGCAGATTCAGCAGTGTCGATTTGCCGCTGCCGGATGCGCCACGCAACAGGAGCACCTCTCCCGCAGCCAGCGAGAAACTGCCGAATTCAATCCGCCGCCCGCTCGTGTAGCGATGACTGAGTCGTTCAACCGAAAGCAATCCGGAACTCATGACGCAAGAATATCGCGCGCCTATCAAAAAAGGCCGGAACACCGGCCTTGTTGCTCGACGCGTTGCGACGTGACGCGACTACGCGGCGAAGTTGGCGTTCGCGAAGTCCCAGTTCAGCAGCTTGTCGATGAGCGTCTCCGCGTACTTGGCGCGCAGGTTCTGGTAGTCGAGGTAGTAGGCATGCTCCCAAACGTCAATCGTCAACAACGGCTTCTGGCCTTTGGTGAACGGCACTTCCGCGTTGCCCGTCTTGACGATCTTGAGCGTGCCCGCATCGGAGACCAGCCATGCCCAGCCCGAACCGAACTGCGTCAGCGCCGCGTTGGCGAAATCGGCCTTGAACTTGTCGTAGCCACCCAGATCCTTGTCGATCGCTGCGGCAATGGCACCCGTGGGCTTGCCGCCACCGTTGGGCTTCAGGCTGTTCCAGTAGAACGTATGGTTCCAGATCTGCGCGGCGTTGTTGAACACGCCCACCAGATCGGCGTTGCCAGCGGACTTCTTGATGATGTCCTCGAGCGACAGTTGCGCCAGGTCCTTGCCTTCGACCAGCTTGTTGAGATTGTCAACGTAGGCCTTGTGATGCTTTCCGTAGTGGAAGCTGATGGTGTTAGCCGAAATCAGCGGCTCAAGCGCATTGTCGGCATACGGAAGTGGCGGGAGGGAGAACGGTGCACTCATCGTGTAATCCTGATTGGGTCGTGGGTCGTGGTTCGTGGAGTTCGGGCACTGCCCGGGCAAGCAGCGGGCGTCAATCGCACACAGGTCGGGACTGACGGTGCAGCTAATTATGGCGTCGCATCGCAAATCCGCGCGCCGCACGCGGTCATTGCCAATGCCGCGCTCCGCACGTCAGCGCAAGCTCCCGGTCGATGATACCGGCGGGGGAAAGTGTGAATCAATCGCCGAACAGCTTCTGCATGCGCTCGCGACGCTCCTGCGCCTCGATCGATAACGTGGCCGTCGGGCGGGCGATCAGACGCGGCAAGCCAATCGGCTCACCCGTCTCTTCGCACCAGCCAAAGCTGCCGTCATCGACCATGCGCAGGCACTTGTCGACCTTCTTCAGCAGCTTGCGTTCGCGGTCGCGGGTACGCAGTTCCAGCGTGTATTCCTCTTCCTGTGTCGCGCGATCTGAGGGATCGGTGGCCACTTCGGTATCACGCAGATGCTCGCCGGTATCCGTCGCGTTGTGCAGGATGTTGTCACGCACTTCGATCAGCTTTTCGCGGAAGAACGCGAGCTGAGCCTTGTTCATGTAGTCCGATTCGGGCTGCTTGAGCAACTCTGCCTCGGTCAGGCCCGCGTATTTTTTCGCACTGTTCATCGACAGTACGGGGGCCGCGGTGGGAGCCGCAGCGACTGCCGCCTTGGTTGCCGGTTTCGCCGCTTTGGCGACCTTTGATTCGACGACGGCTGCCGGTGCGGCTTTCGCCGTTGCCGCTGCCTTTGCCTTGCTGGAAGTAGCCATAACCCTGAGCGGATGCCTTGTGTGACAGGTTTGAAGTCTATTGAATCGAACAGGCAAGCCCATCCGGAACGCACCCCGGTCAGACGGGGCGGCGCCGGATTATAGCGACACCGCCAACCGGCAGCGGCGTGGTCAAATAGGCTCTTCTCGTGCGACTCAGGGCGGTGCGTTTACCGTCGGTCGCGCGTTCGCCCCAGTTTTTTCTTAATTCTCTCGCCGCCTCGGCGCTCGAAAACGTGTCCGATACCCTTACCCTCACCCGTCCCGACGACTTCCACCTGCATCTGCGCGACGGTGCAGCCCTCGCGTCCGTCGCGGGTTTCACGGCGCGTCAGTTTGGCCGGGCGCTGGTGATGCCAAATCTCAAGCCGCCCGTCACGACCGTGGCGATGGCGTTGGCGTACCGCGACCGCATTCTGCGAGCGCTGCCTGCCGGCGTGGCCTTCGAGCCGTTGATGACGCTTTACCTGACCGACCGCACGGGTGTCGATGAGGTCGCCCGCGTGGCTGAATCCGGCGCTGTCAAAGCGTTCAAGTACTACCCGGCCGGCGCGACGACCAACTCCGACTCCGGAGTCACTTCACTCAAGAACGTCTACGGTGTACTCGACGCGATGCAACGGCACGGCGTCGTGCTGTGCGTGCACGGCGAGGTGACCGACCCGGCGACCGACGTGTTCGACCGCGAGGCCATCTTTGTTGAACAGTCGCTCACTCAGGTCGTGCGCGACTTTCCGGCGCTGAGAATTGTGGTCGAACACATCACGACGCGCGAAGCGGCAGACTTTGTCTCTGCCGCGCCTGCCCATGTCGGCGCCACCATCACGCCGCAGCACCTGCTGTACAACCGCACGTCGATCTTTACCGGCGGCATCCGGCCACATTTCTACTGCCTGCCCATTCTCAAGCGGGAGACGCACCGTGAGGCGTTGGTGGAGGCCGCAATCTCCGGTTCGCCCAAATTTTTCCTGGGTACCGACAGTGCGCCACATGCCCGCAATAGCAAGGAAACCTGCTGCGGCGCCGCCGGCTGCTTCACGTCACACGCGGCGATTGAGCTATACGCCGAGGCGTTCGACGCGGTGGGCGCCATTGACAAGCTGGACGCGTTCGCTAGTCGCTTTGGGGCGGAGTTCTACGGTTTGCCGCGTAACGCGGACACCATCACACTACTGCGCGAATCCTGGTCCCCGCCGGAGGAATTCGCCTTTGGCAACGAAACCATCGTTCCGCTGACACAGGGCCGCACGCTCGCCTGGAAGATGCAGTAGCGGCCACTTGCCGCAACCGGCGGAGACCGACCCGGGGCGCGGTCGGGCGAGCCGCCCTTACTCCATGCGAGGTGCCGGACGCGATAGCGCCCGCACGCCCACCAACACCCCGAGCACGAGCAGGGCAATGCCCGCCATCTCGTAGGCGCTCGGCGTGCGCTGATACACCAAATAGGCGTAGGCCAGCGCCGCCAGCGTCTCGAACACAATCAATTGTCCGGTCAGCGCCGTCGGCGTGTTCTTGCTGGCAATGTTCCAGAGAATCGTGCCGAGCCACGACGCGCAGAAGCCGATGCTGATCATCAGCAGCCAGAACTTGAGTGGCTCGGGCCCCGAGAGGGACTGCGCAAACCGTGCGTCGCCCGTGGCGCGCAACCAGGACAGCGAGAGCGCCAGCCCAACGGCGGCGATGGGCAGGGTCGCGATGCCCTGCGCGGTCGCCCACGTGGTCGACGTGTGCTGCCGGTGTGCATTGAGCCAGCGCGCGTTGTGGATCGGATACCACGTCCACGCCGCATTCGCCACCAGTGCAAGCAACGCGCCACTCGCGTAGGCGCTCAACGAGCCATCGGCCCGCAGGCGCGCCATCTGGTCCGCGTTCACACACAGCAGGCCCGCCGCGATCAACAGCAGTGAGGGAAGCAGGCGGCCCCATGAAAAGCGGTGCTCTCCGACAGAGAGCAGATTGGACGTCACCGCGATCACGACAGGGAGGGTGCCGATGATCAACGTCGGCAATGGCGCGCCTGCAAGCTGGATTGAAGCCGACAGCGCGAGGTAGTAGATGAAGTTGCCGGCGATCGACAGTTTCGTTGCCAGCCACCAGTCGGCGGGCGTCAGCGCGCGCAACGCGTCACGCTGCCACCATGCGATGGGCAACGTGATCAGCCCGAAAGCGAGGTATCGGCCAAACGAGAGCAGTGTGGCGGGGTAGTCGGGCAACAACAGCGGTGCCACAAAGACCAGGCCCCACATGAGCCCCGCCCCCAGCGCCGCGCCAATGCCCACGGTGAGATGTGCCGGAGGGTTCTGCGAAGCCATCCGCGGCATTTTGCCGAAACGTCCAATGAACCGCTTCGTAAAATATTCGCAACACTTCAGGAGAAACTCATGACCATCAGGAACGTAGGCATCGTCGGTGCGGGCACCATGGGCAACGGCATCGCGCAAGCCTGCGCCGTCGCCGGCGTCAACGCAGTGATGCTCGACGTCAACGCCGCTGCACTCGACAAGGGCGTTGCCACCATCTCTGCCAGCCTCGATCGGCTGGTGAAGAAAGAGAAGATTCACGCAGCCGACAAGGCGGCCGCCCTGGCGCGGGTGAAGACGACGACGTCCATCGACGAGCTGGCGGGTTGCGACTACGTGATCGAGGCCGCGACCGAAAACGAAGCGCTGAAAATCAAGATACTCAAAGACCTCGACGCCGTGGTCCAACCCGGCGTCGTCATCGCCACCAACACCTCATCCATCTCCATCACGCGGCTGGCAGCGGCCACGCACCGGCCCGACCGCTTCATCGGCATGCACTTCTTCAACCCGGTGCCGATGATGGCGCTGGTGGAGCTCATCCGGGGCATCGCCACCAGTGACGAAACCCTGGAGATCGCTCAGGGGCTCGCCAAGGCGCTGGGCAAAACGCCAATCACGGTGAAGAACTCGCCGGGCTTCGTGGTCAACCGCATCCTGTGTCCGATGATCAACGAGGCGATCTTCTGCCTGCAGGAAGGCCTCGCCACGGCAGAGGACATCGACAACGGCATGAAGCTCGGTACCAACCAGCCGATCGGCCCGCTCGCGCTCGCCGACATGATCGGCCTCGACGTCATGATCGCCGTGATGAATGTGTTCTACGAAGGCTTCAACGACCCGAAGTACCGCCCGGCGCCGCTGCTCAAGGAAATGGTGGCGGCGGGGTATCTGGGACGCAAGACCGGGCGCGGGTTTTATCGTTACTAGGGCGTGTTAACACTATTTTCACGAGATGCGTTGCAGCGAGATGGTGTTGGCTGCAAGGCGCGAGGCGAAGAACGTGGTGGTTCCACGTTCAAGCATCGCAACGCCGCAGACACACCATCTCGCTGCAACCCTGCGGGGCGTGTCGTATTTTCGCGCCCGGTGTTGTTGCGAACGCCTTGTGGTGCCCGCACCACGGCGGCCTTCGCGCCTAACCAGGCATCGAAAATACGACCGCCGCACTCGGGAAAATAGTGTTAACACGCCCTAGCAACGCGGGGCGACGGGCTGCGTCGCGCGCACGGCCTGACTTCCGGTCACGGCGCTTGCTCCGCCGACGCGACTGAGCGCGCAACAGCTTTTTGGCTCCAACGACCAGCTGGCGGTCGTTTGCTGTCGATTCGCACGGATGTCAACATAGCGCGTTTTTTCGGCTCAAACCACCGACAGGCGGTCAGCGGAGCGAAAAAGCTGTGTTTCTAGCTACGGGACGCGTACGTCGCGTCCAGCCGCTCCTTGAGATACGCCGCGCCCGTCGTGGGTGGGTATTTCACCGGGCGCGCTGCGTTGGTGCAGGTCGGCAGGCATGCCACCACCGCATCGGGGTTCGGGTCGAGGAAAAACGCAACCGAGAATCGTTCGCGCCCGACGGGGTTGACCACGCGGTGCGGCGTCGAGACAAACACGTCGTTGGTCCAGCGCATCAAACAATCTCCGATGTTGCAGATGATCGCGCCCGGAATGTTCGGTGCTGCGAGCCACTCGCCCGCGCGCGTGCGCACCTCGAGCCCGCCCGCGTCGTCGGTCGCGAGCAACGTGAGGTTGCCGTAATCGGTGTGCTCGCCCGCGCCGATCTGACCCGGCTCGAATCGCTCCGGGCGCGGCGGATAGTGCAACAGGCGCAGCGTAGCCAGCGGCTCATCGAGCTTGTCATCAAAAAAATCTTCCGCCACGCCCAACTCAAGCGAGAGCGCGCGGTGAAGTTTCATCCCCAACGCGTGGCAGGCGTCGAAATACGCCAGCATCGTCGTGCGAAACTGCGGCAGCGCCTGCGCGTCCGGCCACACGTTGACACCGCGAAACGGCTTGCCCGCAACGATCTCCGGGTGCGTTGGCGGCAAGTCCCAACCGATGTTGAACGCCTCCTTCACGTCGCCGGGCATCGCCGAATTCAAGCGCTCCTCGCCCAGCGCCACATAGCCGCGATTGTTGCCCACCCGCTGGATCGAGAGGGCTGCCTTGCTTTGCGCATCAGAGCCAAAGAATGCCTGTGACTGCGCAAACACCGCGGCCGTCAGCGCAGCATCAATGCCGTGCCCGACGATGACGAAGAATCCGGTGTCACGCGCGGCCGCACCCAGCGCGGCCCCGAGCGCTGCGTTGCCAGCGAAATGCTGCAAATCGACCCGCGGAATCGTCGTCGAGGTCAGCGCACCCACTGCATCGCCTCCTGCTTCTCCATCCATTCCTCTTCCAGTGCGTCGACCTTCGCTGCGAGCTCGCCGCGTTCGCGCGTCTTGTCGCCCAGCGTCGGGGCATTCTCTTGCGCGTAAGCCGCCTCGCTGGCGAGCCACGCGTCAAGCGCGTCGCGCGCGCTGGTGAGCCTGGCGAGCTCCTTCTCGATGGCGTCGATACGTTTCTGAATGGGTTTGCGCAGGTTGGCGAGGCGCTGCCGTTCCTCCGCCTCGGCGCGTTTGTCGTCCTTGCGTGAGGGCGCCGCGTCGTTGCTCGCGGGCTTGGCCCGCTGTTCGCGCAGCCAGTCGCGATAGTCGTCGAGGTCGCCCTCGAACGGCGCCACGCGCTGATTGGCGACCAGCCACAGTTCGTCGCAACAGGCGCGCAGGATGTGGCGGTCATGCGCCACCACCACCAGCGCGCCTTCGTAGTCCTGCAGCGCGAGCGTGAGCGCCTGCCGCATCTCGATGTCGAGATGATTCGTCGGCTCGTCGAGCAGCAGCAGGTTCGGTCGTTCATACACCAGCATCGCCAGCACCAGCCGCGCCTTCTCGCCGCCCGAGAACACGCCCACCTTTTCGCCGACACGGTCGCCACGGAAGTCGAAGCCGCCCAGGAAGTTGCGGATGTCCTGATCGCGCGCACGCGGGTAGCCACGCTCTTCAACCAACTTCTTGTCGAGCTGATCGAGGTGCCAGAACGGCGTTTCATCGGTGCGCAACTGTTCCAGCTGATGCTGCGCGAAGTACGCAATCTTGAGATGCTGCCCTTCGATACGTTCGCCCGACTGCGGCTTCAGCGCGCCCGCCAGCGCCTTCACCAGCGTCGATTTGCCGGCGCCGTTGCGTCCGAGCAGACCGATCCGCGAGTTCGGCAGGATCGAAAAGCTCACGCGGTCGAGAATGGTCTTCTGCGCCTCGCCTTCGCCGTAGCCGAGCTTCATGTCGGCGAACTTGAGCAATTGCCGCGGCTCACCCTCCGGCTTCCTGAACTCAAAGGTAAACGGCGAATCCACGTGTGCCGGCGCGATGCGCTCCAGCCGCTCCAGCGCCTTGATGCGGCTCTGCGCCTGCGCGGCCTTGGTCGCCTTGGCCTTGAAGCGGGTAATGAAGGACTCGAGGTGCTTGATGGTGCGCTGCTGCTTCTCGAACGCGGCCTGCTGCACGGAGAGTTCGGTCGCGCGCTGCTCCTCAAACGATGCGTAGTTACCGGTGTAGAGCTTCAGCTTTGAGCCCGCCGTGCCGTTCGAGGTGTCGAAGTAGAGAATCTGATCCGCAACGCGATCAATGAAATCGCGATCATGCGTGATCACCAGCAGTGTGCCGGGGTAGCGCGCGAACCAATCCTCCAGCCAGAGCACGGCGTCGAGATCCAGATGGTTGGTGGGTTCGTCGAGCAACAGCAGGTCGCTGCGGCACATCAGCGCCTGCGCGAGATTGAGCCGCATGCGCCAGCCGCCGGAGAATTCAGTCACCGTGCGCTGCTGCATCTGATGCTCAAATCCCAGGCCCGCCAACAATTCCGCCGCACGCGCAGGCGCTGCGTAACCGCCAATGGTTTCCATGCGGGCATAGAGGTGCGCCAGCTCCTCGCCATGCTTTGCGGCGTCGGGGTTCGGATGCTCCGTTTCGCGCGCGATGGCGATTTCGAGTTCGCGCAATTCGACGTCGCCGTCCAGCGCATACTCGAGCGCGGTGCGCTCCGAGGGCGGCGTCTCCTGCGCCACGTGCGCGATCACCCAGCCGTTGGGCATGGCGATATCGCCGCGCTCGGCGTGCAGTTGGCCGCGCAGGGCTGCAAACAGCGTCGACTTGCCAGCGCCGTTGGCGCCGATGATCCCGACCTTGCGGCCCGGGTTGATGGTGATGTTGGCGCGGTCGATCAGGGGTGCGCTGCCGCGGGCAAGAGTCAGGTCGATAAGGCGAAGCATGGGCGACATTTTGCCGTGCGTGAACAACCGCAGCGACACCCCGCGATTCAATCGATGGCCCCCTCGCCAGAGGCGATCACAAATCGTTGGATGCCAGCGCCAACTGCCCGTCAAAACGAGCGGCGCATCGTTCGCTCCAGCGTCTCCCGCTGTGCGGGGGTGGCACAAAACCGGCGTATTCGGCGCGAACGCACCTCGGGCGGCGTATCGATCAGTATCGTGTTTGTCAGGCGAAGACCACAGACGAGTTTTTACGCGGCGCTCGGTCCAGGGCCTCGACGGCGATGCATGGACAAGAACAGGAGCGAAATGGCCGTCGGGATGATAAAGCCCTTGAGGTATGACAGCGGATGTCGTCCCTCGAGGAAAGGGAATGGAAGAGCGAAGAAGTGTGCCCAGTAGTGCGTGGCGACCAACGCACCGATTGCGGCCCACATCCCAAACAGTGCAGGTCGTCGATTCATGGCAACAAGGATCAGGCTGACAATGATCAGGACGCGAAGAACGGACTGTGTGTGCATGTACACAGGGTGTCCGTTCGCGTTCGGGCCCCCGTAAAAGTCAGTGCCTGAGCCAATGTAGAGCTCGATGAGCGTGTAGGTGTGGTAGTAGACAAGCAGACCCGCCAGCGCGCAGATCACGACTCTCTGCAGTAGCACGAGCCAGTTGGCTGCTCCGGTGACGGGTTGCGATCTGTCGATGCCGGGCATGTTTGCTCCTCGAGCAAACGGAATGCCGTGCATTGTGGCGGTGCCGACGACTCAATGGCTGGTTTGCGACCGGCTGCGTTTGCAACGGATGAGTCGCAGACCCAACCGCCTGATACGACCTCGGGAAACGCTGAACCAGTGTGCGCGATGTATCGCGCGGCAGACCTATCGGGCGTCTCCCTGGGTTTGATCTCCCGGACGTGGCGCATCGTTTCGTTTGCGCGACCGTGCAAGCCACAGAAGAATCAGGCTAGCCACAGTCAGCATGGCAACCGTGAACACACTTCCTTCCGGTCCGTGCCCGCCCCCATTGAGATAGGCTGGCCCGACAGGCACCAATTTCACCGCCAGTGCGGGTAGACCGCTCTCCAATCCCGTGATCGGCACATCAAAGCCAGTGCCCCCAAACCAATTCCACCCGGTGTGCCAACCCATCACGCCCCAGATCGAATTCGATCGAGCCACCCAGGCGCAGGCGAAAATCGAAAAGACGAAGGTCATGGTCAGCATCAACAGCGATGTTCTCGGCGATAGGTGGAGAAAGGTGAAGGCGGCGGACGTCAACAGGAAGGCGGCGGTCGTGTTCCAGCGCCGCAGGACGGTTGAGAACAACCAGCCACGAAACACGAACTCCTCCACGCTCGCTTGCACGGCGAAGCCGGCGAACAACAGCGCGATCCAGCCAAGCGCCGCAGGGCTGGCAAAGGCGGGGGCGAGGTGTGCGGCACGGTATCCGCCGGTCAGCGTGATCGCCGTCACGATCACGCCCATCGAGGCAATGCCTCCGGCCAGCCCGATCGAAAACTTTTTGAACCGTTGTTCTCCGCGAAGCCCAACACTTTCGAGGCTTCTCTTTTCGACCCAGCGCACCCAGCCATACACCGCGAGCCCCACGGCGATAAACGAAGCCAGAAGGAGGCAAAAACCCAAGGGCCCCCGCGGCGAACCGTTCGCGTCGGTAAAGCCGAGATAGGTGAGTCCGTAATCGAACGGCAACATGCTGACGGCAAAGAGCAGAATGCAGATAACGGGGGCGGCGATGCCCGGTGCCAGCCAGCCCTTCGGCGTCTCGTCGGAAAAGATGATTGGTGTCATGTCGCGCAGGTTAACGCCCTGCCGATGACGGCTATAGAACGATCGTGCGGAACAGGTCGGAGCGAAGCCACGCCTTTGGCGTCAGGCCAACGGCCTTGCGGAAGGTACGGCCAAAATGGCTCTGATCGGCAAAGCCGGCGCCATGCGCAGCGTCGGCCAGTTTCGCACCTTCGCGCAACAGTCGCTTGGCGAGATCGACCCGCCGGTACTGCAGGTAGCGGTAGGGGCTGGTGCCAAGCAACGCCCTGAAATCGCGCGACAGCTGCCAGCGGTCACAGCCAGTCACGTGCTCAAGTTCCTCAAGTCGCGCACCGACAACGACGGTGGTGTCGAGAAATTCGCGCGCCCGCATGACGGCTGTTCGGTTGGCGATCCTGACGGTTGCCACTTTGCCTGCCACTTCGTTCATGGCGTGCGCCAGATCATAGAGTGCATCTTCATAAGCGCCCTGATCCTCGACGACCGCGCAGTCGATGACGATGTTCATCGCCGCCGCGATCAAGGCGGGATGGGTCGAGACGCCATTGGCCACAAACGGCAAATCCGCGCCTCCAAGCACTGTCTGCACATGGGCTGGCGGAATATAGGCTGCCCGGTAGCTGAAACCCGCCTCATCACAGCAGTGGCCATCGTGCAATTCGTCGGGATGGAGGACCAGCACCTGGCCAGGCAACGAATGTCGCATCGCCCCGCGATAGTTGAACGCTTGCACCCCAGTCACCGTGAGGGCGACCGTGTAAGTGTCGTGCCGATGTGGCGAAAACGCGGCACCCGCCAGCCGGTTCGCGACTCGCTCGATCGGACCGAACGAGTCGGTCGAACGCGAAGGGTTCGCGGAAGGCGTTGCGGGAATCATCGTTGGTGCATCTTGCGTCAAGGCGACCTGGTCACGTTTCCTTGAATAGTAAGGTCGGTGTGACCCGCCCCCCGCTTTCGCTTCGAGAGACTGATCGCCCTTCATGGCCAACCGGAATCACGCCAGAGCGCGCATTGCCGATAACGCCTCTGGCAACGATTCGTCGTCTGCCGCTTGTAGCGATTGGCACCGCGCTCACGCAGATTCCATGATGGCACGGGCCACATCAGAGCCCACCTATGTTGCCGGATATACGACTGCAAGCACTTCCGTTTCGCCAGACCTATCGATCAGTTTCTTGTCCTTTGGGGGGAGTCCATATACGAGGGGTTAGGCCTCAGTGGTAATTCCACGTGAAGCGCTGCGGCTCGCCAAAGTCGGACCTGAACAGGAGATATCCATCCTGGTTGTAGCCGGAGAACCAGAATAGGTGCGCTGCTTCGCCTTGGTCAAGGGCCACAGATGCTACATAGATCATAGATGCACCGATGAATCGAGGCGTCGGCCCAAGCACAAACCAGCGAGGCTGCTCGACTCCTCCGATCTCACTTCCGCACTCGGTGAGATGCCGTTTGAGGCTGAACGCGACCAGCCGCTTGCCCCCGGGCAAACCGATGTCCTCTGTGACCGCAAGATCCGCCTTCCGGATCCGTGTTGGGCGTGGATCGTCGTAGTTCTTGCAGAGTTTGCCGGCTGACAGCGACCTTTCGAATGCGCGGCGAACAATGCGGTTCGGCGTTCTCATTGGCGCGCGGGCAGCGGGCAGCCGAGTCAAGGCCATCGGTGTTGATGAGACGAGGATCGGCTTGTTCTGCGGCGCGTCACACCAGCCGCCATACGCGCCACCTCGGTTTGGCGCGGACGGGAGCGCTGAGCCTTCGAGGGGCGTTAGCGCGAAGTCGCGGCCGAAGGTCCAGGCTGGCTCTGGCGTGGAGGGGGGTAGGCTTACCCCAAAGGAAGCCTGAGTTCCTGAGCCAGCCACGAACCACGTCCGCGGGTACAGGTCGGTGGCAAGACCCGATGCAAGAGATGACCACACCTGCCCGGTGAGTTGGAAGAGCGGTCGAACGATCCGCGCTTGATCATTGCTGCACTGCGGATGCTCAAGGACGCCAATCAGCTGCGCATGCGCAGCAAACGACACTGCAAGAAGCAGCGAGATTGCGAAAGTGCGCCGCATGTTGGTTCTGAGGCCTAACGTGAAGTTCACCGGCCCGCGACGGCGTGACGGCTTGGGCAGCGCAGGCCAAAATGGCCGAAGGCCATGGCCTGCGATGACCGAGGCGGCATGCCGTTGCGGGTCCGGTGCAACGGCAGGTTAGGCATCGCTCGCGGCCGGATTGGGCGGATTGCTCTCAAAGATACTCTGCAGCACACGTTCAACTTTCATCAATCCGTCGACTGCGTCATCTAGCGACATCGGGGCGCCTCGGCTCAGGACGAACGCGGCCGCCATGTTGTCTCCGCCGATGATTAGTTCGAGCGCTTCTTTGAGTATGGAGTCCGGTATAGCTCGAGCGTAGATGCCTACTAGCCGTGACTTCAAGTACTCGAAGCGAGGTTGAGTCAAGGCATGTCGTTTCGTCGCGTTCAGAGCCAGCTGGGCCATAACCTGCCCACTGGATGGTCTGGCACTGGATAGGAGCCGTACAACGTCCTGCGTCACCTTCGCGGCTAGGTCTTCGGGCGACGAGAAGAAGTTGACGACGTGTGACTTCTTCAGGCTCGACTTGAAGACTGACAGCTTCTCTGCGGCGGGCCCCGTTTCGACGTGTTTCGGCAGCACAGGGTGAGCATCTTCGTTGATCAGGTAAATGAGTGTTGGCAGGCGCATCGCCTGCGCCTCTTCGTACTCAAGCTGGGTCAGTGACTTACCTGTCTCCGGATCAACGTGTCCATATCTCATTCCGAAGATGCCAACGAAGGCCTGCGCGCTCCTTACAAGGCGCAGGCACTCTTCCTTCGGCGTATCGGGTAGCGCACCAAAGAGTTCCATCGCCTTCGACCCGAACTCCAGCTTTGAAACTGCGTCCCGGACGAGAGAGCGATGGCGCTCGAGATCGGAGAAGGTGGAGCTGATGAACAGTGAGGGTGGCATGCGATGCCTAACGTTCGAGCTAAGCTGCCCGTGGAGGCAGGCACTGTAAGCCCGGACTGAGACAATGTACGGAGTACCTCAGACCGGGCTTACAGTGCCTGCCGTAGCGGGTCAGTTTGAGCGAGGAGTTATACGTCAGCGGCAGAGGCGCGCATACGGGCGTCAGTGCAAGCGACTGGTATGTTCAAACTATGTTGAGTGCCTGCGGCTCAGTCGATATCTACTAGACCTCGCGAGAGATGAACGGATGGCGGCTCCACTTGGCCCGACGCAGAATACAGCGCGCGCAGAAGATTTGTGCCGTACGCGAACTCGCTAAACTCCCAGTCGTTGAATCCGTCAAATGACTTTACAGACCTGAAATTTAGAGGCTGCTGATCACGAATGTGGGCGACAGTAGTATCAACTCTAGTTGAGCGTGAAAAGACACCAGAGTAGATCCCGGCAAAAAGAAACTTTTCTGAAACCTTGTCGAACAGCATAAGTGGTCCGCCAGAGGCGCCGTTGAACAATACACACCCGTCCTTTGTTCTGGACGCGTACATATAGTACATGTCCATGCCATTTTTGCCGACTATTGATTGCGGGGTTGCGCTGCCAGTTTGCGGCAGTGGACAAGGCGCAACTACCATTCTTGAAGCAATCCAGTCGCCTGGAAACCCTACTGCAATAAGTCCTGCATAGCCTCCTTTGTATTTGAAGTAGTCGTTCTGGGAGAGCATTGGCTGCAAAGGAACAAGACCATTTAGTGGGCGATCAAGTAAGAGTACTGCCCAGTCTTGGGTATTCGCGAACGCAGAGATGCGGGCCTCTGACGGAGTGGAGTTTCGTTGTGGCGCATAGAGCTCGCTTACTCCCAAATCCCCCAATGTCAGAGTGCCTGAGTCTAGTAAACGTTTTCCATTGGCACCCTTTTCCAGTAGAGCAAGATATCGCTTTGATCCAGTTGCAAACACTGTTGCTGAAGCCTGATCCGATAGGTTTCCAAGGCCATCAACGACCTTGACGAAGATCCTTACACTTCCTTTGCCGGCAATGCAATGTGCTGCAGTCGCAACTACTCTGGGACTTACGACTGCCGCCCCTGAACAAACTGAAATCTCGGCGCCGGCATGAATCTCTATAGCAACTACTGAGCTAAATGGCGGAATCTTGGTGTCCTGTACTTCGCGGCGAACATCTCCATATCCGTAGTACGGGGACATCGGCTTTCTATTTGCCAGTAGAAGTTTTTTTACTGAGAGCTCTTGCTCTATGGTCTGGGCTTCGCCAATGGGATTGCTATTGACAGATGAATTGATTTCATTAGAAGCCTGTCGCCTGACGATGGCTAGAAGATTCCTGCTATCCAAAGAGTCCTTGTGTGTCATTCCAAGTTTGTTCACTCGACTCGCTAGAACTCTTTCGCCAAGTGAAAGTGCTTTCAGGGTCTGTCCGGCATCGAGGTAAGCTCTGACAAGATTGCTGGCAGTTGCGAGCGTTTCCTGGTGCTCCGCACCGAGCTTGGTCTGCTGTTCGCTTTGCAGTCGCTCTCGCAATGCTAAAGTGAGGCCGTGTTGACCGATTGAATCTAGTGTAGTTATCAGAACTTCCAGCATCCTCCAACGTCGATCATTGGACTGACCCCGATTTCACGGACACTACGTGTTTGAAGAAATTGAAGGAGTCAGGGAATGGGTGGAAGGACAAAGCCGCCGTACGCGGAGGCGTTTCGGCAGCAGATAGTTGAACTGGTGGCGAGCGGTCGTCGGCC